>NZ_JAFCWV010000001.1:0-1147225 GCF_049897745.1 Nocardioides sp. LHG3406-4
TGCAACGGGGTCCCCGGCAGCGGGTCGGAGTCCTTGCGGGTCACATAGTTGGTGATCTCCCGACCGGCCGGGTCACAGTTGATCGTCGGCTTGACCGGAGCAGCATCCGCCGGGGTGTCCGCGGTCGCACACGCGGTGTTCACCAACGTGCCCGTCGCATCGCCGGGGATCACCGAGGAGAACTCGTGGCTCTGGGACTGACCCGGCGCCAACGTGTCCACGTGGAACGACCCCTGAGAGAACTTGTCGTCCTTGATGTTCAGGTTCCTCAACGTGCCCTGCCCGGTGTTCGTGATCACGATCCGGTAGTTCACCGTGTCACCCAGCTTGAACGCCGGGTAGTCCGCCACATCGTTCGCGTCACGCCACACACCCTGCGCGTCCTGCACGAACTTCTTCAGGTTCGCCGAGTAGAACGCCGCCACCGACATCGGCGCCGAGGTCCGCATCACCAACCGGGTGTGCTCCGCACGACCCTGCGCACGGTTCACGTACCGGTTGCCGCCCTTGGCCCCGTCGGTCGCGATGTGCACCCGGAACTGCTGGGTCGCACCCGGCGCCAGCGCCGGACCGATCACCCGGACCGCCGTCGGCTTCGCCGGCTTGGTCGTCGACCACAGCGCCGAGGGTGTGTTCGCACCGCCGTTGGCCGCCGCGTTCGGGTCGTCCGACAGCGTCGCCGGGTCGGCGGCGGTGTAGTAGACCGTCTGCCCGTCGAGCACCTCCACCTGTGCGAGTGCGTAGCTCCCCGCAAAGTCCGTTCCGCGCCGGTCACCCTTGTACGGAAGGATGTCGATCACGTCCGTGTACGCCTGCGGCAACGGGTCGACCGACCGCACCGTCACCGTCCACGACCCCTCACCCTTACCCGAACCATCCAGGTTCGGGATGAACGGCGTGTCGGTCGTCTTCGAGATCTGGGTGAACCCGTTCGTCTCGACCGTCACCTGCGCCGACGCTGGACCTGAGGTCTCCGTGCCCAGCGAGGCGGTGACGACGTTCGTCAGCGCCTGACCCGGGGTGACACTGCCGCCGGGGACCGCCTGGTAGGTCAGCGGGTGCTGGACGTTGGTGGTCACCCCGTCGAGATTCCACGTGAGGACCTGGTGACCGTCGCCGGCGTCGGTGGTGATCGTCGGCTCGGGGTTGGCGGATCCAGCGGTGTAGGTCATGCCGATCGGCAGGTGGTCGACGATCGTGTAGTCATCCACCGTGGCGGCGACGCCCGAGCCGTTGGCGGAGTAGGTGAGGGTATAGCTCACCGATTCCCCAGGGCGTACGACGCCGCGGTCGACGGTCTTCTGGACCGCCGGGTAGGCCCCGATCACGCGGACCTTGTCGCGTCCACCAGTGGTGTAGGGGTAGCGGGAACCAGGCGTTGGTGTGATGTCGAAGACGCTGGAGCCAGCGGGGCTGGTGTCGTGGGGGCTGTAGTCCCAGAAGCCGTTGATCATGTAGGAGCCGAACGTCCAGACGTCCTGACCGATCGAGGTCGTGGGGTTGATGGTGGTGAAGGTCTGCATGAAGATGTTGCGGCTGTCCGCGCCGTCGGCCGGTGCGGTCCAACGGACGCCCTTGACCAGGCTCTTGTCGGCCGGCTCGACGTTGGTCCACCCCACGGAGCCTCCACAGTCGGTGAACGCGTCGGGGTTGTAGCTGCCGCTTCCGGGGGTCATGAGGGGGTCGTTGCCGACGTAGTAGGCGTAGGTGCCGTAGCCGGGCAGATAGGCACTCCCCGAGCTGTTCGTGCCGTAGAGCGCGACATGGTCGTAGGTGACGAACTGGGTGTCCAGCGGCACACACAACCCCATGGTCGTTCCGGGCGGAGGGTTCTGGGCGCCGATCGTGATGTTGCTGGAGGAGATGATCGTCGCTCCGGCCGGCTCGGTGTAGCTGTTGTCCCACGGCGACCCGCCACGCGGGCGACCGTATGAGTGCGACCAGGTGCCAGGCAGCACGACCGCCCGGGACGAGACGTTGTTGGCCGCGTCGTCCTGGTCGGTGAGTCCGGTGGTCGCGGTGTAGACCGGCTCGTCGGAGTCCAACGTCACCGAGATGTTCTGGGCGAGCGGGCCTGCCTTCAGCCAGATCGACCCGGTCGCGACAGCAGTGCGGTCGACCGGCAGCGGCTGACCGGCGGAGTCGCGGGTAGGTGCCTGCGCCCGGGAGTAGTCGATCCCCGTCAGCGTCATGCGGAAGGTCGTCGGACCGGTCTGGGTCAGCAGACACTGGTCAACGAAGGGAGCCTGCTGGTTCGCGGCACCGACGCCGACGGTGTAGGGGTGTCCCGCGGCCACCCCGGTTGTGAACGGCGTACACGGCTGGTTGTACGGCGCTGCGGGCTCGCGCTGGCCGAGCTCGAGCGGCTGACCCTGCGGTGAGGTGATGGTGAGGTCGTACGTCACCTGGTCGGGGCCGTCGTCACTGCCGTTCTCCAGGAACAGCGTCCACTCGAAGTCGAAGTACTGCGAGTTGCCAGGCGTGGCGGAGGCCTGGGCGCTCGACGCGGTCTCCCACCTCATGTCCATGCCGAAGCCGTTCTGGATCGGGATCTCCGGCAGCGGCACCGTGAGCCCGTTGAAGGAACCGGTCGCCACGACGTTCGACCCGGTCGGACCGTCCACCACGATCGCGGTCTGCAGCACCGCAGCGGTGCCTTCGCGCATCGAGCCGAGGTTGCACACCAGTGTCCTCTTGTCCGCGGACAGGCTCGACTGCGGCGTGAACGCACCGCCGGTCAGACACACCGAGGGCAGCTGGGTGAAGTGGCCGTTCTCCAGCGTGACCGTGGCATGGACGTTGTCGACCAGCTCGTTGGTCGGTGCCGGGAGGTCGCTGTTGACGTTGAGTCGCCACACTGCGGTGACCACGTCGCCCTTTCCGGCGAACGGGTCCGGCACTCCGGGCTGACCTGGAGTCCCGGGCTCCCACTGGCCGTCCAGCTCATAGACGGGTGCAGCTGAGGCCGGTCCGCTGGCGCCAAGGGCGAGTACGCCGACTCCGAGGATCAAGGTGAGTAGGCCGAGCAGAATACGGCGGGCAAGCGACGAGCCCCGAGCCGTGGTTGCCGACGGTTGAGGTGGTCCCGCGGGGTGCGCCGAGGTCGTCATGAGAATTCTCCTGGGAGAGCGGACAGAGAGCCCGGGACAGCCCCGGACAACCATTCGCGCACAGCGTGCGTCGCGCACCGGGTGAAACAGATGGGGTTCGAGTGATTCCGGTCCTCCGACGGTCCCCGGACGGTCCTCGAGTGGTCCTGCGGCGGTCCTCCTCCGGTCCCGGCTAGAGCAGCAGTCGACGTGATCGCCGAGCCGGCAGCGGCCGAGCGGCGGTCAGGCCAGTCCGAGCCGAAGCAGCACCTGACCGGCGATCAGCTCGGGCGGGTCCGCGATGTCGGCGACCATGCCCGACTCGTCGGGCTGCAGCGGCTCGAGCGTGTCGAGCTGCGACTCCAGCAACGACGGCGGCATGAAGTGCTCCCGCGACCCCATGCGCTGCAGCATCAGCCCCTTGTCGCCGTGCAGGTGGACGAAGTAGGTGTGCTCCCCACCGGTGCGCAGGATGTCGCGGTAGGCGCGGCGCAGCGCCGAGCAGGCCACGATCGTCGAGCGACCGGCGCGATCGTGCTCACGGGTCCACGCGGCCAGCGACTCCAGCCAGGGCCAGCGGTCCTCGTCGTTGAGCGGCCGGCCGGCAGCCATCTTGTCGATGTTGGCCTGGGGGTGGAAGTCGTCGCCTTCGGCGAACGCCCATCCCAGGCGCTCGTTGACGGCTTGCGCCGCCGTCGACTTCCCCGAGCCGGAGACACCCATGAAGACCAGGTGCCGGACCGGCTGCGCCCCCGCGCTCATGGCGTGGCGTACCAGAGGATGAGTGACAGCATGAAGATCGTCAGGCCCAGCGTGGTCTCCATCAGCGTCCAGGTCCGCAGCGTGGTCTTCACGTCCATCCCGAAGAACCTGCTGACCAGCCAGAAGCCGGAGTCGTTGACGTGCGAGAGGACCGTGGCGCCGGCCGCGATCGCCAGCACCATGGCGACCAGGTCGATCGACGACAGGTCGGCGGACGCAGCACCGGCACTGAGCAGACCGGCCGTCGTGGTGAGGGCGACGGTCGCCGAACCCTGAGCAACGCGGAGCAGGGTCGCGATGAAGAACGCCGAGATGATCAGGGGCAGCCCGAGGTCGGCCAGCGAGTCCGACAGCGCCTCGCCGATGCCGCTGTGTCGGAGCACGCCGCCGAACATGCCGCCGGCGCCGGTGATGAGGATGATCGCGCAGATCGGCCCGAGGGCGTCGTTGAGGATCGTCTCGACCTGGGCGGCCGAGCGGCCCTTGGTGCCGAGCGCGTACGTCGCGAAGAGCAGGGTGATCAGCAGCGCGATGGGGGTCTGGCCGATGAAGACCAGCGCGTCGATCCAGGTGGCCTCCTCCAGGGTGCCGCCCTGCACGAGCGTGGTGAGCACGGTGTTGAAGGCGATCAGCAGCAGGGGCAGCAGGAGGACGAAGAGGACCAGCCCGAAGCTGGGGAGCGGGCCGGGGCGCTCGTCCGCCTTCTCCTCCTCCCCCGCCTTGCGACCGGTGAGAAGGCTGTCGTCGATCGGCACGTCGATCTTGCCGCCGTAGTAGCGCGTGAAGAGGAAGACGCCGACATACCAGGAGATGACCGCGACCGGCGTGCCGATCAGGAGGGTGAGGCCGATGCTGGCGTCCAGCTCTGCGGCCGCGGTGACCGGGCCGGGGTGCGGCGGCACGATCGCGTGCATGGCCGCAAAGGCACCGGCCGCCGGCAGCGCGTAGATGAGCACCGAGCCGCCGAACCGCTTGGCGACGGAGAAGATGATCGGCAGGAAGACCACCAGACCGGCGTCGAAGAAGATCGGGAAGCCGAAGAGCAGCGCGGCGACGCCGAGCGCGAAGGGCGCCCGCTTCTCGCCGAAGGCGTTGATGAGTGTGTCGGCGAGCACCTGGGCGCCGCCGGTCACCTCCAGCAGCCGCCCGATCATCGCCCCGAGCCCGACGAGCAGCGCGACGGTGCCGAGCGTCTTCCCGAAGAAGTACGTCGTCACGAAGGCGACATCGGAGAGCGGGATCTGCGTCGCCAGCGCAGTGAGCACGCTGACGAGGACCAGCGCGACGAACGCGTGCATCCTCAAGCGGATGATGAGGAAGAGCAGCACCAGGACCGCGACCGCAGCGATGGCGAGCAGGATTCCGGCGCCGTACGCCGGGGCGATCGGTGTGGGATCCACGCATACCTCCGAGGGTGTGACGTTCGTCACCAGACCCTAGGGCACTGCGGACACTGAGGCACGGAGCAACGCCCTGAGGCGCCAGCAGCGTCGAGCGGACCGCGGCGGTCTGCCTAGTTGGACTCGGCCTTCTCCGCGCCCCGGCGCCAGCGGATGCCCGCCTCGAGGAAGGGGTCGATGTCGCCGTCGAAGACCGCGCTGGGGTTGCCGCTCTCGTAGCCGGTGCGCAGGTCCTTGACGATCTGGTAGGGGTTCAGCACGTAGTTGCGCATCTGGTCGCCCCACGATGCCTGGACGTCGCCGCGCAGCCCGTCGAGGTGGGCCTTCTCCTCGGCCTTCTTGAGCGCGAGCAGCTTGGCCTTGAGGACCACCATGGCGCTGGCCTTGTTCTGCAGCTGGCTCTTCTCGTTCTGGCAGGAGACGACGGTGCCGGTGGGGATGTGGGTCAGTCGCACCGCGGAGTCGGTGGTGTTGACCGACTGCCCGCCCGGACCGCCGGAGCGGTAGACGTCGACGCGGATCTCCTCGTCGGGGATGTCGATCTCGTCGGTCTGCTCCAGCACCGGCACCACCTCGACCGCCGCGAAGCTGGTCTGCCGGCGGCCCTGGTTGTCGAAGGGGCTGATCCGCACCAGGCGGTGCGTTCCGGCCTCGACCGAGAGCGTGCCGTAGGCGTAGGGCGCGTGGATCGCGAACGTCGCGGACTTGAGGCCCGCCTCCTCGGCGTACGACGTCTCGTAGACCTCGACGGGGTAGCTGTGCTGCTCGGCCCAGCGCGTGTACATCCGCATCAGCATCTCGGCGAAGTCGGCGGCATCCACTCCCCCGGCTCCCGCCCGGATGCTCACCAGCGCCTCGCGGACGTCGTACTCGCCGTTGAGCAGGGTACGGATCTCGAGCGACTCGACGGACTTCTTGATCCGCAGGAGCTCCTTCTCGGAGTCCTCGAGCGTGCCGGCGTCGCCCTCCTCGGTGGCCATCTCGACCATGAGGGCGAGGTCCTCGATGCGGCCGTCGAGGCTGAGGAACCGGTCGAGCTCGCCCTGCAGCATCGAGAGACGCCCGGTGACGCGGGTGGCGTTGTCCTGGTTGTCCCACAGGTCAGGGGCGGCAACCTGCTCGCCGAGGTCGGCGATCTCGGCGCGCATGGCGTCGAGGTCCAGGACCTGACCGATGGTCTTCATGGTCGCCTGAAGCGTCTTGATCTCTGCGTCGAAGTCGGTGGCTGCCACAAGGGGCAACAGTACGGCGGGGCTGGGTGACGTGTCGAAAGAGTGCGGCGCACGGCCCGGCACCCTTCACGACCCCGTCGCCTACTGGTGCTGCGGTGGGGCGAAGGACAGGCGGTCGAAGACGAGCACGCTCTCCGTGATGACTCCCTCACGGAGGGTGAAGTACTCCGCGGCGGGCGCGGTGGTCGTCACCGCCGTGTGCGGGTAGTAGAACAACGCCACCCGGTCGTCGTCCGCGAAGCTCACCGCGTCACTCAAGCCGATGAGCTTGGGAGCGAAACCGGCGAGGAAGCCGCGGTAGGCCGCCTTGCCCACCAGGTCGCCCCCGGGTGCATGACACACGACGTCATCGGCCACGAGGGTCATGGCCTGATCGATGTCGCCGCCGGTCCAGGCGCGGTGGTACTCCCGCACCGTGTCGAGCGAGGTCGAACCGGTTGTCTGCGTCATGGAGTGCTCCTTCACGATGGTGTTCGGTGGTCGGCTCGGTCTTCGAGGGGCACCCAGTCGTCGTGACCGGCGCCGCCTTCACGGGTCGTGCAGCGCAGACGCATCAAGAAGTGTGTCCAGCCGTCGGCGTGACCGTCGAGCTTGGCGTCCGGCAGGTCGGCATGGGTCAGCTCGACCCGGGTGCCGTGCCGGATCGGGACGAGGGTGAACTCGACAGTGGAGGCGCCCGGTGGAAGATCCGCGCTGCCGACCACACCCCAGGAGACGACCACCCGATGCGGCCGTTCAACCTCCAGGTACTCGCCACGGACCGCGTGCCCGGCGATGTCGACCGCGAACCCGCCACCCGGACGCGCATCCAGGACGGCATGCTGTCCCATCCATGCCGTCAGACCGGCCTCGGTCACCAGATAGTCGAATACGACGCCCGGCTCGGCGTCGATGTCGATCGACGTGGCGAACTCAGCCATCGCGCCGTCCGTCCTGGGCTTCGATCGCGGTCTTGAGGGCAGCGAGCTTCGCCGGCCAGAACTCATCCAGGTACGACCGCACCGCCATCAGACCGTCGGTGTCCACCGCGAACAGGTGTCGGGTTCCCTCGCGCGTGCTGCGGGCCAGTCCCGCAGCGCGCAGCACGCCGAGGTGATGGGACGCCGTCTGCTGGGACAGCCCCACCTCCTCGGCGATCTGCCCCACGGGCCGCGGACCCGCGCGCACCACGGCAAGGATGGCTCGGCGGTTGGCGTCCGCCAGCGCACGCAGCGCCTGGTCGAGATCGGGATCGGCCGCTGCGGGGCTCGAGGAGGACATGCCGGTGAGGCTATCACAAACGCTCGTTTGTACTCATGGTGGCGCGTGCTCGGAATCACCGCGACCACGCTCGAGTACGGCGTCGATCCGCCGCCCCGCGTCGTCGCCGGACTAGACCAGCCGGGGCACAGGCCTCTCACTGCGTGGTATTCGACCCTCGCCCGTCGGTAGCGCCACCCACGCGGACAGGGCGGCAACCGGCGTCCGGAGCGTTGCTGAGAGCCCAGCTTCACGTCTGCAGACGCCCGGACAGCGCTCGACCCCGCTAGAGATCCGGGGGGGTGGGCTCTCCAGCGGGGTCGATGCGGTTTCTCTGTGCCGCGTCTGGGGCAAGCACCGCCAAATGGGGGGGTCGGCTGTGCATTCATGCCTCGAACGCGTTATGCCGCTATCCTGCCACATGCCTTGCCAAAATGTGACAGATTCTTGTCACAGCCAAATTTCCCCCGATGCCGGGGGCCAGAAAGGAAACATCATGAGCCCCACGCGCAGGATCCTCGTCGGAGTCGTCGCAACCCTGTCCCTGCTCGGCATCGGTGGAGCGGTCACCGCCGCGACGCCGGACGCCCCGACTACGGTCTCCGCAAACCGCTGGTGCTGCTGACGACTCGTTGTCTCAGCGCGTCGTCGCCGGAGTCATGCGGCGCGACGAAGGAGCCACCAGCCCGGTCGCCGCTGCTGCCCGTC
Source organism: Nocardioides sp. LHG3406-4 (assembly GCF_049897745.1). Taxonomy (NCBI): domain Bacteria; kingdom Bacillati; phylum Actinomycetota; class Actinomycetes; order Propionibacteriales; family Nocardioidaceae; genus Nocardioides; species Nocardioides sp. LHG3406-4. Next base: position 8,431 of record NZ_JAFCWV010000001.1, read on the forward strand.
GGTAGGCGTCGAGTGCGGCCGCAGGTTCACTCACGCTCTCGAGGAGCCCGGCCAGCTCGAACCACAGCTGGGCAGCCGCCCGGTCAGCACCCATGCCGCTGAGAAGCAACACCGCCTCCTGGAAATGGCTGCGAGCAGTGTCAAGCGCGTCCTCGTGCACCGCGATCTGACCGAGCAGCGCGAACGCGTCAGCCGCAAGGATCGGCATGCTGGAGCGAACTACGGTCGCGGTCTCACTGGCCTGGCGACGAGCGCCGTCCACGTCGCCGAGCAGGAAGCGCGCACGTGCCTGCGCGATCCGGTTGTCAGCCAGGTCTGCCGGCCCGGCACCGGTGAAGGCCAGCTCGTCAGCAGCGTGTGTCAGAAGCTCGAGGGCCTCCTGGGGCTCGGGCGGGTCGAGCCGCAGCTGCAGGATGCCCAAATGGGTGCGAAGCCGCGCGATGTTGCGCGCGTCCTCAGTGGCCTCGATGACGGCCAGGGCACGGCGGGTCATCGGCAGTGCGGCGGAGGCGTTGCCGCGCATGGACTCGATGACCGAGCTGTTCCAGTACGCCATGGCCTTGGCCACCGGTGACGCCACCGCCTCCGCGCGGTCGATCGCGCGCTGGCACAGGCGCGCGGCGTACGCCGCGTCGCCCTGCTCGTAGTAGGCAGCGGCGACGGTGAGGCTGAGCCGGATCGCCTCGTCGAGCCCGTCCAGCTCGTACTCCTCGATGTGGCGGGTTCCCTGAGTTCCGACCTCGATCGCGCGCCCGAGCTCGCCCGACTCCCGGTAGCAGCGGCTCAGTGCGGTCAGGCCGTCGATCCAGTCCAGGTCCGGCGGCGACGCCTCGGCCAGGTCCTCGAGCACGAGGATCGCCTCCTGCAGGTCGCCGGTCGCCTCAAGCGCGCTCGCGCGGACGTAGCCGGCGCTGCGACGCAGCTCGGCGAGGTCCTCGACCGCCGGGTCCACCAGGATCCGGCCGACGATCTCGAGCGTCTCATCAGGCGAGCCCGTGGCGAGCGCCAGCTCCGCGTGGTCAAGCTGGAGCCGGAGCTCGGCGATGCGATCGGGCGCGACACCCAGCAGCAGCTCGTCGACGGTGACGGCGAGCCGATCAGCGATCACGGCCATCAGACCGGTGTCCGGACGGCGCTGCCCACTCTCGATCCGGGAGACGTAGCCGACGGAGACCGCATCACCGGCCACCTGGGACTGGGTCAGCCCTGCGCGCAGGCGCGCGGTTCGGATCCGTTCGCCCAAAACGGCGGAATCGATCGTTCGAAGCAGGTCAACAAGGTCGTCGCGCATGCCTCCATTGTGACCGAAGATGACAAAAGTTTGTCATCTTCGGGAAGGATCAACCTTCTGTCGGCCTGATGGCCGCGGCACGGAGGCCGCCTCGCCGGCCAGACACGCTGGCCGAAGCCCCAGAACGATGCAAGCGCCTGTGTCGCCGCGCCGAACTCACCTTGTTACGGCGGCCGGTCGCTGTCGCGGTGCCGTTCGATGCGCTGCAACACCTCTGCTGCGACGTCGGCGAGCCGGCGGCGGGACGCGCGTGCCCGGGAGCGGAGGAGCTGGAAAGCCTCAGAGGGGCTCGTGCCCTCCAATTGGGCGACGGCACCCTTGGCCTGCTCGATCACGATCCGGCTGTTCAGCGCCCCTTGGAGCTGCTCAGTCACGGCTTCGGCTCGCCTGAGGTCGCGCTCCTGGAGGAGGGCGATCGTCGCGATGTCGGCGAGCGACTGTACGACCCGCACCTCCTCGGGGGTGAACTGGACCCCTGCGCGGCCGAACAGGTTGAGTGCGCCGATAGCCCGATCACGCAGCCGCATGGGGAAGGCGTGCACCGAGTGAAACCCGGCGGCGATCGCGGCCGGGGCGAACACCGGCCAGCGATCGCCAGCTGAGGTGAGGTCGGCGTTGACGACGGGTGCTCGGCTGAGGTAGCAGTCCAGACATGGGCCTTCATGGGCCTGCAGTTGCAAGAGCTCGAGCATCCTGCCGGACTCGTTGGATGAGGCGACGCACTGCAACTGGCCGTCAACGTCGGCCAGGAGAAGGCCCACCGCGTCGGAACCGCTGATGGACGCGGCGTGCCCGGTGAGGTGATGGAGGAAGTCGATGACATCGAAGTCGTCGACCAGAGTGTCGGCAACCTCGACGAATACGTCGGTGAGTCGTTCGATGGAGATCATGGCTGACTGTCCTCTCTCGGGTGCGCCCGGGCAGTCGTCATGAGTCGTCCCCGCGGTGGGAGAGTGGGAGGCGACCCTCGATGACCTCCACGGCCACATCGAGGCGGGTGCCGCTGGGCTGGGCGTAGGGACGACGTGCACGCGCCGAGGGGTCGGTGACGGATACGACGGCCACGAGGTCGCCACCTGGCACTCGAGCGATCGCTGAGCGCTTGGCCCAGGGGCTCGCCGAAGCTGCCCGATACGGCCGGCGCAGCCAGCCGACGCTGCGGCGCACGTAGGAGCACAGCAAGTGGGCGACGTTCGAAAGCGCCCATGCGCGATCGTCGCACGGGAGTCGCGGGTCCTGCTCGTCGAGACCGATGACGCGGCCTCCGTCCACGGAGCTCGGGCGCTCGGGCGTCGCGCCTGACTTCTCAGCGTAGCCGTCTCCGAGGCAGTCCGCGCCCGCCAATTTCCACGGACGAGGACGCGACGTCGACGACATACCCCGCGCACGCGTATATCAGGCTCTCGCTGATTACACATCCCCGAATCAGGTGGCGGACGCTCGGTTTGTCATTTCGCGGAACGCTGTGGTCGTGTGGTGGCGCCACAATCGTGGCGCTACCCCGGACTTCGGTGGCGGAACGTTCGCAACCCGAGCCGGGATTTCTCATTTCCTCCGCAAGGCCTCCGGGTCGCTGTCTCGCGCCGTCATCTGGTCTCTGACACAGAGGAAACCTCCCCCATATGCACGACAGACATCGTGATGGCCTGAACGAGGGCCCTAGCACCAGCAGCACATCGAACGAGCGCAGCAACATGAAGAGAGGGTCGGTGTCTCAGCCCACCGGCCCGGCGCGCCAGAGCGCCAAGCGGGGCTACCTGCTCTCGCTGATCGCCGTGATCGTGGCAGCACTGGCGATCCTCGCCCCGGCGCAGGCAAGTCCCGGTGGCGACGCCCCTGGATCGTCCCTCACGAACGAGGACGACCTCCAAGCACGAGTGGCGGCGCTGGAAGGTCGCGTGGATGCGCTGGAGGGCCACCCGGCCCCTGCCCCGACCCCGACGCCCACGCCGCCTCCCACCCCAGCTCCGTCTCCGACCCCGACTCCGGCCCCGACTCCGGCCCCCACGCCGACCCCCAGTCCGACTCCGGCGCCGGCTCCCCCGCCGCCGGCTGACGGCCTCCGCGGCTGGCAGCTCAACGCTTCCAACGTCGGGCTCGCTCCGCACGGCCTTTCGTGCTCGAGCCTCCCGGCGTACACCGGGCCGGCCAAGCCCGCCAGGGGCGCGCGCCTCACGCGCGTGCGGGTGACCGTGCCTCTCGACCTCTCGAACGGCGACATCATCGTCGACCAGTCGTGCATGCGGCCGACCAGTGTCGGATACCACAACAGCTTCCTGGTCACCACGACCGTCTGCGGGTCCAGCTGCTCGGCCAGCGCCGTCGGAAACGTCATCATCCGTGACTCCGAGATCGACGCCAGTGCTATGCCCGCGTCGTCGATCGCTCGTTCGTGCGCGTTCCTCGGCGTCGGGACCCTGCAGCGCAACTACATGCACGGCATGGGCTCGGGCATCTGCTTCTTCGAGACGGGCACGGTGCACAACGCACTGGCCGAGAAGAACTACGTGACCGGCCTGCGCTCCTCGGGCGACTCACACAACGAGGCCGCGACCATCCGCGACTTCCGCAAGAACGCGGGCGACACCCGCACGGTGAAGTTCGTCGACAACCGTCTCGACGCCTCGGGTGGCAACACCACCGGCGGATTGTTCATCCAGCCGACGTGGATCGCGATCTACAACGTGACGTTGACCGGCAACTACTTCGAAGGACAGGGCTACAACCTGTACATCGAGACGGCCGGCGGAACGTACGGCAACGTCCGCGCGATCAACAACCGCTTCCGCTCCACCGGCTGGGGCCCGCTCGCCACACGGGGCCCGGGCTGGAATGAGTTCCGGGAGAACTACAAGTTCGACTCGTCGAAGCCTGATGCCAAGGGGTCGTTGGTCACCCCCTGAGCCAGGCTCCACCAACGCCACCCGGGCGGGGTCCCTCCCCGCCCGGGTGGGCTCCTGTGGCCAGCAGGCGCAGAGCTTCAAGTCCGCCGTTGCGATCAGCGCAGGACCGTGACGGCGGCGGTGCCGGTGGCGCCGATCTGGGGCTGGTCGGGAGAGCCGGGGATGGTGAGCGGGAGCTCCAGCGGTGCGGTGAGCTGCACAGTGACCTTGGCCGCGACCTCATCGACGTGGGAGCGGTGAGTCATGCCGGGATACTTGAGAAAGGCGCCGGAGTCTCTCAGGTACGCCGCCACCGCGCGGTCGACCTGGCTCTCGATCTGGTCGAGGCGGTCGGCTGGGATGCCGTGCTCGTAAGTGCCGACGGACCCGAGATCGGCACCGCGGAGGGCCGCGCCGTCCGCCAGGGTGTCGAGGCCCTGGCGCTGGAGGTAGGCGGCGGAGGCGTCCACGACGACCGCGATGCCCATCATGAGCACCATCGCGAAGCCCACGATGAGGGGGATGGTGGAGCCGCGTTCGTCAGGGAGTCTCGTCCGGTTCGTCGGTGGGTTTCGGTTCGCCATCTTGGTCCTCCTCCCCACTCGCGGTCCCGGACTGGACGTACTGACCGATCGGCACCCGATGCGTGGCCGAGAGAGCGAAGCTCGGTCGGTCGCCACCGATGATCTCGGGCAGGAGGGGGAGGTCCACGCCCGAGGTGACCGTGACGGTGACCACCGACGTGCCCTGGTGGCACGGCGGACCTGGGTCACACGAGGAGACGACCTTTGCGACCATCCCCGGAGATCCCTGGTCCTTCAGCGTCAGGTCGGCCACTGCCTGTGCGCGTGCCCTGCCCTCCTGATCGTTGGGCGCCAGCGCGTAGGCGCGCCCGGCGGCGCGGGCCGCGGCGCTGACCGCGAAGGCACCACGCTGCACCTCGAACACCGAGAGGACGATCCAGAGCAGCGGAACGATCAGGATGATCCCGAGCCACACGAACTCGACCAGTCCACTGCCTCGCTCGTCCCGCCGTCGGCGCGTCATGAGCCGCCCTCCGGACCTTGCTCGATGATCGCGTTGCCGGACACGCTGAGCCGCACGCCGGGCCCACCGAGCCCGAGAGCCGGCACCTCGGCCCTGATGGTCACCCGATAGGCGGGTGCGCCGCCGATGTCGACTCTCTCGATGCTGATGTCCTCGGCGAACTTTCCGGACACGGCTCCCTCGATCTGCTCCCGAGTCCTCTGATGCCCAGCCGCCTCCGTCGCGCCCCACGTCGCGGCGTACCGCGCGCCCTCGGCTGCCGCGGAGGCCAGGGTGTTGCGGACGTGCATCACCAGCGCCACCTGGAGTACGCCCAGGAAGAGCGGCAGCAGCAGGATCAGGACGAAGACGAAGTCGACGACCGCCGATCCGCGCTCTCCTGAGCGAGCGCGATGCCCCACGACTACTTCACGGAGTTCAGCGCGTTGACGAGCATCTCCTTGAGCTGCGGGCCCGCGACGGTGATCAGGCCGGCGACGATCGCCGCCGTCATGACCGTGATCATCACCCAGCCCGGCACGTCACCTCGCTCGTCTCGCTCGCGCGGCGCGGTGACGGCCGCGTGGAGACAGAGATAGCCGCGCAGCAGGGCGGCGGTGAGGTCGTTCATGGTTCCCCCTAGGTGTCCGGTCGGTGGTTCACGGTGTGGTCAGGCTGAGGCCGATGGCGCCGGGATAGAACGCGAAGACGATGGTGATGGGCAGCACCAGGAAGACCACCGGCGCCATCATGAAGACCTCCTTGCGCGCGCCGGTCTCGATCAGCTCGCGACGGCCGGCCTCGCGCACGTCGGCTGCCTGGGCGTGCAGCACGTCGGCCAGCGGGGTGCCGCGTTCGACGGCTACAGCGACCCCGCTGGCGAACCTGGCCACGAGCGGCAGCCCGGTGGAGGCGGCGAGCCCGTCGAAGGCCGTGCTCACCGGCTCACCGGTGCGCACCTTGGCCAACACGTCGGCGAGGTCGGCCGAGAGCTCGCCGTTGCTGCGGCGTACGACGCGGTCCAAGGCGGCGACCGGGCTCTCCCCCGCTGCCACGGCCAGGGCCAGGAGCTCGGCTACCGTGGGGAACTCGGCGACGATCTGGCGCTCGCGGCCGGTGGCCTGGCTCGACAGCCGGTTGTCGCGAGCGATGACGCCCGCGGCGAAGCCGAGTCCGCAGATGACCAGCGCGAGCACCGGGTTGATCCCGCCGCCGAGCACCTTGAGCAGGCCGTAGGCGGCGCCGACGCCGAAGCCCACCAGTCCCCAGACGACCTGTTCGATGCGGAACTCGTGCACGGTCTTGTCGATGCGAGCACGCTGGAGCCGCCGCTCGATCGACCGGGCACCGCCCAGGACCTTCTCGACCAGGTCGGCGGCCGACCTGATGACGGGGCCGAAGACGCCGGCGACGGCTGCGGACGGCGAGGACGACACGACGCGCAGTGCGGGCACCCGGCCGACCTGCGGCAGGTCGCGCACGTAGGGCAGGACCCGGATGGCGAGCTGGGTACGGCGGATGACCAGCACCCGGGAGGCGACCAGCAGCAGACCACCGGCGAAGGAGCCGCCGACGACCACCCCCCAGAACGCGGGCGTCACCGCAGGATCCTCTGCTCCACCGGCAACCGGCCGATGCGCATCATGATCGTGTAGGCGACCACGCAGATCACGCCGCCGATGCCGAGCACCAACGCACCCCCGACAGTCGCATAGCGACGGATGACGTCGCCCTGGAACAACATGAACAGCAACACCACCCACGGGGCGGCGACCGCGAGCCGCGCGCCGTTGACGGTCCAGGCCTGCCGCGACTCGAGCTCGGAGCGGGTGCGAGCCTCGTCACGCAGATAGACCGACAGGTTGCGCAGGAGCCGGCCGAGCTCACCGCCGCCCACCTCCCGGGCGATGCGGAGGCCTTCGATGACCCGGTCGCCGACCGGATCGGCGAGACGCTGCTTGAGCCGCTCGAGCGACTCGTCGAAGCGGCCGGACACCTGGTAGTCGAGCGCGAACTGGTCGAAGTCGGGCCGCAGTGGCTCGGGGCCGTTGGTCGCCAGCGCAGACACCGCCTCGGGCAGCGACAGGCCGGCCCGGACGCCGGACGCGAGGTTGTCGACCGCATCGGGCCAGACCTCGGCGAACTCGGCCTGGCGCTTGCGCGCCCGCGCCTTGAGCACGCCGACGGGCAGGTAGCCGGCCATCAGCGCGAAGCACAGGGCGACCGGTGCTGCCCGGGTCACCGCCTGCACGACGACGAAGGCGATCACGGCCAGCACCGCGCAGAGCGCTGTCAGGCTCGTCGGCGAGACGTCGCCGAGACCGGCTCGGGCCAGCAGCTGTTCCGTGCGGCCTCCGCGCCGGTCGGGCGCCTTGGGCTGGCGCGGCAGGAAGAACGCCGACCAGATCAGCAGGGCGCCGATGCCGAAGCCCAGCCCCACCAGTGCACCCATCAGCGGCCACCCTCCAGGATCCGGTGGACGTCGATGCCGAGCCGCTCGAACCTCTCGAGCCGATGCGGCATGCCGCCGGCCCATCGAAGCTCGCCGTGCGTGCGGGTGAAGATCGACTCGATCTCGATGGTGTCGCCCTCGACCCGGCCCGGAACCGCGACGATCTCGTTGGTACGGCGTACGCCGGTGGTGTCGATGCCCAGGTGCACGACGATGTCGACCGACGCGGCGACCGTCGGCACCACGAAACGGGCCGAGATGTTCTCGCCGGCCAGCAGCGGCAGCGTGCACATCTTGACCAGTGCCTCCCGGGCGCTGTTGGCGTGCAGGGTGCACATCCCGGGGAGGCCGGCGTTGAGCGCGAGCAGAAGGTCGAGGCACTCCTCGGCGCGCACCTCGCCGACGATCACGCGGCTCGGCCGCATGCGCAGGGCTTCCTTGACCAGGTCGCGCAGCGCCACCTCACCAGTGCCCTCCAGGCCGGCCTGCCGGGTCTGCATCGGCACCCAGTCGGGATGCGGGAAGCGGAGCTCGAAGACCTCCTCGGCACTGATCACCCGGTCGCCGCCCGGGATGGCGGCGGCGAGGCAGTTGAGCATCGTGGTCTTGCCCGCCTGTGTGCCGCCGGCGACGAGGATGTTGAGCCCGGCGCGCACGCAGGCCTCGAGGAACGCAGCCGCGGACGGGGTCAGGCTGCCCAGCTCCACCAGCTGGTTGAGCTGGGCGGCCTGGAGCCGGAACTTGCGGATGTTGACGGCGGAGAAGCCACGGCTGATGCCTTCGAGTACGACGTGCAGCCGGTGGCCCTCGGGGAGCATGGCGTCGACGAAGGGCTGGCTGATGTCGATGCGGCGTCCGCTCGTCTTGAGCATCCGCTCGACCAGCTCGCGGACCAGCGCCGGAGAGAGCACCAGGTTGGTCAGCTCGTGGCGGCCGTTGCGAGCCACGAAGACCCGGCTCGGGTCGTTGATCCAGACCTCCTCGACGCTCGGGTCGTCGAGGAACGGCTGCAGCGGACCGAACCCCGCCACCCGGGCGACGAGCTCGCCCACCACCGCGTCGCCGTCGGGCACCGGCGCCACCGCGCCGGTCAGCGACCGCTCGTCGTGGTCGCGCACCACGCGTTCGGCGATACGGCGGACGAGATGGGCCTCCCGCTGAGGGTCGACGCCCTCGCTGCGCACGATCGAGCGCACCTGCCCGTCGAGCTCCTCGATCAGCTCGACATGTGCGCCATGGCCGGCGCCGGCGTGCGTCAAAGTCATGAGGTCCCCGTCCCGAGTGAGGTTCGGCCACAAATTACGCGAACCTCGGGCGCGACGACACCGGGTGACCGCCGGCTGTGGAAAACCTTTACCTTCCACGACTGCGGCAGGCGGCCGTTGACTCTGCTCGGATTGACCCCAACCTCGCTATGCACTCATCCACTGTGCTGCGCGTCTTCACCCTGATCTGCGGAGGGGAGCGACCCGCGTATCAGGCCGACGTCCAGACGACGTCAGAGCCGGGCGATGGTTGCGGAGGGGAGTTCCCCGAACCGTTCCTGGTACAAGGTGGCGAACCTGCCCAGGTTCGTGAACCCCCAGTGGTAGGCCACCTCGGAGACTCGGCCGCGACCGAGCTGAAGATCCTCATGCGCCCGTTCCAGACGAACCTGCCGTAGATAGGCCATCGGGCTGACGCCCATGTGCTTGTGGAACGACGCCTGCAGCGACCTGGCAGACACACCTGCGGCGCGGGCGAGGTCGGAAACCGTGTACGGCGACTCGGGCGCTCGCTGGACCAGCTCGACGACCTGCGCCACCTCCCGGTTGGAGATGGTCTGCGCCTCTGCGTTGAGCTCCTCGGAGTAGGAGTGCCGCTGTGCCATCACCAGATCAGTGAGCAGGCTGCGTTCGAGAAGCTCGACCACCGACCCCTTGTGCCCAGCGCGGGCAGCATGAGCATGCTGGAGCAAGGTCGTGAGGAGCGAGGTCCAGCGCAGACCCGCGCCCCTGTCGAGGGGGAATCCGAGGTCGAACTCGATAGGCCGGGTGACAGAGTGGCCGAGCAGGCCCGCAAGCTCTGTCTCCACGGCGTTGCGGTTGAGCTTGATGCAGAGCTGGGTGGCGTCGGGCTCCCACCGCGCAAGCATGGTGTGCGCTCCCGGGCTGAAGACGGCAGCCTCGCGGGGTGAGGCGGAGATGCGCTGATCGCCCCACCCGGACAAGACGATCCCCCGCAGCGGCACATTGACGTGGTACCCCGTGAGGTCACCCGGGTCGACTCGGGCGGCCGCACCGAACCGCACATGAGCGATGGTCATGTGGCGCAGGTGCAGGGCAGAGAGAGCCGGACCGACCAAGGCCGGGTGCTGATCGAGCGGCTCGACGCTCGCTGGGTAGAAGTGTGAGTTCAGTACGTCGCGGAACTGGTCGAAGTCGGCCCCGGCGACCTCGTTGGTCGCCGTGAAGATCTCTCGGACGACCCCGGACAGAGACCCGTCTGAGGGGAGGGCAGGCACGGCCGGGGAGGCCACGTCCTGATCCCAGTCCATCTCACAATCCCTCACTGATGCCAGCCCTGCCCATGCTATCCGCCACACCCAGTGGACACCGGATTCGACTCAAAGCCGCGATGACCTGCGGCGACGTACTGTCTGTCGGCAGCCCTCGATCGTCCGCGACACGGCTCTTCCGTCTCAGACGCCTACCGATCGCCCTGCTCGCGAATCGTCCAGCCGCCTTCGCACACCGGCTAGTGACCCACGGCACCCCAACTTAGCGTCGTGAGTGGTGGCAATCACAGCCACCCACTCACAGACGAAGGAGTCGCAATGACGGATCTGATGGAGGGGGCCTCCGCCCTGGAGGCCGAGAAGGTTGGCGCCGGTGTCGACGTCGACACTGAGCTCGTCGCGCGCGCCACTGCGCTGGTTCCGCTGATCCGCGAGCACGCAGCGGAGACCTCCGAGGCACGACGAGTCGTCCCCGAGGTGATGACCGCGATCGAGGACGCAGGCCTTCTGAACCTGTTCGTGCCCCAGCGCTACGGCGGCCACGGCGCCAACATGGCGACCACCGTGCAGGTCCTCGCCGAGATCTCGCGCGGGGACGGCTCGACCGGGTGGGCGACCTCGCTGCTCAACGTCTGCACGTGGTTCGCGACCACGTTCTCGGAGAAGGCCCAGGAAGAGATCTTCGGCGCCAACCCAGGTGCCAAGGTGTGTGGCATCTTCACCCCCGGCAGCAAGTCCGAGCGGGTCGAGGGTGGCTACCTGGTCACTGGCCGGTGGCCGTACAGCTCGGGCTCGTTCGCCGCAGACTGGGCGACGCTGGGAATCGGCATCGACGTCGCCGAAGGGGAGGACCCACGAGCGCTGGCGGCCATCCCGGCGAGTGCCTGGACGATCGATCCCACGTGGTACGTGACCGGCATGAAGGGCTCGGGGTCTGACACGATCGTCGTCGAGGACCACTTCGTGCCCGACCACATGGTGCAGCGTTTCCCGGACATGCGGGAAGCCAACTTCCTGACGCCGTACTCCGGTGACCAGAACTCGCACATGGCGTTCATCCCGGTCGCGGCCCTCATCCTGGTCGCCCCTCAGCTGGGGCTCGCCCGGCACGCGCTGGAGCGCACCCGGAGCAGCCTGCCGGACAAGCCCGTCGCGTACTCGGTCTACACGGCGGCGAAGAACTCCCCGACCCACCAGATCGGCGTCGCCAACGCCGCGACGAAGTTCCACATCGCCGAGCTGCTCACGAAGCAAGCGTGCCTGGACATCGACGCCAACGCCGCCGAGGGCCAGCTGCCCACGATGGAGGTCCGAGGCCGCATCCGTAACGACACCGGCGTGGTCGCCGAGCTGGTGAAGGACGGCATCGACGCCCTGTTGACAGCCAACGGTGCCGGCTCGTTCGCCGACGCCAACACGATGAGCCGGATCTGGCGCGACGTGGAGATCGCTGGTCGGCACGCCTACGTCAGCCCGGAGGTCGGCAAGGAGGTCTACGGCAAGCTCCTGCTCGGCAACAACGACCTCACGATGGACTTGTGAGGCATGCCATGAGCCAGAGCACGTTGACCCGAAGCACCGCCAGCGAGGACGCCATGACGAGCTACGACGCCGCGGACCCTGCCAACCCAGCCAACCTGCGACACGTCCTGAGCCATGTGCCCACCAGCGTCGTGGTCGTGACCGCCATGGCACGCGGGGTCCCGGTCGGTCTGACTGTGGGTTCGTTCAGCTCCGTCTCGCTCGATCCCCCTCTGGTCAACTTCTTCATCGACCTGAAGTCGAAGACGTGGCTGAAGCTCAATGAGGCGAACACGTTCACGGTGAACGTCTTGGGCAAGGACCACGAGCACCTCTGCCGCGCCTTCAGCCGGCCGGCCGCCGACCGCTTCGACGGCGTCGACTGGACCCCGTCGCCCTCGGGGGACCCAGTGCTGCGCGAGGCCACCGTGGCCCTGGAGTGCAGCCGCTACAAGATCGACATCCTCGGCGACCACGTCCAGGTCGTCGGCCGGGTCCGCGCCATGCAGGCACAGGCTCCTGACCTGCCGTTGGTCTTCTACCGCGGCGCCTTCCTCGAGCTCTGACCAGCTGACTCCCACTAGTACCGAACTCAAAGAGGTGAACGATCCGTGATCTACGAACACGCCTACCTCCGCGTCGCGGCCGACAACCAGGCTGCCTTCGAGCAGGCCGCGCCCAAGGCCCGGGAGATTCTGCTCTCCGTGCATGGCTGTCGCGAGGTGCTCATCAACAAGTCTGTCGACGTGAGAGACCTGTACCTGCTCCGGGTGGGCTGGGACCGAATCGAGGACCACCTGGAGCGGTTCGCGACCAGTGACCAGGGCGCTGCACTGGGAGACCTGATCGGCGGCCTCTTCGCGGAGCCGCCGGTCGTCGAGCACTTCGAGGACAGGGATCTGTCCGCATGACTACCGCGACGTCGTCCCGGGCCGAACACATCGACACCTCAGACGTGGAGTCCCTTCTCGCACAGGTTCGAGCGTCCTTCGCGAAGACGCCCGACCAACGCTCCCGGGCCATCCTCGACGCGCTCGTCCGCCACACCCATGCGTTCATGCGCGAGGTCGCACCGACGCTCGAGGAGTGGCAGGCAGGCGTCGAGTTCCTCACCCGGGTCGGGCAGGCCTGCTCCGACACCCGGCAGGAGTTCGTCCTGCTCTCCGACATCCTTGGCCTCTCCATGCTGGCTGAGACCATCAACGACGCCGATGTCGAGTCCGTCACCGACTCCACTGTTCTCGGCCCGTTCCACATGACGGCCTCCCCCGTCCGTCAGCTCGGCGACAGCACGGACCTCACCGGAGTCGGCACACCGTGTGTCATCACCGGGACAGTCCGAGCACCAGACGGGACGCCACTGCCCGGCGCAAGTCTCGACGTATGGCAGTGCGACGGAGACGGCTTCTACGACGTCCAGAAGTCCGGCGAGGTGCCTGCCGGGAACGGTCGCGGCCTCTTCAGCGCGAACCAGGACGGCGACTTCCACTTCCGCACCGTGGTGCCGAGTCACTACCCGATCCCCACCGACGGCCCTGTCGGGGACATCCTCGCCGTGGCTCGCAGGCACCCCTATCGTCCCGCGCACGTGCACTTCATCGCCGGTGCCGCCGGATTCCGGGACCTGACCACCCACGTATTCGTCGCCGACAGTCCCTATCTGGACTCCGATGCCGTCTTCGCAGTGAAGGACTCCTTGGTGATGACGTTCGAGACCAGCGACGATCCTGACCTCGCCGCAGCCCACGGGCTCGCCACACCGTTCACCCATGCCCACGTGGATCTGGTCCTCGCGCCGCTCGAGACCCCTGCGGGGACCTCTCGGTGACCGCAGAATTCGTCCACTCCGAGACGAACCGGACCGTTCACTTCGGACGTGATCTGCTCTCGCAGGCCGAGAAGCTTCTCGGGGCAGACTTCGACGACCTCTACCTGATAACCACTGAACGCCTCGCTGAGCCGGTCGATGAACTTGCTCGGCGACTCGGAGTCCGGCACGCGCACACCCAGGTCGGCGCGCCCATGCACACGCCTGTCACCGCCATCGACAGGGCTCTCCATGCGTTCGACGAGAACGGCGCGGGTTCCGTGCTGGCCGTAGGCGGCGGCTCGGTCATTGGACTGGCGAAGGCGCTGGCGCGGCGGCGGCAGATACCGATTGCGGCTGCGACCACCACCTACGCCGGGTCGGAGATGACCCCCGTCTGGGGAGAGACCTCCGATGGCCAGAAGACCACCGGCCGCGACGAGAACGTGCGCCCCCGGGTCGTCATCTACGACGTCGCGCTGACCGAGACGATGCCGCTGACGGCATCGGTCGCGAGCGGCTTCAACGCCCTGGCCCACGCCATGGAGGCCATGTACGCCCGCGATGCGACACCCGTCTCCGACGCGATCGCCACGCGCGCAGTCGCCAACTTGTGCGCCTCGGTGACCACGTTCAGTGAGGTCGCGGGAGCGATTGAGACCGGCGGACAGGATGGCCATAGATCGTTGATGGTCGTGGCACGCAGCCAGGCCCTCCAAGGGGCATGGCTGGCCGGTCACGTCCTCGGTTCAACCACGATGTCGCTGCACCACAAGCTGTGCCACCTTCTCGGCGGGTCTTACAACCTGCCGCACGCCGAGACCCACGCCGTCCTGCTTCCCCATGTCCTCGCACTCTGCGCCGAGACCGCACCCGGGGTCTACAGGACCTTCGCCAACGCCCTGCAGACCGCCGCGCCTGACGCCATGCTTCACCGGGTAGCGACAGCTGCGAGGGTGCCGACGACGCTGCAGCAGCTCGGCGTCTCGGAAGACGAGCTCAACGCACTCGCCTCCCGCCTCATCGCGGACACCGGCGACCGCGGGCACTACGACTTCGACCCGTCGCTCGCGGTCACTGTGCTGCGGAACGCCTGGTCGAACCCTTGACAGCGCCCCACGCGGGAACTCCAGCCTGATGCCGTCGGACATCAACCGATCGTCGTGTCGTGGTATTCAGGGGTGAGCTCGGTCCAGCGCGCGTGCCAGGCCGAGGCAGGCGTCTGTTCCGACCAGCCGCCGACGTGTGCGGGGCCGTCGCTGGCAATCGAACGTCCGAGGTCTTCCACGTGGACCTGCCAGCCGGCGCCGTAGAAATGGAGCGCGTCGACCGGCAGCCCACGCTCCTCGACCACCAGCCTGGTCCGAGGCCCCTCCGGGGTCAACCAGACCTCGATCTGGGACTCGTCGTCCGCGCCCGGTGCCGTCGTGAGCAACAGATGGTGCGGGGCATCGCAGACCTCGACCTTCGCCGGGCCGCTCCACGTGCTCGTGAAGACGGCGTGAACCGTCCCTCCCTCGCGCAGGTCGCCGGACACGTCGGCGATCCATCGGGCAAGGCGCTCCGGCGTGGTGCACGCCTCCCACAGGTCTTGGATGTCGGTGTCGTACACCTCTTCGACGCGCACCGCTCCCCGCGTCTCGTCGAGTGCCCGCATCGTGCCGATGATCCTCATTTCCGAGCCTTCTTTCCTCGTGCGATCTCCGTGTGCAGGGCATCGAGTCGGTTCTGCCACAGCGCGCGGTATTGCTCCAGCCATTCGTCGACCTCTACGAGTGCCTCGGGGCGCAGGCTGTAGATCCTGCGTTGCGCGTCTCGGCGTACGTCGACGAGCCCGGCCTCCCGCAGAACCCTCAAGTGCCGAGACACGCCGGGTCGAGCGATCGGCAGTGCGTCGGCAAGCTCGCCCGCCGTCGCCGGGTGATCCCGCAGAATCCCCAGTACTGTCCGGCGGCTCTCGTCGGCGAGCGCCTGCAACAACGCATCCATGGGTGGAATGTACCTACACGGTTACGTAACCACAAGGGTACATTCCGGGTGGATCGGCGGCTCGAAGACGGGGAAGGCACGGCGGGTCCCTGCCGAGTACGTGCACACACTCGGCTCGTCCGTACCTGCCGCCGGGCGGATCGGTCGTCCACCGGCTCGATGGACGCAACTGCCGTTCGCCGTTCATAGAAGACCGCTGGCCGATTCCCGCCCAGTCCAGCTTCATCTCGGCCGTCGACCGATGCTCGCCGCTTCGCAGGAACTGCTCGTACCAGCCGGGTGGCAACGAGGTCGGCGACGTCGTCGTCGCTGTAGCCGTGTTTGCCCAGCTGTTTGGAGCATCCGACCCGCATCTGCTCCGCCGGTGAGACACCGCAACATGAAGCGCAGATCAAGAACGCAACACTGCCCGGTTCGAGGGCGGCCGCCAGTGGTCGCGGTGGGCGAGAACGCCACGACGCTGGCGGGTTCCAGCGAGCAGCTCTCGCAAACGGCACAGCGCCTCGGCGCTGCAGCCGAGGAGACGTCGGCCCAAGCGACCTCGGTCTCGGCGGCGACCGAGCAGGTGTCGACGAACGTGACCATGGTGTTGCGGCCGGTGCCGAGCAGATGGGTGCCTCGATCTCGGAGATCTCCCAGTCGGTCAGCGCGGTTACCCGCGTGGCCGCCTCGGCGCAGGAGACCGCGCAGGAGATGACCGCGGTGGTGGCTCAGCTCGACGGGTCCTCCGCGGAGATCAGCAGCGTGGTCGACGTCATCACCAAGATCGCCGAGCAGACTCACCTGCTGGCCCTCAACGCGTGATCGAGTCGGCCCGGGCCGGCGAGGTCGGCAAGGGCTTCGCCGTCGTGGCCAGCGAGGTCAAGGAGCTCGCCGAGCAGACCGCCAACGCCACCGCGGACATCACCGCCAAGGTCGCGGCAATCCAGTCCGACTCCCGGGCGGCGTCGACCGGGATCGACAAGATCAACAGCGTGATCCGCGAGGTGAACGACGCTCAGGTCACGATCGCCGCGGCCATCGAGGAGCAGTCGACCACGACCAACGAGATGACGCGCTCGGTCACTGAGGTCGCCAAGGGCTCGGAGGATATCTCGGCCAACATCACCGGTGTCGCGACGGCGGCTCGTGACACCTCGGCCGATGCCTCGACGACCCTGACCGCGGCCGACGAGCTCGCCACGACTGCGGCGAACCTGCGCAACCTGATCGGCGCGTACCAGGTCTGACCTTAGGTCAGGCCCCGCCCGACCCATCGCTCCGTCCGCTCGAGTACGCCAGCGCGGTCGCCCTCGTGGCGACCGCGCTGCCGGTCGTGAGGGCCTGGGGCCGGCTGGTTCGAGCCGGACGTCGAACGGGCGCGAGCTTCGGCGAGACCGCCGCGGCGGGTGGGTGATGCAGCAGGTGAACTCCTTGATTACCTCGGGTTCGTGCTCGCCGGGCGTTCCCTCATCGCGCAGCATCAGTGGAAATCGTCGAACTGCACGACACTCGCCGCCGTTGGGAGGCCCCGCGCACGATGCGTCCGCGTGGGCCGACTCGGCCGACGCGGACGCGGCGTCGTACATCCGTGCAGGGCCGACTACTTCCGGTCGCGATGCCACGACGCCAGCAGCGAACAGCCGACTGCAAGGCCTGCCGCAATCAGGAGCCACTGTGCGTACTCGGGCATCGCTCAGACCGCTCGTCGCCGGAGTCTGAATGCTTTTGCGGCCGCGTACTGCTCTGCATGCTGACGTCGCACCACCAGCGACCCACCATGGCGTGTGGCCGGGAGCCTCGCGTCCCTGGCGAGGCGCCCGACGTAGTGCGCCGAGCACCCGAGGAGGGCGCTGACCGTCGTGACATCGAGCCAAACGTCGTCGCGGTCGGGCGGACCAATCGGTTCGGGCGCCGGCCCTGCATCGCGCTGGGCCTGGGCCGCCACGCGTGCCCGCTGTCGAGCCTCGCTCCATTCGAGAGCGGAGTCGAGGTCGACGCTCGGCCGGGGGCCGTGTGGCGGGCGATGACGGATCTTGACCGCAGTGTTAAAACCACTGCACGCTGACCTGGGCAGACGTCCGCTTGGCTCCGCCTGCTCAACCTCCTCGAGCCTGGGGTTAGATCCAAGCAGGGCGCAGCCAGGGAGGAGACGTAGCCTTGGCGCCGCCTGTCGGCGCGTACCGGACGTCCGGATCTGCCGATGAGCGGACGCGGTCACAGCGGCTACGCCGAGTTGAACACTGCCCAAGCGACGAACACGCCCAGGCCCGACAAGCCCGCCAACAAGCAACCAGCGGCGACCGCAGAAGCCGCGAGCCAACGGCGTAGGGCCAACCCCGAGAACACAACTAGCATCGCCGCGCAGATGGCGCTCAGCGTTGCCCATTGCTCGAAGTCACTATTTACCCAAACGCCACGGCCGCGTGACTTGTCGTTGACCAGGAACCATGCGACAAGGGACACCGACGCCTGCACGGCGAAGGCCGCGGGTACGAGCCGACGCCAAGCATGGGTGTGGGGCGCAGGTCGCAGCGACATGTTCATCATGACGCAACGGAACCACGTGACGCGTGCTCCGCGGGCATCCGGATCTGCCGCGATGCGTGCGCACATGCCGACGAGTGGGTCCAACCGGCGGCCGTAGGAAGCGGCTGTGAGCGGCGAACCTGAGCCAAGCAGTGAACGGACGAAGCCGAACAAGTCTCAGATGTTCATCTTCGGCACGGTGATCGTCGCAACCGTCTTGCGCTTGCCAGGCCGGGAATCTGGTGCGCTGTTGTGGGTCAACTTGATCTTGCTCATCGTTGGGGTGATCGCTTCACTCTCGCTGCCATCAGGGCAAGGACCTTCGAGCGCCAGCAGAAAGAGCCCCCAGACCTGCCTCGTTGAGGACGGGTGAGCTGGCCCGCTCATCCCGCAAGGAGGGCAACCATGGTCGATAAGCGCGGTCACGACAGGACGCCACATAGTGTGGGCATGACGCTAGACAGAGGGCGCGAGTGAAGCCAGAACGCGCGTCCCGCTCCGTCTGGCCGTAGTCGTGCGGGGCGGTCTCTGTTGATCGGAAAGGGTCTGCTGCACGATCAGGTGACAGTGGAGGCTGATCCACGCCGCCTCGAAGTCATTGGCCGTGATCTTGTCTAGGGGCCAGTTCTCGGCCTCGTCCAGGCGCGCCCCTTACCGAGGAAGCCGTACTCATCCTCGTCGTGGTCGGGCCCGTAGCGAAGAGATGGCCAGCGCGAAGTTCGAGGTCTGGTACGCCCACACAGTGGGCGACGGAGTCGTGCTGGCGTAGGTCGATGACCGTACCGCCCGCGTGCCGCCACGCGTCGGTCAGCACAGCCAGTGCGGTGATCTTGCCGGTCCCCGCCGGCGCGAGCGCGAGTTGCACGCCTCGCCCTGATGCGAGCTCGGTCACGAACAGGCGTTGGGAGGTAGTCAACGGCAGTGGTGAACGGTTCATGGCTTGAGCCAGGTGGTGAGGGGCGACTACTTGTCGGCCGTGCTCGGAGGCTGCTTCAAGACGATCGCTTCGGCTCGAAGAACTCGCTGAGATGTGAAGACGTGACTTGTGAGTGGGCGTGTAGACGCTGCTGCCGTCAGAAGTCATCCTGACGATGCCGCGGATGCGAGCAGCCTGCCGAGCACGCGAGGCTTGGCGACGGGTTTCGAGGCTGTTTCGGGGTTGTTGTTCGCCTGGGCCGTACTCGATGTCGACTCCGGGCCGTACTAGGTCGACGGTTGGCCGTCTTGGTTGGGGTGTCGGCGCGGGTTGGTATCGCGTTCACTTCGCGCCGACTGACTTGGACCGTGCGCAGTCGCGCACTGACGCGGCTGGGGCGGACCTCGCCGCCGGCAGCTCGACATACCAGCGTCAAGGCTCCGTCTTGTGCTGTCCCCCACGTGGAAGGACACTGCTTTGCGTTTCTCTAGGATGACCAGGCGCGTTCGCCTGGCGACGGCTATCACGGCCACGGCTGCCGTCGCCGTGTGCGGCGTCGCGACCGCCGCCGTCGCGGGACTTCCGCTGAACCCGTTCGGCACCGCTCAGATGGGCCACCATGACAACGGTCGGATCCTGCTGAGCACCAACCAGTGGATCTCCCCCCTCGGCGACCGGACCACCTTCTCGTCTCAGTCCATGGGGGCGGCGATCAGCCCGGACGGCACGAAGGTGGCCGTGCAGACCGGCGGCACCACCAGCGGCTCGCCGGCGCTCAACGTCCTCGACGCCTCGACCGGGGCCGTGCTCCAGACCATCGCCGGCGCCGGTCTCGCCGCGCCGGTCTACTCGCCCGACGGCACGGCGCTCTACGTCACGTCGACGACGAGTGTCCGCAAGTTTGCGGTCGGCGCCGACGGCAAGGTCACCAACCCGACCGCGCCGGTGACTATCGGACTCTCCCTTCCCATCAGCATGGCGGTTTCCGCGGACGGCAAGAGCCTGTATGTCGCGGAGAACGGCACCAACAAGCTGGCCATCGTCGACACGGCGACCAACGAGGTCACCGGCGAGGTCGCCGTTGGGAACGCGCCGGACGGGATCGCGGTCGTGGGCAACCAGGTCTTCGTCTCCAACCGTGGCGGCCGCACCGCGGTAGCGGGTGACACCACGAACAACTCCTACGGGACCGCGATCGTGTCCGACCCGAAGACCGGTGCCTCCACCACGGGCACCGTCTCCGTCGTCGACCCGACCAGCATCGACAATTCGGTCACGGTTCCGGCCACCCCGGACACCTCGACCACGCCACCCGACGTCGTCAACATCGATTTCGCTGACGGCACGCCGGCCGAGCACGCGCAGAACCTGCCGGCAAAGACCTACGGCACTCCGACGATCGCCATGGACGCCGGTCTGGGCCAGAACGTCGCGACGTTCAACGGCGTCACGGATGCCTACACCTACCCGTTCGCCGACCAGTTCTCCAAGGTCTCCAAGAGCTTCACTGTCGAGTGCAAGTTCCGCTGGAACGGCGCACCGGCCCCCACCAGCGGCACCCTCGGCACCTGTGAGTCCCTCAACGGCGGCGGCATCGGGGTCGACATTCTCAACGGTCACACGACGACGTATGCACACGTCGGCGGCGGGTACAAAACGGTAGTCGACCCGAAGCCTGTGGTGCCCGGTACGTGGTACCACGTGGTCGCCACGTGGGACGGCTCGATGCTCCGTCAGTACGTCAACGGCAAGCAGGTCGCCGCGGTCGCGGCCTCCGGTGCCCTCGGCCTGCCGAACCCGGCCAATACTCGGAACTGGACCATCGGCGCCAACGCCGCTGCCACCTTCGAGGGGCCGGCGCGCGTGAGCGTCGCGGTCAGCAAGGTCTGGAGCACTGCCCTTCCGTCGTCGGGCACGGTCTCGGTGCCCACGGTCGGCAAGTTGACGGACACGATCGCCGTCGGTCTCCAGCCCACATCGGCGACCGTGCACGACGGGTCGGTCTTCGTGGCGAACACCAACGACGACACGGTCTCGGTCATCGACGCTGAGACCCACGAGGTGACGCAGACGTTCAACGTGGAGCCGCTGCCGGGCAACCACGTCGGCGCCTCGCCGAACTCGGTCACCTTCGCCGGCCCGAACACGCTTCTGGTGAGCTCGGGGTCCAGCAACGCGATCGCGCAGTACGAGTACAAGGGCCCGCGCATCCCGGTCAAGTACCTGGGTCTGATCCCGACCGACGCCTACCCCAACCAGGTGCTCTTCAACGAGAAGCTTGACAAGGTCGTCGTCAGCAACCAGCACGGCATCGAGACCGACGGCGCGCCCCAGACCTACGCCTACAAGGGCACCGTCACCTCCTTCACAGTGCCGGACGACGCCGACTTGGCCACGACCACCCGCCAGGTCTTCGTCAACAACGGGTGGGACAACGCCACGACCTCACAGGGCCGGTCGGGCAACTCCGACGCCGCAGCCGGCAAAGGGCTTCCGGCCATACCGAAGAATCTCGGGCAGCCCTCCGCGATCAAGCACGTCTTCCTGCTGATCAAGGAGAACCGGACCTACGACCAGCAGTTCGGTGACATCGCCAAGGGCAACGGCGACCCGACCAGGACCAACTTCGGCGAGCGGGTCACCCCCAACCAGCACAAGCTCGCCAACGACTTCACCCTGTTCGACAACTTCTACGACAGCGGCATGCTCTCCGCCGACGGCCACAACTGGCTCGTCCAGGCCGACAACAACGACTACCAGTACCAGAACGGTGCGTCCGCCTGGGTGCGCAGCTACCCGTACAACGCCGGCGACGCGTTGACCTACCAGCGCAACGGCTTCATCTGGGACGCCGCCCTGGCCGCCGGTAAGACGGTGAAGAACTACGGCGAGTACGAGGAGATCGGGCGCGGCTCGCGCGGCACCTGGCAGCAGTACTACGCCGCTTCGCAGATTATGGAGGGCAAGGCGACCGGTGACCTGCCGGTCTCGCAGGACCAGTTCCAGTCCTCCTCCGACGTGCCCTCGCTCAACGAGATCACCAACCCGGACTACCCCCTGTTCGACAACAACATCCCGGACCAGTACCGCGTCGATGTGTGGCTCCAGGACTTCAAGAAGGCCGAGGAGACCGGCGAGCTGCCGAACCTGACCATCATGCAGCTGCCCAACGACCACACCGGTGGCCGGCCGACCCCGGCCGCGCAGGTCGCCGACAACGACCTCGCCACGGGTCGCGTCATCGACGCCGTCTCGCACAGCCGCTTCTGGAAGGACTCGGCCATCTTCGTGCTCGAGGACGACACCCAGGCCGGCTCCGACCACGTCGACGGCCACCGCGGCCCGCTGATGATCGCCAGCCCGTACGCGAAGCGGGACGTGGTCAACAGCGAGTACATCTCGCAGATCAACCTGGTGAAGACGATCGAGCAGATCCTCGGCGTTCAGCCCATGAACCAGATGGACCGGGCCGCGCTGCCGATGTTCAGCTCCTTCACCAACACCCCGGACAACAGCCCGTTCGAGGCGGTTGCCAACCAGGTCCCGCTCACCGAGGGCGTGACCGGGCTGCTCCCGCTGACGCCGGCCGCCTCGGCGACCGCTGCCGAGGCCGCCGCCCTGGCGTCGACGACGGGCGCTCCGGTTCCCGCGGCTCCGGCCGGCAAGAGGGCCATCGCGGCGGCCTGGGGCCAGTGGTACAAGACGGTGGCCATGCCGATGTCGACGGGTCCGCACGGCCGCGTCGACGCCGTCAACCCGGCACAGATGAGCCGCTACGGCTGGTACACCAGCACCGGCTGGGCGAAGGCATACCCGGGCGACACGGAGATCCTGGGGCCAACCGAGGTGCCCGGCCGCAACGTGTTCGGCAACCTCGCAGGTGAGTGACTCCTAGCCCCACTCGGCAAGAAGCCGATGCCGGTCAGGGCCAATTCTCCCCTGACCGGCATCAGCCGTTCTGCGAGACGGTCCCGCCCGTTCGGCAGAAGTTCAGGTGGGTGCCCTTCGATCGTTCTCGGTCATTCTGGTGGCGGGTGCTCTCGGGAGTCGGTTGATGCTCAGCTCGGCGGGTGCCCTACTGCGCGCGTGGCGCACGGAGCACGGATGGTCCCAGGCTGAGGTCGGTCATCGGCTCTACGTCTCCACGGCCTCGGTCAGCGCCTGGGAGCGCGACAGCCGTCGGATCCCCAGCCTCGCGCTGGCCCAGCTCGACGACGAGTACGACGCCGGGGGCTGCCTGGTCGACCTGGTCCGCGCGATAGGGACCCCGCACGGCCACGATGCGGACGAGAACGCCCTACCCGTGACGGGGCCACGGCGCTACTGGCCACGTGTCTTCACCGGTGACGACGGACCGGCCTGGGTGTGGATCCGAGGGGTCGACCGGGCCCGTCTCGGCGGCTACCTGTTCTCCGGGCCGCTGGGCATGTCCTTCGAGCTGCCACCAGCGCCGGAGACCGCATCGGGACCCGGTGGTGTCAAGGGAGTGTTCGTGACCCTGCCCTGGTGGCCGCGGATATGGCCGCTGCACGTGGTCCTGCATCGGCCCGGATGGGTCGACTTCGGCCGGGGTGTCCCACCGGGCTGGATCGACGGCCCAGCACTGGTGACGCGCGGGGTGGACTCCCTCGAGCTCCTCGACCGCAGCCACCGGCAGGTCGACTACTTCGCGACCCGGGTCTGCGAGCTCGACAACGGCGACCCCGCGACCCTGGCCGCACGAATGCGGGGCCTGCTCGGCCACGATGTGTGGGATCGACTGGTGCGCGGCTGGCGGCACGGCTCACCACTCCCCGGGGCCGCCCATGTCAGCGGAGAGACCGCCGCGGCGGACCGGACCGGGACGGCACCAGGGATCAGGCCGCCGTCGTCGGCCGAGGAGCGCCGCGCGGCGCATCGCCGGCTGCGCGAGGGGCGCGGTCTCACCCAGGCCGAGGCGGCCGTTCTCGCCAACAAGATCCTCGGCGGCGACCAGGTCAGCGAGCACCAGATCTACAACTACGAGGCCGGGCGCCACAGCCGCATCCGCCACCTCCCGGCCGTCCTGGACCTCGCCTATGAGGCAGGCGGCTGGAGCTGCTTCGAGCCGACTCGGGTGCGCCGGGTGATGCCGGACCGGTACGAGGTCGACTTCCCCGTCTGGTGGGCCGGACCGGTGACCATCAGAATCGGTGCCGCCAAGAGCCCTGACGCCGAGGGCATCCTCAAGCTGAGCACCGACGACTGGCACAACGAGCGGCTGGTCGGATCCCAGACAGCCGGCCTCACCTACTGCCGCGTGCCGAACACACAACCGCTGCAGGTCGCCGTACCCAACCTGAGGACCGTGCGCGCCTTCATGGGCCAGGACGCCGGCGCGATCGACGCCAACCCCGACTGGCTACCGACCCCAGCCCACGCCGACGACGCTGTCCGCGCCTACCTCGCCGCGGCGATGACCCTGATCGGCAGGACCAAGGCCGACCTGGACCGAGCCCTGAACCGTGCCCTGAACCACGCCCTGGTCCCGCTGCCTCGCCCGGCCGTGCCGGAGGAGGCGGTCTCCACACTTCGCCGTATGTGAGGTCGACGCTCGGCCCTATTGCATCAACGGCTGGCCGTCTTGGCCGGGGCGTCGAGGCGGGTTTGCGTCGCGTTCACCTCGCACTGACCAAAATGGAAGCGCGCTCGCGGCACGGCCCGTGAGTGAGGGGTCCAGCGGGTCACGCCTGTCTTCCAACCGAGAGGCACCACTCTTCATGTTCAGAAACATCGCGGCGCCACGCCGTCGTGGGCCCATCGCCGCCGCGGCGGCCACCGCCGCCCTGGCCCGCGGCATCGGGGCTGCGGCCGGCGCCGGCGTACAGATCAACCCGTTCGGCACCAGCCACGTGGGCACCCAGGCTGACGGCTCGGTTCTGCGGCCGAGCAGCCAGCGGATCGCGCCGTTCGGCCAGCGCACCAAGCTGTCCTCGGCGGATCTCGGGATCGTCGGGCGTGAAAGGAAGTCATGATGGGAGACCGGTTCGCGCTCGAGGCGCGAGGCCTGAGCAAGAGGTTCGGCGAACACAGGGCCGTGGACGGTCTCGACCTGGCGATGGTCGAGGGCAGTGTCTATGGTCTGCTGGGCCGCAACGGGGCCGGCAAGACAACGCTGATGCGGATCGTGCTGGGCCTGCTGAGTCCGGACTCGGGCTCATTGCGTCTGTTCGGACAGGCGAGCGCGGTCGGCGAGATGGCGGCACGCGACGCGGTGGCGGGGTTCGTCGACGAGCCGCGCTTCTATCCCTACCTGTCCGCGCAGCGGAACCTGGAGCTCTTCGCCCGGCTCGACGGCAGCGGTTCGAGGGGCCGGCTGGCTCCCGAGGCGGCGTTGGAATTGGTCGATCTGCTTGACCGGCGTGGGGACAAGGTGGGGAACTTCTCCACCGGGATGCGGCAGCGGCTGGGTGTGGCCTCGGCGTTGCTGCGTGCGCCTCGGCTGCTGGTGCTCGATGAGCCGACCATCGGTCTGGACCCGGCGAGTGCGGCCTCGGTGCGTTCGCTGGTGCGCGACCTCGCCGACCGTGGGGTCGGGGTGCTGCTCAGCAGCCACAACATGGCCGAGGTCGACGAGGTCTGCGACAGCGTGACGATCATGCACGAGGGCCGCACGGTGTGGGAGAGCACCCAGGCCGACCTGCGTGCCGCGGTGCCGGCGCCGGCCTACCGGGTGTGGACCACCGACGACGCCCTGGCCACCACCCTGGCCCGGCAGCGGGCGCTGCTGGTCGAACCCGTCCGGCGGCGCCCCGGCATCCCGACGGTGACGATCCGTGGAGAGGACACCGATCGCGACGCCTATCTCATCGAACTGCACCGGCTCGGGGTCGCGGTACGACAGCTCGAGCCCGACGTACCGCCTCTGGAGTCGCTCTTCGCGTGTCTGACCAACCCCGAGGCAACTGACGAGAAGAGTGAAGACGCGGCATGAGCACCTATTCCGACGCCTTCGCCGATGCCGGGTCGTTGGCCAGGTCCGCGGGCAGCCCGACGCGACCCGCAGGCGTCGGCCCTGTGACCGTGACCCGGGTCGAATTGGCCAAGCTCACCGCGCAGCTGCCGCTTCGCATCGCGTTGGGCGTGTGCGTGGTCGCACCGATCGCGGTCGCGGTATTGATGCATCTGGTCGCGGTCCGTCCGGCTGACACGCTCTTCGGCCGTTGGGCGGGTACGACGGGGTTCGCGACCAGCCTGCTCGAGCTCAACTGGGTGGCCACCTACGGGGTAGCGCTGCTGGCCGGTCTGGCCGCAGGCGACATGTTCGCCAGCGAGGACCGCCACGGCACCTGGAAGTCGATCCTGACCCGGTCGGCCACCCGCAACCAGCTGTTCGTCGGCAAGGCCGTGGCCGCGACCCTGTTCGTCTGGGCCGGGTTCGTCCTGCTCGGCGCGGCGAGCATCGTGGCCAGCCTGGCCATCGTCGGCCACGACGCGCCGCTGGGGCTCTCGGGGCAGGAGATCGCCAGTGGGCGCGCTGTGGGCCTGGTCGTCGCCTCGTGGGCGCTGAGCCTGCTGCCCACCACTGCGTTCGTCGCGCTCGGGCTGCTCTTCTCCATCGTCAGCCGCAACACGATGGTCGGCATGCTGGGGCCGCTGCTGGTCGCTCTGGTCATGCAGCTGCTCGACACTGCGGCCTCGGGCCAGATCGTCCGCTCGCTACTGCTCTCCACGCCGTTCAGTGCCTGGCATGCCCTGTTCACCGACCCGATCCACACCGAGACCTTGACCTGGGCCGTGCTGATCAGCCTTGCCTACATCGTCGTCTTCGGCGGGGCGGCCTGGCTGGGTTTCCGAGGTCGCGAGTTCGCCGGCGCCGACGCGGTGCCCGCAAGCCTGCGTCGTACGACGATCCGGGTCGGTGGCACCATCCTCGCCCTGACCGCCGTCCTCGCCGGCCTGGCCAGCGTCGGGCCGACCGCGCTCTCGGCCGGGCGACTCGAGGAGTCGATCACCACCACCTTCGGCAACCTGACCGAGGTGCGCTACCACTGGCAGACCGGGCAGGCCGCCGACAGTGCGACCCCCTGGAAGGCGACCTGCAACCGTGGCCAGATCCGCCAGCTCGAGAGCGGGGGCAGCGGGCCCGGCGACGACTGGGCCTGCACCATCATCGACACCCGTCCCGAGGACGGCCTCGCCCCCACCGTCCTCGACGTCAGCCTCAAGGCCAACGGCTGCTTCACCGCCCAAGCCTCACCCGGCGCCGTCGGGCCGCTCTACGTGAACGACGAGGACGGCGAGAAATTCATCAACCCCATGTACGCCTTCGACGGGTGCCTCGGAAGCCCGTGAAGGTCCCGTTCGCGCGGGCGTCGGACTTCGATTCGACAACTGCTTGTGACACCTCGATCGAAAGGCAACAAGTCATGTTCAGAGGCACTACCGGGAAGCGTTCCCGGATCGTGCTCGGCGCCAGCGTGGCCGCCGTGTGCGTCGCCGCGGTGGGCTCGTTGGTCGCCGAGACGGCGCAAGCCGACCCCTCCCACGGCGCGGCCGGCCTGCCGGGCGGCTACAAGCACCTCGTTGTGATCTACGAGGAGAACCACTCGTTCGACAACCTCTACGGCGGTTGGGGTGACGTCAACGGCCAGGCGGTCGAGGGACGCACCGCCACCGGCACCCCGCAGGTCGACAAGGCTGGCAACGTCTACGGCTGCCTGGAGCAGAACGACGTCAACATCCTCGCCGCCGGCCCGACCTCGGGTGATGCCTGTGGCACCGACCCGACCAAGTTCGCGAACAAGACCTTTCAGGTCAACGACTACATCCAGCCCTCGGACAAGACCTGCGCTCTGAACGGTGCCGTAGCCTTCCCGGCGCAGGCACATGGCCTTCGGCCGACCGACGCCAACGCGGTCGCCGGCGGCTGCACCGAGGACATCGTGCACCGCTTCTATCAGGAGCAGTACCAGATCGACGGCGGCAAGCAGAACCGCTACGTCGCTGGCTCTGACGCAGCCGGCCTGACGATGGGCTACTACGACACCAAGCAGCTCCCGATCTATAAGTACCTGCACAGCGCCGACGCGCCGAACTACGTGCTCGCCGACCACTTCTTCCAGGCGGCGTTCGGCGGTTCTTTCCTCAACCACCAGTTCCTGGTCGCCGGCCGCGCCCCGGTCGACTCCAGCAACGGCGCGCTCGGTGGCGTGAACTCCGTACTCGACGCGTCCGGCTTCCCGACGACCGACAGCCAGGAGACGAAGGTCTGCGCACCGCCGACGGTCAACGACCGTGAGGCCGCCTGCGGCCACTTCGCCGTCAACACGATCCAGTCCACGAGCGCTCCGCACGGCGGCGGCGCCGCGATCCCTCTCATCGACGACGCGGACTACCCCAACATCGGTGACCGTCTCACCGACGCGAAGGTGTCTTGGAACTGGTACTCCGGCGGTTGGGACGACGCCGTGGCCGGCCACCCGGGCGCCGCGTTCCAGTACCACCACCAGCCGCTGAACTACTTCAAGAACTACGCCGAGGGCGGTTCGGGTCGTTCGCACCTGAAGGATGAGAACGACTTTATGGCCGCCGCCGCGTCGGGCGAGCTGCCGGCCGTCTCCTTCGTCAAGCCGTACGGCACCGAGAACGAGCACCCGGGCTACGCGAGCGAGACGACCGGTAGCGACCACCTCGTCAACCTGATCAAGACGATCGAGAACGGCCGTGACGGCAAGGACACCCTGATCGTGGTGACCTACGACGAGTTCGGTGGCCAGTACGACCACGTGGCTCCTCCTGCTGTCGACGCGTGGGGCCCGGGCACCCGTATCCCCGCACTCGTCATCGGCGCGAAGCTAGGCAAGTCGGGTGTGGACCACACGGTCTATGACACGACGTCGATCCTCGCCACGATCGAGCACAGTTATGGCCTGCGGCCGCTCGGCACACGAGACGCGGTGGTCAACGACCTGACGTTCGCGACGAAGGTCGGCGACAAACACTGAGGCAACCGGGTGCGGGGGGGGGGGGGGGCGCCCCCCCCCCCCCCCCCCCCCCCCCCACCCCTCCAACCCCTCACCGAGGATGTTCCTAGTGACCGACCGACGTGCCGCCGTCCTGATGCTCGTAAGCTGCGGGTGGTTGCTCGTCGCGTGCTCCAGCCACACGGCCGATGCCGTCGATGCGGTTGAGGCCCTCGTGAGGTCGCCCTCATCCACAGTCAACGTCTCGGTCCTCGGGTGCGGGAAGGGCTGGCAACCGAGCAGCACCGGGAGCTTCCACCTCTCATTCACCAACTCCGACAACCAGAACGGCGAGGTCCGCATCGTCGGCGTCGGCCGGGCGGGAGCTCCCACGGGCGCGATCTTCGCCGACATCGAACCGTTGGCAGCGGGCTCCACAGCCAACCTCGACATCGCGCTCAGTCCGGGCGACTACGCGATCCAGTGCTTGCTTGAGGCCTCCAGCGCGGTTCGCGGACCCACGCTCCACCTCACCGGCGAGACGCCGCCGGGTGCGGCCACCGGGGTGAGTGCCGTGACGCTCGACGATCTCGCGCAACCGATACGCGACTACCAGACCTGGGTCAGTTCCCAGCTTCCCGCACTAGTCCGCGACGTGCAGAGCATGCGCGCCGCGCTATCGACCGGAGACAGGGTCAAGGCACAGGCGGCGTGGCGCGACGGACACGCCCAGTACGAACGGCTTGGCGCAGCCTACGGCGCCTTCGGCGATCTCGATTGGTCTATCAACGGCCTACCGTACGGACTACGGCGGGGCACGCATGACCCGGCTTGGACAGGATTCCACGCGATCGAGTATGGGTTGTGGGGCGCGGCCAAGCCGCAGGCACTGGTCGCCCTCGCCGACCGGCTGGTGACAGATGTGCGTGGCCTGGCCGCGCTGATGGTGCTGCCCCCCGAGGAGAATCCCACGGCTCCAGAGATTAAGGTCGCGCCCGGTTCCATCGACGCATTGACGTTCTCGATCCGTGCCCACGAGATCACCGAGAACTCTCTGCAGATGTCGCTGACCGGCGAGGACGACTTCGGCTCCCACGCGTCACTGGAGTCCGTGGCTGCAAACCTCGATGGCACGGTGCAGGTGCTCGACATCATGCAGCCACCTCTGGAAGGCAGGATCGACCTCCGGCCCATCGACGCCGGCATCGCTGCAGCACGGGACGCGATCGCCCAGGCCGGCTCCAGCGACATCCGCGAGCTGGCCCGACCTGCCCGCCAGCGCGTGAACGCGGCGATCTCGCAGCTGACTGAACTGCTCGCGCCCGTCTCCGTCGTACTCGAGCCCAGGAGGGCCTCATGACGATGAACCGCCGCAACTTCCTCCGCGGCGCGGCTGTCGGCAGCGCTGTCGGACTCACCGCTGCTGTCGCCGAGACCGCGGCTGACGGTGCTGATCCCGCGGCCGGTGTCCGCACCTCCTACGACTTTGAGGGTGCGCACCAGGCAGGAATTCTCCAGCCGCGCCAGGCCGCCGCCGCCTTCCTCGCCATGGACGTGGTCGTCGATTCCAAGGCCGAGCTCGCCGAGGCGATGAGAGCGTTGACCGACCGGGCTCGCTTCCTCGCCTCGGGGGGCACCCCTCCACAGATGGGCAACACCGCACCACCCGCAGACTCGGGAGTGCTCGGTCCGGACGTCCCTACGAGCGGCCTCACGATGACGTTCGGGTTCGGCTCGAGCGTGTTCGACGAACGCTTCGGCCTGGCCGACCAGAAGCCAGCACGGCTGCGTCCCATGGACACCTTCCAGGACGACAACCTTGACCCCGCGCGCTGCCACGGCGACGTCCTCGTGCAGGTATGCGCCGAGAACCAGGACGCCGTCCTGCATGCGCTGCGCGACTTGACCCGACACGCCCGCGGAGCACTCCAACCGCGTTGGCGCATCGACGGCTTCGCCTCACCGCCGCGGCCCGACGGGACACCGCGCAACCTGATGGGCTTCAGGGACGGCACCTCCAATCCCGACGTCAACAATGCCAAGGAGGTGGACCGCCTCGTCTGGACTAGCGCTGGCGAGCCCGCCTGGGCGAACGGCGGGACCTACCAGGTAGTACGGATCATCCGAATGTTCGTGGAGTTCTGGGACCGGGTCACCATCGGCGAGCAGGAGAAGATGATCGGGCGCCGCCGGGATACCGGAGCCCCGATGGGCGGCCGGAAGGAGACCGACATCCCCGAGTTCGCCACCGATCCGACCGGAGTCGTCACCCGCCTCGACTCTCACATCCGGATGGCCAATCCGCGCACCCACGAGACCGAGGCCAACCGCATCCTGCGCCGCGCCTACAACTACGACGCCGACATCGACCTCAACGGCAACCTCGAGATGGGCCTGGTCTTCGTCGCCTACCAGCGCAACCTGGACGCCGGATTCGTCACCGTGCAGAAGCGCCTCGCAGGTGAGCCGCTGGTCGACTACATCTCGCCCGTCGGCGGCGGATACTTCTTCGCACTGCCCGGCGTGAAGAACGCCGAGGATTGGCTCGGCTGCGAACTCTTGACGTGACCTCCGACCCGCCGCGGAACTGCTCGGGCGAATAGGTCTGCGCCGACCTGTCTCGACTCTCCGTTCA
Organism: Nocardioides sp. LHG3406-4; assembly: GCF_049897745.1. Lineage (NCBI taxonomy): Bacteria > Bacillati > Actinomycetota > Actinomycetes > Propionibacteriales > Nocardioidaceae > Nocardioides > Nocardioides sp. LHG3406-4. The sequence continues at coordinate 39,878 of NZ_JAFCWV010000001.1, forward strand.
CTGGCGCGGCTCGCTCCCGATGCTCGGTAGCGCTGGGCGATCTCGCGGCGGTGCTGTCCCGACAGGCGGACTTGCCGCTGACCCAGTTGTGGGAGGCCCCGGTGTTTGCCGAGCGTACGAGCGTTGGGCTCGACGTGCACGCCCGATCGGTCGCGGCAGCAGCGATCGATGGCGTCACGGGCGAGCTGGTCCAGGCGAAGCTGACCCCCTCGCACGAGCACATCCGATCCTGGCTCGGTGACCTGGCCGGGCCGGTGGCGGTGGCCTACGAGGCCGGCCCGACCGGGTTCGGGCTGTCCCGGTCGTTGAACGCGGCCGGGATCCGGTGTGAGGTGGTCGCGCCGTCCAGACTGCAGCGACCCAGTGGGGATCGGGTCACGGGCCGCCACGTCTCAAGGGAACGCCCCAAAGTTTCGCCGAGCCGCTCACCAATGACGCATAGCGTCTGTTCCCACAGATGTCCGAACGCGCCCTTCGGAGAGGTCCTCGGTGCTCGACTGGACGGTGGGGCCGACCGCACCGCGGATGCGTCGCTCGTGTCCGGCGTACGCCTCCGGCCAGGCGGCGTCGTAGTCAGCCAGGACGAGATGGCGCTTCTCAACGCCTCCAATGAGTTCGGCTGCAGCGACATCGGGCCGACGGGGTCTGCGCGCAGTAGGCATCGCTACGAGTATCCCATCGCCGCAGGATCCTGTTGTGCTCGTCGTTCTCGTACCCACGCGACGAGGACTTCCCGGCAGGCACCAACTCACTTGCCGTCGCGGCGACTGAACGGCTATCCACCTAAGCATCTAGAACTGGCACAGGGTCGACGCGCCGCGAGCGGCCACCGTCTGGCTGACCTTTCGGTCGACGCCAGCCGCTTTGATCCATGTCGGTCGAGATGCGTGTGCGCTCGACCACCAGTGAAAGGCAAGATGAACGGGTGCGGCCCAAACAACAACGTGACGAGAAGACAGTCGTGATCGCAAGCGCTGTTGGCTTGTTCTGTCTCGTCCTCGTGATCGGTCTCGCCGGACTATGGGCCGCCAACTATCTGTTGGACCTGAACGATTCAGTGACGAACCCACTCGTCAACGCGTTCGTCATTGCTGCAGGAGTGGCGCTGGTTGTCTACCTGATTCGCGCCCGCAGACGGTGACATAGCCTCAACATGAAGCGATGCACGCGTTCAGCCCTGCGTCTATCCACCGCGCCCCGGAACTGACCTAGCCCGATGAGCGTGCGTAAGTCGAGCGACACGTGCAGGCCGCATCCGCCACACTGCCCGAGTGAGGACGCCGACCAGCCAGCCCTTCCGAACCCCCGCCTTGTTACTCATCGGCGCCATGGGGACCGGGAAGTCGGATACTTCGTACCACGTGTTCTCTCGCCTCTACCAGGGTGGAACACCGACGGCGCGACTCGACTTGGATGACGTAGGCATGTCCCACCCTGCGCCTGCGGACGACCCGGACAACTTCCGGGTCAAGGCCGCCGCCATGTCGGCTTGTTGGGAAGTCTTCCGAGCGCACGGCGCTCGGTGTCTTGTCGTGTCTGGCGGACTGGACTCGGCCAGCCTCATCAACCTGGTGACGAGCCAGATACCCGATGCGGACTGGACCGTAGTCCGGCTGCGCATCGGCTCCGAGGAACGGCGACGCCGGGTGCTCCGACGAGGCATGCTGCTGGGGTACAGCGCGCACGAGATGGAACCCACCGTTGCAGCCGGGGACGCGGATGAGGCCCGCGTCACCAGGCAACCCTTGCCAGGGGTAGTGATCGACACTGATGGACTCACGTCGCAGCAGGTTGCAGACCGCGTCCTCGATACCACCGGCTGGAGCGCGAGTGCCACCAGGTGAGACCGATCATGCCGCTGTCAGGGCAAGGGCGACCTTGCCGCCAAGAGCCCGCGCTGCTGCCGTGTGCCTGAGCTGGGACAGCAGCTTGGCTTGGAGGCTGAGTTCGGACGAACTCCTTCATTGGCGCCATGGATTGCGACGACCACCAGGGGCGCCGCGTTGAGCACGGCCCGCGACCGGGACGCTCCAGACGGGTTCATGCAGCTAGTCCTCGGCTCGGTTGATGAGGCGGGCGACGTCGCGGAGAAGGTCACGGGGTCTGCTTCACGGTCAGGTGACAGAAACGCCTGTCAGCCAGCACGGCACGGCAAAGGTCGCAATTCTTCGCCGCGATTTGATCTCCCGGCGTCCTCGCCACATAGGTGGATAGGACCTCTCATCCGCCCAATCGCGGATGTTGACCGCAGCAACGAAAGTCACTGCATCTCAAAGGCCGCGGCGGATTGGTGCCACTCCGACATCCGAGCGCCGATGCGGGGGCAGACCCCCGGTGAGGCTGACCTTCAGGCGTCGTAGGCCGCCCCTAGTCACACCGCCGCGTGTGCACTCTCATGCCGATGTCCGTGCATCCTTTGCCCGTTGTCGAGTGGTTGACAGGGGTGAGGTGAAGGTTCGTGTCGGTGGGGGCGATCTGCGACGCCCCGCCCACTGCATCCCTGCTGGGATAAGCGGTTCAGCCCAAACCATCGGCACCTTCGCCGCTGAAGTTCACAGAGATGAGCTGCCAGCGTTCCCTGTCATGCGTCATGCGGCAGCTGTAGTAGTTGCGGACCATCGCCCCGAACCCGTTCTCCGAATCAACCCCGCCTTCCACGACCCACAACTGGCCGTCCGGCACACGCTCAAACGGGTCGTTGGTCCCCTCTGCGGAGGCTTCTCCAAACTCTGCCGTGGAGGGAGCTCTCAATCGGTCCCGTACGGCTTGCTCGCACTTGTTGGTCGCGGCACGCTCGTCGCCGGAGCTCACGAAGGCGAAGATCGATCCGGCCAGGACCACCGCGAGCGTGGCCACAGCTAAGCCCCGTTGCCAAAACCTAAGTCCAGCCCCCTGCTGGACGACCCACAGACCCGCCTGCGGCCCCCTCCGGCTGCGAGGCGCTGGCCCTTCTTCGCTCATCTCGTGTCCGCCCGTCCGCGTTTGATGTCGCTTCCCTTGCTGTCAGAGCTCCTCAAGCTCGCCCGGGACCCGTGCTTCGGTTCAGGAAGTAGAGGGGCGGCGCGGGCCGCGGCTGCGAGCCACGAACAAGCCGACGACGACGAGAGCCACGAGCCCCGCAATCAGGACCGAGGTGGCGGCGGCCCACCCGAGGGCGAAGGCCAACGCGCGCGCCACCACCCAAAAGCCCACGGCGGCGACAGCTACGCACATCGCTGCGAGCCCCGTTGAAACCACTCGCGATGCCCGATCCGTCGTCATGTCGTGATCGTGCCACAGGGCAGCACTGACGCAGCCACCGAAACGAACGGACGCCGCGGCTTCCGATGCCGGCGCCGGAACCGAGGAACCGTCGGTGGTCGTGACACGGTCCTCGAAGGCGGGTCCTGGTGTGGGGCGGGGCGGGGCACGCCGTAAACGTGACGGTCCTCGACCCGGATGCCCACGGTTCCGACGGTTCCGACGGTTCCGACGGCAAGGCTCCCCCGCGCGCACTCAACTGCGGGTCGGGCGGCTATCTTGCCTTCGCCCGTTCGGAAGCGTCCGCTCCTGCCGCGTGCGGGCGGCTACGCTTGCCCGGATCTGCCGCGGATCGTGAGTTCTGTTGCTGCTTGACGAGCGGGCCGGTGGCTTGAGCAATAGGGGGTGCAGAACTCTCACTCGGGCCCGGCCGTCTCCGGTGTCGTCGTCTCCACGACCCCTGTCCTGCGGCTGGCCGTTGCTGCCTATCTGGCGCGGTTCGAGGGTCAATCCCGTGTCCACACCGAGTCAGACCTCAGGGGCCACCTCACCTGGTGCGAGTCCCACGGGCTCGACCCACTCGTTGCCTCACGGCCCCATGTCGAGCTGTACGTGCGATGGCTTCAAGAGGTGCGCCGGTACCGACCATCGACGGTGTCTCGTCGGATGTCAGTGGTCGCGGGGTTCTATCGCACCTGCGTCATCGACGGAGCACTGGAGCACTCGCCCGCCGAGTACTTCCGGCGACCCAACGTCCCACCGGAGTCCCCGACCCTGGACTGAGCCACCTCCAGTTCGAGGCACTGCTCAGCGCTGCCAAGGATTCGATCAACACCTACGACTTCGCATTGGTCACCATGCTTGGCCTACTTGGGCTACGGATCTTCGAGGCCACTGGCAGCAACATCGACGACCTGGGTGAGGAGCACGGTCACCGGGTTCTGCGTGTGTGCGGGAAGGGCGGCAAGGTTGTGCTCGTGCCGCTCCCTCCGGCCGTAGGTCGCGCCATCGAGCGAGCCGTCGACGCTCGCGAGGACGGCCCGATCCTGCTGACACGACGCGCGACCCGGATGGATCGACACTGCGCAACGCGACGGCTCAGACGACTGGCCGAGACCACCGGGATGGAGCTCCCGCGCGTGCACCCCCACATGCTGCGACACTTTCGTCACCACGATGTTGGATGCCGGGGTGGACCTGCGCGACGTGCAGATCGCCGCATGCCACGCCGATCCGCGAACCACCATGCGCTAGGACCGTGCCCGCAAGAACCTCGATCGCCATCCCAACTACATCCTCGCGGCCTACATGGCCTCAGGCAGCTAGCCAAACATCCGAACGTGCCGAGATGAGGACGTTCACCGGCGATCGATCCACGCCGCCTCGAACTCATTGGCCGTGATCTCGTCTAGGGGCCAGTTCTCGGCCTCGTCCAGGCGCGCCTTACCGAGGAAGCCGTACTCAATCTCGTCGTGGTCAGGGCCGTAGCGAAGAGATGGGCCAGCGTCGTATATCTCGATCTGGCGGAGCGGCCAGGAGTCGGCGTCGACCTCGAAGAGCCATGTCAACGGACCCCAGTGGCCGTACTCGTCACCTCGGGACTCGTCCCATCGCCATCTGAACCAACGGCTCGCCAGGCACCGGTCCTGGGTCAATGAAACAAGTAGCCGATGAGCGGATGTGCGGCCTATCGGTATCGGGTGTCGTCCGCGTTGGGAATCTGGACGTCCTACAACAGCCGTGGGGCGCTATGTTCCTGACCGTGAGTTGGTATGCCATGTGCGCGGCTGCTGCGACTAGAGATCTGTGGGTGTCGTTAACAGGGCCTTCGGCGCCCGAGTACGGCGTCTGGGAGGCACCGTCGGGAGAGCCGGTTCACGAGATCCTGGCCATCGAAGGACCACCGGGAGTTCACGACGTCGAGTGGTACTTCATGCCGCTTCCGGGGCATTACGGCAAGCGCCTGGTTGACGCGTTGTGGCAGTACGGGGACGGGCTGAAGGTCTACAGCGAACGCATGTGTGCGGTGCTCGAGTCGTGCGGCGCTCGTCTACAGACCTGGCCAGCTGACATCCGCTACAGGAACGGATCGCCCGTCGAAGGTTATCTGTCGGTACTGGAGGACGTCGATACTCCCGGCCCGGTGCACAGCATGTACCGAGGCCGACGCACGGGCCGAGTGGCGATCAGCGGGGAGGTCCGGAAGGTCTTGCTTGATGCTGGCATGACCGGCCTAGAGGTTGTCGAAGCCGACTGTGCCTTTCCTGGCGATAACGGCTTCTACTCCGGGTCCGACTGACCACGCTTCAGAGACCCTTGCTGCAGTACCTGTTGCCACGTCGGGATGCAACGTCCCGATCTGCCGCGATGTGCGCGGGTCTGCCATTCCGTGGCCTCGTGGCGGAGTTGGCTTGCGACATCATTCAGCGAGGCTGCCCCCCGCCTGTTCGTAGTGGCGTTCCATCACCCAGGCGTGCCCCGCGCCACCCACCACCAGTGCGACCGTCCCAAGCATCATCCACTCCATCACGCTGGACGAAAGCGATCGGGCAAGAATCAAGCCGGCACCCACGAGACCGGCCACGTAGGAACGAGCGGCGGACTTGGACACGGCACGGCGGCTTCTGCGTCCGCGGTGACCAGTCCGCTTGGGCCAGCTCAGCACAGCCACTTCTCGTCGCCCGGCCAGGAGGTCAAGGGCCCCACCGAGAAGGATGGCCGGGACGAAAAACGCCGGGTGCGTCTGGTGAGTCGTGGACACAGCCCGGATGCCGAAGTACAGGGCGACGCACATCGCGCCAACCAGCAGGAAGCGCCACCAGGCAATGGGAACCGGTCCCAGGTCGGTGCCTTTCTCCATCTGCGCATCATAGGAGTGATCGTGGTTGGGCTGTGTCCGCGTCGAGGGCGGCCGCGCTCGCCCGGATCTGCCGCGATGAGTGCGTCTCCGCCGCGACCGGGTCAGCCGAATTGGATGGCGATGATCGTTCCGAGCACCGCTCCAAGCACCGCGAGCCCGGCCCGTTTTTTGAGCAGGCGGTAGAGGTCGCGGGCGACGTAGCGGGTTAGGCAGCGCTTGATTAGCCCGAGCCTCCATCATACAAAGGGCGATTCAAACCTAAGTGCCCCGGCGAGATACGACGGTGGCATTGAGCCGTGATACCGGCGCGATCGAGCAGGTACGTTCTGTGGCCCGTTGCCGGCGGGGTCATGCTCTGCTTCCTCAACCACGTGCCTGGTCCCGCCCTCCTCGCGGAGGGCGGGACCAGTGTGGTGCTGTGGCGCTAGTTCAGGATGGGCGCCATCTTGGCCCGCCACGCGCTGGCGGTGAGCCCGGTTCCGGTCGCCCGGCCGTGCTTGTGCTTCTTCTTCTTGGCCGGGTTGACCTTGACCTTCACGATGCTCGTGGCCTCGGACAGGTCGGCGTTGCCCGCGTAGGAGAGGAACACCGCGCGGTTGCCCGCGCTCTTGAAGGTGACTCGCACCGTGGCGCGGCCGTGGGTCAGTCGCACCGTGGTGGCCTTACCGCCGGCCAGGACCGTGACCAGGCCGGTGGGCGTGATGCCCACCGGACCCTTGACCGTGACCTTCAGTGCCGCCTTCCTCTTGGCGACGACCTTGCCGGTCGGCTTCGCGGTGACCTTCGCCGTGGCCTTGTCGACGGTCACCAGGACCCGCGCGCCGGAGCCGTTGTACGCCGAGTCGCCGGCGTACTCCGCGGTGAACAGGTTGACCCCGTCGCTCAGAGCACTGGCCGGGACCGTGAGGGTCGCCGAGCCCAAGGCCAGCGTCGCCGAGCCGACGCTCTGGGCGCCGTTGCGCAGGGTGACCGCACCGGTCGGCTGGGCCGACCCGCTGCCGGTCACCTGCACCGTGATCGACGCCGGCTCGCCCGCCGAAACCGTGGTCGAGCCCGCGCTCACCGCGGGGTTGACCTTCTGCGGGACGGTCGGGCCACCGCCACCGCCACCGCCACCGCCACCCGGCGGCGCGGCGATCGCCTTGCCGGTGAGCGGCACCGTGCTTTTGCCGCCGGGGACGTCGCTCTCGACCACGAGCTCGGCCTCTGACGTGGCATTCACCCGCGACGGGGCGAACCGCACCTGGATGGTGCAGGTCTCCTCGGGATCCAGCGTCTTGCCGGTGCAACTGTTGCCGGCGACCAGGAAGTCGGTCGCCGACTCATCGGCACCGGAGGTGGAGACGGCACCGACGTACAGCAGGTTCGAGCCGGCATTCGTGACCGTCACGGTCCGGGCCGAGCCGATGCTGTTGACGACCTGGTCGGGGAATGCACCCGGGTCGGACAGGTCGGCGACTGTGCCGGCCGGGCCGGCGAGGGTGACAATGTCGGTGCGGGCCTTGTTGGTGTAGTCGTTGCCGTCGTCCTTGTTCTCGCCGCCGCCCCTGTAGAGGACGTCGTAGCCCTGGTCCATGATCAGGCGGACCGGGGCGCCGGGGGTGAGCCGCTCGGGCATCTCGCCGATGCCCTCCCAGGCGCCGGCATTGTCGGTGTACTCGGGCTGGACATCGAAGGGGACCTGGGTGGTGAGCTTGCGCGGGGCGGTGCCGGGCTCGCCGTTCCAGGCCCACAGGGTCTGGGGCTTCGGGCCCTGTTCGCCCGCGGTCGGCTCACCGGGCTTGCCGGAGAGGATGAGGTACTCGTCGCGGGCGTTCTTGCGGATCTCGCGGATGCTGTCTCCGCCCAGGTCGAGCAGGATTGCCTCCCCGAAGTGGGCCTTGGTCGCGGTTCCGGCGGTGAGGTCCTCCAGGTTGGTGACGGGCACGATCAGTGCCTTCCCGCCCGGGGTGGTCGGGGAGATCGGGGCCCGGAAGCCGAGGTAGAGCGCACTGTCGTTGGGGGAGAACTCGGCGGCCTCGATGTTGAACCCGTCGAGTGCGTTGACCGAATGACCCTGTTCGCTGCCGCCCGCGGCGAGGTCGAACCGGTTGCCGTGGTTCTGGTCCCACTCGATGAGGTCGTTCTTCAAATTGGTGTAGACGGTGCCGGTCTGGGTGAGGCGGGCCTCGGCGCCGGTGCCGGTCAGCGTGGTCTGGAAGATCTGCTGACGCGACGGCTGGTTCTTGTTGTCCTTGTCCTTGCCGTGGGAGCCGAACCACCAGATCGAGTCGCCCTTGCGGGCCGCGGACTCGGCGTCGAGCTCGCTGGTGTCGCCGCGGCTGCCGCCCAGGAGCCCGAACTCGGAGACCTCGCGGCCGGAGACCTCCGCGTTGTAGAGCCGGATCGAGCGCTTCTCGTCGTCGGCGACCATCAGGTAGCCGTCGCCGACCCCGATGGCGCTCGAGGCGTCGCTGACGCCGAGCAGCACCCGCGAGGTCTCGGTGGTGGCCATCGAGGTCTTGTAGCCCACCTCGAACGTGGTGGTCGTGCCGGTGGTCCCGGTCACTGTGAACCTGAGGTCAGCCACCGCCGGGGCCTGGGTGGGGGTGATCACGATGGTCCGCTCCGCGCCGGTCCCGGTGATCGCCACCTCGTCGGCCGAGATCACTCCGGGCGGGGGGCACGCCTGGCACCCGCTCACCGGGTTTGCGACGTTGCGGATGTTGGTCAGCGCGACCGTGAGCTGGGTGGGGTCGACCAGGGTGCCGTTGGCGCCGAGCTGGCCGATGTAGATCGGGATGGTCGGGTTGGTGGGGTCACCCACCACGCCGGACCGAGGGGCGGACCGGTAGGTGCGGTCCTCGCCGGTGGTCTGCCCGAACGTGGTGGGGGCCTCCAGGTCCTGGACGACGGGCTTCTCGGGTGCCTCGGCGGTGACCACCGCGGTCGGGGTCGAGGAGCTCGTCACACCGGTGGCATCGCAGGTGACGCGGACCGAGAGCACGTGCCCGACGTCGGTCGCCGACACTGTGTACGCACCGCCGAGAACGTCGTTGTCCTGACCCGAGCCGCCCAGCTCGTCAGAGCCGGTGAAGACATCGCTTCCGAAGTCGGAGTTGTCCACGACCCAGTTGCGGACCGGTGCGAACTCCTCGCCGTCGCGCAGCCATCGGTAGGAGAACTCCGCACAGGGAATCGTGGCCCAGGTGGAGCCCGGGTCGCTGACGCGGAGCGTCTGGCCGATCTGCGGGGCGTCCGTCAGCGGCGCATAGGGGGGGGTGGTTGTGGGCCACTCGGCCACCTCGATCTGGGGGCCGGTCTCGTCGCCCGGGTCGACGGGCGGATTGTTGAAGAGCACCGTCCAGTTCGGGGAGACCACGACGCTCTCGGCGGCGGGGTCGGTGATCGTCAGCTTGCCGGTCGCCGGGTCGTAGGCGCCGGCGGCCGGGTCGACGGTGGGAACGACGGTCGCGTCCGCGTCCTTCAGCGTGACGCTGATCCCACCGGCCCGGTAGGGGCCCGCGTAGACCGACTGCTCGTTCACCTGACTCGACGTGGGGGGCTTGACCCAAGACGAGAAGGCAGAGAAGTCCTTGATCCGGTTCCTCGTCAGGACCAAACCTGTTCCCGAGCTCGACGAGGCACCGAGCCTCGCGCCGTTCTCGCCGAGCGGGGCCAGCGCGGAGGCGTTGGTGACCTTGTTGCCGGAAAGGTTGATGGTGGCGAGTACCTCGGGGTCGAACTTGCCGACCAGCGGAGTGACGTCCTTGATGCCGTTGTTGAGCAGGTTCAACGTGACCAGCTTCGGAAGGCTGGGGATGCCGGCCAGACTGGTGATCTTGTTGTTGCTCAGGGTCAGCGCGGTCAGGTTCGGCAAATCAGGCAGCGTGCTCAGGCCGGTGAGCTGGTGGCTGCCGACGGTCAACTGCTGCAGTGCGGTCAAGTTGGCCAGCGGAGACAGGTCGCTGACCTGCCCTGCCGAGCCGGCTGCCGTCCCGTTGAGTGCCAGGATGTTCAACTTCGTCAGCCCGGCGAACTGGGACAGGTCACCGAAGGTGTCATAGCGAGCCACCGCGACGGGCCGGACGAAACTGGTCAGGTTCGTGAACGCCCCCAGCCCAGTCAGGTCAGCGATCCCAGCCGCGGCCCCGGTGTTCCCGCTGTTGGTCAAGCTCGTCAGCGCCGCAGCCTCGGCGTAGGTGATGTCCTGCGTGGCGGAACGACTCGTGCTGATCGACTTGTTGGCCGCCGCCTTCAAGTTCGCGTCGGGGATCGCGACGACATCGTCGTCAGCCGCATGAGCGGCTGTGGGCGCGACGCTCAGCCCGGCGATGGCCACCAGGGTGGCGACGAGGAGGGCGACCACGTTGCTGACCGGGCGTGACCGCCGGCGCTGGGGTTGCAGAACCCGCATGAGAAGAGTGCTCCTGACTGGTGGGTGGTTGCCGACGATCCGGCAGCGACAAGGCGGGCCCGAGCAACCGCGCGAGTGCACGAGTGACAGGTCCGGACCCTCCGGGCGGTACGTGAACGGCGGGGGAACACGACCGGTCCTCATCGTTGACTGGCGGCCAGTGCAGTGATGTGTTGAGCTAGGTGAAAGAACACGTTGCGCGAACCGGGTTGACTAGGAGCCGTCCGGCTCGCAGTTACCGGAAAGGGCATGGCGCACGTCACACGCGGTGATGCCGAACGCTCCGAGCACGTTCGCCTCGAGCAGTTCGACGGCCTGGTCCTCGGCCTCCGGGCCGTACGGCACCCAGTCGCCGAGGGCGTCCGTGGCGTCAGGGTCGTAGCCCATCCAGGCCTCGACCAGCCAGCCCGCGGGCGTCTCCACGGTGAGAGTGCCGTCACCGGGGCGCCGGACGAACCCCAGCACCCCGCCGTGGGCCGGAAGTGCCCGGTCCCGTCTGCGCGTGGGCCAAGTCAGGGTGAGACCCCCGGGGTGCGCGACGCCGGCCGGCCGCACAGCGAGGGTGACCGGCCCCAGCCAGAAGCCGGGGAACGGGACCTCGAACCTCGTGCTGCTGCGCCGGGCGACCGGGACGCGCTCGAAGCAGGTCCACCCGTAACCGCCGTAGGCTAGGTCGAGCAGTGCCGGCAGGTGTCGGGTGCGACTGGTGCGTCCGTGCTCGTAGTTGTGGACCTGCATCGCGGTCACCGGCCGCACCGACGGCGCCGTCGGCGGGCGTGAGGTACGGGCGATCCGGGTCGCCATCTCGGCCGCGTCCACCTGGGACAGTCCGCGGGTCTCGCGCAGCAGTCGGTGGAGCCGGCGTCGTTCCTCCGCGGTTCGCGGCGGCCAGGGGGCATCGGGCGGCCCCGGGGGCTCAGTCGGCGGCGCGTCCGTCGCGAGCACCTGCCGTTCCAGGATATCCCATCGCTCGGCGCCGATGAGGATTCGGAGCCGGTCGCGCAGCGTGTCGGGGTCACCCCGGTCGCGCCGGCGCACGGCCTCGATGTAGAAGCCGACGCCCTTGTCCCGGGGCCTAGTGAGCACGAGCGCGACCGACGACAGCATCGGCAGGTCCAGCCACGACGGCGGCGTACCCCGCCCGAAGTCGACCCAGGCAGGTCCCTCGAGCTCCACCCGGACGTCCCACCGCGGGTCGGCCATCGGCAGCGCCGCGAAAACTCCACCTGGCCCGGGCGGGTGATCGATCGCGTACCCCAGGAGGCCACCGTGGCAGGTGCCCCGCAGCCTCGCCCCGTCGGCCGTTCGGAGCCACACCCACGCCGGCCCGGGCTCCGCGAAGATGTGGCCCCAGCGGCTACGCGGCTCGAGCGCGCACGAGCCGATCGCACGAACAAGATCGATCAGGCAGCCGTCGGCGCCGAGGACTGCATCGAGCCGGACGAGAGAGTCGAGCATGATCCGGCGGGACCCAGTCTCCCAGGCGCTGACCGCTGCGGCAGTCACGCCGACCACGTCGGCCAGCTCGCTCTGAGTCCATTCGTTCCGGATGCGCCACTCCCGGAGCAGGGATCCAGGCGACTCGAGCGCGCCTACCACCGGTACTGACGGACCGCGAACGGCGGAAGAACCGTACAGGCGACGCCGCGCGGAAGCAGGACGGGTCCTTCCATACGCGCCAAGACTCTCCTGTCAGACTGGCAGTGCCGCGGCGGTGTCAGTAGTAGCTGGACCCGAGCCCACCGCGCTGACACGACAACGAATGGAGACCACGCTCGGGGTCGGCAATGAACACGAGGGAAACGGCCTCCGTCTAGAGCCTTAGGCGCCCTCAGTGCGAGGGATTGTTGATCCCAGTGCAAGAAGGAGTTGATGTTCCCGACGTTGGATCCGGGCCGAACCTCCTGGCTGTCGCGTGGGAGACACTCCATCGCGGGCTCGAATGTTTGGACCCGCCAGCAGCGGCAGGGTCCACATCTTCACCAGAGCCTCGCGGGCACTGTTGGCGTGCAGGGTTCACATGGATGTCATGCACTACCCGCGTCCAAGCGTGTCCTCCCCCGTCTCTCGCGCGACCGCGCAGGGCTCCCGTCCAGCCACCCCCCGCCTACCCGCCCGCGCCCCCGAGCGGTCTGAGACTGTCCGGGGGGGTGGGGTACCCCCGCGGCGGACCCGAGCCCGAGCAACCCTCGGCCAGGGATTTGTGCGCGCGGACAAATTGTCGCAAGCGTTGTACCAACGCGCGTCCGGATCTGCCGATAAGCGGGCGTCTCTGCTGACATGATCCGCTAGTGGACGTGCGATCTCAGTGGGACGGGTCTCTGTGGGTGCGGGTGAGGGCTTGGGAGTTGGGCGACCAACCCGTTGCCGGAGGAGTCCTTTCGAATGAAGCAATCCGTGTCAGCGGAACGGTCGAGCCGTCCCTAGCCCCGGCGCGAGAGCGCATCTCACCAGTTAACTGAGCCCCCGCCGACCCCGATGCGGTCGAGTATGTCGTGACGGGCTCCGTTGTCACGGCCACGGACTACCAATCCGACATGGGCTCCGGACCTCGTCATGCGGGAACCGACGTGGTGTTGTCGGTGAACGGTGACCTACTGCAGTGCCAGATTACGGGACCTGCATCAGACATCGAGATCGGCTCGGACCTGACTGTGCGGGGCCGACTCTCGCACATCGGGGACTACGAGTGGGATGCCTTCGGGTTGTTAGACACTCGCCGGGCGTGGTCCATCGAGGAAGTGCAGCGCCTACCCGACGACGACCTCATGCTTCGACTTCGTCCCGTCGCATCACCCGCGTAGCCCACGGCCCGAACGCCCGGATCTGCCGCGACGAGCGCACCATCGTGCGGATGAGCGAGCGGGCGCCCAGACTGCCGTAGCCTCGACACCGTGGCGACCGATGACGACCGTGAGCCGTTGATTCGGACAGCAGGTGAGCAGGCCGAGGACGACGCATTCCTGGCTCTCTACGGCGACTGGGATCCGCTGACCCCGACCGAGGCGGCCAACGAATTCGACGGGTTCGAGCGTCCATGGTGGGTGGTCGGTGGCTGGGCGATCGAGGCTGCCACCGGTTACCGCCGCGAGCACGAGGACACCGACATCTCTATCCTGTCGACCGACGTGGGGTCCCTGGTGGAGCACTTCCGGGGCCGGTGGCATGTGTGGAACAACGTCGGAGGTGTGCTGCACCCACTCGGTGACAGGTGGATGCAGGTGGACGAGCCGCGGAGTCAGCTCTGGTTGAGGAGGGACGCACGCTCGCCGTGGGTTCTCGACATTCCACTGACGCCCTCCTCGAGCGGCGAGTGGACCGACAAGTTCCTGGATGATCACCTGGCACAGGTATCGGAGGTGACCTGGACGGCCTCCGACGGCATCCGCTATCTGCTGCCGGAGATCGTCCTTGTTTACAAGGCCCGATTGGGGCGGCCTAAGGACCAGCCCGACTTCGAGGCGACCTTGCCTCTGCTCACCACCGAGCGCCGGGCGTGGATGCGATCCGCATTGGAGGTCGTGGCTCCGGGCCATCACTGGCTCGACTCCCTGTAGCCCGCTTGCGGACCCTCGCAGGGAGCACTCTTCGGCCGCGATCCGCGTAGTAGGAGCGAGTCATGCCGACCACCTAATGGGTGCGCACCACCGCGGTTTCGACCAGAGTGGTGGCCGAGTCCACCGGTGGATGAGCACTCGCGGCTACTGGCCCTCGAGGTCTATGTCTAGATCGTGCCTCTGCCGGTGAACGAGGAGGCGTGATGGCTGCTGGGATGCCGTGCCCCGCTACGTGTGGTGAGCACTGAACCATTAGGGCGCTGCAGGCTTCCTCTGGACGAATCTGTTCCACGACGGAAAGGGAAGCCGGTGCTGTTTCTGGGTGACGACTGGGCCGAGGCGCATCACGACGTTGAGCTTCAAGACGAGCACGGCCGTGTGCTCGCTTGACGGCGACTGCCTGAAGGGGTAGGCGGGCTGGCACAGCTGCATGCGTTGCTCAGCGCCCACTTCGACGATGATGCCGAACCTGCCTCGGTGGTGGTCGGGATCGAAACCGACCGTGGTGGATGGGTCCAGGCACTGGTCGCGACCGGGTACGTGGTCTACGCGCTGAACCCGCTACAGGTCGCCCGATATCGCGAACGACACACCACCTCGGGTGCCAAAAGCGACCCCGGTGACGCACACGTGCTCGCCGAGATCGTCCGCGTCGACCGTGGCCACCATCGGCCGTTGGCCGGTGACAGTGAGCAGGCCGAGGTCATCAAGACATTGGCGCACACCCACCAGACGTTGATCTGGAACCGGCAGCGCCAGGCCAACCAGCTCCGCTCGATGCTGCGAGAGTTCTATCCCGCCGCGCTGGAGGCATTCAGCAATGACCTGGCCGGACGAGACGCGTTGGCGGTGCTGACCATCGCGCCAACACCCGGGACGGGCAGAGCACTGACGTGTACACGCGTGGTCAGTGTGTTGCGCAAGGCGGGCCGGCAGCGCAACTTGCAGTCCCGCGCCGAAGAGATCCTTGGCGCGCTCCACAGCGAGCAGCTCGAGTTGCCTGAGGCGTTGACCGAGGCATACGGCATCAGCGTCCGGTCGATGGTCGCGGTGCTGACCACGATGGTCGCCCAGACCGCAACGCTCGAAGCCGAGGTGCAGCGGTGTTTTGGCCAGCACCCGGACGCTGAGATCCTCACCAGCCAACCCGGGCTCGGTGTGGTTCTCAGTGCCCGGGTGCTAGCCGAGTTCGGTGACGACAAGGACCGCTTCCTCGATGCGAAAGCCCGCCGCAACTACGCCGGCACTAGCCCGATCACCAAGACCTCAGGAACCCGACGAGTCGTCCTGGCCAGGTACGCCCGCAACAGACGTCTCGGCGACGCGTTGCACCAACAAGCCTTCGCCGCACTGAACGGCTCACCCGGCGCCCGAGCCTTCTACGACCACCACCGAGCCCGCGGAGCCACCCACCATCAAGCACTCCGGGCCCTATCCAACCGCCTCGTCGGCATCCTCGACGGCTGCCTGCGGCACCGCACCAACTACGACGAAGCCACCGCCTGGGCGCACCGCGCTGGTGTCGCCGCTTGACGCGTTAGCCACCTGGGATATCTAGACAACGCATGACCCAGCCGTATCTCGCAGAACAAGTGCCCCGGCCCAGCATGGGCTGGCGGGCCCACTCCTGGGTTTCCCGGCCAGGCGCACGGCTCAGCGTTGGGAGTAGGTACTTGCGGTGTTGACCGCAGTGACGAAAACCACTGCACGCTGACCTGGGCAAACGTTCGCTTGGCTCCACCTCGGCCTGCTCAACCTAGTCGAGCCTGCGGTAGTTCCATGCAGGGCGCAGTCACGTTGAAGACGTAGCCCTTAGTGCCCACTATGACGCGGACGAGCGGAGCAGATCGAGCCGAAGGTGGGCGGTCCCGTCGCCCTTCGTTGGCCGCTGTGGGCAACCCGGCCTTCCAACCGCGAAAGATGCTCTCGTGGCGCGTCGCCTGCCCCCAAGCTCTCCGTAGCCCAGACCTCGTCCTTGATCCGCACGACGGAGTCCGACAGAGCGACATCGTGACGTCTGTACCTGTCACCATTTGCCTCGAGGCGCCTGCTGCAAACCACTGTGGATGAGTTCCACGCCCGTGACGTGATGGTCGCGCACCGGCTCGCCCCCGCTCTGTGAGGGGCGCCAAGACCGGGAGCCGTTTGCTCGGCAGCACGTGCTGGT
The DNA here is from genome assembly GCF_049897745.1 of Nocardioides sp. LHG3406-4. NCBI lineage: Bacteria > Bacillati > Actinomycetota > Actinomycetes > Propionibacteriales > Nocardioidaceae > Nocardioides > Nocardioides sp. LHG3406-4. The sequence goes on from NZ_JAFCWV010000001.1 coordinate 56,098, forward strand.
ACCGCGCGCCGCGTTGTCCGTGACGGCCTGCATGAATCGCGGGCCACGCGGGTGTGGGCCGGCCACCGCAGTGACCGGCCCACGGACGACTCAGTCGCCCTTCGTGAAGGCGTACAGGTTGCCGTCCCACGAACCGAACACCAGCGTGTTGCCGGTCACGGCGAAGCCGGTGGCGTTCCAGGCTCCGGTCTCGTAGTCCCAGACCTGCTGACCGGTCGCCCGGTCGAAGCCGTACATGTGGCCGTTGTTGGCACCGATGAAGAGGGTGTCGCCGCTGATCACTGGCGAGCCGAACACGCCGCCCTGGTCGATGTTGCCCGGCGTCATCGTGCTCCAGACGACCTCACCGGTCGCGGCGCGCAGCGCGGTGACCCGGCCGTCGGGGAAGCCCATGTACACCGTGTCGCCGGCGATGGCCGCGGTGGATGGGGTGGCGTCGTTGGACTGCAGCGAGGGACCGCCGCTCCGGTGGACCCACAGGTCGACGCCGGTCACGGCGTCACGGGCCACCAGCGAGTTGTCCTCACCCACGTAGACGCGGCCGTCGGCGACCGACGGGGTGCCGCTGCCAGTGCCGCTGAGCACGTTGGACGACTCCCAGATCCGTGCGCCGGTCCTCAGGTCGTAGCCGAGGACCTTGCCGCCGTTGCCGCCGCCATTGCCGACGAAGACGCGACCGTCCTCGACGACCGGCGTGCCGCCGGCCATCTCGTTGTTGACCATCGGCGAGCGCCAGATGTTCTCACCGGTCTTGGGGTCAAGTGCCTCGAGGGCGCCCCGGCTGCCGAAGCCGTAGCGCTCGGCGTGGGCCCAGAGGACCTTGCTGTCGGCCACGGTAACGCCCCAGCCGCCCAGCTTGCGCTGGGTGTAGGGCGTGGGGGCCGCCTCGGGCGAGCGCTTCCAGAGCAGCTTGCCGGTCGTGGCGTCGATTGCGTACAGGTTCGCCCGCATGCTCTGGGCGTAGACGACGCCGTCGTGGACGGCGATGGTCCGGCTCACCGACGTGTCGGTGGCGAACTCCCAGACCTGCTCGCCGGTGGCGAGGTCGACGGCGTGGACGGCGCTGTTGCCGTGGCCGTTCTCGTCGCGGGTAGCGGCGTAGACGACGCCGTCCACGATCGTCGGGGAGCCGTTGAGGAACGTGCCGGGGGTGTTGTAGATCCAGGCCAGATCGAGGTCGCGACCGAGGTCCTGCTCGGCCACGCCGCGGTGCTGGGCGCTGCCCTGGTGCTGCGACCAGTCGTTGGTCGCCGTCGGTGCCGGCGCGGGGCCGTCGGTGACGGTGAACGAGTACGTCTCCGACCACTCGCGGCCACCGGGCGCCTCGGCCCTGACCTCGATGCTGTGCTCACCGACCGTCGCACGCGGACCCCGCCATGCCGCGGACCACGACAACTCGCCGGAGGCATTCAGGTGGCGCCACGGGCCTTCGCCGTCGAGCTGGTACATGACCCGGCTGACCTCGTCGGCCGTGTGGTACGCGTTCACCTGGATCTCGTCGAGTGCAGCCGCCGCCACCGGGCGGTTGGGCACCGGGTTGGTCAGGGCCATCGTCTCGACCATGTCGTACATGCGGAACGGGTTGGTGAAGTGGTTGCCCGTCATGTGTACGTAGCGGAAGCCGCGCGGGGACTGGTCGACCGTGTAGGAGCTGGAGTTGGTCTGCACGTGCTTGGCCGTGGAGATGAACTCGCTGTTGACCTCGGTGTCGTTTGAGTGCGCGTGACCGACGAGGACCAACTCGGCGCCGTACTGCTCAAGCAGGTCGCCGTACTGGTCGTAGGTCGAGTTGGCGCCGAAGGTTATGTTCATCGGCTGGTGCGTGATGACCACGACCCGCTTGTCCTTGGCGTTGGCCGCGAGGTCGGTACGGAACCAGTCGAGCTGCTCCTCGAACGGGGCAGCGCCGTTGTTCTCGATGACGACGAAGTGGCGGTTGCCGTAGTCGAACGAGTACCACTCCGGGCCGACGGCCCTGCGGTAGCTGTCGATCCGGGCCGCGTACCCGGTGCCGTTGCGGCTGTTGTACTCGTGGTTGCCGACCGCGGGCCAGATCGGCAGCCTCGACCCGGCCGCGGCGGCCTTGTACTTGTCGAACTCGGCGTCGGTGCCGCCCTCGGTCAAGTCACCGCTGATCTGGATGAAGTCCAGCTTGGACCTGGTCGAGTTGATCTCGCGGATCTGCTCGGGCAGCTGCGGGTTGATGTGCGGGTCGGCGATGTTGGCGAAGGTGAACTCCGCACTCTCCGAGCCCGGCTTGCGCTCCAGGGCGAAGTCGGCGGTGCGCTCGTCGCCGAGGGCGACCTCGCCCAGGTTGGCGTAGAACTTGGGGGTCATCGACTCGTCCGGGGGCGCGATGTAGCCGGCCGGCTGAGTGATGAAGACGAGGTCGGTGATCCGACGCGCCGGGTCGAGCTCGACACGGTAGGCGCCGCGGTTGTCGGTGCGCACGATGTTGAGGCCGTCGGACACCATGACGTCGGCGACGCCGGGCTCGCCGTCGTTGCGGACGCCGTCGCCGTTGCGGTCCTCGAACACGGTGCCGGACACGATCGCGCTGTCCGGGCCGACGGTCGCTGCGACTGCTGACGAGAGGGGGGTCGCGAGCACGGCGGCGACCATGGTGGTGGTCCCGAGGGCGAGGACCAGTCGGGCCCTGGCCATCGCCTCGGCCGAAAATTGGTCGGAGAAGGACATGACGGGGTGTCTCCTTGTGTTGTGGGGGAAATGTGACGGGGCGGCACTCAGACGAGTGCGACCCGCTCTGCGAACCACACGAGGCCAAGACCTGCGACGACCACGGTGGCTCCGACATGGACCGCCGTGGCCAGCGGGACGCGGCGGATGGTGGGCAACCGGCGAGACAGCAGCACGACCGGGAAGACCAAGAGGACCAGTGCTGCTTGGCCGAGCTCGATGCCGACGTTGAAGCTCGCGAGCGAACCGAGGAGGCTCCAGCTCAGCGTGTCGGTGAACTGCAGGGTGCTCGCGAAGCCCAGCCCATGGAGCAGTCCGAACGCGAACACAACCGCGAGCCGATGGCGGACGCGGCCGGCCAGCAGACTGTCGATCGCGACATAGACGATCGAGACCGCGATCAGCGGCTCGACGATGTCGGCGGGCAGGTTGACCCAGCCGAGCGCGGCCAGCCCGAGCGTCAGGCTGTGGGCCAGCGTGAACATCGTGACGACCTTCGCCAGCGAACGTATCGAGGTCGCTCCGAGCATCAATGCCACGACGAAGAGGACATGGTCGAGCCCGGTGAGGATGTGTTCGAAACCCAGCGTCACGAAGCGCACGATCGAGGCGACGGCTGCGCGGTCACCGGCGACGATGTCTGTCACGTCCCAGTCGAAGATCGCCTCGCCACTGACGTCACCGAGGTCGTACTCGACCAGGTTGAGATGACCGTCGATCATGCCCTCGTTGGACGCGAACATGGCGTAGTGGACCCGGTAGGAGCCGGTCGAGGTGCCCGGGCAGGTGAACCTTAGGTCCAGGACCGCGTGCGGCACCGCGTCGCGCGTCTCCAGGTCGGTGTCGACGAGTCCACCCTCGCAGGCGACGTCGTCGAGAAAGATTGCCACCCGTTCGGCCACATAGTCGTGCACGACGTCGAACCGGTCATTCAGGGCCGCCCGCCGCTGCGCGTCGTCGACGGCGTCTTCGGCCGCACCGCCCATCGACGATGACCGGGCGAGGAGTTGGTAGTCGACGATGAGAGTCCAGTCGACCTCGCCGCCGTCGGAGCGGATGACCGAATAGCCGGTGCTCGACTTGACGTGCGCCTGCGCCGAAGCCGGCGCCAGCACGGCGAGGACGGCCGCGAGGCCGAGAACCAACAGTCCGACATGAACGACGAAGCGACTTCTGTGCCCGATCACGGCGCTCACGAAATCAGTGACGCAGGAATAGGTTGTGAACGCTCCGGCAGTGCGGACCCGAACATCGCATGAACTACAGCCGGGTCACCGATGGGCCACTCACGTCGGCGTCCGATCCTCCACCCTCCCTGCGGGTTTGATCTCGGTCACGATCGAGATCCGGAGGCCTGGTGACCACTCGAACAGCAGCTGACAGCCGAACACGGGGGCTTCGCGGTGGACGCTGAAGAACGTGATGGCCAGGCGGGCCTCCTCGTACTCGGCATCGGCATCGGCATCGGCGCACGATGCCGCGAGGCGCGCGTGTAAGAACTGCGACGCTCCCATCTTCGTCAAGCCGCGGCGGCTCCGCTTTCAAGCATGCGGTAGAGGGCTCGGGCGACGTAGCGGGCGAGGCCCCGTTTGATCTCTCGGCCGGTCTTGCCCGCGGCAGTGCGGCAGGCGACGTAGTCGCGGGTTGCTGGCTGGTACTGGATCCGGCTCTGGACCACGGTGTGCAGTGCGTTGAGCCGATAGCGGGTGGTGACTTGCCCACTGTTCGCTGGGATCGGTGCCACGCCGGCGAGCATCGCGCACGCCGCCTCGGAGTGGATACGGCCGGGGTGGGGCCAGGCGCACAACACCGTCGCGGCCACGATGGGTCCGACGCCGAACTCCTCGAGCAGGTCAGGACGCCAGCTGCGGATGATGACCACGATCGCCTTCTGTAGCTCTCGTGCCTCTTTCAGCATCGCGTGCGCGCGACGAGCCAGGGTCCGCAGCGCCACCACGGTGCTGTTCGTCTCGGTGTCCCAGGAGGCGTGCACTCGCAGGTTCGCGGCGGTGTTGAGCATCGCGGCCAGCCCGGAAAGCGCCGCCCCGCACGAACCTGCGCCGCTGGTCTCGCGGGTAGCAGCGCGGGCGATCGGCACCTGCTGTTCACCTAACTGCTCCACACTCCCGGCGTGCCGACCGACCCCCTTGTTAGCCCGGTCACCACCCCAAGCGCTGTGCTCCGCGGTCAGGATGCGGCGCCGCCGCGGACTCTGGTCGACATCTTCATGCAGACCGTCGCCGACCACCCCGGGGCTCGCGCCCTGGAGAGCGGTGCCGAGCAGCTCACCTACGCCGAGTTCGCCGAGGCCGCTGAAGCAGTCGCCGGCGAGCTGAACGACACGGGTATCGGGCGTGGCGACCGGGTCGGAGTGCGGGTCAAGTCCGGCACCTCCGACCTGTACGTCGCGATCATGGGAGTGCTGATGGCGGGGGCCGCGTACGTGCCCGTCGATGCCGAGGACCCCGACGACCGCGCGCGCCTGGCGTTCAGCGAGGCCGCGGTCGCCGCCGTCATCGGGAACGACCTCGCCATCGCCCTGAGGCGACCGGCCGGGCCCGCGAGGACCAACGAGCAACCCCTGCCCGGCGACGACGCATGGGTGATCTTCACCTCCGGCTCCACCGGGACCCCCAAGGGGGTGGCCGTCTCCCACCGGTCGGCGGCCGCGTTCGTGGACGCCGAGGCGACGATGTTCCTGCACCACGATCCGGTCGGCCCTCGCGACCGGGTGATGGCCGGTCTGTCGGTCGCGTTCGACGCCTCGTGCGAGGAGATGTGGCTCGCCTGGGCGCACGGTGCGTGCCTCGTGCCGGCGCCCCGATCCCTGGTGCGCAGCGGCGTGGACGTCGGACCCTGGCTGGTCGCGAACGCGATCACCGTGGTGTCCACGGTGCCGACCCTCGTCATGCTGTGGCCGACCCAGTCACTGGCCGCCGTCCGGCTGCTGATACTCGGCGGGGAACCCTGCCCGCCGGAGATCGGAGAGCGTCTCGCCCACGGCTCTCGGGAGGTCTGGAACACCTACGGCCCGACCGAGGCGACCGTGGTGGCGTGCGGGGCCCGGCTCGGAGCAAGCGGACCCGTACGGATCGGGATGCCGCTGGCCGGCTGGGACCTGGCCGTCGTCGGCCCCGACGGGCATCCGGTGGAGCCGGGCGAGGTCGGCGAGCTGATCATCGGCGGCGTCGGACTGGCCCGCTACCTCGACGCCGAGAAGGACAAGGAGAAGTTCGCGCCGTTCCCGTCCCTGGGTTGGTCACGCGCCTACCGCAGCGGAGACCTGGTGCGGTTCGACGGTGAAGGGTTGCTGTTCCAGGGGCGCGCGGACGACCAGATCAAGCTCGGCGGCCGCCGGATCGAGCTCGGCGAGCTCGACAGTGCGCTGCTCCGGCTGCCCGGCGTCGTCAGCGCCGCCGCGGCTGTCAGGAGGACGCAGGCGGGCAATGACCTGCTCGTCGGCTATCTCAGCGTCGCCGACACGTTCGAGATGGCCCGGGCCGTCGCGCTGCTGCGCGAGTCGCTGCCGGCAGCGCTGGTCCCCCGCCTCGCCGTTGTCGACTCGCTCCCCACACGCACCTCCGGGAAGGTCGATCGGGACGCCCTGCCGTGGCCTCTCGCCGGCGCGAGCCGTGCAGCGGAAGCGCCCCAGCTCGACAAGGGCACCGAGCGCTGGATCGCGGAGCTCTGGCTCGAGGTGATCGGCGCCGACGTCCGGTCGGGCGCCGACAACTTCTTCGACCTGGGCGGCGGCAGCCTGACGGCGGCCCAGATCGTGTCCCGCCTGCGGAGCCGCTTCCCGGAGACGACCGTTGCCGACCTCTACGAGCATCCGACTGTCACAGGGCTCGGCACCGCACTAGACAGCATGGCGGCCCCGGCGACCGTCACCTCACGCCGGGTCCGCCCCACGCCGACCAAGACCCAGGTCGGTCAGCTCGCCTTCACGATCCCGCTGCGCACCATCACGGGGCTCCGCTGGCTGACCTGGACCGCCGCGGGCAACAACCTGGCCACGAGCACCCTCGGGATGACGTTCCTCCCCACCGTCTCGTGGTGGGCGGTGCTCGCCGGCTGGCTGCTGTTCGTGTCCTCCCCGGGCAGGATGGGGGTGAGCGCGCTCGGTGCCCGCATCCTGCTCTCGCGTGTGGTGCCGGGGGTCTACCCGCGAGGTGGGAAGACGCACCTCCGGCTGTGGCTGGCAGAACGCCTCGCCGACGAGTGCGGTGCCACCAATCTGGCGGGCGCCCCGTGGTTCTTGCACTACGCCCGGGCCCTCGGTGCGACGGTGGGTGAGGACGTCGACCTACACTCGGCGCCACCCGTCACCGGGTACCTGACCCTGCGCGACGGCTGCTCCGTGGAGCCCGAGGTGGATCTCACCGGGCACTGGCTCGACGGGGACGAGCTCCACATCGGCACCGTCTCGGTCGGCACCGGCGCCCGGATCGGTACCCGCAGCACCCTCAGCCCTGGAGCCGACGTTGGGGGCCACGCGGAGGTAGCGCCGGGCTCCTGCGTGCACGGCCGGGTGCCTGCCAGCGAGTTCTGGTCGGGCTCACCGGCCGAACGCGTCTCGGCCGCGCGTGGCCCCTGGTCCGCCGAACGCCCCGCCCGAACCCGGGCCTGGGCCGTCCGGTATGCCGCGGGGGCCGCGCTGATCTCGGCGCTGCCGCTGCTCGCCATCGCTGCCGCCGTCCTCGTTGTCCTGCCCTTCCTGACCGGGGCGGACGAGTTGTCCGATGTCGTGCTGCGAGCGCTGCTGCTCGTTCCTGTCGGGACGATCGTCGCCCTCGTGTCCCTGGCGGCGCTGGTCATCGTCACCGTGCGCGTCGTCGGAGCCGGGCTCGAGCCCGGGCACTACCCGATGCACAGTCGCCCGGCCTGGCAGGCGTGGGCCATCCTCCGGGTGCTCGACGAGGCACGGACCTGGCTCTACCCGATCTACGCGAGCACGCTCACCCCGTGGTGGCTCCGAGGGCTCGGAGCACACGTGGGCAGCAATGTCGAAGCATCCACCGTGCTCCTGATCCCCCAGCTCGCGAGCATCAACGACCAGGCCTTCCTCGCCGACGACACCCTCATCGGCAGCTACGAGCTGGGAGGCGGGTGGCTGCGCGTCGAGCGGGTCAAGATCGGCAAGCGGGCATTCGTCGGCAACTCCGGGATGGCGGCCGCAGGTCGCAAGGTGCCCAAGCAGGCCCTGGTGGCCGTGCTCTCGGCCGCACCACGTCGCAAGCAGGCCAAAGCCGGTTCGTCCTGGCTGGGCAGCCCCCCGTCCAGGCTGCGACGCGACAGCGACGACGCGGACACCAGCCGGACCTACGACCCGCCGCCCCGGCTCCGTCGCGCCCGCACCGCGGTCGAGATCTGCCGACTGCTCCCGGTCATACTCTCCGGCGCCCTCGCGCTCGGGTTCGTCGCCGCACTGGAGCTCCTGACCGACCGCTTCGGTCTCGCCCTGACGGGCGTCTTCTCCGGTGTCACGCTGATGCTGGTGGGCCTCGTCGCCGCGGCTGCCACCACCGCGGCGAAGTGGCTGCTCGTCGGTCGCCACAGTGCCGGCGAACGACCGTTGTGGAGTGCCTTCGTCTGGCTCAACGAGCTCGCCGACACGTTCGTGGAGCTGGTCGCGGCGCCCTGGTTCGCGCGACCCGCCACCGGCACACCAGCCCTCAACGTGTGGCTCCGCACCATGGGCACGACCGTCGGCCGGGGAGTGTGGTGCGAGACCTATTGGCTGCCCGAGCCCGACCTTGTCGAGCTGCGCGACGGCGCAACCGTCAACGCGGGCTGCGTCGTGCAGACCCACCTGTTCCACGACCGGGTGATGAGCATGGACAACGTGGTCCTCAAGGCGGGCGCCACACTCGGGCCCAACAGCGTCGTCCTCCCCGCGGCGACCATCGGTCGGAACGCTACGGTTGGTCCGGTGTCCTTGGTGATGAGAGGTGAGCTGGTGCCCGACAAGACCCGCTGGGTCGGGAACCCGATCGGTCCCTGGCCGGACGACCTCACCGCCCCCTCCTCATGAGCACCGATGTCGACCCCTACGTCCCCGGGCATGGAGACCTCTCCTACGACGTGGTCCACTACGACCTGGACCTTGCATACGACGTTCCCGGCAACCGCCTCGACGGCACGGCGACGATCTCCGGCGTCGCGCGCGAGGTCATCTCCGAGCTCCGGCTGGACCTACACGCACTCGACGTCACGAAGGTCGCCCTCGACCACAAGCCCGTCAAGTACCGCGATCGCAAGGACACCCTGACCGTCCGCCCGGCCACGCCGATTCCGGTCGGCGAGTCCTTCACCCTCACTGTGCGCTACGCCGGTCGTCCGACGCCGATCGCGTCGCGCACGCTGGGCTCGTCCGGCTGGGAGGAGCTCGAGGACGGCGTCATCGTGGCGGGACAGCCCCACGGGGCACCGAGCTGGTTCCCGTGCAACGACCGTCCGTCCAACAAGGCGACGTACCGGATCAGCCTCGCGGTGCCGACGGACTACCGCGTCATCGCCAACGGCCGCCTGACCAGCAGCCGCCGTCGCTCGAGCTCGGTCGTCTGGGTGCACGAGCAGGACCAGCCGATGGCGACGTACCTGGCCACCGTCCACGTCGGGCGCTACGAGCTGCGCACCGACGAAGGGGACGTCGACGTCCACACCGCGTTACCCCGCCGACTCCAGGCGATGTACGACGACACGTTCGGCGACCAACGCGCCATGCTCGACACCTTCGTTCGACTGTTCGGGCCCTACCCGTTCGAGGCCTACACCGTCGTCGTCACCGACGACGACCTGGAGATCCCCCTGGAGGCGCAAGGTCTCGCCGCGTTCGGCGCGAACATCCTCACCGGGGAGTGGAGCTCGATCAGGCTGGTGGCGCACGAGCTCTCGCACCAGTGGTTCGGCAACAGCCTGACGCTGGATCGCTGGCAGGACATCTGGCTGCACGAAGGGTTCGCCTGTTACGCCGAGTGGATCTGGTCCGAGGAGTCCGGCGGCCGGACCGCGCAGGACCACGCGGAGGAGCACCACGCGAGGCTCAGCGGTCTCGGGCAGGACCTGCTGCTCGCCGATCCTGGTCCGGAGCTGATGTTCGACGACCGGGTCTACAAGCGTGGTGCCCTGCTGCTGCACGCGCTGCGGCTGACCGTCGGGGACGACGCGTTCTTCGGCTTGGTGCGCGCCTGGACTGCCAAGCACGCCCACGGCACCGTCAACTCTGCTGGGTTCATGGAGTTCGCCGACCTCACCACGGGTCGTGAGCTGGTCGACCTGTTCGACCGGTGGCTCTACCGGGCAGCTCTTCCGGAGCTACCTCCCGCACCGTGAGCTCGTCAGGCCCAGCGCCACTGCCCGCCACGGCGACCCGAAGCTGAGGGTCCAGACGGATGTCGCGCACCCAATAGGGACTTCCGGAGGCCGGCCCCTCGATCACCGTCGGCACCTCGCCGGGCGCCGCCAGCCGAATCGTGCGCGGGTCGAGGGCCAGCCCCACGCCGTGCGCCTTGAGCACCGCCTCCTTGCGCACCCAGGTGGTCGCAAGCTCGCTCGGCGTCGACGCGCTCTCGTCAGGATGCAGCAGCACCTCAGCCAGGAGCACGTCGTCGAAACGGACAAGATCCTCCACGTCCACGCCGATCGAGCCGTCGGAGGTCACCGCAATGACGGTGATCCCGGTAGTCCGCGCCGCACTGATCGCCGGTGCTCCTGCCCCCTGCCAGCCGCGCACGAACGGGCGACCATGCCGGTCGCTGCCACACTGCGGGCAGAGGTGTCCGACGGTCAGCGAGCCGACGCACCGCGCGCTGCAGAGCGAGATCGCGTGACGCACCAGGTGATCGGCCGCACGCGGCTCCCCGGTGCGCGCCCACGACAGCCGGGCCCAGGTCATGGCCCACTCTCATGCACCCTGGTGTCAGTGTCGCCGTGTCAGCACGTCCACCCACACCAACCGGTGGTCGCTCGTCGGGAAGGGGAACACCCCGGTCAGCCGGGAGAGCGGGTTCGCCTGCGTGGGCCAGAACACCTCGGAGTCGAGCAGGTCGAGGCCCCGGCTCGGCAGCACGTAGTCGGCGCGCAGGTTGCCGGGCGTGCCGTCGGCGAAGTCGGCGGTGTCGAAGCGCGCGGTGCTGAGGTGCGAGGCGTTGATCCCGCCCTGCAGGACGGCCGCTTCCTCGGCGCCGGCGCTGGACGGCGTACCGCGGGCGTTGATCGCTCGGTGGTCGAGCAGCTGCTGGGCGGCGCCCGGCACGGAGTCGCCATCACGCGGGTCGGAGTTCTGGTCGCCAGCGATCACGAACTCCGCACCCTGACGGAGCCCACCGCGGTCGCCCTCGTCGTCGTAGATGTACGACGACGCGCGACGTCCGCCGACGTAGTCGGCCCAGAAGCCGATCTCGTCGAAGTTGCGCGCACCGTTGCGGTCCTCGGGCCCGTCGAACACCGGCGGGGTCGGGTGCGAGACCAGGAAGTGCACCGTCTGGTGGCGACCCACGCGGATCGGAAGATCCCAGTGCGACTTGCTCGACAGCCGTACGACGTCCAGCTCGGCCGGCAAGTACCAGTCGGCGGGCGCCGGGGTGGCCGGGTCGTCGGGGAGTGAGGCCCCAGGCATGTCCTTCCAGAGGAAGCTCTGGAAGGTGCGCACGTCGCGATGGTCGATCGGGTACTTGGAGTACACGACCATGCCGTACTGGCCCGGGAAGTCGCCGAAGCCGAACGCGTCGTTGCCGCCGCCGATGGTGCCGCTGTTGTCGAGGTCGAGACCGCTCGGCACACCGGTGTTGCTGGGCGCGACGAAGTAGTAGGGGTAGTCGGCCGGAGCCGCGCCGTTCTGCGACACCGCGAGGTAGTTGTCGCGGAACAGCTCGGCGGCCTCGCCGTCCGGGTAGTAGTCGAACTCGTTGACGAGCAGCACGTCCGGCGCCGCCCGCTGGATCACCTCGGCGACGGCACGGGCCTGCGCGTTTGTGCCCGTCGAGAGATCTGCGACCAGCTGTCCCGCGGCGAGCCGGTTGAGCGAGGCGTTGTAGGTCGCGAAGCGCACGCCCTCCGGCCCCGCTGGCCCGGACTCCAGCAGCCGGCGGTCGACCCGCAGGTCGACGCCGAGGTCGATCGTCAGGAACTCGTTCACGTCCTTGACGCCGGCTCCGCGGCCGCCGGTGCCCGGGTAGTTGTTGTCGTTGAGCACGGCGATGGTGTCGCGATCGATGATCTCAACGTCCTCGATCGTCACGTAGGGGAACGTGAACGGGTCGCCCTGGCCGCCCAGCCGCCGACGGTTGCCGAGGTCCATCAGGTCGGCGACGACCGTCTTGTCGACATACGCGTCGCGGTTGCGGTCGCGCAAGTCGACGAGGTAGATGCGCTTGAATCTCGCGGCGGCACCCGAGAGGTTGTCGCGCTCGATCACCAGGAACTCGTTCTTGTTCACGGCGATGAAGTCGCCGACGGCGTTGTCGGGCGACTCGAGGCGGTAGCGCGTGAAGCCGCCCGTGTACGACGCGTTGCCGGCGCGGCCGAGGCGCGCCTCGTAGATCCGCAGGTCCGACGCCCGGCCGTTCGCTTTGTCCTCGGCGGTGGCACCCTCGAGCATCGGGTAGAGCGTGCGGCCGTCGGGGCTGATCGCCATCCCCTCGAAGCCCTTGGAGTCGGGCAGGTTGGGCGGCTGGGTGGGCGCCGGGTTGGACGGCGACGAGACCCCCGGGGTCGGCACGGGCGCCTCGAGCACCTGGCCGCGGGCGTCGGTGTGCAGCAGGTACGGACCGAACTCGTCACCGAACCAGTAGCTGCCGTCCGGCGCGATCTGCATCGACTCGATGTCGAAGTCCCACCCGGTCAGCGTGCGGTCCGGGGCCGGGCAGGTGTAGCCGGCCGGCAATGTCGCCGCGCCAGCGCAGCCGCCGTCGCGCCAGAGTGTCCACGGCACGTGCCCGTCGGGGTCGGAGAGGTCGAACCCACCGAGTACGTCGACCGTCGCGCGTCGCGCGTCGGGCCGGATGCGGTGCACCCGCAGCCGGAAGTCCTGGCTGGTCGCCTTGGTGCCGAACCCGTTGTCGCTCATCACCAGGTAGGTGCCGTCGCGCAGCGAGTGGATGCCGGAGAAGCCCTGCACCGGTTGCCCCGCGAAGGGTGCCGCCGCGTTGCCGGTGAAGTAGCCGGACGTCTCGCTGCCCGGCACGAACGTGTCGGCGGGCAGCGATGCCCATCCGACGAGCTCGGCGTTCGCGTTGTGCCCGTGCCCGTGGCCGTGACCGCGATCGGCGGAAGCCGGGGCGGTCGTGCTCAGTGCGGACGTGACGGTCACGGCCAGGACGAGGCCCAGCCCGACCCGCAGGGTGTGGGTGCGCATGCCGGCCAGACCACCACCCGCACCTTGCCGCCAGGTGACGGCTGCGTGAACCCTTCGACTCGCCAGGATACGTCCATGAAGGGTTGTCGTCGCCGTGGCATCAGTCAGCCTTCTGCGACCAGAGATCGCTCGTGCGAACAGGTGGTGAACCTCTACGCCACGGGGCTGCCGTGATCCTGGCGTCCAGCCACCTGGGCTTCGCGCTCTCGACGACGCACGTGGCCACCGGTTCCATCCTCGGCTCGGGTCTCGGCCGGCCTGGCGGCGAGGTCCGCTGGCGGGTCGCCGGCCGGATGATCCTGGCTTGGTGCATCACGTTGCCGGCCGCCGCGCTGATCGGGGCGATGATGTGGTGGATCGGAGACCTCATCGGAGGCGTGACAGGCGGTCTGGCCATCACCGCCATCCTGGTCGCGCTGTCCGGGTTCATGTTCATCCGCTCCCGCCGTACGCCGTTGGGAGCCGACGATGTCAATGACGACTGGCAGGACACCCGCGCGTCCAGCGGATCCTGGCCGGCAATCGTCTGAGGAGGACACCATGCTCGAGCTCTTTGCCGAGACGGCGTGGAAGGTGGTGCTGGCGGGGCTCGTCCTGTGTGCCGGACTGCCTGCACTCTTCACCCTGGGCGTCCGCTTCTCGGCGGCCGGCTCCGACGCGTCCGGTGGCACCGCCACCGCCGTCCGTGGCGGGCAACGGGCCCTCGGCGTGCTGTGCTTCCTGGCGGTCGCCGCGGGTGTCGCGCTCGGGATCACCGTCGTCGGGGCCTCCGGCTTCGGCCAAGCCGTGAGCTTCGACCACGTCTACCCGACTCTCGTGACGGCGGACTGAGCGGTGGCCACCGCGGACGGCGAGCGCGCAGCACCCGTCGAGCGCGACCACCTGATCGCCCGCGTGGTGCGGTGGCTCCGGGCGGGCTACCCCGACGGCGTACCGCCTCAGTGCTACGTCGCCCTGCTGGGGATCCTGCGCCGCGCACTGACGGCGAAGGAGCTCGACGACGTCGTGGCCGAGCTCACCAGTGAGGCCGCCACAGGTGAGGAGACCCTGACCGCACAGCTGGTGCAGCAGCGTATCGCCGAGGTCGTGAAGGGGCCGATCGACGATACGGACGTCGCGCGGGTCTCCGCGAGGTTGGCGGCCGCCCGGTGGCCGCTCGGGTCTCCTCTCGCAGCCGAGGCGGACCCGGGTGCGGGCTTCGTCGACTCGCGACGGGGACTGGTGGCCCGGATCGTCGCCTGGCTTCGCGACGGCTATCCGGCGGGTCTCCCCACCCAGGACTACCTCCCGTTGCTCGCCCTGCTGCGTCGGCGGCTCAGTGACGACGAAGTGGTGGAGGTGGGTAACGCGCTGGCCGTGAACGGTGTCGTGGAGCACGATCGGCTCGACATCGGCTCGGCCATCGCCTCGGTGACCGCCGAGCTTCCGTCCGAGGACGACATCGAGCGGGTCCGTGGCTACCTGGCCGAGCACGGCTGGCCCACCGAGTTCACCAGCTGAGCGGGTCGCTTCAGTCGCCGACCGCTTCGATGCCTCGAGTCACCAGACGCTCGTCGGGCTCTCCGACGACTCCGTCGTCCTTGCCCGGGTAGTCGAAGCGGGACAGGAAGTAGCGCATCGCCTCGAGCCGAGCGCGCTTCTTGTCGTTGCTCTTGATCGTCATCCAGGGCGCTGCATCGGTGTCGGTGCGGAGCAGCATCTGCTCCTTCGCCTCCGTGTAGGCATCCCACTTGTCCAGCGACTCGAGATCCATCGGCGAGAGCTTCCACTGCCGCACCGGATCCACCTGCCGGATGATGAAGCGGGTGCGCTGCTCGGACTGGGTCACCGAGAACCAGAACTTCGTCATCGTGATGCCGCTCTGCACCAGCATCCGCTCGAACAAGGTCACCTGGTGGAAGAACTCCTCGTAGTCCTCGTCCGACACGAATCCCATCACCCGCTCGACACCAGCGCGGTTGTACCAGGACCGATCGAACAGCACCATCTCTCCCGAGGTGGGCAGATGGGCCACGTAGCGCTGGAAGTACCACTGGTGCAGCTCCCGGTCGCTCGGCTTAGACAGTGCCACGGTCCGGGCGTAGCGCGGGTTCAGGTGCTCCATGAACCGCTTGATGGTGCCGCCCTTGCCCGCCGCATCACGTCCTTCGAACAACAGGACGTGCTTGCTGCCGGTGTCCTCGGTCCACCTCTGGAACTTGAGCAGCTCCACCTGGAGCAGGTACTTCTGCTCGTCGTACACGGTGCGGTCGAGTCGCTCGTCGTACGGGTAGTTCTCCCGCCACGTGTCGACTGCCTGGCCGGCTGCGTCGATGAGGACCGGGTCGTCGTCGTGGTCGTCCCCCAGCGAGTGACCGTCGATGTGGAGCTTGTCGATGTACTCACGAACGTTCTGCAACATGCCAGCACGCTAGACTGCCAGGTTGAACACGTGGGGTCCCCCAGCCCTCCAGCTGCGGGAGGATTGGTGCGCTCGGCCCGTTGAGCGGCGACCACGCGCAAGGGCCGCCAGCGTTCACCGAACCCGCGAGCCGCCGTCATGGAGTGTTCACGGCGCTCGACGACCCTGACCCCGTGCGCATTGCCCAGCTCGCCAACTTCATCGGTCCCGCCTCCGGAGGCATGAAGACCGCCGTACAAGCCCTTGGCAACGGGTACGCCGCCGCGGGCGCCGAGCGTCTGCTCGTCGTTCCCGGACCTCGTGACGCCCGGACGAGTACAGCGGCTGGGGACGTCGTCCAGGTACGCGCACCGCGGGTCGGGGGTGGCTATCGGCTCATCGTCGAGCCCTGGCGGGTGATCGAGGCTCTCGAGTCCTTCGCGCCGACGTCGGTGGAGGTGTCGGACAAGTCCACCCTGCTCCCCGTGACCGGCTGGGCGCGCCGCCAGGGCGTGCCGTCCCTGTTGTTCTCGCACGAACGGCTGGACGCCATGCTCGAGCTCCGGACGGGGTGGGCGGGTGTCGCGCCGCCCGTGCTCGCCTTGAACAGGTCGCTCGTCCGCCGCTTCGACGGGATCGTGGTGACGTCAGCGTTCGCGCGCCGCGAGTTCCACGACCTGGCGGCCACGGCCGGGACCCCGGTGCACCAGATCCCGCTCGGGGTCGACCTGGAGACGTTCAGACCGCGAGTCGGCGCTCTGGGTGCCGGTGACGGCGTCCTGCGACTGGTCCACTTCGGTCGGCTGTCACGGGAGAAGAGCCCTCAGCTGGCCCTCGACACAGTGCTCGCCTTGGAGCATCGCGGGGTCCGGGTGCGACTCGACGTGTACGGCGATGGCCCTCAGCGCGGGCAGCTGGAACGCGCTGCTTCCGGGAGTCCGATCTACTTCCACGGGCACATCGCCAGCCGCAGGGAGCTGAGCCGGCTCGTCGGCCAAGCAGATGCCGCGCTGTCAGTGTGCCCGGGCGAGACATTCGGGTTGGCAGTCCTCGAAGCCCTGGCCTCGGGCACACCAGTGGTGACGGCCGATGTAGGGGGTGCCCGTGAGCTCGTCGACAGGGTCTCGGGTGGGTGGGCGGAGCCGACACCTGCTGCCCTCGCCGATGCCGTGCTCAGGGTCGCGGCTAGACCACGCGAGGTGCGTCGTACCGCGGCGCGTCGTCGAGCGGAGCAGTTCGGATGGGACCGCACGGTCGAGGCGATGCTCGAGCTTCACCGGCGGAGCGCGGACGAACCGACCGCGCTGGCCGGGCGCTCCGCCTGACGGGCGGACTTCCGGTGGGCGAGTGCCTGCACGACCGCCGTGCCGGTCACCACGGCGACGCCGACGGCGATCACGTCGTCGGCACCCGCCAAGGACGAGTCCAGCGGTGCGACCAGGCCACCCACCCACGACACGTGGAGCAACACTGCTGCGCCGCGCCGGTCGAGCCGACAGACGGCGACCAACGGCAGACACCACAGCAGGTACCAGAGGTGCACCACGGGACTCATGAGCACGGCCGCCAGCGCGAGCAGGGCACTCGCTCGGATTCCGGCCGCAGCAGAGCCCGTTGGCGCTCGGATGGCCACCAGCGCGACGAACAGCACGAGCGCCAGCACCCCGATCGTCCGCGCCGGTCCCACCGCGTCGAACCCGGTCATCGCACCGAACAGCCGGCCGGCCTGGGTTGGGATCGACAGTGGTGTCTGGACCTGACCCGGGACCCCCAGTGCGTGGCCCCAGCCGACGCCGAGACCGCCCAGGACGCCCACGCCCACCAAGGTGCCCACGGCCACGGTCCCGACGGTCGTGAGTCGCATCAGACGGCGGCCCATCGTGGCGGCGGTCGGCAGCGACACGAGCACGACGGCCACCCCCACCAGGCCCGCTGGCAGCTTGACGGCCGATGCAACGCCCACGAGAACCGCACCCAGGAGCCAGCTCCGCTCGAGGGCTACGACGAGTGCTACGGCCATCAGCCCCACCATCAGGACGTCGTTGTGCAGTCCGGCGACGCCGTGCGCCATCATCAGCGGGCTGGCGATCACCAGGGCTGAGGCCCGGGCACCACTCACGCCCGATCGGGCAGCGAGCCGCGGCACGGCGTAGGCCAGCAGCCCCAGACCGACGAGGGCGAGCAGCCGGTGGGCGATCACCAGCAACCACGGGTCGACCGTCAGGTCGGCAGCCACCGCGCCCCACAGCAGTGGAACCGGTCCGTAGGGAGTCGTGGTGTTCCTCCACATCGGATCCACCGCCTCCCAGATAGGCCCATCGAGCACCGATGGCGTCCACACGTACGGCGAGAGCTCCAGGTGCGTCAGCGTCCCCTGTGCGGCGTAGCTCCAGCCATCGCGGGAGAACATCGGCGGCGCCAGCAGCAGCGGCAAGCACCAGGCCACGGTGGCTCGCCGGACCCGCGCGAGCCGCTGAGTCTCCCCCGAGGGGTCGCTCGTGCTGAGCCTGACCAGTCGGAGCCAGGCAGACGTCGCGAGCCCCAGACCCACCACCACGACAGCCAGACCGAGCATCCTGCCGCTGGTTGTCTCCCTCAGCGTCGACAGCACGGGGAGTGCTGTCACGCGGCTGGAGTCCGGAAACACCGACACGACCATTCCACCCACCAGCACCAGCCCGTACCCGAGAAGGCCGCGACGTATCACGGCGTCAAGGTAGGCCGCTCGGGATGGCGTCGGACGACGGGAGCGTGAACCTCGGAGAACGTCCGAGGAAAGTCGCGGCGCGCCGCGGCATCGCCGTCGTGGCGCGGAGCACCGCACAGGGGTGGGGCCTGTCGCGCCCTCCCTACCATGACCGCGACCACGGCCGCCCCTACGGCGACCGCAAGCACCACGAGCACGTCCGGGACGGGGCCGTCTACCGGCGAGCCGTCCTGACGGCTGAACACGTAGTAGCGCTCGAGCGCTACGAGGGCCCCGGCCAGCCACACGAGGAGCAACGCCGACCATCCGGCCGCCAGCCACCAGTCCCGTCGTTCCGCGACCATCCCCAGGCCAGGTCGAGGCCCCCACCACCGGCCGACCTCGAGCATGCCGACGGCCGTCGCAGTGGCCAGGAGCGGCATCACCTGCATCAGGTATCGGTCATGGAACCCACCGCCGACCACGAGGAACGAGACCACGTTCTGCAGCGTGACCAGGGCGTGCACCACCAACAGCGTCCAGGCTGCGTCCGGGCGAACCCCGTGTCGGCGCACCGACCCGACGAGCGCCACCGGCACCAGGACGATCGCCGCGACGATCACGATGAGGGTGGACAGCGTCGGCTCGGTCAGGCCCGGGATGTTGTCGATCCTGTCCAGGCTCGTCACCGGCGACCGGCCGAACTTCGACAGCAGGGCGTCCTGACCGGTGAGGTCGCCGTACAAGTGCAGGTTGCGGAGATAGAACCAGCCGAACGCGGCCGCCGGGATCCCGCCCACGGACGCGAAGACCCCCATGCCACGGCGCCACAGCCCCTGCCCGACCAGCACGAGCAGGAGCGCCCCCGCGCACAGCGCCACCACCAGCACCCCCTGGGCACGGGTCCCCGCAGCCACCACTCCTGCGCCGACGGCGACGGCGACCCGAGCCGAGGTGACGCCGCCACGCAGCATCCGGACCGTCATCAGCAACAGGAGCAACGCTGAGGCGGACGCCCAGCCGTCGTTGATGAAGAACGCCGATCGCAACACCAGCGTCGGGGCGGCGGCGACCACCACCGCTAGCGCGGACACCGCCTGGCGCCGCGGTAACAGCTCGCGGGCGAGCGCGCCCACGAGGAACAGCCAGCAGGCGAAGCCCAGCGTGTTGGCGAGTCGCATCACGATGATCATGGCGCTCTGGTGATCGGAGGCGACCCACCAGACGGGCACCATCGCCAGGTGGAACAGCGGCGGGTGGTTGGCGGTCCAGATGTCTCCGTGCTCCTCGTCCCAGCCGCTGAACTCGATGGCCGTCCCCGGGAACCGCGCCGGGTCGTCGACGATGTCCGACTCGATGGTCGGCAGCCGTCCCTCGGCGAGTGCGGCGACGTAGCCGGTGTGGGCAGGCTCATCGTTCCCCCAGCTCGGCACCTTGAACACGAGCGCGATCTGCGCGCCGACGAGCGCGAGCAGCACCGCGGCGAGCAGAGGCACGGCGTACGGCTGGCGGCCGAAGCGACGGGCGCGGCGCGCGAGCCGTCCTCGCGGGCCGGAAGGGTCTGAGGCGTGGATGACAGGTCCTCTCGGTCTCGCCGGCGGTCAGGGCGTCGAGCAACCGCGGAGGCGGTACAGCTCGATGACGGGTCCGGGGCGGCGATGCGCGGGCGGGTAGTAGTTGAAGCTGAAGTCGTAGGAGAACCTCGTCGGGGTGGCGCCGACGGCGAAGGGGCTGGCCCGGAGGACGAGGTCGCTCTCGTCTGCCAGCGTGCGGTAGTACGCGACCGCCCCCGGGAGCCCGGCAGCGATGCCGCGATCGTGCTGCTGACCGTTGACCATCACCCAGCAGAAGCCTGCCGTGCGGTAGTCCTCGACCAGGCCGGGGTGAAGGGAGTGCTCGTAGGCCTGGAACGGCCGGTCGACCGGGTGGAGCTCGAGCCCGGCACTCCGCAGCTCGCGGCGGTAGGAGCCGGGCACGGCCGGCTCCACCACGATCAGGTCGCCGGCCGGCACCAGCTCCCGGATCCGGGTCAGGGCAATGTCACGGGTGTCGGTCCGCGTCAGCAGCACGTCACTGCGGACGACATCCACGACCGGCTGGGCCAGGGCGACCGTGGCCACGAGAACGAGCGCGGCGCGTTGCCCGAGCCCGGGGGCGCGCGCACCGAGGAAGTCGACCGTCCGCACCGCGCCGTACCCCGCCAGCACCGCGAGCGCCGGATAGGCGGGCAGCAGCCAGCGTCCGAAGTACCTCTCCTGCATGGCCATCGCCACGTAGAGGACCACCGGGAACGCGACGACCAGCAAGGCCCTGGCCCGCTCCCGCCGCCATGCCACAACCGTTCCCACCGCGGCAAGGACCAGTGGGATCAGCCCGAAGCCCCATACCAGGGACAGCGGGTAGCCGATCCATGGCGATCCGGTCTGTCCGAGCTTGGTGGTCGCGGCCTGGCCGGACTGGCCGGCGAGGTTGGCCCAGAACTTGTCGATCTCGATGACGATGAACGGGTTCAGGGCGAGCAGGCAGACCAGGCAGGACAGCGCCGCCGCCGCGAGTCGGGCAAGACCTGCCACCGTCCGGGTACGCCCCTCGACGACACGGAGCATGAGGGCCAGGGCCACGACCAGCGCCATGGGCGCGGCGAGGTACTTGGTCGCGGCGGCGACTCCGACGGCAGCGCCGGCGAGCAGTACATCGGGCCACGACCCACGCGCGTGGACCGCCAGGCACGCCACCAGCGCCACGCTCAGCGGCAGCAGCGTCGGCACGTCGTTGAGCGCCTGGTGGCTGTAGAAGACAGGTAGGTAGGCGAGGCCGAAGAACGCAGCCGCCCAGACACCCGCCTTACGCCCGGAGAGTCGTCGACCTCCGAGGTAGACCGCGGCCACTGTCGCGGTCCCGAGCAGTGCAGCCACGACGCGCGCCATCGTGAACACCGCGGCAGGGTCCTCGACCAGCATCCTGGACATGTCCCGACCAGGGAACACGATCCGGAACAGCACGGCCACGAGGTAGGTGAACCCACTCGGGTTCTCGAAGTAGCCGGAGTACCAGTCACCGTCTGCGGCGCGTGCCGCCTGGGGGACGTAGTGCAGCTCTTCGTCAGCGTTGTAGGCGTGTGGCAGGCCGTGCCGGATCGCGACGAGCCGCGCGGCCAGCGAGAGCACCATGACGAGCAGGAACACCACGCGGAGCGGATCGGGGCGGCGGCTCCTCGTCCACGATGGTGCGGCGGTGGGGGCAGACGCGATCACGACCACGTCCACGCACCTGCCCAGCCACCGTCGTGCCGGGGGTAGCCGACGCTCTGCGTCGCGGCGACCAGCCAGACGGCCACGCTGAGCGCGGCCAGCGCCACCAGGGCCCGATCATCGCGGCGGACCCACCGTGACGCGTCCCGAGGCTGCGGGGACGGGTTCCTCCGACTCACGAGCAGCAGCCAGCCCAGGAGCATCGGCTCACACCCCCAGCGCAGGTAGGCCTGCCCGCGGTCCCACACGGGAAGGCAGGCCACGACGACGAGGTAGCCGACCAGGGTGACACGCTCGTGGACGGGCTGGTCGCGGTGCCGCAGGGCTGACGCCGCGATGGCCAGCGCCGCGAGCGTCGGCACCAGCAGCACGAGGTTCGACCACTCCGCCGCGGGGTGGGTCAGCGCATGCCCGAGCTGGTTCAGCAGCGCGGTGACCGGGGCACCGAACGGGTTGTCCGCAGGCGGCTCCGGCACCTGCTCCGCCCATCGGGCACGCACCCACGTGCGCCACCCGGCGTAGCCGACCAGGGGCACAGCGCCGACCCACCAGGGCGGAGTCGTCCGGCGACCTCCAGAGTGACGCCTGCCGACCACGAGGCCAGCGAGGAGCACAGCGACGGCCAGCACCAGCGTGGTCTCCCGGGTCAGCGCGGCAGCGGTCAGGGCCAGGGTGGCGAGCACGAACCGGCGCGCACGCAGGGCGCACAAGGACCCGAGGAGGAGGGCGCACGCCAGGGGTTCCGTCAGATCCTGGCCGACACCGACGACGTACCCGCCCCAGGCCGCCGGGATCGCGCCCCACCACGGGTTGCGTCCGACGTCGCGGGCCACCCGGACAGCGAGGATGACGAGGGCGAGCGCGGAGAGCAGGTTCACCAGCAGCATCGCCTCCGCGACCAGACTGCCCCTGCCGCCGGCCGAGGCCACCCACGCCACAGCCGGGTAACCGATGCGTGTCTGCCAGTAGGCGGGGCGGGTGAACGTGATCCCGTCCGCCGTGACCTCATCGGTCAGGGGGTCGCGGGCCAGTCGGTAGTAGGCCTGACCGTCGTACCCACCGGTCCCCTCGGTGACCAGCAGGGAGTCGGGAGCGGCGGTGATGTCGGTCGTGTGCTCGCCGGCCGTGACGAATCCGCTCGCGTCGCCGGCGAAGACGACGAGCCGGGCACCGACGAACATCAGGTACGCCACCGCCACCACCGCGACGACAACGCCGACACCCGCGCGCCGCCCGGCCAGCCCCGGCACGCCCTCACGCGTTGCGGACACCGGCGGCCTCCCGAGCCCGGGTCCGTGCTGCTGAGGCCGCGGCCCCGGCGGCGAGCGCGAAGTCGGCGAAAGTGTGGGCCGCTCGCGCGAGCAGGGCTGCGGCAGCAGCAGCGGGAACGCCGACCACCGGGGACAGCAGGGCGACGAGCACCGCCTCCCGGGCGCCGAGCCCAGCCGGCGCCAGCACCAACATCACCCCAGCGGCGTGGGCGAGGGCGAACGCCGCCACCGCCGTCAGCACATCCTCGGGCGCGAGGCTGGCCGAGGGCACGAGAACCCACAGGCACGCGCCGTAGCAGGCCCAGGTGCCCGTCATCAGCGCCAGGGACCGGACCAGGTCCACCGCAGTCAAGCTCATTGGGACCTCCGCGCCGGACATCCGGTCGCCCAGGAAGCGGAGCACCGGTGGCGCCAGAGCGGCGGTCGCGGCGCCGGCCAGGAGCAGCAACCACGCCCGGCCGAGGTCGATGTGGATCGCTCCCCCGGCGGCAAGCACGCCACCGAGCGACAGCCCACTGAAGGTGTGCAGCACCAGGAACAGCGCCGAGGCGGTGACGCTCGACCGCACGGGCACGCCGTACCGACGACCCAGCTGCGCCTGCGCCGCGAAGCTCCACACCGAGCCTGGCACGTACTTGCCGAGCTGACCGACGAAGAAGACGGCGCCGGCGCCGCGGAGGTCCACGCGCGACCCGACGGCGGAGAGCAGGTTGCGCCAGAGCACGCCGGTGAGCGCCAGTCCGGCGAGCGCACCCAGCACCGCCCCGCACAGCCGGGCCGGGCCGGTCTCGGCGAGCGCGTCGCCGATCTCTTGCCATCTCCCTGCGAACCCCCACCAGGCGAAGCCGATGGTGGCGAGGACGAAACCGACTCGGGCGCCGCGCAGCGCCTGCGCACGCGTCATGCGGTTCCGGTGGGACGCAGGAGAGCCGTGCGCGTGGGGTAGGGCAGGGCGGGCGTGAGGCCCCGCGTCATGGTCACGGCCAGTCGGTCGCCGACGGTGTCGATGGCCTCCATGTACCGGCGCCGGTCGACGTTGTCGAAGACGATGATGCCTCCTGGGGAGAGCCGATCCACCGCGCGGGCCAGACATGCTTCGCGGGCGCGTCCGTCGATGACGACAAGGTCGAAGGTGCCTGCGACGTCGTCGATCGCCCAGACGTAGTCGGCGAAGTCCAGGCCGGCGTGACCGGGCTTGGCCGATGAGGCGACCGGGGAGGCACTCACCTCCGGCTCCACCACCTGCAGGGTCACGTTCCCGGGCAGTCTCGGCGCAAGGCTGGCCGCCCAGTCCGCGTGGTGTTCCACCGAGTGCACCGACCCGGCGCGCGATGCCAACCACAGCGTGGACGCGCCGGAGCCCCACTCGAAGACGCGCGCCCCGGGGTGCGCACGCAGGTGGGCGGCCACGAGGCGAGCGGACTCGAAGGTCCACCAGGGAAGGTCCAGGCGACCCAGTCGGTCAAGGTCGTGGATCGCGAACAGCGAGACCAGCCAGGTCACCATCCGCGACCGCGGGGCGAGCCGCTCGAGCGCTGAAAGAACGCCGACCGCGCGCAGCGGGCCTCCGATGGCCCGCACGCCCCGGACATAGAGGTGCTTCACAGCATCCCCGCGGTGTCCGGCACACGCAGGATGTCGAAGCGTGCGCGCTTGGTGTGCTCGAGGTTCGTCTCGATCAGCGCCCGGTTGGTGCGGATGAGGTCGGAGATGATCCCGAGCATCAGGCACAGAGACGACATGACGATCAGCGCGGCTCCGACCAGCAGGGACTGGACGTGCCCACCGCCCTCGCCGAGCGCCGTCAGGATCGCGTAGCGGACGTACGGTGCCACCCCGAGCAGTCCGAACAGGCCGGCCATCAGACCGAAGATCACGTACGGCCGGTACATCACGTACGCCCGGACGATCGCCGCGCTGGACCGGAACACGTGCTGGCGGGTCGAGGAGAACAGACGGGACTCGCGCGTCTTGGGGTTGGTCAGCACGGGTATGCTGGCGATCGCCAGGTTCTTGTTGCCGGCCTGGATGATGGTCTCCATGCAGTAGGAGAACCGGGTCACCGTGTTGAGACGCATCAGGCTCTCGCGCGAGTAGGCGCGGAAGCCGCTGGCGGCATCCGGCAGTTCGGTGCGGGCCGCAAGGTTCACGACCGACGATCCAAGCCTCTGCAAGGCCTTCTTGGACGGGGAGAAGTGGTCGATCAGTCCGACCTGACGGTCCGCGACCACGATGTCGGCCTCGCCGCGAACGATCGGTTGCACGAGGTCTGCGATCCTTTCCTGGGGATACTGGTTGTCGCCGTCGGTGTTGACCACGATGTCCGCGCCGAGGCCGAGGGCGTGGTCGATGCCGTCGGTGAATGACCGGGCCAGGCCCTGGTTGCGGTGGTGCCGAACGAACTCGGTGACGCCGTGCGCACGGGCGACCTCCACTGTCCGATCAGTGCAGCCGTCGTCGATGACGAGCACCACGATCTCGTCGATCCCCGCGATCGCGGTCGGGATCGACGAAAGGACGCGCGGGAGGGTCTCCTCCTCATTCAGACAAGGAATCTGCACGACGAGCTTCATGCGGGCCTCACCGGGTCGGGCGGTCTGCAGCTTCGGTCCGAGCGAGACTAAGGACGGCTGTGGGCCGGGACGGGGCCTCGGAAGTGACGGCCCGACGAACTCTGGGCGAGCACCTGCTACGCCGCTCGCCCGCCACCGGAGATCGCCCCGACAATGGGTCCATGTCTGGCGGCCGTGGCACCCCACGGCACCGTTCCCGGTGGCTGCTGCCGACGGCACTCTTCGGTGTGTGCGCGGTTGTCTACGGGCTCACGGTGAGTACCAACCCGAGCCCCGACGCGTTCACCGCAGACTTCGCTGCGTGGCACATTGCCCGCACCGGCGACCCGGTGCCCGACATCTCCGACTTCCCCCTGCTCGACGACAACCTCATCCGGGAGACCTGGATCGTCGAGACCGACGACGGACGCGAGGCGGTGGGCCGGGCACCCGGGGTGATCGCCCTGGCCGTGCCGGCGTACGCCCTGATGCGCTCGACCGGGATCAGCGCGGTGCCGGGCGGCCTGACGGCTGCCCTGCTCAGCGCTGCCGCCGTCGTGCTCTTCTTCCTGCTGCTGCGCGACCGGACCGGCTCCCGCACTGCGTTGGTCGCGGCCGCGCTACTCGCGTTCGCCACCCCGGTGTGGTCCGTCGCCGCTGACGCGATGTGGCCGCACACGCTCACCACCGTCGGCATCGTCGGCATGGCGTGGGCAGCCGACAGGCGTCAGTGGTGCCTGGTGGGCTTGTTCGGTGGCGTCGCGTTGTGGGGCCGGCTGCACGCTGCCCTGGTGTGCGCCGTGCTCGGGGTCGGCCTGGCGTTCTGCCGCCGCCGGCCGGCCATCGCGCTCTTGGTCGGGGTGACCGCGGGGACGACGCTCTTGCTCATGGCGGTGTGGACGGAGTGGATGTACGGCTCGTGGGACCCGACGTCCGGCTACCGCGCCGGGGACTTCAGCGAGCATGTGCGCGACAACGTGCTCGACCTCCCGAACTACCTCGGCTTCGTGGTCTCGGCGGACCGCGGGCTGCTCTGGTGGTCGCCGCTCCTCGTGCTGCTCTTGCCGGCGGCGTGGCGCACCCGACGCGAGCTGCCGGACTGGAGCCGATGGCTGGCTCTCGGAGGAGTGTCGTACCTGCTGAGTCAGGCGGTGCTCAACCGGTTCAGCGGGGGCGACCAGTTCTACGGCTACCGGACCAGTCTCGAGCTCGTGGTGTCGCTCGCGCCGGCGATGGCATTGAGTGCTCACACCATGAGCCCACGTGCGCGACGCTGGTTCACGCCGCTGGCTGTTCTGCAAGTCGTCCTCATCGCCCCGGGTGCGCTGCTCGATGGGTTCTACAGCCCGGTGGCCGACGTGTGGTGGCGCAACGCCTTCCTCGACGCGCTGGTGCGACGCCCCTCTGACCTGCTGCCTCTGGCCACCGGTGCCTTCGTGGCCACGCTGCTCGCCGTACACCTGCTCAGACACCCTCGAGTGGTCGGCACGCTTGAGGCAGACGCGCCAACTCCGAGGCGCGGCGGCGACAGCGGCGCGCGGCCGCCACAGGTCCATCCGCGCCCTCACCGGCCAACCAGCCGTGACTCTCGCTAGGCATGACCACCCACACCAGCACGCGGCCAGCTGCGAGGTGACCTCGAGCTTGGAGAGGATCGATTTCACCTGGGTGCACCGTAAGAACGTGCACAACAGCAAGGAAAGGGTCCGGGAGACAATAATCGCTAGCTGCCGGTGCGCCGGTTGGCGCTCATACCACGTTGGGGAACACGACACACGCAGGACTTCGACTCGATAGCCGACACGTGTGGCATCAAGGCATGTCTCAGCTCGGTAGGCGATCGGCTCTTCTCGCGGGTGTGGGCATCGGCGCCACGCCGCCCGTTCCGGGGAGGTGACCACCAACTCCGCCGACCTGTGGGCGCGGTCATCCGGTCCGGCCGGATGACGGTGAGGCTGGAGAGCAACGGACGCAGGCTCCGGTCGCTCCGCGGCCCCTGGGTCGACGAGCGCACCGATCACACCGGGCGAATGCACCTGCGAGTCCGCGCCTGGCCGGCGATACGGCGCAAGCATCTGGTTCACCCGCGAGAACGGAGCTATCGGCCAGACCGAGCGGGTCAGCTTCAGCACCGCCCCCATCCACGCGGCACCCACCTCCTTGGTGTGGTCAGGCGACACCTGTGGCCAGGGGTTCGGCATCAACGAGGAGCTGCGAGGACTCGCCACCTACGCCGCCATCCTCCGCACCCGGCCCGACCTCTTCGTGCACTGTGGCGACACGGTCTACGCCGACCTCGAGATCCCGCCTCCCTGCAGGAGGAGTCGGGCCAGGTCTGGCGCAACCTCGTCAGCGACGGCGTCGAGAAGGTCTCCGAGACACTCGAAAAAGTTCCGGGGCCGTCACCGTTACGTGCTCCAGGACCAGCACGTCCGGACGCTCTACGCCGAGGTTCCGACCATCGCCCAGTGGGACGACCACGAGACTTTCCACGCAAGGAGGGATTGCTCGACAGGACCTTCGGCCCCAGGTGGTCTTCTCGAAGGGCAACGACTCATCCCTGAGACAGTCCCCCCGCGACGGGAACCAGCTTGGGGGAGTCTCTAGATAGCCCAGATAGACGCACACCGGCCGGCGTCTATCTCGCGAGCTTGCTCAACTTCTCCCGAACGGCATCTTTGACTGCCTTGACGACAGCCTCGATCTCGCGATCGATCTGTTCGCGCACCCCGGACCTCAGGCGAGCGATGTCACGCACCATCTGCACGTCCCAGTAGTCGCGATGTCGACGCACCCTCGTCAACTCGTTGCCCCTACCTGAGTGCAGACCGGGGTCCCGCGGCAACTGGTCGTACTCCAGACCAATCGACACTCGCGGGATCACTCCGCTTTCCCGAGCGTCGAGGAGCCACTGCTCGCGTGCGTCGGTCAGCCCAGTCTCCACCCGCATCCAGAAGCCCGCATGAACCATGGCTGTCGACACCTCGTGCGATGCATCCTGTTGTACTCCCACGCCCAGTCGACCCACGGCTCACGACGATCGAGCGGGATCTTGGGTCCCCCAGGCATCTCGACCGCGTCCGGAATCGCATCGCCCGAGGAATTCCTCATGTCCAGGGCCTGAGCCGCGACGGCGGCCAGATCCTCGGCGTCATCGAGGTCCCAGGAGCCCGCCACCGCATGAGGTTGTTCCAAGATTCCCTCGAAGCGCTCCCGACCTGCTGCGATGATCGCGTACTTCAACGAGTCGATCGCATCGTCGGTGAGCGGCGAGCCAGTGCCGTCGTCCACCACCTCTCGTGCCGCGCGGTAAAAGGTTGTGGTCTCCAACTCGTTAAGAGCAGGGACCATCCCGGCCTCGAAGTCCCAGATCTCTTCGAGTCGACCTTCCGCCAAGGCTGTGGCTAAACGGACGACCCCGTCCTCAGAGACGGTCCCGCCCAATATGGCGATCTGGTTCCAGAACACTTCGTTCACGTGCAGACCCTTCCCTTATGACCGAAGGGACAGTGGCCATTTCGTGTGAAGTCTTCGCCCTCCGGCCGTACGACGTAGAGCGCCCAGGTCGACATGCCATCCGGTGGCCGCACACACCTGGTCGAACGTCCTGCAATATCAACGACGTGCCGTGATGGTTCGCTTCTTCGTGGCTTCTGCCACCTGATAGGTCGTCACGGCACTTCCCGTGGCGACGCTCGTGGTGAGCTTCGGCACCTGCACGGTCACCCGTACCTTGCGGCCGACCTTGACCTTGCCTGCCTTTGTTCCTGTCAGCTTGATCGTGGCGGTGCCCCTGACCAGCTTGACCCTGTACGTCTTCTTGGCACCGGCGATCCTGACGGTGATCTCCTGGTTCAGGCGCGGCGCCGGCACTCCCTTGGCGCGGACCGTCACCCGCACCCGACGCTTCGACAGCGCCTTGACCGACACCGCCGCGTTGACGATCCGGGTGACATTCGTTGTCGTGGCGAGAACCCTCTGCGTGGGAGCTGAGTTCCGCGAATCCGTGACATACCCGGCCGCTGCGCCACTCACCGTCACGCTGAGTGCACGGCCCACATCCGTGTTGATCACGGTGTACGACGGCGACACCGCGCCAACGATCGGTTCACCATCGTGCAACCACTGGTAGGAGAACTCCGCCACCGGCGTCCAGGCCGGCACCGACGCCCGGAGCGTGTCTCCCACGTTCGGCGACAGATCGTTGATCGACGGGGTTGACACGTTCGTGAAGACAGCCGTGGATCTACCCGACAGCGTGAGCGAGCCGAGGCCCGTGCCCGAGCTGGCGGCGATCTCCAGTCTGGCGGTCGAGAGCTGCCCCGCCCGGGTGGGCGCGAATCGCACGTGTGTCTCGCACGTCGCACCGACCGGGAGGGTCGCGTCGACGCAGGACTCGTCCTCGACCTGGAAGTCGCGCGCGGACAACGCGTCGTCGTCGGTCAGCGCCACGTCGCCGATCGTGAGCGGTTTGGCGCCCGTGTTCGTGAGCGTCACCGTGCGCTCGGCCGACCTCTCGCCCACTCGTTGCTCGGCGAACTCACCCGAGCCGGTCACGGTCGCGCGCAGGCCCATGGAGCCGGCCAGGGTGACGACGTCCGTGCGAGCCTTGCGCAGCAGGTCCGCGGCGATGTCCTTCTGCTGGGTCGTCAGGTACTTCGCGTCGAAGTCTTCCTGACCGCCCGGCCAACGCAGTCCGGATGGGGCGTAGGGGCAGCCGTAGCCCTGATCCATGATCAGCCGCACCTGGGATCCGGCGGTCAGCTGGGCAGGCATCTCCCCGATGCCTTCCCACGCGCCGGCTGTCCCGTAGCACTCCTCCACGTCGCGGGGCACGACGGTCGTGAGTCTCTCCGGCACGGTTGTCGGGTTGCCGTCCCAGTACCAGAGCAGCTGGTCGCGCTTGACGTCGGTGGGCGTGTTGTGCGGCACGGCATCGGCGGTCAGCAGCAGGTACTCCCCTGCCGCGTTCTTGCGGATCTCGCGCAGGGAGTGCCCGCCCAGGTCGAGCTCGATCGGTGGCCCGAAGACCCCCTTCGTCGCCTGGCCACGGGTGAGCTGCTTGATGTTGGTCACCGGCACGATCAGCGCCCTGCCACCGGCGGCCCGGCCGGTGAGGGGCCCTCGAAAGCCGAGGTAGAGCGTGCTCCCGTCGGGGGCGAACTCCGAGGCCTCGATGTTGAACTGTGAGGGCCCGTCCGGCCCGTTGCCCTCAGCCGCAGCGGCGGCGAATCCGTAGCGGTTGCCGTTGGCCTGGTCCCAGGCGATCAGGTCCTTGCGCAGGCCGTTGTACTTGCCGACCGGTGTGAGCTTGGCGTCCGCACCGCTGCCGCTGATCGTGGTCTCGTAGACGACGTGCCGGCTGGTCTGGACCTCGCCCTTCTTCGAGTTGCCGTGCGCCCCCAGCCAGAACACCGAGTCGCCCGTGCGCGCCGACGACTCGTAGTCGTCCTCCCCGGTGAGGGGGCCGGGATCGAACACGGCCACGGGTGGCCCTGAGACCTCGTCGTCGTAGAGCCGGATCTCGTGGCGCTCGTCATCGGCGACGAACAGGTAGCCGTCACCGGCCGCGATCGCCGTCGACGCATCGGACGTCATCTGCATGACCCGGCTCGTGGGTGTTGTCGCAGCCGATGCGTAGTAGTCCAGCGAGTAGCTTCCGGTCGCACCGGTCGTGCCAGTCACCGTGAACACCAGCGTCACGTTGCCGCGCTCGGTGGGCGCGAACGACACGTGCCGCACGCTTCCCGTGCTCGTCACGCTGACCCCACTGGCATCGAGCGGCTGCACCCGCTGTCCCTTCTGGATCGCCTCCACCGACACCGTCAACGTCGAAGAGTCGACCAGCGTCTGGTCGTCAGCAGCCAGCTGCCCGACGAACAGGTCGACTCCCGGGTCGGTCGGGTCGCCGATCACGCTCGACTGAGCGTCCGGACCCATCAGCGAGACCTGCCCGAGCGGTGGCTTGGCCAGTGTCCCGATCACCGGTACCTGGGATCCCGAGCTGGTCACGACGCCAGAGTCGGGCGTCCGCAGGGTCTCGCCTGTGCCCGCACACACCCGCTCGACGCTCAGCCGTCGCCCCAGGTCCTCAGCGCGCACCGTGTAGGTGTTGATGACCTGCCCCTCGATGAGTACGCCGTCGCGGAACCATCGGTCCGGAGTACTGAAATCGCAGGGGAACGAGTAGTCCATCACCTGACCGACCTGCACGACCTCGTCGATCGTGGGGGCATCGGCGGCCTGGGCCGCGATCGGCATGAGGGTCAGACCCACCAGTCCGGCAAGGACGCCCGCTGCCGTCGAGGTCTTCACTTGCGCACCTTCACGTTCTGCCACTTCGACGCATTGGGAACTGTGTAGTCGGTGACCAGCATGCTGCTGGTGGCGACCCTCACGGTCAGGGTGGGCACCGACACCCTCACGCGGACCTTCGCGCCGGGCTTGATGGTGCGGGCCCTCCTACCGATGAGCTTGACGACGCCTTTGCCGTCGGTCAGCTCGAGGCGGTATGACCCCTTGACCCCGGCCACCTTGACGCTCCCCTGCTGGTCGAGAAGCCGATTGTCGAGGCGGCCGGCCGAGACCGTCACCTGCACCCGGCGCTTGGGCATCGCCTTCACCGACAACGTGGCCTCGACCGACGTGGTGATGATCGTGCCGGGAGCACCGGGGGTTCCATCGGTGCCGTCTTGGCCGTCCTTGCCGGGCTCCCCCTTCGGCAGGGTCGTCGAGGTGCCCGACAGGTCCACGGTGCGGCTGGGGCCGGCGAGGTTGGACTCGATGACCAGCCGGGCCTTCGATGCCGTGCTCACCCGGGCAGGGGCGAAGCGCACCGCGATCCGGCATGAGGCACCGGGCCCGGGATCGGTGTAGGCGCACGTGTTCTGGCTGACAAGGAAGTCGCTTGCCTGATCGCCGTCACCGTCTACGTAGACCCGTCCGACACGCACGCGCTCCGAGCCCGTGTTGGTGATCGTGACCACCTGTGGGGCGCTGACGGTGGTGGCCGCCTGCTCGGGGAACCGTCCGGAACCGGTGACGGTGCCGGTCAGGCCGAGGTTGCCGGTCAGGGTGAACACGTCAGTGCGGGCCTTGCGCGTCAGGAGATCGTCCTTCTTGTTCTCGGTGTTGTCGCTCGCGATGTCGTAGAGCGCGTCGTAGCCCTGGTCCATGATCAGCCTGACCTGTGAGCCGTTGGTCAGGTCGTCGGGCAGCTCGCCGATGCCCTCCCAGGCCCCTGCATTGTCGGTGTGGAACGGCTCGACGTCCTTGGTGACCTCGGTGGTCAGCGGGACGGCCGGGTCTTCGGGGAAGCCCGTCCATGCGAAGAGCATCTGGGTGCTCTGCGGGGTCCACATGCCGGGGGTGCCCGAGACGATGAGGTACTGGCCGGCGTCGTTCTTGCGGATCTCGCGGATGTCGTGCCCGTCGAGGTCGAGCAGGATCGGCTCACCGAACTGAGCCTCCGTCGCCTTGCCTGTGGTGAGCGCCGGGAGGTTCTCGACCGGCACGATCAGCGCCAGCTGCTTGCCGTCCTTCTCGACCACCGGCGAGCGGAACCCCAGGTACAGCTCGCTGCCATCGGGCGAGAACTCGGCTCCCTCGAGGTTGAAACCGTTGGCCAGGTCGGGCTGGACGCCGTCAGCGGCCGCCGCGGCAAGGCCGAGCCGATCGCCGTGCGCACGGTCCCACGCGATGACGTCCTTGCGCAGGCCCTTGTACTCGCCGGTCTTGACCAGGCGGGCGTCCGCGCCCGTGCCGGAGACCTTCGTCTCGTACACGACGTGCCGGCTGGTCTGGAGGTCTCCGTCCTTCTTGTTGCCGTGCGAGCCGAACCAGAACATGGTGTCGTCATGGCGGGCCGAGGACTCGAAGTCGACCTCGCCGTTGACCAGCAGCGTCTCGGACTCCCACACCGCAGACCGGGAGACTTCCGGGTCGTAGAGCCCGATCTCGCTGCGCTCGTCGTCGGCGACGAACAGGTAGCCGTCCCCGGCCGGCAGTGCCGTCGAGGAATCGCCCTGGCCGATCAGTACGCGACTGGTGGGGGTCGTCCGGACCGAGACGGCGTACTGCAGCGGCGTCGTCGACGTCGTGCCGTCGGGACCGGTCACGGTCAGGCTGAGGTTGGCGCGGCCGCGGCCGACCGGCGAGAACGACACAGCACGCACCGGCCCCGACCCGGCGATGCTCACCCCGGACGCCGGAATCACCGCGGGTGCCTCGGATGCCGCTGTCACCGTGAGCTTCGAGGGGTCAACCCGGTTGCCGGCCGCGTCCGTCTGACCGACGTTGATCGTGATGCCGGGGTTGGTCGGGTCACCCACCACGCCAGTCTGCTTGGCCTGGCTGGGCACGATCGCCGGGGTCCCGGCGGTCGTGCCGGTCACCGACGTCGTGGGGGCGGAGACGCCCTCCTGCCCGCCACAGGTCACGCGCACCGTCAGGCGGCTGCCGACATCGGCGGCGACGACCTGGTACCGCTCACCCGTGGCGCGTGCGATGTCGACGCTCTCGCGCTGCCACTGGAAGGCGGGCTCGCACGTGGCCCTGACGACGCTGCCGCCCGCGGCCTTGAGGGTCTGGCCGACGGCTGCGGCGCCGGCCACAGTGGGATCGGTCGGCGTGTCGAAGAGGTGCACCGTCCAGCTGGGAGAGATGGCGATGCTCTCCGCTGACGAGTTGGTGAGGGTCAGCCTCTTCGTGGTCTGGTCGTAGGCGCCCTCGTTGGGGTTGGTCGCGGTGATGGGCAGCACGCGAGAGTCCGCGCGAACCAGCGGCACCTGGATGCCGCCGGCCTGGTAGGCGCCGCCGTAGACGGACTGACCTCCGCTCGTGGGCCGGCCGGTGAAAGGGATGAAGGTCGACAGGTCACTGACCCGGTTGCCGTCGAGCTTCAATGCCCCGGCAGTCGTCCCCAGCCTCGTGCCCGCGTAGCGAGCGAGTGGCGTGACGTCCTCGATCCGGTTGTCGGACAGGCGCACGCCGCTCGCGTTCGTCAGTCCGGAAAGGGGAGTCACGTCGGTGATGCGGTTGGCCGACAGATCCAGAGTGAGGACCGACGAGAGCTGTGCGAGCGAAGAGACGTCGGCGATCTGGTTGTCCGAGAGCTGGAGTGTCTCAACCCGATCCAGGCCTGCGAGCGGCGAGACGTCGAAGAGCCGGTCGTCGGCCAAGCTCACGGATCTGAGCGTGGTGATCGCGCCGATGCTGTCGAGGGTCCCCTGAAGTGCGCCGCCGGTGAGAGTCAGCGTGGTCAGCGGCAACTCGGTCAGCGGGCTGGCGTCTGTGAGCGCCCGGTCACCGACGACGCTCAGCGTCGTGAGGCGGGTGAAGGCCCCGAGCCCGGTCAGGTCGGACACTCCCTCCTGGTCGGAGACCGACAGGGAGGTCAGGCTCCTCGCCTCGGCGACGGTGACGGGCTGATCGACAAGGCGACCCGAGCCGAGAGCTGAGTTGACCGCCTTCTTCAGCACGGTGTCGGGGATGTCGACCAGGTCGTTGTCGGCCGCCTGGGCGACCGGCGCGGCCACCGTCAGGCCGGCAACCATCAAGGCTGCGGCGAGCGTCGCGGTCATCGGGCCACGCGCGCGGCGAACAGAGGGGTGTCGAAACGCGAAAGAGCGCATGGAGGGTCTCCTGGGCGTGGCCCGGTGTCAGGCGTGGGGAGGTGGACGTGAGTGCTTGGGGGCAGGCCCCGCCCGCCGGACGACGGGCGGGGCTGCCGTGAAGTGGGGTTCTACTTGAGCCGGACCTTGACCGTCTTGGTCGCCTTCGCGACGGTGTAGGTCGTGGTCGTGACGGTCGTGCTGGTCGACGACTTCGCCTCGGTCGTCAGCTTCGTGAGCGTCAGCGTGACCTTGACCTTCGTGGTGTTCTTCGGGTTCTTTGCCTTCGAGCCCAGCGCGAGGGTCGCCTTGCCGTCCCTCAACTTCACCGGGTAGGAGCCGTCGACCCCTGCGACCTTCACGGTGATCTTCTTGTCCAGCAGCGAGACCGGCACGTTCATCGCCGTGACCGACAGCCGCAGCTTCTTGCCCTTCGCCGCGGTGACCTTGACCGAGTACTTCGACGTGACCGACTTCTTCACCTGGGTCGGGGGCTTGTTCACGACCTGGGCGGTGGCCGCACTGGCCTTGCTCGCCGTCTCGTAGCCCTCGGCACTGCCGGTGACCTTGACGCTCAGCGTGTGTCCCTGGTCGTCAGCGGCGACGGTGTACGACGCGGACGTCGCACCCGTGATCGGCTGACCGTCACGCAACCATTCCCACGTGAAGGACGCTACCGGCGCCCACGCCGCGACCGTCGCCGTAAGCGTGTCGCCGACGGTCGGCGTGCCGCCACCGATGACCGGCGCCGGAGCGCTGCTGAACACGAGCTGGGCGACCTTCGCTGTGGCCCCGGACGTCTTCTCCGCAGTCGCGTGACCCTCCGCGGTGCCGGTCACCTTCACGCTCAGCGCATGACCTGCATCAGCGGCCGTCGTCGTGTACGACACCGACGTCGCACCCGCGATCGACTCACCATCGCGCAACCACTGATAGGCCATCGACGCCACCGGCGACCACGCCATCGTCGAGGCCGTCAACGTGTCCCCGACCTTCGGCGACACATTGTCGATCGTCGGAGCCGGGGCACTGGTGAACGCACCCGCGGTGACCGCGGCGGTGGAAGCCGACTCAGTCGACGAACCGGCGAACTGGGAAGCGATCCTGATGCCGCGCACCTGCAGAGAGATCTTGTGCCCGAGGTCCGCGGGAGTCACAGCATAAGAGACCTTCTTGGGTCCGGCCCCTCCGATGCCTTGCGTCGCCTCATCAGTCGCACCCGCGATCGGCTGCCCGTCGCGCAGCCACTGGTACGCATAGCCCGGCTGGTAGTTCAGCGTGGCGGGGAGACAGGTGGCCCATGCCTCATGGGTCGCGGTGATCGTCTCGCCCACCTTCGGACTGGTTGTGCTCAGCACCGGCGTCCTCTTGGACTCCGTGCTCCACTCATCAGCCCCCACGGCTGCGGTCTGCAGCGCCCAGGACTTTGCCGCGTAGCCGGGCCGGTACACCGTCACCAGCAGCCGGTAGGCCCGCTGGAGCGTCACGTCCACCGTGGTGCCCGAGACCGTGTACATCGGGTGACTCGGGCTGGTTGCCCCGGCGATGTCGTCGTATCCGGAACCACTGCCATTGATCAGCTGCCATTGGTAGGTGACCCGGTCCGGAGCCGGTGTGATGCCCGTGATGGCGGACGTGACGGTGTCGCAGTAGCGCGGAGAGGTGGTCGAGAGCGTCGGGGCACCGGCGAACTCACCCACCGTGACGGTCACCGTGAACGGCGCGCTGGACACCGAGTCGTCGTACGGGTCGGCGTCGCCGGAGGAGACGTAGCGGGCGGTGACCTGATGGGCGGTGCCCGACGGCGAGCCCGCCAGGCCGTCGGCCGTCCAGTCGGCCTTGCCGGCCGTCACCGTGACGGGGCCGGAGACATCGTTGCCGTCGACTGCGAAGACGACGGTGCCGCCCGCGTCCGTGGCCAGATCGGTGCTGTCAGGCTTGGTCACCGTTGCCGTCAGGGCTGCCGACCCGGTGGTGCTGGTCGCATCACCGGTGACGGCGACGGTCGGGATGACCGTCGGCGGGGGAAACTCGTTGACCGCACCGAGCGTGCCGCCACTGGTCGTGGCCCACACGCCGGCGCCCGGCAGCGTACGACCGTAGGTTGTGGTCGCGTGGGCGGTCCATGTGTACGCGTCGATCGGAGCGGTGGTCAGATCGGTCGTACCGGGTGCGAAGATACGCACCGAATCGCCGCTGCCCAGGCCGAACTGCCCGGTCACGGCCGGGTCGTCGGTGCGGATCGTCTCGTATCCCTTGGCCGGGATCGTGGTGCCGGCCGGCACTACGATCTTGTGGGTGTCGTCGCTGTCCGCGACCACGAGCCCGCCCAGGTCGACCGCGACACTGGCGGGGTTGTAGAGCTCGACCCAGTCACCATTGGCCGCGTCACCGTTGGACTCGACCTCGTTGACCCGCAGGCCCGCGAGCCTTTCCGGGGCCTCGGAGAAGTACACCGTCCACATGTAGTTGCCGTCGCCGATCACGTCCAGGAAGGGCGCCGCCGGGTCGTTGGAGATCAGCCGATCGGTGGCGTTGTCATAGGATCCCGCATCCGTGGGAAGTACGACAGTCGGGTATTCCCCCTGCCAAGTGCGCAGCTTGATGGGCACACCCCCGTCTTGGTAGGGCCCGGCGTAGAGCTTCTGCCCGAAGGTGCTCATCGAGGGACCCCCGATGAATCCGACCAGCGGCGACAGATCGGCCACCCGATTCTGCGAGACGTCGATGGTCTGGCCCGAGAAGTTGAGGTCGTACTCGCTCTTATCGGCGAGCAGCGAGAGCGG
Organism: Nocardioides sp. LHG3406-4; assembly: GCF_049897745.1. Lineage (NCBI taxonomy): Bacteria > Bacillati > Actinomycetota > Actinomycetes > Propionibacteriales > Nocardioidaceae > Nocardioides > Nocardioides sp. LHG3406-4. The sequence goes on from NZ_JAFCWV010000001.1 coordinate 93,689, forward strand.
CGAGACGTCCTCGATCAGGTTGTTGCTCAGGACAAGTCCCGTCAGCGCCTTCATGTCCGCGAGGAAACTGATGTCGGCCACGGAGTTCTCAGGAGCGGCGAGCTGCCGCAAGTCGGACATCGCTGCGACCGGAGAGAGGTCGCGGATCTGGTTGCCCTGCACGTCGAGGCGGGTGAGATTCGCGAGCTTCGTCACGGGTGAGACATCGGTGATCCCGGCGTACTGCGCAATGAAGTCCTGCAGGGTCGGGATCTCTGGGAGTGTCTGCAGCTTCGCGTCAGGCAATGAGTAGTACCTCAGCGTGAGGTAGTCCAGGTTGCTCATCGACCCCAGCGCCGACAGGTCCGACGAGATCGTCCCTGCGCTGTTGGCGGGTTGCAGACTCAGCGTCTGTATCGAGCTTTCCGCGAACGGCTCCAGCGAGATCGTGCCGGCCGCGTTGTAGATGGTGAGGTCATTGAGATTCGGGAACGCGGCGACTCCGGTGAAGTCCGCGATCGGACTCACCACACCGTCGTCGTAGCTCTGGACTGATGTCACTGTCAGCGCATCCGCCGGGCTGATGTCCTGGTCGGGCGTGCGGCTCGTGCCGGTGGTCGAGGCGATCGTGTTGTTGAGCACGGCCTTGAAGGTCACGTCCGGCACGTCGACGACGTCGGCGGCCCGGGCCCCCTGCGGCATTGCGACCAATGCCACGAACGAGAGCGCGAAGACGACGAGCGTGCCGACGAGCTTGCGGGTGTGAGGGGCGGTGTGCCTCTCGCCGGCCGGGGGCCGGGACATGACTGGGTCCATCGTGGATGATCTCCTCGGTCTGGAGCTTCCGCCCCGCACAGCGTGGGATTGGCACAACTCTTCGAAGGTAGGCCGTCTGTCGCGGACGGCGAGGAAACAGGTCGAAGACAGGTGACGAACGCTTGTCGTCAGCCCTTTGGGCGGTGCGTACATGGGTGCTGCCGGGGTCCGCAGACCCCGGCAGCACCGGTGGAGCTATTCAGTTGTCAGTCATGCGCGACGATCAGTTGTTGGCAGAGCCGAACGTGCCGGCCGACGTCGTGGTGAACGCGCCGGTGCCGTTCGGGATGCGCCCGTAGGTCGTGGTCGCGTGCGACGTCCAGCTGTAGGAGTCGACCGGTGTCGCCGTGGCGATATTGATCGTGCCGGCGTTGAAAAGCCGCGCCGATTCGACGTTCCCCAGGCCGAACGAACCGTCGACCGCCGGGTCGTCGACGCGGAAGGCCCTGTAGGCCCCCGGAGCCAGAGCGGGAGTGGTCGCCGGGATGCCGAACACGTGAGTGTTGTCAGCGTCGGAGATGGCCGCACCGGCGATCACCTGAGAGACCCCGCTCTTGTTGTACAGCTCGACCCAGTCACCGTTGGTGGAGTCGTTGTTCGACTCGACCTCGTTGATCACGACGTTGCCGGCAAGCGACGGGGGTGTCGCAGCCGAGCCGTTGGCCGTTCCGAAAGTGGCCGCCGCCGTGTTCGTAAAGGCGCCTGAGCCGTTAGGGACGCGTCCATACGTCTTCGGCGAGTGCGTGTTCCACGAGAACGAGTCGACCGGGGTCGCCGTCGCGAGGTCCACGGTGCCGGCGACGAACAGGCGTGCCGAGTCGACGTCACCGAGGCCGAATGCCCCGACTTCGGCAGCGTCCTGCACGACGAACGCCTTGTATCCGCCAGCCGGAATGGTGGTGCTGGCCGGGATGGTGAAAATGTGGCCGTTGTTGTTGTCCGACAGAATCGCCCCGGACACGTCGATCGCGGCCCCCGTGACGTTGGTGAGCTCGATCCAGTTGCCGTTCACCGCGTCGCCGCTGGACTCGACCTCGTTGATCTTGATCTTGTTGAGGAGCGCCGCCGGGCTCGGGTTCACGGACCCGGCGTAGGAGTTCGGCCCGTTGTGGGTGCTGGCCGTCGTCGTGACGAAGGGGCCGGTCCCGTTCGGGAAGCGACCGTAGGTCGTCGATGCGTGGGTGGCCCACGTGTACGAGCTTACCGGGGTGCCCCCGACCGCGGCGGCCGAGGCGTACAGACGTGCCGCGTCGGCGCCGCCGAGACCGAAGTCACCCTGCGGGCCCGAGGCGTCCGTCTGGAAGGTGGCGTAGCCGTGTGGTGCGATCGTCCCGCTGATCGTGACGACGTGGCTGTTGTCGTTGTCGGTGAGAACCGCGCCGTTGAGGCTGACGCTGTCGGTCGGGTTGTTGTTGTACAGCTCGATCCAGTCGCCGTTGGTCGCGTCGCCGTTCGACTCGACCTCGTTGATCACGACGTCGTTGATGGTGCCGACCGCGTTCGCCGACGGAGCGGCCAACAGGGCCACCGCACCGAGCGACGAGACCAGGCCCGCGACGGCGAGCGCTGCCACACCGGACCGCGAGGCCCGGCGCATTGAGATACCCTTCATGATGACTCCTTCAGAGTCGCTGATGAGGCGCCACGGCAATGGCCGCCTCGTGAGAGTTACAGTGAGTGTTGAGGGGCACCGCCGAGGCGGTGCCCCTCAACGCATTTGACGCTAGGGCCCGGTCCCGTGTTTGGCTAGAGATCCAAAACGACACCTTGGTGGAGACTGAACTAACACTCACTCAGCGGGCCGTCGCGGTGCCGCAGTGGGGTATATGTGTCATGGCCGGAAGGGTCGGGTCGTGCCCGAGCTGTGACGAAGGTGGGCCTTCGCGTCCAAGGAGATGTGGCCCCGAGGATCAGCTCGAGATCTCGTCGCAGGCGCACGAGCCGGCTCCAGTGGCCGACTTCTCCTCAAGCCAGCCGTCGAATGACGCCATGACGTTCACCCCGGCTTAGGCCACCCGTGAAGTGACACCCGTCAGGTGCACACCTCGTTGTGTGTCAGGTGCATCTTCTCGTAGTCGTCGGGGCTGAGGTTGTTCAGTCGGGAGTGCCGGCGTCGGGTGTTGTAGAAGCCCTCGAGGTAGGAGAAGACCTCCATCTGCAGTTCGTGGTGGCTGGGCCAGGCCCGGCGGTGGACGAGCTCGGTCTTCGGGGTGGCGAAGACGCTCTCGGCCATGGCGTTGTCGAACGCGGATCCGACCCGGCCCATGGAGGCGAGCAGGCCGGAGGCGCACAGGGTCTTGCCGAACTCATACCAGGTGTATTGGCTGCCGCGGTCGGTGTGGTGGAACAGCCCGGGCTCGGGTCTGCGGGTGTGGATGGCCATGCCGACGGCGTCGAGGACCAGTTCGGAGCGCAGGTGGTCGACCATCGCCCAGCCGACGACCTTGCGGCTGAACGCATCGACGACCACGGCCAGGTAGACGAAGCCCTCCCAGGACCGTAGGTAGGAGATGTCGGTGACTCAGAGCTGGTTGGGTGCGGTGGCGGTGAACTCGCGCTGCACCAGGTCCGGTGCGGTCGCGGTCGAGCCGGTCTTCTTCCCGTACTTGCCGCGGCGCCGGCGGTGCACGCCCTCGATCGCGCCCAGGCGCATGAGCCTGACCACCCGTTTGCGGTTCCAGGGATGGCCGCGGTGGTTGATCTCCGCGGTCATCCGACGGGCGCCGTAGGTGCGGCGGTGCTCGACCCACGCGCCGTGAAGGGCGTGGATCGCATAGGCTCGTCCAGTTCGGCCGGCGTCGGGCCGCCACCGCGTCGAGCCCAGGCAAAGAAGGTGGTCGGGCTGATGCTGAAGACCCGACACAGACGACGCACTCCATAGATGGTCTTCTCCGCGGCGATGAACGCACACACCTGCCCGCGGCCACCCGCCGTCTCCTTGGCGAAGAAGACCGCGGCTCTTTTCAGAATCTCTCGTTCCGGCTCAAGCTCGGCGACCTTGCGACGTAGCCGCGCCAGCTCCATACGCTCATCACAGGACAACCCGGCCGGTCTTGCGGCCTGCTGTCGCTTGGCCGCGTTCACCCAGTTGCGTAGCGTCTCGGGGTTGATGCCCAGCTCGTTGGCGACATCGCGGATGCTGCGATGACTGTCGATGACCAGCTGCGCGGCACGCAGCCGGAACTCCTCGGGGTACTGGCTCCGTCGGCCCATCCGGGCCCTCCTTCCATGGCGCTATGCCAATTCTGGAGGTGTTCAGCCAACGGGTGTCACTTCAATTCGCCTTGATTGATCGCTCCCGCACTCCGAGTTCCCATAGGTGAATAGGGGCTTTGTGCGGCCTGCTTGCGGATCTTGACGGCGGAGAAGCCACGGCTGATGCCTTCGAGCACGGCGTGCAGCCGGTGGCCCTCGGGGAGTATGGCGTCGACGAAGGGCTGGCTGATGTCGATGCGGCGTCCGCTCGTCCTGAGCATCCGCTCGACCAGCTCGCAGACCAGCGCCGGCGGCTGGAGCGGGCAACCCGGGCGACCAACTTCCCCACCACCGTGTTCACCGCGCGTCCGGCGATCCGGCGTACGAGATGGGCCTCCCGCTGCAGGTCGACCTCTCGCTACACACGATCGGACACCCGGCTTTGACGCGAAGCTCGGGCGCGACGACACCGGGCGACCGCCGGCTGGGGAGACCTCTAACCTTCCACGCCGGCGCCGACAGTCAGCTGGTCGGTGCCTCTTCCGCGGGGAGGTCGTGCAGGAGCACGTCGAAGGTCTTGCGCATCCCGACGTCGCTCGTGGCGCCGGCGCTGGCGGCGTCGCCGAGGCGCTTGGCCAGGTCGCGGACCTTCACGTTCTTGTTCTGGGACCACCAGCGGAGCAGATCGAAGGCCTGCTCGGCGTCGAGGCCGTAGGCGAGCATGAGGCAGCCCACGGCTCGCTCGATGGTCGCCCGGTGTCGTGCCGACTCGGTGACCGCCTCCTGGGCGAGCTTCTCGCTCTCCTGGCGGAAGTCCTCGGTCAGGTCGACGTAGTAGCCGTTGATGGCAGTGACGTCCCGACCCACTCCCTCGCGGAAGCCGCCTTCGCACACCAGCAGGACCTTGCGCTCGACGCCGTCGGAGGCGTTGCGGCGATACGAGATGCTGAACGGCGCGCCGTCGATCGCGGCTCGGGCCAAGACCCAGCCACGCGTTCGCGGTCCTCCGAGTGCTTGCACGCGAGCATGTACTCGGTCGTCGGGGTGATCGCCCCGGGCTGCAGTCCGTGGATGCGGAACACTTCGTCGTCCCAGTCCCAGACGCCCGACACCGTGTCGTAGGAGAACGCTCCGACGCGAGTCTCGGTCGTCGGGTGCGCCCTCGGCTCGTCGTTGCTCTGGGTCGCAGTCACAGACGGCCTTGCTGAGAGTTGGTGAGCCCGCTGCGTTGCGATGCCATCCTTCCTGATTCTACCGAGGCGCGAGACGAACCGTGTGAAAGGCGTCTCCAGAATCTTTTCCAGCAAGTTGTCGAAGAACCTGGGGCTCGCACGAAGGACGGGTGAGGACCAGAGCGGCTGGTCCACCAGCGGACGGAGTCTCACATGCGACGCATCATCGCCTCGACCTACACCACGCTCGACGGATTCATCGACAACCCGCACGAGTGGTCGCTGCAGTACACCGACGCCGGCGCCCAGCAGTACTCCCTCGACCTCACGCTCGGCGCGAGTGCTCTGCTGCTCGGCCGGGTCACCTATGAGGGCATGGCGCAGGCGTGGCCGCACATGGGGGGCAACCCGTTCGCCGATCACATCAACTCGATCGACAAGTACGTCGTGGCCTCGGAGCCCGTCGACAGCGCGGCCTGGGGCCCGACCACCGTGGTTCCTGGCGGCGACCTACTCGACGGCATCGAGCAGCTCAAGCGGGAAGGGGACGGCGATGTCCTGATCTGGGGCAACGGCCGGCTGACCGACGCCCTGGCCACCGCGGGCCTGCTCGACGAGTACCGTCTGTGGGTCTGCCCGGTCATCAAGGGCGACGGCGAGCCCGTGTTCCGACCGGAGAGCCGCACCGGCCTCGAGCACGTCGACACCACGACGTTCGACTCGGGTCTCGTCGTCCTGTCCTACCGCGTCACCGCCGCGTGAAGGGGCAGGGGATGAACAACGACGTCAGCGCCTACATCGACGCCACTCTGCCCTGGCAGAACACCGTCTGCACCGCCCTGCGAGCGACCGTGCACAGCACGCTTCCCGAGGCCGGGGAGACCCTGCAGTACGGCAAGCCGCACTTCACCGCCGACGGCCGGAACCTCGCCGTCCTGCACGTGGCCGCCACTAAGGTGTCGTTCATGGTCTTCGACGCGGCGGACGTCGAGCCAGTGCCGGGGCTGCTCCGTTCGCTGGGGTCCGGCGACCGCAAGGTCGTCGACTTCCGTGAAGGCGCGTCCGTCGACCCCACCTTCATTGCCGACCTGCTGCGCCGCACGGCCGGCCGCGACTGACACGAAAGGACCGAACCATGCGCGTGATGGTCATGACCAAGGGCGATGCTGCCGACGAGGGCAAGGGACAGCCGACCCAGGAGATGTTCGAGAAGATGCACGCCTTCAACGAGCAGCTGGTCAACGCCGGCATCATGCTCGGCGGCGAGGGCCTGAAGCCCACCGAGGCTGGTGCCAAGGTCTCGTTCTCGGCGGCGGGGACCTCGGTCGTGGACGGCCCGTTCACCGAGTCCAAGGAGGTCATCGCCGGCTACTGGATCTGGGAGGTCAGCTCCATGGCGGAGGCTGTCGAGTGGGCCAAGCGGTGCCCCTTCGACCCGTCGTACGGCGACTCGCAGATCCTGGAGATTCGTCCGCTGTTCGACATGGAGGACTTCGCCGAGACCGTGGACGCCGAGACGCTCGCCAGCGTTGAAGAGCTGCAGAACCGCGCCTCGCAATGAGTCCGGGACAGACGACGGCCTGATGATGGAGCTGCGTGACTCGGTCGAGGCGCTGTGGCGGATCGAGGCGCCGCAGCTGATCGCCACACTCGCCCGACGCATCGGAGACCTCGACATCGCGGAGGACCTGGCCTCCGAGGCGTTCGTGGCTGCCCTGGAGCAGTGGCCCGTCGACGGGATGCCGCCGCGGCCGGGCGCGTGGTTGATGACGACCGCGTGGCACAAGGCGATCGATCGTGCCCGGCGTGAGGAGACGGCCCGCAAGAAGGCGCCGCTCCTCGTCGCCGGGCACGCCGGCGAGCTCCCGGACGTCAGCGACGAGGCACTCGCGCCGATCCCCGACGACCTGCTCACCATGGTGTTCACGACCTGCCACCCCGTGCTCTCCCCCGAGGCCCGGGTCGCCCTGACACTGCGGCTGTTCGGGGGCCTGAGCACCGACGAGATCGCCCGCGCGTTCCTCGCGCCCTCGGCGACCATCGGTCAGCGCATCTCGCGCGCGAAGCGGACCCTGGCCGAGGCCCGCGTGCCAGTCGAGGCGCCGACCGCCGAGGACCTTCCCGACCGCCTCCGCGCGGTTCTGGAGGTGCTCTACCTGATCTTCAACGAGGGCTACTCAGCCTCCTCGGGCGACACCGTCGTCCGCGTCGACCTCGCGGTGGAGGCGATGCGCATGGGACGCGTCCTCGCCGGACTGCTGCCGACCGAACCCGAGGTCTTCGGCCTCGTCGCGCTGATGGAGCTGCAGGCCTCGCGGTTCCGGACTCGCGTCGACGAGGACGGCATCCCGGTCCAGCTCGAGCACCAGGATCGCCGCCGGTGGGACCGCACCCTGATCGACCACGGCCTCGGCATGCTCGACCGCGCCTTCGCCCTGGCCCGCCCCCTCGGGCCCTACTCCCTGCAGGCCGCGATCTCAGCCTGCCACGCACGGCCCGCCACCTTCGCCGACACTGACTGGACAGCGGTCCTCGCCCTCTACGACGCCCTCCTCCAGCTCACCGCCTCGCCGGTCGTCGAGCTCAACCGAGCCGTCGCCCTCCTCCACGTCGACGGGCCCCAGGCCGCACTCGACGCCACCGAGTCCCTCCTGGACGATCGCAGACTGGCCGGCTACCACCTCCTCGGAGCCGTCCGCGGTGACCTCCTGTCCCGCCTCGGCCTGCACGCGGATGCCGCAGCAGAGCTGGAGCGCGCATCCGAGCTCGCCCCGACGAAGCAGGAGCGGCATCTGCTCCTCGGCCGCATGACCGACGCCCTCGCCGCGGCCGCTCGCTGACCAGAGGCGGGCCGGGGCCGCCACCCGCCTGCGTCGTCGTCACGCCGCCCAGGTCCCGGCTGCTCTTTCGCCGCCATTGGCCCTCAGATCACCTCAGAAGACGCCTCGACGCCGGCGCCTGCCCTGAGGCAAGCGCCGGCGTCGAGCGGCTCCGCGTCGCGTCGCGGCTACCGGGTCCGGCGTGCGGTCTCGGCAGCGACCGGCGAGGCGAACATGTCCCCGCGCCGGACACCCTCCACGAAGGTGTCGACAGGACGCACCGCGTCGGCAGGCGCCGCACGGGGCGCGTCGTCGCAGATGTCGACGTGCTGGGTCTCCGGGATCGCCAGGACACACGCGCTGCTGATCACGCCCAGGGCGGCGAGGTACATGCCGACACCCATTCCGCCGTACGCCTGGGTGAGGCTCGGCGCGATGATCAGCGGAATGGCGCCGCCCAGGATCCCGGCCAGGTTGTAGCCCATGCCGGCACCCGTGTAGCGGTACTTCGTGCGGAAGAGCTCGGGCAGGAGGGTCGCGGCGCAACCGTAGGGGATGCCGAAGGGCACGACCAGGACCGCGATGCCGACGACGAAGCTGGCGGTGTTGCCCGGCTCCATGACCAGGAACGCCAGCGGACCGGCGAAGATCGATGCGACGGTGCCGACCAGGACCACCCGCTTGCGTCCGAACGTGTCGGCTGCCCGCGCAGAGGCGACCACGGTCGCGCAGAGAAGAAGCCCGGCGAAGCTGCCACCGACCAGGACGGTGGTCCGCGTCAGCCCCAGGACCCCCACGCCGGGTGCGTTGCCGGCGTAGCTGGTGAGGTAGACCGAGACGACGTAGAAGAACCCGAAGCTCATCGTCAGGGCCCCGCCCGCGAGCAGCATGCGGCGCCACTCGAAGCGCACCGCCTCGACGATCGGGAGCTTCACGATCTCGTCGCGGTCGCGGGTCGCCGTGAAGGCCGGCGTCTCCTCGATCTTGAGCCGGATGTAGAGGCCGACCATCAGCAGGACCCCACTGAGCAGGAAGGGGATCCGCCAGCCCCAGCTCGCGAAGTCGGCCGGGCTCAGCGTCAGGCTGGCCGCGAGGAAGGTGCCACCCGAGAGCGCCATCGCGATGCCCGCGCCCAGCTGGGGGAACATGCCGTAGAACCCTCGCTTGTGCGCGGGGGCGTACTCCGCGGTCAGCAGCGCGGCGCCGGCCCATTCACCGCCGACCGCCACTCCCTGGGCGGCCCTCAACACGACGAGCAGGACCGGCGCGACCCAACCCCAGGTCGCTGCGGTGGGCACGACACCGATCGCTGCCGTCGAGACGCCCATGATCGTGAGGGTCGCGACGAGCGTCTTCTTGCGACCGAGGCGATCCCCGAGGTGCCCGAAGAAGATGGCACCGAGCGGCCGGAAGAAGAAGGCGACCCCGAAGGTGGCGAAGGACGCCACCGTGCCCGCGGACTCCCCCAGGGCGGGGAAGAAGAGGGGACCGAACACCAGCGCGGCCGCGGTCCCGTAGATGAAGAAGTCGTAGAACTCGATGGTCGTGCCGACCAGCGAGGCCCCGGCCACGCGGCGCAGCATGCGCCGGGACGTGAGCGGGCGAATTTCAGACGTTGCATGGATGGCCATGGGCGATCAACTTTCGTGGAGGAGGACTCGCCGGTCCTCGTGGATCGCGACGGCTGCCAGCCCCCGGTCAGACACCGCCGGCCAGCTGAGCCGGTTGTGTCTGTCCTGGTGTCGCGCATCACAGACGCTAGGCCGATGATTACGTTACAGTCAAGACCTGTAACGTAACTTTCCGCCGAGCGAGGACCCACCTATGCCTGTCACCCTGCCCATCGTCCAGGTCATCATCGCCAGCACCCGCCCTGGGCGCGTCGGCCCCGCCGTCGCCGCGTGGGCGGCAGCCAAGGCGGAGGCCCTCGGCAGCTTCCAGGTCGAGGTGGTCGACCTGGCGGACGCCGGCCTCCCGATGCTCGACGAGCCCAACAACCCGCGGGCGCGCACCTACACGCGGCCGCACACCCACGCGTTCAGCGACGTCATCGACCGGGCCGATGGCTACATCATCGTCATGCCCGAGTACAACCACGGTTACAACGCCGAGCTCAAGAACGCGATCGACTACCTCTACCACGAGTGGACCAACAAGCCGGTCGGTCTCGTGACCTACGGCGGCATCGCCGGTGGCGCACGGGCCGCCCAGGCCATCAAGCCCGTCCTCGCGGCCGTGAAGCTGATCGCCCTGCCCGACGACGTCCCGATCCCCCTGGTCTCCAGCTTCATCCACGACGACGGCCAGGAGCGCACCTTCGTGCCCAACGCTGCCATCGACGGCGGCATGGACCACCTGCTCGGCTCGCTCGAGACCTGGGTGTCGATCTTCCGGGACGCCTCGTCCCTGCAGGCGGCGAACGCCTCCTGAGGGCGGGGGCGACGGCCGTGCTAGGCGGCGTCCCCCGGGACGGCGATGGCCGGCCAGATCGTGGACGAGAGGCGCTCGGCCAGGCCGTCCGCGTGGTCGTCGTTGCGAAGGAAGGCAGCGAAGTACGCGCCGAAGCACATGGTGGAGATCGTGCGCACGTCGACGTCGTCGCGCACGTGGCCGCGTTCCTGCAGGCTGGAGAGCACCCCCTCGAGCAGCCTCACCCGCGGCTCCACCGCGTGCTCACAGACCATCGCGAGGAGCTCGGGAGTACGCCGGACCTCGGCCATGAAGTTGCCCATCAGGACCATGGCATCGGGGTTGAAGTAGCACGGGTCCAGCCGCTTGATGGCCTCGGTGAGCGCCTGCTGCGGCGGCACGTCCTCCAGGCTGGTGGTCGGGTAGGAGTTCCGCTGAGCGCGAAAACCCCAGTCCAGAGCGTCCATGACGAGGTCGAACTTGCCCGGCCAACGCCGATAGACCGTCGGTCGGGTCACGCCCGCATCGGTGGCGATGTCCCCGATGTTCATGCGTGAGTAGCCGTCCTCGACCAGCCGACGGCGGGTCGCGATGATGATCGCCTCGTCGAGCTCCGGATCCCGCGGTCGTCCCCCACGCTGAGCGCTCGTCTGCGGCGCGTCGGTGTCGCTCATGGCCACGATCATCCCCTGTTCGCAAAGATTGTTACGTTACAGTCATTGACTGTAACGGAAGTCCGCTCCTACAGTCGACCTATCCCCGAAGGCTAAGGGCCGATCCCTTCGAGACGCCCGCTAGGAATGGAGTACATCGTGGACGCACAACGCGAGCTCATCGAGCGAAGCATCCCCTTCCTCACCGAGCTGAAGAACAGGACCGCCGGCGAGACCCTCGAGGAGTGGCTCAACACCAACTACGCGCCCGGCTCCGACTTCTACGACAACGTCTCCCGGCTGATCACCCAGGGAGTGGCGGACGGATGGGCGGCCAACATCGAGGTGGACGGCCCCCACTACCGGCGCAGCAGGATCGCCGACCCGAGCGAGGAGCTGCACTACTTCAGTATCACCGCGGTGTACATGGACAGCGTCGCGCCGTTCCGCGGGCAGTACCACCAGCACCCCTACGGTGAGCTCAACATGGTGGTCCCCCTCGACGAGGGAGCGGAGCTCGCGGGCCCGCGGGGATGGTCCGGTGCCGGCTGGACCGCGCCGGGCCCGGGCAGCCATCACTACCCGGAGGTCCGGGGTGGCGCACTGATCGCGTTGTTCTACCTGCCCGCGGGCCGCATCTCCTATGACATCGAGGCGCCGGCGCAATGATCAGCGCGATGAGTCCGACCCTTCGCTGCGAAGAGCAGGATCGCCTCTCGAGCCCCTGGGGAGAGCCCGCCGTCGAGGACCAACCAGAGGACGCGGTGATGCCGTCCCCGTCCGAGGGCTGCACCGTCGAAGAAGCGCTCCTGGGCCGGCACAGCGTGCGGGCGTTCCTGCCCCGGCCGGTCCCCCGCGACCAGGTCGAGCGCCTCCTGGGCCTCGCGGCGCGCTCGGCGAGCAACTCCAACATCCAGCCGTGGCACGTCCACGTGCTCACCGGTGCGAGCAAGAAGCGGCTGAGCGCGGCGATCCTCGAGGCGCTGGTCGCCGAGGGTCGGGGCGAGGGCGACTACCCCTACCAGCCTGCGCCGGACTCGTGGCTGGAGCCGTTCAAGACCCGCCGCCGAACCTTCGGGGAGAAGCTGTACGGCGAGACGCTGGGCATCCCCGCGACCGACACCGAGTCCCGCGAGCTCTACCGTCGACGCAACTACGACTTCTTCGGCGCCCCCGTGGGCTTGATCCTCACGGTCAGCCGTCACCCGCAGCACAGCGCGCTCATCGATGCCGGTCTGTTCCTGCAGGCACTCATGCTGGCGGCCCGGAGCCTCGGCCTGGACACCTGTGCCCAGGCATCGTTCCTCGACTTCTCCCCGGTGCTACGACGGGAGCTCGACATCCCCGACGATCACATGGTCATCTGTGGCGTGGCGCTCGGCCATGCCGATACGACGCACCCGCTGAGCCGTCAGCTGACCTCCCGCGAGCCCGTCGAGTCGCTGGCGACCTTCCACTGAAGCACCCGCCGAGGCAGGCGTTCCCGTCCTCGGAGGCCTGGGCGGCTCACTCCTCGCCCTGCATCTCGTCGAGGACCTTCTGCGCCACGGCGAAACCGTGGTTCGCGATCGGCACGCCGCAGTAGACGGCGCTCTGCAGGATCACCTCCCCGATCTCGCCCTCGGTGAGTCCGTTGCGGCGTGCGGCGCGCACGTGCAACGCGAACTCCTCCCAGTTGTGCAGCGCGAGCAGGGCAGTCAGCGTGGCGACGCTCCGGGTCCGCCGGTCCAGGCCGGGACGGGTCCACACCGAGCCCCAGGCATACCGGGTGATCAGCGCCTGGAACTCCTCGGTGAAGGCGGTCTTCCTGGCCTCGGCGCGATCGACGTGGGTGTCGCCGAGCACCTCGCGGCGCACGCGCATGCCGTCGGCGTACGGGTCAGTGGTCATGGGCACTCCTGAGGTGTGAGAGCAGGGCGGCGGCTGTCCCCGCGGGATCCTCCGCCGCGGGCAGGTGTCCGCATCCGGTGGCCACCGAGAACTCGCCGTCTGGGACGGCGTCGGCCACCTCCCGGACCGACGAGGTGGGCACGACGACATCGAGCTCCCCGGCCATCGCCAGGACCGGGACGCGCGCCTCCCCCAGCCGGTCGCGGACGTCGAACTCGGCGAGGGCGTCACAGGCGAGTGCGTAGGAGTCCCGGTCGGCGTCCATGAGCGAGAGCAGCAGCTGGTTGGCGGTCTCGGGGTTGCGCTCGATGTAGCCGGGGGCGAACCATCGCTCGGCCGACCCGGCGACCATGATCGGCGTCCCGGCCGTGCGGACGAGCCGGCCCCGCTCGCGCCACATCGCCGACTCACCGATCTTCGCGGCGCCGGCGATGCAGGCGACCTGGGAGAACGGGCCTGGCTCGAGGGCGAGCTGCAGCGCGACCGCGCCGCCCATGGAGACGCCCGCGTAGGCAACCCGGCGCCCCTCGGCGCCGGCGAGCTGCCCGGTCGTCTTCCGGACCGCCCCGGCCAGGTCTGACACGGCGAACGGCTCGGTGGCGGCCTTGCTTCGCCCGTGGCCGGGGAGATCCCATCCGACCACCTCGAACCGGTCGCCCAGGTGGCTGGCGGCCTGCGCCCAGAGCGCGCCGACCGAGGTCCCGAGTGAGGGGCCGAGAACGAGCAGCGGGCCCTGCCCGACGGTGCCGGCGAGATGGCTGAACGTGAGGTCGAGGTCAGCCATGCCGGCCGCCCTCCGAAGGCATGCGTGCCAGTACGACATCCACGAAGGCCATGCTCGAGCCGAGGTACGCCGCCGGGTCGCCCGGCGTGCCGCGCTCGGCGAGGAGGTCGGCGGCGGCGCGATCCGCGCGCTGCCTCATGACCTCGGTGTCGACCTCCAACCCAGCGACGAGCTCGGCGCTCTGGGAGGTGGCCGTCACGGTGAGCTGGATCAGGCGCCGCAGCGCCGGCCACTCGCTGTGCCAGGCGCCGTCGGGCCGCTCGTCGACGGCTTGGGCGGACGCGAGGTGGAGCTGGGCACCGAGCATCGGGGCCTGGAGCGCAGCGCTGCGGACCAGCACGCTCAGCACGGGGTTCTGCTTGTGGGGCATCGTCGAGGACCCACCTCGCCCCGGCACCGGGCGCTCGCGGACCTCTCCGAACTCCGGACGAGCCAGGAGCGCGACGTCGGTGGCGATCACGCCGAGCGCGTCGCTGACCGTGACCAGGGCATCCCCGAGGCGGGTGACCGGGCCGCGACGGGTGTGCCACGGCAGGCCGGGCCAGCGCAGCCCGAGCTCGGCGGCGAAGGCCTCCGCCGCGGCCACCGGATGCTCGGTGATCTCCCCCGCGAGCGCGAGCGTCCCGGCGGCACCACCGCACTGCACCGGCAGGCCCGCCCGGACCACGCTCAGGTCGTGCGCGGCATCCAGCACGCCCGCCAGCCACTGCGCGGCCTTGAGCCCGAACGTCACGGGGACGGCGTACTGCGTCAGGGTCCGGCCGGCCATCACCGCACCTCGGTGCTCGTCGGCCAGCGCCGCCAAGGACTCCGCGACCAGCGCGAGGGCCGAGCCGACCCTGTCGAGGGCGCCCCGCGCGATGAGCATCAGCGCCGTGTCGAGGACGTCCTGGCTGGTGAGGCCCCGGTGCACGACGCGTGCCAGGCGCTCGTCGTCGCAGGCGACACGCAGCGCCCCGACCAGCGGGACCACGGGGTTCCCGGCTGCCTCCGTCTCGGCCGCCAGCGCTGCGAGGTCCGGGCGGAAGCCGGCGATCACGCTGGTGACGTCGGCGAGATCCTGCGAGGAGACCGCCTGCGTGGTCGCGAGCGCGCTCACCCAGGCGCGCTCCACCTCCAGCATCGCGCCGACCAGGGCGTGGTCGTCGGCCAGTCCGGCAGCCCGGTGCGAGCCGGGCACGAGAAGCCCGAGGTCTTCGCTCACAGCTCGCCGTGCCGGGGGAAGGTGAGGAACGTGGTCTCGAGATCACCCTGCAGATGCACGTCGAACCGCAGGTGGCCACCGTGCGGCGATCCCTCGTCCCCCGGCTCACGCGTGGCGACGAGGGTGGCGCGCCGCTCCTCGGGCAGCGCTGCGAGGAACGGGTCCTGGTCGAGGTCCGGCCCGGGGAGATAGATGCGGGTGAAGAGCCGATCGAGCAGCCCTCGGGCGAACACCGTGAGGGCGAAGAACGGTACGGCGCCCGGCCGGGTGGGGCCGGGCTCGACGGTGGTGAACGAGTAGCGACCCCCTGCGTCCGTGGCAGCCCTCCCCCAGCCGGTGAACGCGGTGCGGCCGCCGATGGACCCCTCCACCGAGGAGATGCGCCCGAAGGCGTCGGCCTGGCGCAGCTCCAGCAGCGCGTCCGACACCGGGTCGCCCGCTCCGTCGTACACCGTGCCGTGGAGCTGGATCGCGCCCGTCGAACCCGGGGGCACCAGGGAGGCTCCACCCTGGAAGGGCAGCGCGTAGTGGAAGAACGGGCCGACGGTCTGGCCGGGAGTGGGGCTCAGCTCACCCATGGTCGGCCTCCCGCTCGAGCGGCGTCATGTGCGAGCCGGTCAGGACGACGTCCCACCGATACCCCGTGGACCACTCGTGCACCGTCTTGTCGTGGTCGTACGTCGCGACGAGCCGGTCGCGGGCCGCCTGGTCAGGGATCGACTGGTAGATCGGATCGAGGGCGAGCAGCGGATCGCCCGGGAAGTACACCTGGGTGACCAGTCGCTGGGTGAACTCCCGGCCGAACAGCGAGAAGTGGATGTGCGCGGGCCGCCAGGCGTTGTGATGGTTGCGCCAGGGGTACGGTCCCGGCTTGATCGTGGTGAACGTGTACGTGCCGTCGTCGTCGGTGAGGCAACGGCCGGCGCCCACGAAGTGCGGGTCCAGGGGCGCGGGATGCTGGTCCCGCTTGTGCACGTAGCGCCCCGCCGCGTTGGCCTGCCAGATCTCGACCAGCTGGTTGCGCACCGGTCGGCCGTCGCCGTCCAGCACCCGGCCGGTGATCACCAGGCGCTCCCCGATCGGCTCCCCCTGCGGGTGCAGGGTCAGATCGGCCTCCGTGGGGTCGATGTCGGAGTGCCCGAACACGGGAGCGAGCAGCTCCACGTCCTCGGGGTCCACGCTGCGCCGCGCCTTGGTGGGGTGTCGCAGCTGCGAGCTTCGGTAGGGCCGGAAGTCCAGCCGGGGCCCGGTGGTCGCCGCCGTCTCGGTCTGGATCCGTTGGATCTCCTCGCTCACCAGAGCCTGGGAGTCGAGCGTCAGTTCCTGTGTCGTCACGCCGCCATTCTGCGTGGCTCGGAGGCGGCAGGAGTAGGGTCGCTTTCCACTCAGTGGAAAGGCTTGAGCGATGGCCGGCAACACCTCCCAGCCCGGCGCGACGGTGGTCTCTCGCACCTTGGCCCTGCTCTACGCGTTCGACGAACGGCATCGCCACCTGACGCTGTCGGAGCTCGCTCGCCGGGCCGACCTGCCGGTGGCGACCGCGCACCGCCTCGTGGGCGGGCTGGTCGCCGGGGGTGCGCTCGAGCGCGGGAAGGACGGGCGGTTCAGCGTGGGTCGACGCCTGTGGGATGTCGGCCTCCTCGCGCCGGTCCAGTACGGCCTCCAGCAGGTGGCCTCCCCGTTCCTGAACGACATCCATGCCGCGACGCGCGCGACAGTCCATCTCGCGATCCGCGACGGCATGCAGGTGCTGTACGTCGACCGTCTCTCAGGCCGAGCGTCCGTGCCCATCGTGAGCCGGGTCGGGTCGCGGCTGCCCCTGCACGCGACGGGGGTCGGCAAGGTGCTCCTGGCCCATGGGCCCACGGACGTCCAGGAGGCGGTGCTCGCCGATCTGCGGCGGCTGACGCCGTACACGATCATCCAGCCGGGCCGGCTCCGTCAGCAGCTGGAGCGCGTGCTTCGGGACGGCTATGCCACCACGGTCGAGGAGATGAGCCTCGGTGCGTGCTCGATCGCGGTGCCGATCAGGGTGCAGCCCGCCGACGACGAGGAGGACGGAGACGTCGTGGCCGCTCTCGGCATCGTGGTCCCGTCCCTCGAGGGCGAGCTGACCCGGCTGTTGACGGCGCTGCAGGTCGGCGCCCACAGCATCGGCCGCGTCCTGCAGCGGGCGCCGTCTCGCTGACGGCAACGGGCGCTGTCGAGCCCTCGGGCGAGGCCCCGGATCTTTTTCGCCGAATGGCTGAAAGCAAGGATCGGCCGGTGGTCTACTGACTGCGTCAGACCGATGCTCGGGGAGGGGAATCGGCGCGCCCTTCCGCTAGGAGTAATCGTGTTTGCACGTTCAGCAAAGTCGCTCCGCCGACCCGCGCGCTGCGCGCTGATGCTTGGCCTGGCGTTCGCCATGGTCCCGGCGATGACGACGGCCGCACAGGCGGCGCCGGTGACGTTCCAGGCCCCGGCGGTCTACCCGGTGGGTGATCAACCGGGCGCCGTCGCCACCGGGGACCTGGACGGTGACGGAGTCCTCGACCTGGCGGTGGTGAACCGCACCGCCGGCACGGGAACGATCAGCATCCTGATCGGCACCGGCGACGGCGGGTTCGCCCCTCAGGTGACCTATTCCGCAACGGCCATCCCGGGCTGGTTGGAGCTGGCGGACCTCGACGACGACGGCGATCTCGACCTGGTCTACATGAGCATCCTCGCCGGCGCGGCGGTGAGGCTCAACGCCGGAGACGGGACCTTCGGGCCACCCGTCCCGGTCATGATGCCCGCCAACCCCGCCGGGCTGGTGGTGCGGGACCTCAACGGCGACGCGGTCCTCGATATGGCCGTCGGGAGCAGCAGCAGCCTCAGGCTCACTGTCACGATCCTGCTCGGCCACGGCGACGGCACGTTCGCCGGCGGGACGCCCACCGACGCCGGCACCCGGTCGAGCGATCTGGCGGCCGGGGACCTGGACGGCGACGGCGATGCCGACGTGGTCCTCAGCGCCGGACCCACCGGTGGATCCACGGGCCGGGTGCTGCTCGGCAACGGGGACGGCACGTTCGCGGCGCCCGCGACCTTCGCCACCAGCGGCCTTCCGCGATCTGCGGCGATCGGCGACGTCAACGGCGATGCTCTTCTCGATGTGATGGTCGCTGCCGGCACCGGGATCGACGTGCTGCTCGGCAACGGCGACGGCACCCTGGACCCGGCCGTGCCCTACGCCGCCGGCACCGCACCGCAGGAGGTGGTCGCCGCCGAGCTCGACGGCGACGACATCCTCGACCTCGCCGTCACCGATCCAGGCAGCGACACCGTCTCGGTCCTGGTCGGCAACGGCGACGGCACCTTCGACTCTTCGGTGACGTTCGCCAGCGGCGACGGCGCGCGAGGGCTCGCCACCGGCGACCTCGACGACGACGGCGACCTCGACCTCGCCGTGAGCAACAACCTCGCCGACACCGTCTCGGTCCTCCTGCGGACCAATCCCGCCTTCGCCGCGGACCCCAGCAGCAAGGGATTCGGCGCCTATCTCGTAGGAAGCACCTCCCCGGCCCAGACGTTCACGGTCACCAACACCGGCGAGGAGCCGATGTCGCTGGGGACCGCCTCGATCGCGGGCCAGGACCCTGACCAGTTCGCCATCGGCACCGACACCTGCACCGCACAGACTCTTGTCCTGGCCGCGACGTGCAGCGTCATAGTGACCTTCACGCCCACTTCGGCAGGAGCCAAGAGCGCCGACCTCCGGTTCCGTCACGACGCCCCCGGGCGAGTGTCGAACGTGCCGCTGACCGGCACCGGCAGCGCCGCCGACGTGCCCGACGCCCCGCTGCCTGATGCTCCTTCACCCGACGGCGACGGCGACGGCGTCCCCGACTCCCGCGACAACTGCCCCGCGGCCGCAAACCCGGGCCGGGCCGACACCGACCATGACGGCGTGGGCGACGCCTGCCAGACCCCAGCAGCGGACCCCGCTCCGGCAGCCCGCTGCCATGGCGAGGACGCCACCATCGTGGGCACCCTCGGTGCCGACGTCCTTCGCGGGACCCCGGGGCGCGACGTCATCGCCGGGCTCGGCGGCGACGACCGCGTCGTGAGCCTCGACGGGGACGACCTGATCTGCGGCGGCACCGGCGACGACCGCCTCCAGGGAGGGCGCGGAGCCGATCTGGTCATCGGCGGCGCCGGCGCCGATGAGCTCAGGGGTGGCAGCGACGACGACCGACTCGTGGGCCGCAAGGGCGACGACTCCCTCACCGGCGGCCGCGGCGCCGACCGGTTGACCGGCAACCACGGCCAGGACCGGCTCGGCGGCGGCTCGGGCAAGGATGTGTTGGCCGGCGGGCCGGCCACCGACGAGCTGGCTGGCGGGCCCGGAGACGATCGCCGCCCACACTGACCTCTGCCTGAGCTAGGCCCACCCGCCCAGCTGTCCGCCTGAGCCGAAGAGCGTCGCCTGCTCACCCAGGTCGTCGTAGCTGTGTGCTTCGGCGAGCAGCGACTCGGTCACCATCAGATCGTCCAGATGCAGGGTGTCCCGGATCCGAGCGATGCGCAGCCGGCTCGGGTCGGAGACGTCGCAGGTGAGTACGGCGGCAGCCACTGCATCGGCGTCGTCGGCGAGCGTGATCGGGATCTGGGCGCGCTGCACTCCCTGCGACCCGGCGGTGAGGGTGTTGGCGTACGTCGCGGCCAGGTCGACCCCGGCCAGAGCGCGTTCGGGGATGAAGTCGGCCAGACCCAGACCGATCGCGTTCCCGTGCGACTGGGGCGTGACCTCGAGGCAGACGATGTTGGTGATGCGCGGAGTCGGGATCTCGGGCATGCCCCTGACCATCCGGCGACCGATCACGTTGGTGTCCATGCCGGTTCCGGAGAAGTTCTTGCCCATCGCGTCCACGATCAGCACGTCCAGCTGGTCGAAGGGCAGTCTGGGTTCGTACCGCTTGGCCTGGACGAGCAGTTCGGCTTCACGGTCGCCGCCGATGCCGTCGGGCGCGACGAACTCGACCACGGCCAACTCCTTGGTCTCACTCTCGACCAATGCGATCCCACCGAGGACCGGCTTGGTCGCGCAGATGTGCCGGGCCGCCGCCCGGATGCGGCGCTCGATCTGGGTAGGGCCGATCCGGTGGAGCTCCTCGGCGCCGTGCTGCTTGCCGAATCCGATCGCGAGCATCTTCGCCAGGCCCGACTCGAGCTGACCGCTGAAGGACGTGTGGCTCTTCAACCGGTTGGTCAGCACGATGTGGTCGGCCTGCGCGGCGTACGCGTCGAGGGCGACCTCCACGTCGTCGGCGAGTCCGAGCGGGACCGTGTCCATCGTGGCGCGGACCGGGGCACCGACGGCCTCCTCGGTGACCCCGAGCCAGGCGAGCGTCTGGCGTTGACCGTCCGCGTCGGCACCACCGTGCGAGCCCATCGCGGGGACGATGAACGGCTCCCCGCCCTGTTCCCGCACTGTGCGGACGATGCCGGCCACGACCTCGCCGATGTGGTTGATGCCGCGGCTGCCGACCCCGATCGCCACGCTGTCGCCGGGGCGTACGACGCCCACATGGGGTCGCAGAGCGGCGTAGGCCCGCTCGGCAGGGTCGCCGACCGGTGGGGCTTCGGGGGTACGGCGGCGCAGCTGGTGCAACGACAGGTTGGGGACGCTGCGTCCGAGGATGTCCGCGAGTCGCGGGGCCTTCAACTGGGGTGCGACGAAGTCAGGCATGTCCGCTCACATGAACTCGAGGTCGCCCAGATGGCCTGCTGCACGGTCCGGGCGGGCCTCGATCATGTCAGGATCCGTCGGCGATCCCCCGGAACAGGTTGTCGACCAGCGCCTCCAGGAACTCCTGGTTCACCGGCTCGTCGGGGATCAGGAGCCGGTGGTAGACCGCCCCCCACAGCTGGTCGACGAGCACCTGCACGTCGACCCCGGCCCGGATCTGCCCCAGCTCCTGCGCGCGCGACAGCCGCTCGCCCGCGATGCGCCGTCGCTCCGAGGAGTAGAGCGCCCGGTACGACGACGCGAGATCGGCATCGGTCTGAGCCTCCCCGATCAGCTGGGTGAGGAGCCTGCCGCCGGCGGTCCGGGTCATCACCCGGGCGAAGGCCCGCAGCTGGGTGAGCAGATCGGTGCGGATATCCCCGGTGTCGGGGAAGGCCAGGCTGTCCTCGACCGCATGGAAGTACCCGTCCAGGGCGAGCGCACCTCGGGAGGGCCACCACTTGTGCAGCGTGGTCTTGCTGACGCCCGACAGCCTCGCCACGCGCTCGATGGTCAGGCCCGCCATTCCCTCGTCGAGCAGCAGGTCACCGACCGCTCGCAGCACGTCGGCTCGGACCGTCTCGGCCGGACGCCGTCCGCGACCCCGTCGCTCGGGCACGCTCACCCCCTCGGTCGACACAGAGGACCCCTCTTGGTGGCGGTTGGCCGGTTCGGTTCTCGCGGAACGAGTCGGGCCTCCGCTCATCCGCTGATCTCCAAGCTCGCGATCCGTCCCTCCCGCAACCGGAAGGTCAGCGGGGACGTGCCGTTGTAGCCGTTTCCGCTCACCCGGACCTGCGCCACGTAGGTGTCACCTGCAGCGACCTCCTCGACACCCAGCAGGTCGAAGTGAGCCTGCACGCCGATGTTGTCGGTGGAGTCCCACGCCCGGACACCGTCGTGTCCGCGGAACTCGCGTCCCCAGTCATTGAGGTACGCGTCGTCGGTGAAGGCAGCGACGAAGGCGTCGGAGTCACCGGCGTTGGTGGCGTCGATGAACTCGCGGATGGCGGCGGGAGTGTCGGACATGGGGCTTCCTTTCGAGGTTCCTGGAGGGTTCGTCATGCCCCGGACACCTGCAACAGGTCGCCCAGGTCGACTCGGGTCAGGAACTCGCGACGGATCCGGTCGGCGACGTCGGAGACCTCCTCCGAGCCGTCGTTCGCGGGGTCGATGTGCACCCGGAAGGGCCGCTGCCCAGCCGGGAGAGCGACGATCCGGGCGATCTCCTCCGACACCATCGAGGCGTCGGCGTCGGGCGGGGCCAGCGCGGCCAGCTTGGTGGCGACCTGGTCCATGAGACCGGCGTACTTCGTCTCGTAGGCGGCTTCCACCTCCTTGTCGTCGGGGCGACCGGAGTGAGCGAAGTGGTTCGTGCCGCTGGTGAAGGACCCGGGGACGACGATGGAGGTCTCCACGCCCCAACGTGCCAGCTCGCCGGCGTAGCTGACCGCCAGGGAGTCCATGCCGGCCTTGGCGGCGAAGTAGGGGGCGAGGTAGGGCGGGGTGCCGCCCTTGACGCTGGAGCTGGACACCCAGAGGACCAGTCCGGCGCCGCGTTCACGCATGCTGGGCAGGACCGCCCGGTTGACGCGCTGGGTGGAGAGCACGTTGATGTCGTACAGCTCGGCGAGCTGCTCGGGCGTGAACGCCTCGGTGGGGCCGACCACCATGTGCCCGGCGTTGTGGATGAGTACGTCGATCCGGCCGTGCTCGGCAAGGACCTGTTGCGCTGCGGCGTCGACGGACTCCTGGAAGTTGACGTCGAGCTCGATGGCGCGCAGGTCGACGCCGTGCTCGGCGGCGTAGGCCTGGGCGGCCTCGACCTGGGGGGCGTTGCGGTCGGTGGTGTGCCGCATCCCGGCATAGACGGTGCTGCCACCGCGCGCCAGGGCGCGCGCGGTCAGGGCGCCGAACCCGCTGGAGGCGCCGGTGATGAGGATGATGTTCGTGGACATGACGGGTCTCGCCTTCGTGGGGTGAAGAGGACGTGGTGGAGGTCGGTGCGGCGGCTCAGGCGATTCCGCCGTTGCTGTAGACGACCTGACCGTTGATCCAGCGTGCGGGCCCGGCGAGGAAGGCGACCGTCTCGGCCACATCGGCCGGGGTGCCCAGGCGCTCGAGCGGCGAGAGCTTCGTGAGCATGTCGATGGTCTGCTGGTCCTTGCCTTCGAGGAAGAGCGGCGTGCCGGTCGGGCCGGGGGCGACCGCGTTGACGGTGATGTCGCGACCGCGCAGCTCGCGGGCCAGGATCAGGGTCATGCCCTCGACGGCGGCCTTGCTGGCGACGTAGCCCCCGTAGGTCGGGTGCTGCAGGCGGGTCTGGCTGCTCGAGACGTTGATGATGGCGCCGCCGCTGCGCAGCCTGTTCGCGGCCAGCTGCGAGACCACGAAGGTGCCGCGGATGTTGGTGCGGTGCATCCGGTCGAGATCCGCGAGGTCGAAGCTGGCGATCGGCTTGAGGATCATGATCCCGGCGGTGTTGACGACGACGTCGACTCCGCCGAAGGCGGCCTCGGTCGCGTCGAAGGCCGCGGCCATCGCGCTCTCGTCGGCGACGTCGCCGCCGACCGTGATGGCGTCGCCGCCCGCCTCGCGGACGGTCGCGGCCAGCTTCTCGGCGTTGGCGGAGTTGCCGGCGTAGTGGATAGCGACCGCGAAGCCGTCCTGGGCCAGGTGCTCGACGACGGCGCTGCCGATGCCGCCGGACCCTCCGGTGATAAGGGCGACGCGGCGGTCAGAGGTGGTGGTGTTGGTCATGGTGACTCCTTGGCTGAGGGATGAAGTTATATGGACGACTCGTACATATAACCACACATATGTCCGATTCGTCCATATGTTGCCGCCGACTCGGCACGAGGCCGCGCGGACCAGTCGCTCGCCGGACGATGCCCCACCGCCCGAGCACGGCGTGCACGCCCGGCTGACCTGGCGCCTATCTCGCAGTTGACCCGGCGCCTCAGCCCGTGGCAAGGGCCTGGTCAGGAATACCGAACACCAGACCTCGCTACGTGGGCGTGTGCGGACGCACCCTTCCTCACGAGCCCACAGCCTCGACCGTTCGCCGCCACGCTGTCCCGCCGGGGGCAGCTCCCTACGGTGAACAGCCCCCTCGGCAGGGTCGAGGCCGGTGGATACTGACTGCCGGGCTCGACTCAGAAGGGACGCCTCCAGTGCTGCACAACTGGCTGATCGGCGCAGGTGTCGCCGCCGGATGCGCCCTGGTGAGCTGGGCGGCGCTCCTGGTTCTCGCCCGCCGCCTGCCTCCGGGCATCCTGAGGGAGCTCGCCGCGTTCATACCCGACTGCGTCACGACGGTACGCCGGCTCCGCAGGGACCCGCGGGTACCGCGCCGCGCGAAGATCGCGATCGTCATCGCGGGGATCTGGGTGGCCAGCCCGATCGACCTGATCCCCGAGTTCATCCGCGTCATCGGCCCCCTCGACGACGTCGTGGTGGTCGTCCTGGCGCTGCGGTACGCCGGGCGGCAGGTCCCGCGTGACGTGCTGCTCGCGGCATGGCCCGGCGAGCCCCGCCTGATGCGACGCCTTCTCGGGCAGAGCGGTCCGAGAGGATGAGGCCCCGGAAGAGGAAAGTCGCCTAGCGGCGGCAGCGGCCCTCACCCGCAGTTGAGCTGACCCTCGGGCACGTCGCTCACCGCGTCGCAGGACCGACGCGTCCGGACTGGAGCGTTCGGCCGCGATCTAGGCGGGCGACCCGTAGCATTCGCTGCACGTGGGAGACGGTCTTCACGTCCGGAGAGGGTCAGGCATGCGCACTCAAGGAGCACGCATCTGCATCGTGGACGACCACGCCCTCTTCGCGGAGTCGTTGCAGATCGCCCTCGAGCTCGAGGGACACGAGGTACGCCGCATCCCACTGCCCAAGGCCCTGCACGCGGCCGCGACGCTGCTGCCGACGGTGCTGCGCTACAAGCCCGACATCATGCTGCTCGACCTGGACCTGGGGAACGCCGACGGCGCCGCGCTGATCGAGCCGACCACCCGCGCGGGCACCGCTGTCGTCGTCGTGACCGGCAGCACCGACCGTGCGCGCTGGGGCCTCTGCATGAGGTACGGCGCCCGCAAGGTGCTGCCGAAGACCGGACCCCTCAACGACATCCTGGCCACCATCCGCCGCATCTCCGAGGGCCGCACCGTCACCACGGCGGAGGAGCGCGACGAGCTGGTGCGCTTCTGGCAGGACGAGCGGCGCGAGGTGCAGGAGCTCCAGGAGCGCCTGGCCCGTCTGACCCCGCGGGAGTCGGCCGTGCTCGGCATGCTCATGGAGGGGCAGCAGGTACGCGACATCGCCACCCGCAGCACGGTCTCCGAGGCGACCGTGCGGACCCAGGTGAAGTCGATCCTCTCCAAGCTCGAGGTGACCTCGCAGCTGGCCGCGGTCGGGCTCGCCCACCACGCGGGCTGGAACGCGCCGCAGAGCTCCTGAGTGTGCTCGGCCACGAGGTCGGTGACACTCCGGGCGGGCTGTTGAGCTAGAACGATCGCCGTGCTCCGCCGGGCAGAGCACCGCGGCCAGGACTGGACCGGACCCGCGCTCGGTGTGCCGGCCCGGACCGTGTCGCGAGAGGCTCCCCGCCTGCGCCGGCATTTCACCCGGGCCAGGAGCTACTTCGACAAGCACCGCATCGGGTTGATCGAACGGTTGATCACCGACAACCGCTTCTCTACTGACGATCCACCGACTTCACGGACGCGGCGCTCGGCGCCAGACACGGATCATGAAGCCACCCTGCCCGACCCGACAGGTGCTCTTCCGCCGGGCAGAGCGCCGCGGCCACGACTGGACCGGACCCGCGCTCGGTGTGCCGGCCCGGACCGTGTCGCGAGAGGCTCCCCGCCTGCGCCGGCATTTCACCCGAGCCAGGAGCTACTGCGATCACCGACTTCACGGACGCGGCGCTCCGGCCCCAGGCGCTTGATCGTGAAGCCGCCCGGGCCTCGACCGTGGCGGTCAGTGACGCACGGAGGACGGCTTGTCGGCCGCGGCCGTGCGCGTGGCCGGAACCTCCGGGCCGTCGGCCGGGGGCGCACCGACGGTCGGGGACGTGCCGGGCAGGCGGCGGCTGCGGCGCCGGTCGGCGCCGTACAGCTCGCTGATGCTCAGCAGGGCGATGATGGCGGCGGGGACGCCGATGGCGACGATCCGGGTGGCCCGGTCGGTCAGGGCGATGAAGGCGTAGCCGGCGTACGGCACGGAGGCGACGACCCGCGGCTGGGTCGAGCCGGTGAGCTTGAAGGTCCACGGGTCGACCTTCGCGTTGGCGTCGCCCTTGGTGCGGAACTCGTCGCCGTCGATGCTCACGATGCGGTGGGTCACGAGGCTCGTGACGCCGGACTCGGCAGGCGGCTGATAGGTGATCGTGTCGCCCACCTCGAGCTCGGACACCGGGACGGTCTGCTCGAAGACCACCGAACCGCGGTCGTAGGCGCCCGCCATGGAGCTGCCCGTGATGACGTAGCGGGAGAAGCCGAAGGCAGCAGGCAGGATGAAGCCGAGCGCCACGAGCATCACGACGAGGCACAGCGCGTTGACGGCGATGCGCCGCGTGCGACTGACGCGGCGCCGCCGGTTGAGGCTGATCTCGGTGCTCACAGGCGTGCTCCGGGGCGTTGTTGCTCATGCTGCTTGCTGACACTGCAAACCTAGGCGGCGACGGTCCACACGCGAACCACGACTCGTCCACCGTTGGGTAACAGATGTCAGCGGCGGGGCAGCAGGATCTCCACCCCGGACTCACTGAGCACGTCGCCCGAGAGCCGACCGCCCAGCGCCTCGACCATCGCCTGGGCAGGGTCGATCTCGGACGGATCCCCGGGCTTCGTGCCGTTGCGGGGAAGGCCCCCCTCGATCCGGATCCTGACGTGCTGGGCCTGGCCGGCGAAACGCAGGCTCACCGGGCCGGCCGCGGTCGAGGCGACGTCGGCCAGCACGTGGTCGAGCACCTGCTCGACCGGGCCCGGGGTCAGCCGCGCGTCACCGCCCCCGTCGACGTAGGCACGCACCTCGACGGTCTCGGGCAGCTCGTCGCGCCAGTGCTGGGCGATGCGCGAGCCGAGCGCCGCCAGAGTGATCTCGGCCCCGGCCACGAGGCTCCGGCCGCGGGTGAAGTCGAGCAGGTCGTCGACCACGGCGTCGAGGCGCTGCACCTCGCCGACGCAGCGGGTGGCCGTACGCCGTACGTCGTCGGCGAGATCCGGGCGCAGCGACAGCTCCTCCAGCTCGAGCCGGATGCCCGTCAGCGGCGTGCGCAGCACGTGGGAGGCGTGGTGGAAGAAAGCCCTGTCGCGCTTGATGGAGTCCTCGAGCCGCACCGAGCTGGCCCGCAGGGAGGCGGCGATCGTCGCCGCCTCGGGGATCGACGACTTCGGCAGCTCGAGGTCGAAGCGCCCTCGTCCGAGAGCCGTGGCACTCTCGGCCAGGGCCACGAAGGGACGGGACAGATAGCCCGCGAGCAGGAAGCCGACCGCTCCCGCGAAGAGCAGCAGCATGAGCAGCAGCGCGGCGAGGGCGCCGACGTTGCGCCCGAAGATGTCGTCGATGACCGTGCTCGACTGGCGGACCGTCACCATCGTCTGGCCGACCGTCTCGCGCCCGACCGTGTCGCTGGCCCTGTCGGCCGTCTCGTAGCCCGCGCCTGTGACCAGGACCCGCGGGAGGCCCTCCCGGTCGACGGTGATGGCCGTGCGATCGACGGCCAACGGCTGGAGGATCGTCGTGGTCACCGGGTCCCCGGCGCGCTCGGCGTTGCCGACCATCACGGCCACCAGCTGGGCCGTCCGGTCGAGGGTCGCGGCCTCGCGCTCCTCGACCAGGTCACGGAGCGTGAAGGCACGCACGACGCCTGCGACGAGGAGCACGACGACGACGAGGAGCACGAAGGCGACGGTCAGCCGCTCACGCATCGTCGGTGCTGCTCTCCAGGCGGAACCCCACGCCCCTGACCGCTACGACGCGATCGGTCGCGCCGGCATCCTCGAGCTTCTGCCTCAGTCGACCGATGGTCACGTCGAGCGTCTTGGTAGAGCCGAACCAATTCTGGTCCCACACCTCGGTCATCAGGTGCTCGCGCGAGACCACCTGGTCCCGGTGGCTGGCGAGGAGGGCCAGCACGTCGAACTCCTTGGTGGTGAGCGCGATCTCGTCGTCGTCGAGACGGACCCGGCGGGCGCCCTCGTCGATCCGGAGACCCGCGGCCTGGAGGGTCGAGTGGGCGGTGAGCGCCGCCCGGCTGGGCAAGCTGCGCCGCAGCAGTGCCCGCACGCGCGCCTGGAGCTCCGCGAGCCCGAACGGCTTCGAGAGGTAGTCGTCCGCGCCGTAGTCGAGCCCGACGACACGGTCGAGCTCGCCGGCCCGCGCGGTGACGATCATGATGCCGCCCGAGAAGCCCTGGTCGCGCAGCGCGCGGCAGACGTCGAGGCCGTCCATGTCGGGGAGGCCGAGGTCGAGGATGACGAGATCGACCTCGTGCTGGGCGACGTGCTCGAGCACCCGGGCACCCGAGTCGAGCCAGGTTACGACATGACCTTCGCGTTGAAGGGTGCGAACGAGGGGGAAGGCGATGTCTTCCTCGTCCTCGACGAGGACCACCTGATGGCCCATGACATGCAGCATAGGCGGGAACGTATCGTCACACGCGGGTCTTGGCCCACTCGGTCGGGTCGTCCGCGCGGGTGGGCGCTCAGGAGAAGAGGTCGCCCAGATCCGCGACCCGCTCCAGGACCTCCTCGAAGCGGAACTGCTCCAGTGCCAACGGGTCCTCAGCGCCCGCCTCGACCTCCGACCAGGTGAGTGGCGTCGCCACGGTGGGCGTCTCGCGCCCCCGCAGCGAGTACGGCGACACGGTGGTCTTGCTGCCGGCGTTCTGGGACCAGTCGAGGAACACCTTCCCGCCCCGGCGGGCCTTCGTCATGGTGGCGGTCACGAGCTGCGCGTGCTCGCCCTGGAGCTCCTCGGCCACCTCCTTGGCCAGCGCCGTCGTGCCGTCGCTGTCGAGCTTGCCGGGCATCGTGGCGTACAGGTGAAGGCCCTTGCTGCCGCTGGTCACCGGTCGCACCTCGAGGCCGCGCTCGTCGAGCTTCTCGCGCACCATCAGCGCCACCTGGCAGCACTCGTGCAAGCCCGCGGGCTCGCCGGGGTCGAGGTCGACGACCAGCCGGTTGGGCTTGCGGACCTTGCCTGCCCTGGTGACGGTCCACTGGTGCACGTGCAGCTCGAGCGCCGCCAGGTTGACCAGCCACGTCAAGGTGGCCAGGTCGTCGACGATCGGGAAGACGAGCGTGTCGGACGTGTTCGTGCCGGCTCGGGAGCCGGTCGTCGGGACCTCTGCCGTGCGCACCCAGCCGGGCGTGCCGGCGGGGATGTTCTTCTCGAAGAAGCTCTTGTCGGCCACGCCGTGCGGCCAGCGGATCCGGGTGACGCAGCGGTCCCGGACGTGGGGAAGCAGCACCCCGGAGACCTGCGCGTAGTAGTTGAGCACCTCGCCCTTGGTCGTGCCGGTGCGGGGGTAGAGCACCTTCTGGAGGTTGCTGATCTTGAGGGTCCGGCCCTCCACCTCGACGTGGACGTCGTTCATGAGGTGCCTCCATCGTCGGGAGCCAGGTCGTCGGGGCTCAGGTCGTGGCGCACCCCTTGGTACGACGGCTGGCGCAGCCGGTCGTAGCCCAGCCCGTGCGTGTCGATGTCGACCACGACCACCGGGTCGACCCAGGTCGTGCCGAGCGCGTCGACGCGCGGCACCTCGTCGGCGAACGGGCTCCGGGCCCGCGTCAACGGGGCGAGCAGCTCGGTGAGCACCCGCGCCGTCGCACCGGCGATCCCGCTGCCGACCCGGCCCCGGTAGGCCAGCCCCGCAGCGGTGGGCTCCCCCACCAGCAGCGCGGCCAGCCGGTCGGAGGTGCCGACCTGCGGGCGCCAGCCGCCGACGACGAAGGACCCGCGGTGGCGGTGCGCCAGCTTGCGCCAGTGCGGGGTACGGGCGCCGAGCTCGTAGCGCGAGTCGCGACGCTTGCTGACCACGCCCTCGAGTCCCTGCTGGCGGGTCGCGTCGAACAGCATCGCGCCGTCGTCGTACGCCGCGGGCACCTGCCAGGTGGTCTCGGCGAGGTCGAGACCGGCGAGCTGCTCACGGCGCCGCTCGAGCGGCTCGCGGGTCAGGTCGCGGCCGTCGAGCCGCAGCAGGTCGAAGACCATGAAGGTGGCCGGGATGGTCGTGGCGAGCCGGCCGGCCTCGGTGGCGTTGCGCAGGTGCATGCGGTGCTGGAGCACGCGGAAGTCGGGCAGGCCTCGGTCGTTGAGCGCGATGACCTCGCCGTCGAGGAGGAGGTCGCGCTCGCCGAGCGGTGAGCTGCTGAGCTCGGGCCAGGCCGCGGTCACGACGTTGCCGTTGCGACTGAACATCCGCGAGCCGGCCGCGGCGGCGTCGAGCAGGATGCGCACGCCGTCCCACTTGACCTCGTGCAGCCACGCGTCACCGGCGGGCACGTGGTCGCCCTTGGTGGCGAGCATCGGGCGCAGCCCGGAGGATGAGGTGACGGCCATGGCCTCATCATGCCGGGTACGGCGCGAGTGTCGGCGGCGTCTGCGAGGCTCGCGCGATGAGTGACCACGAGCAGACCATCCGGCGCTACTGGCAGTGCGCCGAGGAGCGTGACTGGGAGGGCTTCGCGGCCGTCCTCTCCCCCGACGTCGTCTACGACATGTCCCAGACCCGCGAGCGCGTGATCGGGCGCGACAACTACGTGCGTTTCAACGTGGAGTACCCCGGCGACTGGCACCTGGCGGTGCGCCGGGTGGTGGCCGACGAGCGGGGCGGGGCCAGCTGGCTCGACTTCACCGTCGGCACCGAGACGATGACCGGCATCTCGTTCTTCGCCTTCGACGACGACGGCCTGGTCGCAGCCATCGACGACTTCTGGCCCGAGCCCTACGATCCGCCAGCGCGGTCCGACATGGTCGAGCGCTACTGACGGCGCAGGCCCCGCTGTCCGGGACGCCAGCGCATACCCCGTTCAGGCGAACCGGCAGCCTGGCAGATGCGGTGGCGACCGTTGTCCGGCGATACTGGCCCGACACGATCGACTGGAGGTATGAGCATGCGCGCGATCTGGAAGGGCAGCGTGTCCTTCGGCCTGGTCTCGGTGCCGGTCAAGCTGTACGCCGCCACGGAGTCCCACGACGTCTCGTTCCGGCAGGTCCACGCCAAGGACGGAGGCCGCATCAAGTACCAGCGCGTCTGCTCGATCGACGGCGAGGAGATCGCGTACGCCGACATCGCCAAGGGCTACGAGACCGAGGACGGCGAGATGGTCATCCTCAGCGACGACGACCTGGCCGAGCTGCCGTCGGCGTCCTCCCGCGAGATCGCGGTGGAGAAGTTCGTGCCCACCGACCAGATCGACGCGATGCTCTTCGAGAAGAGCTACTACCTCGAGCCCGAGAAGACCGGCGCCAAGGCCTACGCCCTGCTGCGCCAGGCGCTCAAGGACGCCGACCGGATGGCCGTGGTGACCGTCGCCCTCCGCCAGCGCACGTCGATCGCGGTGCTGCGCGTGCGCGACGACGTCATCGTCCTGCAGACGATGATGTGGCCCGACGAGGTGCGCGAGCCCGACTTCAACGTCGAGGCCGGCGACGTCAAGGACACCGAGGTCAAGATGGCCCACATGCTCGTCGAGACGCTCGCCGGGGACTTCGAGCCGTCCGAGTTCGAGGACGACTACGCCGGCGCCGTCGAGGCGCTCGTCAGCGCCAAGATCAAGGGCGGCGAGGTCAAGAAGACGGCGACGTCGACCAAGACCTCGGGCGAGGTCGTCGACCTCCTCGCGGCGCTGCAGAAGTCCGTGGCCGCGGCCAAGACCGCGCGTGGCGAGAGTGACGGCGCCGACACGGGCGACGAGGGCGACGACGAGAAGCCTGCGAAGAAGGCGGCGGCCAAGAAGGCAACGCCCAAGAAGGACGCCCAGAAGACGGCCGCCAAGAAGGCCAAGAAGGCACCGGCGAAGAAGGCGGTCAAGAAGACGCCCGCCAAGAGGGCCAGCTGAGTCGCCGGTCGATGTCGAAGCCGCCCGTCGCCGTTCGACGTACTCGCGACAACAGCCACCACACAGGGAGGTAGCCGCGATGCGCTACATGGTCTTCGTCAACATGCGTGAGGACGTCGGAGGGCCGCCGCAACCACTGGTCGCGGCGATGAGCGAGTGGATGCACGAGGGGTTCGCCAGCGGCGTGCTCGTCGACACCGGCGGGCTCTACGCCACCGCCGACAGCATCGAGTACGTCGTGCGCGGCGGCCAGGTGACCACGACCGACGGTCCCTTCGCCGAGGCCAAGGAGGTCGTCGGCGGCTACGCCGTGGTGGAGGTGCGCGACGACGACGAGGCCGGCGAGCTGGGCCGCCGGATGGCGGCGCTCCACCTGGACCACTGGCCGGGCTGGGAGGGCGCGATCCAGGTCCGCCGGATCGCCGGCCCCGACGAGGGACCCCCGCCGCGTGACTGATGCCTGACGCCGCTCCCGACTCCGCCCCGGATCGGGCGACCCGTGCCGTCACCGCCGTGTGGCGGCGCGAGTCGACCCGACTGGTCGCGGCGTTGGTGCGGATGACCCGTGACGTCTCGCTGGCCGAGGACCTCGCCCAGGACGCCTTGGTGGCAGCGCTCGAGCAGTGGCCGGCCGAGGGCGTCCCTGCCAACCCCGGTGGCTGGCTGATGTCGGTCGCCAAGCGGCGCGCGATCGACCAGTTCCGCCGCAACGCGAACCTGCGTGACAAGACCGCCCAGCTGGGGCACGAGCTCGAGGAGGCGACGATGCCCGACTTCGAGGCGGAGGTCGACCACATCGAGGACGACGTCCTGCGGCTGATCTTCCTGACCTGCCATCCCGTGCTCTCCCCCGACAGCCGGGCCGCCCTGACCCTGCGGCTCGTCGGTGGGCTCAGCACCGCCGAGATCGCGCGGGCCTTCCTGGCCCAGGAGAGCGCCGTGGGCCAGCGGATCTCGCGCGCGAAGAGAACGCTGGCCACCTCGGGCGCCTCCTTCGACCTCCCGACCGGCGAGGAGCGCACCCAGCGCCTCGACGACGTGATGTCGGTGATCTACCTGATCTTCAACGAGGGCTACACCGCCACCTCCGGCGACGACTGGATCCGGCCCGACCTGTGTCACGAAGGCATCCGGCTCGCCCGGATGCTCGCGGCGCTCGAGCCCGCGAGCCCCGACACCCACGGGTTGCAGGCCCTGCTCGAGCTCCAGGGCTCACGCACTCACGCCCGCACCACCGGCGACGGCACGCCGGTGCTCCTGGAGGACCAGGACCGCGCCCGCTGGGACCACCTGCTCATCCGGCGCGGCCTGGCCGCGCTCGACCGCTCGATGGCGCTGAGCCAGCGCACCGGCCGGCCGATCGGCGTCCTCACTGTGCAGGCCCACATCGCCGCGTGCCACGCCCGCGCAGCCTCGCCGGCCGAGACCGACTGGCGGCAGATCGCGGGCTGGTACGACGCCCTGGCGGCCGCGGCGCCGGGGCCCGTGGTCGAGGTCAACCGGGCGGTCGCGCACGGTCGCGCCTTCGGACCTGACGCCGGACTGGCGGTGCTGGACGCGCTCACGGTCAGTGGCGGGTCCACGGTGCTGGCCGGCTCGCACCTGCTCCCGAGCGTCCGGGGCGACCTGCTCGAGCGTGCCGGGCGCCGGGCCGAGGCGGCCGCCGCCTTCACCGAGGCCGCGGCCCTCACTGGCAACGGCCGCGAGCGCGAGCTGCTCACCCGACGCGCGGAGCAGAACTCCTGACCGACGGTGTCGAAGACGGGGTGTGCCATTCGACGACTTCACGAACGCCACTCGAGACCAGGGAGCAGACATGTCCACCACCACCGCCCGCAGGGAGACGACCGTGAGCACGACTTCCGAGACCCGGCACTCCGTCTCGACCGACGGCACCCGCATCGCCTACGACGTCACCGGCACAGGCCCGGCGCTCGTGATCGTCGACGGCGCGCTGTGCCAGCGCTCGATGGGGCCGGCCCGGGGCCTGGCCTCGGCGCTCGCCGGCGACTTCAGCGTGCACACCTACGACCGCCGCGGGCGCGGCGAGAGCGACCCCGGCGCGACGGCGTACTCACCGCAGCGCGAGATCGAGGACCTCGCCGCCGTCATCGGCGCCGCCGGTGGCTCGGCACACGTCTTCAGCGCCTCGTCCGGAGCCGCCCTGGCCCTGGCCGGCGCCGCGGCCGGCCTGCCCATCGAGCGGCTGGTCGCCTACGAGGCGCCGTTCATCGTCGACGACACCCACGTCCCCCACGACCCCGACCTCGGCGAGCGCAGCCGGGCCCTGGTCGAGGGTGGCCGTCCCGGTGACGCCGTGCGGCTCTTCATGCGGACCGTCGGGGTTCCGGGCCCGATGCTGGCGCTGATGCGCCTCCTGCCGGTGTGGAAGAAGCTCACCGGCGCGGCGCACACCCTGCCCCACGACTACGCCATCGTGCTGGAGCACCAGCAGGGCCGACCGCTGCCAGACGGCGTGTACGCCGGCAGCACGACGCCCACGCTGGTGATCGCCGGCGGCAAGTCACCGGCGTACATGAGGAACTCGCAGGCCGCCATCGCGGCCGCCGTGCCCGATGCCCGGCTCGAGACGCTGCCCGGCCAGACGCACATGATCAAGGCCAAGGTCGTGGCACCGGTCGTCACGCGGCACCTGCTCGGGTGAAAGCCGTCAGGCCGGCGCGCTCGCGGCGGCCGCGGTGAGCCGGGACGACCACTCCTCGAGGGTCTCGACCACCGCGGCCGGCGCGGACTCGATCGTCACCGGCGCCTCGAGC
The DNA here is from genome assembly GCF_049897745.1 of Nocardioides sp. LHG3406-4. NCBI lineage: Bacteria > Bacillati > Actinomycetota > Actinomycetes > Propionibacteriales > Nocardioidaceae > Nocardioides > Nocardioides sp. LHG3406-4. The sequence continues at coordinate 128,205 of NZ_JAFCWV010000001.1, forward strand.
ATGGCGAGGCCGAACGCCGCCCAGCGCGCGTCGTTGGCCTCGATCTCCAGGCGGCACGAGGTCTCGTCCGATGCCACGATCGTCGCCCAGGGCCCGATGCGCGGCGTCACGTGCGACTCCGGCGCCGCCACCGTCACGACCAGGCGCATGGTCTCCCCGCGAGAGAGCCCCTTCCTCACGTACGCCGCGGCGTCGCCGCCCGGGATGTCGCGGGGCCGGAAGATGGCCCGGGTGCCCTCGGGATCGCGCAGCCGGTCCATCCGGAAGGACCGCCAGTCCTGTCGGTCGAGGTCGTAGCCGAGCAGGTACCACTTGCGTCCGACGGTGACGAGACGATGCGGCTCGACGTGCCGGCGCAGGGCCTCGCCGGGGGCGCTGCCTCCCTTGGCGGTGTAGTGGAACCGCAGCCGTTCCTGGTCGCGGACCGCCTGGGCGACGCTGCTCAGCACCCCGGCCTCGACCTCGGGCGCCTGCGAGAACGGCGAGTCGACGGTGGCGGCGCGCAGCGCCTCGGCGCGCCGGCGGAGCCGGGTCGGGAGCACCTGGACGACCTTCGACAGTGCCGAGAGGGCAGCCTCCGACAAGGAGCCGCCCATGCCGCTCGCCGTACTCCCGAGGGCGACGACCATCGCGATCGCCTCGTCCTCGTCGACGACCAGCGGCGGCATGGAGCCACCCCGGCCCAGCTGGTAGCCGCCCTCGACGCCGCGGCTCGAGTGCACCGGATAGCCGAGATCGCGGAGCCGTTCGATGTCGCGGCGCAGGGTGCGCTCGGAGACTTCGAGTCGTCCGGCGAGCTCGGCGCCGGCCCAGAAGCGGTGCGTCTGGAGCAGCGTCAGCAGACGCAGCGTGCGAGAGCTGGTGTTGGCCATGACCCCAGATTGCCAGACATACCGGACAGAAAGTGACCGCTTGCCTCCCTAGCGTGAGAACCACAGGAAGCCACCACCCGAGGAGCACACATGAGCACCACCGTCGAAGTGCCGCAGCAGCCCGAGGACGCCGTCGTCGCGGAGGCACCGATCAGCGGCAGGGCCCGGAGCGCCGCGCTGATCAGCCTCCTGCTCGCCTCCACCATGGAGCTGATCGACACCACCATCGTCAACGTCTCGCTGCCCAGCATCGAGGCGGACATGGGGGCCAGCGGGTCGCAGCTGCAGTGGATGGTCGCGGCCTACCCGCTCGCCTTCGCGGTGGCACTGATCACGGGATCCCGGCTCGGCGATGCGTTCGGCCGCAAGCGGCTGTTCGTCGGCGGGCTGGTCGCGTTCATCGCGATGTCGGCGGCGTGCGGGCTCGCTCCCAACCCCGAGACGCTCGTCGCCTTCCGGGCCCTGCAGGGCCTCGGCGCAGCGGCGATGATCCCGCAGGTGATGTCCAACATCCAGGTGATGTACGCCCCCGAGGAGCGCGCGAAGGCCATGGGTGCGTTCACCGGCCTGGCCGGTATCGCCACCGTCGCCGGGCCTGTGCTGGGCGCCGTGCTCACGGAGGCCGACATCGCCGGCACCGGTTGGCGCGCGATCTTCCTGGTGAACGTCCCGGTCGGCATCGGTGCGCTGTACGCCGCGCTCCGCTTCATCCCCGAGTCGCGCTCGGCCGCCCGGCCCAACCTCGACCCGCTGGGCGTGCTCATGCTGGCCGGCGGCCTGCTCGCCGTGCTCTACCCCCTCACCATGGGCCGCGAGCAGGGCTGGCCCGCCTGGGTCTTCGCCCTGATCGTCGCCGGCGGCGTGCTGCTCGCCCGCTTCGTCTCCAGCCAGCGTCGCGCCGAGCGGGAGGGTCGCGAGCCGCTGGTCGCGCTGAGCCTCTACCGCGAGCGCTCGTTCGCGGGTGGCTCGGCCGTGCTGATGCTGCTGTTCGTGTCGATGGGCGCCTACTTCCTGGCCCAGACCATCTACTTGCAGGCGGGGCTCGGCTGGTCGGTGCTGAAGGCCGGGCTGACCGGCATCCCGTTCGCCGTGACGACGGCCGCCATGGCCGGTTTCGGCGTGGTCGTGCTGGCGCCGAGGATCGGCCGCCGGGTGCTCCAGATCGGAGCGCTCGTGCTGGCTGCGGGCGCGGTCGTGCTGGCCATCACGGTGCAGGTCGCCACCCCGGACACCACGTTCTGGGCGTTCATCCCGGGCTTCGTGGTGACCGGAGCAGGCTTCGGCCTGATGGTGGCCCCGATCGGCATGTTCACCGTGGCCGACGTGCCGGTCGAGCACGCCGGCTCCGCCTCCGGCCTGTTCAACACCACCGGTCAGCTGGCCAACGCGATCGGCGTCGCGGTGCTCGGCACGGTGTTCTTCGAGATCGCCGACAGCTCCACGTCGCGGCTGCCCGCGGACATCTTCGCACCGGCCTTCCAGGTGACGCTCGGGCTGGTCGCGCTGCTCATGGTGGTGGCCTGGCTCGCCTCCCGCGCGCTTCCGGCGGTGGCCCCCGAGGAGCCGGTCGAGCTGCACTGACGGTCCCGATCACGCCCCCGATCACAAGGGCGGTCGTGGCTCCGTCGAGCCGCGGCCGCCGTCGTGCCCGGTCGGGTCAAGGGAGGCAGACCGGCCTCAGGTGGTCTCCCAGCGGAAGACCCGGGCGGCCACGAGGGTCACCACGATCGCGAAGCCGGCGAGTACGGCGAGTGGCAGGGCGATCGCCGTAGCCGGCTCCCCCCGCACCATGACGTCGAGCATGCCGTCGTTGAGCCACCGCAGGGGCAGGCACTTCGAGACCGCCTGCAACCATCCCGGGGACCCCTCGAGCGGGAAGAACGACCCGCTCAGGAACGACATCGGCAGCACGATGAAGTTGGCCATGTTGACCGCACCCTCGGTCGACTTCGCCACCGCGCCGGCCAGCAGGCCGATCGCCATGAAGCACAGCGTGCCCACGACCAGCAGCGGGATGGCCGCCGGCCACGCACCGGTCAGCTGGAGCCCGAAGGCCGCCACCCCGAGCCCGAGGAAGATCGCCATCTGCACCAGCGCGACGCCGATGGTCACCACGACCCGGGCGGCCACCACCGTGGTCGTCGAGACCGGGGACAGCTGCAGTCGCCGCAGCAGCTTGGAGTTGCGCCAGCCGTTGAGGGTCGCGGCCGCGCCGAAGGACGCGCTCATCGCGATCGCCCAGCCCAGCAGACCGGGCGTCACGAACTGGATGGTCTTCAGCGAGTCGTCCTCGACCGGCTGCGACTCGAACGAGTAGGTGGGCGGTTGCCCCGACACCGCGACGTTGCTGCCGTCGACGAACGACCGCAGCGTGCCCTGGGTGATGCCGGCCTTCACCTGGTCGGTCTGGGTGTAGTGCGCGACCAGGGTCTCGCCGTCCATCTGCACGGCGACGTCGGCGTCGCCCTTGCGCACGGTCCGGATCGCCGCCTCGAGGTCGTCCTCGTGCTCGATCTCGAAGGTGTCCTCGAACGCCTGCTTCGCCTCCTTCGGCAGGTCGTCGATCAGGCTGACGTTGCCCACCTCGATCAGCTCGACCTTCGACTGGCTCTGGTCGCTGAAGATGCCGCCGAAGAGCACCAGGAACATCAGCGGGAAGATGATCGCGAAGAACACCGAGGCCCGGTCGCGCAGGAAGCCCTTGATGATGGCCGTGGCCAGGGCCAGGAACGCACTCGACCTCATGCCCTGTACTCCCGTCCGGTGACGTCGAGGAAGACGTCCTCGAGGGTCCCCGAGGCCACCGCGACCCCGTCGAGGTGGCCGTTGTCGGCAAGCTTCGTGAGCACGACGGCCGGCTGGCGCGTCGTGAGCACGAGCCCGTCGGTGTCGAGGTGCACCTTCTCGATCCCGGCCATCGCCTCGGCCTCCGACTGCTCGAGCTGGCCGGCGGCGACGGTGATCCGGGTGGGCGCGTCCAGCGAGCGGATCAGCTGGCGCGGGGTGTCGAGCTTCAGCACCTGGCCGCGGTCCATGATCGCGACCCGGTCACAGAGCACCTCCGCCTCGTCCATGTAGTGCGTGGTGAGCACGACGGTGCGCCCCGAGTCGTTGAGCCCGGCGAGCAGGTCCCACAGGTTGCGCCGGGCCTGCGGGTCGAGCGCGGCGGTCGGCTCGTCGAGGAACACGACGTCGGGGTCGTGCACGAGGGCGCATGCGATGGACAGCCGCTGCATCTGGCCGCCCGAGAGGTCTTCGACGCGAGTGTCGACCTTGTCCTCCAGTCCCACGCGTTCGAGCCACTCGTCTCCGCGCTTCGGCGCGACGCCGTACAGCGCGGCGAACGTGTGGATCTGCTCGCGGGCCGAGAGCCGTTCGAAGAACGACGACGCCTGGAGCTGCACCCCCATCCGCGGCAGCAGCCGTGGGTTGCGCGGCCAGGGCTTCTCCCCCAGCACCGTGACGGTCCCCGCGTCGGGCTTCCGGAGGCCCTCGATCATCTCCAAGGTGGTGGTCTTGCCTGCACCGTTAGGTCCGAGGATGCCGAAGAACTCTCCTTCGGCGACCTCGAAACTCACCCCGTTGACTGCTCTGAGCTCCCCGTAGGCCTTGGCGAGGTCATTGACCTCGATGGCTCCCATGCCCCAGAGGTTAGCGACGTGGCCTCAGCCGGCTGCGAGCAGTGCCCGTACGACGCGCAGCCCCACAGACATCCTCGCCAGGTCGGGGTTGTCGTCGGAGCAGATCTCCTCGAGCGTGGCGGCGGACCGACCGACCAGATCGGGCTCGGTGTCCTCCCACGTGGCGACCCGTGCCGGCGCGGACTCCTCGTCGGAGGTCTTGTCGAGCACCTGGGCGGTCAGCTGGGCGTGCACGGCGTACAGGTCGTCGCGCAGGGCGGCCCGTGCCATCGTCTGCCAGCGATCGTCTCGCGGCAGGCTGATGATGCGGCTCACCAGGCCCGGGAGGCCGAGGCGCTCGCCCAGCGCGAAGTGCACGCGCGCCACCTCTGCCGCGTCGATGCCCTCCCGTTCGGCCGTCTCGATGACGTTGAGCAGGGCGTACGACGGCGGCAGCACGGCCACCCGCGTGGCCAGCTCCTCCGGCACCCCGTCGGCCACCAGTGCGTCACGGCGCTCGATGAACGCCCCGAGCTCGCGACCGCTCATCAGGTCGGGCAGCTCGGCCATCACCTTCTGCACCGGCACCTCGAAGAAGTCGACGGTGGCCTCGCTGTCGAGGGGAGGCCGCCGGTTGTTGACGAGCCACCGCGAGGCGCGCTCGACGAGGGTGCGCATCTCGATCCGCATCCGGGTCTGCACCGAGGCCGGCAGCACGTTGTCGTAGGACTTGAGGTCGTCGCGCAGCTGGAGCGAGCCGAAGATCTCGCGGCCCACGAAGTTGGCGCGGGCCAGGTCGGCCGCGGAGGCGCCGGTCTCACCGGCGAGTCGCGGCCAGAAGGTCATGCCCGCGCCGTTGACCAGGTCGTTGACGACCTGCGTCACGATGATCTCCCGGCGCAGCGGGTGGTCGAGCATCGGGGCGCGGTAGCCCTGCCGCATCTTGGACGGGAAGTAGGCGAAGAGGTCGGCCCGCAGGAAGGGGTCGTCGGGCAGGTCGGAGGCCAGCAGGTCCTCGGCGAGCACGATCTTGGTCCAGGCGAGGAGCACGGAGAGCTCGGGCACGGACAGCGCGTCGCCCTGCTCGAGGCGGCGGCGTACCTCCCGGGTCGTCGGCAGCCCCTCGAGCTCGCGGTTGAGCACACCGCGACGCTCGAGCGCCTTCATCCAGTCCTCGTGCACGTGCAGGAGCCCCGCCGCGTTGGCTGCCGCGTTGGCGAGCGCGACGTTCTGCTCGTAGTTGTCGCGCAGGACCAGGTCGGCCACCTCGTCGGTCATCTCGGCCAGCAGGGTGTTGCGCTGCTTGCCGGTGAGGTCTCCGTCGGTGACCACCTTGTCGAGCAGGATCTTGATGTTCACCTCGTGGTCGGAGGTGTCGACGCCGGCGGAGTTGTCGATGAAGTCGGTGTTCATCCGGCCGCCCTCACCGCCCCGCCCGAACCGGGCGTACTCGACGCGACCGAGCTGGGTGAGGCCGAGGTTGCCGCCCTCGCCGACGCACTGCGCACGCAGCTGACCGCCGTCGACGCGGATCGCGTCGTTGGCCTTGTCGCCGGCGTCGGCGTGGGTCTCGTCGGAGGCCTTGACGTAGGTGCCGATGCCTCCGTTCCAGAGCAGGTCGACCGGCGCCAGCAGGATCGCCTTCATCAGGTCGGCCGGTGTCATGCTCAGCACGTCGCCGTCGATGCCGAGGGCGGTCCGCACGGCGTCGTTGAGCGGGATCGACTTCAGGCTCCTGCTGAAGACGCCGCCGCCCGGAGAGATCAGGGACTTGTCGTAGTCCTGCCAGCTCGACCGGGGCAGGTCGAAGAGGCGCTTGCGCTCGACGTACGTCGTGGCGGGATCCGGGTCGGGGTCGAGGAAGATGTCGCGGTGGTCGAAGGCCGCCACCAACCGGGTGTGCTCCGAGCAGAGCATGCCGTTGCCGAAGACGTCGCCCGACATGTCTCCGATGCCGACGGCCGTGAAGTCCTCGGCCTGGCAGTCGATGCCACGCTCGCGGAAGTGCTGCTGCACCGACACCCACGCGCCGCGGGCGGTGATGCCCATGGCCTTGTGGTCGTAGCCGACCGAGCCACCGGAGGCGAAGGCGTCGCCCAGCCAGAAGCCGTAGTCGTGGGCGACGCCGTTGGCGATGTCGGAGAAGGTCGCGGTGCCCTTGTCGGCGGCGACGACGAGGTAGGAGTCGTCGCCGTCGTGGCGTACGACGCCCGCGGGCGGCACCGTCTCGCCGTCGACGCGGTTGTCGGTGACGTCGAGCAGGCCGCAGATGAAGGTCTTGTAGGAGGCGACTCCCTCGGCGAGCCAGGCATCGCGGTCGGACGCGTCGGGCAGCTGCTTGGCGAAGAACCCGCCCTTGGCGCCGACCGGCACGATCACGGTGTTCTTCACCATCTGGGCCTTGACCAGGCCGAGGACCTCGGTGCGGAAGTCGTCGCGCCGGTCCGACCAGCGCAGGCCGCCTCGCGCGACCGCGCCGAAGCGCAGGTGCACGCCCTCCACGCGCGGGCTGTAGACGAAGATCTCGTACTTCGGCCGCGGCTCGGGCAGGTCGGGGATCGCCGACGGCTCGAGCTTGAACGACATGTAGTCGTGCACGCCCCCGCCGGTGGCCTGCTGGAAGTAGTTGGTGCGCAACGTCGCGTTGATGTGGGTGAGGTAGGAGCGCAGGATGCGGTCCTGGTCGAGGCTGACGACGTCGTCGAGCGCCTTGGCGAGCTTCTCCTGAAGTGCGTCCACCAGGGCGACCCTGGCCTCGGCGTCGGCGGGGAGGTGGTCCTTGCCGGGGTCGAAGCGCGCCTCGAACAGCTGCACCAGCAGCCGGGTGATGTCGACGTTGCCGAGCAGCGCGTCCTGGATGTAGTCCAGCGCGAACGGCGAGTTGCCCTGCCGCATGTACTTCGCGTAGGCCCGGAGCACGGTGGCCTGACGCCAGGTCAGCCCGGCGGCGAGGACCAGCGCGTTGAAGCCGTCGGTCTCGTTGTAGCCGTCCCAGACCGCACGCAGCGCGTCGACGAACAGCTTCCGCGCCGGCTCGGGCAGCTCACGGCCGTAGCGCAGCCCGAACTCGTAGATGTAGGTCTCGCGGCGCAGGTCGTCGAGACGGTAGGGCCGCTCGTCGACGACCTCGACGCCCATCGACGAGAGCATCGGCAGCACCTGCGAGAGGGAGAGCGGCGGCCCGATGCGGAACACCTTGAGCCGGGCCTCGCCGCGGCCCGCGTCCACGTGCGCGTAGAGCGCGAGATCGATGCCCTCCTCGCCCTCGATCGCCTCGAGCCGGCCGAGGTCTGCCGACCCCGTGCGGGCGGTGAAGTCCTCCTTGTAGGCCTCGGGGAACGAGTCGAGGTAGGCGCGGCCGAGGCGCGAGCCCCGCTCGTCGCCGTACTCCCCCACCACCGCGGTGGTGAAGTCGTCTCGCCACGATCGCGACGCGTCCGCGAGGCGGCGCTCGATGTCGTCGGTGTCGATGTCGCCGATGTGGCCGCCCTGGGGCGGGTGCACGACGAAGTGCACGCGTGCCGTCGACGACTCGTTGACCCGGGCGGTGAACTCCACGGAGTCACCGCCGAGACGCTCCTTGAGGATCTCGGCGAAGCGCTCGCGCACGCCGGTGTTGTAGCGGTCGCGGGGCAGGTAGACGAGCACGGAGACGTAGCGGCCGTAGGTGTCGCGGCGGACGAACGCGCGCAGCTGCCGGCGCTCCCCGGCGTACATCACATTCTCGGCGATCGGCGCGAGCTCCTCGACGGGCGTGTGGAACAGCTCGTCGCGCGGGTAGTTCTCGAGGGTGTCCATCAGCGCCTTGCCGGCGTGGCTGCGCGGGTCGAAGCCCGCGACGCGCTGCACCTCTGCGGCCTTCTCGCGCAGCAGCGGGATGCGGGTCAGCGACTCGGTGTAGGCACCGCTGGAGAACAGCCCGAGGAAGCGACGCTCCCCGACGACCTCGCCGTTGTCGTCGAACTTCTTGATGCCCACGTAGTCGAGGTACGCCGAACGGTGCACGGTCGCGCGCGAGTTGGCCTTGGCCAGCACGAGCAGGGTCTGCTCGCGGGCCTTCGCCTTGGCCAGGGCGGGCAGCTTGCCGAAGGATGTCGACATGTCCTGGTCGGCGCGCAGGATGCCCAGGCCGGTGCCGGGAACGGCGCGCAGCAGGACGTCGTCGCCGTCGTCCTCGAGCTTGTACTCGCGGTAGCCGAGGAAGGTGAAGTGGTCGGCGGCCAGCCAGGCCAGCAGCTCGCGGCCCTGGCGCAGCTCCTCGGCGGCCAGGCGGGGAGGGGTCTCGGTGAGCTCGTCGACGATGGCCTTGATCTGGGCCTGCATCTTCCCCCAGTCCTCGACCGACTCGCGGACGTCCTGGAGGACCCTGCGCAGCGACTCCTCGATCTCGGCGACGTCCTCCTCATCGGTGATGCGGTCGATCTCGACGTGCATCCACGACTCGGCGATCGCCTGGTCATCCGGAGCGACCTCGCCCTCCTCGACCGCGTGGACTCCCTCGAGGAGCCCGGTGATGTCGCGCAGGGCCTCGAACTGCGGGTGGATGACGGCATGCACGTTGCGCAGGAGCCGGTCCAGCTCCATGGTCACGGAGTCGACGAGGAAGGGCATGTCGTCGGTGACGATCTCGACCACCGAGTGGCCACCCGCCGACCATCCGGACTCCGCGAGGCCGGGCGTGCTCACCCGCACGACGGCGCGGCCCTGCGGGCGGGTCTCGGCGAGCTTGTAGTGGCTGGCCAGCGCGCCGTACAGGTCGGTGGGGCTGCGGTCGACCACGTCCTCGGGAGCCACGTGCCGGTAGTAGGCATTGAGCAAGGACCCGACGGACTCGTGCGGCGGCCCGCCCGTGCCCTTGCTGCCTCGGGCGACGTCAGCCGCCTTCTCGATCAGTGCTGCCTTGTCGTCCTCGAGCGTGGTGGGCACAGGGCGACCCTAGGACGCGTGTCGTAGCCCACACAACACGGGTGGCACCCAAGGGGGTATGGGCCATGATGTCGGCCATGACCACACGGCTGACGCACCTGCTCACCTACGACGCACCGCTGGCCGCGGTGGCCGCGATGCTCGCGGATCCGGCCTTCCGCGAGGCGGTCTGCGACGCCCAGCGCGTGCTGCGCCGCAGCGTCACGGTCGAGCCCGCCGGGGAGGGCAAGCGCGTGCGGATCGACCAGGTGCAGGCAGCCACGGGACTGCCGTCGTTCGCCACGAGGCTCGTGGGCGACGAGATCGAGATCGTGCAGCAGGAGGACTGGTCGACCGCGGACCAGGCGAGCATGACGATCGCCATCCCAGGCAAGCCGGGCGACATCGCCGGGACCATCCGGCTGGCGGAGGCCGGCGGCGTCACCACCCAGACCGTCGACATGACGATCAAGGTCGGCGTCCCGCTGGTCGGCGGAAAGATGGAGGGTTTCGTCTCCGACCTGCTGCTCAAGGCGCTCAAGGCCGAGAACAGGGTCGGTCGCGACTACCTCTCCTGATCGGCGACCCGGTCGTGCCGGCGGCGCAGCCACACCACGACGCCGAGCACCACGAACGGGCCGAAGGCCAGCAACAGCGTCAGCAGCTGCTCGAACGGGTGCAGGGCACCCAGATGCATGGCGGTCACGGTGACATCGTCCCCCACCGGCCCGCAGACCCGTCAGCACCACCCCTCGGCGTCGTCGGGGAGGACGAGCACACGAGCTCAGCCCATGTGCGGGTAGTGATGGTCGGTCGGCGGGACGAACGTCTCCTTGATCGACCGCGGGCTGCTCCAGCGCATCAGGTTGACCGCGGCACCGGCCTTGTCGTTGGTGCCCGACGCGCGACCGCCGCCGAAGGGCTGCTGCCCGACGACCGCACCGGTCGGCTTGTCGTTGATGTAGAAGTTGCCGGCGGCGAAGCGCAGCTCGCGGCGGGCCCAGGCGATCGCCGTACGGTCCTGGGCGATGATCGCGCCGGTCAGGGCGTACGGCGCGAAGCTCTCCATCTGCGCCACGACCTGCTCGAAACGGTCGTCGTCGTATACGTGCACGGCCAGGATCGGACCGAAGTACTCGTCGGAGAACATCTGGTCTGTCGGGTCGGTGGAGGTGATCACGGTCGGCCGGACGAAGTAGCCGATCGAGTCGTCGGTCTGGCCACCCGCCAGCAGGGTGAGGTGCTTGTTGCGGCTCACCCGCGCGAGCGCCTTCTTGTGCTTGGCGAAGGCTCGCTCGTCGATGACCGCGCCCATGAAGTTGGACAGGTCGGTGACGTCGCCCATGGTGAGGTTCTCGACGTCGGAGAGGAACCGGTCCTTCATCCGGTCCCACACCGAGCGGGCGACGTACGCCCGGGAGGCGGCCGAGCACTTCTGGCCCTGGTACTCGAACGCGCCACGGATCATCGCGACCCGGAGGACGTCGGGGTCGGCGCTGGGGTGGGCGACGATGAAGTCCTTGCCACCGGTCTCGCCGACGATGCGCGGGTAGCCGCGGTAGCGGTCGATGTTCTCTCCGACGGTGCGCCACAGCCGGTGGAAGGTCGGCGTCGACCCGGTGAAGTGGATGCCGGCCAGGTCGGGATGGGCCAGGGCGACCTTCGAGACGTCGAGTCCGTCGCCGGGGAGCATGTTGATGACGCCGGGCGGCATGCCGGCCTCGTCGAGGAGCTCCATCGTGAGGCTGGCCGCCAGCTGCTGCGTGGGCGACGGCTTCCAGATGACGGTGTTGCCCATCAGTGCCGGCGCGGTGGGCAGGTTGCCGGCGATCGCGGTGAAGTTGAAGGGCGTGATGGCGTAGACGAAGCCCTCGAGCGGCCGGTGGTCGGTGCGGTTCCAGATGCCCGGGCTGTTGGCGATCGGCTGGTCGTGGTGGATCTGCTTCGCGTAGTGGACGTTGAAGCGCCAGAAGTCGATCAGCTCGCACGCGGCGTCGATCTCGGCCTGGAAGGCGGTCTTCGACTGACCCAGCATGGTGGCGGCGTTGAGGCGCTGGCGCCACGGACCGGCCAGCAGGTCGGCCGCCTTGAGGATGATGGCGCACTTCTCGTCGAACGGCATCCGCTGCCACGGCAGGGCGGCGGCCTTCGCTGCCTTGATGGCCGCCTCGGCGTCCTTGGTCGTGGAGTTCCTCATCGTCCCGAGGACGTGCTGGTGGTCGTGCGGCTGCACGACCTTGATCTCGGCACCGCCGCCGTTGCGCCTACGGCCGTTGATGTGGGCGCGCAGCGTGTGCTGCTTGCGCTCCATCCGGTCCAGCTCCGCGACCAGGGCGTCCCGTTCGGCGCTGCCGGGGGCGTAGGTGAGGTTCGGCTCGTTGACAGGAGCCGGGGGCGTGGTGACTGCGTCCATGCCTGCGAGCGTAGCGACCGGGGCGACCGGTGCGGTCGGAGCCGAGGCGGCGGGCATGCCCACCAGCCAGCCAGCTTCAGCCGGACGTCGGCGGTGCCTCAGCCACCTTCAACCGACCACGGACTGTGGCTGACCCACCGCCCCGGCGACGGTGAGCCAGCCACCTTCAGCCGGACGTCGGCGGTGCCTCAGCCACCTTCCACCAGCGGACGCGATCAGAGCAGGAGCGGGATCTCCTGGGAGGCGAACCACGCGAGGTCGTCGTCGGGATCGGCGTCGTCCTCGGTGTCGACGTGCACGGCCACCACGTCGCGCCAGGCGATGTCGCCCTCGCCGCTCGTCTCGGCGACGAGCACGCACCGGCGGCCCGGTCCGTGGAGCAGCTGCTGGGAGAGGTCGGCCGCGGTCATCAGCGCGGCGTACTCGGACTCCTCGTCGTCGCCGGCCGCCACCACGCGGTCCGCCGATGCCGGCACGGTCCCGGTGCTGTGCCAGTCGCCGAGCAGGTCCACGGTGGCGGCGACGTAGACGCGGGCGCTCATGTAGTGCCCTTCGTGGTCGGCGGAGCGGTCTTCTTGCGACCGCGTGGTGCCCGCGGGCGGGCGGGGCTGGCGGAGTCGAGCAGCTCGTCGAGCGCCTCGACGACACACTGACCGAGCACGTCGGCGTCGGGCAGCAGGTCGCGGTCGACGGTGATGCCGTAGAAGACGCGCCCGTCGTACGACGTGACGCCGATCGCGAGGGCGTGGCCCGGGAGCAACGGGTGGACGGGGTAGCTCTCGAGCATCCGGGCGCCGGCGGCGTACAGGGGGAACTGCGGGCCGGGCACGTTGGTGACCGAGAGATGGAAGCCCCGGCGCAGCTCCTGGGCGGCGACCCGCGAGCCGAGAGCGTGGAACGTCGTCGGTGCGAACCCGGCGATGCCCGCCAGGCGCTGGGCGCCGACGGCGCGGCCGGTCTCGCCGTGGTTGTGGAAGGCGTAGCTGACCTGGTGCAGGCGCACCACCGGGCTGGGCTCGCCGATCGGCAGGGTGACCTCGTGGCCGGCGATCTGAGTGCCCAGCGACGTGGCCTCGAGCTCGTCGTCGATTACCGACATCGGCACCATCGCCTTGAGCTTCCGCACCCCGCCCATCGACTCGGTCCGGGTCATCAGCCAGCCACGCAGGGCACCCGTGACGGTGGCCAGGATGACGTCGTTGACGGTGCCCCCGTGGACGCGGCGGATGCGCTGGTAGTCCTTGAGGTCGGTGGTCACCGCGACGAAGCGGCGCTGCTGGGACAGCACGCCGTTGACCGGGGACTCCGGCACCGGGCGCCGGTTGGAGAGGGCGCCGGCGACGGCGCCCACGCGGTTGAGCGCCTGCTCGGCGGTGCGCAGCGCGAAGCCGACGTTGCTGCGCACGGTGTTCACGATCGTGATCGGGTCCTGCACCGACTCGGCGACGGCGTCGCTCACCAGTGAGGCCCGTGTCGGGCGGGAGCGGGCCTGCCACTCGTCCTGGCCCAGCGTCTTGGCGTCCGGGGAGTCGTCGAGCAGCACCTGTCCGAGGTCGACGGTGCTGACGCCGTCCACCAGGATCTGGTGAGACTTGGACAGCACCGCCACCCGGCCGCCGTCGAGCCCCTCGAAGAAGTAGACCTCCCAGAGCGGCCGTTGCCGGTCGAGTGGGCGCGAGATGATCCGCGCGGTCAGCTCGCGCAGCTGGTCGAGGGTGCCGGGCCGCGGGAGCGCGGACCTGCGGACGTGGTAGGCGAGATCGAAGTCCGGGTCGTCCGCCCAGACCGGGTTGGCCAGTCTGCCCGGCACCGACTGCAGTCGCTGGCGGTAGCGCGGCACGAACGCGATCCGGTCGCCGATCAGCGCGACCAGGCGGCGGTAGTCGAACCCGCTCTCGCCGGGGTCGAAGATCTCGAGCGTGGCGTTGTGCATGGGCGTCGTGGGCGATTCGGCGGCCAGGAAGGCCAGGTCCCGAGGCCGCAGCCGCTCGCTCATCGTGCCCCTCTCCGGCCGCCGTCGGGTGGTTTGCCGCCTCATGCGATTCTGGCAGACGGAGGCAGTGAAGCACGTGAGCCCGGCCCGCCGGGGACCACATCGACAACAAGAGGAGCTACCCGAGCATGCGTCGTACGACGATGATCCTGATGGGGCTGTGTCTGGCCGTCACGACCCTGGCCGGCTGCGCCGACGACAAGGAGCCGGCCGCGCACCCGTCGTCGCACCCCACGTCCTCGGTCGACATCACCTTCTCCGGCGACTCGGTCGAGCCCAACGGCGAGCGCATCGAGGTCGAGGCCGGCGAACCGCTCACCCTGAACGTCACCGCCGACGCCCCCGGCGAGATCCACGTCCACTCGACGCCCGAGCAGGAGCTGGAGTACGACGCGGGCACGACCAAGCTGGAGCTGACGATCGACCAGCCGGGCGTCGTGGACGTCGAGTCGCACCACCTCGACGTCACCATCCTGCAGCTCGAAGTCCGCTGAGGTGGACCGAACCACCCTCGCGCACGGCATCGGCGGCGCCAAGGACCTGCCGATCTCGCCCGAGCTGGCGATCGCGGGCGCGGTCGCCGCGCTCACCATCTCGTTCACCGTGCTGGCGCTCGCCTGGCGCACCCCCCGCTTCGACGCCGCGACGTCGGGCCGGCGCGCGCCGCGAGTGCAGGCGCTCGTCGACGCCCCGTGGTTCGGGATCGCCGCCCGGGTCGTCGGGATGGTCCTGTTCGCCTACACCCTGCTCGTCGCCGTGGCCGGCAAGGACCTTCTCACCAACCCGTTCTTCGGCATGTTCTACGTGCTGCTGTGGGTCGGCCTGATCCCGGCCTCGTTGCTCCTCGGCCCGGTCTGGAAGGCCATCAGCCCGGTCCGCACCCTCAACGCCGGCTTCGCCCGAGTGGCCGGCAGTGACGCCGAGTCCGGCATGTACGACTACCCCTCCCGGCTGGGCTACTGGCCCGCGGCCGTGGGCCTCTTCGCATTCGTCTGGCTCGAGCTGGTCTACCCCTACTCCACCGAGCTCGGACCGGTACGCCTGTGGTTCGCGGCCTACGTCGCCGCGATGCTCATCGGTGGCGCACTCTTCGGCAACCGCTTCTACGCGTACGGCGACCCGTTCGAGGTGTTCTCCACGCTGGTCGCCAAGCTCTCGGTCTGGGGCCGCCGTCACGCCCCGGGTGACTCCGGGCCCGGTCAGCTCGTCGTACGCATGCCGCTGGCGAACCTCGACACGGTCGTGCCCGGGCCGGGCCTCGTCGGCGTGGTGGCCGTGCTCTTCGGCTCGACGGCCTTCGACTCCTTCAAGGACTCCAGTCGATGGGTGCGCTTCGTCCAGTCCAGCTCGGTGAGCACCGAGGTGCTCAACAACCTCGCCCTGCTGGGGTTCTGCGTCGCCGTCGGCGTGATCTTCGCGATCGGCACCATGGCCACCGGCGTCTCGGCGGGGACCCGCCGCAGCTCGCTGCCCGGGCTCTTCGCGCACTCGATCGTGCCCATCATCGTCGGCTACTTCTTCGCGCACTACCTGACCTACTTCATGGAGCAGGGCCAGACGACGATCATCCAGATGAGCGACCCGCTCTCGCGCGGGGACAACCTCCTGGGCACCGGGAACTGGTCGGTCAACTACTGGCTGTCGTTCCACCCGACGTTCCTGGCGAACAGCAAGGTGCTCGGCGTCGTGGTCGGCCACGTGCTGGGCGTCGTCGCCGCGCACGACCGCGCGATCAAGCTGCTCCCCCAGCGGCACCACCTGACCGGTCAGCTGCCGCTGCTCTTCACCATGGTCGGGTTCACCGTCGGCGGGCTCTACCTGCTGTTCGCCGCCTGAAGCCGGTACGCCGGTCCGCCGCGGCCGCCATCGTCGCCGGGAACATCGCGTCGACCAGGCCGCCGATGGCTCCGCTCAGCGGGGTCTCGCCGCCCTCGGAGAGACTGCGACCGGCGACCAGGGCCCGGTCGACCGCAGCACGGTCGTCGGGCAGGAAGTGCAGCCCCGAGATGCGTGCGAAGCCCTCGACCATGCCGGCGATGTCCTTCTCCGCCCAGCCCAGGCTCGGCCGCATCCGGTTGACGGCGACCCGTACCGGCCGGCCCCCGGTGAGCTCGCGCAGGTCGACGAGGGCGCGGGCCAGCCGGGACAGCCCGACCGGGTCGGCCGAGCCGACGACCAGGATGTCGTCGGCGACCTCGAGCGCCTCGAGGGTCATCGTGTTGCGGGCGGGGGCGGCGCCGAAGTCGGAGCCGCGGTCCTGCTCGACGCTGAAGCCGGTGTCCACGACGACGTGGGACTGCTCGCGGGCCAGCTCGAGGACGTCGGTGATCGCGCCGGCGCGCACCTCGACCCAGCGGTCGGCGCGCGGCAGCCCGGTGAGCACGCCGAGGTGGTCGCCGACCGCGCGTCGTACGCTCGGGAACCGCTCGCGCAGCTGACCGCTGCTGGCCAGCCGGGCCGCCGACAGCACGCCGGAGACCTCGTCGAGGATGCCGAGGTGCTGGGCCACGGCGCCGGCCCACGGGTCGGCGTCGACGAGCAGTGTGGTCGCCCGGCGGCTCGCGAGCTGGGTCGCCAGCGCGGTGGCGACGGTGGTGCGCCCCGGCGCCCCGGCAGGACCCCACACGACGACGACCCGGTGGCTGCCCGGCTCCATCGCCGTGACCGGCACGACCGGGCCGGCGTCGGCCTCGTCTCGGATGCGGGTGTCGGCGAGGTCCTCGACGCTGGTGACCGACCCACCCAGCTCCCCGAGGTCTGAGACAGCCACCACCGTGGAGATGCCGAGGCTGGCCGCGCGAGCACCGGTCTCCTCGTGGCCGGGGTCGGCGACCACCGCGACCGGGCGGACGGCGTGACGCCGCAGGTGGGCGATCGCAGCCGCATCCAGCCCGGGGGCGTCGAGCGAGAGCACCACGACGTGGGCCTGGCCGGTGCCGGCGGAGGCGAGCAGGTCGTCGACGTCGACGCAGCGCTTGAGCACGACGACGCCGGCTGCGCCGGAGAGCGACTCGAGGGCGGTCGACTCCCACGTCGCGCCCGAGGCGAGCAGCAGGACGCAGATCATCGTCAGCCCCGGCCGACGAGCATCACCCGGCCGGCGCCGCTGGCCAGGATCAGGTCGGACAGGTCGGTCTCGGTCGGGATGCCCAGGACGAGCTGCCGGTCGCTGGAGGTCGAGCCGAAGTCGGAAGACCCGCTGGGGGTGTCGATGACCGCGACGTCCTCGACGGCCAGCCGGGCCTGTGCCTTGGCGTCGTCGGTGGAGTCGGGGACGATCCACACGTCGACCCGCGACCCGGGTGCGACCGAGGTGGGCACCTGCGAGCTCGGGACCGACACCGACAGCGAGACGGTGCCGGCGGCCTCGGCGGTGCCGAGGGCGTCACGGGGCAGCAGCTCGCCCGCACCCACGCCACGGGTCAGGACCAGGTCGGTGGGCAGCTCGTCGTCGACGCGGAGGTAGCGCTCGGCATCGGTGGGCTCGGCGAAGCGCACCCGCGTCTGCTCGAGGTCTGCCTCCTCGACCAGGTCGCCGGGTGCCAGGTCCCCGGCGACGCCCCACACTGCGATCGAGTCATCGGCCGCGCCGACGATCCGCGCCCCGGCCACCACCGAGGCGGCCACGATGGCCACGCCGATCCACAGGCGGGGATCGCGCCACCCCGGTGGTCGCGCGCGGACAGCTGGCGGTGCGTCGTTCTTCCCGAGATCGTTCTGCACCCGCCCATCATGCCGGTCCGGTCGCGATCGGTGCAGGGGGTTCTCCACAGCCCGTGTCCCGCCCCGCTGTCCACAGGAGGATGGGACGAAGAGGGATCCTCAGCCCCGGGAGTGGCACGATGGGGGCATGGCAGGCACCCCCCGCTTCCTGACGCTCGCCGACGTGGCCGAGGTGCTCAACACCTCCAGCGCGCAGGTCTACGCGCTCGTCCGGCGCGGCGAGCTGTCGGCCATCAAGATCGGCGGCCGCGGCCAGTGGCGCGTGGAGTCCACCCAGCTCGAGCAGTTCATCGAGCAGATGTATGCGCAGACCCGCGACTTCGTCGACCAGCACCCGTTCGTCGAGGCCGACGCCGCCCGCGTCGTCGAGGAGTAGCCAGGCTGCTCGGTCAGCCGACCTCGGAGTCGAGCGTCACCTTCACGTCGCGCTCCTCGCCGTCGCGCACGACCGTGAACTCGACGGTCTCGCCGGGCTGGTGGGTCCGGATCGACACGATGAGCGCGATGCCGTCGGTCACCCGGTGGCCGTCGACGGCCACGATGAGGTCGTCCTTGCGCAGGCCGGCGTCCTCGGCGGGGGTGTCCGCCATGACCTGGTCGATCCGAGCGCCGTCGGTGGTCCGGCCACCGGTCTGCACCTGGGCGCCGATGACCGGGTAGCGCGCCTCTCCGGTCTCGAGGATCTGGTCGGCGGTCACCCGCACCTGCTCGATGGGGATGGCGAAGCCGACGCCGATGTTGCCGGACTCCCCCGCGAATCCCCCGCCCGTCGTCGCGATCGCGGAGTTGACCCCCACCACCTGACCGCCGAGGTTGACCAGCGGACCGCCGGAGTTGCCGGGGTTGATCGCCGCGTCGGTCTGCACCGCGTTGATGTACGACGAGTCGTCGGCCGAATCCCCCGTCGTGACCGGGCGGTTGAGGGCCGAGACGATGCCCGCGGTGACGGTCTGGCTCAGGCCCAGCGGCGAGCCGAAGGCGACCACCGGGTCGCCGACCTTGAGGTTGAGCGAGGCGCCGAGGGCGGCCGGCTGCAGGTTGGAGGCGTCCTTGACCAGCAGCACCGCGAGGTCGTAGACGGCGCTGCGTCCCACCACGGTGGCCGGGTAGGCGTTGCCCTCGGCGTCGACGACCTCGATCGGCCCGTCGTCCTCCGCGGAGCTCGCCACCACGTGGTTGTTGGTGATGACGTGTCCCTGCCGGTCGAGCACGAAGCCCGAGCCGGTGGCGCCGTCCGCCTCACCCTCGAACTCGGCCAGGATCTGGACCGTGCTCGGCAGCAGCTCCTGCGCGACCGCGGCCACCGAGCCGGTCGCGGGGTCGATGGGGGCCTCCGAGCGGGTGTCGACGGAGTCGAGGCCACCGCTGACCGTGTTGTCGTCGTCGAGGCTGTCGATCACCACGGCACCCAGGACGCCCCCACCCAGTCCGATGACCAGCGCCAGGGCGGCCACCGCGGGCCAGAGCCAGCCCGGAACGCGGCCTCGCGGCGCGGGGTCGGTCCGGTGGGCGGTGGGCATCGGAGAGGTGCCGTAGGCGCCCTGCGGGCCGGCGTACTGGCTCGTCGGCGGGCCCCAGTACGGCGTGTGCTGGGGTGGGATCGGCGACGGGCCCGGGCTCCCGGCGGGGCCGAAGCCGGGCACCGGGCCGACCATGCCGGTGTCCACGTCGTCCTGGTCGGCGCCCGCCCGGTGCTCGCGGGCCGGCTCGACGTGGGGCTGGGAGGGCGTCACCCAGCCGTCGGAACGCCCGGTCAGCCGATCGTGGTGGAGCGGCCGGGTGGGCTCGGTGTCTGCGGGTGAGGATTCTTGCTGGTCCTGCGCGTCGTCGTGCTGCTCGTCGCGCTCACCGTCAGGACGGTCCGAGTCGTTGTCGTTCACGGACCCATCTTCTCGCGGATGGCGGCCTGCCGCACGAGGCGGGTGCGACGCTCATCGCTACCGGTGGTGGCACCGTCGGACGGTGTGGCCGTCGCGGTGGGCCGGGTCAGGCTGGTGACAGGGGCGCGCCGCTCCAGCTGGGGCGCGTTGGCCGGACCGGCCCCGAGAGCCAGCACGCCGACGACGGCGACGCCGACGGCACCGCTGCCGATGACCCCGCCGACCACGCCCCCCACGAAGCTGCTGCCGCCGAAGCCGTGGCCCGAGGTGCGGCGCGGAGACCCGCCCGCCAGGTAGTCACCGGGGCGCGACCCCGCCAGCGGCTGCGCCAGCAGCAGCGAGTGCTTGAGCCGGTCGGGGGCGGCGGCGTCACCGTGTGACAGCCCCGCGAGGCGGGTCTTCACCATGCCCTCCCGCTCGACCAGGTCGCGGCACGGGTGGCACTGGTGCACGTGCTGCCACCAGCGCTCCTCCTCGGCCTCGGGCATGCGGCCGTCGAGGAGGGCGCTCACCCGAGTGCCCAGGTGGCCCATGACGGGAACCATCACGAGGTGCGTCCCATGACCTGGATGGGCCCCGTGGACGGGCCGGCGTAGCGCTGGCGGCCGTCGCCGGGCGCCCGGTGGGCGAGCCCGGCGCGCAGCATGGCGCGGCCGCGGTGGATGCGCGAGCGGACGGTGCCGAGCTTGGCGTCCATGATCTGCGCGATCTCCTCGTAGCTGAGGCCCTCGACGTCGCACAGCACGACGGCGGCCCGGAAGTCGGGAGGCAGCGTCGAGAGGGCGCGCTCGATGTCGTCGTCGAACGTCTGGTCGGCGTAGGCCATGTCGGGCGTCGGAGCGCCGCTCGTCAGCCGACTGGCCCGCTCGTCGGAGAGCGCGTCGAACCGGATCCGCTGCTTGCGGCGGGCCTGGTCGAGGAAGAGGTTCGTGGTGATCCGGTGCAGCCAGCCCTCGAAGGTGCCGGGCGTGTAGGTGTCGAGCGAGCGGAAGACCCGCACGAACACCTCCTGGGTGAGGTCCTCGGCGTCGTGGCGGTTGCCCGTCAGCCGGTAAGCGAGCCGGAAGACGCGGTCGGAGTGCCGCTCGACGATCTCGTCCCAGGTAGGCACCTCGGCGCTGGTGCTGGCCGCAGGGCTGCCCTCTGTGCTGTCTCCGGTGCCGTCGGCAGGAGGAGGTACGTCGGCAGGCACGGGAGCCTCCTGGGTGCCTCGGGACTTGCGAGGCGATGGACCGAAGAGCATGACCAGCCTGACGTTAGGGAACGGGCCTGAGAGGAACCTGTGAACGGGTCGCGATTCACCGGAGAAACCGTCTCTGTGAGGGCACAACGAGCCGGATGACCCGGCTGTTCCCTCAGGGTGCCACGGGTCCGGTTCGCGATAGGGTCGTGCCCTTGCTCCTCGCACGTGACCGCCCGACCCAGGAGGCCATCATCACCACGCCTATCAAGCCCGCGAGCTGGTCCTACGCCGAGTCCTTCGTGGCCGAGGACGACGTCCTGGCGGCCGCCCGTGCCCGCGCCGAGGAGGTGGGGGTCGTGCCGATCAGCCCCGGCTGCGGAGCCGCCCTGCGGTTCCTGGCCGCGGTGCTCGAGGCGCGCGCCGTCGTCGAGATCGGCACCGGCACCGGCGTGTCGGGCCTGTGGCTGCTCCGGGGCATGCGTCCCGACGGCGTCCTGACCACCGTCGACGTGGAGGCCGAGCACCAGCGCCTCGCCAAGGAGAGCTTCGCCGAGGGCGCGATCCCGGCCCAGCGCGCCCGGACCATCTCGGGCGCTGCGCTCGACGTGCTCCCCCGGCTGACCGACGGCCACTACGACCTCGTCTTCTGCGACGGCGACAAGCGCGAGTACTCCGCCTATCTCAAGGAGGCCCTGCGGTTGCTGCGGCCCGGCGGCGTGGTGGCCTTCGACAACGCCCTGTGGCACGACCGGGTGGCCGACCCGGCGCAGCGCGACGACCAGACGGTCGCCGTCCGCGAGCTCGGCAAGGAGGTCGCCGAGCACGAGTCCCTGGTGCCGGTGCTGCTGCCCGTCGGCGACGGCCTGCTCCTCGCGAAGAAGGAGTGGGCGGGCGACGCCGCCTGACCTCAGGAGCCGAAGCCGGCTCGCGCGCTGAAGCCTTCCCAGCCCTCGGCGACCGCGACCACGTCGCACTCCTCGATCAGCACGGGCGACGAGCCGATGATCCTCGAGCCCGGAGCGTCGGCTGCGCCGGCGGTGAACGTCTCCTGGAACTGGGCGCGCGCCTCGTCGGACCCGAAGACGTAGCAGCCCTCGAACCACTCGCCCGGCCGCATCCGCCAGGTCTTGAAGTGCAGCCCCGTCATCCCGGTGAACCTCGCGTGCGAGGTGTCCGCGACGTACGACGCGAGCTCGGCCTCGACGCCGGCGGGGGCCTCGGCGAGCGACCAGCGCACGGTCAGGCCCTTCACGCGATGCCCGTCAGGGGATCGTCCTGGCCCAGCCACGCCAGCAGGACGCGGGCACCGAACCCGGTGGGGCCGGTGGTCCACTCGTACTTCTCCGCGGGTGCGTCCCCCACGGACGCCACGTCGAGGTGCGCCCAGGGCAGCCCGCCGGTGAAGTGCTGGAGGAACAGCGCGGCGGTGATCGCCCCGGGCCCGCCCGGCGCGTTGTCGGCGTCCGCGACCTTGGAGGAGAGCAGCTCCTCGTAGTCGGCCGCCAGCGGGAACCGCCACAGCCGCTCGCCGGACTCGCGCCCGGCGGCGTAGATGGAGTCCGCCAGCGCGTCGTCGCTGGCGAAGAAGCCTCCGGTGCCCTGGCCGAGCGCGACCTTCATCGCGCCGGTGAGGGTGGCGACGTCGACGAGCACGTCGGGATCCAGCTTGTCTACGGCGTACGCCAGGGCGTCGGCCATGACCAGCCGGCCCTCGGCGTCGGTGTTGGTGACCTCGCTGGTGCGGCCGCCGTAGTGGGTGATCACGTCACCGGGGCGCAGGGCGTTGCCGGAGACGGCGTTCTCGGCGGCGGCGACCAGGCCGGTGACTCGCACCGGGCAGTCGACCGCGGCCAGCGCCGCCATCGTGGCCAGCACGACCGCCCCACCGGTCATGTCGCGCTTCATCGAGACCATGCCCTCGGCCGGCTTGATGTCGAGACCGCCGGTGTCGAACGTGATGCCCTTGCCGACGAGTACGACGTGGCGTGCCTTGCGCGCACCTCTGGCCGGCGCGTAGTCGAGCCTGATCAGACGCGGCGGGGTCGCGGAGGCCTGACCGACGCCGATGATGCCGCCGAAGCCGTCGGTGGCCAGCCGCTTCTCGTCCCAGACGTCGACCTCGAGCCCGGCCTCCCGGGCGATCTCGACGGCCTGGTCGGCGAGCCAGGGCGGGTTCTTGAGGTTCGCGGGCACGGTCGCGAGCATCCGCGAGCGCCAGCCGGCTCCGCCGATGGCGATCGCCCGGGCCAGCTCGGCGTCGAGACCGTCCACGTCGTCATGGCCGGCCAGTGCGATCCGGGCGACCGGCGTCTCCTTCGGACCCTGAGAGCGCCAGTGGAACCCGAACGAGCCCAGCATCGCGCCCACAACGAAGGCCGCGAAACCACCGTCCGGAGCGATCGAGGCGATCGTGGTGGCCACGCTGGCGCGGTCCTTGGTGGCCCGGGCGAGAGTGGCCCCCGCTCGCCGGAAGTCGTCGGGCGACTGAGCTCCGACGCCGACGAGCAGGACCAGGCGGACGCCGTCGTCGGCGGCGACCGGGACCGTGGTGACCTCGCCCGTCTTCCCGCTGGCCCTCGCCCCGTCCAGGGCGGCGAGCAGGTCGATGCCGAGAGCCTCTCCCGCCGCGTCGGCACCGGGCCCGAGCAGGACCGTGCCGCTCCCGTCGCCCGGCAGGACGGGGAACGCCCAGACCTCGACGCCGCCGATCTCGTGCGGCGCCAGCGCGCTGATGGCGAACTCAGGCGGTGAGACCTGCGAGGGCAGCGTGAGAGTCGTCTTCGCCACGATCAGCCGACGACGGCCTTGAGGGCATCGCCGAGCGCCCCGGCCTCCTCCGCGTTGAGCTCGACCACGAGTCGGCCCCCACCCTCGAGCGGCACGCGCATGACGATGCCGCGCCCCTCCTTGGTGACCTCCAGCGGTCCGTCGCCCGTCCTCGGCTTCATGGCCGCCATCCGCGCCACCTCTTCCTTCGTCGCAGCCCAGGCTGCTGTCGTGCTACCGCCTCATGGCACGTCGGAGCGGAAGGGCTCCGCTCCGACGACGTTTCAGGAGTCATTATTCCTCATGTCGGGCGTGACCGGGACCACAGGGCGCGTGCGGGGCTGGCAGACTCCTCGCATGCACGCCCGGTCAGCCCTCTTCGACGTCTACGGAGACCTGCTGTCCCAGCGCGGCAACCGGTCGTCGGTGGCCGGTCTGGTCCGGCTGCTTGCGCCGACGGGAATCGCCGCCCCGGCAGTGCGCACCGCCATCTCGCGCATGGTCAGCCAGGGCTGGCTGGAGCCCGCCACCGTGGCCGGAGCGCGGGGGTACGCCGCCACCGAGCAGGCGATCCGGCGCCTCGACGCGGCCCGCGAGCGGATCTACCGGCGTACCACCAGCGAGTGGGACCACCACTGGCAGCTCGTCTTCGTCTGCACGCCGATCGACCGGCCGGCCCGTGCCCGGGTCCAGCGTGAGCTGTCGTTCCTCGGCTACGCGGAGTTCTCCGACCTCGTGTGGGTCAGCCCGTTCGTACGCCGCGACCTCGACGTCGCCCTCGAGCGCGCGGGTGCGAGGGCCCACACCGCCGTGGCGAGCGACTTCTCGCCGCCGGGCGCCCCCGCGGCGGCGTGGGACCTCGAGCGCCTCGCCGCGGCGTACGCCACGTGGCTCGCGAGCGCAGAGGCCGAGATCGACCGGCACCTCGCCGGCCACGACGACCCCGACGAGGCGGCGTTCGCGGCCCGGTTCCACCTGGTGCACGAGTGGCGGAAGTTCCTCTTCGAGGACCCCGGCCTGCCCGACGAGCTGCTCCCGGCCGACTGGCCCGGCCGGGCGGCGGCGGCGTTCTTCACCGCCGCCGCCGAACGGCTGCAGCCCGGGGCGGACCGCTTCGTGGCGCGCACGCTCTCGGAGGGGTGAGGGGGACGCGCCGTTGTCGGGATACCCGGCTACCCGGGTATCGCGTCGCTTCGCGGGGGTTGCAACCCCCAAGAAGCGACGGGAGACCCCGTGAGGCTCGGCGGTCCGGCTGGCAGACTGCCCGTCATGACCGCTGACCCCGTGCTCCTCGACGTCTCCGACGGCGTCGCCACGATCACCCTGAACCGGCCCGACGCGATGAACAGCCTCGACATCGCCACCAAGGTGGCCCTGCGCGACGCCGTGCACGCCGTGGCCGAGGACAAGGCCGCGCGCTGCGTGGTGCTCACGGGCACCGGACGCGCGTTCTGCGTCGGCCAGGACCTCAAGGAGCACATCACGCTCCTGCAGAGCGGGTCGAGCGACGAGCTCTTCACCACGGTCGAGGAGCACTACAACCCCATCGTCACCGCGCTGGTGAGCATGGAGAAGCCGGTCATCGCCGCGGTCAACGGCATCGCCGCGGGCGCCGGCGCGAGCCTGGCGCTGGCCTGCGACCTGCGCATCATGGCCGACACCGCCGGCTTCAACTTCGCCTTCGCCGGCGTCGCCCTGTCGTGCGACACCGGGTCGAGCTGGACCCTCCCCCGCCTCGTGGGTCGCGAGAAGGCCCTCGAGCTCCTCTACCTCCCCTCGACCGTGGACGCCGAGGAGTCGCAGCGCATCGGCCTGGCCTCCCGCGTCGTACCCGCGGCGGAGCTGACCGCCGCGGCGGCCGAGCTCGCCGGCCGGCTCGCGAGCGGGCCGACGGTGGCCTACGCGTCGATCCGGTCGTCGGTGGCCTTCTCCGCCGAGCACTCCTTCACCGACTCCCTGGCCCACGAGGGCGCGATGATGACCCGCACCGGCGCGACCCGCGACCACGCGGCCGCGGTGGAGGCGTTCGTCGCCAAGCAGAAGCCGGTGTTCGAGGGTCGCTAGCGCCCCGGTGGCGGGCGCTTGCTGCGTCGCGCACCCAGTACGTCGAGCACCTGGCGGGGCGCCTGGACCCGCAGCCGGTGGCGGCCCGGCCGGGCGCCGTACTCGACGGTGAGGGCGGAGCCCTCGAAGTGGCGGTTGAACCACATGGTCATGGTGCCGTGGCACAGCCCGCCGCACATGAGCCTGGTCGTCGGCAGGTGCAGCCTGCGGGCGAGGCGACGGGCGAAGCCGGGGTCCTTGGTGTCGGTGTCGACGCCGTTGAGCGGCTGGTGGAAGCTGATCACTCGGTGCGGGGCGATCTCGGTCAGGAACGCCATCATCGCCCTGGTCTCCGGCTCGGAGCCGGGCCGCGGCCCGGACTCGTAGTTGCCGTCGAGACGCACCCACCGGTAGGGGTAGTTGCGGTTGAGGTCGACGCCGTGCGCGTTGCGCCGGGTGCCGCGCGCGATGCCGTCGGGGTTGTACGACGGCACGACCCACAGGTCGATCCCGCGCACGTAGCGGCGGCCGTCCCGCAGCCGGTCGAGGATCTGGGCGGTCGCGTCCTCGTTGCCGTGCATGCTCGAGACGAGCACGACCCGGCGCGCGCCGGGCTCACCGAGGCGCCAGGCCACGATCGGGCGGCCCTGGACGGAGTGGCCGATGACTCGTCTCTCGACGACGGCGGGCCTGGCGTCGGCCCCCGCGTCGGCCCCCGCCGGCGGGGCGGCCGGAGCGGGCGGCGCCACCGAGAGGACGACGGCGAGGCCGGACAGGACGCAGAGGACGCGACGCACGCCTAGACCGCCGCGGTGAGGTAGCCCCACGTGAACACCAGCACGCCGACCAGCATCCCGACGTGGGCCAGCACGGAGAGTCCGGGGCCGTCGCTCCAGGAGTCCTCCGAGGCCTCGACCGCGTGCCTGCCCCGCGTCGGGAGCCAGCGCAGGAGCACGAGGAGCCCGGTCACGGCGACGATCCACCACAGCGCCAGCGCGACGATGCCCACGACTGGGTCGCCCGGCCCGGAGTCATCGGGGAAGACCAGGAACAGCACCCACGCGACCATGGCCAGCACGCCCGCCACCGTGTGCACGTTGAGGAGAGGGCTGCTCACGCGGTACCGCCCGGCGCCGCCGTCCTCGCGGCCCAGCCGCAGGCGGGTGAGCACGACGACCAGGCCGGCCAGGGCGGTCAGGACGTAGATGATGACTTCGGTGGACACGGGGGGCAGTGTGCCTCAGTCCGGCGCGCTGCTGCCATGTCGGTCGGTGTTCACTGCCCTGTCATCCGGCCCGTCCTCGCCGGCCTCGGTCGGCGAGGCGGCTCCGGCGCGCTCACCGTCGAGCTGGTCGGCCAGCCTGGTCAGCAGGGCGTCGACCTCCGACATCCGGTAGCCACGGAGCCCGAGCGAGAAGCGCACGCGCCGCAGGTCGTCGCCCGTGAGGTCGCCGGCGGGCACGCGGGCGTCCGGCCGGTCGTCGTACGCCGCGGGCATCGTGCCGATGCGACCGGACGCGGCGAGGGCCACCCCGCCCATCGCCAGCACGATCAGGATCGCGAACAGCCAGGTCATGGCTACTCCGCCCGCTCGGCGGTCGGCGTGGGGTGGCTGCCGGTGCGAGCTCGCACCATCAGCTCGACGGCGAGGTCGATGTCGTCGGTCAGGGTGATCATGTCGAGGTCGGTCTCGTTGATCTTGCCCTCGGCCAGCACGGTGTCGCGCAGCCACGCGATCAGTCCCGACCAGTAGTCGACGCCGATCAGCACCACCGGGAACGACGTCACCTTCTGGGTCTGGACCAGCGTGAGCGCCTCGAAGAGCTCGTCGAACGTGCCGAGCCCGCCGGGGAGCACGACGAAGCCCTGGGTGTACTTGACGAACATGGTCTTGCGGGCGAAGAAGTAGCGGAAGTTGATGCCCTTGTCGACCCACTGGTTGAGGCCCGCCTCGAAAGGCAGCTCGATGCCGAGCCCGACGCTGACGCCACCGGCCTCGCTGGCGCCCTTGTTGGCCGCCTCCATCGCGCCCGGCCCGCCGCCGGTGATGACCGCGAATCCCGCCTCGGCCAGCCGACGACCGAGCTCCTCCCCGACGGCGTAGTCGGGGTGGTCGGCCGGGGTGCGCGCCGAGCCGAACACCGCGATCGCCGGCCCGAGCTCGGCCAGCGCCCCGAAGCCCTCGATGAACTCCGCCTGGATGCGGAGCACGCGCCATGGATCGGTATGGACCCAGTCGCTGGGCCCGCGCGAGTCGAGCAGGCGCTGGTCGGTGGTCCCGGCGTCGACCTGGCCGCGGCGCATCACCACCGGCCCCTTGTGCTTGTCCTTCATGAGCTCTCCCCCGCGTCGTCGGTCAGCCAGGCCCGCAGCTGCTCCTCGCAGCGGACGATGTCGGCGGTCCGCACGTGCTCGTCCTGCTTGTGCGCGAACATCGGGTCCCCGGGACCGAAGTTGACCGCGGGCACGCCGAGGCTGCTGAAGCGGGCGACGTCGGTCCACCCGAACTTCGGGTTCACCTCACCACCGACGGCCTCGACGAACGCCTTGGCCGCCGGGCGGTCGAGCCCGGGCATCGCGCCGGGTGCGATGTCGGTGATCTCGACGTCGTACCCGTCGAAGAACTCGCGGACGAAGGCGCTGGCTTCCTCCTCGGACCGGTCCGGCGCGAAGCGGAAGTTCACCTCGACCACGCACTCGTCGGGGATGACGTTGCCGGCCACCCCGCCGCGGATG
Organism: Nocardioides sp. LHG3406-4; assembly: GCF_049897745.1. NCBI lineage: Bacteria > Bacillati > Actinomycetota > Actinomycetes > Propionibacteriales > Nocardioidaceae > Nocardioides > Nocardioides sp. LHG3406-4. The sequence goes on from NZ_JAFCWV010000001.1 coordinate 156,339, forward strand.
AACACCGCGTTGAGGCCCTCGTGGTACTCCAGCCCGTCGATCACCGGCGTCCGCGCCTGGTAGGCGTTGAGCCTCGTGAGCACCTCCCCCGCGCCGTGGATGGCGTTGACGCCCCGCCAGCTGCGCGCCGAGTGGGAGCGCTCGCCACGGACCGTGACGTCGACCCGCAAGGTGCCCTGGCAGCCCGCCTCCACGACGGCGTTGCTGGGCTCCATCAGGATCGCGAAGTCGGCCGTCATCAGCTCCGGGTGGCTCTGGCTGAGCAGGTGGAGCCCGTTGTACTCGGTCTCGATCTCCTCGGCCTCGTAGAAGATGAAGGTGACGTCGCGGTTGGGCGCCGGCACGGTGGCGGCGATGCGCAGCATCACGGCGTCGCCGCCCTTCATGTCGCACGTGCCGAGGCCGTGCAGGATCTCCCCGTCGGGCGTCTGCTCGCGGCGGCACGGCAGGTTGTCGTTGATCGGCACGGTGTCGAGGTGGCCGGCGACGACCACCCGCTCGCCGCGTCCCAGGTCGGTGCGCGCCACGACGGTGTTGCCGTGCCGGGAGACCGCGAGGTGGGGAAGGGCGCGGAGCGCCTCCTCCACGGCATCGGCGATGGCGTGCTCGTCACGGCTGACGGACTCGATGTTGACGAGCTGCTCGGTCAGGGTGACGGCATCGGCGGTCAGGTCGAGAGCGGTGTCGAGCGTCATGCGGGTCATCCAATCACCCGTTCGAGCAACGGCGCTCAGCCCCGGCCGCGTCGGAAGGCCCGGCGCTCGCGCAGTGCACCCAGCAGGTCGGGTCGCAGGCTGCCGTAGCCGGTGGCGCTCCACGCCCCGATGTCGAGGCGGAAGTAGTGGACGGTGCGCTCGCCGTCGATGAAGTCGAGCACGTCGTCGGGCTCCCGGCCGGCCCGGACGGCTTCGGCGCACTCCTGGCAGGCCGGTACGTCGACCGCGCGGTCCTCGTCGCGCCAGGTCACCTCGGTCGTCGTGCCACGGTGCAGGGGGTTGAACCAGCACCCGAGCGGAGGCTGCCAGCGCCTCGCGGGTCGCTGGAGGGCGGCATCGCGCGCCGACTCGCCGCGGCGGGCGAGCACCAGGGCGCCGACGACGTCGGCCGGCGAGCCGGCCCGGTCGAGCACGTCGCGCGCGGCGGCGTAGTGGTCGAGCGACTGCTGCCAGGCGTCGAGCGCCTCCGGTGACCCCGAGGCCGACTCGCTCTCAGCGATCGCCTCACCCAGGGCCAGGACCTCGGTCTCGGCGCGCTCGCGCAGCTGGCGGTCCTCGGCGGCGCGGACGGTGCGCAGCACCGCAGGGGGCAGGACGAACCCGGTGGGCCGTCGGCGGCGGAGCGCACCGGCCACCCACTTCCACACCATCACGCAGGCGACCAGCAGGGCCGCGACGATCCCGACGATCGCCCACCAGGGCACGGACGAGCCGTCGTCGGCGGTCCAGCTGTAGCGCTCGTCCCTGGGGACCTCCATCCACAACGCCTCGGCGTTGCCGTCGTCGAGCAGCTCCTGGACCTGCACGACCTGCGCTACCAGGTCGTCGGGGTGGTCGTGGGCCGCGACGTTGGCGACGTAGATGGGGTCGGGCTGGTCGCCGTAGGCGTCGACGGCGAGGGGGGGCTCGCTGGACTCCTGCCATCCGACGTAGGTGGCGTCGCCGCCCGCGCTGTCCTGGATCCAGGCGCTCAGGCTGGAGAAGCTGCCCTGGAAGCGGTCGTCGTCAGGGTCGACCTCGACCAGCACGACCCGGAGATCGGCATAGTCGGAAGCCGCCACGGCCTGCTCCAGCCGCGTCTCGTCCTGGGCCGAGATGTCGTGGGCGCGGGCGAAGGCGGGATCGACCCATACGCCGTCCCCGGTCACCTCCTGCACGATCTTGGCCACCGTGGCGTCGTCGATCGCGTTCGCAGGGGCCTGGGCCGGGGCTCCCAGCACGCGGGCGTGAGCATCCATCATGTCTCCCTCAGACGCCGCGAACCGACGTACCAGCGAAGCAGCAAGAACAGTGGCAGCACCCCGAAGGCACCCATGAGTAAGGCGGCCGCGATGCCGCCGCCGATGCCACCCCAGTAGTCCTGGGACGAGGGCGCGTCGGGCCGCGTGGGCAGCGGTTGCGCCTCCCAGGTCACCATCTCCTCGGCCAGCCGCACGAGCGCCGGCCCGGGCTGGCCCTGGGTCCGGGTCCCGACGAAGGGGTCCTCGAGCCCCACGGCGCCCGACTCGGTGCTGCCGGAGTCCCAGAGCACGACGTAGTAGCCCCGCTCGCCGACCGCCTCGTGCCACTGCGCCGCGGCGCCGGTGTTCGTGTAGCCCTCGTAGACGCCCCTCGGGTAGCGCAGGAACGCGATCCTGGACGGCACCGGCGAGCGCGCGAGGATCGCCTCGGCCTGCGCGCGGTCGGCCTCGGGCACCCGGCCGGCCAGCAGCGGGTCCACCGCGACGAGGGTGTCCTGCTCGACAAGCGCCCGGACGGCGTCGCCCGGCGGCGGGACGACCTCCCGTCGACCGAAGACCTCGGCGCGGCGGGCTGTGTCAGCGGCCTCACGGGACTCCTGGTGGTCAAGCACGAGCACCGCCGCTCCGGTGCCGGCCAGCAGCCCCACCGCGCCGCCGATCCACCACCCGCGGGCGCGCCACGAACGGCGGGTCGCGGTGGGCACCGGACGCGCGGCGCGCGCGCTCATCGCTCACCCGCACGATCCGAGAGGACGTCGCGCGCCAAGAAGTCGGTGGTGGCACCGAACCCGGTCCTGGCCCACACGTCCTCGCGGTCCCAGTACGCCGTGGGACTCCGTCGGCCAGGCAGCCGCAGGTGGTCCGGGGTCTGCCCCTCGGCGACCCGCTCCGCGCAGATGGCGCAGCACGGCACCTCCACATCGCCGTCGCCGAGGCGCCACGCGACAGTGTCCTCGCTCTCGGAGTGCCGTGGGTCGAAGAAGCAGGTGGTCAGGGGTCGGCCCGTGCCGCGGGCGCCTCGCTCGAGGTCGCGCGAGCCGGCGCGCGCGATCACCTGCGCCCCCACGAGGTCGGCGACGTCGTCGGACTCCAGCAGCGGCTCTGCGGCGTCCCGCGCGGTGAGGGCACGACCGGCGATCTCGGCGTCTCGGTCGGTGGCCCAGTCGGTCGCCTCCAGCTCCCTGGACAGGTCGTCGACCAGCTTGCGCGCGTGCCGACGCTCGCTCTCGAGGTCGGGCACCGGCGTCTCGCGCGGCCCCTCGTCGGAGGCCTTGCGGTAGCGGGGCCACCCGCGCACGGACTGTCCCACCAGCAACGCGACGATCAGGGCCACCAGCCCGCCGAGGAGGGCAGCCAGACCCTTCGAGGCGACGCGCACCGAGATGTACTCGTCGCCGGCCTTCCGCCAGTCCGCGGCGGCCTGGAGCCGCACGGCCCGCTCGGCCAGCCGGTCTGCGTCGGCCGCGGTCAACGTGGCGGGATAGTCGGCGTCCGCGAGGCTCGGACCCCGGCCCTGGGCGACCAGGCCCTCGGCCGTGAGCACCTGCGCCTCGGCCCGGACTGCGGCCGGGGTCGTGACTGGCTCGCGGGCCAGCGACTCCACGGTCGCGTCGAGCAGGTCGCCGTTGGCGTAGGCGCTCAGGCTGAGCCGGGCGGGGTCGGCGTGCAGACCGAAGGAGAGCACCCGCTGGGCGCCCTCGGTCGTCTGGATGACGTAGAGACCGGAGCCGAGCCGACGGCTGAGCAGGCCGGCGAGCGCCTCGGCCGAGTCCACGGAGTTGCTCGGCAGTCCGGCAGGCTCGTCGACGAGGGCGACGTACACCGGGAAGGAGACCTCGCGCACCAGCTGCGCCATCCGGTCGTGTGCCTCCTCCGCCTCGCCCGACCCCATGAACCGGTCTACGACCACCCCGTCGACGCGCAGGTCCTCGGCAAGCCGGTCGACGTCGGCGTCGGCACCGATCACCGGTGGCGCTCAGGCCCGGTGAGCGAGACGGTCGCTCGCTCACCTTCTCCCAGGGCGACCTCGGCGGCGCCGGGGCCGGGGGTCTCCCCCAGCGTGAGGGAGGAGGCGAGCGTCTCTCCGCGAATCAGCCGCTCGTGGGCACGCACCGCTGCCAGCACCGCCTCGGTGCCGCCGATGGTGAGCGAGATGCGGTCGGAGACGTCGAGACCGGCGTCCTTGCGGGCCTGCTGGACGGCGCGTACGACGTCGCGGGCCAGTCCCTCGGCGGCCAGCTCGGGCGTGACGTCGGTGTCGAGGACGACGAAGCCGCCCTGCGGCAGCAGGCCGGTGACGGTGCCGGCGTCACTGCCGGCCACGGTCTCCAGGGTGAACTCGCCGCCGACGAGCGCGAGTCCTCCCGCGGTGACCGTGCCGTCGTCGGCGACCGACCAGTCGCCCGACTTCGAGCCCTTGATGGCCAGCTGGACGTCCTTGCCCAGCCGGGGCCCGGCCGCCCGCGCGTTCACGACGAGCCGCTGCTCGACGGAGTAGGTCGACGCCTCCGCCGACTCCGGGTCGACCAGTCGCACCGCCTTGAGGTTGAGCTCGTCGGCCACGAGTCCCTCGAAGCCGGCCAGGGAGGCACCCGGCGCCACCACGGTCAGCGACGAGAGCGGCAGCCGGTTGCGCAGCCCAGCACCCTTGCGCAGCGCGGAGCCGGCGGAGCACACGTCCCGCACAAGGTCCATCGCGGCCACCAGGTCGGCGTCCTCCGGCAGGGCGCCGGCCTCCGGCCAGTCGGCGAGGTGCACCGAGCGCTCGCCGGTGAGGCCGCGCCAGATCTCCTCCGTGGTCAGCGGCAGCAGCGGGGCCGCGACCCGGCACACCGTCTCGAGGACGGTGTAGAGGGTGTCGAACGCCTCCTCGTCGACGACGCCGTCGGAGGCCCAGAACCGGCTGCGCGAGCGGCGGATGTACCAGTTGCTCAGGACGTCGAGGAAGGATCGCATGCCGTCGCAGACGCCGGCGATGTCGAGGGCGTCGTGCTGGGCGGTCGTCTGCTCGACGAACTGGCGCGTCTTGGCGAGCAGGTAGCGGTCGAGCGGGTCGGTCGAGGCGTTGGAGCGCTGGGCGTCGTACCCCGCGGCGTTGGCGTAGAGGCTGAAGAAGTACCAGCTGTTCCACAGCGGGATCATCACCTGGCGCACCGAGTCGCGGATGCCCTGCTCGGTGACGACCAGGTTGCCCCCGCGCAGGATCGGCGACGACATGAGGAACCAGCGCATCGCGTCGGCGCCGTCGCGGTCGAAGACCTCGTTGACGTCTGGGTAGTTCTGGAGCGACTTGCTCATCTTGTTGCCGTCGGAGCCCAGCACGATGCCGTGGCAGATGCACGAGCGGAACGCGGGCCGGTCGAAGAGCGCGGTGGCCAGGATGTGCAGCGTGTAGAACCAGCCGCGCGTCTGGCCGACGTACTCCACGATGAAGTCGCTCGGGAAGTGGTGCTCGAACCACTCCTGGTTCTCGAAGGGGTAGTGCACCTGGGCGAAGCTCATCGAGCCGGAGTCGAACCACACGTCCAGCACGTCCTCGACGCGGCGCATCGTCGACTTCCCGGTCGGGTCGTCGGGGTTCGGCCGGGTCAGGTCGTCGACGTACGGGCGGTGCAGGTCGGGCTCGCCGTTGTTCATCGGCAGCCGCCCGAAGTCGCGCTCGATCTCGTCGAAGGAGCCGTAGACGTCGATGCGCGGGTGGGCCTCGTCGTCGGACTTCCACACCGGCACCGGCGAGCCCCAGAAGCGGTTGCGGGTGATCGACCAGTCGCGGGCGTTGGCCAGCCACTTGCCGAACTGCCCCTCCTGGATGTGCCCGGGCACCCAGTTGATCTCCTGGTTGAGCTCGAGCATCCGCTGCTTGATCTTCGTCACCTCGACGAACCACGACGAGACGCCCTTGTAGATCAGCGGCTCCCGGCAGCGCCAGCAGTGCGGGTAGGAGTGGTCGTAGGTCTCACGGCGCAGCAGCACGGTGCCCGGCGTGACGGCCCCGGTCTCGCCAGCACCGCTCGTGGCGGCCTTGAGGTGGTCGATGATGTGCAGGTTGGCGTCGAAGACCAGCATGCCTTCGTACTCCGCGACCGGGAAGGTGAAGCGGCCGTCCTTGCCGACAGGCATGACCGGCTCGATGCCCTCGCGGTCGGTGACTACCTTGTCGTCCTCGCCGAAGGCGCCGGCGGAGTGGACGAGCCCGGTGCCGTCGGTGGTGGTGACGAAGTCGGCCTCCACCACGCGGAAGGCGTTCTCGTGACCGGCGAAGTAGCCGAACGGCGGGGTGTAGGTGCGCCCCAGCAGGTCGGACCCCTTGAGCCGCTCGACCACCTGGTCGTCGATGGAGTCGCTGCCCTCGTCGAGAAGCTCGCGGGAGTACGCCGCGAGCCGCTCGGCGCCCACGACGTACCGCTCCTTCGTGCCGGTGAACGACGACTCGACGACGAGGTAGTCCAGGCCGGGACCGACCATGATCGCGAGGTTGGACGGCAAGGTCCACGGGGTCGTCGTCCAGACGAGCGCGAGCTCACCGGTCTCCAGGCGCAGACCGACGGTGACCGCCGGGTCCTGACGGTTCTTGTAGACGTCGTCGTCCATCCGCAGCTCGTGGTTGGAGAGCGGCGTCTCGTCGTTCCAGCAGTAGGGCAGCACCCGGAACCCCTCGTAGACGAGGCCCTTCTCGTGCAGCTGCTTGAACGCCCACATCACCGACTCCATGTAGTCGGGGTTGAGCGTCTTGTAGTCGTTGTCGAAGTCGACCCAACGGGCCTGGCGGGTGACGTAGTCGACCCAGTCGGAGGTGTACCTGAAGACCGACTCGCGGCACGCGGCGTTGAACTTCTCCACCCCGAGCTCGTGGATCTCGTCGGTGGTCTTCAGGCCCAGCTGGCGCATCGCCTCCAGCTCCGCGGGCAGGCCGTGGGTGTCCCAGCCGAAGCGGCGCTCGACGCGCTTGCCGCGCATCGTCTGGTAGCGCGGCACGACGTCCTTGACGTAGCCCGTGAGCAGGTGACCGTAGTGCGGGAGACCGTTGGCGAACGGCGGGCCGTCGTAGAAGACGAACTCGTTGTCGCCGTGGGTGCCTCCGTCGCGCTGGTCGATCGAGGCCTGGAACGTGCCGTCGCCCTTCCAGTAGGCGAGCACGCCCTCCTCGATCGTCGGGAACGACGGCGCGCTCGGCACCCGGGTCGAGTCGGTGTGGGAGACCTTGGGGTAGGTCATGTGAGGCTCCTGCGGTCGTCGTACGTCGTGGTCTGATCCACGAGGACGACATGACTGCCGCGGTACCACCTCGCTTGCCGCCCGGGGGCGACCGCTCGTTCACGGCTGTGACGGGCCTACCCGTCCGGGTCTACTGGGTCGGCTGCCCGACCGTTCTTCCGGAGGCTCGCCGCTGATGACGGCTCGAACGCCTGTGCCTCCAGGGTACGGCGCGGCGCCGGGAGCGCGCCACTCCGGACAGCTGCTCGCTGCCCAAACAGGTTGCCCTCGCCTCCCCGCATCGGTTGGCTGGGCGCATGAGCGAACGCAAGCACCCCGGCCTGTGGGTCGACCCCGAGGACGACCCGCGCAACACCGGACAGAGCGCCACCGGTGAGAAGGGCGTGGTCCTGGAGTACCTCGACCACTACCGCACGACCCTCGAGATGAAGTGCGAGGACCTCGACGCCGAGCAGCTGGCCCGGCGCTCCGTCCCGCCGTCGACCATGTCGCTGCTCGGCTTGGTCCGTCACCTCGCGAAGGTCGAGCACAGCTGGTTCCGCCGGGTGCTCTCCGGGCAGGCGGACCTGCCGCGGCTCTACCGCACGGACGAGGACCCCGACCTGGACTTCAACGGGGCCGTGGCCGACGACGCCGTGGTGGCCGACGCGTGGGAGTCCTGGCGACGGGAGGTCGCCAACGCCCGGCAGGTCGCCGAGGGCCTCGACATGGGCGCGACCGTGGTCCGCGACGGCGAGTCCATCGAGGTGCGCGACGTGATCGTGCACATGGTCGAGGAGTACGCCCGGCACCTCGGGCACGCCGACCTGCTGCGCGAGTGCATCGACGGGCGCACCGGGCAGTGAGCCCGGGGCGAGGGCCGCTCCGTAGGCTTGCCGGGTGACGAACGCAGACGAGACCAGCACTCCGACCACCGCCTTTGGCTTCGGCCTGGCGACCGTGGTGACCTCCGGCGCCTCGGAGGGCTCGGTCCTCGACACGTGGTTCCCGGCTCCCGCGCTGGGCGACGCAGGCGACGCGACCGCCCCGGCAGCGCTCGAGCAGCTGGCCCAGGACCACCCGCTGAGGCGGGTCCGCACCGAGGTCGTGAAGGTCGAGATCGACCTCACCGAGCCGCCACAGGGCGCCAGCGACGCCTACCTCCGCCTGCACCTGCTCTCACACCGGCTGGTGCGCCCGCACGGCCTCAACCTCGACGGCATCTTCGGCGCGCTGGCCAACGTCGTGTGGACCAGCCGGGGCCCGGCGCCGGTCGACGGCTTCGAGGAGATCCGGCTGGCGCTGCGCGCGGAGGGCCCGGTGCAGGTCTTCGGCGTCGACAAGTTCCCCCGGATGACCGACTACGTCGTCCCGTCCGGCGTGCGCATCGCCGACGCCGACCGCGTGCGCCTCGGCGCCCACCTGGCCGAGGGCACCACCGTGATGCACGAGGGCTTCGTGAACTTCAACGCGGGCACGCTCGGCACCTCCATGGTCGAGGGCCGGATCGTCGCCGGCGTCGTGGTCGGCAACGGCTCCGACATCGGCGGCGGCTCGTCGATCATGGGCACCCTGTCCGGCGGCGGCACCCAGGTCATCTCCATCGGCGAGCGTTGCCTCCTCGGCGCCAACGCGGGCATCGGGATCGCGCTCGGCAACGACTGCGTGGTCGAGGCCGGGCTCTACGTCACTGCAGGCACCAAGGTGACGATCCGCGACATGGACAGCAAGCCGAAGCTCATCAAGGCGCTCGAGCTGTCGGGGGCGAGCAACGTCCTCTTCCGGCGCAACTCCGTGACCGGCACCATCGAGGCCGTGCCGTGGCAGCGCGAGGGCATCGTCCTCAACGCCGCGCTGCACGCCAACGGCTAGCCATGTCCCGCATGGCTCGCTGGGCCGTCCTCGGCCTGGCGGCCGTCGTGGTCTTCACCGCCATCGGGTTCCTGATCGACCGGGGCGTCGAGCTGATCCCCAGCAGCGAGAGCTGCACGGCGACCGTGCAGGGCCGCTCGGTCGAGCTCAGCGTCGAGCAGGCCGAGAACGCCGCCCTGATCAGCGCCATCGCCGTGCAGCGGGGCATGCCCGCCCGCGCGGCCACCATCGCCCTCGCCACGGCGTACCAGGAGTCTGACCTGCGCAACATCGAGCACGGTGACCGCGACTCCGTCGGGCTGTTCCAGCAGCGGCCGTCACAGGGCTGGGGCACGGGCGCGCAGATCCTCAACCCCTACTACTCCATCAACGCGTTCTACGACGGGCTGATGGACATCGACGGCTACGACTCGATGCGCGTGACCGAGGCGGCACAGGCCGTCCAGCGCTCCGGCTTCCCCGAGGCGTACGCCGACCACGAGGGCGACGCCCGCGTGCTGGCCTCCGCGCTGACCGGCAACTCGCCGCGCGCGTTCAGCTGCACCATCGACGAGGCCGACGAGGCCGGGTCGTCGCAGCTCAACGACGAGGGCCTGACCCGCCGGGCCGCCCGTGTGCGCAAGGACCTCGTCGCGGCGTTCGGCGAGCAGTCGATGGGCGGGTTCGATCCGGGTGGGGTGAGCGCCGGGCACATGGCCGGGTCCGCGCACTACGAGGGCCGCGCGATCGACGTGTTCGTGCGGCCGGTCAGCCCCGACAACCGCAAGCGCGGGTGGGCGATGGCGGCCTACCTCACGGCCCAGGCGTCGCGGCTCGACATCGACACGGTGATCTTCGACGACCGCATCTGGCACGCGGGGTCGCGCTCCGACGACGGTTGGACCGACTACGACGTACCGTCGTCCTCGCGCGGAGACCGCGCCATCCTCGAGCACCGCGACCACGTGCACGTCGACGTGCACGACTAGCTCACCCACAGGCGCACGACAGAACCCGTGGCCTGCCGGACATGACATCCTGACGGGACATCCACACGCGAAGGGGCCTCAGATGTTGCGGACTGCATGGGTCGTGCTGGCACTGACGACGGCCGGAGCCCTGGCCTCGTGCGGGGGCGAGGCGGCCGACGACGCCGCCGACCCCACGCCCACCGCGAGTGCCTCCTCCGCGAGCCCGTCGGTGGACACCGCGGCCGCCGCTGCGGCCGCCACGTCGGCCGAGGCGTGCGCGACGCCGACGATCTCCGGCACCGACGGCGACGACATGGATCTCGCGGGCACCGACGGCGACGACGTCATCGACGCGGGCGCCGGCAACGACGTCATCGAGGCCGGCGCGGGCAACGACGTGATCTGCGGCGGCGAGGGCGAGGACCTCGTGCGCGGGGGCGACGGCGACGACACCCTCTTCGGCGGCGACGACAGCGACGTGATCTCCGGCGACGCCGGCAACGATCGGCTCGTGGGCGGCGCCAACCTCGTGCGCACCGGCTTCGAGGTGCCCGACGTGCTGCTGGGCGGCGCGGGCGACGACACCCTCGAGGGCGCCGGCGACGACGCCGAGCCGACCAAGGCACCGGACATCGTGAGCTTCGTGACGGCCAAGGCGGGCGTGACCATCGACCTCGCCGCCCTCACCGCGACCGGCGACGGCAACGACACGCTGGTCGAGGGCCGCTGGATCGTCCGCGGCACCAAGCACGACGACACGATCGACGGCAGCCCCGGCGACGACGTGATCTTCGGCTTCGGCGGCAACGACGAGATCACGACGTTCGCCGGCGACGACATCGTCAACGACGACGCCGACCCCGAGGCCGAGGCGAGCGACGCGAAGCCGGGCGACGACACGATCGACGTAGGCCCCGGCAACGACCGGGTCACCTCCATCGGCAGCGCCGACAAGCTCGAGGGCGGCCCGGGCAGCGACGAGCTCGACGGGAACCCCCAGGGCGGGTGTGCCGGGTTCGAGAAGGGTCCGGCGGTCTGCCGCTGACTAGCCGGCGGTGAGGCGGTCGACGGCGGCGGAAACACGCTCGTCGGTGGCGGTCAGCGCCACCCGGACGTGCCGCCCGCCCGTCGGTCCGTAGAACGACCCCGGCGCGACCAGGATACCCAGGTCGGCGAGCCGGCCGACGGTCTGCCAGCAGTCCTCGTCGCGGGTGGCCCAGAGATAGAGCGCGGCCTCGGAGTGGTCGACCCGGAAGCCGGCCGACTCGAGCGCCGGTCGGAGCTTGGCCCGGCGCGCGGCGTACGTCGCGTGCTGGGCGTCGACGTGCTGGTCGTCGTCGAGGGCCGCGACCATGGCCGCCTGCTGCGGGCCGGGCATGATCAGGCCGAGGTTCTTGCGCACGGCGAGCAGCTCCCCCACCACCGCGGGGTCCCCGGCCACGAAGGCGCAGCGGTAGCCGGCGAGGTTGGAGCGCTTGGAGAGCGAGTGCACGGCGAGGATGCCCTCGTGGGAGCCGCCGGAGATGTCGGGGTGCAGCACGCTGACGCCCTCGCCCTCCCAGACACACTCGATGTAGCACTCGTCGGAGATCAGCAGGGTGCCGCGGTCGCGGCACCAGTCCACGACCTTGCGCAGGTGGTCGGGGGGCAGGACCCGGCCGGTCGGGTTGGACGGCGAGTTCAGCCAGAGCAGGCGCGGCACCTCGGGCCCGATCGCGGTGAGCGAGTCGGCGGCCAGGATGCGTGCCCCGGCCAGCGCGGCACCGACCTCGTAGGTCGGGTAGGCGAGCTCGGGCTGGACGACCAGGTCGCCCGCGCCGATGCCCAGGTGCAGGGCCGCAGACGCGATGAACTCCTTCGACCCGACCAGCGGGAGCACGCCGTCAAGCCCGAGGCCGGTGACGCCGAACCGCCGCGCCAGCCAGTCGATGGCCGCCTGCCGGGTCGCCGGGTTGCCGATCGTGACCGGGTAGCCGGGCGCGTCCGTCGCCGCCGCCAGAGCCTTCTGGACGACGTCGGGCGTCGGGTCTACGGGCGTGCCGATCGACAGGTCGACGATCCCGTCGGCGTGCGCGCCGGCGCGGTCGGCGTACGGGCCGAGGGCGTCCCAGGGGAAGTCGGGCAGCCGCCCGGAGACGGCGTCCCGACGCACCGGGCTCAGTGTTCCTGGGGCTGCGGAGGCAGTGCAGCGATCAGCGGGTGGTCCTTGTCGATCTCGCCCATCTTGGCGGCGCCGCCCGGTGAGCCGAGGTCGTCGAAGAAGTGGACGTTGGCGTCGTAGTACTCCTTCCACTCCTCCGGGGTGTCGTCCTCGTAGAAGATGGCCTCGACCGGGCACACCGGCTCGCAGGCGCCGCAGTCGACGCATTCGTCGGGGTGGATGTAGAGCATCCGCTTGCCCTCGTAGATGCAGTCGACGGGGCATTCGTCGACGCAGGCGCGGTCCTTGAGGTCGACGCACGGCTGGGCGATGACGTAGGTCACCAGGTCCTCCTGTGGGCGGGGCGTGTGCTGCGACCAGCCTAGTATCCCGCCATGGCAGATGCTCCCCCGCACCGCCCGCGTGGACTCGGGCCGCATGTCGTCGGCCAGCGGATCGTCGTACGCCGGGTGCTGCCTGGCGAGACCGGGCCCTCCGGCGGGCCGGCGATGACCGACGTCCTCGGCGTGTGCACGGCGTGGAGCGAGGACGAGTGCGTGGTCGTGCGCGAGGACGGCTCGTCGGTGCGCATCGCTCTCGCCCACGTCGTGAGCGGCAAGCCCGTGCCGCCGAGGCCCTCGGTGCGGCAGCGCGTCTCGCCGCGTGACGTGCAGCGGCACGTGGAGTCGCTCTGGGACGACCTGGTCGCGGAGCCGCTGGGCGAGTGGGTGCTGCGCGCCGCGCCGCCGTACGACGGCAGGCTGCGCCGCCGGGGCAACTCCGTGCTGGCGATGGGCTCCCCCGGCCTGCCGCTGGGCGAGGCGGTGGAGCGTGTGCGCCGGTTCTATCGCCGGCACAACCGGCCGGCGCTCGCTCAGGTGCAGAGCGGAGGGGACGTCGACGCCGACCTGCGCGGCCTCGGCTGGCAGCCGCTGGGCAGCGGCGACGCGCACTGCCAGCTGGCGGCTGTCTCTCGAGCCCTCCGGTCATGCACCGCGGAGTTGAGTCGCCTTCCGCGGGAGTCTGCCCGCCCGGAGGGTGCCATGACTCCGCGCTACCTGGAGGAGGGCGGTCGGCTCGAGGTGGTCCTGGGGGACGGTACGGCGCGCGGCCGGGCAGCCCTCGACACCGACTGGGTGGGCCTGCACTCGATCGAGGTCGACCCGGCCCGCCGGCGCCGCGGCCTGGCGACCGTCGTCCTCGCCGAGCTCCTCGACTGGGCCGCCTCGCACGGCGCGACGACGGCCTGGCTGCACGTCGAGACCGACAACCCCGGCGCGATCGCGCTCTACGAGCGCCACGGGTTCGTCACGCACCACACCAGCCGCTATCTGACGGCGCCGGAGTAGCCCGGAGGATCCAGCGCCGGGTGGCCTAGGATGCCTGTGGATCGCGTGAGGCCTGACAACCCTCGGCTGGAGACAGCGAACGCGGCCCGCGCGTCCGGCGTACCGACGAGAGGCCGGAGTCTCTCCGGCGAAGGTGTGGTGGCACCGCGACTTTGCCCCCGCCCACACCTCCAGGGCTTCACCCGCCACTGGAGGCAACCAATGAGACAACCACCCCTCTCGACCGTCGTACGCACCCTCGCCGCCGCCCTGCCCACTGCCGAGCCGGCTTCGCCGGTGAGGCTGCAGGGCTGGGTGCACCGCCGCCGCGAGCTCGCCCGCGTCACCTTCCTGGTGGTCCGCGACCGCTCGGGACTGGCCCAGGTCGTGCTGCCGGCCGGCGCCGAGGTGCCGCCGGAGGAGACCCCGGTCGAGGTGACCGGCACCGCGACGGCCAACGCCCAGGCGCCGGGCGGCATCGAGATCACCGAGGCGACGGTGACCGCACTGGGCGAGCCGGCCGACACGCCCGCGGTGGAGCTCTGGCGCCCCACCCTCGACACCGGCCTGCCGACCCAGCTCGACCACGCCGCGACCACCTGGCGACACCCGGTGCAGCGGGCGAAGTGGGAGCTGGCGGCCGCGTCGCTGTTCGGCTTCCGCGCGTCGCTCGACGCCACCGGCTTCACCGAGGTGCACTCCCCCAAGCTCGTCGACTCGGCGACCGAGAGCGGGGCCAACGTCTTCGAGGTCGACTACTTCGGCCGGCCGGCGTACCTCGCCCAGAGCCCGCAGTTCTTCAAGCAGCAGTTGGTGGGCATCTTCGAGCGCGTCTACGAGGTCGGCCCGGTCTTCCGCGCGGAGCCGCACGACACCGTGCGCCATCTCGCGGAGTACGTCTCCCTCGACGTCGAGCTGGGCTTCGTGCGCGACCACCGCGAGGTGATCGCGTGCCTGCGCGACACCGTCGCCGGCATGGTCGCGGGCATCCACGAGCGCGCGGGCGACGCCGTCGAGCGGCTGGGCATCACCGTGCCCGAGGTGCCCGCGGAGCTCCCGTTGCTGCACTTCCGCGAGGCCCTGGAGATCGCCGGCGCGCCTGCCGACGAGCCGGACCTGAGCCCGGCCCACGAGCGGGCGCTGGGCGAGTGGGCGATGCACGAGCACGACAGCGACTTCGTCGTCGTGGAGGGCTACCCGACCGCCAGCCGCGCGTTCTACAGCCATCCCGACCCCGACGAGCCGCACTGGTCGCGCAGCTTCGACCTGCTCTTCCGCGGGCTCGAGCTGGTGAGCGGTGCTCAGCGGCTGCACCGGTACGCCGACTACGTCGCCGCGCTGGAGCAGCGCGGCTACCCGCTGGAGGCCTACGCGTCGTACGTCGAGGCGTTCCGGCGCGGCATTCCCCCGCACGGCGGCTTCGCGATCGGCCTCGAGCGCTGGGTGGCGCGCCTGGTGGAGGCCGCCAACATCCGCGAGGCGACCCTCTTCCCGCGCGACCTGCACCGGCTGGCGCCGTAGGTCTGGTGCGCCCTTGGTTTCGAGGCTCGCCGCGCTCGCACCTCAACCGGCGGGCGCGGCTCAGCCGGCTGGGGGCGTCTCAGGCGGCGGCTTGCAGATCACCGTGTCCGAGGGGGTGTACGTCGTGTGGAAGTTCTCCGAGTGGTGGAGCTCGCTCTGCCCGGGCCGGCGGAAGTAGCGCTTCACGTCGACCTCGAAGCCGCCGTAGCCCGTGTTCGGGTAGCAGTCCTCGGTGGTGAGCGTCCGCGTCTTCGCGGGGGTCAGGTTGTAGCGGTCGGAGGTGCTGGTGGTGATGTCCCACGTCTTGGTGGAGTACATGCTCACCGTCACGACCCCCGACGAGCTGGGCGTGGCCGGGGTGACGTTGGCGTAGATCAGCACGCCGTGCGGGGTGTCGTTCTGGAACCTCAGGTCCACCGAGCCCCAGACCACCGTCGCCTCGCGACCCACGGGGTAGCGGTCGATGTAGAAGCTGTGCGGCTTGTGCTCGATGTCCTTGAGGCCGGCGAAGAACATCGCGTTGAACGTCGTGGTGGCCATCTGGGAGACGCCGCCGCCGAGGTCCTCCTTGAAGATGCCGTCGCTGATGACGAAGCCCTTGGTGAAGCCGTTGGCGACGGTGCGCTCGCCGACGGTGTCGTTGAGCGAGAACGTCTCACCCGGCTTGAGGACGGTGCCGTTGACGAGCTCGGCGGCGCGGCCGATGTTGATGTTGCGGTACTCGGCGTACGGGTAGTAGGTCGTGAACGTCGAGATCCGCTCCTTGATGTTCAGCCGGCGCGCGTCCCCGGTGGTGAAGTCGGGCTTGGCGACCGTCGCTGTCACGGCCAGGCTGCGCTGGCCGGACGGAGCCGCGACGAGGCCCAGGAAGGCCGAGTCGATCTGCGCCTGGTCGAAGGTGACGCCGGGCTTCGCGGGGATGACCTTGGGGCGACCGCCGACCAGCGCGACGGTCGCGTCGACCGGGGCGTCGGCCTCGCCCACGCGGCTCTTGACGAGCTCGGCGAGCCGCGCGGCGTCGAGCTGGGGCACGAGCACACCGTCGGCCGGCGCCAGGGACAGCGCTGCGGTGTAGTCGCGCGGGGCGAGCTTGACGACGGAGTCGTCGAAGGTCAGGGTCACCGGCTCGGAGACGGCGGGGTTGGCGAAGGTCGTGAGGGCCTGCTGCACGTCCGCCTCGTCGATGTCGGGAGGTACGTCGACCAGCTCCAGCTCGGCGGTCCCGCCGTCGTCCAGGTAGGCGCCCGTCAGCGCCTCGCGCACGGCGGCCGGGTCGAGCCCGGAGCCGACGCGTGGCTGGCGGGTCCTGACCTCGGCCTCCCGGAACCGCACCGTCCCCTCCCGGGGCTGGGTGCCCATCTCGGCGTTCAGCGTCTCGACCAGCGCGGTCATGGCCGTCTCGTCGACGGTGACCACCGCCTCGAGCTCGTCGCCGCCGGTGAAGTAGTCCCAGAGCCGCGCCGGCGCCCAGCTGTCGCCACCGCCGGCCTCGGCCACCGACGCGTCGTAGTCGACGCCGAGACCCGCCTCGGCCGGCGTGACCGTGCGCGACTGGCCGCCGACCGTGACGGGGATCGGCGCCAGCGCCCGGTCGGCGAGGCCGCGCTCGAGCACGGCGGCGGCCTCCGCCTGCGGGTGGCTACCGATCCGGACCCCGGAGACCGTGGTGCCGCGCGGGACCTTGTCGCCCGTCATCTCGTGCGCGAGCGCGTAGGCGCCGCCGGCGAGGACGGCAAGACCCAGCAGGAGCAGCACGACGACGCGAGCTCCGGCTCTCTCCTTGGCGGGCGCGGGCGGGGTCTCCAACACGCCCGAGAGTCTAGGTGGGCGGGTGCCGATCCTCTGGATCGGCGCGAGGCCTGGCGCCGGGCCTCCCGAGCGTCACCAGCGAGCCGATCACCACCACCAGCGTCGCCACCAGGAGGGCGTAGCCCGGGGTGTCGGAGGCGACCAGGTAGTCGCCCTCGGGCCGCTGCAAGGACGCTGCGCCGACGACGGCGGTCCAGCCGAGCGCGAAGGCGAGACGACCCCACCACCGCCCGGGCAGGCCCACCAACACGCAGGCGCAGGCGGCGAGACCGAGCGCCAGCCCCCACCACCTGGAGTGCACCAGCACCGCGGCGTACGCCGTCGCGGCACCCAGCACGGCCACCGGTAGCGCCAGCAGGCGCACCATCACAGTCCTGCGAAGAGATCCGTCTCGAGACCGTCGTCACCGACCGGGCCGGTGGCCCCCTTGGCGATCCTGAAGAACTCGTCGCCCCAGAAGGCGTGGCCGCTCTCCCTGCCGGAGAAGAAGAAGCCGTCCTGCTGGATCTGGGAGCGGTGGGCCGCGAGCGCCGCCATCTTGCGGTCGACCGCCGAGGAGCCGTCGACGCGTGCGCTGAGCAGCTTGTCAGGGGTGACGAAGGGACCGAGCTCCCCTTCGGGCTCCATCCCCTTGAACGTCTCGGTGTCACCCTTCCCGCGGAGCTCGCGCAGGCTGTCGCGCATCCGGCTCTCGCTCATGGCGGTCCAGTAGACCTTCGCGATGTCGTGCGGCTCGCCGAGGTCGAGGCGGTAGGAAGGTACGGCGGCCAGCTGGGCGGCGTAGGTCGCGACCCGGTGGGCCTGGATGTGGTCGGGGTGGCCGTAGCCGCCGAACTGGTCGTAGGTGACGAGCACCTGGGGGCGCACCTCGCGGATGATGGCGACCAGCAGGTCGGCGGCCACCGTCAGGTCGGCGTTGGCGAAGGCGTTGGGACTGGTCTCGTCGGCGGCGATGGCGTAGCCGTCGGCATGCCACTTCATCCCCGAGTCGCGGAAGTGGCCGGGACCGCCGAGGAATCGGTGGTCGGTGACACCGAGCTCCTTCATCGCGACCTCGAGCTCCCCGCGGCGGTGCTCGCCGAGGGTGTCGTCGCGGTCGGCGGCCATGTGCTCCCACTCGGGCACCAGGATCTCGCCCATCTCCCCGGACGTGCAGGTCACCAGCGTCACGCCGACGCCGCGGTCGACGTAGGTCGCCATTGTGGCGCCCGTGCCGATGGACTCGTCGTCGGGGTGGGCATGGACCAGCAGCATCCGCTGCGCAGGGGCTTCGCTCATGTCGCCAAGCCTAGTGAGGCCTCCCGACGGTCAGCGCGGCCGCTCCGTCCGGCGCGGGGCGGCCGGCAGGTCGAGCGGCACGGCGGCGGCCGGCGGGGCGCCGTCGTCGGCGTCGAGCCACCCGTCGTACTCGTCGACGAGGAGCTCCAGCACGAGCCCGGGCGCATCGCTCAGCACGGCCCAGGGATGGCCCTCGTCGTCGTCCTCGCCGGCCAGCCGCTCGCGGACGGCCGCGGCGTCGTAGCCGTCGCCCGTGAGGCGGGCGACCACCGCGCGGGCGTCGTCCTCGTCGAAGAAGATGCCTCTCACCGGGCCAGTATCTCCTCGATCCGGGGGCGCCTCTCGCGCATGCCGGCCAGGGCCCGGAGCGTGCGTCCCGGCTCACCGACCGCCGCCAGTCCGGCGCCACCGGGGTCGCCGGACTCGATCATGGCGCGGACGCCCTCGGCCGCGGCGGTGACCCGGCTGTCCACGTTGTCGAGCACCTCTCGTCCGGTGAGACCGCCGTAGCCCCCGGCGAGGGCGGTCAGCCGCGCGGCCGCCACGTCGGCGGGGATTGCGCGGAAGAGCGGCACCGCGTTCCATGCCTGGTGGGCCAGCTCCGTGGCAGCTGTCGTGGGGCCTGCCAGGTCCCAGTCGAAGACGCCGCCGACGCGGTCGCCGACGAAGGCGACGTTGTAGGGCGCCAGGTCGTTGTGCCCGATCCGGTCGGTGTCACCGACCGGGAACATCCGCCACGGACCCGGATGGTCGAAGCCGGCCGCGGCCTCGTGGAACTCCCGCGTCCAGGCGGCCAGGTCGCGCAGCCGCGCCGGCGACAACAGCTCGGAGTCGACGTCGATCACCTCGCCGGGCATGAAGTCGAGAACCTCACGACCGCGCTCGTCGATGCCGTGCACCCGGGGCACGCCCCGCAGCCCGGCCTGCGCCAGGTGGTCGAGCAGGGCGTGCACGGCCGGCGTCCACGGGCCGGTGGGACGGCGTACGGTCGAGCCGATCCGCACGACCTGTCCGACGTTGCCGCCGTCGAGCGGCTCACCGTCGAGCAGTCGCTCGCGCACGTCGTCCAGGAAGGGCCGGTCGGCCTCGAGCCAGTCCACGTCGCCGAGCTCCTCGGGCGCCAGCCAGCGGACCTGGTCGTGCTCGGTGGGCACCGGCTCCCCGTCGCCAGGGCGACAGATCGCGACGCGCAGCGTGTACTCCGCGCTGATCCGCACAGTCTGGTCGAGCCACGCTGCGACGGCGACCGCCAGTCCCAGCTCCTCGGCGACCTCGCGCACCAGCGCGCCGTCGGGCGTCTCCCCCGGATCGACCTTGCCGCCCGGGAACTCCCAGCGCCCGGCCGCCTCGGGCGGCGCCGTACGCCGTGCGGCGAGCACGCACCCGTCGCGGATGACCGCCGCGCCCACCACCGTCTGCACGGTTGCACGCTACTAACGTGGCCACCATGTCCGAGCCGGCACCGACCGACGACAGGCCCGAGCCGCCGTTCGGGGTGCACCTGGTGCGCACCGAGGAGAACGTCGCCGAGATCGATGCGCTGGCCGGGGTCCTGGGCCCCCGCGTCGGGGTGGACGGCGTGCTGGACGACCTGAAGTGGCAGGCGAAGGAGTCGCTGCTCGGCCGGCTCCTCGGGCGAGCCGTCTCGCGCGCGATCACCTGGGACGCCTACGACCGGCGCGATCCCCGCTGGTGGCCGCAGGGCATCTCCACCTCCGCCGACGCCAGCGACACCGAGGACATCGCAGGCCGCCGGGTGCTCGTCACGACGTGGTACTCAAAGGCGATCGACGGGGCGTCGTACGGCTCACGCGTGACGTTCCTCGACCTCGAGACGCTGAGGTACCGCCACGTCCTGCTCGTCGTCCCCCGCCTCGACCAGAGCGGCGCGCTGGTGCTCGAGCCGCTGCGGATCCACGCCGGCGGCGTGGTGTGGGCGGGTCCGTACCTCCACGTGGCCGCCACCGCACGCGGCTTCGTGACGTTCCGGCTCGACGACGTCATGCGGGTGCCGGGCGACGACGACCATCCCGACGAGTTCGGCTTCGACGGCCAGCGCGTGGCGTCGTACGGCCACCGGTACGTGCTGCCCCTGCGCTTCGGCTACCGCGCCGAGACCGACGAGGGGCACCTCGGGCTGCGCTACTCGTTCGTCTCGCTCGACCGGCGCAGCGATCCGCCGACGATGATCGCCGGCGAGTACGGGCGCGGCGACGCGTCCACGCGGCTGGCCCGCTACCACCTCGACCCGGAGACGTGGCTCCTCGCGACCGGCGAGGACGGCTTCTCGCGGCCGACCGGGATCGACGACGGCGGCGTGGCGCAGATGCAGGGCGGGGTCGTGGCCGGGGGCCGCTACCACCTCACGGTCTCGAAGGGGCCGTTCGCACCGGGATCCGTGTACGTCGGCCAGCCCGGCCGCTTCCGGCGTCGGCGGTTCGCCACGCCGATGGGGCCGGAGGACATCGCCTACTGGCCGTCGACGGACGAGCTGTGGTCGGTCAGCGAGCATCCGCGGCGCCGGTGGATCTTCGCCATGCGGCGATCGTGGTTCGACTAGGGCGGCTCGCCGCCGGAGCGGTCAGGCGCGGCTGCGCATGCCCAGCATCGTGGTGGTCATCGCGGTGAGCTGGTCGAGCAGCCTGGTGAGCTCCTGGGGGCGTCGCTCGGACGGCGAGAACGTCTCGCCGGCGAAGTCGCCGAACGTCGAGAGCGCGACCTGGCTGCGCACGTCGACCATGTGCACGTTGGCGACGATGGCGCGCCAGTGCTCGACCGCGCGGACGCCGGCGTCGGCGCCGTAGGACACGAAGGCCACGGCCTTGTGGCCCCACTCGGGGTAGAGCACGTCGAGGGCGTTCTTCATCGCCGCCGGCACCCCGTGGTTGTACTCGGGCGTCACCCACACGAAGCCGTCGAACGTGTCGATGCGCTGGCTCCACACGCGGGTCTGCGGAGTCTCGTAGTCGCGGTTGGCGTCACCCGGGACGACCGCCTCGCGCAGGAGCGGCAGGTCGTAGTCGGCGAGCTCGACGAGCTCGAACGTCGCGTCGTCCCGGCCGCTCGCGTGATCGAGGACCCATCGACCGATCTGACTGCCCTTGCGGCCAGGACGGGTGCTCCCGACGAGGATGCCGATGTGTGGACTCATGCGCCGATTCTGGCAGCCCCACGTGCCCTTGCGACGTAGACCCATTCCCGGCCGGGCCGGTCGGGCGCGTCGCGCACCTCCTCGACGTCGAAGCCCGCGGCGGCGAGGGAGCGCTCGATCTCGTCCTGCGTGCGGAAGCGCAGGGTCGAGTCAGAGGTGAGCAGCGCCCCGTCGCTCTCGAAGCGGACGGAGCCCCGGAAGGAGACGTACGGCGGGTCGACGGCGAGCAGGTCGATCCACGACTCGACGCGGCCGACGCCCTCTACGTCGGTCGTTACGCGGGAGTGCTCGGGTGTCCAGTCCTCCCAGGCGCGCCGCGCGGGGTCGCGCGTCTCGAAGACCAGACGCCCGCCCGACCGGACCGCGGCGCGGACGTGCCGCAGGGTGTCGGCCCAGGCTTGATCGGTGAGGAACACCTGCGCGACGTTGCCCGTCATCACCGCCAGATCGACCCGCAGGTCCGCTGGCAGGGCGGCGGCGTCGCCGTGGATCCAGGTCACCCGGTCTGCGCCCAGCTTGCGCTGCGCCACGTCGAGCGAGGCCAGCGCCGGGTCGACGCCCACCACCCCGATCCCCCGCCGTGCCAGCAGGCAGGCGAAGGTGCCGGTGCCGCACCCGACGTCGAGCACCGAGCGGGCGCCGTACTCGTCGACCATGGCGGCGTACGCGTCGAGGTCGCTCCGGTCTGGGTCCAGCGGGTCGTAGACCTCGGCGAACCGGGGCAGGGCGAAGGCCGCGTCGGGCCCGTGGTCGGTGGTCGGGCCGACCGCGACTCGATCAGTGCGCCGGCGCGATGGGCTCAGCGGAGCAGGTCCCGCATGCGCGAGATCTCGGCGAGCTGGGAGGCTCCGACGTCCCCGGCGAGCTCGGCGACGGTGATGTTCTCACCCGATGTCCCCGCGGTCGTCGCCATCTGCAGGGCTCCCTCGTGGTGGCGGATCATCCCCTCGAGGAAGAGCCGGTCGAACCGCTTGCCGCGCGCGGCCGCCAGCTGGGCCATCTCCTGCTCGGTCAGCATCCCCATCATGGGGTCGTGGCCGTGCTCGCCGTGGTCGAACTCGTGCGGGTCGTCGTCGCGCTGCGGGACGTCGAGGTTCCGGTCGGCCAGCCATCCCGACATCATCACGATCTCGGGGCCCTGGGCGGCCCGGATGCGCGCCGCCATGCGGCGTACGCCGGGATCCACCGCGTAGCGGGACGCCAGCTTGGCCATCTCCAGGGCCTGGGCGTGGTGCGGGATCATCATCTGCATGAAGGCGATGTCGGAGTGGTTGAACCCCGACTCCGGCAGCTCGGGCACCGCCGTCGCCGTCTCGGCCGGGTCGCCGGGCGCCCCGGGCAGCAGGATCACCGGATCGTCGGGTGAGCCGGACGCCGTGGGCTTCTCGGAGGATGCAGCGGCCTCCTCGGACGCCCCGGATCCCGCAGCACGGTTGTCGGAGTCGGGTCCGTCGTCGGAGCACCCGCTCACGCCGGCACCCAGCATCACGACGAACGCGGCGAGTGCCGCCACGCAAGGTCGTGCGCGGCGCGGCCGCGACCACACGTTTGGTTGTATTTCATCCCGAGACTTGTATTTCATGGTGGCCGCAGGATACGACATGTCCGTAACATGCGTCACTCGCCCCATTCTCGGAAGGACCAGTGCTGCCCATGTCTCATCCACGCCCCCCCAGCCTCCGCCGGAGGCTCACCCTCGCCCTGTCGGCCGTCGGACTCTCGGTGGCGCTCCTGCCCGCCGTGGCGATGGCCCACGACGGCCACTCCCACGACGCCGAGGAGCAGTCCACGGCCTGCCCGCCGGGGCTCGCCAAGAGGCTCCAGGAGGCGGGCGACCGCTTCGGTCAGGGCTGCGCCATCCCCGGTGGCCCGACCGCGCAGCTCGACGACAGCGACACCACCCTCGAATCCGGGGAGACCGCGAGCAGCCGCAACCTCGACCTGATCGCCAACCTCCCGAAGCGCGGCGCCTTCGCGCCGGAGAGCGCCTACAACTCCGACCTCGCCTTCTCGGGCGACTACGCGTACGCCGGCAACTACGAGGGCTTCACGGTCTACAGCATCAAGCACCCGAAGAAGCCGGTCGAGGTGGCCCAGGTGGTCTGCCCCGGCTCGCAGAACGACGTGTCGGTGTACGGCGACATCCTCGTGCTGAGCGTCGACTCGGGCAGGAGCAACGACAGCTGCGCCAACGAGCCGCTGAGCGCGAGGGACCCGGCGTCGTGGGAGGGCATCCGGGTCTGGGACATCTCCGACCCCGCCGCCCCGCAGTACGTCGCGGCCGTCGAGACGGCATGCGGCTCGCACACGCACACGCTCGCACCCTCGAAGGACGGCGCGAACCTCTACGTCTACGTCTCGTCGTACGGCCCGAGCGCCACGTACCCCGACTGCCAGCCGCCGCACGACAAGATCAGCGTGGTGAAGGTGCCGGTCGACGCGCCTGAGACGGCCTCGCTGGCCAGCACCCCGGTGCTGTTCCCGGACGGCGGCAACCCGGGCGGCAACGGCTCCTCGACGACGAGCGGCTGCCACGACATCACCGCCTACCCCGAGAGGGACATCGCGGCGGGCGCCTGCATGGGCGACGGCATCCTGATGGACATCTCCGACCGGGAGAACCCCGTCGTCACCGAGACGGTGCGCGACACCACGAACTTCGCGTTCTGGCACTCCGCGACCTTCAACAACGACGGGACCAAGGTCGTCTTCACCGACGAGCTCGGCGGTGGCGGTGCGCCGACCTGCAACCCGACCGTCGGGGCGACCAAGGGCGCCAACGGCATCTACGACATCGTCGGCGGCCAGCTTGAGTTCCGCAGCTACTACAAGATGCCGCGGACCCAGGCGAACACCGAGAACTGCGTGGCCCACAACGGCTCGCTGATCCCGGTCAAGGGGCGCGACGTCATGGTCCAGGCGTGGTACCAGGGCGGCATCTCGGTGTTCGACTTCACCGACTCCGCCAACCCCACCGAGCTCGCCTGGTTCGACCGCGGCGCGCTGTCGGACGAGAAGCTCGTGCTCGGCGGCGCGTGGTCGGCGTACTGGTACAACGGCAACATCT
The DNA here is from genome assembly GCF_049897745.1 of Nocardioides sp. LHG3406-4. Classification (NCBI taxonomy): domain Bacteria; kingdom Bacillati; phylum Actinomycetota; class Actinomycetes; order Propionibacteriales; family Nocardioidaceae; genus Nocardioides; species Nocardioides sp. LHG3406-4. The sequence goes on from NZ_JAFCWV010000001.1 coordinate 180,605, forward strand.
TCGCCAACGACATCCAGAAGGGCTTGGACGTGCTGGACCTGAACGACCCCCGCACGAACGTCGCCAAGCGGGTGAAGATGAACGAGTTCAACCCGCAGTCCCAGCCGTCCTACAACGGCTGAGCGAGCACCACGCCAGCACCACCACGGCGTGACGCAAGCGGCCGGGCCCCTCGGGGCCCGGCCGTTCTGCGTCCGCCTCAGCGCCAGTCGACGTCCAGGTCGACGACGTCGGCGATGGAGTCGATGACCAGGGTCGGCCGGTAGGGGAACATGCCGATCTGCTCGGGCCGGGTCGAGCCCGTGCTGACCAGGATCGTGCGCAGGCCGGCCTCCAGGCCACTGACCACGTCGGTGTCCATCCGGTCGCCGACCATCACCGTGGTCTCGGAGTGCGCCTCCAGCTGGTTGAGCGCGCTGCGCATCATGAGCGGGTTGGGCTTGCCGATGTAGTAGGGCTGGCGCCCCGTCGCTGTGCTGATGAGCGCCGCCACGGAGCCCGTGGCAGGCAGCGTGCCCTGTGGGCTCGGGCCGCTCGGGTCGGGGTTGGTGGCCAGGAAGCGGGCGCCGTTCTCGATCAGGCGGATCGCCCTGGTGATCGCCTCGAAGGAGTAGGTTCGGGTCTCCCCCAGCACGACGTAGTCGGGGTCGCGGTCGGTCATCACGTAGCCGATGTCGTGCAGCGCGGTGGTCAGCCCCGCTTCCCCCACGACGTACGCCGTGCCGTTGGGGCGCTGGTCGTCGAGGAACTGCGCGGTGGCCAGCGCGGAGGTCCAGATCGCCTTCTCGGGCACGTCGATGCCGCTGCCGAGCAGGCGTGCGCGCAGGTCTCGCGGGGTGAAGATCGAGTTGTTGGTCAGCACCAGGAAGGACAGCCCCGATGCCTTCAGCGCCTCCACGAACTCGTTCGCGCCGGGGATCGGCGTCTCCTCGTGGACCAGCACGCCGTCCATGTCGATGAGCCACGTCTCGATGGCGCGGTGCGAGGTCATGGGCCCAGTGTGACGGAGCCGAGCGCCGCGAGCAGCCGGTCGACGTCGGCGTCGTTGGTGTAGGCCGCGAGACCGGCCCGCAGCCCGCCCTCGTCGCCCAGCCCCACGTGCCTCGAGGCCTCGACCGCGTAGAAGCTGCCCGCGGGCGCGACCACGCCCTCGGCCGCCAGCGCGCGCTGCACCTCCGCGGGGGCCATCCCGTCGACGGTGAGCAACGCCGTGGGAGTACGCCGTGCGGGCCGGCTGTGCACCGTCACGCCGGGCAGCCCGGACAAGCCGTCGAGTAGGCGGCCCAGGAGCCGCGCCTCGTGCTCCTCGACGGCGGCCATGCCGCCTGGGAGCGCCTCGATGAACGCCACCGCCGCGCTCACCCCGGCCAGCAGCTCGTAGGGGAGGGTGCCGAGCTCGAACCGCTCCGGGACCGCGTCGCTCGACGGCAGCAGCTTGGCGGGACGCAGCGTCTCGAGGAGGGCGGGCGACGCGGCGACCACGCCGAGGTGCGGACCGAAGAACTTGTACGGCGAGCACGCGAGGAAGTCGGCACCCAGCGCGGCCAGGTCGACCGGCGCGTGCGGCACGAGGTGGACGGCGTCGACGTACGCCAGCGCACCGGACTCGTGCGTCGCGCGCACCACCTGGGCGATGTCGGGTCGCGTGCTGAGCAGGTTGGACGCGGCCGTCACGGCGACCAGCCGGGTGCGCTCGCTCAGCAGGGGACCCACGTCGTCGAGCTCGCCCGTGACGGGGTCGAAGCCCAGCCAGCGCACCGTCGCGCCGGTGCGCTCGGCCGCGGTCACCCAGGGCCGGACGTTGGCGTCGTGGTCGAGCCGGGTGACCACCACCTCGTCACCCGGTCCCCATCCCGCGGAGATCGTGCGCGCGAAGTCGAACGTCAGCGCGGTCATGGACCGGCCGAAGACGATCCCGTGGGGGTCCGTCCCGAGCAGCCGGCCCATCGCGGCGCGGGCTCCGGTGGCGGTCTCCTCGGCCAGCCGGTCGGGTGCCGAGACCGACCCGCGCTGGCACAGGCCGGCCGCCATCGCAGCGGCCACCGCCTCGATCACCGGGGTCGGCACCAGGGAGCCTCCCGGCCCGTCGAAACGGGCGAGTCCGCTGGCCAGCGCCGGGAACGAGCGTCGTACTGCCTCAACGTCCATGGCCCCCATGCTCGCACCAGCCGCTGTCATCGTGCGCCGCTTCCCGACGGCTGCTCCTTCGTGCGGTGCACCAGCCAGTCCCGGCCGGTGTCGATCAGGGCGTAGCGGACCGACCCGGCGCGCCCGTGCAGGACGAGGAGCCGGCGTCGTTCGTTGCTGCCGACGTCCTCCCACCAGCCGATGTCGGCGATGGACTTGTGCTCGTCCTCGTAGGTGAGGTGGTCCAGGGCGTGGTCCCCCACAGCGATGGCGAGCCGGTCCTCCGTGCTGCTTGTGGGCAGCCCCCGGGGCACCGCCCACGAACGCAGCACGCCGTCCTCCTCGATGCGGAGGTCGAAGTGCGGACTCGGCTTGCGATGGTCGTGCAGCACGAACGCCGGTCGGTGGGACGCCATGGCGCTCAACCTAGCGACGGGGGCGGGGTGGGGGGCTTGGAGTCACCGGATATCCGGTGACTCCCGGGGTTCGTGCCCTTCGCAAAGGTCACGAACCCCACGACTCGCCCACGAAGGTCGAGCCGGGTTCGCGGTCACCGGATATCCGGTGACTCCCGGGGTTCGTGCCCTTCGCAAAGGCCACGAACCCCACGACTCGCCCACGAAGGTCGGCGCAGAGAGAGGGCGAGCCAGCCCGAGGAGCCGACAGGCGTAGGCTCGACACCAGTCGATATCGAGGAGCCGATGTGCCCAGTTCACCGCACCTGCTCGAGGAGCTCGAGCCCGTCGTGGCCGAGAACCTCGACCGTCATCTGGCGATCGCGCAGGAGTGGCACCCCCACGACTACATCCCGTGGAGCGAGGGCCGTGACTTCGCCTTCCTCGGCGGCGAGGACTACGCGCCCGAGCAGTCCCGGCTCTCGGACACGGCCAAGGCGGCGATGTTCACCAACCTGCTGACCGAGGACAACCTGCCGTCGTACCACCGCGAGATCGCCACCCGCTTCGGCCGCGACGGGGCGTGGGGCACCTGGGTCGGGCGCTGGACGGCGGAGGAGAACCGGCACGGCGTCGCGCTGCGCGACTACCTCGTGGTGACCCGCGGCGTCGACCCGGTCGAGCTCGAGCGGGCCCGGATGGACTACATGACGTCCGGCTACGACTCCGGCGACAAGACCGCCCTGGAGACCGTGGCCTACGTGTCCTTCCAGGAGCTCGCCACCCGCGTCTCGCACCGCAACACCGGCAAGGTGACCCACGACCCGGTCGCCGACAAGCTGCTCGCCCGGATCTCGAAGGACGAGAACCTGCACATGGTCTTCTACCGCAACATCGGCGCCGCGGCGCTCGACATCGCCCCCGACGAGACCATGCGCGCCATCACCGACGAGGTCGTCGGCTTCGAGATGCCGGGCGCGACGATGGCGGGGTTCCGCCGCAGCTCGATGATCATCGCCAAGGCGGGGATCTACGACCTGCGCCTCCACTACGACGAGGTCCTCATGCCCGTGCTGCGGCACTGGAAGGTCTTCGAGCGGACCGACCTAGGCCCCGACGGCGAGCAGGCGCGCGAGGAGCTCGCCGCCTTCCTCGCGGAGCTGGACGCGCAGGCGACCAGGTTCGTCGACCGCCGCGCCGAGAACCGCGCCCGCGTCGCCGCCCGCGCCGACAGCGACGCGACCCCCGACATCGCGTCCTGAGTCGCCGGTCGATGGGCAACGACGCCTTCGACACGCTCATGGGCTCGATGGACAACCCGCTGATCGTCGTCACCGCGGCTGCCGGCGAGGAGCGGGCCGGGTGCCTGGTCGGCTTCCACACGCAGTCGAGCATCGATCCCGAGCGCTACTGCGTGTGGCTCTCGAAGGCCAACCACACCTATCGGGTGGCGCTGCGCGCGACCCATCTCGGCATCCACTTCCTGACGCGGGACGACCTCGCCCTGGCCGAGCGGTTCGGCACCCTGACCGGGGACACCACCGACAAGTTCGCCGGCCTCCGTACCGAGGCCGGGGCCGGGAACGTCCCCCTGCTCAGCGACTGCGGAAACCGGCTCCTGGTGCGCCGGACCACGCTGGTCGACGAGGGCGCCGACCACGTCTGCATCGCCACCGAGATGCTCACCGCTGAGACCGCCGGACCGTTCGAGCCGCTGCGGCTCTCCGAGGTCGGTCACCTCACCCCGGCACACGAGGCCGACGAGCGTCACGATCCGCCGACCGAGCGCGCCGTACCGACCGGGTGAGCGACGCCGAGCCGACATCCTGATCGCAAGTTGGGCGACTGGGTACCGTCCTGCCATGGGCATTCTGCGGAAGGTGGCGATCGTAGGCATCGCCAAGAAGCTGTACGACGAGTCGCGCAAGCCTGAGAACCAGCGGCGGATCAACGAGGCGGTGGCGTCGCTGAAGGAACGACGCGAGCGCTCGCGTCGCCCGCGCTGACCCGGCACCCGACCTGCCGCGGCCGTTCTGGGCGGGCACACCCCTGCCGCGCGTCCCGACGGCGAGGACACTTGAACCGAGACACCCGGCTGCCCGTGTCATGTGCAGGAGGTTCGATGCCCGAGAGCCCGGCCGTCGTGATGCGGCAGCTGCACGACGAGCACGCTGCTGCGCTGTGGGGCTTCTGCCTGCGCCTGACCAGCAACAACCACGCCCAGGCGGAGGACGTCGTGCAGGAGACGCTGCTCCGTGCCTGGCGCAACGCCGCGGTGCTCGAGAAGTCGCGGGGCTCGGTCCGGGCCTGGCTCTTCACCGTCGCCCGCAACATCGTGATCGACGAGTGGCGCACGAAGCGCGCGCAGAGCGAGTTCTCCATGGCCGAGGTGCCCGACGTGGCCCGTACCGGCGACCAGACCGACCAGCTGCTGCTCTCGTGGCTGGTCGCCGAGGCCCTCACCAAGCTCTCCGCCGACCACCGTGCGGTCCTGCTGGAGTGCTACTACCGGGGGCTCTCGGTGGCTGAGGCCGCGCAACGGCTGGGCGTGCCCGCAGGCACGGTGAAGTCACGCACCCACTACGCGCTGCGCGCGCTGCGGCTCGCGCTCGAGGAGATGGGGGTGGGCGCATGAACGCCCCACGGAGCTGCGAGTTCGCCCACCACGACGGGGCCTACGTCCTGGGTTCGCTGTCGCCGGCCGAGCGGTCCGAGTTCGAGCGTCACCTGGCAGGCTGCCAGGACTGCGCGCGCGCGGTGCGCGAGCTGGCCGGGCTGCCCGGCCTCCTCGCCAAGGTCTCGCCGGACGTGCTGGAGTCGAACCACGCTCCGGAGCCGGTGCCGGCGACACTCCTTCCCGCGCTCGTCGGCGAGGCACGCCGCTCCCAGCGACGCCGTACGACGATGCTCGTCGGTCTCGCCGCAGCCGCCGCCCTGATCGTCGCCGGTGGCTCGGCCGCCGTCCTGATCGCCTTCGACAGCGGCTCGCAGCCGGTGGGCCAGTCCGCACCCCCGAGCGCGGCACCGACCGAGGCCATGGACCCGGTCGGGTCGGCGCCCGTGTCGGGACGCCTCGCGCTGACCAGCGTGGCCTGGGGCACGCGGATCGACCTCCTCTGCACCTACGCCCCGACCGAGGAGCCGGAGTACGGCGCGACGTACGCCATGGTCGTGCGCACCCGCGACGGCCGGGCCGAGCAGGTCGCCACCTGGAAGGCGCTCCCGGGCAAGTCGATGCGGCTCCCCGCCGCCACGGCAGCCACGCGCGACGACATCGCCTCAGTCGAGGTGCTGACCGGCGACGGGGTGCCGGTCCTGCGACTGGCCCCGAAGCCGGCGGAGTGAGCGCAGGTAGCCCTCGGCGTGCGCCGCGAGCAGGCCGGCGACGATCGTGACGACCTCTGCGATCGCCGCGGCCCAGGTGTAGAAGCCCGTCCACGACGCGTGCACCCCGAACAGGCCGACGGTCGTGGAGACCACGAACGCCCCCAGCGTGGACGCGCCGAACCCGACCGCGAGCAGCAACGGCACCCAGTGCCGCCAGGTCAGCAGGAGCACCGCGATCACCAGGCCGGCGACCGCGTTGACCATGAACGCCGGCCCGACCACGTCGAGGTCCCGGCTGCCGTCGAACCACAGCTTCAGGTGCACGACGGCCGAGACGAGTGCCCCTGCTGCCGCCAGTAGTCGCATGCGCATGCCGATCTCCGATCCACCACGGGCACCCCGGCCGTCGGGGCTCCACTCGCTACACGGCTGGGATCGACGCGCGGTTCACCGCGCGGTTGATTGGGCGGCTGATTGGGCGGTTCGGGCGCACCTACTGAGGGCGGCCGCCGAAGGCAGAGAAGAAGCGGTCACGGAACGTGTCCATCCGCCAGACCGGGGCGTCCGGGGCTGGCAGCAGGCCGTCCTGCCAGTCCCACGACGAGATCCGCCGCACGACCGCGGGGTCCTGGGCGATCACGCTGACCGGGACGTCGTGACCGGGGTCGGCGCCGCTCACGTAGCTGTGCGGCTGGTGGTCGCCCAGCACGACCAGCACCAGGTCCGGGTCGGGCTGCTGCTCCAGGAACGAGACCAGGGTGTCCATCGTGTACTCGACCGACTCGCCGTAGACGCGGCGCACCGCGTCGGGGTCGCGGAACACGTCCTCGGACTGCTCGCCCTGCTCGGGCATCCCGTTGAAGACCGAGCCGTCCCCGACCTGGTCCCAGGGCACGGGGTGCGGGAGCGGGGTCCACGGGTGGTGGCTGGAGACCAGGTCGATCTCGGCCATGACGGGCTTGCGGTTGCTCGGCGCGAGCTCCGTCCGGCGGAGGTGCTCCAACGTGTACTGGTCGGGCATCGAGGCGTAGCCGAACTTCGGGCCGGCGTAGCCGACGTTGCGGGCGTCGTACATCTGGTCGAAGCCGTAGAAGCGCTTACCCTCCGGCCAGTCCCTCGTGTCGGCAGGGACGTCGGAGACCGTCCGCCAGCCGGCGCTGCCGAACGCCCGGGTGAGTGTCAGCCGGTCGGCGCCGAGCAGCTGCTCGTAGCGCCGCTGGCTGTCGACCCACAGGCCCGACTGCATGGTCGCGTGGGCGAGCCAGCTGGCGGCCCCGAACGTCGGTGAGGTCAAGAAGGCGCTGCGCGAGGAGTAGCCGGCGGCGTGCAGGCGGCGGGTCCCGTCCTGGAGCACGGCGTCGATGCCCGGGGAGAAGGACGAGTCCTGCACGGCGACCCGGCCGTAGCTCTCGACGAAGACCAGCAGCACGTCCTTGCCCCGGAGCCCCTCGAGCAGCTGCCCGGCAGGGGTCGCGCGAGCGTGGTCGGTGGCGATCTCACGAGCGAAGGTGTGCCGGTCACGGAGGTCGGCACGCACGGCCTGCACCTGGTCGACCGCCAGGCCGGCGGCGCCTGTCGAGGCGACCTGGCCGACCGGGCCCACCACCAGGCCCGACACCGCGCACAGGACCCAGACGGTGGTCAGCGCGGTGAGCGCCCGCGCGGTCCCCCGCCGGTGCTCCGCAGCTGCCCGGGTCAGCCGCCGTGCCGACAACGTCAGCACCACGAGGAGCACGACGACCAGGGCACTCGCCACGACGGCGGTCGCGATCGCGGCCGGACGGCCGATCGAGTCGGCCAGGACACCGATTCCGGGCCCGAAGTAGACCCAGTCGCTGACCGGGCTGAACGGCCTGTCCAGCACCGCGAGGAACCCGGCGTCCAGCACCTTCACCACGACCAGGAGCCCCAGCAGCAGCCCGAACACGGACGCCACCCACCGACGCGGGCCGGCCGGCAGCAGCAGGGTCACCCCGACCAGCACGATGCCCTCCAGGGGCAGCCGGACGAGGACACCCGGTGTCATGTCCTGCACGCGGTCGGGCAGCACCAGCGCGAGCCAGACCAGTGCCACGGAGAGGACGGTGACGGTGATGCCGGCACGTGGGCGCCGGAGGGGGGCGACGGCCGGGGCGTCGCGGCGATGGCGGCACTGCCACCACACGTCCCGGCCGAACGACTCCAGGAGCAGGGCGAGTGCGACGGCCAGCGCGGCCTGCGCCCACGCCCGGGGCAGCAGGTCCGCAGCCGCCACGGCGAGCACGACGCCCTGCACCGCCGCGACCACCTTGGCCCAGTAGCGCGGCGGCGTGGGTCGCCGCAGCGAGCGGAGGACCCAGCCGGCGGCGACGTAGGCGTACCTCATCGCGCCGATGGCGAGGACCCAGGCGCCCACCTCCGGGGCGACGTACACGCTGAGGACGGCGATGAGGAAGGCGTCGACCTCCATGTCGAAACGGGCTCCGAGCGGGGTCACCGTCCCGGTCCGCCGCGCGACGTGCCCGTCGACCGCGTCGAGCAGGAGGCCGACCCCGCTGAGCGTGACCAGGGTCGCCACCGGCGTCGGTCTGACGAACGAGTCCGCCGTCAGGGCCGCGACGGAGCAGGCGATCACCGCGCGGACCAGCGTCACGCGCCCGGCCGGCCCGATCCCGAGGACGCCCCTCCGGACCAGGGCAGAGCCGAGGGTCGTGGCGAGGACGGCGCCGCTGAGGACGCCGACGAGCCACCCGACGGCGCTCAGGCCGACCGTCGCCGTCAGGCCCCCGAGCAGCGCGAGGAGGCCCGCGAACCCGATGAGCGGACCGCTGGCTTGAACCCGATGCACCGCGCCTCCGTGTGTAGTAGTACGACGTTTGATACGACGAGGGACCGGTTTCGGTTCATCCGGTCAGGAAGAGGGGGCGCCGTGCCAGCAGAGTTCGCGTTCTGGGTGGCCGAGCCGGGCCGTGGCGAGATCAGGCCGGCCCTTCTGGACGAACCGGGAGCGGGCGAGGTGCGGGTGCGCGCGACCAGGTCCGCCATCAGCCGGGGCACGGAGACGCTGGTGTTCCGGGGTGGCGTGCCCGTCGACCAGTACGCCGCGATGCGAGCGCCCTTCCAGGAGGGCGACCTCCCAGGCCCCGTGAAGTACGGCTACCTCAGCGTCGGCGTCGTGGAGGCGGGTCCTCCGGAGCTGCTCGACCGCACCGTGTTCTGCCTGCACCCGCACCAGACGGCGTACGTCGTCCCGGTCGCAGCCGTCACGGTCGTGCCCGACGGCGTGCCTGCCGAACGGGCCGTCCTCGCCGGCACCGTCGAGACCGCGCTGAACGGCCTGTGGGACGCAGCGCCGCTCCTCGGTGACCGGGTGGCGGTGGTGGGCGCGGGCATGGTCGGGTGCTGCGTGGCCCGGCTGCTGGCGGGCATCCCCGGCACCCGCGTCACCCTCGTCGACACCGACCCGTCCCGGGCGACGGTGGCGTCCGCGCTCGGCGTCGGGTTCGCGGCGCCCGAGGAGGCACCGGACGGCTGCGACCTCGTGGTGCACGCGAGCGCGACCGCCGCCGGCCTGCAGTGCTCGCTCAACCTGCTCGCCCCGGAGGGTGAGGTCGTCGACCTCAGCTGGTACGGCGACACCCGCGTCGAGCTCTCCCTGGGCGGGGCCTTCCACTCCGGGCGGCTGGCGATCCGCTCCAGCCAGGTGGGGGCGGTCGCCCCGGCCCGGCGAGCCCGCCGCTCCCACGCCGACCGGCTGGCCCTGGCCCTGGACCTGCTGGAGGACCCGGCCTTCGACGCCCTGCTGACCGGTGCCTCGCCGTTCCACGAGCTGCCCGAGGTGATGGCTCGCCTGTCCGACGGCACCCTGCCCGCGCTGTGCCACAGCATCACCTACGACGAAGGGGAATGACCGTGTTCCGTGTCAACGTCCGCGACCACATGATGATCGCCCACAGCTTCCGGGGCGAGGTGTTCGGGCCGGCGCAGCGGCTGCACGGCGCGACGTACGTCGTCGACGCGACCTTCGCCGCGCCCGAGCTCGACGCCGACGGGGTCGTGGTCGACATCGGGCTGGCGACCGAGCAGCTGCACGCCGTGCTCGCCGACCTGAACTACCGCAACCTCGACGACGAGGCGGCGTTCGCCGGCACGAACACGTCGACGGAGGCCCTGGCCCGCGCGGTGGCCGACCGGCTCGCCGAGCGCGTGCACGCCGGCGAACTCGGTGCCAGCGCGCAGCGCCTGAGCGCGATCACGGTGACCCTGCACGAGTCCCACGTCGCGTGGGCGAGCTACGAGCGGGGGCTGTGAGAGTCCACGTCGTCGTCCCTCAGGGGGTCGACGACCCCGAGCATCCCAGCGGTGGCAACGTCTACGACCGCCGCGTCTGCAAGGAGCTGGTCGCCCTCGGGTGGGCCGTCCACGAGCATCCGGTGGCCGGTGACTGGCCGACGCCGGCCCCTGTCGCCCTGGCCGCTCTGTCAGGCATCCTGGCCGCCGTCCCCGACCACGAGGTGGTGCTGCTCGACGGGCTGATCGCCTCGGCCGCCCCGGACGCCGTGCTGCCCGAGGTGGAGCGGCTGCGGGTGGTCGTCCTGCTCCACATGCCGATCCGCGACGCCCCCGAACGTGCGGTCCTCTCCGCGGCTGCCGCAGTGGTGACGACGAGCCGCTGGGCACGACGCCAGGTGGTCGAGTGGCACGGCGTCCCCGAGCGACGCGTGCACGTCGCGGAGCCGGGCGCCGACGTGGCCGCGCGCACAGCCGGGTCCCGGTCCGGTGCGGAACTGCTCTGCCTCGCGGCCGTCGTACCGCCCAAGGGGCACGACACGCTGATCGACGCGCTGGCCCGGATCAGCCACCTGGACTGGCGCTGCCGGTGCGTGGGCGCCGTGGACCTCGACCCGGCGTTCGTCGACGGGCTCCGCGAGCGGGCTCGAGACGCCGGGATCGCGGAGCGGGTGGTCTTCACCGGACCGCTCACCGGATCGCTGCTCGACGAGGCGTTCGCGACGACCGACCTGCTGGTGTCGGCCTCGCGGCGAGAGTCCTACGGCATGGCGGTGACCGAGGCCCTCGCCCGCGGCATCCCCGTCGCGGCCAGCACCGTCGGCGGGCTGACCGAGGCCGTCGGCCTGGCCGCCGACAGCTCCCGTCCTGGCCTGCTGTTCCCCGCGGACGAACCGCACGCCCTGGCAGCGCTGCTCGAGCGATGGCTCGGCGACGCCGTCCTGCGGCAGCGGCTCCGCAGATCCGCGGCCGGGCGCCGAGCAACACTGGGGTCCTGGGCACGGACGGCCGGGCAGGTGGCGGACGTCCTGGCCGACGTACGCGTCTCTTGTTGAACCACCCTGCACATAACCACCCTGGACTTGAACCACCCTGCACTTGAACCACCCTGCACTTGAACCACCCGGCAGCCCCGCACGTATCTCAGGCATCCACACCGTGACGAGAGGAGTGGCCATCAGCAGGACGTTCTGGATGTGGACCCGCCTCCTCGGCGGCGCCGCGATCCTCGTCGCGCTCGTGTGGCGCCAGGGCACCGGCCCATTCCTGGACGGGCTGCGGCTGACGACGCCGGCAGCGCTGCTGGCAGCGCTCGTCGTCACTGCCGCGACCACGCTCTGCTGCGCCTGGCGATGGAGCCTGATCGCAGGACGTCTCGACGTGGGCGTGCCGGTCCGGACGGCTTTCGCGGCGTACTATCGCTCGCAGCTCCTCAACGCCACCCTGCCCGCCGGAGTGCTCGGCGACGTGCACCGGGGGGTGCGCCACGGCCGTGAGACGGGCGCGCTGGGCCGCGGGCTGCGGTCCGTTGTCTGGGACCGCGCCGCCGGTCAGGCGGTCCAGGCCGTCCTCGCGCTGGGCGCGGTCGCCTTCCTGGCCCCCGCCCTGCGCACACCCGTCGTGCTCGTCGCCGTCGTCGGGCTGGTCGTGCTCGTCGTCGCGTGGGTCGTCCTGCCGCGCCGCCCGCGGCTGGTCCTCGCCGACGACGTACGCCGCCTGGCGCCGCTGTGGCCGCGCCTGGTCCTGGGCTCCGCGGTCGCCGCGGCCGGCCATGCGGTCGTGTTCGTGGTGGCCGCCCGCACCGCCGGCGTCACCGTACCGCTCTCCCAGGTCGCCCCGCTGGCCCTCGTCGTGCTCCTCGTGTCCGCGGTGCCGGTCAGCATCGCGGGCTGGGGCATGCGTGAAGGCGCCGCCGCGTGGGTGTTCGGCGCCGTCGGCCTGGGCGCCGCGCAGGGCGTGACGGTCTCGGTCGTGTACGGCGTGATGGCGCTCGTCGCGACCCTCCCCGGCGCGGTGCTGCCCGTGCCCCGCGGCGACGGCGCGCCCGCTCCCCGACTCGAGGACGCGGCCCATGGCTGAGCGCCCGTACATCCTGCTGAGCTGCGGGATGTCGCTCGACGGCTATCTCGACAGCGCGACCGACGAGCGCCTGCTCCTCTCGAACGCCGCCGACTTCGACCGCGTAGACGGGGTCCGAGCCGGATGCGACGCGATCCTGGTCGGGGCGTCGACGGTCCGGAAGGACAACCCGCGGCTGCTGGTCCGCGCCCCCGAACGCCGGCAGGAGCGGGTGGCGGCCGGCCGGCCGAGCTCCCCGCTGAAGGTGACGTTGAGCAGGGAGGCCCGGCTGGACCCGGCCGGGGACTTCTTCGCCACCGGCGAGGGCCCGAAGCTCGTCTACTGCCCGGCCGACTCGGTCAGCCGTGCCCGGGACCGGCTCGGGGCGGTGGCCACCGTCGTCGACGGTGGCCGCACGGTGCGGATGCGCCGGGTGAGTGAGGACCTGCACGCCCGCGGCGTACGGCGGCTGATGGTCGAGGGCGGCGGGACCGTGCACACCCAGTTCCTCACCGAGGGCCTCGCTGACGAGCTGCAGCTCGTGGTGGCTCCGTTCTTCGTGGGCGACTCGCGCGCCCGGCGCTTCGTCGGCGACGGGCTGTTCCCCTGGGGTCCCGACCACCGCGCGAAGCTGGTGGAGACCCGCACCCTGGGCGACGTCGTGCTCCTCCGCTACGCCCTCTCGACCAGGTTCGAGGGCTGATGCTCCCCCACGTCCCCGAGGCGGGCATCCGCACCCGGATCACGGTGCCGATGCGCCTGGGCGACGGGTTCGCCACGGTTGCTCGCGTCTTCACCTTCGACGGCCTGGTGGACGGCCGGGAGCACATCGCACTCGGGCTCGGGGCCGATCCCGGCCCTGACGGCACCCCGCTGGTCCGCCTGCACAGCGAGTGCCTGACCGGCGACGTCCTCGGCAGCCAGCGCTGCGACTGCGGCCCCCAGCTGCGCGAAGCGGTCGAGCGCATCACCGAGACCGGCGGGTTCCTGCTCTACCTGCGCCAGGAGGGGCGCGGCATCGGCCTGTACGACAAGCTCGACGCCTACGCCCTGCAGGACCTCGGCCTCGATACCTACGAGGCCAACCTCGCGCTGGGCCACGGCGCCGACGAGCGTGACTACACCGCCGCCGCCCAGATGCTCGACGCCCTCGGCGTGCACCGCCTCCAGCTGCTGAGCAACAACCCCGACAAGGCCGCGCAGCTCGTCGCTGCCGGGCTGACCGTGGCCGCCCGCGTGCCGACCGCCGTACACGTGTCGCCCGCCAACGCCGGCTACCTGGCGACCAAGGCCGGCCGCGGCGCGCACACCCTCGACGTCCCGGGACACGTCAGCCCGACAGAGCGGCCAGGCGCGGTGGGCGTGGTCTCCGACCAGCTCGCCGGGGGCCGCCCGGCCTGAGCCGGGTCAGGCCTCGTCCAGCACCGCCTGGAGGATCTCGGCCTCCTGCCGCAGCGCAGCTGCCCGCTCGGTGTGCGCAGCGGCGTACTCCTCGGACGCGGCCCGGCGCTCAGCGACCTCAGCCACCACGATGTCGCGCACCTGCACCTCCGTCAGCTCCCGGCGGGCCGCGTCGGCGGCCCCCACCCCCAAGCGTGCGCCTTCGACGGCCCCGGCGGCCGGCATGTCGGTCACCGGCTGCGCCCCTGCGTTGTCGATCGCGGCCAGGGCCGAGCGGTAGACGGACACGGCGGCCCTGTCCCTGCTCTTCATCGCCGCCGTCAGGGCAGCGCGGAGCGCCTCGCGGACCGGACTCTCGTGCGACGTCGACATGCGCGTCATTGTGGCGGTCCCGGCCGACGAGCCTCGACCCCGCCTCGTTAGTCGAGGTCGTACGCCGTGGCGTGATGCGGGCGGTAGAGGAGCATGTCGTCGGCTCCCGGGACGTGCATGACGACACCTCGGCCGAACCCCATGTCCTGGGCCGCGCCCGCGAACTCCGCGCCGCGCCCGGCGAGCTCGGCCACCGTGGCGTCGACGTCGTCGCACATGACGGCGATCCAGTGGTGCTTCGGGGCACTCCACTCCCCGCCGTCCCCGTCACCGGAGGTCGGGTGGACACCCAGCTCGCTGCGCCCGGTCCCGAAGATGAGCCACTCCGCCGGATCGTCGCCGCCGGTGCCGGCGCCCCCGACCGCTCCGTCGCCCTGGGCTCCTTCGGACACGAAGGGCCACCGCAGGACGTCCTTGAAGAAGGCCCGGGTCGCCGTCGGGTCGTCGGAGTAGACCATGGTGTGGATCGCGGTGATCATGCCGGCCACGCTAGCGCCACCGGCGTCAGAGGCGGTCGAGGTCGGGACTGCGGTCGTGGAAGTCGGTGCGCGCCTGGTAGGCGGCGCCGACGCGGAACAGGGTGGCCTCCTGGAAGGGGCCGCCGATCACCTGCATGCCGATCGGGAGGCCGTCGTCGTCGAAGCCGCAGGGCACGTTGAGCGAGGGCAGGCCGGTGAGCGAGGGCACTCCCGTGAACTGCATGATCGCCGACAGCATGTCCTCGGGTGCGCCCTCGTCGATCTCGACGAGGACCTCCCCGATGGCCGTCGCGGTGAACGGCAGCGTGGGGCATAGGAACACGTCGACGGACTTGAAGGCGTCGAGGAACTCGGCTCGCAGCAGGGCCCGGTAGCGCTGGGCCTGGATGTAGTGCGTGGCGAGCAGCGTCTCGCCCACCTCGAGCAGCAGGCGGACGTCGTCGCCGTAGTCCTCGGGCCGCTCCCGCAGCCATCGCTGGTGGTAGGCGCTCGGCTCGGCCGCCTCGATGGTGAGCTGCGCCGAGATGTTGCCGTGGATGTGCTTGGCCTCCACCTCCACAACCTGCGCGCCGGCCTCCTCGAGGACCTTCAGGGCCTCGCGGACGGCGTCGTGCACGGGCTTCTGCAGGTGGGCGAAGAAGTAGTCGGGGATCACGCCGATCCGCAGTCCCTCGACCCCGCGGTGCAGGTCGGCGGTGTAGTCCTCGACCGGCGCCCGCGCCGAGCCGGCGTCCTGCGGATCGTGCCCGGCGATGACGTTGAACATGATCGCGCAGTCGGCCACCGTGCGGGCCATCGGCCCGACGGTGTCCATGCTCCAGGCCAGGGGGATGACGCCGGCGTTGCTCACCCGGCCGATCGTGGGCCGCAGCCCGGCGATCCCGTTGATCGCGGACGGGAGCCGCACCGACCCACCGGTGTCGGTGCCGAGCGCGCCGTAGCAGGTGCGGGCCGCCACCGCGACGCCGGAGCCGCCGCTCGAGCCGGCCGGGAAGCGCTCGGGGTTCCACGGGTTGCGCACCGCGCCGAAGTGCGGGTTGGCGGAGGTGCCGCCCCACGCGAACTCGTGCATGTTGGTCTTGCCGAGGATGACGGCGCCCGCACCCTTGAGCCGGCTGGTCACCATGGCGTCGGCGTCCGGCTCCCAGTCAGCGAGGATCTTGCTCCCTGCGGTCGTCACACGGCCGGCCACGGCGATGTTGTCCTTCAGCGCGATCGGGATGCCGTGCAGTGGGCCGAGCCGGTGCCCCGCGGCGATCATCGTCTCCGCGGCCCGCGCGACCTGGAGCGACTCGTCGGCGTACACGGAGATGTAGGCGTGCAGCGGGTCGATCCTCTCGATCCGGCGCAGGCACGCCTCGACCAGCTCCACGGGCGAGAGCTCGCCGGAGGCGACGGCCTCCGACGCCGTCGCGAGGGTGAGCTCGGCAAGGTCGTCATGGGTGCTCATCGGGTCACTCCTGCCCGTCGGTGTGCGGCTGGGTGAAGACCGTGATCGGCATCAGGCGGTCGTGCTCGGGCTGCGACATCTTGCGCGAGAGCTCGTTCGCGGCCGGCAGCCAGGCCGACAGCAGCTCCGCCATCGGAGCCAGCCGGTCGTCGCCCAGCGGGAGGTCGGCCGCGTCGGCGAGGGCGCGCACCTGGTCGTGCGAGATGGCGTCGGTCATGGAGGTCTCCTGTGGGTCTCGGCGGAGGGCGGTCAGACGCCCAGGTACTCGTGCTGCAGGTCGCGGTCGGTGAGCAGGGTGTCGGTGGCGAGCTCGCGCACCACCTGGCCCTTGTCGACCAGTACGGCGCGCTCGGCCACCCGGCCGGCGAACTCGAGGTTCTGCTCGACGATCACGACGGTGATGCCGCGCTCCTCGTTCACCCGCCGGACGTGCTCGGCGATCTGGTCGACGATCGATGGCTGGATGCCCTCTGAGGGCTCGTCGAGCAGCAGCAGGCGCGGGCGCATCACCAGCGCCCTCGCGAGCGCCAGGATCTGCTGCTGTCCGCCGCTCAGTCCGGCGCCCGGCAGCTTGGCCTTCTCGCGGAGCACCGGGAACTCGTCCATGACTCCCTCGACCAGCTCGGCGACGTCCTTGGCGCCCGTGCCGTAGACCGCGACGCGCAGGTTGTCGAGCACGCTGAGTCCGGGGAAGATGTCGCGGCCCTGCGGCACGTAGGCGATGCCGCGGCGAGCGCGCCGGTGCGCCGGCTCCCGGGTCACGTCGACGCCGTCGAGCCGGATCTGCCCTCGCTGGGCCTTCACCTCGCCCACCAGCGCGCGCAGCAGCGTGGTCTTGCCGACGCCGTTGCGCCCGAGGATGGCGACCCGGTCGCCGTCCTCGACCGTGAGGCTGAGGTCGTTGAGCACGGCGCCTGCGCCGTACCCGGCCGTGAGGCCCTCAACGTGCAGCATCGCTCCGCGGCCCTCTTCCCAGGTAGGTGTCGAGCACGCGCTCGTCGCGGCGCAGCTCCTCGATGCTGCCACTCGCGAACAGCATGCCTTGGTGGAACATGGTGACAGGGGCGTCGAGCTGACGCAGGAACTCCATGTCGTGCTCGACCACCACGACCGTGGTGTGCTCGCCTACGGCCCGGATCAGGTCGACCGTGCGGCTGGTCTCCTGCCGCGACATGCCTGCCGTGGGCTCGTCGAGCAGCATCACCGCGGGCGCCCCGGACACCACCATGCCGATCTCGAGCCACTGGTGCTCGCCGTGGGAGAGCTCGGAGGCGTCCAGTCCCGCCTTGCCCTCCATGCCCAGCCAGGCGAGCGCCCGATCGGTCTGCTCCTCGGCCTCCCGGACGTCGCGGGTCATCGCGTACGCCGCGAGCCACAGGTTCTCCCGGACCGTCAGCTGGCCGTAGTAGCTCGCCACCTGGAGCTTGATGCCCAGCCCGCGCCGGGCCCGGGCGTCGGGGCGCAGCCGGGTGACGTCCTCGTCACCGAGCAGCACCCGCCCCGCCGTCGGCGCGTAGCGGCCCGCGAGCAGGTTGAAGCAGGTGCTCTTGCCGGCGCCGTTCGGCCCGATCAGAGCGCCCACCGAGCCTGCCGGCACCTCCAGCGACACGTCCCGCAGCGCGTGCACCCCGCCGAACCGCTTGGCCAGCGCGGTCCCGGTGATGCTCTTGGCGACACCGTCCGGCCGCGCTGACATCAGGGCCTGTAGGTGGTCCTCGCGGGAGCCGGCGCGCGGGGCGGGCGCAGGCGTTGGGCCGGCCAGCCGGATCCGGTGCACCAGCTGCGTGAGCAACCGGACGAGCGCGGGGACGACGCCGCCGGGCAGCAGGAGGACCACCGCGATCATCACTCCACCTAGCACGATCGGCGTCCACGAGCCGCCGGCACCACCCAGCGTGGTCGAGAGCCCCTGCACCAGGATCACGCCCACGAACGCGCCCAGCAGCGAGCTGCGGCCGCCGACGAGCACCCAGATGGCCACCAGCGCGGCCTGCGAGAGCGTGAACACCGACGGGTTCACGAACAGGCCCCACGCCGCGTAGAGGCCGCCCGCGAGGCCGGCGATCGCGCCGCCGATCGTGAAGGCGACCAGCTTGTAGCGGCGTACGTCGTAGCCGAGCAGCTGCGTGCGGAGCTCGTTCTCGCGGGTGCCGGCGAGCACCCGTCCGAACGGGCGGCGGAGCAGCACCCGGATGCCGAGCGCGACCGCCACGGCGAGGATGGAGGTGAAGACGAACATCTGCTTGCTGCCCAGCCCGATCGGGTCGCCGAGCATCATCGGCGGGATGCCGGTCATGCCGTTGTAGCCGCCGAGCAGCGCGTCGCCGACGTGGTACTTCGGGTCGGCGGTGCCCGACATGACGGTGAGCAGCACCAGGGTCACCGCCAGGGTGATGATGGCGACGTACACGTCGCCGACGTTGCCGTAGAAGATGAAGTAGCCGAGCACCGCCGCGACCAGGGCGGCCACCGCCGCCGCCACGACCAGCGCGCTCACCGTCTCCCCTGTGCTGGGCGAGATGTTGATGGCGGCCGCGCCGAAGGCGTAGGCGCCGATGCCGAAGAACGCCGCCTGGCCGAAGCTGAAGATGCCGCCGTGACCCCACACGAAGGTGAAGCTGAGCGCGAGCAGCCCGTAGACCGCCCAGAGCGTCCACTCGTAGGCGCGGTAGTCCGGCACCACGGCCGCGACCACCAGCACTCCGGCCACCAGCGCGACCAGCCAGCCCAGCTCGGACGGCAGGCGACGCAGCACGCCGGGGCGACCCCTGCTGCCGGTGTCGCTCTCCACGTCACCGGTCACCGGCGTCGCGCCGCTCACAGCTGCCGTCCGGTGCGGCCCGAGATGCCCGTGGGCAGCACCCGCAGGAGCACGATCGCGACCAGCAGCAGGGCGGCCGTGCCCAGGAACGCCGTCATCGTGTTCGAGACGACGGAGTCCACGGTGCCCAGCAGGCCGGCCGACGCCGCGGTGCCCGTGAGCACGCCCGGCCCGCCGACCACCACGGTCATGAAGGCCCGGCCGACGTAGGCCTGGCCCATGCCCGGTACGACGCCCGCCACCGGCGCGAGCAGCGCGCCCGCCGCGCCGGCGAGCATGGCACCGAACGCGAAGGTCAGCATGTTGGTGACCTTGGCGTTGATGCCGACGGCCGCCGCCATGGCCGGCAGCTGCGTCACCGCGCGCGCCTTGGTGCCGTAGCGCGTGCGCGTGAACACGAGGTACACCAGCGCCAGCATGAGCACCGCCACCGCGATCAGGACGAGGTTGTACTGCGAGATGGAGTAGTCGCCGACCCGGGTGCTGCCGAGCGGGGTCGGCAGCCCCTGGGTCGCCGGGCCGTAGATCAGGACCACTGCCTGCACCAGGATCAGGCTGAGGCCCCAGGTGGCGAGCATGGTGGCGGCCAGCCGGCCGTAGAGGAACTGGATGAGCAGCCGCTCGACCACCAGCCCCACCACGCCCACGCCGAGCGCGGCCGCCACCATCGCCAGCCAGATGTCCAGACCCGCCCGGTAGCCGGTCAGGGTGAAGAAGGCGCCGAGCATGAGGAACTCGCCGTGGGCCAGGTTGATGATGCCCATCATCCCGAAGACGACCGCCAGGCCGATCGAGATGATGACCAGCACCGACACGGTCGTCAGCAACGACACCGCCATGTTGGTGAGTTGGTCTGCGTGCATCGACGAGCTCCTCGTTCTCCAGCAGTCAGGCGGTGGTCAGGGGGTGAACTGCTCGTTGGTGTCGGGCTCGCTCACCAGGTCGCACACGCTCTGTTCGAACGACGGCGGCACGGCCTCCTCGGTCGACAGCACCTTGAACGAGTGCTCGCTGGTGGCCTCGCCGATGCTGATGTTCTGGACGACGTGGTGCGAGGGGCCGTCCATGGTCACGGTGCCACCGGGGCCGTCGTAGGAGATGCCCGACTCCAGGGCGTCGATCACCTTGTCACGGTCGAGCGTGCCCGCCTTCTCCACCGCGGCTGCCCACAGGTGCCAGCCGTTCCACACGGCCACGGCCGAGTCGGTGATGTAGGGGTAGTCGTCGCCGTACTCCGCGTGCCAGGCGTCGACGAACGTGGTGTTCGCCTCGGACTCGATCTCCTGGAAGTAGGGGAAGGCCACCGTGATCCCCTCGGCCTCGCCGGCCAGCACGACCTGCTCGTTGCCCAGCCCGAAGGTGGGCGAGGCGATCTTGATGGTGTCGTTGAGCCCCGACGAGGCGAACTGGCGGTAGAAGGCGATGTGGTTGCCGCCGACCAGCAGCGAGATCACCACGTCGGGCTTGGCCGACTGGATGCCGTTGATGATCGACCCGAACTCCGAGCTCTCCAGCGGCACGAACTCGGTGCCGACCACCGTCGCCCCGGCCTCCTCGGCGTACTTCTTCACCCAGGAGGCGGAGATCTGGCCGTAGTTGTAGTCGGCCGCCACCACGTAGACCTTCTTGCCGAAGTTCTTGACCGCGTAGGGGATCAGCGCCGCCAGCTGCTGGGAGGGCACCACACCGGCGTTGAAGGTGTTCTGGTCGCAGACGCCGCCCTCGTACTGCTCGTTGTAGAAGTACAGCGTCTTGGTGCGGTCGACCACGGGCCGGATCGCCTCGCGGGCAGCGCTGGTGACGCCGCCCATCAGCACGGAGACGTGCTCCTTCTGGGCAGCCTCGTTCGCGAACTGCGTGTACTTGGCGTTGTCGGACTGGGCGTCGTACGACACGAGGTCGAGGTCGCGGCCGAGCACGCCGCCGTTGTCGTTGATGTCGTCGATCGCGAGCTTGGTGGCGTCGGACATCGCGGTGCCGTAGATGTTCAGCGGTCCCGTCTCGTCCAGGATGCTGCCGACCTTGATCGGGCCGTCCCCGTCGTCGGCGGCGGAGCCGCCTCCTCCGCACGCGGCGGTGAACAGCAGTGCTGCCACGGCCAGTGCTGATCCGGTCCCGCGAAGCAGGCCTCTACGGCCGGCCGGTGTCGATGTCCTCATGGCTGGGTCCTCTCGGTTGTCTCTTCGGTCTCCGTGGTGATCGACCGGCTGTCGGCCTCACCGTCGTCGTGCTTGTCTCGGTCCCGGACTCCGAGGGGAGGTACGTGGTGTGCCTGCACGCCGGACCGGGAGCGACGGAACTGCTGCTCGCGGTACGCCGCCAGCTGTGGCGCCAGGCGTTGCTTGAGCTCGAGCCGCTTGGCCTTGCCCGTGACGGTGAAGGGCACGTCGTCGCCCTGGATCACGACCTTGGGCGTGCGCGCGTGGTCGAGGTAGCGCGCACAGTGCGCGAGGATCTCCTCGTCGCTGACCGGCGCGCTGGCCACTACGTAGGCGGCCACCTCCTCGCCGTAGTAGCGGTTCTCGAAGGGGACGGCGAGGGCGAAGTCGACGGCCGGGTGACTGCGCAGCACCGCGTCGATCTCGAGCGGGGAGATGTTGGTGCCGCCGCGGATGATCAGCTCCTTGATTCGCCCGGTGATGAAGAAGTACGGCGGCTGCTCGCCGTCGCGGATCCAGAAGCCCTCGTCGCCGCTGCGGAACCAGCCCCCGCGGAATGCCTCGGCGGTCGCGTCGGGCAGCCCGGCGTAGCCCTCCATGACGACGGCGCCCCGCATCACCAGCTCCCCGCGCTCGCCCTCACCGACCGGCGAGCCGTCGAGGTCGTGCACCTCCACCTCGACGTGCGCGAGAGCCGGGCCGATCGAGGGAGCGCCGTACGCCCGGTGCCAGTGGCGCCGCGCGTCATCGTCCATCCGGTCGGTCAGGGTAACCACCGCGGTCGTCTCCGACAGGCCGTAGAGGTGGCGGACGGGCACGCCGAACCGCTCCTCGAACTCCATGACCGTGTCGACCAGCAGCGGACCAGCACCGCAGAGGACCTCGGCGAAGTCTTCCGGTGCCGTGCCACCCGCGCTCAGCAGGAACTCCAGCAGCGAAGGCACCATGCTGGACACCGTGGCCCCCTCGGCCTCGACGTCCTCCCAGAACCGCTCGCTGCGGAACCGGTCGCACAGCACCGTCGTGAGGCCGGCGTACCACGGCAGCAGGCTGCTGATCACGAGCCCGTTCACGTGGTGCACCGGCAGCACCGTGAGCACCCGGGTGTCGTCGGACCAGCCAAGGCGACGGTGGAGAGCGTCGCAGTCGGTCAGCAGGTTGCGTGCCGTGAGCACGACGCCCTTCGGCTGCCCGGTCGTGCCGCTGGTGTAGACCCGCAGGGCCGGCACGTCGAGCCCGGCCCCCGCCGGGGCGGCGACGTGCACGGGGCCGGGCTCGGTCTCGGGCTGGGGCAGGTCGTCGGTGCTCCGCAGCGGCACGGCCGTGGCCTCGGCCAGGGCGCCTGCGTGGTCGAGAGCGGCCGCCGAGTGCACGAGCAGCCGGGCCTGGGAGTCCTTGATGATGAACGACTGCCGCTGCACGTCGTCACCGGGGTTCAGCGGCACGCAGCAGGCCCCCATCACCCAGGCGGCGTAGGCGACGCGGAGCGCCCCGGCCGTGTTGCCGGCCAGGGTGGCGACGGTCTCGCCCTCACGGACGCCGCACGACGACAGCCAGCCGGCCGTGGCCAGCACGCTGTCTCGCCACTCCCCCGCCGTCCACTCCCGGCGGGTGCCGGCGAGGTGGTCGAGCTCGACGAGGAAGACCCGGTCCGCCGCGCCGGTCCGGTCGAGGAAGAAGTCGGCGAAGCCGGCCCACGGGGGGGCGAAGTCGTCGACCTGGTCTCTGGCGCTCACAGGCGCTCACGCTAGGAGTCAGGGGTGGCCCACGACACGTGAGAACTCCCAGCATCCTGAGGTTCGGGTGGAGGGATCTCCACATGAGCCTCGGGCGCGGCGCGCAGACGCTCCATGCGCAGCGCGAGGCGCAGCTCCAGCGTGCGGTCGCCGGTGCGCCAGTCGTCGCCGAGGATCCGGTCCAGCCGGAGCAGCCTCTGGTACAGCGTGTTGACGTGCACGAACAGCCGCTCGGCCGCGGTCGCGACGTTGGACTCGGACGCGAAGTAGACCTCGAGCGTGTGCAGCAGCGAGGTGCCGCGCTTCGCGTCGTAGCGGCGCACGGCGCCGAGCTGGGTGTCGATGAACGCGCGGGCGTGCTGCTCACCGGCCTCGCTGAGCAGCAGCCCGTAGATGCCCAGGTCGTCGGTGGAGGCACCCTCGCCCGCCCGGCCCAGCGCCACCAGCAGGTTGGCCACCCGCCGGGCCCGGTCAGCGTGGTGGGCCACCTCCCGCAGGTCGGTCAGCATGCCCGAGGTGCCGACCGTGACCTGCAGCGGCCGCAGGCGTGCGGCCACCGTCGCCGCCCACTCGTCGGAGCGCTCACCCGGCAGCAGCATGACCACCCGGTCGGCGTAGGAGGTGACCAGGCCGCCCCAGGACCGTACGGCGCTGCCCGCCTCGGCCTGCAGGCGGTGCGACACCGAGCCGCTCGCGGGCACGGCCGCGACCACCACCATCGGCTGGTCGAGGTCGACCGCCAGCAGGCCCGCTCGCCGCCGGATGGCCTCGAGATCGTGCGGGGAGGAGATCAGCAGCTCGGCGAGGATCTCTCCCCGCACCCGGTTGTCGGCCTCGTCGATCGCGCGCCGGTTGAGCAGCAGGAGCGACATCACGCTGGCCGTGCGCTCGAGCGCGCGCAGGTCGTCGTCGAGCGCCTCCCCGCCCGCGAACACGATCCACCCGAACCGCTCGGAACCTGCCACCACCGGGAGCAGCACCCCGGTGCGCCCGGCCAGCTCGAGGCTGGTGGAGGGGTACGGAGCGTTGCCGGACTCCACGAGTCGCAGGGCCTCGTCGAAGATCGGCGCCGGGTCCTCGCCGCCGGCGGACGCCCGCGCCAGCTCGCGCGCCTGGTCGTCGATGACGAGCAGCCCGCCGCCGATGACGCTGACGACGGCGTCGGCGAGGTCCTGCAACAGGCCACCCCGGACCACCAGCGCCATCAGCCGCTCGTGGAGCTCGACGGCCTTCTCCAGGCGGAGGTTGTTCGCCTCGATCACGCCGTGGGCGCGCGAGAGCGCGCCGAGGGCCTCCTGGGTCTCCTGGAACAGGGAGGCGTTCTCGATGGCGATGGCGGCGTGATCTGCCAGCGACGACAGCAGCGAGACCTCGCCCTGGGCGAAGTCTCGCTCCCCGCGCTCGGCGGCGAAGAGGACACCGAGCAGCCGGTGGCCCACACGCAGCGGCACGCCGAGGATGGCCACCAGCTGCTCCTCGTCGACGATCCCGTCGATCACGTGCAGGAAGCGCTCGTCGAGCAGATAGTTCCGGGTCCAGTGCGGTGCCAGCCCCTGCGCGACGCGACCGCCGAGACCCACCCCCAGGGGCAGCCGGATCTCCGGGAAGTGCGGGCTGATCGTGCCCTCGGTGACGCGCATGAACGTGTCGCCGCGCTCGGGATCGACGAGCATCAGGTAGGCGACGTCGGTCTGCAGCAGCTGCCGCCCGCGGCGCACGATGGCCTGCAGCACGCCCTCCACGTCGCGCACCGACGACAGGTCGCCGGCGGTCTCGAAGAGCGCCTGGAGCTCGCGGGCGCGTCGCCGGTGCCGCTCCACCATCACCCGCAGCTCACGCAGGGTGTCGAGCTCGGCCCGCGCGGACTCCCGTTCCTCCTCCGGAAGAGTCTCCACCGCCCGCGCGCAGGCCAGCACCGCGCCGTCGAGCTCTTCGGCGCCGGCCTCGTCGAGCAGCCTCTCCAGGAAAGTCTGGACCGGTCGCATGATCCGTCAGCCTAGGCGTCGCCCCTGACCGGGTCGACCTGCGGCGGCGTCGTGGAACGCGGGGCCCGCGGCGGCAGAGCGTCCACCCTCTGCGGCCTCACAGGGCGGCCTCACAGGGCGGCCTCACAGGGCGGCCTCACAGGGCGGCCTCACAGGGCGGCCTCACACAGGAGAGCGGGGCTCCCGCGATCTCGTGCTTCCGCCGAGGTCGACGGTCGGCTGCACGGGCGGCGCGCAGTGGCCCGCCCCCGACCGACGCGGCGGAGGTCCCCTTGGGGCAAAGACCTGTCCTCACAGGTGGACGCTCACATCCATGCGGTGCCACTCGAGATTGAGCGCGTCGCTGCCCACCAGCTGCTCGCCCTGGGCGTCCGTCAGCCAACTGCTTCGTGCGTCCAGGTCGGGCCGGTTGCCCAAGCCCAGAGGCCAACCCCAGGCAGCGACGCGCCCTCAGGCCGACGTCAGTGCGTCACATGAGGATGCCGCTCGGCCCCGGCCAGTGCCTCACCCGCCGAGCACGAGCGCCTGCAACGATCCGGCCTTGAAGCGGCGTACCTCCTGCGGCCAGCCGCACCCTTCCGCCACCCTCCCCGCCCACATGCGAGCGGACTCGTCGTCGGGCACGTCGACGATGGTCAGCCCACCGAGCCACTCCTTGGTCTCCGCGAAGGGCCCGTCGGTGATGACCAGCTCGCCACTGGTGGCGTCCGCGCTCGCCGCCTCCTCGAGCTCCTCGACCAGTCCGCCGGCGTAGAGCAGGACGCCTTGGTCCTGCATGTCTCGGACTACGGCAGTGGACGGCTCGACGCGGCCCTCGAACCACGCCTCGTCGTGGTCGCCGACCCACTGCTGGTTGAAGTAGATGAGGTACTGAGGCATGTGCTCCCCTTCGTCGGGGCAGACCTGATGTCCGCCACTACCTACGCTACGAACGGCAGTGGGCCGATACGACACCTACGTGGGAGCAAGTTCGGCGTCACGCGCCTCCCTCGGCTTGCTTGCTTCATGTCCCGATCCCCCGGCGACCTCGTCGTCCTCGATCGCACCAGCGTGCTGGATGGCCGCAGCACGGACGGCGCCTCGGTCGACCCCGGACGGCGGGTCGAGCGGGCGGAGTCTCCCGCGACCCTCGAGCAGGCCGTCGTTCAGGTGCAGCCGGATGCCGAGCCTCGTCAGCAACACCACGGATGCTGCGTTGTCGGGCTCGACGACGACCTCCAGCCACTCGACCCCGCTCGCCCGCGCGACCGTGGTGACGGCGTCGACGAGGACCGACCCGACTCCGCGCCCCTGCTCGGCGTCGACGACCTCGAAGGCCAGCTCGGCCGTGTCGCGGCCGGTCCGGACGTACCGGCAGATGCCTGCCGGTCGCCCTGCGACGAGAGCCAGCCAGGCCACGTGATCGCGGGCGTCGACGTTGGCGAGCACTCGTCGGGCGTAGCCCGGCAGCCGCGGCATCGACGTCAGGTACCGCTGTCGTCGCGACCGCGGCGACAGACCGTCGAACACGGCTTCGAGGGCCTCAGTCTCACCCGGGCGGAGCGGTCGCAGGACGACCGCTCCACCGTCAGGAAGCCGGGCGTCGAGGTGGCTCCACGCTCGGGTGGAAGGACCCGACAAGGTCATGAGCATCGACGTCACCTCGATCCGTCCAGTCGAGCTCATCGAGGTGTCCCTCGTAACCTCCAGCGCGACGTGCGCGCACGCGCCAGCTCCAGCTCGCGTGCCATCAGCCGCTCGGGATGGTGCGCGATGGTGTGGAGCTCCCGCCCACGGGAGCTGGCGAGTACGGCGTTCAGGTTGTTGTGCATCAGGACCTCCAGGTCGATCGGTTCGTGACCAGAGGTTCGACGACGATCCTTCCCGGAGCCTTCCCCGGGATCGGGACCGCGCGGAAGGATCGAGGCAGCCCGGGGAAGGTGCGATCGCCCTCCCCTCGAGGCGGCGAGCATCTCGACGACCTTGACCGCTCACGCGCGGGGCGTCACCGTGAGAGTGCGGGCCCTCCGGGTCCACCCGCTCGGACCCCGGAAAGCGGTCGAGCCCGGGCGACTCGCGAGCGTAGAGTCGCCGCGCAGGCGCTGGGAGGCGGGATGCAGGTCGCCATCAACCTTCTCGGTGGGTTCTCGGTCGTCGTGGACGGCCGGCCCGTCCCCGCCCAGGCATGGACCCGGCGTCACGCGGCCGCCCTGGTGAAGGTGCTCGCGCTGCGCCCGGGACGGCGACTGCCCCGCGAGCAGCTGATGGACATCCTGTGGCCGGAACTGCTCCTCGACCAAGCGGCGCCGCGCCTCCACAAGGCCACCCACTACGCCCGGACGGCGCTGGGCGTGCAGAGCGCTGTGGTGCTCTCCGGTGACGCCGTCACGCTCCTCCCCGAAGCCCAGGTCGTGATCGACGCGGAGCTCTTCGACCGGGCCGCGGCGGCCGTCGACCCCTCGGCTGCCGCACCGGCGATCGAGCTCTACACGGGCGACCTGCTGCCCGACGACCTGTACGAGCCCTGGGCGGACGCGGAGCGTCAGCGCCTCCGGATGCGCTACCTCGGTCTGCTGCGGGCGACCGGCCGATGGTCCGACCTCCTCGCTGCGGAGCCATTGGATGAGGAGGCACACCTGTGTGTCGTCCGCCAGTACGTCGCCGACGGTGACCGGGGCCAGGCCCTGCGCCACCTCGACTCGATGGCGCAGCTGTGGCGCGACGAGCTCGGTGTCGAACCAGGAGCCGCGGCCCGAGCACTGCTGGCGCAGGTCCGGGCCATGCCTGCGGTCGATCCCGGCAGGCTCACCCCCAACCGGAGGGCCACGCGCGTGCCTCGCCCCCCGACCCGCACCGTGGGACGCGATCGCGACGTGGGTCGGGTCCTCGCCCTGCTCGACCGGCACCGGCTCGTGACGCTGCTCGGCATCGGAGGAGTCGGCAAGACGAGGCTGTCAGCGGAGGTCGCCCATGCCTACGTCGACTCGACGTCGCAGAGAGCCTGCTACGTCGACCTCACGAAGGTGCAGGACCCGAGCCTGGTCCCGGAGCTCATCGTGCGGGAGCTCGGCATTCGTGCCGGCGAGAACCAGAACGTCGTCCAGATGCTCGAGGAGGCGCTGCACCAGCAGTCCCTGCTGCTCGTGCTCGACAACTTCGAGCACGTCGTCGAGGCAGCGGACCTCGTGGGCGAGATGGTCAGCTGGTCCGGCGACCTGCGGGTACTGGTGACCAGCCGCGCACGCCTCCGCGTTGCCGGCGAGCAGGTCTTCGAGGTGCAGCCCCTTTCCGTCGACCCTGGCCGCGATCGGCATGGTCTCGCTGATGCGGTGGCTCTCTTCGAGCAGGTGGCGACGGCCGTCGACCCGCGGTTCGAGCTCGAGGAGCACCTCCACGACGTCACGGCGATCTGCAGGTCCGTCGACGGTCTTCCGCTCGCTATCGAGATCGCCGGCGGGCACCTCCGCACCCTCCCGCCGCCGCTCCTCCGTCAGCGCCTCGCCAGCCGGCTGGGCTCTGCGACAGCGGTGGGACGGGACCTTCCGGACCGCCAGCAGACGATCCCGGCGACGATCGACTGGAGCCTCCAGCTGCTCGGGCCGGCCCAGCAGCGTCTGTTCGCCCGCTTCGCCGCCTTCAAGGGCGCGGTGCCGCTCGAAGCCGTCGAGGCGGTGTGGGACGACGGCGACGTGGTCGATCCCCTCAGCGTGCTGGTGGACCACAGCCTCGTGCGCCGGACGACCGGCAACCGCAACGAGCCGCGCTTCGCCATGCTGGCGCTCGTGCGTGAGCACGCCGCCAGGCTGCTCGAGGAGGACGAGCGGAAACTGGTCGCAGCGGCGCACGCTGCGTACGTCGCGGCGTTCGTCGAGGACCTGTACGAGCGCCGGTGGACCGACGCGGCCGGTCGGTGGCTCGACGACATCACCGAGATGCTCCAGGAGGTGCGCGCCGCCCACGACTGGGCACGGCGCACCGGCGACCGGCCGCTGACCGCTCGCATCACGGCCGCGCTGGGCGCCTACTGGTTCCTCGAGGGCCACCACGCCGAGGGCCAGCACTGGGTGGGCGAGATGCTGTCGGGCGAGGAGGATCTCGATCCCGCGGTGACGGCCCGCATCCGCCTGGCGGCAGGGTTCCTGGCCTTCCCACGGAGTCAGCCCGAGGCCCGGGACCACTGGCAGCGTGCCACCGAGCTGTTCCGCGCCCTCGGCGAGACCCGGCTGCTCGCCTACGCACGTGCCGTCGAGTCCGCGACGTACCTGGCGGAGCCCGACCAGTACGAGCTGGCCATGCAGATCAACGACGAGGCGCTGGCGCTCGGGCGCAGCGTCGGAGGCCCAGCCCTCATCGCGCAGGTCCTGAACATCCGTGGCGAGCTCACCCGCGTCGCCGGCGAGGACCGGCTCGCGCAGGCGGCGTACGAGGAAGGGCTGCAGATCTCCAGCGCCCTCGACGACGAGATGTACGTCAGCGTGTTCCTCTCGAACCTCAGCTATCTCGCCGACCACCGTGGCGACTTCGAGGAGGCACAGCGACTGACCCGCCGGGCCCTCCGGATCTGCTGGTCACTCGGTCGGCGACTGATGGCGGCCTGGACGATCTCGCAGCTGGCCGGCCCCGAGCACGGCTTGGGCCGGTCGGAGCGCGGAGCAGTCCTCATCGGGGCCTCGGACGAGGCGCTGCGGGTCCTCGGTGCTCGGCGCCACCCCGGCGACGTGCCCGAGCACGCCCGAGTCGTGAGCGAGATCAGGACGGCGGTCGGTGACGAGCGGTACGAGCAGCTCTACGCCGAGGGCGCCCGGTTGTCACTCGACCAGGCGCTCGAACTGGTCCTCGACGAGCAGGACGACCGGCAGACGTCGCCCGCGCCCTGACGTCCCTGGCCCGGACTGAGCTCGGAGGGCGCGCCGGTTCACACGTTGAAGCGGAACTCGACGACGTCGCCGTCGGCCATGACGTAGTCCTTGCCCTCCATGCGCACCTTGCCGGCCTCCTTGGCCTTGTTCATCGAGCCGGCCGCCATCAGGTCGTCGAAGGAGACGATCTCGGCCTTGATGAAGCCGCGCTGGAAGTCGGTGTGGATGACCCCGGCGGCCTCGGGCGCGGTGGCGCCCTTCTTGATCGTCCAGGCCCGCGTCTCCTTGGGGCCGGCGGTCAGGTAGGTCTGGAGGCCGAGGGTGTCGAAGCCGACGCGGGCCAGCGTCTCGAGGCCGGGCTCGTCGACGCCCATCTCGGCCAGCATCTCGCGGGCCTCTTCGTCGTCGTCGAGCTCGACCAGCTCGGCCTCGAACTTCGCGTCGAGGAAGATCGCCTCCGCAGGGGCGACCAGCTCGCGCATCCGCTCCTTCAGGGCATCGTCGGAGAGCTCGTCGGCGTCGCAGTTGAAGACGTAGATGAGCGGCTTGGCGGTCAGCAGGGAGAGCTCGCGCAGGAGCAGGCGGTCGATCTTGGTGGAGCTGATCGGCGTACCGGCCTCGAGCGCGGCCATCGCCTCCCGGGCGGCCTCGAGGTTGGCGACGAGCGACTTGTTGCCGCGCGCCTCCTTCTCCAGCCTCGGGATCGCCTTCTCCACGGTCTGGAGGTCGGCGAGGATCAGCTCGGTCGAGATCGTGGAGATGTCGCTGGCCGGGTTGACCTCGCCGTCGACGTGGGTGACGTCCTCGTCACGGAAGACGCGGGTGACCTGACAGATGGCGGCCGACTCACGGATGTGGGAGAGGAACTTGTTGCCGAGCCCCTCGCCCTCCGAGGCGCCGCGGACGATGCCGGCGATGTCGACGAACTCCACCGTCGCGGGCAGCACCTTCGCGGACCCGAACACCTCCGCCAGGCGCGGCAGCCGGTCGTCGGGCACGCCGACGACGCCGACGTTCGGCTCGATGGTGGCGAACGGGTAGTTCGCCGCGAGGACGTCGTTCTTGGTCAGCGCGTTGAAGAGGGTCGACTTGCCCGCGTTGGGGAGTCCGACGATGCCGATGGTGAGTGCCACGGGCGGTGAGTCTAGGTCTGCTGGCGACCCGCGACCCAATCACCCGGACGCCGAACGACCCCGCGGCATGGGGTCCGCGGGGTCGGTTCGGTGATCACGTCCGGTTCCGGGATGGGGCCAGGACTCGGGTCTTGGGCCAAGCCAAGCCGAGGAGCGACCGCGTGTACGCCGAACGCTGCCTCATGTCTGTGCACTGCAACTATTGGCAGAAGCGTGCACCGGGTCGCACCTCAGGGGCCGTAGAGCGCCCGGACCCCCGTGCCGTCCGTGGCACTGAAGGTCAGGTCGGCGCTCGACCCGTTGCACTGCGGGTAGTGCATGATCGAGGCCGAGTCATACGGCGTCAGGGGGCGCCAGCTGTAGTCCTCGAAGCAGGCGCCGGCCTCGGGCCGGGTGTGCTCGTGCCGGAAGCCGAGCGCATGGCCGAGCTCGTGGCCCAGCACGTTGCCCGGCGACCAGCCCGAGAAGAAGATCGAGTCGTCGACCAGCACGTTGCGCTCGAAGTCGCCGCTGCTCGGGAAGAAGGCCCGGGCGATGTACTGCGACGTCTGCACCGGCTCGACCGGGAAGAGCACCGAGTTGTTGCTCGTCACGCAGTTGCTGTCGGCCGACGGGACGTAGGTGAAGTTCACCCCGGACGAGGCGCTCTCCCACAGTCCTGCGCCCTCGGCCATCGCCGCGACGATCGCGTCGTGGTCGGCGTCGAACGCCGTGCTGACGCAGTAGGTGAGGTTCTGGGCCTGGCCCGCGCTCCAGCGGTCGTCCGCGCCAGCGACGGTGTTGACGACGAGACCGCGCACCTTGTGCCGGTTGGTCTTGCCGGGCTTGTCGAAGACCTGCCGGTAGAAGGTGCGCAGCGAGTGCGTGCTCGAGATCGGCTCGTCACCGTTGACGAGGTACTGACCGTCGGTGTCCTGGTAGGTCGACCGCTCGAACTTCTTGAACGAGGGCGCCTTGTCCTTCGCCGGGGCCGCATCCGCGACCGTCGCCCCGCTCAGCGCCAGGGCCGAGACCCCGACCAGGGCGGTGACGATCCTGCTGATCCTGCTACGTGTCATGAGAGTTCCTCCGGTTGCTTGCGGACACCGCCGATACAACTGGTCCAGACCAGTGGTACGCCACCGTTGACACGGGCCAGGTTCGTGCGATGCGACAACATGCAAGTTCTGGAAGGCTCCAGCCATGACCGACTCAGCGGCCGCGACGACCTTGCGAGAACCAGCCCACCAGGTGAGCCCCCGGGCGGTGCCCTATTGGCGCCTGGGGGCGGCGATCGGCGCGCTGGTCCTCGTCGCGCTCGCGGTGGCGGCGTACGTCGTGCTGCCGATGGTCCTGGACGACGACCGGCCGTGGTGGGCGACGCTGCTGCTGGTGGTGCTGGTGCTGGTGCAGGTGGCGTACGTCGCGGTGATGCCGAGCATCCGGTTCCGCGTGCACCGTTGGGAGGTCACCGGGACCGCGATCCACACCCGCTCCGGCTGGATCAACCGGGAGACGCGGATCGCGCCGCTGTCGCGCGTGCAGACCGTCGACTCCCAGCAGGGCGCGCTGATGCGGTTCTTCAAGCTCTCCACCCTCGTGGTCACGACCGCCTCCGCCGCCGGGCCGCTGACCATCGTCGGCCTCGACCAGGAGGAGGCCAAGCGGGTGGTGGCCGACCTGGTCGCGATCACCGGCGCCGGCGAGGGCGACGCCACGTGAGGTCCGAGTGGCAGCGCCTCGACCCGCGGCTGCTGGTGATCGGGCCGGCACGCGCCCTGCGCCAGTTCCTCGTGCCGGCCGTCATCGCCATCTTCGGCGTGAGCAGCTCAGGCGGGCTGGACTGGTGGTGGTCGGTGCCGATCGCGCTGGTGCCGGTGGCGATCGGACTGCTGCCCTGGCTCACGACCCGCTACCGGATCACCGAGACGGCCCTCGAGCGCCGCTCGGGCTGGCTCAACAAGAAGGAGGTCACCGCTCCGCTCGACCGCGTACGCAGCGTCGACCTGGAGAGCTCGCTCCTCCACCGGATCCTCGGCGTGACGACCGTCAGCATCGGCACCGGTGTCGACGAGACCCGCATCAAGCTCGACGCCATCGCCCAGGGCGACGCGGCCCAGCTGCGGCACCAGCTCCTGGCGGAGGGCCGGGTCACCACTCCAGCAGACCCGGCGGAACACGTGGTCCCGACTCCCCCGGACCGGCCGACCCCGCCGGGCCAGGAGCCGGAGGTGCTGGCCACGATCGACTGGTCGTGGCTCCGGTTCGCGCCCTTCAGCCTGTCCCGGCTCGTCATCGTCGCCGGTGCGCTCGGCGCGCTGTCACAGTTCGCCGACGACCTGCCGTTCCTCGACGGCGAGCATCTGTCCAGCGCCTGGGAGTGGGTCGTCTCGTTCGCCATCCCGCTGGTCGCCCTCGCGCTGTTCGTCGGCGCCCTCATCGCCTGGGTCATCATCTCCGTGACCGGCTACGTCGTGCAGTGGTTCGGCCTGCGCCTCACCCGCGAGCACGGCACGCTGCACCTCACCGCCGGCCTCCTCACCACGAAGTCCATCAGCGTCGAGGAGGCTCGCGTGCGCGGGCTCGTGCTCGACGAGCCCCTGCTGCTGCGCCTGGTCGGCGGCGCCGAGCTGTCGACCCTCTCCACCGGGGTCGCGAACGGCGTGACCGAGATCCTGCCCCCGGCTCCGGTCGAGGTCGCGCGCCGCGTCGGTGCCGACGTTCTCCCAGGGGCGGAGCCTCTCGACGTGCCGCTGCGTCGGCACGGTCCGCTGGCCCGGCGACGCAGCTACAGCGGCTCGCTCTACCTCCCCGCGCTCCTGGTCGTCGCCGCGGTGGTCGCGACCGTCGTCCTCGACCTGCCCTGGTGGCCCGCGGTCGTCCTGGCCGTGGCCGTCGTGGGCCTCGGCGTCGTGCTCGGCGAGTCGGCGTACCGCCACCTCGGGCACGCGCGTACGACGCAGCACCTGGTCTCGGGGGACGGGACCACGACGCGACGGCGCACGGTGCTGGACGCCGACGGCATCATCGGCTGGGTCGTCGCCCAGACGTGGTTCCAGCGGCGCCTCGGGCTCGCCACCCTGGTCGCCACGACGGCGGCCGGCGCCGAGAGCGTACGGATCGTCGACGTGCCGCTGGAGCGGGCGATCGAGGTCGCCGACGCGGCGACCCCGGGGGTGCTCAGCGCGTGGCTGCCGGGTCTGCAGGACGATCCGACGAGCTGAGCCGGCGCGAGCGGTGGGCCGTCTTCGCGGTCAGCCACAGGCTCACCACGACGTAGTAGACCGGGTAGGCCAGCGAGACCAGGATCAGCGCCGTCGACGGGTCGGGCAGCTGCGCGACGATCACCCCGAAGACCGCCAGCCAGGCCGCCGAGAAGGTCATGTTGAGGTACCACAGGTCCTCGGTGCGCGACGGGTAGAGGTACTTCACCGGCACGAACACCAGCACCGTGAACACCAGCAGCAGCACGGTCGTGGTGGTGACCGACATGGCGGCCACCACGACGTAGAACGCGACGACGTTCCAGTAGCTGGGGAAGCCGAGGAAGAAGTGGTCGTCGGTCTTCGCGTCGGAGCGGCAGAACTGGTAGCACGACGCCACCAGGGGCAGTGACGCCACGACGCCGCCCCACGCACCGTCGGGAAGGTAGCCGTTGGCCCACAGCAGCACCATCGGCGCGAACGCGTAGGTGAGGTAGTCGACGATGTTGTCGAGAAGGGCGCCGTCGAGCTGCGGCACCACCTGCTTCACCCGGAAGTGCCGGGCCATGAAGCCGTCGGTGCCGTCGACGAACATCGCGACCAGGAAGAGCCACAGCACGGTCTGCTCGTCGCTGCGATAGGCGTAGTGCACCATCAGGAGGGCCAGCACCGAGCCGACGGCGGTGTAGGCGTGCACCGACCAGGCGGCGAGCTTCTCCATGGGCACCACGCTAGTGGTCTGCCGGCCGTCGTTAGGGTGACCGGGTGCGTCTCGCCACCTGGAACGTCAACTCCCTCCGCTCTCGCATCGGCCGCGTCGAGGCGTTCCTGCAGCGGCACGACGTCGACGTGCTCGCCCTGCAGGAGACCAAGGCGCGCGAGGACCAGCTGCCGCTGATGGGTCTGCAGTCGATGGGGTACGACGTCGCGGCGGTCGGGACCAACCAGTGGAACGGCGTGGCGATCATCAGCCGGATCGGGCTCGACGACGTCCGTGTCGGCTTCGACGGGATGCCGGGGTACGGCGACCCGGTGGCGGCCGAGTCGCGAGCCGTCGGGGCGCTCTGCGGCGGCGTACGCGTCTGGTCGGTCTACGTGCCCAACGGCCGCAAGCCCGCCGACCCGCACTACGTCTACAAGCTCGACTGGCTCTCCCGGCTGCGGGAGGCCTCGGGGTCCTGGCTGGGCGAGGACGCCGCGATGGCCGGCGACTGGAACGTCTGCCCGACCGACGAGGACGTCTTCGACCCGGCGCAGTTCAGGAACTCCACGCACGTCACGCCACCCGAGCGCGCGGCCTTCCAGGCCTTCCTCGACGAGGGCTGGGCCGACGTGGTGCGTCCCTTCGCGCCCGGACCGGACGTGTACACGTACTGGGACTACTACCGGCAGCGCTTCGAGCGCAACCGCGGGCTGCGGATCGACTTCGTCCTGGGCTCGCCGTCGTTCGCGAGCCGGGTGACCGGCGCGTTCATCGACCGCGACGAGCGGGACCCTGACAAGTACGCCGGAGCACCCTCCGACCATGCGCCGGTCGTCGTAGACGTGACATGACAAACCCCGGCACTCTCGGGGAGTTGCCGGGCAGGCACCTTCCAGGGTTCCGGGGCCGGTGGACCTCATGGAGTCGGTGCAGGTCAGGCACACCGGTGGAAAGTTCCGGGGGCATCCGGACATGACAAAGCCCCGGAGGCTCTGAGGCTCATCCGGGGCCTAGTCAGGCTATGGCAATACCTGGGACCGGTTCATTTGGAAGAGACGTTCGTGCAGGTCAGACCGGCCGCCCGCTCATGGGCAGCTGGCGCTCCTCACGCGACGAGCCCGCGTGTTGTCGATGAGTGATGCCCGCGCGGTCCGCGCGCGGAAGGCGTCGTCAATCCAGGAGCGAAGCGACGCCTTGGACCCCGGGTGCACGTAGTACCGGGCGTAGCCGATGTCGTTGCTGTTGGAGTCGCGTTCGATGTTGTCGTTGACCCGCGCCTGCAGCGTGATCGACTTGCCCGAAACGCTGGGCAACTGAACGGCAAGGAGGCCGTTGACCTTGCTGTGTTTGCTACTCCGCAGTGACGAGTAAACCTCCCAGTCCACGTAGCGTCGAGCCCACGTGCAAGAGCCGAGCAGGACGAGCGTGACACTGGAGTCCCCCAGGTACTTGGTCCGAATCTGGTCCATGATGTAGCCCGTGTCCTCGCTGTCGATGAAGTCATCTTCATCGGTTACACCAATGGTCTTGGCGATGAACTCGGTCCCGAAGTCGTCGAGGAACTGCGTTACCTCGTCGGTGTCTGCAGCGTGGTAGGACACGAAGCACTTGTGTCGCGTGCTGTCGACCTTGCGTGCTGCGGCCTTAAGAGCAACCTCCTGCACTCGCTGCTGCTGCCAATGACCCATCCGAACCCCCCTTGTAGTTGGTGGTGGCACGGTAGCGCCCCGCGCCGACACTCTGCGTGCATGATGTGGACATGCCCGCCCTCCGCAAGGTGACCGACGACGACATGCCGCAACTGTTTCAGGCTGCCGACAAGTCATCGCTCAACGCGCAGACCGCTTTCGTGGACGGAACCAGACTGCGCCTCGGGTTGGTCGTCCTCGCTGCCGCCCTCGGAGTGACCGCCTGGCGAGTAGGGGCATCGAACATCGACGTTCTCGCAGTCGCGTCCACGCTTCTCTTCGTTGGGGCACTGCTAGTCGAAGGGTTTCTCTGGAAGAGTCGCCCAGACAAGACATGGTATGACGCGAGAGCAATCGCAGAGTCTGCAAAGACATTGGCTTGGAAGTATGCCGTAAGGGGGGAGCCTTTCAACGACCCGGACATGTCGGAGGAAGACACGACGCGAAGTCTTCTCGACAGGCTAAATGGAATCCAGAGGCAGTACAGCCACGTTGGCCTAGAAGCCGTCAACGTACCTGCCGTAAGTCAGTGGATGAGGGAGCAGCGTCAGGATTCTTGGAGCGAGCGCAAGGAGGTTTACCGAAGACTACGATTGGTTGACCAGAAGGATTGGTACGCAAAGAAGGCCAAGTACAACAAGGAGCGCTCTACACAGTGGCGTGTCGCTCTCGTCGCGACTGAGTTCTTGGGAGTCGTCGCTTCGCTTCTTTCTGCGTTCTCGGAGTCCGTGCCCCTCTTCGGACCCGCTTTAGCGGCACTCGTGGTGGCTGTTGTGGCGTGGCTGGAGACGAAGCAGCACGACTTCAACGCACGTGCGTACTCCGCAGCAGTGTCCGACCTCGCACAGGCAGAAGCCAGGTTGGACATTGCCGAGGACGAGGCCGCGTGGGCCCAGGAGGTCGAGAACGCCGAAGAGGCCATCAGCCGCGAGCACACGCTGTGGCTGGCATCCCGCAACGAACCATGAACCACGCCCGCTTCGCCTCTTCGGCATGACGAAGCCCCAGCGCTCTCGGGGAGTCACCGGCGCGTTCATCGACCGCGACGAGCGGGACCCCGCCCAGGGCACCGGGTCCCCGTCGGACCACGCGCCCGGGGTCGTCGACCTGTCGGACTGAGCAGACTGTCGGGCCGACTGTCGGTGGGCCCGGTCATGCTCGGGCCATGGAGATCGTGACGCTGTTCCTCACCCTCGCCGTCGGGCTCGCCCTCGGGGTGCTCGTCGGCCACCTGTGGACCCGCAGCCGAGGCGTCGACCAGGCGACCACGGCGCTCGAGGCGCGGGCGGCCGACCAGGCCGTCGTCGCGCAGGGGCTCGACCGGCTGCAGCGCCAGCTCGGCGACCTCGAGCGCGAGCGGGCGCAGTGGCAGGGCCACTTCGACGCGCAGGTCGACAGCATGCGCCTGAGCACCGACACGCTGCGCCGCGAGACCTCCTCGCTCTCGACCGCCCTGCGCAAGCCCCAGGTGCGGGGCCGGTGGGGCGAGCTGCACCTGCGCCGGGCCGTCGAGCTCGCCGGCCTCGTCGACCGGTGCGACTTCACCGAGCAGGCCCGGCTCGCCGGCGGGGCGCTGCGTCCCGACCTGGTGGTCCGGCTGGCCGGCGGGCGCTCGATCGTCGTCGACGCCAAGGTGCCCCTCGACGCCTTCCTCGACGCCACGGCCACCGACGACGAGCTCCGCGCCCACCACCTCACCCGGCACGCCGCCCAGCTGCGCCACCACGTCAACAGCCTGGGCGACAAGGCCTACTGGAAGGCGCTCCCGGAGTCGCCGGAGTTCGTGGTGATGTTCGTGCCCGCCGAGGCCTTCCTCTCGGCGGCACTCGACGCCCAGACCGACCTGCTCGAGTACGCCGCGGAGCGGCGCGTCATCCTGGCCACGCCCACCACCCTGATCGCCCTGCTCCGCACGGTCGCGCACGGCTGGTCCCACGAGCGGCTGGCCGACCAGGCCGCCGAGGTGCAGCGCCTCGGCCGCGAGCTGCACGAGCGGCTGGCCACGATGGGCGGCAACCTCACCCGCCTCGGCCGCTCGCTGACCGCCGCCGTGGGCGCCTACAACCAGGCCGTCGGCTCCATCGAGGGCCGCGTGCTGGTGACCGCCCGCAAGTTCAGCGAGCTCGGCGTGACCGACGACGCCCTCGAGGAGCCGGCACAGGTCGAGGTGACCACGCGCAGCCTGGCCGCGACGGAGTTCTCCCGGGACCTCCGGGCGCTGGGGCGCGACGCCGACCCCCTCGACGACTCGCTGGACCTGTCGTGGGGCGATCGCGACCACCCCGAGGCATCAGGCGACGACACGGCGCGGCGTGCGAGCGGAGCCTGAGCCCCGCCGTACGGTGACCGCGTGAGCCAGACCCGCTCCTTCCCGACCGCCGGAGTCGAGCCGGGACGCCACGTCGTGGCCCTCGGACTCGCCGCCGTCCTCACCGTGGTGGTCGTCAACGTGCTGCTCGTGGGCGAGCTGTCGCTGTTCTTCGACCTGTGCTTCGTGGTGCTCTGCCTGGCCCTGGCGCTCGCCGTCCGGGCCCGAGACTTCTTCACCGTCGGCGTGTTCCCGCCACTGATGATGGTCGGGGTCTTCACGCTGATCGGTCTGACCGTGCCCCGCGCGATCGCCGAGGAGCACGACGGCGTCGTCCAGGCCGTGGTCAGCGGGCTGGCCCACCACAGCGGTGCGCTGGTGGCCGGCTACGCGCTGTGCCTGGCCACGCTCGCCTTCAGGACTCGAAGCGAGAGGGATCCCCGGCCCCGACCCTGAGCACCTGGGGCTCGCCCTCCGACCAGTCGACGACGGTGGTGGGCTGTGCGGAGGTCTCCCCCGCCTCCACCACGATGTCGACCTGGTGGTCGAGGTCCTCCTTGATCTCCCAGCCGATGGTCCGCGCCTCCTCCTCCCCGGGCAGGATCAGGGTGCTGGTGAGGATGGGCTCGCCGAGCTGCTCGAGGATCGCGCAGACGACGACGTGGTCGGGGATCCGCACTCCGACCGTCTTCTTCTTGGGATGCATCAGCCGGCGCGGCACCTCGCCGGTCGCCGGCAGGATGAACGTGTAGGGGCCGGGCACCGCCGCCTTGATCGCCCGGAACGCCGAGTTGTCGACGTGCACGAACTGACCGAGCTGGGCGAAGTCCCTGCACATCAGCGTGAAGTGGTGGCGCTCGTCGAGGTCGCGGATGCGGAGGATGCGGTCCCGCCCGTCGCGGTTGCCGAGCTGGCAGCCCAGGGCGTAGCCCGAGTCGGTGGGATAGGCGATCAGCGCGTCGTCGCGCAGCGCCTCGACGATCTGGGCGACCAGGCGCGGCTGCGGGTTGTCGGGGTGCAGGTCGAGGAAGCGGGCCATGGCGTCGAGTCGGTCAGGCCCGCTGGGCCAGGCGCAGGTCGCGACGCAGCTCGGGCGGCAGGGCGAAGATGAGGGACTCCTCGGCGCTGTGCACGGCCTGGGCGTCGGGGTAGCCGCGCTCGGCGAGGTAGGCGAGCACCCCCTGCACGAGCTCCTCCGGCACGGAGGCTCCCGACGTGACGCTGACCTTCGCGACGCCGTCGAGCCAGGCCTCGTCGATCTCCGAGGCGTCGTCGACGCGGTACGACGCCTTGGCGCCGGCCTCGAGGGCCACCTCGACCAGCCGCACCGAGTTGGAGGAGTTGCCGGAGCCCACGACGATCACCAGGTCGGCGTCGTGGGCGATCTCCTTGACGGCGAGCTGGCGGTTCTGGGTGGCGTAGCAGATGTCGTCGCTGGGCGGGTCGAGCAGAAGCGGGAAGCGCTCACGGATCGCGGCGACCGTCTCGAGCGTCTCGTCGACCGACAGGGTGGTCTGGGAGAGCCAGGCGACCCGGGCGGGGTCGCGGACCACGATGGAGGCGACGTCGTCGGGCGACTGCACCAGCTGGATGTGCTCGGGCGCCTCGCCGGCGGTGCCCTCGACCTCCTCGTGGCCCGCGTGCCCGATGAGCAGGATGTCGTAGTCATCGGACGCGAACCGCCTGGCCTCGTGGTGGACCTTGGTCACGAGCGGGCAGGTCGCGTCGATCGTCTTGAGGTCGCGGGTCTCGGCCTGCCGGTGCACCTCGGGCGAGACGCCGTGGGCGGAGAACACCACGGTGGCACCCGTCGGCACCTCGTCGAGCTCCTCGACGAAGATCGCCCCCCGTGACTCGAGGTCGGCGACGACGTGCTTGTTGTGGACGATTTGCTTGCGCACGTAGACCGGGGCGCCGTACAGGTCGAGCGCCTTCTCCACGGTGATCACGGCCCGGTCGACGCCGGCGCAGTAGCCCCGGGGCGCGGCGAGCAGCACGGCCTTGGCCTGTTCGGCGCTGAGGACGGCGGGCACACCCAGGTCGGTCATGGATCCGAGTCTAGGTGGGCATGCCGGCCCGGCGAAGTCGAGACCGTGCCGCGGCCGGGTGTCCTCGCCCACCCGTAGGCTCACCGCCGTGGCCCTCGAGACCTCTCCGACGCAGCCGGCCCCGGTCCGGCAGATCGCCAGCGCGATCTCGTCGTGGATCGACCGGTTGGGCAGTGTGTGGGTCGAGGGCCAGATCGCCCAGGTCACCCGCCGGCCCGGCGTGCAGACCGTGTTCATGACCCTGCGCGACTCGGTGGCCGACATCTCGGTCACCGTGACGTGCGCGCGCAGCCTGCTCGACAGCCTCGACCCGCCGCTGGTCGAGGGCGCCAGCGTGGTGATCCACGCCAAGGCGTCCTACTACCCCAACCGCGGCACCCTCTCCCTGCAGGCCCGGGAGATCCGGATGGTCGGCCTCGGCGAGCTGCTCGCCCGCCTGGAGCGCCGGCGCCAGCTGCTGGCCGCCGAGGGCCTCTTCGCCCCCGAGCTAAAGCGCTCACTGCCGTTCCTGCCCGGCTGCGTCGGCCTGGTCACCGCACCGAAGTCCGCGGCTGAGCGTGACGTCATCGACAACGCCACGCGCCGCTGGCCCGCGGTCCGCTTCGAGGTGGCGTACGCCGCCATGCAGGGGCCGCGGTCGGCGAGCGAGGTGATCGAGGCGGTGGAGCGGCTCGACCGGCACCCCGAGGTCGACGTGATCGTCATCGCCCGCGGCGGCGGGTCCCTCGAGGACCTGCTCCCCTTCTCCGACGAGGCCCTGATCCGGGCCGTGCACGCGATCCGCAC
The DNA here is from genome assembly GCF_049897745.1 of Nocardioides sp. LHG3406-4. Taxonomy (NCBI): domain Bacteria; kingdom Bacillati; phylum Actinomycetota; class Actinomycetes; order Propionibacteriales; family Nocardioidaceae; genus Nocardioides; species Nocardioides sp. LHG3406-4. The sequence continues at coordinate 221,870 of NZ_JAFCWV010000001.1, forward strand.
CCCCGTGGTCTCCGCGATCGGCCACGAGCCCGACCAGCCGCTGCTCGACCTGGTCGCCGACGTACGCGCCTCGACCCCCACCGATGCGGCCCGACGCCTGGTGCCCGACGTGGTCGAGGAGCTCCAGGGGGTCGTCTGGGCGCGCGGTCGCATCCGCACCCTGATCGGCCAGTGGCTCGACCGGGAGCAGGGCGGTCTCGACGTGCTGCGCTCGAGGCCGGCGCTCGCCGACCCGCGCACCCTGCTCGATGCCCGCGTCGACGAGCTCGGCGCGCTGCGCGAGCGGGCTCGGCGCTCGCTCTCCCACCGCCTCGACCGGGCCGCCGACGACATCGACCATCACCGGGCGCGGGCCCGCTCGCTGTCCCCGCTGGCCACCCTGCAGCGGGGGTACGCCGTGCTGCAGGACGCCGACGGTCACGTCATCACCTCCATCGCCGGCGTCGCCGCCGGCCAGGCCGTATCGGTGCGCGTTTCCGACGGCCGCGTCCACGCCACCACCGACCGGGTCGAGACGCTCGACCACCCATCCGAGGGAGACACCCATGGCTGACACGTCCGCACCCGACCAGCTCTCCTACGAGGACGCCCGGGAGCAGCTGGTCGAGGTCGTGCGCACCCTCGAGGCGGGCGGCACCACCCTCGAGGAGTCGCTCGCGCTGTGGGAGCGCGGCGAGAAGCTCGCCACGGCGTGTCAGGCCTGGCTCGACGGCGCGCGCAAGCGCCTCGACGAGGTCGTCGAGGGCGACGCGGGCGACTGAGGAACGGTCGCGCTCGGCGCTACCGGGCCGACGCGGGCGCTCCCCGACCTTCGGGTCACGGGCGGACGTCGACCCGCTCGTCGTACGGCGAGTCGGGGTCGAGGATGGAGTGCTCCCGGACCCGCGCCCGGTACAGGCGGAGGCGGGCCTCGCCGGACACCCGCTCCGTTCCCCAGGCGGGCATCCCCTGGCGCTCCGCCTTCCGGGAGAACACCGCCATCCCGCTTGCGAGCGACGTCGGGTCCTGCACCTGCTCGCAGTCGGCTCGCATGTAGACGGCCTGCCCGGCTCCCGGGGTGGCGGTCGAGTCGAACACCACCATGCCGATCTGCGGGCGCGCCGCGATGTTCTGCGAGTGCCGCGCCCCGGGGAAGGAGACCCAGAAGAGCTCTCGGTAGTCCTCCTGCGCGAACCACACCGGCGAGGCCCACGGCATCCCGGTCGCGTCAGCAGTCGCGAGCACCACGTAGGAGGAGTCGTCGAGGATCGAGCGCGCGAGGTCGACGTTCGTCATGCTCGGGACGCGCTACTCCGGCTCGTCGATCGTGTGCATCGCGGCCTCTTCGGCGCTCGCGCCGGCGCCGTCGATGCCCTCGTCCTCGGCGTACAGGTCGTTGTAGGGGCTGTCGCCGCCCTGGTCGGGCGACGCGAGCCGACCGGTGCGCTGGGTGCCGACCTCACCGCCGACGTCGCCGTCGAGAATGTCGGCGTCCGCCTCGGCGTCGGCGTCCTCCCAGACCTCGGGCTCCTCCTGGGCCATCCGCTCGTCGAGGGTCTCGCCCTCGATCTGCTCGGCGGTGGTCACGCCCTTGGCGGTGACCCCGCGATACCGCTCCGGGGGCGAGATGCCCTCGTCGAGGATGTCGTCGACACCCCGGTCGTCGAGCGTGTCTTCGGGCTGCAGCTGGTCTCCGCTCATGTTCGAGACCGTACGCCGCCGGCGGGCGCCGTCAACCGGCGAGCGCGTCCTGGGTGAGCCGCTCGAGCAGCTCGCGCACGTCGTCGACGCCGGCCGACCCGTAGACGAGGACCGTCTCGCCGTCGACGTCGGCGGCGTACCCCACGTCGCCGCCCTGGTCGGTCCAGGTCTCCCACGACGGTGCCAGGCTCCCCGGCGCCGAGACGGGGTCGCCCTGCGTGGCCTCCTCGTCGACGTAGGCCTCGACCAGGTCGTCGGCCGACTCGTCCTCCTGCCGTACGCCGACGAAGTCGCCCCGGTCGGTGAGCATCCCCAGCCCCCAGACCGGGTGGTCACCGGGCACCGAGTCGATGCTGGTCACCCGCCACCCTCCGGGCAGGGAGGGCGGGTAGGCCACCTGGCGGCCGGCCCCCTGGAGGTTGCGCACCGCCTCGAGGTAGTCGACCGTCTCGGGGCTGGCCTCGAGGTCGTTGCGATTGAGCGCGCGCAGGCCCACGAACCCCAAGATGGCGATCACGGTGACCAGCAGGGCACCGACCATGCCGGCGGCTGAGCGCTGGTACCGACCCGGCTTCTCACTCACGCCGGCCATCCTCTCAGGACGGTCCCGCCGGCCGACCGGGAGCCCGGGAGTCCGTCTTCGCGGGGGGCCGCTGCGGGAAGTGTTCCGCACATGCGGAATACTTCACGCGTGCCCACCTACAGAATTGCGGAGGCAGCAGACCTCCTGAGCGTCAGCGACGACACCGTCCGCCGCTGGCTCGACAACGGCCGGCTGCCGGTGCTGCCCGGCGACGGCCCCTCCCGCATCGACGGCATCGCGCTCGCCGAGCTGGCCACGTCGCTGGCCGACTCCCCCGACCGCGAGCGCACCCGCGCGGCAGCCGTCAGCGCTCGCAACCGGCTGCACGGCATCGTCACGGCCGTCCGCAAGGACACGGTGATGGCGCAGGTCGAGCTGGTCTGCGGGCCCTACCGGATCGTCTCGCTGATGAGCAGCGACGCCGCCACGGAGCTCGGTCTCGAGCCCGGGGTGCGCGCCTACGCATCGGTCAAGTCCACCAACGTGATCGTGGAGGTCCCGTGAAGAGGCTCGCTGCCGCCCTGGCCCTGCCCCTCGTCTTCGGCCTCCTCTCCGGGTGCTCCGGTGACGACGGCGGCGACGACGGGAGCGGGAGCGGCAGGCTGACCGTGCTCGCGGCGGCATCGCTGACCGACGTCTACGAGGAGATGGCGACCGGCTTCGAGAAGGCCACGGGCGCCGAGGTCACCTTCTCCTTCGGCTCCAGCACCGACCTCGCCCAGCAGGTCGCCGACGGCGCACCCGGTGACGTCCTCGCCACCGCCGACCAGACCTCCATGCAGGTTGCCGAGGACGCCGGGGTCACCGGGGACGTCGAGACCTTCGCCACCAACGTGCTGACGATCGTGACCCCGCCCGACAACCCCGCGGGCATCAGGAGCCTCGACGACCTCGAGGGCGCTACCTGGGTGCGGTGCTCCGACGAGGCGCCCTGCGGCCGGGTCGCCCTGGCCGTCCTCGAGGCCAACGGCGTCACCGCCGAGCCGGCGAGCCTGGAGGACGACGTGCGCGCCACCCTCGACAAGGTGACGTCGGGCGAGGCCGACGCGGGCCTGGTCTACGCCAGCGACGCGGTCGCCGCGGGCGACTCGGTCGCCACCGTCGAGATCCCGGGCGCGGAGCACCAGCTGACGTCGTACCTCACGACCACGCTCGAGCAGGGCAAGGACGCCGACCTGGCGCAGGAGTGGGTCGACTACGTGCTCTCGGACAAGGGCCAGGCAGCGCTCGCCGACGCCGGGTTCTCCGCGCCGTGAGGCACCGATGAGGGACAACCTCGGCCGGGCGCCGGCGCTGCTGGTGGTGCCGGCCGCCGTCGCGACGCTGCTGCTGACCGTGCCGCTCGTGGCGATGGTGGCCGCGACCGACTGGCCGGACCTGCCCAGCCAGCTCCGGTCGGAGCCGTTGCGCGAGGCGCTGTGGCTGTCTCTGGTGACCTCCACGGCGGCGGTGTCCATCTGCCTGGTCTTCGGCCTGCCGCTGGCCTGGGTGCTGGCGCGGGTCGACTTCCGGGGTCGCGGCGTGCTGCGCGCGCTCGTCACCGTGCCGCTGGTGCTGCCGCCGGTGGTGGCGGGGGTGGCACTCCGGACGGCGTTCGGCCGGACCGGCTTCCTCGGGGAGCCGCTGCTCGACGCCACCGGCTTCGGCTTCCCGTTCACGACCTGGGGAGTGGTCCTGGCCCACGTGTTCGTCTGCATGCCGTTCGTCGTGATCAGCATCGAGGGGGCGCTGCGCTCGACGAACCCGGAGTACGACGCCGCCGCGGCGACGCTCGGCGCCACCCGGTGGACCACCTTCCGCCGGGTCACGGTGCCACTGGCGCTGCCCGGCATCGTGGCCGGCGCGGTGCTCGGCTGGGCGCGTTCACTGGGAGAGTTCGGTGCGACCATCACGTTCAACGGCAACTACCCCGGGACCACGCAGACCATGCCCACCCTCATCTACGTCAAGCGCCAGTCCGACCAGGACGCCGCGCTGGCGCTGAGCCTCGTCATGCTCCTCGTCTCGGTCGTCGTGCTCCTCGCGCTGCGCGACCGCTGGCTCGGCACCCGGATGGCCGGCGCGTGAGCGACCACCCGACCGGCACCGGCCTCGACGTCCGCGTCGAGGTGCCGGGCCGGGTGCGTGCGTCCTTCACGGCCGCGGCCGGTGAGGTGATCGCCGTGATCGGGCCCAACGGCGCCGGCAAGTCGTCGCTGGTGCGCGCCCTCGCGGGCCTCGCGCCGGCCGAAGGGCACGCGCGGCTCGACGGCACCGACCTCCTCGCCGTCCCGGCCCGGGAGCGCAGCGTCGGCCTGGTCTTCCAGGGCCAGCTGCTCTTCCCGCACCTCAGCGCCCTCGACAACGTCGCCTTCGGGCCCCGGGCCCGCGGCGTGCCGCGCGCCGAGGCAGACACCGACGCCCGGGTCTGGCTGGACAGGTTCGGGGTGGGCGAGCTCGCCAGCCGCAAGCCGCGCCAGCTCTCCGGCGGCCAGGCGCAGCGCGTGGCGATCGCCCGCGCGCTGGCCACGAAGCCCCGGCTGCTGCTGCTCGACGAGCCGCTGACCGGTCTCGACGTCAAGGTCGCGATGGCGCTGCGCATCGAGCTCGGCCGCCACCTGTCGTCGTACGACGGTGTCACGCTGCTGATCACGCACCACGCCATCGACGCGCTCACCCTCGCCGACCGGGTGGTGGTGCTCGACGGCGGCGAGGTGGCCCAGGTCGGTACGCCGGCCGAGGTGTCGCAGCGTCCCCGCACCGAGCACGTCGCCCGGCTCGTCGGCCTCAACGTGGTGCGTCACGAGGACGAGCTGATGAGCTTCACGCCCGACGCGGTGGCGATCTCCCTCGAGGAGCCCGTCGGATCCCCTCGCCTGCGCTGGCGCGGCGTGGTCGCGGACGTGTCGCCCCACGGCGACGCCGTACGGCTGCTCGTGCATGCCGAGCCTGACCTGATCGCCGACGTCACGCCAGCCGCTGCGACCGAGCTCGGGCTGACCCCGGGCCGTGCGGTCTGGCTCTCGGTCAAGGCGACCTCGGTGCGCCGCTACCCGGCGTCGGCCGGGGTGTCGCCGGACGGGCCCTCCACCAGGCCGCAACCCGGCGATAGCATGCGGCCATGAGCCCTAAGGACCTCACGGTCGCCCCCCAGTCGCCGGACCGCAACCTGGCCCTCGAGCTGGTGCGGGTCACCGAGGCCGCGGCCATGGCTGCCGGCCGCTGGGTGGGGCGGGGCGACAAGAACGACGCTGACGGCGTGGCCGTCCACGCCATGCGCGTGATGATCTCGTCGATCGGCATGAACGGCACCGTGGTGATCGGCGAGGGCGAGAAGGACAACGCCCCGATGCTCTTCAACGGCGAGAACGTCGGCGACGGCACCGGTCCCGACTGCGACGTGGCGGTCGACCCGATCGACGGCACCACCCTGACGGCCAAGGGCATGGCCAACGCCATCTCCGTGCTGGCCGTCGCGCCCCGCGGCACGATGTACGACCCCTCGGCCGTGTTCTACATGGAGAAGCTGGTGACCGGGCCGGAGGCGGCCAGCGTGGTCGACATCCGCTACCCGGTCGCCGAGAACATCCACCAGGTCGCCAAGGCGAAGGGCTCGCGCCCCGAGGACGTCACGGTCGTCGTCCTCGACCGGCCGCGGCACGCTCGGCTCGTCGAGGAGATCCGGGCCACCGGCGCCCGCATCAAGTTCATCACCGACGGCGACGTGGCCGGCGCCATCATGGCCGCCCGACCCGACACCGGCATCGACCTGCTGCTGGGCGTCGGCGGAACCCCGGAGGGGATCATCTCCGCCTGCGCGATGAAGTGCCTCGGCGGCGTGATCCAGGGCCGCCTGTGGCCCCAGGACGACGCCGAGCGGCAGCGGGCCATCGACGCCGGGCACGACCTCGACCCCGAGCACGTCCTCGCCACCGACGACCTCGTCACCGGCGACGACTGCTTCTTCGTCGCCACCGGCATCACCGACGGCGAGCTGATGCGGGGAGTGCGCTACCGCCCGGACGGCGCCACGACCCACTCGCTCGTGATGCGCTCGCGCAGCGGCACCATCCGCTCGATCACCTCCGAGCACCAGCTCAGCAAGCTGCGCAGCTTCTCCGCGATCGACTTCGACAGCTAGTCCGGCGGGAGGGTGCCCCGCCCGGCGCCGTCGTGTTGACTGGCTCCATGTCCTCGACGTCCTCCCGGCAGCCGGACACCACGGTCTCCGAGGAGCTGTTCGCCCCGGTGAGCGCCGCCGTGGAGCTCTGCTACCAGACCTACGGCGACCCGGACGCCGATCCCCTGCTGCTCGTCATGGGTCTCGGCGGGCCGATGACCTGGTGGGACCCGGAGCTGTGCCGCCGGCTCGCCGGCCACGGGTTCTTCGTGATCCGCTTCGACAACCGCGACACCGGCCGCTCCACCAAGGTTCCCGGCCGGGTCACCCGCGCCCAGCTGGTGCGGGCGTTCGCCGGCCGCCCCGTGCGCGCGCCGTACTCCATGAGCGACCTGGCCGACGACGCGTTCGGCCTGCTCGACCACCTCGGCATCGAGTCGGCGCACGTGGCCGGCGTCTCGATGGGCGGCATGGTGGCGCAGACGATGGCGGTCGAGCGACCCGCCCGAGTGCGCTCCCTGACGAGCATCATGTCGACGACCGGGCGGCGCACCGTGGGCTGGCAGAGCCCGCGTCTGCTGCCGATGCTCATCGGCAACAGGAGGGCCGGGCGCGAGGCCTACGTCGCGTCGAGCGCGGCGACATGGGCGATGATCGGCTCGCCGGCGTTCCCCGTGGACCAGGCCGACGCCAGGGCGCGCGCCAAGGAGACCTTCGACCGCGGCTTCTCGGCCGCCGGCGTGCTCCGCCAGATGCTGGCCGTCCTCACCCAGCCGAACCGCACCCGGCGGCTGGGTGAGGTGCGGCTGCCGACCCTGGTCGTGCACGGAGCGGCCGACCGCATGGTGCACGTCTCCGGGGGCCGGGCGACCGCCGCGGCGGTGCCGGACGCGGAGCTCGTCCTCATCGACGGGATGGGCCACGACCTGCCGCCCGAACTCTTCGACACGTTCAGCGACGCGATCCGGCGCACGGCCGACCGCGCCGCACCCGGGTGATGCGCTCATGGTTGCCAAACGTCCCAACTAGGGATAGACGTGACCTAGACCACAGGAGGGAGTTGGCATGAGTAGACCCATGCACCGAGGAGGGGTACGGCGCTCGTTGGCGGCCGGCCTGAGCCTGATCGGCATGGCCGGACTGCTGGCGGCGTGCGGAGGCGACGGCAGCGGCAAGCCGGTACTCAACTGGTACATCAACCCCGATGGCCAGGAGACGCTCGGCCAGCTCGCCGACCAGTGCAGCACCGACAAGTACGACGTGGAGCTGCAGCTTCTCCCCACGAGTGCGACCGACCAGCGCACCCAGCTGGCCCGCCGGCTCGCGGCCGAGGACAGCTCGACCGACCTGATGAGCCTCGACCCGGTCTTCGTGCCCGAGTTCGCCAACGCCGGCTGGCTAGCCGAGCTCGACAGCTCGATCGTCGATGACGACGTCCTGTCGGGCGCGGCCGACACGGTGATGTGGGAGGACAAGGTCTACGCCGCCCCGCAGTGGGCCAACACCCAGCTGCTCTGGTACCGCAAGTCGCTCGCCGAGGCCGCCGGCCTCGACATGTCGCAGCCGGTCACCTGGGACCAGATCATCGACGCGGCCGACTCCGAGGGCGGCACCGTCGGCGTCCAGGCCAACCGCTACGAGGCCTACGTCGTGTGGATCAACGCCATGGTGATGGGCGCCGGTGGCGACATCATCAGCGACACCGAGGCCGGTCGCGACGCGAAGGTCGACATCGACTCCGACGCCGGCAGGGAGGCGGCGGCGATCATCAGCAAGCTCGCCGACTCCAGCGCCGCCCAAGCCGACTTCACCGTCTCCAACGAGGGCACCAGCCTCGGCCAGATGTTCCCCGAGGAGGGTCCCGGCGAGTTCATGACCAACTGGACCTTCGTCTACAAGAACTACGAGGGCCTGGTCGGCGACTCGCTCGACGAGGAGCAGTTCAAGGACCTCGGCTTCGCCCGTTACCCCGCCACCGTCGAGGGCGAGCCCTCGAGGCCGCCGATCGGCGGCATCGACATCGGGGTGGGTGCCTACTCCGAGGATCTCGACTTCGCCAAGGAGGCGGCTGCCTGCATCACGAGCCCGGAGGCGCAGTCGGCGCTCGCCGTCAACGAGGGCCTGATGCCTGCACGTGGCTCGGTCTACGACTCCCCCGAGCTGGCCGAGGCTTACCCGCCCGAGCTGCTCGAGCTCTACCGCACCAGCATCGAGGACGGCGGGCCGCGCCCCAAGAGCGCGTTCTACAGCCAGATCTCGAGCGCGGTCCAGTCGGTGTGGCACTCGCCCACAGCCGTCGATGAGGACACCCCTGCGGAGTCTGCGAAGTTCCTGAAAGACGTGCTGAGCGGAAGGAGTCTCCTGTGAGCACGACCGTGACGGCCCCCAGGAAGAGCGAGAAGGCGCCGAGGGTCGATCCCAGCGACCGGACCCGGGCCGAGAACAGGCTCGGGATGAAGCTGGTCGCCCCGGCGATCGTCCTGATGCTGCTGGTGACGGCGTTCCCGATGCTTCGGGCGCTGTACCTCAGCCTCTTCAACTACAGCCTCACCGCTCCCGACGACCGTGAGTTCGTGGGCCTCTCCAACTTCCTGACGGCACTCACCGACAGCCTGTTCTGGCGAGACACCGCCAACACCGTGCTGATCATGGTGGTGACGGTGGCGATCGAGCTGGTGATCGGCTTCGCGTTCGCCATGGTGATGCACCGGGTGATCTTCGCCCGGGGCATCATCCGTACGTCGATCCTCATCCCCTACGGCATCATCACCGTGGTCTCCGGCTTCGCCTGGCAGTTCGCCTTCAGCAACTCCAACGGCTTCGTCAACAGCTGGCTGCCACTCATCGGGAACGACTTCAACTGGTTCGGCGAGTATCCCAGCGCGATGATCGCCATCATGGTCTCCGAGATCTGGAAGACCACTCCGTTCATGTCGCTGCTGCTGCTGGCCGGTCTGGCCCAGGTCTCGGAGGACATGATCGAGGCCGCCCAGGTAGACGGTGCCTCCTGGTGGCAACGGCTGTGGAAGGTGATCCTGCCCAACATGCGGTCGGCGATCATGGTGGCCGTCCTCTTCAGGGCCCTGGACGCCTACCGGATCTTCGACAACATCTTCGTGATGACGGCGGGTGCGCAGGGCACGGAGTCCGTGTCGTTCCTGACCTACCGGCAGGTGATCGAGCAGTTCCAGCTCGGGATCGGCTCAGCGCTCTCGGTGCTGCTGTTCCTCTCGGTGCTGGTGATCGCGTTCGTGATCGTCAAGGTGTTCCGCGTCGACCTCGCCGCGGCCCGACAGGAGGGATGACATGAGCACGAAGAACCGCGTCGGCACCGTGATCGGCGCCATCTTGATTCTCGTGTGGTGCCTGCTGCCGGTCGCCTGGATCATCTCGCTCTCCTTCAAGTCGCCGGAGGCCATCACCACCGGCAGCCCGGGCTTCCTCCCGAGCGACGGCGGCGGTGCGGGGTGGCAGAACTACTCCGACGTCCTCGCCGACGACCAGTTCCGAAGGGCGATCATCAACTCCATCGGCATCTCGCTGATCGCCACGCTGCTGTCGGTCATCATCGCCACCCTGGCGGCGTACGCCATCGCCCGGCTGGAGTTCACCGGCAAGAAGTTCGTGCTCACGCTGGCCCTGGTGATCGCGATGTTCCCGGTGGTGTCGCTGGTGGGCCCGCTGTTCGACATGTGGCGCACCTTCGGCATCTACGACACCTGGCCCGGCCTGATCATCCCCTACATGTCCTTCACGCTGCCGCTGGCGATCTGGACCCTCTCCGCCTTCTTCCGCGAGATCCCGTGGGAGATGGAGCAGGCCGCCCAGGTCGACGGCGCCACGTCGTGGCAGGCGTTCCGCAAGGTCATCGTCCCGTTGGCCGCGCCGGGTGTCTTCACCGCCGCGATCTTGACCTTCTTCTTCGCGTGGAACGACTTCGTGTTCGGCATCTCGCTGACCTCGACCGAGGCAGCACGACCCATTCCGGCAGCGCTGTCGTTCTTCGTCGGCGCTGACCCGTTCAACCGGCCGGCGTCCCTGCTGGCCGCGGGAGCCGTCGTCTCGACCATCCCGATCATCATCATCGTCCTGCTGTTCCAGCGAAAGATCGTCGCGGGTCTCACCAGCGGCGCAGTGAAGGGTTGAGGTCATGGCTGCCATCACCATGCAGAACATCGTCAAGAAGTACGGCGACGGATTCCCGGCCGTGAATGACGTCAGCATCGACGTGGCCGACGGGGAGTTCATGATCCTCGTCGGGCCGTCGGGCTGCGGGAAGTCCACGCTGCTGCGGATGATCGTGGGGCTCGAGGACATCACCTCGGGCGACATGGTCATCGGCGACCGGAAGGTGAACGACCTGGCTCCGCGCGACCGCAACCTCGCGATGGTGTTCCAGAACTACGCCCTCTACCCGCACCTCACGGTCTACGAGAACATCGCGTTCCCGCTCCGGCTCGCGGGTGCCTCCGACAGCGAGGTCGACGAGAAGGTGCGCAAGGCATCGAAGACGCTGGAGCTCGACGAGCACCTCGATCGCAAGCCCGGCAACCTGTCGGGCGGTCAGCGGCAGCGGGTGGCGATGGGTCGGGCGATCGTCCGCGACGCCGACGCGTTCCTCTTCGACGAGCCGCTGTCCAACCTCGACGCCAAGCTCCGCGGCCAGATGCGCACCGAGATCTCGCGGCTGCAGAAGCGGCTCGGCATCACCACGGTCTACGTCACCCACGACCAGACCGAGGCAATGACGCTCGGTGACCGGGTCGCTGTGCTCAAGCGGGGCGTGCTCCAGCAGCTCGCGTCGCCGCGCGAGCTCTACGAGAACCCCGGGAACCTCTTCGTCGCCGGCTTCATCGGCTCCCCGCCGATGAACTTCGTGCCCGCGGAGGTCGACGGCACGTCGGTCAAGCTGCCGTTCGGCACGGTCACCATCCCGGAGGAGCGGGCCAAGAACGCCCAGGGCAAGGGCCTGCTGATCGCCGGCATCCGCCCCGAGCACTTCGAGGACGCCTCGGTGGTCACGGGGGGCAAGCCGGGCTCGACGTTCAAGGCCAAGGTCGACGTCGTCGAGTGGCTGGGCAACGAGGCCTTCGCCTACATCCCCTTCGAGGCGCCGCCGGAGGTGCAACAGCAGCTCGACCAGCTCGAGAAGGACCTGGACGGCGAGGCGATGCGCACGCAGGTCGTCGTCAGCCTCGACGGTGCCAGCAAGATCAGCGAGGGTGACGAGGCGGAGATCTGGGTGGACGCCACCAAGATCCACCTCTTCGACCCGACGACGGGCGAGAACCTCACCGTCGACCGCGAGCGGGCCGGGCGGATCCCCGGCGAGGAGGACCCGCAGGCGAAGGAGCACGCCGAGAAGATGGCCGACCAGGGCGAGCAGGTGCACTCGGCGGCCGAGGAGTCGAACCCCGACGCGACACGCTGATCGGGGAGGGACGACGTCCCTCGCGAGCTGACGAGGCCTACCGATGGCCGCCGTGCAGGAACCTGCGCGGCGGCTTCGGTGGGCCCTTCCGCAGCACGGTGACGGCGCCCATCAGGGCGATCCCGCGCACCCGCACGATGGGCGAGTCGGGGGTGATCTCGGGCGGGACCTTGTCACGCGCCTTGTCGAAGGCGCCCATGATGCCGACTCCCTCGACGATCACGTGGGTGTGGGCGTTGACGATGATGTCGATGCCGCCCCACACGGTGCTCGCGGTGATCACCGTCTCGTGGCTGGTGAAGACCGCCTCCCGCAGGTCGATGTCGACGCCGCCCATCAGCGCGAGCGCCGTGTGGGTCGGCCCGACGGTCCAGGCACCTCGCCGCGCCACGCCGCTCATCACCGCGAACGACGTGGAGTACGTCGGCGCGGCCAGGCCCCCGGGGACCGGTCGCGGCACCGGCGCGCTCGCCGGCCGGGGCACGACGTGGTGCGGGTGGGTAGGGAGGTCCAGGGTAAGCGGCACGAGGTCGCCGTACGTCTTGGCCGACCACGTGGCCTCGAGCCGCTCGTCGAGCTCGTCGAAGTCGAGCCGCCCGTCGCCGGCGGCCTCGCGCAGCACCTCGGCCACCCGCTGGCGGTCGGCGTCGGAGATGCGCATCTGGGACGGTTCCGGTGTCTCCCCCATGGCGTCAGGGTAGTACCCGCGTTCACCTCTCACAGCGGTTGCCAGCGCCGGTGCCGGGTGCCCTGTCCGCCCTCCCGGATCAGCTGCAGGCGGGGGCGGGGTCCGTCGGTGCGCCCGGTCTGCGGCTTGCGGCGGCCGGGCAGCCACGGCAGCGGCCACGGTGCACCGGGTCCGTCGTAGTCCTGCTCGACGGCGGCGTGCAGGGTCCAGGAGGGGTCGTAGAGGTGCGCCCGGCCGATCGCGCAGAGGTCGGCGCGGCCGGCCATCAGGATGGAGTTGACGTCGTCGAAGGAGGAGATGACGCCGACCGCGAGGGTCGGGACCCCGAGGCGGTTACGGATCGCGTCGGCGTACGGCGTCTGGTAGGACCGCCCGAACTCCGGGCGCTCGCGCGAGGTGACCTGGCCCGTGGAGACGTCGATCGCCGCCGCGCCCGCGTCGACGAAGGCCCGGGCGACCTCGAGCGACTCCTCCAGGGTCTGGCCGTCGTCGACCCAGTCGGTGGCCGAGATTCGCACGGTCATCGGCCGCTCCCGCGGCCACACCTCGCGGACCGCGCTGAACACCTCGATCGGGAAGCGCAGCCGGGAGTGCACGTCGCCGCCGTACTCGTCGCTGCGCCGGTTCGTCACCGGCGACAGGAACGCCGAGAGCAGGTAGCCGTGCGCGCTGTGCAGCTCCAGCAGGTCGAACCCGGCGTCGGCGCCGCGCCGGGCGGACTCGACGAACTCGTCGCGGATGGCGTCCATCTCGGTGCGGGTCAGCTCTCGCGGCACCTGGTTGACCCCCTCGCGGTAGGGCACGGGGGACGGCGCGACCACCTCCCAGTTGCCGTCGTCGAGCGGCTGGTCGATGCCCTCCCACATCAGCCTCGTCGAGCCCTTGCCGCCGGAGTGGCCGAGCTGCAGGCCGATCTTCGCGGCAGAGTTGGTGTGCACGAAGTCGGTGACGCGGCGCCAGGACGCCTGCTGCTCGTCGTCCCACAATCCCGTGCAGCCAGGGGTGATCCGGCCCTCCGGGGACACGCACACCATCTCCGTCATCACCAGCCCGGCGCCGCCGAGCGCCTTGCCGCCGAGGTGTACGAGGTGGAAGTCCGACGGCAGGCCGTCGACGGCGACGTACATGTCCATCGGGGAGACGACGACCCGGTTGACGAGGTCGAGCTCCCCGATCCGCGCGGGCTGGAACATCGGTGGGCAGGGGTCGGGGCTGCCGATGTGCCCGGCGAACCACTGGTCGCAGCGGGCCACGAACTCCGGGTCGCGCAGCCGCAGGTTGTCGTAGGTGACCCGCCGGCTCCGGGTCATGATGTTGAAGGCGAACTGCAAGGGCTCCTGGTGGACGTACTGCGGAAGGTTCTCGAACCACTCCAGGCTGGCCTGCGCGGCACGCTGGGTCGAGAGGACGACCGCCTTGCGCTCCGCCTCGTACGTCGCCAGCGCGGAGCCGAGGTCGCCGTCACCCTCCTGGGCAGCCTCGTGGAGGCAGGCCGCCAGGGCGAGGGCGTCCTCCATGGCGAGCTTGGTGCCGGAGCCGATGGAGAAGTGCGCCGTGTGCGCGGCGTCGCCCATGATCACCACGTTGTCGTGCACCCAGCGCTCGTTGCGGACCGTCGTGAAGCTGATCCAGCGGGAGTTGTTGGCCTTCACCTGGTGGCCCTCCAGCACGTCGGCGAAGAGCTCGCGGATCCGGTCGATCGAGGGCTCGTCGGACTCGCCCGGTGACCACGTGCGGTCCGCGAGCTCGGCGAAGCCGGCCTTCTCCCACACCGCCGAGGTCATCTCGACGATGAAGGTGCTGCCCGTGGCGTCGTAGGGGTAGCCGTGGATCTGCATCACGCCGTACGGCGTCTGCGCGACGTAGAACTTGAACGCGTCGAACACCTTGTCGGTGCCGAGCCAGATGTACTTGGCGTCGCGCTCCTCCAGCGTCGGCTCGAAGACGTCGGCGTACCTGCTCCGGACCGCGGAGCCGAGCCCGTCGCAGGCAACCACGAGGTCGTGGGTGTGGGCCAGCTCGTCGACGTCGGGTGCCTCGGTGCGGAAGTGGATGGACACGCCGAGCTCGCGACATCGCGCCTGCAGGATCTCCAGCAGCCGCTTGCGCGACATCGCCGCGAAGCCGTGCCCGCCGCTGGAGACGACCTCCCCCTTGAAGTGCACGTCGATGTCGTCCCAGATCGCGAATTCACGCTTCATCTGGGCGTAGACGTGCGGGTCGGCGTGCTCGATGCCCCCGAGGGTCTCGTCGCTGAAGACGACGCCGAAGCCGAACGTGTCGTCGGCGGCGTTGCGCTCCCAGACGGTGATCTCGTGCCGCTGGCCCAGCTGGCCCGCCAGCTGCTGGGCGAGGGCACCGAAGTAGAGGCCGCCCGGCCCGCCACCGATCACCGCGATGCGCATACGGATCAACATATTGCGTTCTTGACGGAAGTTGTCAAGGCGCAATACGGTCGCAGACATGAGGAGCGGCCTCACCGGCGAGCAGGAGCAGTACGTCGCCCGGATCCGCGCCGTCGCCACCGGCCACCTCCTCGCCGTGCCACCCGTGCACGGCGCCGTCAACCGGCCGCTCCTGCGGGCACTGGGCGATCACGGCCTGCTGCGCGGTCTCTTCGGTGGTGCGCCGAACGAGCCTCCCCGTGACGCCGCCGCCCTCCAGCTCTGCTTGCTGCGCGAGACCCTGGCCGCGATCACCACGGAGGCCGAGACGGCGCTGGCGCTGCAGGGGCTGGGCAGCTACCCGATCCTCCAGTCCGGCTCCCCCGAGGTCGTCGAGCGCTGGATCCCGGGGGTGGTGGCAGGCACGACCGTGCCCGCCTTCGCGCTCTCGGAGCCGGGCGCCGGCTCCGACGCCGCCGCGCTGTCGCTGCGGGCCGAGCCCGACGGCGCCGGCTGGCGATTGCGCGGCGAGAAGACGTGGATCTCCAACGCCCCCGACGCCGACGTCTACTCCGTCTTCGCTCGCACGACCGAGGCAGCAGGCGCCCGCGGCGTCACCGCGTTCGTGGTCGCCGGCGACACCGAGGGACTGTCCGGCGAGCGCCTCGAAATGGTGGCGCCGCACGCGATCGGCCGGCTGGTCTTCGACGGGGTCAGGGTCGGCCGCCAGGACGTTCTCGGCGAGGTCGACCGGGGTTTCGCCGTGGCGATGCGCACCCTCGACCTCTTCCGGCCCAGTGTCGGGGCCTTCGCGGTGGGCATGGCGCAGGCCGCTCTCGAATCGGCGCTCGACTGGGCGCTGGCCCGCGAGGTGCACGGAGACCTGCTGATCCGCCAGCAGTCCGTCGAGCACACCCTGGCGGAGATGGCCACCCGCATCGAGGCGAGCCGGCTGCTCGTGCGGTCCGCCGCCACGACGTACGACAGCGGCGCACCGGCCGCCGAGATCACCCAGAGCGCGGCGATGGCGAAGCTGTTCGCGACCGAGAGCGCCCAGTGGGTGGTCGACCAGGCCGTGCAGCTGCACGGCGCGCGCGGGCTGCAACAGGGCCACCTGCTCGAACGGCTCTATCGTGAGGTGCGGGCGCCGCGCATCTACGAGGGCGCCTCCGAGGTGCAGCGCACCATCATCGGCCGAGGACTGGTCCGGGCCCGTCAGCAGGCCCGTCAGCAGGGAGGACAACCGTGACCCGCTACCGGGGCAGCGTGCCCATCACCGACGAATGGCAGCACTTCCGCTTCGAGGTGGGCGACCGGGTCGCGACCGTTACGCTCGACCGGCCCGAGAAGATGAACCCGCTGACCTTCGAGTCCTACGCCGACCTCCGCGACCTGCTGCACGAGCTTCCGCACCGCGGCGACGCCGACGTGCTGGTGATCCGGGGCGAGGGTCGGGGCTTCTGCGGCGGCGGTGACGTCAACGAGATCATCGGCGAGCTCATCAAGATGGACCCGCGGGACCTGATCGGCTTCACCCGGATGACGGGCGACGTCATCAAGGCGATGCGCGAGTGCCCGATCCCGATCGTGGCCGGCATCCAGGGCATCGCGGCCGGCGCGGGGTCGGTCATCGCGATCGCCAGCGACTTTAGGGTCTGTTCCACCTCGGCGCGCTTCGCCTTCCTCTTCACCAAGGTCGGGCTGTCGGGCGGCGACATGGGCGCGGCGTACCTCCTCCCCCGGCTGGTCGGGGCCGGCCGCGCGACCGAGCTGCTCATGCTGGGCGACACCATCGACGCGGAGACCGCCGACCGCTACGGGCTCGTCTCGAAGCTGGTCTCCGACGAGGAGCTCGACGACGCGGTGACGACACTGGCGCGCCGGCTGGCCGACGGGCCGACGCTCGCCTACGCACAGACCAAGTCGCTCATCACCCGCGAGCTCGACATGCCCATCGGGGCGGCGATGGAGCTCGACGCGATGACGCAGGCGCTGCTGATGACGACCAGCGACCACGCCGAGTTCCACGCCGCGTTCAACGAGAAGCGGCCACCCGACTGGACCGGTCGATGAGCCCGGTGGCCATGGTCACCGGGGCCTCCCAGGGCATCGGCCGGGCCTGCGCGGAGGCGCTCTCCGCGGCCGGCCACCGGGTGGCGCTGGTCGCCCGGTCGGAAGGCGCGCTGCGCGAGGTGGCCGGCGTACTGCCGGGAGAGTCGCTGGTCCTGCCCACCGACGTGACCTCGCCCGAGCAGCTGGACGCCGCATTCTCCGCAGTCGAGGAGGCGTGGGGACCCGTCGAGGTCCTGGTCGTCAACGCCGGCGCGGCCATGTCGGCACCGCTGGTGAAGACCTCCGACGACGACTGGCAGCGGATGCTCGACCTCAACCTCACCGCGCCGTTCCGGTGCCTGCGCCGGGCCCTGCCGTCGATGACGGCGACCGGGTGGGGCCGGGTGGTCGTGATCGCCTCGACCGCCAGCAAGCACGGCGGTGCCCGCATCGCGGCGTACACCGCCAGCAAGCACGGCGTGCTCGGCCTCGTGCGCACGGCGGCCTCCGAGGTCGCGCGTTCGGGGGTCACCGTCAACGCCGTCTGCCCGGGCTACGTCGACACCCCGATGACCGACGAGTCGGTCGCACACATCGCGTCCGGGACCGGGCGCAGCCCCGAGGACGCCCGCGCGCTGCTCGCCGACATGCAGCCCATCGGCCGACTCGTGACGCCCGAGGAGGTGGCGGCGGCGGTGCTGCTGTGCGTCGACAACGGGGCGATCAGCGGCCAAGGCCTCAACGTCGACGGAGGAGCCGTGCAGTCATGAAGCGTGTCAACCCGCCCCAGCTCGCCACCCCGTCGGGCTTCTCGCACGCCGTGGTCGCCACCGGCACCACCGTCTTCCTGGCCGGCCAGACCGGCATGGCCGCCGACGGCACGATCGTCCCCGGTGGCGTGGTGGCCCAGTTCGAGCAGGCGCTGACCAACCTGCTCACTGCGCTCGACTGGGCCGGCGGGTCACCGGCCGACCTGACCTCGCTCACGATCTACATCGTCGACATGGACGACTACCGCGCCCACGCCCGGGACATCGGCGCCGTCTGGAAGCGGGTTGCCGGCGCCGACTACCCGGCGATGGCCGGCATCGGGGTCGCGCGGCTCTGGGACGCCGACGCGGTGGTGGAGGTGCAGGGGTTCGCGGTGCTTCCGTGATCGTCCGCGACGGCAGCGGCCGTCCGACGCGCCCGGCAGGCCCTCGCGGGTTGATCACTCGTCCGACCATCCGCGGTGTTTGATCAAACGCTCGGCCATCCTGGTTGAACGCCCGTTCGCGGTGGCTCCGTGTTCGTCCGCGACGGCAGCGGCCATCGGACACACCTGGCAGGCCCTCGCGGGTTGATCACTCGTTCGATCAACCACGGTGTTTGACCAAACGCTCGACCATCCTGGTTGAACGCCCGTTCGCGGTGGCTCCGTGTTCGTCCGCGACGGCAGCGGCCATCGGACACACCTGGCAGGCCCTCGCGGGTTGATCACTCGTTCGACCAACCACGGTGTGTGTTCAAACGCTCGACCATCTTGGTTGAACGACCGTTCGACCACCCGCGTCTTGGTCGAACGATTGATCACCGCGCTAGGCCTGGTCCTCCGGTGCCGACGGAG
This sequence comes from Nocardioides sp. LHG3406-4, assembly GCF_049897745.1. Classification (NCBI taxonomy): domain Bacteria; kingdom Bacillati; phylum Actinomycetota; class Actinomycetes; order Propionibacteriales; family Nocardioidaceae; genus Nocardioides; species Nocardioides sp. LHG3406-4. The sequence continues at coordinate 240,393 of NZ_JAFCWV010000001.1, forward strand.
GCGCGGGCGGATAGGCAAACCAACCGACCGAACCAGGGTGCTGCCGTGCCCGCTCGGCCAGGTAGGCGACCCGCTGCTCGTCCATGGGCTCCACAGGCAGCCGTTCGGTGGTCGACGGATGAAGGTCGTACGTGTCGTAGACCAGGAAGGGCACCCCCGGCTCCAGAGCGAGCAAGGCATGCTGCACATGCCGGGCAGCACCAGAGAAGGCGCCGTACGGGATGGTGACCAGCTCGTCCCACTCATCTCGCGTCATCACGATCTGCACGGCCCGGCTCGGGCCGTCGGAATCCGGGAGAGTGACCTCGAGCCGGCCAGGGGCCACCTCCCTCGCGGTCCCGAGCGCGTTGAGGAACTCCAGCAAGCGCTCCCACAGCCGGTCGTACTTCATCCGTCCAGTGTCACCCAGACGGCGAGTGCCGGTCGCCTGAGTCATCCGTGCACGATCGGATGCGCATGGTCATGCGCGTCCTCGCGCAGCCGCGCGTCGAGCCCGGTGAAGAGCTCGCCCGCCTCGATGCCGGGCCAGTCGGCGGGCAGGTGCTCGAGCGGCAACCCGGGGTCGAGATAGGGCAGCCGGCGCCACGCGGTGAGCATCGGCACGTAGGTGGCGAAGGCCTCGGCCGGTGGCAGCTGGCTGCGCCTGCGGAACGCAGGTCGCCAGGCGGCGACGAACTCGGCGTACAGCGCGGTGAGGGCGTCGACGTCCCACCACTCGCGCATCCGGGCCGCCACGTCGCCGGCACCGAGGTAGTCGCTGCGGAACAGCTCGGTGTACGCCGTCAGGCCGGCACGCTCGAGCGCGGCCACCGCCTCGTCGTACAACGTCGCGGGGGCGACCCAGACCCCGGGGGCGACGGTGCCGAAGCCGAGGCTGGCCAGCAGGGATCGCAGCGCGTGGCGGCGTTCGCGCTCCGACTCCGGCACCGAGAACACCAGCACCAGCCAGCCGTCCGCCGCAGTGGCCCGCGGACGCGACCAGATCCGGTGGTCGCCCTCGCGCAGCACCTCCAGCGACGACGGCGAGAGCGCATAGCCGGCTTGGCCGTCGCGCCGCGACGACTCCAGGACGCCCCGTCGCTTGAGCCGCGACACCGACGACCGCACCGCCGCGGAGTCGACGCCGAGGTCGGCCATCAGCGCGATGAGCGAGGCGACCGAGAGCCAGTCGCCCTCCTCGCGCGCGTAGAGACCGTAGAGCGACAGGATCAGCTGCCGTGGAGGAGCGTCCACCTCAGCCGCCGGTCCGGAGCCGGAAGCGCTGTAGCTTGCCGGTCGCCGTACGCGGCAGGGCGTCGACGAACGCGATGGCGCGGGGGTACTTGTACGGCGCGATCTCGGCCTTCACGAACGCCTGCAGCTCGTCCACCTTCTGCTCGTCCCCCGCCACCCCCGCGGCGAGGACGACGAACGCCTTGACCAGCGAGCCGCGGGCCTCGTCGGGCACGCCGATCACCGCGCACTCGGCCACCTCGGGATGCTTGAGCAGCGCCTCCTCCACCTCCGGAGCGGCGATGTTGTAGCCCGACGAGACGATCATGTCGTCGCTGCGGGCCTGGTAGAAGAAGTAGCCCTCGGCGTCGCGGGTGAAGGTGTCGCCGGTGACGTTCCAGCCGTCCTGCACGTAGACCCGCTGCCGGGGGTCGTCGAGGTAGCGGCACCCGGTCGGCCCCTTCACCGCCAGCCGCCCCGGCTCCCCCGGAGCCGCCTCCCGGCCGTGCGGGTCGAGCACGGTCGCGGTGTAGCCCGGCACCGCGCGGCCCGTCGACCCGGGCACGATGTCGTCGCCCGCCGCGGACACGAAGATGTGCAGCATCTCGGTCGCGCCGATGCCGTCGATGATGCGCACCCCCGTGGCGTCGAGGAAGGCCTGCCAGACGGCCGCGGGGAGGTGCTCCCCTGCCGACACAGCTGCCTTCAGCGACGGCAGCGTCGCACCGGCCACGAGCATCGCCTTGTACGCCGTCGGCGCGGTGAAGCAGGTCGTCACACCGAAGTCGTCGATGATCCCGGCGAGCTCGGCAGGCGTCGCCCTCTCCACCAGGACCGTCGACGCGCCCGCGTGCAGCGGGAACAGGAGCACCCCGCCCAGCCCGAAGGTGAACGCGTACGGCGGCGTGCCGGTGAACACGTCGTCGGGCGACGGCCGCAGCACGTGCCGGGAGAAGGTGTCGCAGATCGCCAGCACGTCGCGGTGGAAGTGCATCGTGGCCTTGGGGCGCCCGGTCGTGCCGGAGGTGAACGCCAGCAGCGCCACGTCGTCGGAGGAGGTGGCCACGTCGTCGTACGTCGCGGGCTTGCCGGCCATGAGGGCAGCCAGCCCCTCGGCGCCGCCGTACCCCACCACCCGGACGTCCGCGCCGGCCAGGCCCTCGGTGCCGTCGAGGAACCGCTCGTCGACCAGCGCCAGGTCGAGGCGGGCGATCTCGTGGATGGTGGCCAGCTCACCGGGACGCAGGAGGGGCATCGTGGTGACCGCCACCGCCCCAGCCTTGAGCACGCCGAACCAGCACGCCGTCAGCCACGGGTTGTTGGGTCCACGCAGCAGCACCCGGTTGCCCGGCACGATCCCGAGGTCCTCGACGAGCGCCCGGGCGACGCGGTTGGCGGCGGCCAGCAGGTCGGCGTAGGTCCAGGTGGTCGCGCCCGGCGCGTGCAGGCACGGACGGTCGGCGCCGTGCCGGGCGATGACGTCGTCGAGCAGGGCCGTCGCGCAGTTCAGCCGGTCGGGGTAGTGCAGCTCGGGCAGCTCGAAGACGAGCTCCGGCCACTGGTCCGCCGGCGGCAGGTGGTCCCGGCAGAACGTGTCGACATGGGCGGACGGCAGCAGGTCCATCCCGGCAACGTATGGTGCCTGTCCAACGACCGTCAAGAGCGCGACATACCGCGACGTGGTGTCGCTCAGGCGACGCGTGCCGGCAGCTGCCGGGAGACCGCGAGCGCCGCCGCGCGACCGGCCCGGTTGGCGCCGATCGTGCTCGCCGAGGGGCCGTAGCCCACCAGCTGCACCCGGCGGTCGGCAACCGCGGTGGTGCCGTCGAGCTGGATGCCGCCGTGCACGGACCGCAGGTGCAACGGACCCAGGTGCGCGACTGCCGGCCGGAAGCCGGTCGCCCACAGGATCGCGTCCAGCGGCTCGAACGAGCCGTCGGCCCAGCGGACCCCGTCGGGCTCGATGCGGTCGAACATCGGCCGGCGGCGGTAGGCCCCGAGCCTCTCCGCCTCGCGCTCCTGCTCACGCAGGGCCAGTCCGGTGACGCTGACGACGCTCGCCGGCGGGAGGCCGCGGCGTACCCGCTCCTCCACGAGAGCCACCGCGGAGCGACCGGCCTCGGGATCGATCTCGTCGGTGCGCCACACGGGAGGCCTCCGCGTCACCCACACCGTGTCGGCCACCGGGGCGAGCTCGCCGAGGAACTGCACCGCCGACGCCCCGCCGCCGACCACCAGCACCCGTCTGCCCGCGAAGTGCTGCGCGCCCGGGTAGTCGACGGTGTGCAGCTGCTCACCGGCGAACGTCTCGATGCCCGGGTAGTGGGGCAGGAAGGGCCGGGTCCAGGTGCCGGTCGCGTTGACCAGCGTGCGGGTGGTCCAGGTGCGGTCGCCGGCGCGCACGACGAGCAGCTCGCCCTCGCTGGTCACCCGGTCGACCGCCACCGGGCGCACCACCGGCAGGTCGTAGTCACGTTCGTAGGCGGCGAACCACTCGGGCACTGCCTCGTTCGCGCGACGCCGGCCGCGGTCCGGTGCGGGGCCGTCGGGCAGATCGGCGACGCCGTGCACGTCGTCCATCGTGAGCGAGTCCCACCGGTGCTGCCAGGCCCCGCCGGGCGTCTCGTTCGAGTCGAGGACCACGTGGTCGACGCCGAGCCGTCGAAGGTGGAACGACGTCGACAGACCGCCTTGACCCGCTCCGATGACGATCGACTCGTACGTCTCCACATGGGGGCAACGCCGCGTCCAGCCCGGCTATGCCCGGGCCGGCCGCGCGGCCAGGGCCACCCAGCCCAGGCCGATGAGGGACACCACGGCAGCACCGGCGATGAACGAGGTGAGCGGTCCGGGCGCAGTGAGCATCACCGCCGCACCGCCGACACCCGTCAGCACCGCGGCGGCCCGAGGCACGATCCGGCCCCGGTAGAGGCTGAAACCCAGGAGCGCCCAGCCGGCGGCCCCGAGAATGAGCATCAGGTAGGAGACCCCGCTCTGGGGTGCGCTGTAGGCCTGGTCGAGGAGCTCGACCATGGCGGGGCGCTGCCCGTGGAGCCGGGCTGCCTGTCCCACGATCACCAGCTGGTCCGCGAACATCGCCAGGCCGAAGGCCCCGGCGGTGGCGAGACCGGTCCCGACCGCGGCGACCCGCGGCAGGTGTTGCCGGGCCAGCAGGCCCACCACCATCGCGGCACCGGCGAAGAGCACCGCGCTGGCCAGGGTCAGCATCGCCCCGATGTCGTTGCGCAGCGTGGAGCCCGCGATCTCGCCGAGGAAGCGAACGTTGTCCGGCTGGTCACTGTCGTCCTGGTACCACGGGGTCAGCAGAAGGCGGGCGAATACCGCGACCGCTGGTGCCGCCACCAGCAGGGCGGTCTGCCACCCGGTGAGAGGTCGTACGACGCTCCTGGGCGTCTCTGTCGTCTGCAGCATGGCAGTGCCTTTCGTGAGGGAGAACCGTCCCGATCCACTGTCGGCGCGACGTGACACAGCCACATCGGGGCGGTCCCCACGAACGTGATCAGGGCAGACCCTGAGGCGGATCCCGGCCATCGGTGCCACCATCGGTGAGTGGCCGCACCGGCGCGCAACGTCATCGCCGTGGCGGCGATCCTCGCCGCCACCGGGACGCTGCTCGCCGTGGTCCTCTGGCTCGAGCGTGCACTCGACCGCGCCGGCCGCCCCGATCTCCTCAACATCGACCTCGAGGCGGTCCCGCTGCTCGCCACCGTCGCGAGCGCGGCGGTGGTCGGCGCGATCCTCGCGATCCGTCGCCCGGAGCACCCGGTGGGCTGGCTCTTCCTGGTCCTGGGCGCCAGCATCGTGGCGAGCGGCGTCCTCGACGGCTATGCGTTCTACGGGGCGGTCGCCCGCCCCGGCGCACTGCCTGGGGCCGACATGGCGGCCGTCGTGGGCGACGGCGCCTTCATCGCCTGGTTCGCCCTGCTGACCTGGATCCTGCACCTGACGCCCACCGGCTCGGCGATCTCGCCACGCTGGCGTCGGGCTGCGATCCTCTCGACGGTCGCGTCGGCGCTGTGGTTCGCGAGCTCACTGGCCTGGCCCGAGGAGCTCGAGCCGCCCATGAGCGGAGTCCGCAGCCCATGGGCCCTGGGCGACCAGGCCGCGCCCGCCCTGGAGGTGGTGCGCGGTCTGCTCGGCGCGATGAGCGCCGCGGGGTTCGCGCTGGCCGGGATCTCGCTGCTCGTGCGCTTCCGACGCTCACGGGGCAGCGAGCGGCGGCAGCTGCTCTGGTTGGCGGTCGTCGTGGTGCCGCTGCCCGCCTTCGTGGCCCTGGCCTTCTACGCGTCGCCCGACCATCCGCTGCTCCTGAGCCTGGCGGTCGGCGGGTTCATGGGCCTGCTCCCGATCGCGACCGGGCTCTCGGTGGCGCGCTACCACCTCTACGACGTCGAGCGAGTCCTCAGTCGTGCCGTCGCCTACCTGTTGTCCTCGGCCGTGCTGGCGCTCACCTTCGTCGTGGTCGTCGTGGCCACCGGCCGCTTCTTCGGCGAGCGAGCCGGCGACTCCTCGGTCCCGGCCGTGGTCGCGACACTCGCCGCGGTCGTGGTGGCCGCGTCGGCGTACCGCGGCTTCCAGGAGGCCGTCGACCGGCGCTTCGACCGCCGCCGGTTCGACGCGCTCGCGCAGGTGCGCGACTTCGTCCGCGACCCGGACCCGGACACGACCGTCGAGCAGGTGCTCCGGCGGGCGCTGCGGGACCCCACCCTCACGGCGGCCTTCTGGGTCGAGGACCGGACCGCCTGGGTACGACCCGACGGTGCGACTCTCGAGCCGGGTCCCGATCAGGTCGAGGTACGCCGCCAGCAGCGGCCGATCGCCCGCATCGCCTACGACGCCGGCCAGGTGGCTCGCGGTCTGGCGGAGTCCGTGTGCGCCGAGGCGACCCCTGAACTGGAGAGCGCGATGCTGCGGGCCAGGATCAGCCTGCAGCTCGCCGAGGTGCGCGAGTCCCGCGCGCGCATCGCGGCCGCCCACGTCACCGAGCGCCGCCGCCTGGAGCGCAACCTCCACGATGGCGCGCAGCAACGGCTGCTCGCACTCGCCTTCGAGCTGCGGGCGGCACAGGTCAACGGACACCGGGACCGACTCGCGCAGACGGTGGACGCCGCGATCGACGAGCTGCAGGCGGCCGTCCTGGAGCTGAGGAGCCTGGCCAACGGGCTGAACCCCGCGGTGCTCGACCACGGCGGCCTGCCCGCGGCCCTCGAGGAGCTGGCCGGCCGGTTCCCGGTGCAGCTGAGCCTGGACGGCGTCACCCGGCGCTTCCCGGCCGAGATCGAGGCCACCGCGTGGTACCTCGCCTGCGAAGGCGTCACCAACGCGGTGAAGCACTCCGGGGCCGGTCGGATCTGCCTGCTCCTGGCCGAGACGGACGGCGCGCTGCGCATCCGCGTCAGCGACGACGGACGCGGTGGGGCCGACGCCGACGGGCAGGGCCTGCGCGGCCTGGCCGATCGCGCCGAGGTGGTCGGGGGCACGTTCCTGGTGCGGTCCGGGCCGGGCGGGACCACGCTGACGGGAGACCTGCCGTGCGGGTCGTGATCGCCGACGACTCGGTGCTGCTTCGCGAGGGGCTGGCCCGGCTGCTCGCCGAGGCCGGCATCGACGCCGTCGAGCTGGTCGGAGACGGCGAGCAGCTCGAGCGCGCGGTCGCGGAGCACCGGCCCGACGTGGCGATGATCGACATCCGGATGCCGCCGACGTATACCCACGAGGGCGCGCGGGCAGCCCAGGCGATCCGCCGGACCGACCACCGCGTGGGCCTGCTGCTCCTGTCGCAGTCACTGGAGACCAGGTACGCCGCCGAGCTCGCCCGCGAGCACCCGCGCGGCTTCGGCTACCTGCTCAAGGACCGGGTGCTCGACGTCGCGGTCCTCGTCGACGCGGTCGAGCGGGTGGCCACCGGCCAGACGGTGCTCGACCCCGACGTCGTCGCCCACCTGCTGGGCCAACGGACCCGCAGCGGCCAGGTCGCGATGCTGAGCCACCGCGAGCGGGACGTGCTGGCGCTGATGGCCGAGGGCTGCTCCAACGTGGCGATCGGCACGAGGCTCGCGCTGACACCCAAGACCGTCGAGAGTCACATCGGCAGCATCTTCAGCAAGCTCGGCCTCGCTCCGCAGGACGCGGGCCACCGCCGGGTGCTCGCTGTGCTCGCCTGGCTCCAGCAGGAGTGACGCCACCGCGTACGCTGACCCACCGTGACCGCACCTGTCTCCGGCCCCGAGTTCCGCTATTCAGACCTGCTGCCGATCGGCGCCGACGACACGCCGTACCGGCTCGTCACGGCCGAGGGCGTCTCGACCTTCGAGGCCGACGGGCAGACTTTCCTCAAGGTCGACTCCGAGGCGATCCGGCGGCTGACGGCGGAGGCGATGCACGACATCAGCCACTACCTGCGGCCCGCCCACCTGGCCCAGCTGCGCAGGATCATCGACGACCCCGAGGCCTCGGGCAACGACCGGTTCGTCGCGCTCGACCTGCTCAAGAACGTCAACATCTCCGCGGGCGGCGTGCTGCCGATGTGCCAGGACACCGGCACCGCCATCGTGATGGGCAAGAAGTCCGAAGGCGTGCTCACCGGTGCCGACGACGGAGAGGCGATCAGCCGGGGCGTGTACGACGCCTACACGAGGCTCAACCTCCGGTACTCGCAGCTCGCGCCGCTGACGACGTACGACGAGAAGAACACCGGCACCAACCTGCCTGCGCAGATCGAGCTCTACTCCACGCCGCAGACGTCCGGGAAGCCGGAGTACAAGTTCCTCTTCATGGCCAAGGGCGGCGGGTCGGCCAACAAGTCCTTCCTCTACCAGGAGACGAAGGCCGTCTTGAACCCGACGCGGCTGATGGAGTTCCTCGACGAGAAGATCCGCTCGCTCGGAACGGCCGCGTGCCCGCCGTACCACCTGGCGGTCGTCATCGGCGGCACGTCGGCGGAGTTCGCCCTGAAGACGGCGAAGTACGCCTCCGCGCACTACCTCGACAACCTGCCGACCTCGGGGTCCATGAGTGCCCACGGGTTCCGCGACGTCGAGCTGGAGCAGCAGGTCTTCGAGCTGACGCAGTCGTTCGGGATCGGCGCGCAGTTCGGCGGGAAGTACTTCTGCCACGACGTGCGCGTGGTGCGGCTCCCCCGGCACGGCGCCTCCTGCCCGGTCGCCATCGCGGTGTCGTGCTCGGCCGACCGGCAGGCGCTGGGCAAGATCACGCCGGAGGGGGTCTTCCTCGAGCAGCTGGAGACGGACCCGGCGCAGTACATGCCCGACGCCGGCCTCGCCCACGACATCGCGGGCGGCGAGGTGGTGAAGATCGACCTCAACCAGCCGATGGCCGACATCCTCGCGGAGCTGAGGAAGCACCCGGTCAAGACCCGCCTCTCGCTCACCGGGCCGCTCGTCGTGGCCCGCGACATCGCGCACGCCAAGATCAAGGAGCGGCTCGACGCGGGCGAGGAGATGCCGTCGTACCTCAAGGACCACCCGGTCTACTACGCCGGCCCGGCGAAGACGCCCGAGGGCATGGCGTCGGGGTCGTTCGGCCCGACCACGGCGGGCCGGATGGACTCCTACGTCGAGCAGTTCCAGGCCGCCGGCGGCTCGATGGTGATGCTGGCCAAGGGCAACCGCAGCAAGCAGGTCACCGAGGCGTGCCACGCCCACGGCGGGTTCTACCTCGGCTCCATCGGCGGACCGGCCGCGCGGCTCGCCCAGGACTGCATCAGGTCGGTGTCGGTGCTGGAGTACGAGGAGCTCGGCATGGAGGCGGTCTGGAAGATCGAGGTCGAGGACTTCCCGGCCTTCATCGTGGTCGACGACAAGGGCAACGACTTCTTCACCGACCCCGGCGGCGCGGTGACCGTGCCGATCACTGGGATCCGGGTGCGCTCAGCCCAGTAGCCCACGGGGCGTCATACGGTGGGAGCCGCCGGTGGCTCCGTCCGTATGACGTCGTGGGGGCACGCGATCACGCGGCTCCCGTCAGGCCGCCGGCACGCAGGGCCGCCTCGATCTGGGCGAAGAACTCGTCGGGCTGCAGTCTCAGGCCCAGCAGCGGAAGCCTCAGAACAGTGTCGCCGGCGAGGGCGAGAGAGTCTGGCGCAGCGCGTCACCGACGACGTTCTCGGCCCAGGCGTGGTGAATGCCGTCGATCTCGACCACCACTCCGAAGGCCGGCCAGTAGAGGTCGAGGTAGTAGCGCCGTCGGGCGTCGCGCCTCAGCACCTGTCGCTCGAGGGCCGGGAGACCACGCCGACGCAGCTCGGCGCCGACGTCGAGCTCGCCGAGGGCGCGGCCCCCGTCGAGCAGGTCGTTGACGACGGCGTGCAGCAGAGCCCGCCGCCTGTCACGCCTGATGCGCAGCAGCTCGGTGCCGATCTCTGGCGGAGTGGCCAGCCCCTGCTGCACGACGAGCGTCACGACGTACGTCGCCTCCCGGTCTGTGCGCGCCCAGAGGCCGGCGCACACGGCGGCGACGGCGACACGGGTGCGGGGAATCCCGAACGGCACCAGGTCGTCCGACGACCAGCGCCGTGTCTGTCGGATGTCGTAGCGGCGGTTGCGACGAACCCTCGCGCCACGGGGCACGCTCACCCGGACGCGCTCGGACTCGAAGCGCGCGAGACCGCTGGCCAGGAGCGAGCTCACGCCGTCGAGACACGCTCGCGGGCCACCCTGGAACACCGCTGCCCAACGATGGCCCACCGCATCGATCCGGTGGTTGTGCAGGCACACGGACTGGTCGCCCACGAGCTGCCATCGTCCGGCGCGCACGTGACCGCGGATCTCCCAGCGGGTGATGCCCAGGGCGTAGAGCTGGCGTCGCGACGCCAGGTGGCCTTGGTCGCCGGCCAGCCGATGTGCCGCGCGGTGGCGGGCATCGCGATGGCGCGGTGTCGTCGACATGCACGTCACGGTGGCGCGCCGGCACGGCGATCACCACCGCCGAACTAGCGCCTGTGGATAACCCGCGCCCGCAACGTCATACGGACGAAGCCACTCGCGGCTCCGACCGTATGACGTCCGCGGGCGGCCAGCTCAGGGAACCTGGTCCGGTCGCGCGTCGTTGGACCGGGAAACTCCCAGGAGGACATCTGATGCAGTGCCCGACCGACGGAACCACCCTGACCATGAGCGAGCGCAGCGGCATCGAGATCGACTACTGCCCGCAGTGCCGCGGCGTGTGGCTCGACCGTGGGGAGCTCGACAAGATCCTCGAGCGCTCGATGGACCAGGCACCCGCCGCGCCGGCCCCCGCGGCGCCGCCCGCCCCGTCGTACGAGCGGGAGCGCGACGAGCGGCGTCACCAGCAGGACCGGCGCTACGCCGACCCCTACCAGCAGCCCTACCGCAAGAAGAAGAAGGAGAGCTGGCTCAGCGAGATCTTCGACTGAGCCGGCCGGCGGGACCCACGTCGCCGGCGCGGGGGCGTCCCGATAGCGTCGGAGCATGTCTGTGGAGTACGCCGAGATCGCGCGCGCGGAGTCCGAGCGCGGCGAGCTCGTACTGCGATCGCGCCGTGAGGACGACGGTCCGGCCGTGCTGGAGCTGCGCGCCAACGGCGTCTTCGTGATGGACACCGCCGAGACCACCAGCGAGGTGGCGCTGGCGACCGCCGCGCTCGAGCTGGTGGACGACCCGGGCCAGGTGCTCGTGGGCGGCCTCGGCCTGGGGTACACCCTCCAGGCCGTGCTCACCGACCCGCGCGTCGAGAGGGCCACGGTCGTCGAGATCGAGCAGGCGCTCGTCGACTGGATGCGCGACGGCACGATCAGGCACGGCCAGACGATCCTGGCCGACGCCCGCGCCCACGTGGTGGTCGCGGACGTGTCGATCGCGCTGGCGGAGGCCGCGGAGGCGTCGTACGACCTGGTGCTCCTCGACGTCGACAACGGTCCGGGATACCTCGTGCACGAGACGAACGCCGCGCTGTACGAATCGCCCTTCCTGGGCCTGCTGCGGCGCATCGTGCGCCCCGGCGGAGCCGTGGTGATCTGGTCGGCGTCCGAGGCGCCCGATCTGGAGCACAACCTCGGCGAGGTGTTCGACGACGTCGAGACGCACTCCTACGCGGTCGACCTGCAGGGCCGCGAGGACTGCTACTGGCTCTACGTCGCGCGTCAGGAGAGCTCGGCGCGGTAGTGCTCGGCGAAGGCCGGGTAGTAGTCGCCGAAGTCGACCGCCGTGACCTCGCCGCCCGTCTCGGCCGTCACCAGCCGGTCGAGGTAGTAGTCCCAGCCGGGGCCCACGCTCTCGGCCACCTCGACCGTGGTGACCTCCTGGCCGAACACCAGCGTGGTCACGCCGTCGGTCTCGGCCAGGTCGAGGATCAGGTGCCACACGGTGCCGCCGACCTCGGTCAGCGACCTCAGCTCGAGACGGCTCGGCGCCTCGCACGCCTCGATCACGTAGGCCTCGGCGCCCACGTCGTCACCCTCCGCGGTCATGAAGAAGTCGACCCGCCCGTCGGCCGGCTCGCCCGACCAGGTGCCGATCCAGCGCTGGAGGCGCTCCGGCTCCGTGACCGCGGCCCAGACGTCCTCGATCGGCGCGCGGAAGACGCGCTCGAAGACGATGTACGCCGTGCCGTCGCGCTCGTCGCGGCGGCCGGTGGCCCTCGGGGTGATGGGGGTGCTCATGCCGACTCCTCGGTCGATGCGGTCGCGTGCTTCTCGGTGGAGCGCTCACGCACGGTGCGGCGTACCTCGAGGTCGAGACCGTCGAGCGCCGACTCGCCGAACCGCGGCTGCTGGCCGAGCCCCGCCAGCCAGGCCGATACCGGAGCCAGCCCGGACGGTGCGAGGCGGTAGTGCCGCTCGCGGCCCCGCTCCTCCGCAGCCACCAACCCGGCCTCACCGAGCACCCGGAGGTGGCGGCTGATCGCCGGCCTGCTGATCTCGTGGTCGGCCGCGAGGTCGACCACGCGGGCGGGACCGCGGGCGAGCCGCTGCACCAGCTCCCGGCGGACCGGGTCGCCCAGTGCTGCGAACGCATCCATGCGCTATTGGTAACCGTTCAGTTACCAGTATGTCAAGGGTAGCCTCGGCGAGATGAGCGACGACTTCCGCACCGAGCACGACAGCATGGGCGAGGTCCAGGTGCCCGCCGCCGCCCTCTGGCGGGCCCAGACCCAGCGCGCCGTGGAGAACTTCCCGATCAGCGGCACCACCCAGGAGCCCGCACTCATCCACGCGCTGGCCCGGGTGAAGGCCGCCGCGGCGCGGGTGAACGCCGACCTCGACGTGATCACCGCCGAGCGGGCGCGCGCCATCACCGACGCGGCGGCCGAGGTGGTCGCCGGCGACCACGACGCGGAGTTCCCCCTCGACGTCTTCCAGACGGGGTCCGGCACCAGCACCAACATGAACATGAACGAGGTGCTCGCCTCCCTGGCCGCTCGGGCGGGCACGGAGGTCCACCCGAACGACCACGTCAACGCGTCCCAGTCGTCCAACGACACGTTCCCGACCGCGATCCACGTGGCTGCCGCGCTGTCCGTGCGCGACGAGCTGTGGCCGGCGCTGGAGACGCTCGAGCGCTCGCTGTCGGCGAAGGCCGAGGAGTTCGCAGGGCTGGTGAAGTCCGGCCGCACCCACCTGATGGACGCCACGCCGGTGATGCTCGGCCAGGAGTTCGGCGGGTACGCCGCCACGGTGCGCTACGCACGGGAGCGACTGGACGCCGTACTCCCCCGGGTGCGCGAGCTGCCCCTCGGCGGCACCGCCGTCGGCACCGGCATCAACACCCCGCCCGGGTTCGCGGCCGCGGTCATCGACGCCCTGAACGCCGACACCGGCGAGAGCTTCACCGAGGCCCGCAACCACTTCGAGGCGCAGGGCTCGCGCGACTCGCTCGTCGAGCTCAGCGGCGTGCTGCGCACGATCGCCGTGGGCCTCACCAAGATCTGCAACGACCTGCGCTGGATGTCGTCGGGCCCGACCACCGGCCTCGCCGAGATCCACCTGCCCGACCTCCAGCCGGGGTCGAGCATCATGCCCGGCAAGGTCAACCCGGTGCTCCCGGAGGCGACGCTGATGGTGTGCGCCCAGGTGGTGGGCAACGACGCGACCGTCGCGTGGGCCGGGGCCGCGGGCAACTTCGAGCTCAACGTGATGATGCCGGTGCTGGCCCGCAACCTGCTCGAGTCGGTGCGCATCCTGGCCACCACCTCGACGCTGCTCGCCGAGCGGTGCGTCGACGGCATCACCGCCGACGCCGACCGGATGCGCACCTACGCCGAGTCGTCGCCGTCGGTCGTGACGCCGCTCAACAAGCACATCGGCTACGAGGCGGCCGCCAAGATCGCCAAGCAGGCGCTCGCCGACGGTGCGACGATCCGCGAGACCGTGATCGCGCTGGGCTACGTCGAGCGCGGCGAGCTCACCGAGGCGCAGCTCGACGAGGCCCTCGACGTGGAAGGGATGACCCACCCGTGAGCATCAGCGATCCCGCGCACGTGCGCGAGCAGTACGCCGACGAGAGCAGGCTGCAGACCCGGCGGTCCGTCTGGCAGCCGTCTGCAGACGGCCGGGACCCGATGGTGGAGGCGCTGGCTGCGGTCGAGCGAGCACTCCCCGGCGGCACCGGCGACGTGCTCGACGTCGGCTGCGGCACCGGCGAGCAGGCAGAGCGGATCGCCGCGCTGCACGGCGTCGGGCTGAAGGCCGTCGACTTCTCCGACCGGTTCGTCGAGCTGACGGCGGCACGCGGCGTGGACGCCCGCCAGGCCGACATCTCCTACCTCCCCTTCGACGACGACACCTTCGACGTCGTCTACGCCGGCTGGATGCTCTACCACGTCCGCGACCTCGACCGGGGGCTCGCGGAGGTACGCCGCGTGCTCCGGCCGGGCGGCACGTTCGTGGCGGTCACCAACGGCGACGATCACCTGGCCGAGCTGCGGATCGAGGCGGGCGGACGCCCCGCCGTGACGGGGTTCAGCAGCGAGAACGGCGAGGAGATCCTCTCCGGCCGCTTCGGCGACGTACGTCGGCAGGACATCGAGACCCGTGCGGTCTTCCCCGACCATGCGGCGGCGCAGGCCTACCTCGACTCCTCCGGTGAGGGGTTCGAGGGCCGGCTCCCGCACTTCGAGGGCGAGCGGGAGTACGCCGGGCACGTCACGGTGTTCGAGGCCCGCTGAGGCTCAGGAGCGTCGCGCCATCAGGCTCCCGTGCGGGAACCTCTCCCCCTCGTCCGCCTGCCTCGACAGCCGCGCCGTCTCCACGATCCCGGCCGTGCGCAGCAGGTCGGAGACGAGTCCGACCGGCCATCGGTACGCCGTCGTCACCTTGTGGTCGAAGGCTTGGGTCGCGTCGTCGTCCGCGGCCTGGAACGCGATCAGCAGCCGGCCGCCCGGCCGCAGCACCCGGCTGATCTCGGCGAAGACGAGGCGCACGTGCTGCGGCGGCGTGTGGATGATGGAGAACCACGCGAGCACTCCGTCCAGGCTCCCGTCCTCGATGTCGAGCGCTGTGAGCGTGCCTTCGTCGAAGCGCACGCCCGGGTGCCGCCGGCGTGCGGTGGCCACGAAGACGGGAGACAGGTCGACGCCGAACGCGTCGAGCCCGCGCCCGTGCAGGTGCGCGGTCCAGTGCCCGGGACCGCAGCCGAGGTCGGCGACGCGGCTCCCGCCGTCCGCCACGACGAGGTCGGCGAAGGCGGTGACGACGGCCCGGTCGACCGGATGCGCGGCGGACACGTCGGCGAACAGCTCGGTGTAGGCGTCGGCCAGCCGGTCGTAGGCGTCCCGGACGACGGGCTCGTGAGGAAGCGGCACCGCGGCACCGTACCCGGCGCGCCCCTCAGGCGCCGACGTACGCCGCGAGGTGCTGGCCGGTGAGGGTCGAGGAGTCGGCGACGAGCTCGGCGGGCGTGCCCTCGAAGACGATCCGGCCACCGTCGTGTCCGGCACCGGGCCCGAGGTCGATGATCCAGTCCGCGTGCGCCATCACCGCCTGGTGGTGCTCGATGACGATGATCGACTTCCCGGACTCGACGAGGCGGTCGAGCAGGCCGAGCAGGTTCTCCACGTCGGCGAGGTGGAGACCCGTCGTCGGCTCGTCGAGGACGTAGACGTCGCCCTTGCCCGCCATCTGGGTCGCCAGCTTGATGCGCTGCCGCTCGCCGCCCGACAGCGTGGTGAGGGGCTGGCCGAGGGTGAGGTAGCCGAGCCCGACGTCGGCGAGGCGGTCGAGGATCTTGTGCGCGGCGGGCGTCTTCGCCTCGCCGTCGGCGAAGAACCGCTCGGCCTCGTCGACCGACATCGCCAGCACCTCGGCGATGTTCTGGCCGCCCAGGGTGTACTCCAGCACGGAGGCCTGGAACCGCTTGCCGTCACACTCCTCGCAGGTGGACTCGACGGTGGCCATGACGCCCAGCTCGGTGTAGATGACCCCGTTGCCGTTGCAGCTGGGGCAGGCGCCCTCGGAGTTGGAGCTGAACAGCGCCGGCTTCACGCCGTTGGCCTTCCCGAACGCCTTGCGGATCGGGTCGAGCAGTCCTGTGTACGTCGCCGGGTTGCTGCGCCGCGAGCCGCGGATCGCACCCTGGTCGATCACGACCACGCCCTCGCGGCCGTCGACGGAGCCGTGGATCAGTGAGCTCTTGCCGGAGCCGGCCACACCCGTGACCACGCAGAGCAGGCCGAGCGGGATGTCGACGTCGACGTCCTGCAGGTTGTGCGTCGACGCGCCGCGGATCTCCATCGAGCCCGAGGCGGGCCGCACCGACTCCTTGAGGGTCGCCCGGTCGTCGAAGTGCCGACCCGTCGTGGTGTCGCTTCCCCGCAGCTCCTCGACCGAGCCCTCGAAGGAGACGGTGCCGCCCCCGGTGCCGGCGCCGGGACCGAGGTCGATGACGTGGTCGGCGATCGCGATGGTCTCGGGCTTGTGCTCGACGACGAGCACGGTGTTGCCCTTGTCCCGCAGCTGCAGCAGGAGCTGGTTCATCCGCTCGATGTCATGGGGGTGCAGGCCGATCGTCGGCTCGTCGAAGACGTAGGTGACATCGGTGAGGGAGGAGCCGAGGTGGCGGATCATCTTGGTGCGCTGTGCCTCGCCGCCCGAGAGCGTCCCGGCCGGGCGGTCGAGCGACAGGTAGCCCAATCCGATCTCGGCGAACGAGTCGAGGACGTGTTGCAGGCCCGTGAGCAGCGGCGCGACCGACGGCTCCTCGAGCGCCCTGATCCATTCGGCCAGGTCGCTGATCTGCATCGTGCAGAGGTCGGCGATGTTCTTGCCCTTGATCCTCGACGAGCGGGCCTCCTCGCTCAGGCGGGTGCCGTCGCACTCGGGGCAGGTCTGGAAGGTGATCGCGCGTTCGACGAAGGCACGGATGTGGGGCTGCATCGCGTCGACGTCCTTGGAGAGCATCGACTTCTGGATCTTCGGGATCACGCCCTCATAGGTGAGGTTGATGCCCTCGACCTTGATCTTGGTGGGCTCCTTGTAGAGGAGGTCGTGCATCTCCTTCTTCGTGAACTTGCTGATCGGCTTGTCCATGTCGAAGCCGGCGCCGCTGAAGATGCGGCCGTACCAGCCGTCCATGCTGTAGCCCGGGATCGTCAACGCACCCTCGCCCAGCGACTTGGAGTCGTCGTACAACGCGGTGAGGTCGAAGTCGGAGACCGAGCCCATGCCCTCGCACCGCGCGCACATGCCGCCCAGGTAGACCTGGTTCTGCACGACGGCCTTCTCGACCCGGCCGCCGGCCTTCTCGGTGCTCATCACGCCGCTCGCCTTGCGCGTCGGGACGTTGAAGGAGAAGGCGGTCGGGGGCCCCACGTAGGGGTCACCCAGTCTGCTGAACAGGATCCGCAGCATCGCGTTGGCGTCGGTGGCGGTGCCGACCGTCGAGCGGGGATTGGCACCCATCCGCTCCTGGTCGACGATGATCGCCGTCGTCAGGCCCTCGAGCAGGTCGACGTCCGGCCGCGCCAGGTTGGGCATGAAGCCCTGCACGAAGGCGCTGTAGGTCTCGTTGATCATCCGCTGCGACTCCGCGGCGATCGTCGCGAACACCAGCGAGCTCTTGCCGGAGCCGGAGACGCCGGTGAACACCGTCAGCCGGCGCTTGGGGATCTCGACGCTGACGTCCTTGAGGTTGTTCTCACGCGCGCCCTGCACGCGGATCAGGTCGTGGGTGTCGGCAGGGTGCGGGCCGGTCGCCGTGCTCATCGGGTCTCCATCCGTCTCGTGGCCTCGTCGGGCGGAAGCTCGCGGTCGCCCGTGCTGAGGGTGGCGTCATGGTAGTGCTCGCCACCCCCGGGCATGGCCGCATCCGCGCCACCACGATCACGCTACGGGCGACCCGAGGGCAGGCGCTTCTCGATTCCTGACCGGTCTCGGAACGTCACGAGTGACGTCCAGCCGGGTCAGTACCAGCCGTTGCCCTGCTTGAAGCCCCACGCGTTGCAGGGGGTGCCGTAGCGAGAGGCGATGTAGTCGAGGCCCCAGCGGATCTGCGACTCCGCCGACGTCATGTAGTCGGGCGGCAGGTCGTGGGTCGCGGTGAGCGCCTGGGGGATGCCGTACGCCGACGAGCTGGGGTTGTCGGCCGTCACGCGCCAGTTGCTCTCGCTGACGTAGAGCGAGTCGAGGCAGGAGAACTGCGAGTCGTCGAAGCCGTACTCCGCCAGCAGCGCGCGGCCGATGTCGCGCGGGTCGGCGTCGGACAGGTCCTCTGTGCGGGTGGTCACCGGGCCCTGGACCCGCGAGAGGGCGGCCTGCTTGGCCGGGACGGCGGCCGCGCGACGGTCGGAGCGGGTCACCACGCCGTGCGTGGCGCGCTCGCTGAGGCGATCAGCGGTGGCGGCGTCGGGGACGGCGTCGGTGGCCGCCAGGTCGGCGGAGGCCCGCGAGACCGCGGGCTGCTGGGCGAGCACCCCGCTGGCGACGCTGATGCCGGTGGCGACCACGGCAGCGCCCGACAGGACGGCGGTGGTGCGGACGACGCGGGCGCGGGCGTTCTTGGCAGAGGAGCCGGGGGCGCGGTGCTTGGGAACGTACTTCGTGGACGACACGACTCTCACAGGGGTTGACGACGTGCGGAGGAGACCGGGTGTGCAGCCGAACGGACGCCGAGATCACGAAACGGTCACGGGCCACCATGCATGAGACCCGGGGTCCGTGCAAACCGAACACCACGATTCGGCCTGGGAAGTTCGTCCCAGGCGTCGCACGGTTCACACGGACCACACGGGCCTCAGGTGTCACTCAGAGTGTGACGTTCTCCAACATCTCGGTGACCAGGGCGGCGATGGGCGAGCGCTCCGACCGGGTCAGCGTCACGTGCGCGAAGAGCGGGTGCCCCTTGAGCTTGTCGACGACCGCGACGATCCCGTCGTGGCGGCCGACCCGCAGGTTGTCGCGCTGCGCGACGTCGTGGGTGAGCACGACCTTGGAGCCGGCGCCGATCCGCGACAGCACGGTGAGCAGCACGTTGCGCTCCAGCGACTGGGCCTCGTCGACGATCACGAACGCGTCGTGGAGCGACCGGCCCCGGATGTGGGTCAGCGGCAGCACCTCGAGCATGCCGCGGTCCATCACCTCGTCGATCACCTCGCGCGAGGTCAGCGCCCCGAGCGTGTCGAAGACCGCCTGGGCCCAGGGCGACATCTTCTCGTTCTCCGAGCCGGGCAGGTAGCCGAGCTCCTGACCGCCCACGGCGAAGAGCGGGCGGAACACCACGACCTTCTTGTGGTGCCCGCGCTCCATCACCGCCTCCAGGCCCGCGCACAGCGCCATGGCCGACTTGCCGGTGCCGGCCCGGCCACCCAGCGAGACGATGCCGACCTCGGGGTCGAGCAGCATCTCCAGCGCGATCCGCTGCTCGGCGCTCCGGCCGTGGATGCCGAACGCCTCCCG
This sequence comes from Nocardioides sp. LHG3406-4, assembly GCF_049897745.1. Lineage (NCBI taxonomy): Bacteria > Bacillati > Actinomycetota > Actinomycetes > Propionibacteriales > Nocardioidaceae > Nocardioides > Nocardioides sp. LHG3406-4. The sequence goes on from NZ_JAFCWV010000001.1 coordinate 259,492, forward strand.
GTCGCCGCGCACCAGGTGCACCCGCTTGTCGGGTCCTACCCGCCCCAGCGCGGTGCCACGGTCGGAGATCAGCACCAGCCCGTTGTGGCAGGGCAGGTCGCGGGCCTCGGCCAGGTCGGCCACGCCGTCGTCGTACAGCTCGTCCAGCACGTCGGAGCCCACCTCGAGCTCCGCCATCCCGGTGTAGCCCGTGTCTGAGTCGCTGATCGACTCGGCGCGGTACTCCTCGGCGTCCAGGCCCACGGCCGACGCCTTGATGCGCAGCGGGAGGTCCTTGGAGACGAGGGTGACCACGTGGCCCTCGTCGGCGAGGTTCTTGGCGACCGCGAGGATGCGGGTGTCGTTGTCGCCGAGCCGGAATCCCGACGGCAGGGACGCTGGGTCGGTGTGGTTGAGCTCGACGCGGACCGAGCCGCCCTCGTCGCCGATGGGGACGGGCTCGTCGAGCCGGCCGTGGATGATGCGCAGCTCGTCGAGAGCACGCAGGGCGGAGCGGGCGAAGAACCCCAGCTCAGGATGGTGCCGCTTGCCCTCCAGCTCGGTGATCACGACCACCGGGAGCACCACCTCGTGCTCGGCGAACCGGCGCATGGCACCGGGATCGGCCAGCAGCACGCTGGTGTCGAGGACGTACGTGCGGCTCTTGCGAGAACTGCGCTTGACCTGCTTGGTGGCAGCCACGACTCTCACCCTCACGGCACCGTGCGCGCACTCCTCGCCCGGCCCTAGTTCACGCTGACGGACCGGGAGCTTCCCCTACACGATGACCTGCACGATGACCTGCGGGACACCAGGTGGGACGAGACCCGAAAGCCGGAGTGCCGGCTCCCCCAGGACGCATGGGAACGGCTGCCCCAGCGGCGTCCTGCGTAGTCGTGAGCTTTCACGAACGAGCCTCCCGATGAGGCGAGCTTCCCCACTCGCCGTTGGCCTGAACGTACGCCGGGGGTGGTTGGAATTCGGGCGACACGCCCGAACCCGAGGTGAACGGGGGAGGTCGGTTCGACGGGGTGCTCTCAGGAGCCGAAACGGCGCTCCCGCTCGGCGTACGCACGGACGGCACGGAGGAAGTCGACCCGCCGGAAGTCGGGCCAGTAGGCCTCGCAGAAGTAGAACTCGCTCTGTGCGCTCTGCCACAGCAGGAAGCCGCCGAGCCGCTGCTCCCCCGAGGTGCGGATCACCAGGTCGGGGTCGGGCTGGCCCTTGGTGTAGAGGTGCTGGGCGATGTGCTCGACGTCGAGGGTCTCGGCCAGCTCCTCGATCGGGGTGCCCCGGCCGGCGTGCTCCTGGAGGAGGGAGCGTACGGCGTCGGCGATCTCGCGCCGGCCGCCGTAGCCGACCGCCACGTTGACGAGCATCCCGTCGACGTCCTGGGTGGACTCGGCCGCCAGCTTGAGGCGCTCGGCGATCGGTGCCGAGAGCAGGTCGAGCGCACCCATCGGGTGCAGCCGCCAGCGGCGCTGCTCGGCGAGGGTCTCGACCGCGTCGGCGATGATCGGCAGCAGCGCGTCGAGCTCGCTCGCTCCCCGGTTGAGGTTGTCGGTGGAGAGCAGCCACAAGGTGACGACGTCGACCCCGACCTCCTCGCACCAGCCGAGCAGGGGCTCGATGTTGGCCGCCCCGGCCCGGTGGCCCTGCGCGGTGTCGGCGCCGACCGCCCGGGCCCAGCGCCGGTTGCCGTCGAGCATCACCCCGATGTGCTTGGGCATTCGGTCGGCGGGGAGCCGCCGGACGACGCGAGCCTCGTAGGCCGGGTAGAGCACCCGTCGTACCGCGTCCTTCCAGTTCGCCACAGGTCGATGGTAGAGGAACACGGCGCGCCGCCGACGCCGTCACCGGACCACGCGGCAGGCTGCGGCCGTGGACGACGACACGACCAGCGACCTGCCAGACACCCCACCCGGTCGGCGCAGCCGCTGGGCGAGGCGGGTCGGGCTCACCCTGCTGGCGCTGATCCTGCTCGCGGCAGCGGTCGGGTTCCTCGGTCCGCGGTCGGCGGACAGCTCCGACAGCGCCGGCGGGCTGACCCTCGACGTCACCTATCCGCAGATCACCCGCGCCGGTCAGCCGTCCCCGTTGAGCGTCACGGTGACCGACGAGGCCGGGTTCGGCGACACCGTCCGGATCCGGTTGTGCGACGAGTTCTTCGACGAGCTGGACTTCCAGGCGTGGTACCCCTCGCCGTCGGCCGAGACCGCGGACGGTCCGTGGCTCTACTACGAGTTCGACCCGCCGCCGAGCGGCAACCGCTTGGAGGTCACCCTGGACGCCCGCACGGCCCCGGGCCACCTCGGTGGGCGGCTGCCGTGTGACATCGCCGTCCTCGAGGGCGACCAGCCGGCGGCCGAGGTCTCGTTCACGGCCTGGAGGCTGCCCTGATGGACCTGGTCATCCGCTCCCTCATCGTCTTCGCGTTCCTGTGGCTGGTCGTCCGCATCTCCGGTCGGCGCGAGGTCGCCCAGCTCTCCGCCTTCGACATGATCCTGCTCGTCACCCTCGGCGACCTCGTCAGCCAGGGCGTGGTCCAGGAGGACTACTCCGTCACGGCCGCGCTCATCGCCGTCACGACGTTCTCGGTGGCGAGTATGGCGCTCGCCTGGCTCGGCATCCGGTTCCCGTTCACGGGTCCGGCGCTGGCTGGCCGCCCACGCGTGGTGGTCAGGGACGGCGAGCCGCTGCTCGACGTGCTCAAGGGCGAGCGGATGACCATCGACGACCTCCACGAGGCCGCCAGGGAGAAGGGCATCCGTCGCCTGCGCGACATCGAGCTGTGCGTGCTCGAGACCGACGGCGCGTTCTCGTTCTTCACCTCCGAGCCCAGCGACGACTCAGCCGGCTGACACCACGACCACGAGACGAGATGCCTTCGGCGTACTGCTGACTCCCTGGGTCCGCTCCCGTACGTTGGCGAGATGAACGACTCGTTGCGCAACCGGCTGGACGGCGTCCACGGGCGCGTCGACGACGCAGCGGACGCGCTCGGCGAGGCCCTCGCCGAGATCAAGCCCCGGCTGCGTGGCTGGTCCCACGCCGTCGTCGCACCGCTCGCCATGGCGGCCGGGATCGTGCTTGTGGTGCTCTCCCCCAACGCCACGACCCGGCTCGGGTCGGCCGTCTTCGCGGGCACGGCGATGGTGCTGTTCAGCGTCTCCGCGATCTACCACCGCGGCAACTGGTCACCGCGGGTGCACGAGCTTCTGCGGCGCTTCGACCACTCCAACATCTTCATGCTGATCGCCGGGACGCTGACGCCCTTCGCCCTGCTGCTCCTCGACGGCGCGGAGCAGTGGACCATGCTCGCGATCTCCTGGGGTGGAGCGTTCGCCGGAGTCGGGCTCAAGGTCTTCTGGGGCACCGCACCACGCTGGCTCGACGCGCCGATCTACATCGTCCTGGGCTGGGCGCCGGTGTTCTTCTTCGGCGACTTCCTCGCCGGTGCGATGGACTACGGCGACACCGTGGGCACTGCTGTGATCACCCTGGTCATCGTCGGCGGCGCGCTCTACACCCTGGGTGGCGTGGTCTACGGGACGAAGTTCCCCGATCCGTCACCACGCTGGTTCGGCTTCCACGAGGTGTTCCACACGTTCACCATCCTGGCGTTCGTGACGCACTACGTCGGCGTCTCGCTGGCGACGTACTCCCTGCGCTGACGCCCGCCCCGGGACCGGCTAGCTGCTCAGCGCGACGGTGACGCCGACGGCCACCACCACGACCACGGCCGCGAGCGCGGCGGTCGCAGCCGGCCAGCGCGTGGCCGCCCGCTCCACCACGACGTAGGCACCCGCGACGACCGCCAGGGCGAGCGTGACGTGCAGGAGCACCGCCAGCAGGACCCCGACGATCGCCCCTGCCTTCCAGAAGCGGCCCCACAGCAGACCCAGCGCGACCGGGATCGCCACGGCGCCGGCGAGGCCGCCGAGGAGCTCGGCCCACCACGGCCGGTCGCCCATCCACGGCAGCGCGAAGGTGCCGGGCCAGCTGACGTCGAACAGGTCGGCCGTGGCGCTGTATCCCAGCACCGCGATGCAGACCACGGTGACCGTGACCGCCGCGCGATGGCGCCAGGTCGTCGCCGACGACCAGGGCAGGTCGCGACCCACCATGAGCGTGGCCAGGGTGACCGCGGACCACACGATCCAGCGGCGTACGAGGCCGGTGCCGGTGTCGGCCATCGCGTCCCGGAAGATCCGGTCGGCCTCGACGCGGTCGACGTGGTGGCCCTGCGTCGAGACGTAGGACTCGGAGCCGGCGTCGCCGTCCACGACGAGCCCGTCGTGGAGGAGGGCGGCGGGAAGGTGCGCCCCGGTCTTGGGCACCAGCCAGGTGAAGAGCGCGGGCACCGAGGTGAGGTCGGTGCGGAAGGTGCGGGAGTCGGCCGGCACCAGCAGCTCGCCAAGATGGCGGTCGTCGTAGGCGATGCGGCGCTCCATGGCGAACGACTCGAGCCCTGCGTCGGTGTGTCTCTCCAGCACGATGCGCGGACCGCGGCGGCGGTCGGGCGGCAGCTCCGAGGTCTGGGCGTCCCCCGACGCGCCCCCGTCGTAGAAGCGACCCACCTGCCGTTGCACCCGAGCGATCAACACCCGGTCAGCGTGGCACAACCGACCGACAGCGGGTCAGCCGAACAGGTCGTCCGCCTCGGTGACGGGTCGCTCGCAGACCATGCCCCGGCAGACGTACGCCGCGGGCCGGCCGTCGACCTCCACCCGGCCCTCGAGGAGTGGGATGCCCGGCGTGCCGGGCTCGGCGACCACCACCACGGCGCCGGGCCGGCGCAGGGCCCGCTCGGTCAGGGCGTCCCGCGTGGGCCCGGGACGCCCGACGACCGCGATCTCGAGCGGGCCGTCGAGCATGCTCTGGGCAGCGGCGAGCGACCAGCCGGCGAAGCGCGGCGCCCGTTCCATCAGCACGGCCACGCTCGCCAGCGCCTCCTCGGCGGCCTGCCGGTGCCGCCCCGACCCGGTGAGCGCGGCGTACGTCGACAGCGCGTGCACGGTGCTTGAGAGGCCCGACGGGCTGGCGTTGTCGGAGGGGTCGCGGGGCCGGGCCACGAGCGCCTCGGCGCCGGCCGCGGTGTCGTGGAACCCGCCGTCGTCGGCCCGGAAGTCGCGCAGCGCCACCTCGAGCAGCCCTCCGGCCACGTCCAGCCACTCCGACTCGGCGGTCGCGGCGGCCAGGTCGAGGAGGCCGTGCGCCAGGGCGCCGTAGTCCTCGAGGACGGCGGCGTGGCGTCCGACCACACCGTCGCGGGAGACCCGGCGCAGGCCGCCGTCGGTGAGATGCACGTCGACGAGCAGCCGGGCCGCGGCTCGCGCGGCGTCGACGTACTCCTCCACGCCGAGCAGGCGTCCCGCGGCGCACAGCGAGCTGATGGCCCAGCCGTTCCAGGCCGCCACGACCTTGTCGTCCCGGGCGGGGCGGACCCGGGCGGCCCGCGCCTCGAAGAGGGCGCTGCGCACCCGCTCGAACCGCTCGGCGTCGTCAGGGTCGCGCAGCAGCTGAAGGGTCGACGCGCCGTGCTCGAAGGTGCCTGCCGCGGTGACCTCGAAGGTCGCTGCCGCCCACTCCGCGTCGTCGGGGGCCAGCGCCTCGGCGAGCTGGGCCGGGGTCCACGCGTAGAACCTGCCCTCCACCCCCTCGCTGTCGGCGTCGAGCGCGGAGGCGAAGCCGCCCTCGGCGGTGCGCAGCTCGCGGAGCAGGAAGTCGGCGGTCTCGCGGGCGACCCGCTCCCCCAGCGGCCCGCCCCAGCGGGCGTAGACGCCGAGCAGCAGGGCGTTGTCGTAGAGCATCTTCTCGAAGTGCGGCACCACCCAGTCGCGGTCGACGGCGTAGCGCGCGAAGCCGCCGCCGAGCTGGTCGTAGATCCCCCCGCGCGCCATCGCCTCGCACGTCGCGTCGAGCATCGGCGAGCCGCCCCTGCGCAGCAGGAACTCCAGCACCATGCTGGGTGGGAACTTGGGTGCGCCGCCGAACCCGGCCGACTGCGTGTCGAAGTCTCCCGACAGGGCGGCGTGGGCCCGGTCGAGCACATCGGCGTCCACCGCGCCCGGCGCCATGGCCGACTCGCGGCGCAGGTGCTCGCGGATCTGGTCCGCCGTGCGGCGTACGTCGTCCCCGCGGTGGGCCCACGCGTCGGAGAGTGCCTCCAGCACCTGCCGGAAGGACGGCTGACCGTGCCGCGGCCGGTCGGGGAAGTAGGTGCCGGCGAAGAACGGAGTGCCGTCGTGGCCGAGCACGCAGGTCATCGGCCAGCCGCCGTGGCCCGTCATCGCCGTGGTCGCCGACATGTAGACCGCGTCGACGTCGGGACGCTCCTCGCGGTCGACCTTGACGCTGACGAAGTGCTCGTTGAGGTACGCCGCGGTGGCGTCGTCCTCGAAGGACTCGTGAGCCATCACGTGGCACCAGTGGCAGGCTGCGTACCCGACGCTCAGCAGCACCGGCACGTTGCGGCGCCGGGCCTCCTCGAACGCCGCGGGCTCCCACTCCCACCAGTCGACGGGGTTCTCCGCGTGCTGGAGCAGGTACGGGCTCGTTGCCGAGGCAAGGCGGTTGGCCATTCCTGTGACTCCTCATGAGTGGCACGTGCATCAGATTGTCTTGAGGGATGCACGCAAGTTATGTGCATTGCTGCTACGGGTCTCTCTGCGGCCCAATGGCACCAGCCTAGGAGGCGGTCTTGTGGCCGCACGCTCTCAACCGAAGCTGCTCGCTCAGGACGTGAGCGTCACCGACTTGCGCACCCAACCCAAGCGACGGCGGCGTGCCGGTTGAACGGGCTACGCCCACGCCGTGAGCGGCGTCGAACCGGCGCTCCGGGTACGCATCGGGCATCACCAGCACTGTGCCGACTTCGACCGTGTCGCCAGGTGGAACCCCTTCAGCGGTTCGGCGGTTGCGGGCGACATGGCGGTTCTGCAGCTCAAATCAGACTGTTGACCACCATTTCCATGGAAGCCCTCAGTTCTGTCGAGTCCCGATGTCAAAATGCCGCCATGAGCGAGCAGACCCCCGCGGGGTGGTACCCGGACGCCCAGGGCACGACGCGGTATTGGGACGGAAGCGCGTGGACGGAGCACACCCACGACCGTGGCGCGGGTGCCGCCGTCCCGACGGCCGACAAGAAGGACGGTGCGTTCGCCAAGCTCAAGAAGGCTGCCGCCGATCGGTCAGCCGAGAAGAGAGAAGCAAAGGAAGCTCGGGACCGGAAGTGGGCTGAGGACGTAGCCGCAGCCGGCGCGCTCGTCACCAGCGGCACCTTCGGGATGTCGACTGTCGAGATCTATGAGGGTGGCTACGTCCGCGTTGCGTCTGGTGAGCAACCCGAGCGGCCGACAGCCGCGAATGTGCGGTCGCAGATGGCCGCGAATCTGAGCGGCGGTGGCATCAACGCGAAGAGGCCGTACGAAAAGTTGCGGTCGATCACGTTCACGCCAGCCGATTCGGATCAGGGCTCATACGGCGGCTCCGGTCTCGAGAGTGCGGTCGGCCCTGCCGTTGCGGGCCTCCTCAAGGGCACGAAGCATCTGATGAAGACCAGTGCACCTGGATTGGCGGCTGCCGGGATCGCACACATCGCGAGCGCCGGGTCTCGAACCTCGTACTTGACGATCGCGACGGACCGTCAGATCTACACGCTCTCCAACCAGATCCCGAACAGCGTGGGGCTCAAAACCGCCAAGAAGGGCCACGTCGACGTCGGATTGGCGCTCGAAGCCGCGGGCAACACCGCTCTCGGCATCGACAGTTCCTCGACCGCGGACACTGGAGCAGCTGCGCTTCCGCCAGCGACCCAGCCTGAGGCAGCAGTTGCGGCTCAGCCATCCGCTCCGAGTCTGGCGGACCGCCTCCGCGAACTCGCCACCCTCCACCAGGAAGGGATCCTGTCTGAGGAGGAGTTCGCGAGCGCCAAGGCCAAGCTGCTCAGCGGACTCTGATCGCCGGCTCCACGGGGCCCGGGTGACGACCGACAAGTGAGCCCGGCCACGGCCCGTTCAGGAAGTTTGCCGCGACATGGGGAGTGGCTGACACGAGGCCAGGAGAGCAAGGGTGCGAATCCCGCGCCCCTTGCCACCGTGATACTCGGTATGCATACTCAGTATCATGAGCATTCCGAACGGGCTCCTCGCCCTTCTCGACCAAGGCCCGATGCACGGCTACCAGCTCCGGGCGGAGTTCGAGCGTGCCACCGGCGCGACCTGGCCGCTCAACGTCGGTCAGGTCTACTCCACCCTCACGCGTCTCGAGCGCGACGGACTGGTGGTGGCTCAGACCACCGACGCGGAGGGGCGCCAGCGCTACGGCCTCACGGCACGGGGCCGCGAGTCGTTGGCCGCGTGGTTCGCGAAGCCCGTCACCATCACCGATCGACCGCGCGACGAGCTGGCGATCAAGCTGGCGCTGGCGGCGCTGTCTCCCAGCCTGGACGTCCGTTCGATCGTCCAGGTCCAGCGGGTCGCCACGATGCAGCGCCTGCAGGAGCTCACGCACCTCAAGCAACAGGGCGACCCGGACGACCCCGACGGCCTCGCCTGGTCGCTGGTGCTGGACAACCTGCGCTACATGGCAGAGGCCGAGTTGCGCTGGCTGGACCACTGCGAGGTGGTGCTCGTCAGGGCCGGACGCACGTCGGCAGGGTCGAGGACCGCGCAGGGCGAGTCCGCAGCCGCCACGGTCGAGAAGGCCGTCCGATGAGCGCTCTCGAGGTGGTGGACGTCGACCGGATCCACGGACGGGGCAACTCGGCCGTCCATGCGCTGCGCGGCATGTCGATCCAGGTCGAGCGCGGCGAGCTGGTCGCCGTGATGGGCCCCAGCGGGTCCGGCAAGTCGACGCTCCTGAACCTGGCAGGCGGCCTCGATCGCGCCACCGCCGGCAGCGTCAGGGTCGACGGGGTCGAGCTCGGGGAGCTGTCCCCGAAGGAGTTGGCCAAGCTGCGCAGGCACCGGGTCGGCTACGTCTTCCAGGACTTCAATCTGATGCCGAGTCTCACAGCGGCGGAGAACGTCGCACTCCCCCTCGAGTTCGACGGGTTGCGCCCCCGGGACGCTCGACGGGTCGCCGAGGAGGCACTCGCGGAGGTGAGTCTGCGCGACCTCGCGGACCGGCTGCCCGAGGACATGTCCGGTGGACAGCAGCAGCGGGTGGCCATCGCGCGGGCCATCGTCGGGGACCGGACGCTGATCCTCGCCGACGAGCCCACCGGCGCCCTCGACTCCGAGACCGGGGAGCAGGTGATGCGGCTGCTGCGCGAGCGATGCGCTCGCGGTGTGGCCGCCCTGCTCGTGACCCACGACGCGGGCCACGCCGCCTGGGCCGACCGGATCGTCTTCCTGCGTGACGGTGCCGCCGTCGACGACACCGGCACCCGGCCCCGGGTCGAGTCGCTGCTCACCGAGGCATGAGCACCCTGTTCCGCTGGCACCCGGCCCTGCGCATGGCCTGGCGCGAGATGCTGGCGCGCCCGCTCCGGGCGGTTCTGCTCACGGTGCTCGTGGCTCTGCCCGTCGGCATCGCCGTCGTGGCGTCCGTGGTCTCCGGCACCAAGGACTATCACTCCGCCAACTCGATCTATCCGGTGCTCGGCGATGCCGACGCCCGGCTCACGGTCACGGAGTGGCCCGCTGTGCGGCTCTCGAGCTTCGACCAGGGCCGGCAGGTCATGGCGTCCAAGGCCCGTGGCCTCGACTCGACCCAGAAGCGGGACCCGTCGGCGGTGGACGTCGAGGTGCTGCTGCCGTCAGGGTCCCGGACGACGCGCGTGGGCTCGTCGTACGTGGATCTGGCTCTGGGTGGACGAGTCAACGCGTTCGTCTTCGATCTCGACGACCCGCTCACGCGCGGTCTGGCCAGGCTCGAGTCCGGGCGGGCTCCTGCCAACGCCGACGAGGTCGGCATCAGTGCCCTCATGGCCGATGAGCTCGGCCTGCTCGACGAAGGAGTGCTTCGCGACGACGCGGTGCTTCGGCTCACCGATCGGGAGCTGCGGGTCGTGGGGCTGGTGGAGCTCCCCGGCCACAGTGGCTCCGCCGGCGCCGTGGTTCTTCCACCCGCGGCCTCAGCAGGTGCGCCGACCAGTGTCGAGTACCTCGTCGACCTGCCCGACCTGAGCACCCCTCAGGCGAAATCACTGCAACGCACGCTGGCCTCCGCCGGAGTCTCCGCCCAGATGCGCGACGCGATGCTGCATCCGAGCGCCTGGCCGAGCCGGAGTCACTCATCGCCGCCGGTGATCAACGCGACGGCCATCGCCGTGGGCGCGCTCGTGATCGGGCTCGGCCTGATCGAGGTGCTGGTGCTCGTCGGCTCGGCCTTCGCGGTCGGGGCCCGGCGCCAGAGTCGAGTCCTCGGGCTGGCCATGACGTCCGGCGGCACTCCGGCCGACGTACGGCGGATCGTGCTCGCCCAAGGTGTCTGGATAGGCCTCGCCGCGACCGCGCTCGGTGCCGGCCTCGGGGCTGCGCTCCTCGTCCTTGGCCGAGACCTGGTCGGGCGGCTGACGGGCGCTGTCATCTATGAGTACAATGTCTCGGTCGCCGCCGTGGTGGCCGTCCTCGTCCTCGGCTTCGCCTCGGCCGTCCTGGCAGCCGCCATCCCCGCCTGGGGAGCCGGACGGCTCACCGCGGCCGAGGCTCTCGACGGACACATCGCCGCGGGCACAGCCCGCAGCCACGGGAGGCGGCTCCGGGCTCCCGCGCTGGGCCTCATCGCAGGTGGGATCGCGGGTCTGCTCGCGTCGGGCTTCTGGATCGCCGACGTGTACGCCGACCAGCCGGCGTACGCCACGCCCGTGCCGATCGTCGCCGGCGGCCTGAGCGCCCTGGTGCTTCTCGTCGGCGTCGGTCTGCTGACACCTTTCCTCGTCGACTGGTGCGCCACCACCGCGAGCCGCGGTTGGCTGCCCTGGCGGCTGGCTTCCCGCGACGCGGGCCGGCACCGCGGGCGCACCACCGCCGCCGTGTTCGGCATCGGGATCGTCGTGGCCGGCGCCGTGCTCGCGGGCTTCGGGGTGTCCGCCAACGCAGCCTTGGAGGGCACCTACCGCCGCGGCATCCCTCAGGGCACGGCTTCGCTCGAACCGTCGCCCGATCAGCTGCGCGACCCGGCCGCCACCGCTCGGGTCATCCGGGCCATACGCGACGTCACCGGCGCCGAAGGCCTGGCCATGTACCGGGAGGTGCTCTTCGAGAAGAAGCCTGTCCTCGTGCGCCGAGTGGGAGCCGCGATCGTCGTCGACGAGGCCTATCTCGAGGTCGCAGACATCTCGGCTGCCGCGCGTCGGGCCTTCGCCGACGGCAGCGCACTGGTCGCCAGAGCGTGGGACAAGGGAGATCAAGTCACCCTGGTCGCTGGCCCCGGGCGTGCGCCGATCCTCGAGCGGGACGTGCCCGCCGTACGCGTTCGTCTCGGGTTCAGTCCCCCGGGCACGATTCTCATCTCGGCGCAGACGGCCACCCGACTCGGCCTCAGCACCCGGCCCGGGTACTCGGCGATCGTCTACGGCGACGAGCCGCTGACCCCGCAGGCGGTCGAGCGGCTCGGCTACTACGGGATCAACGCGTACACCGAGGAGTCCGACGTCGCCCTGAACCAGCGCGTGCTCCTCGGTGGTGTCGGCGGAGTCCTGGTGCTCACCTGCCTGGTGGTGGGCATGATGGTGGCCCTCGCCTCCTCCGAGAGCCGAGGCGATGCGGCCACCTTGTCGTCAGTCGGTGCGCCGCCCTGGGTCCGCCGGGCCATGAGCGCGGCCCACGCGCTGTTCGTCGGCTGCCTGGGCGCTGCCCTCGGCCTCTTCCTCGGCACGGCGGGAGGCGTGACCCTGTTCCAGGTGATCGGGACTCGCGGCACTCCCGGCCCCTGGCTGGCCCTCCTCGTGTTCGTGATCGGCGTGCCATTCTTCTCGGCGGTGGTCGGTTGGCTGGTCACGCCGACCCGCCTCACCCTCAATCGCCGCACGGGCTGAGAGACGACCGATCCCCGGGACGATGGCACTGGTGGGCCTCACGACCGAGAGCGATCGTCTCCCCGGGTCAGCTGCTCCCACCCGCCGTCTGCGTGCACCCGGAAGACCGCGCCGTTGGGCACGGTCACCCATGGAGCCGTCACCGGGCTCAGGCCCGCGACCTGAGCCAGTGCTGCCCGGATCGCGTCGCCGTGACTGACGAGCACGGTGGTTGGCCCGGACCCGACCTCAGCCAGTACGGCGCCGATCCTGGTGTGCAGCGCAGCAACGGACTCACCACCGGCCACGGGCAGAGTCGGGTCCGACCAGTCGTGCTCGGCCGCGACCGCCCACGTCTCGTCGTACCCGCGACCCTCGAGGCGGCCCAGGCCCTGCTCCCGCAACCGTGAGTCGGGTTGGGCGACGACACCCAGGCCGGCGCCGATGATCTCGGCGGTCTCGACCGCGCGCGCCAGGTCACTGGTGACGAGCCGCTCGATACGTTCCTCGCGGGTGGTGAGGTCGGCCGCGAGGATTTCGGTGGCAGCACGCGCGTGGTCGCGTCCGACGTCGGTGAGCCGCGGGTGCGGCGTCTGACCCTGGGTGAGCCGACGTACGTTCCACTCCGACTCACCGTGCCGGACGAGGTAGTAGGTCACCGGGGTCGATCCTCCGCGCGGGGTCGAGGAGCAGGGACGAGACCAGCCCGCCCGCGTCCGGCGCAGCACGTCACCGCACACCGTAGGCAGTGGCACGCCGCTGGCGGCGAGGGCCCCGCCGTTGGTTGGTACCCTCCTCACGCCAGTCGACCCGCACGAGCATGTGGGGGTCAGGGAACCCGGTGAGACTCCGGGACTGACGCGCAGCGGTATGGGTGACGGACGGAACGTGATCGCGGGGACGCTCTCGCGACAGCCACTGGACCGAGAGGTCCGGGAAGGCGTTCCGCACCGGATGATCCCGAGTCCGAAGACCTGCTGGCCCCTGCGGCGAACCGCCGCCGGGAAGCGAGGACTCCGCGTACGAGCCCTGACCCCGGAGGACAGCAGTGCCGACCACCTCGAGCCTTCGGTCCCGACCCGATCTCTGCCCCGGTGTCCTCCGCCCGTGGTCAGCCGACGACGGCGCCCTCGTCCGGCTCCGACTGGTCGGCGGGCGGCTGGCCCCGGAGTCGCTGGCAGCCCTGCGCGACGTCTCCGGTGAGTACGGCGACGGCGACATCCACCTCACCCGCCGCGCCAACCTGCAGCTGCGCGGCCTCCCCACTCGCGCCGGCGACCTGCTCCCCGACGTGGTGCGGTCGATCGAGGCCACCGGGCTTCTCCCCTCCAGGACCCACGAGCTCGTGCGCAACGTCATGGTCTCCCCCCAGACCGCGCTCAGCGGCGGCCGTGCCGACCTCCGACCGGTCGCTGCCGAGCTCGACGCCCTGTTGTGCGGGACCCCGCGGCTGGCCCGACTGCCAGGACGGTTCCTGTTCGTCCTTGACGACGGCCGGGGTGACCTCGTCACCCGACCGACCGACCTCGGCCTGGTGGCACTCGATGCCACGAGCGCACAGCTGCGCGTCGGGTCCACCGGTTGGGGGCCGGTCGTCGAGCTCGCCTCGGCCGCTCGAGCGCTGACCGACCTGGCCCTGCGCTTCCTGGACGAGCGGGGCGACGGTCCCCGGGCGCCCTGGCACGTGGACGAGGTCGCGCGACCCCTGGTCGCCCCCCGACCACCCGAGGCGGCGACCGCAGTCACCTGCCCGGCACTGCCGTTTGGATCCGTGGGAGGTGGCGAGCACGTCGCTGCTCCTGGAGGTGTCGTCGACAGCGCTCTCGCCCGCCTGCTCGTCGGGCATGACCGGGAGCTCGTCGTCACACCGTGGCGAGGCGTCCTGGTCCCGTCAGAGGAGGCCCGATGAGCGAGCTGGGGCGGCCCCCGCGCCGGTACGCCTACATCGACCACGGCCCATCGATCTACGTCGAGTCCTTCGCGACCATCCGGCGGGAGGCCGACCTCGAGGCGATCCCCGACGGCGCCGAGAAGATCGCGGTCCGGATGGTCCACGGGAGCGGTCAGGTGGACCTCGTGCCCGACCTGGTGATCCATCCGGGACTGGTCCCGGCCGCCCGACGGGCGCTCTCGTCGGGGGCGCCGATCCTCACCGACGCACGGATGGTCGCCATGGGCATCACCGCGGGGCGGCTGCCGGCCGACAACCAGGTCCTCTGCCTGCTCAACGACGAGCGCGTGCCCGGCCTGGCCGCTGCGTGGGACACCACGCGCACCGCAGCGGCCGTCTCGCTGTGGGAGCCCCACCTGGACGGGGCCGTGGTGGCGATCGGCAACGCCCCCACCGCGCTGTTCCACCTGCTGGAGATGCTGATCGCCGGTGCCCCCCGGCCCGCGGCGATCGTCGGCTGCCCGGTCGGGTTCATCGGTGCAGCGGAGTCCAAGGAGGCCCTCGTCTCCTTGCACGACGACCACGGCATCGACGTCCCGTTCGTGACGGTTCGCGGGCGCCGCGGGGGCTCGGCGATGGCGTCGTCGGCGGTCAACGCGCTGGCCCAGGAGGACGAGGCATGACCGGGCACTTCTACGGAGTCGGACTCGGCCCCGGAGACCCGGAGCTGATCACCCTCAAGGCGGCCCGGCTGATCGCCGCGGCCGATGTGCTCGCCTACCACGCCGGGGTCGGCAAGCAGTCCCATGCGCGACGCATCGCCGCGGGCCTGATCCCGGCCACGGCCGTGGAGGAGGAGCTGCGCTACCCCGTCACGACCGGGCGTACCGAGCATCCGGGTGGCTACGCCGGAGCGATGGCGGAGTTCTACGAGGAGTCGGCCGCGCGCCTGGCGACGCACCTCGAGGCGGGGCTGACGGTGGTGCTGCTGGCCGAGGGCGACCCGCTCTTCTACGGCTCCTTCATGTACATGCACGACCGTCTCGCGGATCGGTTCCCGACCGAGATCGTCCCCGGTGTGCCCGCGTTCGCCGCCGCCACGGCAGCCGTCGCGGCACCGCTGGTGCGGCAGACCGACGTGCTGACGATCTTGCCGGGCACGCTGCCAGAGGCCGAGCTCGCGCGACGGCTGGCCGACACCGACGGCGCCATCATCATGAAGCTCGGCCGCACCTTCCCGGCCGTCAGGTCGGCACTGGCGCAGGCGGGCCGGCTCGAGCACGCGCTCTACGTCGAGCGGGCCTCGATGCCCGAGCAGCGGTGGCTCCCGGTGGCGGACGTGGATCCGGCGAGCGTGCCGTACTTCTCGCTGATCGTGGTGCCGGGCGACTCGCTGCACCAGGAGCCGACGGGGCGACGAGGTGACGCTCAGCCAGCGCCGGTCGAGCGCCCCGCTGCGGAGCTGCTGGTGGTGGGGCTCGGTCCTGGTCCGGACGGGTGGATCACTCCCGAGGCGACCGCCGCCCTCAGCGAGGTGGACCACGTGGTCGGCTACGCGGCGTACGTGAACCGGGTGCCGCAGCGCGCCGGGCTCACGCGGCACGCCTCCGGCAACACCGTCGAGCTCGAGCGGGCCCGGCTCGCTCTCGACCTCGCACTGCGCGGGGAGAGGGTCGCCGTCGTCTCCGGCGGGGACGCCGGGGTGTTCGGGATGGCCTCGGCCGTCCACGAGGCCGCGGACGACCCGGCCTACGATGGGGTGACGATCCGGGTGCTGCCGGGGTTGA
Organism: Nocardioides sp. LHG3406-4; assembly: GCF_049897745.1. Lineage (NCBI taxonomy): Bacteria > Bacillati > Actinomycetota > Actinomycetes > Propionibacteriales > Nocardioidaceae > Nocardioides > Nocardioides sp. LHG3406-4. Next base: position 275,114 of record NZ_JAFCWV010000001.1, read on the forward strand.
CCGCGGTGCAGGCCGTCGCCTCCCGGGCGGGCGCCCCCATCGGCGCGGACTTCGCGGTCGTCAGTCTGTCGGACCGGCTCAAGCCCTGGCCGGTCGTCGAGCGCCGGCTGCGGGCCGTCGCCGAGGCCGACCTCGTGCTGGCGATCTACAACCCGGCGTCGCGCTCCCGCACCGACCAGATCGTGCTGGCCCAGAAGCTGCTGCTCGAGCACAGGTCCGCCGACACGATCGTGGTCGTGGGTCGCGACGTCGGTCGCCAGGAGGAGTCGCTCGTCGTGACGACGCTGGCCGAGCTCGACCCGGGGACGATCGACATGAAGTGCCTGCTCATCGTCGGTGCGTCCAGCACCCGTCGTACGGCGTCCGGGGGCGTGTGGACACCGCGGTTCGTCGACTGAGTCAGGCCGTGGTCGAGCGGTCCCGCGCCGGGTCGTAGAGGTAGGAGTCCCCACCACCACGAGGATCCAGGGCTCGCCCGACCATGATCACGGCCGCCTGACGGAGGCCCGCCTGCTCGACCTGCTCGACGATGTCGGCGACCGTGCCGCGGAGCACGACCTCACCCGGCTGGCTGGCCCGGAAGACCACGACCACCGGGCAGTCGTCACCGTAGTCGGCCCCCAGCTCGCTCATCACCTCGCGGATCCGGGTGATCGCCAGGTGGATCACCAAGGTGGCACGCGTCCGCGCGAAGTGCCGCAGGGCCTCGGTCTCGGGCATCGCCGTCGACCGGGCCTGGGCCCGGGTCAGCACGATCGACTGCGCTACCAGTGGCACCGTCAGCTCGCGACCCACGCGCGCTGCGGCGGCCGCGTAGGCCGGCACCCCCGGCGTCACCTGCCAGGCCACGCCGGCCTCGTCGAGGCGACGCGTCTGCTCGGCCAGGGCCGAGTAGACCGACGGGTCGCCCGACACCAGCCGGACGACGTCGAGCCCGTCGCGGTCGGCATCGACGAGGTGACGCATGATCTGGTCGAGGTCGAGGTGCTGGGTGTCGACGAGGCGAGTGTCCGGGGAGCAGTGCCCGAGGACCTCCTCGTCCAGGTAGGTGCCCGGGTAGAGCACCACATCCGCCCGGGCTAGGAGCCCCGCCGCCCGGAGGGTGAGCAGGTCCGCGGCACCCGGGCCGGCCCCGACGAAGTGCACGGTCATGAGGTCACCGCCCACTGCGTGACGGTGCGTGCCGGGGTCCAGCCGGTGAAACCCCCGATGGGCGCGGCGTGCTCGACCGCGATCCGGGTGAGCTCGCCGCCGTGCTCGGCGTACAGCCGCGCGAGGAGGGTCTCGGTCTCCAGCGTCACCCCGTGCACGACCAGACGACCGCCCGGAGCCAGCCGGGCGAGGCTTCCGCTCACCACCCCGCGCCGCGTCGCGCCGCCGCCGACGAAGACCGCGTCCGGGTCGGGCAGCTCGTCGAACGCCTCCGGTGCGCGGCCGGGGACGACCCGAAGGGTAGGTACGCCGAGGGACGCCGCGTTGCGGCCGATCCGCGCTGCCCGGTCGGGGTCGGCCTCGACCGCGACCGCCGTACAGGTGGGGTGAGCACGCATCCACTCGATGCTGACGGAGCCGGCCCCGGCGCCGACGTCCCACAGCAGCTGACCCGGCTGCGGTGCCAGGCGCGCCAGGGCGCTCGCACGCAGGTCGCGCTTGGTGAGCTGGCCGTCGTGCTCGAAGTCCTCGTCGCGCAGGCCCGTCGCCCAGGACCCCACCACCGGGCCGCGCAGGTCGAGCGCGACCACGTTGAGCCTCGACACCGGCCGGCTGGACGCCGTCCACGTCGCCGCCGTGCCCTCGACGCACGACTCGTCGGCGCTGCCGAGGTCGCCGAGCACGGTCATCCGGGTGTCGCCGTACCCCGTGGCCACCAGGAGCGCGGCGACGTCACCCGGGGTGCTCTCGTCCGAGGAGAGGACCAGGAGCCGATGCGCCGGCGCGAGATGACGGAGCACCGCATGCGGGTCACGCCCGACCAGGCTGACGACCTGCGTGCTCTCCGCCGACCAGCGCATCCGTGCCCGGGCCAGCGACACCGACGAGACCGCCGGGAGCACCTCGGTGACGTCGGCGCCGAACACCTCGGCCAGGGTCGTCCCGATGCCCGAGACGAAGGGATCACCAGAGGCGAGCACCACCAGCGGAGCACCGGCATGGCGCGCCATCAGCTCGACGAGCCCGGCGCGCAGCGGAGAGGGCCACGGCTCGCGCTGCTGCCCGTCGACCTCGGGCACCAGGTCGAGGTGGCGCCGGCCACCGACCAGCACGGCAGCGCTCCGGACCCGCGCCCTGGCGGGTTCGGGCAGGCCGGCCCAGCCGTCCGCACCGAGGCCGACGACCGTCACATGGGAGGGGCGGCAGGAGGACACGCACGCACGCTATCGTGACCGACGACAGGCACGAGGTGCCCCGAGGTGCCGGGCGTTCCCACACGGAGCGGCGGTCCGACGGGAGAATCTGGGAAGCCGGTGAGAATCCGGCACAGGCCCGCTGCGGTGGTCTGGACGGCGTCCCCGGACGTCGAGCCAGCAAGTCCGAAGACCGGCCCCGTGCCACGTATTCACTGGCGACGAGCGGGAGCCTCCATGCCACAGCACTACCCCTTTTCTGCCGTCGTCGGCTCCGACGACATGGCGCTCGCCCTTCTCCTCACCACCATCTCGCCCGACATCGGGGGGGTGCTGGTGCGTGGCGAGAAGGGCACCGCCAAGTCCACGATCGTGCGCGCGCTCACCACCGTCCTGCCGCCCATCGACGTGGTGGCCGGGGACCGGTTCTCCAGCGACCCCCGCGAGACCGCCACCCGCTCCCCCGACGGCCCGTTCGCCGCGGACGCGCAGACCGAGACGCGGCCGGTGCGCCTGGTCGAGCTGCCCGTCGGCGCCACCGAGGACCGCGTGCTCGGGTCGCTGCATCTCGAGCGTGCGCTCTCGGAGGGCCGCGCCGAGTACGAGCCCGGTCTGCTCGCCCGCGCCCACCGCGGGATCCTGTACGTCGACGAGGTCAACCTGCTCCACGACCACCTGGTCGACCTGCTTCTCGACGCCGCGGCCATGGGTCGTTCCACCGTGGAACGCGACGGAGTCTCGGTCGAGCACGCGGCCCGGTTCGTGCTGGTCGGCACGATGAACCCCGAGGAGGGGGAGCTGCGTCCCCAGCTGCTCGACCGGTTCGGCCTCACCGTCGAGGTCGCGGCGTCCCGCGACCCGGCGGTCCGCGTCGAGGTCGTACGCCGCCGGCTCGCCTACGACGCGGACCCGGACGCCTTCGCCGCGACGTACGACGACGCGGAGCGCGCCCTCACCGCGCGCATCGTCAAGTCCCAGGAGATCGTCGAGACGGTGCACCTGTCCGAGCAGGCGCTGTGGAAGATCGCGGAGGTCTGCGCAGCCTTCGACGTGGACGGCATGCGTGCCGACATCGTGACTGCCCGCACCGCCGTCGCCCACGCGGCCTGGCACGCGCGGACAGAGGTCACCCGCGAGGACATCCGGGCGGCAGCCCGGCTGGCGCTCCCCCACCGGCGCCGGCGCAACCCCTTCGACGCCCCCGGCCTGGACGAGGACCTGCTCGACCAGATCCTCGGCGACGACGAGCTTCCTCCGGAGCCGCCGCCGGAGGGCCATCCCGGCGACGGTGACCAGGAGCCGGGCACGCCCCACGACCAGGGACCGACAGAGGGATCAGAGGGCGGCACACCCGAAGCACCCGCCGGCCGGCCGGACCAGCCGGCTCCTGCGGCGACCGGGTCCCAGGACACGACGCAGACGACCGTCACAGCAGGCGACCCCTACCGGACCAAGGTGCTCACCGTCCGAGGGACCGGCACCGGCGCGGCCGGCCGCCGCAGCCGGGCGATCACGCAGCTCGGCCACCGGGTGGGCACGGCGCGTCCCGACGGGTCCGGCGGCTCCATCCATCTCATCGAGACCATCCGTGCCGCGGCGCCGCACCAGGCGCTCCGCGGTCGCACGGCCGGTGCCCTCCGGTTCCGTCCCGACGACCTCCGGGTGGCCAGCCACGAGGGCAAGGAGGCGAACCTGATCCTGTTCTGCGTCGATGCCTCCGGCTCGATGGCGGCACGCACGCGGATGGAGCAGGTCAAGACCGCGATCCTCTCGCTGCTGCTCGACGCCTACCGCCGGCGCGACAAGGTCGGACTGGTGACCTTCCGGGGCGGTGCCGCCGATCTCGCGCTGCCCCCGACCCACTCGGTCGAGATCGCGGCGCGGCGGTTGTCCGAGCTCCCGGCCGGAGGGCGCACCCCGCTTGCCGAGGGCCTGCTCGAGGCAGCGCGAGTGCTGGAGGTCGAGCGCGTCCGAGACCCCCGGCGTCGACCGCTGCTGGTGGTCGTCACCGATGGGCGCGCCACCGCCGGCGCGGACGCTGTCGCCCGCTCCCACCAGGCGGCCCGGCTGCTGGCGGCGCACGGTGTCGGCGCGGTCGTCATCGACTGCGAGGCCGGGCCGATGCGCCTCGGGCTCGCCCGCACGCTGGCGGAGCACCTCCTCGCCGAGCACGTGCCCGTCGCCGAGGTCAGCGTCGGCGCCCTCACCCACACCGTCCACGAGAAGGTCGCCTGATGCCCCAGGGAAAGCCCGCCGTCACGCCCGACGATGGCCTCACGACGCGAGAACGCCGCAACCAGCCGCTGCTGATGGTCCACACCGGTGACGGCAAGGGGAAGTCGACGGCGGCCTTCGGGCTCGCGATGCGCAGCTGGAACCAGGGCTGGAACGTCGGCGTCTTCCAGTTCGTGAAGTCGGCCAAGTGGCGCATCGGCGAGCAGACCGTGCTCGAGCGCCTCGGCCGGCTCCACGAAGAGACCGGCGAGGGCGGTCCCGTGGAGTGGCACAAGATGGGCGCCGGCTGGTCCTGGTCCCGCAAGGAGGGCGAGGAGTCCGACCACGCCGCCGAGGCCGCAGAGGGCTGGCAGGAGATCAAGCGCCGCCTCGCCGCGGAGACCCACGACCTGCTGGTGCTCGACGAGTTCACCTACCCGATGGAGTGGGGCTGGGTCGACGTGGACGACGTCGTCGAGACGCTGAGCGCTCGCCCAGGTCGCCAGTACGTCGTGGTGACCGGACGCCGGGCACACCCGAAGCTGATCGAGGCGGCCGACCTGGTCACCGAGATGACCAAGGTGAAGCACCAGATGGACCGAGGTCAGAAGGGCCAGCGGGGCATCGAGTGGTGAGGCTGCCGCGGCTGGTCGTGGCAGCTCCCGCAACGGGCCAGGGGAAGACGACCGTCTCCATCGGCCTGATGGCGGCGCTGACCCGGGCCGGACACGTCGTGAGCGGCCACAAGGTCGGGCCCGACTACATCGACCCCGGCTACCACGCCCTCGCCTGCGGGCGCCCTGGCCGCAACCTCGACCCGCACCTGGTCGGCGAGGAGCGCATCGTCCCGTTGCTCCTGCACGGTGCGTCGGGGGCGGGCGTGGCCGTCATCGAGGGCGTGATGGGCCTCTACGACGGCCGGATCGGCGGCCAGGGGTTCGCCTCGACGGCACACGTCGCGGCTCTCACCCGCAGCCCGGTCGTCCTGGTCGTGGACATCTCGCGGTCCTCCCGGTCGATCGGGGCGGTCGTGCACGGGATGGCGACCTTCGACGACTCCGTCGAGATCGCCGGTGTCATCTTGAACAAGGCCGGCTCACCACGGCACGCCGCCGAGGTCGCCGCCTCGATCGCGCTGCCGGTCCTGGGCACCGTCGGACGCAGCGAGTCCTTCGGGGTGCCGTCCCGGCACCTGGGGCTCGTTCCGGCCGCCGAGCGGGACGAGGCGACGCACACCCTGGACCAGCTGGCGCAGCAGATCGCCGAGGTCGTCGATCTCGAACGTGTCCTGCAGATCGCCGCCACCGCACCCGACCTGGATGCGGCTCCGTGGGACCCGAGCGTCGAGGTCACCCGAGCCACCGGTCGCCGCCCGGTGGTCGCGATGGCCGGCGGACGCGCCTTCACGTTCCGGTACGCCGAGACCGAGGAGCTGCTCGGCGCTGCGGGTTGCGACGTGGTGTCCTTCGACCCGCTCACCGACCGGGCGCTCCCACCCGACACGGCGGGCATCTACCTCGGCGGCGGCTTTCCGGAGGTCCATGCGGCCGCGCTCGGTGACAACGTCCCCCTCCTGGCCGACCTGAAGGCGGCCATCGCGGCGGGCACTCCCACCGTCGCCGAGTGCGCGGGCCTCCTGTACCTGTGCGAGAGCGTCGACGGCCAGGCGATGGTGGGCGCGCTGAGCGCCACCGCACAGATGACGCCGCGGCTGACCCTCGGCTACTCCGCCGCCACGGCACCCGGCGACTCGCTCCTCACGCGCGCCGGCGAGCTGGTGACCGGACACGAGTTCCACCGGACGCACGTCGACCCGCCGGCCGGACCCAGCCCGGCGTGGAGCGTCGACGACCGCGCCATCGGCTTCGTGTCACCGACGCTGCACGCGTCGTACCTTCACGTCCACTGGGCCGGACATCCCCACCTCGCCCAGCGGTTCGCGGACGCGGTGCACGCAGCGGTGCCGCATTCCCCGGCCGATGTGCGTGCGGTCGTGAGCCGCACCGTCGCGCCGCCGGCGGCCGTCCCGGACCCACTGCGTCACCACGGCGACGTGGAGGCGGCCGCTGGACTGCTCGACTTCGCGGTCAACGTCTTCCCCGGGCCACCACCGCCGTGGCTGAGCGCCGCCCTGCAGGACAGCCTGGAGCGGATCGGCACCTACCCGGACGCCGCATCGGCCTCTGCGGCGGCGGCGGCGCGGCACGGTCGTCCTCCCGACCAGGCACTGGCCACAGCCGGTGCCGCCGAGGCCTTCTCGCTCGTCGCGCGACTCCGCCCGTGGAGGCACGCGGTCGTGGTGCACCCGCAGTTCACGGAGCCGCACGCGGCGCTGTGGCAGGCCGGGCACCGCGTCACCGAGGTCCTCTGCACCCCGGACACCGGCTTCGAGCTCGACCCCACCGGTGTGCCCGACGACGCCGACCTCGTGATGATCGGCAACCCGACCAACCCGACCGGAGTCCTCCACCCCGCCCAGACGATCCTGGCTCTCCTGCGGCCCGGACGGATGGTCGTCGTGGACGAGGCGTTCATGGACACGGTCCCCGGCGAGGCCGCAAGCCTGGCGTCCGAGGCGCTCCCGGGGCTGCTCGTGCTGCGCAGCCTCACCAAGCACTGGGGCATCCCCGGAATCCGGGCCGGCTACCTGCTGGGCGACCCCGAGACGGTCGCCCGGCTGCGACAGGCGCAGGTGCCGTGGTCCGTCTCCACGAGCGCGGCCGCCGCGATCGTCGCCTGCACGGCGCCCGCGGCGAAGGGCGACGCCGAGGAACGCGCGCAGACACTCCTCGGCTGGCGCCGGGACCTCGAATCCGCCCTGCGGCGGCTGGGCGTCGACCACGTGCCGTCGTCCGCGTCCTACGTCCTGGTGCGCGCCGGTGAAGGCGTGCACGGCCGACTGCGCGAGGCCGGGATCGCCGTGCGCAGGGCCGACACGTTCCCGGGCCTGGGGCCTGCCTGGGTGCGTATCGCGGCGCGTCCGAGACCGCAGACCGAGCGGCTGCTGACGGCCCTGTCGCATGCCCTAGGCTGAGCCCGCGGGCACGAGGAAGCCGGTGAGACTCCGGCACAGTCGCGCTACTGTGACACCGCCTCCGAGCGATCGGCAGCGGTGAAGTCAGACCCGAAGGTCCGCACTCATCCGCACTCATGGGGACGCTCTCATCCCCACAGGAGGAACACATGTCGCAGACCGCTGCACTCCCCGGGGCCGTCGAGATCCCGGCCATCCCGCTGCGTGAGCTGGCCCCCTGGGCGCTCTTCTTCGGGTTGCTCGCCGTTCTCGTCCTCTTCTTCATCAGCGCCGACCAGGGCGCCGTCTCGCTGCCCGCCGGCACCGCGATCCACGAGTGGGTCCACGACGGCCGCCACCTCATGGGCTACCCCTGCCACTGATCGCCGGTCGCTGACCGCCTCGTTCCTCCACCCGGTCCTCCGGGCGATCCGTCGTACCGGAAACCGTCACTGAACGGATCCACCCATGACTGCACGCAACTTCCTGGTCCGGGGCCTCCTCTCGGGACTCATCGCCGGCCTCGCCGCCTTCGGGGTCGCCTACTTCGCGGGTGCGCCCCAGGTCCAGACCGCCATCGAGCTCGAGCAGGCCGCTTCGGTCGCGGCGCCGGCAGACACCGCCGAGGGGACCCACTCCCACGACAGCGAGGGGGCCGGCCACTCCCACGACGAAGGGGCCACGGTCGTCTCCCGGCACAACCAACGCACCTGGGGCCTGCTGACCGGCACGCTCGGCGTCGGCGTCGCCCTGGGAGGCATCGTCGCCCTCGTCTCGGCCGGGGTCGTGGGACGCCTGGGCCGGCTCACCCCAGGCCAGTCCACCGCGGTCGTCGCCCTCACCGGCTTCGTCTCGGTCGCGTTGGTCCCGTTCCTGAAGTATCCCGCGTCTCCTCCCACGGTCGGGAGCGCCGAGACCATCGGCAGCCGCACCGGGCTCTACTTCGTCTACCTGCTGGTCTCGGTCGCCGTCGCGGTCGTCTCGGTGGTCGTGGCCCAGCGGCTCTGGCGGGCTCGGGGCGGGTACGTCGCCGTGCTGGGCGGCTGCTCCCTCTTCCTGGTCGTCACCGTCGTCTCGGGGCAGCTGCTCCCGACGGTCAACGAGCTCGGCGACTTCCCGGCCGACGTCCTCTGGTACTTCCGCCGGGCTGCGCTGCTCACCCAGGCCACCATGTGGGGCGTGATCGGCATAGCGCTCGTCGGGCTGACGCGGCCGCTCTACGAGCGCGACCTCGCCGACGCCCAGCGCCGCGAGCTGGCCTCCAGCCTGTGACCACGCTCCTGGCACCGGACCCGGTCGAGCCTCCGAGCCGCAAGACCGAGGCCCTCGCTCGCGAACGGCTCGCCGGGCTGGCCACGCCACCGGGTGCACTGGGGCGCCTCGGCGACCTCGCGGTCTGGCTCGCGAGCGCAGGGGGCGTGGTTCCGCCGTCCCCCCTGGACAACGTCCGGCTCGTCATCTTCGCCGGCGACCACGGCGTCGCCGCCCACGGCGTCTCGGCGTACCCGCCCGCGATCACCGCCGCGATGGTGCGCACCTTCGTGGCCGGTCGTGCTGGGGTCTCGGCCCTGGCTGCTGCCCACGACGTGCACGTCCGAGTGCTCGACCTGGGCGTCGACGATGACCTCGCCGGTGTGCCGGCCGAGGTCACCGCCCACAAGGTGACTCGCGGGAGCGGCGCCATCCACCTGGAGGACGCGCTCACCGTCGAGCAGACGGCACAGGCGTTCGAGACGGGCCGGACGGTGGCGCGCGAGGAGGTCGCGGCCGGTGCGAAGCTGTTGCTCAGCGGGGACATGGGCATCGGCAACACCACCCCCGCAGCTGCCATGATCGCTGCCGCGCTCGACCTCCCGGCAGCCGACGTCACCGGCCGGGGCACCGGCCTCGACGACGCCGCGCTGGCGCGCAAGGAGCGGCTGATCCACCAGGCCCTGGCCCGGACCGCAGACCGCACCCACGACCCGATGACCACCCTGGCTGCTCTCGGCAGCGCCGATCTCGCGGGCACCACCGGATACCTCGTCGAGGCAGCGACGTCGGGAGTCCCGGTGCTGCTCGACGGCCTGATGTCGGTGGCCTGCGCCTTGACTGCGGAGCGGATCGCCCCGGGCGCCGTTGCCTGGTTCGCTGCGGGCCACCGGTCCACCGAGCCGGCGCAGTCACTGGCGCTGTCCATGCTGGGGCTCGAGCCCGTGCTCGACCTCCGCATGCGGCTGGGCGAGGGCAGCGGGGCGGTGGCCGCCGTACCCGTGCTGCGCAGTGCCGTGGCGGTGCTCCGCGACGTCGCCCTGCTCTCGGAGCTCATGCCGGATGGGTGACGGCTGGCGGCTCGCCGTCGGGATGCTGACCGTGGTGCGCGTCGCTCCCCCGCGCGGCGTCGACCGTGACGTCGCCCGGACGGCGATGCTGCTGGCCCCGCTGGCCGTCCTCCCCCTCGGGCTCGCGGTGCTGGTTGTCGGCGCGCTCGGGCACGCGGCCGGGCTGCCCGCCCTCGTCATCGGGTTCCTGTGCGTCGGGACGCTCGTGCTGGGCAACCGGGCCTTCCACGTGGACGGGCTGTCGGACACCGCCGACGGGCTGACCGCCTCCTACGACCGCGACCGGTCCCTGGACGTGATGCGCACCGGCACGTCGGGTCCGGCCGGGGGCGCCGCAGTGCTCCTCGTGCTGGGCCTGCAGGCTGCTGGGTTCGCCTCGATCGTCGCCTCGACGAAGGGCGCGGTCCTTGCCGGCGCGCTCGTCTGTGCCTCCCGCTGCGCTCTTCTGCTGACCTGCGCCGCCGGTGTCCCGGGTGCCCGGTCCGACGGCTTGGGCAGCGAGTACGCCGGTTCGGTCCCCCGCCTCGCGGCCGTGCTGGGGTGGGCGTCGGTCACGGCCCTCACCGCCGGCCTGGTCGTGTGGGCGGGTGGCGACTGGTGGCGTCCCCTGATCGCGGTCGGGGCCGCCGTCGCCGTGGTCGTGGTGCTCGTCCGGCGGGCTGTCCACCGCCTCGGAGGCGTGACCGGCGACGTCTACGGCGCGGCCATCGAGCTCTGCCTGGCCGCCCTGCTGGTCGCGCTCGCATGAGCCGGGCGCTGTCGCGGGCGGCCGGCCTGGCCCTCGGCGTGGCCGCCGACGGCATCGTCGCCGACCCCCGACGCCTCCACCCCGTCGCCGGGTTCGGAGCCGTCGCGGCCGCCCTGGAGTCCCGGCTCTACCGTCCGTCGCGGGCGCGCGGTGCTCTCCACAACGGCGTGCTCGTCGGGGCCACGGTCATCACCGGACTGGTCGTCGAGCGCCTGACCCTGCGCCGACCCGCGCTGCACGTCCTCGTCACTGCCGCCTCGACCTGGGTGGTGCTCGGCGGATCCTCGCTCGAGCGCGAGGCGCGGGCGGTCTCGACGCTGCTGGAGCTGGGTCTGCTGCCCGAGGCGCGCCGTCAGCTCACCCACCTCGTCGGCCGTGACACACGCAGCCTCGACGCCGACGAGATCGCGCGTGCCGTCGTCGAGTCGGTCGCCGAGAACACCTCCGACGCCGTCGTCGCCCCGCTGCTGCTCGGTGGCCTGGCTGGTGTGCCGGGGCTCCTCGGCTACCGCGCAGCCAACACCCTGGACGCGATGATCGGGCACCGCGACGAGCGCTACGCCGAGTTCGGCTGGGCCTCCGCCAGGCTCGACGACCTGCTCAACCTCCCCGGTGCCAGGCTGGCCGCTCTCTTCGCCGCGACGCTGGGACCAGACCCGCGCGGTGCGCTCCACGCCTGGCGACGCGATGCCGCCGACCACCCCAGCCCCAACGCCGGCCCGGTCGAGGCCTCGTTCGCCGGGGCACTGGGCCTGCGACTCGGTGGGTCGAACACCTACGGCGACCGGGTCGAGCACCGCCCGGTGCTCGGCTCCGGCCGCTCACCCACGCCGGACGACGTGGCCCGGGCGCTCCACCTGGCCCGGCGCGTCGACCGGGCCTCGGCACTCGTGGCGGTGCTCCTCGCGCTGGCCCGCGGACGGCGTCGCCCGCGCCGGCAGTGCTAGCCGGGGCCGGGCTCAGAGCACCAGCACGCGTCCGGCGACCACCAGGTGCACCTCGTCGCACTCTGCCGCGAGTCGCTGGTTGGCGAGCCCCAGCAGGTCGCGGAACAGCCGCCCCGACCGGTGCGACGGCACGACCCCGAGGCCGACCTCGTTGGTCACCAGCACCACGTGGCCGGGCGCCCGCCGGAGCCCGTCCGTCGCTGCGGCGAGATGGGTCTCTACCAGCGCGAGCACCTGCGAGCCCGGGCGCTCCCAGGCGTCCTCGTGGTCGAGCACGGCGGTGAGCCAGGTGCCGAGGCAGTCGACGAGCACGGGCCCCGGGGTCGTCAGCGCGGCCGCGAGGTCACGGCTCTCCAGGGTGGTCCAGCCCGCGGGCCGTCGAGACCTGTGCGTGGCGATGCGCTCGGCCCAGTCGGGGTCGGTGTCCTCGTCGGTGGTCGGCCCGGGCGCGACGTACGTGACGGCGGGGTGGGCCACCAGCAGCCCTTCCGCGTGGCGCGACTTGCCGGACCGCACCCCGCCCGTGACCAGCACCTTCATGACTGCCCCCGCACCCAGTCCACGGCGGCTGCGACGTCGGCGACGGTCTCGACCCCGGCCGGCGGCGCCGGTCGGCGTACGACGACGAGAGGCACGCCCAGGAGCTCGGCGGCGTCCAGCTTGGCCTGGGTCTGGGCGCCGCCCGAGTCCTTGGTCACGAGCACGTCGACGCGGTGGTCGCGCATCACCGCCTGCTCCCCCTCGAGCGTGTAGGGCCCACGGCCGAGCACCACGCGCCAGGCCGCGGGCAACCCGATCTCCGGCAGGTCCACCACCCGCGCCAGCACGGCCGACTCGGCGAGTGTCGCCACGAAGGGGCCCAGCGACTGACGACCGATGGTCAGGAACGGGCGCTCGCCCAGGCCCGCGGTCGCACCCGCCGCCTCGGCGTGGTCGTCGACCCAGTGCCAGGCCGAGGCCCGGGGGTGCGACGACCAGCCGGGTCGCTGCAACCGGAGCAGCGGCAGCGCCCCGCGGCACGCCTCGGCCGCGTTGGTCGAGATGGTGGCGGCGAAGGGATGGGTGGCGTCCACCACCGCCGTCACGTGGTTCTCCAGCGCCCACTCCCGCAGGCCGACGGCACCCCCGAAGCCACCAGACCGGACCCGGCCGACGGGCAGCCGCGGCCTGCTCACCCGGCCGGCCAGCGACGACACCACGGCCACGCCGTCGGCGACGAGGGCGGTCGCGAGGTCCCGGGCCTCCCCCGTGCCGCCGAGCAGGAGGACGGTCACGACAGCACCCCGGGTGGGAGCACGCGCAGGTCCGGTGCGCCGTCACGGGCCAGGGCCAGCAGGGCGTCCACGTCGAGGTGCTGCTCGACGAGGTCGCCGAGCAGGTCGAGCCGGCGCTCCCGCGCGGCGGCGAAGCTGACGCCGCTCGGCTCCCACGCACGGCCGGCAGCGGCAGCGACCTCGGCCAGGAACGCCGACCTGAACAGGTCACCCTCCAGGCTGCCGTGCCACATGGTCCCGAAGACGGCCCCGGACCGGGCACCACCGAGGAACTCCTCGCCTGAACAGCGCACTGTCCGCCCGTGGTGGATCTCGTACCCCGTCGTCCGGGCGCCCAGGGCGTCACCGACCGGCCGCCGGAGCACCTTCTCGGCGGCGAACTCCGTGCGTACGTCGAGGAGCCCGAGCCCCTCGACGACCGCGCCGGCTGCGCCCTCCACCCCTGGTGGATCCGCGATCTCCCGCCCGAGCATCTGGAAGCCGCCACAGATGCCGAGCACCGGCCGACCCTTCCTGGCGTGGGCGAGGACGGCCCGGTCGAGTTCCCGCGCGCGCAGCCAGGCGAGGTCGGCTATGGTCGAGCGGGTGCCGGGCAGCACCACGAGGTCGGCGTCACCCAGCGACCGCGGGTCGGTGACGAACACGACGTCGAGCCCAGGCTCGAGCCCCAGGGCGTCGACGTCGGTGAAGTTGCTGACCCGAGGCAACCGCAAGACCGCCACCCGGAGCGCTGCTCCGTCACCTGTCCGCCGCCCTTCCAGGTCGAGGGCATCCTCGGAGTCCAGCCACAGGTCGGGTCGCCACGGCAGGGTGCCGAACACCCGGCGCCCGGTCAGCCTCTCCAGCGAGCGAAGTCCCGGCGCGAGCAGGGACTCGTCGCCGCGGAACTTGTTCACCACGAAGCCGGCGACCAGCCGTTGGTCGGCCGGCTCCAGCAGGGCGAGGGTGCCGAACATCGCCGCGAACACGCCCCCGCGGTCGATGTCCCCGACCACGACGACCGGGATGTCCGCGTGCCGGGCGAGCCCCATGTTCACGTAGTCGCTCTGCCGGAGGTTGATCTCCGCGGGGCTGCCGGCACCCTCCGCCACGACGAGGTCGTAGCGCGAGGAGAGGTCGTCGAAGGCGGCGTACGCCGCAGCGGCCAGGTGGCGCCGCCCGTCGACGAAGTCGCGGGAGGTGACCTCGCCGGCGGGGCGGCCCATCACGACGACGTGGCTGCGCTGGTCACTGCCCGGCTTGAGCAGCACCGGGTTCATCGCGGCCTCGGGCTCGGCGCGTGCCGCGAGCGCCTGCACCCATTGCGCGCGGCCGATCTCGGCGCCGTCGCGGGTGACCATCGAGTTGTTGCTCATGTTCTGCGACTTGAAGGGGGCCACCGAGATCCCGCGTCCGGCGAACGCCCGGCACAGGCCCGTCGTGACGATGCTCTTGCCCGCGTCAGACGTGGTGCCGGCGACCAGCAGGGCGCTCATCGGAGCAGCCCTCGTCGGGCTTCGCGTACGAGGTAGACGTCCATCACCCAGCCCGCCGACTCCCGAGCCCGCTCGCGTGCCTGCCGGATCCGGTCGAGCACGTCGCCGACCCGCCCGGAGACGAGCTCCTCGTGCGGCGTGCCGAGGTTGGCGCCCCACCAGATGTGCCAGTCCTCGAGGCCGGCGACGTCGATCTCGCGGTTGAGCATCACCACGATGTTGCGCTGCCCGGCCTCCACCGCCTCCCGCAGTCGCCGGCCCGTGGTCACGTGGAGTGGCTCGCCGACGTCGTGGAGCACCATCGCGTGCCGGGCGGCCAGCAGCTGGATGCTGGAGACACCCGGGACGACATCCATCTCGAAGGGCACGTTGCCACGGGCGCGCACCTGCTCGACGACCCGGATCGTGGAGTCGTAGAACGCCGGGTCACCCCAGACGAGGAAGCCCGCATCGCCGTCGTGGTCGAGCAGCGCCTGCTCGAAGGCCTCGGCCCGTGCGGCATGCCAGGACGCGACCACGGCGGCGTAGGCGTCGGGGGACGCCGTACGGTCGGGGCCCCGCTCGCGCTGGGGGTCCTGGACCCGGACGATGACGGGTGGGGCGTCGAGGTGTCGGGCGAGCAGCCGCTCGCGAGCGTCGGCCATGGGGTCGGGCATCCCCCCACGAGGCGACTTGTCGGCCACGACGAAGAACGCCGCCTCCCGCATCGCCCGCACGGCCTCCAGCGTCACCTGGTCGGGATCACCCGGGCCGACCCCGATCAGCCGGACCCGCCGGACCCCGTCAGCCACCGTGACGGTCCTCGAGGTCCCCCTCGAGGTCGAGGTAGACCTCCTGCATCGCGGCGACCACGTCGGGATCGGGCGCGGCCCACAGGCCCCGGTCGACCGCCTCGTGCAGCTTCTCCACGATGCCGCGCAGCGCCCATGGGTTGGACTGCCGCATGAACGCCTGGTTGGTCTCGTCGAGGACGTACTCCTTGGCCAGGCTGGCGTACATCCAGTCGTGCACCACTCCTGCGGTCGCGTCGAAGCCGAAGAGGTAGTCGACGGTCGCCGCCAGCTCGAAGGCTCCCTTGTAGCCGTGCCGCTGCATCGCGCTGATCCACCGCGGGTTGACCACGCGGGCCCGGAAGACGCGGTTGGTCTCCTCCTGGAGGGTCCGGGTCCGCACTGCGTCGGGAGTGGTCGAGTCGCCGACGTAGGCCCGGGGGTCGGCGCCCGTCAGCGCCCGCACGGTGGCGATCATGCCGCCGTGGTACTGGTAGTAGTCGTCGGAGTCTGCGATGTCGTGCTCCCGGGTGTCGACGTTCTTCGCCGCGACCTTGATCCGCCGGTAGTTTGCGCGCATGTCGTCCGCCGCCGGAGCCCCGTCGAGCCCGCGCCCGTAGGCGAAGCCGCCCCACGCCGTGTAGACCTCGGCCAGGTCGTTGTCGTCACGCCAGCTACCGGACTCGACCAGCTGCAGGATGCCGGCGCCGTACGACCCGGGCTTCGAGCCGAAGATGCGCGTGGTCGCGCGGCGTTCGTCACCGTGCTCGGCGAGATCGGCCTGCGCGTGTGCGCGCACGAAGTTCTGGTCGAGCGGCTCGTCGAGCCCGGCCACCAGGTTCACGGCGTCGTCGAGCATCGCCACCACGTGGGGGAACGCGTCGCGGAAGAAGCCGGAGATCCGCACGGTGACGTCGATGCGCGGCCGACACAGCTCCTCGAGGGGTACGACGTGCAGGTCGCTGACTCGACGCGAGGCCTCGTCCCACTCCGGCCGGACACCCAGCAGGGCGAGGACCTCTGCCACGTCGTCGCCGCTCGTGCGCATCGCGCTCGTGCCCCACACGCTCAGTCCCACCGACTCCGGGTAACCGCCGGTGTCGTCGAGGTAGCGCTGCACCAGGCTCTCCGCCATGGCCGACCCGGTCTGCCACGCCAGCCGGGACGGCACAGCACGAGGGTCGACGGTGTAGAAGTTGCGACCAGTCGGCAGCACGTTGACGAGCCCGCGCAGGGGCGAACCCGACGGACCCGCCGGCACGAAGCCGCCGTCGAGCGCGTGCAGGACCGCGTCGAGCTCGTCGGTCGTCCGGCTCAGCCGCGGCACCACCTGGGTGGCCGCGAACTCGAGCACCTGTCGCACCTGGGGGTCAGGGTGCAGGTCCTTCGCGGCGCCGGGGGACCACGCGGCGTCCTCCATCGCCTCGACCAGGGCGCGGGCCTGCCGCTCGGCCTCGTCGACCGCGCCGGCTGCTTCCGCGTTCTCCTTGAGCCCGAGAGCCGCGCGCAGGCCCGGCACCGCCGCGGACTGGCCACCCCACACCTGGGAGGCACGCAGGATCGCGAGCACCAGGTTGACGCGTGCCTCCCCTGCGGGCGCCTGGCCGAGGACGTGCAGCCCGTCGCGGATCTGGGCGTCCTTGATCTCGCACAGCCAACCGTCGACGTGCAGGATGAAGTCGTCGAACTCCTCGTCGTCCGGCCGCTCCTCGAGCCCCAGGTCGCGGTGCATCTCCGCGGCGTGCATGAGCTGCCAGATCTCGCCACGGATCGCGGGCAGCTTCGCCGGGTCCATGGCCGCGATGTTGGCGTGCTCGTCGAGGAGCTGCTCGAGCTTGGCGATGTCGCCGTACGACTCGGCGCGGGCCATCGGCGGGATCAGGTGGTCGACGATGGTGGCGTGCGCCCGGCGCTTGGCCTGGGCGCCCTCGCCGGGGTCGTTGACCAGGAACGGGTAGATCAGCGGCATGTTGGAGATGGCGGCGTCCGTGGCGCAGTCGGCGGAGAGCGCGGCGTTCTTCCCCGGTAGCCACTCCATCGACCCGTGCTTGCCGAGGTGCACGACGGCGTGTGCACCGAAGCCCCTCTCCAGCCATCGGTACGCCGCGAGGTAGTGGTGCGACGGCGCCAGGTCGGGGTCGTGGTAGATCGCCACGGGGTTCTCGCCGAAGCCGCGCGGCGGCTGGATGAGCAGCACCACGTTGCCGGCGGTGATGGTGGCCAGCACGATCTCGCCGTCGCCGTTCACGAACAGGGTCCCGGGCGACTCGCCCCACGTCTCGGTGATGTCCCCCATCAGCCTCGACGGCACGTCGCTGGTCCAGGCGTCGTAGTCGGCCTTCGTGATCCGAACGTGGGCTTCGGTGAGCTGGGCACCGGTCAGCCACTCCTCGTCCTGTCCTCCCGCCGCGATCAGCGCGTGGATCAGGGTGTCGCCGGCCGCGGTGTCGTCGTCCTCGTCGAGCCCGGGGATCGCACCCGGTTGCCCGAGGTCGTAGCCCTCGTCGCGCATCCTGCGCAGCAGCCGGATCGTCGACACCGGCGTGTCCAGGCCGACCGCGTTGCCGACGCGCGAGTGCTTCGTCGGGTACGCCGAGAGCATCAGCGCCACCCTCCGCTCGCTGGTGGGGATCCTGTGGAGCCGGGCGTGGTTGACCGCGATGCCGGCCACGCGCGCACATCGCTCCGGGTCGGCGACGTACCGCGGCAGGCCGTCCTTGTCGATCTCCTTGAAGGAGAACGGCGCCGTGATGATCCGGCCGTCGAACTCGGGGATCGCGATCTGGCTGGCGGAGTCGAGCGGGGTCACGCCATCGTCGGAGCCCTCCCACTCGGCCCGACTGCTCGTCAGGCAGAGCCCTTGCAGGATGGGGATGTCGAGTGCCGCCATCCGCTGCACGTCCCAGGCCTCGTCCTCCCCACCGGCGCTGGCCGTGGCCGGCTGGCTCCCACCGGCGGCGAGCACCGTGACGACCAGGGCGTCGAGCGTGCCCAGGGCGTCGTACAGGGACTCGGGGGCCGCCCGCAGCGACGAGGAGAAGATCGGCACGCCCACCGCTTCACTCGTGGCGTCGACGGCATCGGCCAGGGCGTGGGCGAAGGCGGTGTTCCCACTGGCCTGGTGGGCTCGGTAGAACAGGATGCCCACGCGGGGCAGACCCGCATCAGCCGGCGCCGAGGGACGCTCCACGATGCCCCAGGCGGGGATCGCGGACGGCGCCTCGAACCCCTCCCCGGTCAACAGCACGGTGTCGGAGAGGAATGCGTGCAGCTGGGCGAGGTTGGCCGGGCCGCCCTCGGCGAGGTAGCGGTGCGCCTCGGCGCAGATGCCGATCGGCACCGACGACATCTCCATCAGCTCGGCGCTGGGCTGCTGCTCGCCGCCCAGGACCACCATCGGCATCCCGGTGTCCCGGATTCGCGCGAACCCGGAGCACAGGTCCTGCGGCGACCCGAGCACTCGGCCGACGACCAGGTCGCAACCCTGAATGACCTCGGCCATCGACTGGTGGCCGGGACGCGCCGGGTTGGCCCACACGTAGTCGGCACCCGATGCTCGAGCTGAGAGGAGGTCGGTGTCGGAGGTGGACAGCACGGCGATCTTCATGTTTCTCCCTGGGGGTTCTCGCCCCTCGTCGGCGGAGGTCCCGTGGCCAGTGTCTGGCTGAGCCGTCCAGGTCGGGACCTGGGCAGGCATCACAGTGGCGGAACCGCCCCGGAGTCGACCGGGTTCCTGTTCCACGAGACTTTCGGGCATCACCCTAGACGAGCGGGTTGTCGCCTCCCTGTGTGCGCCGGGTCCTGGGCAGCCGCACGGACTCCACGGGGTGCCCACCGACGAGGTGCTCCGCGACGATCTGCCTGGCGGCGTCGGGATCGACGTCGCCGTACCAGACGTCGTCGGGCTGGACGCTCACCACCGGCGCGCGGTTGCAGGGGAACTGGCAGCCGGTATGAGTGATCAGCACGTCGTCGTCCGTCTGCCCCAGCCGCATCAGCTCGAGGACCACTGCCTCGGCGATCAGGTCGGACCCCTTGGCCGTGCAGCGGGGACCGCGACAGATCAGCGCCTGGTGCCGATGCCCGGGCACGTCCTCCCAGGCAGCGGACTCGAGGCCCGCCTCGGCGCCCGTCACCGGTCTGAGCAGGCCGAGCACCTCACCCACCTGAGCCGGCTCGTGGGCCAGGCGAGCGGCCACGTCGACGACGGGACGGCGCCCCGGTCGCTCGCGCAGCCAGTGTCCGGCGATGCGGCGCAGCCACGAGGCCGCCGGGGCGAGGCTGCCGAGACTGACACCCACGAGCACGACCCGCTCATGACCGAGATCGGCCAGCCTCGTGAGCTCCGAGGAGACCGACGGGTCGCCCATCTGCAGGAACGCGACACCCGCCCCGCGCTCGTGCGCGACCTCATGCAGCAGGTCGCGCGCCTGGACCTCGCGCACCGACATGCCGACGAGTACGACGGGTGCGGTCACATCGTCCTGCATCCCGCCTCCGTCCCTCGCAGCGAACCCCACCGATCCTTCCCAGCAGATCGAGACCGTGGGCACCTCGTGCCGTGCCGGAGACCCTAGGTGTCACCCGCGCGCAGCGGACCGGCCGCCCGCATCCTGGCGCATCCGGTTGGATGGCCGGGTGAGCGCACCCGACGAGGCCTGGCTGACCGGTCACCGACGATCCCTGCTGGACGTGGCGACCGCCTCGCGGCACCCGGCAGGCGGTTTCGGCTGGCTCGACCGGTCCCGTCGGCTGGTCGTGGACCACCCGGTCCCGCTGTGGATCACCTGCCGGATGACCTACGTCTTCGCGCTCGCCGCACTGCACGAGGGCGCCGACACCGCGGACCTGGTCGGGCACGGGCTCGACGCGCTCGACGGGCCGCTGCACGACGACGTACACGGTGGGTGGTTCGCGGCGATCGGGACCGACGGGCCGGTGGACGACTCCAAGCGCGCCTACGATCACGCGTTCGTGGTGCTGGCCGCGTCGGCTGCGCTGGCGGCCGGTCACGAGCGCGCGCGCACCCTCCTGGCGGAGGCACTGGGCGTGCTGGAGCGCCGGTTCCTCGACGAGGCGACCGGACTGTACGCCGACGTGTTCGACCGCGCCTTCGTGTCGCGCGAGCCCTACCTGGGCGCGAACGCCAACATGCACCTCGTCGAGGCGCTACTGGCCGCCGCGGACGCGACCGCGACGACGTGGCCGGTCGAGCGAGCACTCCAGCTCGCGGAGCGCATCGTGCACCGCATCGCTCCGGGGCTCGGCCACCGGCTGCCCGAGCACCTCGACGAGTCCGGGCGACCGGTGCTCGACTACCACCGCGACGAGCCCGCCCACCCCTTCCGCCCCTACGGCGTCACGGTGGGGCACCAGCTCGAGTGGTCGCGGCTGCTCGTGCAGCTCTCGCGCGGGCTGGGCCCGGCCGCTCCGGCCTGGCTGCTCGACGACGCTCGGGGCCTCTTCGACCGGGCCGTGGCCGACGGCTGGTCGGTCGACGGCGCCGAGGGGTTCGTCTACACGGTCGACTTCGACGGCGAGCCGGTCGTGCACGAGCGCATGCACTGGGTAGTCGCCGAGGCCATCAGCGCGGCCCGGGTGCTCGACGCGACCTTCCCCGGCGAGGGGTACGGCGACCGGGAGACCGAGTGGTGGGTCCACGCCCGCCGGTACTTCGTCGACCCGGCCGGGGCCTGGCACCACGAGCTCGACCGCACCCTGCGACCGGCCCACTCCGTCTGGGACGGCAAGCCCGACGTCTACCACGCCTACCAGGCCGCGCTGCTGCCGAGGACGGGAGTCGCGACCTCGTTCGTCAGCCGGCCACGAGATCGGGCGACTGGCCCGACCGGCTGAGCGCATCGGCGACGAAGCCGCTCGCCTTGAGCTCCTCGATGACGCCGCTGAGGAACCGCACGGTCTCGGGGCGTCGCGTCAGGGTGGTGCCGACCGCCTGCTGGATCTGCATGAAGCGCTCGTCGACCAGCCGCAGATCGGGATGGGCCTCGACGTACGCCGCCAGCGGCTGACGGATGCCGGCCGCGACCTCGAGCCCGTCGGCCCGGAAGACGTCGACGCCCTCGTCACCACGCACGAGGGTGGCGTGCTGCAAGGTCCGGGTGAGGAAGAGGTCGTAGGCCGAGCCCCGCTTGACCCCGACGCGCACTCCTGCCCGGTCGACGTCGGCCGGAGTCGTCAGGTCCGAGCCCTGCGGGACGGCGTACACGCCCTCGATGACGACGTACGGCGCGGTGAAGGCGACCTCCGCGGCGCGCACGGGCTCGACGGCGAGGAAGCAGATGTCCGCGGTGCCCGACGTCATCGCCTCGAACGACTTGCGGGCCGCGTCGAAGCAGAGGAACGCGACCGGTACGCCGAGGCGGCCGGCCACCTCGCGGGCGATGTCGACCGTCACCCCCGCCGGGTCGTCGGGCGTGCCATGGGCGAGCACCGGGTTGCCCAGGTTGATGGCGGCGCGCAGGGTGCCGGTGGGTGCGAGGTCTTGGGCGATGTCGGCGGTCACCGGCCCATCCTGGCCGAGGCCCGCTTTGCGGGGTAGTCCGGTGCGTTTCAGGGCTCCACGGCCGCCGCGAGCCGCATTTTGCACCGGACTACCCCCTCAAGGGGCGGCGCCAGCACGGTCAAGGCCCTGACCTCTGGCGCGGTCCGGGCGGTACCGTCCGGACATGGACGACGTGAGCTCCGGGCCCGTCTCCGGCAGGTCACATCGCCTGCGCACCGGCCTTGATGGCCTCCCGGATGCGGGAGTAGGTGCCGCACCGGCACACGTTGCGGATCTCGTCGAGGTCGGCGTCGGTGATCTCGCGCCCCTCCGCGCGGGCCGCCCTGACCTTGGCGACCGCTGCCATGATCTGACCGGGCTGGCAGTAGCCGCACTGCGCCACGTCGTGCTCCAGCCACGCCTCCTGCATGGGGTGCAGGTCGGCGTCGACCGTGTCGGCGAGCCCCTCGATGGTCGTGACCTCGTCGGTCTCCGCGATGTCGGCGACGCGCACCGAGCAGGGGTTGAACGCCTTGCCGTTGACGTGCGAGGTGCACGCCTTGCAGACGTTGATGCCGCAGCCGTACTTGGCCCCGGTGAGGCCGAGGACGTCGCGGATCACCCAGAGCAGCCGGACGTCGTCGTCGACGTCGACGGTGACCGGGGAGCCGTTGAGGATGAAGGTGTGCTCAGGCATGGGTGCTCTCCGCTCAGTAGGTGTGGTCGAGGCCGTCCGTCGGCGCGGCCGGGACCGGCGGCACGAACGGCTTGACGTCATACCTGATGGGGTCGTCGTGGTTGATCGGGAACTTCGTGGGCATCGTGCCGGTCGCTCGCGCGTAGGCGCAGGCCACCGCCGCCATCGACGCCGCGACGCCCGCCTCGCCCGCGCCCCCCGGCTGCTCGGCTTCCGAGGGCACGACCACCACCTCGAACTCGGGCGGCACATTCCACTGCCGGGTGTAGAAGTAGTTGTCCCAGCTCGCCTCCAGGAAGTGGCCGTCGCGCAGGTGGAGGCTGCTCGTGAGTGCCAGCGCGAGGCCGTCGGAGAACCCGCCCATCATCTGGGCCTCCAGGCCCCGGGGGTTGATCACGAGGCCCGCGTCGACGGCGAAGACAGCCCTGGTGACCCGGGGCCCGGTGACGCCGTCCCGCACCGTGCGGTTCACGGTCTCGGGGCGGCAGTCGATCTCGACCAGGCAGGCGGTCGCGCCCTTGTACTCCTTGTGGATCGCGATGCCCTGAGCCGTCCCCTTCGGCATCGAGCGTCCCCAGTGCCCGACCTCGGCCACCTTCTCGAGCACGGCGCGCACCCGCTTCGACCGGAGGAACTCCAGGCGGAAGGCCAGCGGATCCTTGCCCATCGCCCGGGCGAGCTGGTCGACCACGAGCTCGTTGGCGCAGCGCACGTCGGGCGAGTAGATGTTGCGCATGCTGCCGGTGTTGAAGCGCCGGTCGGTCTCGTTGAGCAGCTGGGTGACGACACCGAAGTTGTACGGCAGCTCCTGGGTCAGCGCGAAGATCGACTCCGAGAACCCGAGGTTGCCCAGCCCGGTGGGCAGCTCGGCGGCCATCGCCGTCAGCCGCTCCCCCAGCCCGTGACTGAAGTCGGTGCTGATGCTGGTGTGCCGCTGCTCGAACGACAGGACCTGTCCGGCCAGGTGCGTGGCACGGATCCGCGAGGTGCACATGGGGTGCACGCGACCCTGGCGTGGCTCGTCCGCCCGGTGCCACATCAGCCGCACCGGCTTGCCCATGGCACGCGAGATCCTGGCAGCCTCGATGGCGTGGTCGCCGAACAGCTTGTGCCCGAACGACCCACCGCCGGTCACGACGTTGACCCGGACGGCCGTCTGGGGCAGGCCGAGCGCGTCGGCGATGTTGCGCTGCGCCACGATCGGCGACTTCAACCCTGCCCAGACCTCGGCACGATCCTCGCGCACGTCGGCGATGGCGCAGAACGGCTCGAGGGCCGCGCTGCTGCGGAACATGAAGGTGAACCTCGCCTCGACCGTCCTGGCCAACAGCGGGACCCGGGGCACCGCCAGCGGCAGCTCGGCCTTCCTGAGCTTGGCCAGGATCGTCTGGTCCGACTCACCCTCGACGGGTCCTGGGTTCCAGTCGACCCGCATCGCCCGGATCGCCTCGATGCACTGGCCGAAGGTCTCCGCCCGCACGGCGATTCCGGTCGGCACCTTCGCGACGTCGGTGACACCCGGCATGGCGAGCACCTCGGCCTCGTTGAGCAGCGACCGGGGCGAGCCGTTCAGCGTCGGGGGCCGGCACACCATGGTGGGCAGGGCGTCGGGCACGTCGAGATCCATCGTGAACTTCTTGGCGCCGGTCACGATGTCACGGGCGTCGACCCGGTTGACCGGCTGGCCGATGACCGAGAAGCGGGAGCGCGGCTTGAGGTCGACCTGCACCTGCCGGGTGGTGGGGCTCGCCGCCTTCGCCGCCAGCTCGCCGTACGTCACGGAGCCGCCGTCGGGGGCCACGATGACGCCGCTCTTCGAGACGAGCAGTGCGACCGCCGAGCCCAGCTCGATCGCGGCCGCCTCGAGCAGGGCGCCCCTCGCGATCGCCGCAGCCACCCGCACGGGGGTGTACGTCGACACTGTGGTGTTGGAGCCGCCCGTGAGCTGGTTGAACAGCAGCTCGGGGCGGGCCGGCGCCAGCGTGACCGACACCTTGTCGACCGGCAGGTCCAGCTCCTCGGCGATGATCATCGCCGTCGAGGTCGTGATGCCCTGGCCGTTCTCCGAGCGCGGGAGCTCGAAGGAGGCCGTGCCGTCGGCGTTGACCGTGATCTTGATGAGGTTCGCCGTGGGGCGGGCAGCATCCGTCTGCAGGTCCTCGAGGTCATAGATCTCGGGAATCTGTGGGGCGCTGGGCACGGCCGCGATGGCCGGCGTGCCCAGCGCGAGGTCTGCGGCGGCAACCAGCGTGGTGCCGGCGACGACGTAACCCATGAAGCTCCGGCGGCTCAGCCCTGCGCGGGGGCCCTCGTCGGGGAGTGCGGAGTTCGGCATCGAGGTGGTCATGCGGTTCCCTTCGGCATCCGAGAAGTGCTCACTGGTCTCCAAACGAGTCTTCGGAGCGGGAGTGACGACGCCATGGCGTAGCGTCTCGCTGTATGGACGACCTGCTCGAAGCGGTGCCGATCCTGCGGATCTTCGACGTACAGAAGGCCAAGGATTTCTACGTCGGCTACCTCGGCTTCACGCTCGACTGGGAGCACCGGTTCGAGCCGAGTCTGCCGCTCTACGCGCAGGTCTCCCGCGGGGCCGTTCGCCTGCATCTGAGCGAGCACCACGGCGACGGCACGCCCGGCACGAGCATCCTGGTCGCCGTCGGCGACGCCCGCGGGCTCCACGCCGAGCTGCGCGCGCGTGACTACGACATGCTCCGGCCGGGCCTCGAGCACGAGGAGTGGGGTCTCGTCGTCACGGTGACCGACCCGTTCGGCAACTCCCTCCGCTTCCACGAGGCCACGGACGGCCGCGAGACGGAGCGGCTCGACCCCATCCGGCACGAGTTCGTCGTCGCCGGCACTCCCGAGAA
Source organism: Nocardioides sp. LHG3406-4 (assembly GCF_049897745.1). Classification (NCBI taxonomy): domain Bacteria; kingdom Bacillati; phylum Actinomycetota; class Actinomycetes; order Propionibacteriales; family Nocardioidaceae; genus Nocardioides; species Nocardioides sp. LHG3406-4. The sequence goes on from NZ_JAFCWV010000001.1 coordinate 300,287, forward strand.
GGCCTTCGAGCGCTTCACCGGCAGGTACGGCGAGTGGTGGGACGCGCAGCACACCCGGGACCCGGAGACCTACGAGGGCATGTCGGTCACCCCACGCGTCGGCGGCAGCGTCGCGCACCGGCACCGCGACAGCTCGCCGCACCCGATCGGAGAGGTGACCGCCTGGGAGCCGGGTGAGCACTTCGCGCAGACCTTCACCCTCGCGATCGACCCCGCGCACCCGACGACGCTCGACGTGCGCTTCGCCCCCGACCCGGCCGGCACCCGGGTGACCTTCGAGCACGGGGGCTGGACCGCCGCGACCGCCCACGCCCGCGCGAGGTTCGGCGACTGGCCGCACCTCCTGGCCCGCTACACCGCTCTGGACTGAGGAGACCCTGTGGACGCACACCTGTGGAACGAGAGGTACGCCGCGGCCGAGCTGGTCTGGTCGGCCGGACCCAACCAGTTCGTGGCGGCCGAGTGCGCGGACCTGTCGCCCGGCCGCGCGGTCGACCTGGCCGCCGGCGAGGGCCGCAACGCGATCTGGCTGGCCCAGCGGGGCTGGCGGGTGACGGCGGTCGACTTCTCGCAGGTCGGGCTCGACAAGGGTCGCCGGGTCGCCGAGGCCACCGACCTCGACGGCGGCGTCGAGTGGGTCTGCGCCGACGTCACGACCTGGTCGCCGGCCGAGCCCGTCGACCTGGTCGTGGTCGCCTACCTGCAGGTGCCGGAGCCCGACCGCCGCGCCGCGGTCACCTGGGCCGTCCGCTCTCTGAGTCCCGGCGGGACACTGCTGTGGGTCTCGCACGACTCCACCAACCTCACCGAGGGCACCGGCGGGCCGCAGGACGCCTCGGTGCTGTTGACGGCCGAGGACGTGCTGGCCGACGTCGCGGCCTCGGGCGTGGAGGTCGACGTCGTACGCGCGGAGCGGGTCGCCCGGGTCGTCGAGAGCGGCGACCACCGGGGCGAGGAGGAGCGTGTCGCGTGGGACGCGCTGGTGCGCGTCGTGCGGCGTGCTCTGGAGTCACCGGATATCCGGTGACTCCCGGGGTTCGAGGCCTCAGGGATGGGCACGAACCCCGCGACTCGCCCACGAAGGTCGCGCCAGCCCCGCCCTCAGCGATCGGCGCGACCCTGCCGGAGCCGCAGGGAGACGAGGTGAGCCCGCGCGGATCAGCCCGAGACTGGACTGACCCGTCGCGGACGGCGTACGGGCGTCTCGGATCCGAGATGGCATGTGAGAGCCGCCACTTCCCAGCGCGAGCCGCGGAGGCGTGGAATGGGCGGTGAGCAAAGGAGAACGCCATGACGCAGCCCCAGCGAGCCCTCACCGTCGAGCGCCGCTCGATCGACGTGATCCCCGCGAGCGAGCGGCACGGCTCGCCGATGAACCAGTTCACGCTCTGGATGAGCGCGAACCTCCAGATCACCGCGGTCGTCGACGGGGCGCTCGCCGTCGTGTTCGGCAACCAGGCGCTGTGGGCCATCGTCGGACTGCTGATCGGCAACCTCGCCGGCGGTGTCGTGATGGCGCTGCACTCGGCCCAGGGCCCGCGGCTCGGGCTGCCGCAGATGATCTCCAGCCGCGCGCAGTTCGGCGTGTACGGCGCCGCCCTCCCCCTCGTCCTCGTGATCGTGATGTACCTCGGCTTCACCGCCACCGGCACGGTGCTCTCGGGCCAGGCGATCAACGCGCTGCTCGGAGTGGACGCCCCGGAGATCGGCATCGCGATCTTCGTGGTGCTCGTGGGCATCATCGCGACGTTCGGCTACGAGCTGATCCACCTCGTGGGGAGGGTGGCCACCGTCATCGGCATCGTCGGGCTCGGCTACCTCGCCATCCGGCTCTTCACCCAGCACGACGTCGGAGCCGCCTTCGCCGACAACGCCTTCGGCGCCGCACCGTTCCTCCTCGCCGTCGCGCTCGGCGCAGGCTGGCAGCTCACCTACGGCCCGTACGTCGCGGACTACTCGCGCTACCTGCCCGAGGACACGCCCGAGCGCAGCGTCTTCGGCGCGACGTACGCCGGCACGGTCATCGGCTCGCAGCTCTCGATGACCCTCGGCGTGCTGGTCGCCGCGGTGGCCGGCGACGCGTTCCTGCCCAACCAGGTCGAGTGGCTCGGCGACCTCGCCGGCCCGGCGCTGCTGGCCGGTCTGGTCTACATCGTCATCGTCGTCGGGAAGCTCACCGTCACCACGCTCAACGCCTACGGCAGCTTCATGTGCGCGGCGACGATCGTCACCGGCTTCACCGGACGCCAGGCGCTGGGCAAGTCGGCCCGCGCGGTGTTCGTGAGCGTGATGCTGCTCGTCGCGGCGGTGATCGCCCTGGCCGCCAGCGCCGACTTCCTCGATAACTTCAAGAACTTCGTGCTTCTCCTGCTGATGGTCTTCACGCCGTGGTCGGCGATCAACCTGACCGACTACTACCTGGTGTCGAAGGAACGCGTCGACATCCCCGCGCTCTACGACCCCCATGGTCGCTACGGCCGCTGGAACGCCGTCGCCATCACGACGTACGTCGGCGGCGTGCTGGTGCAGATCCCGTTCCTGGCTCAATCGCTCTACACCGGCCCGATCACCAAGCAGCTGGGCGGCGCCGACATCTCCTGGATCGTGGGCCTGCTGCTCCCGGCGCTCGTCTACTACGTCTGGGCGAGCCGCAACCCACGAGCACCCGAGGCGATGGTGCGTCCCGAGGCGGTGCAGATCGCCGGCGGGTGACCGCCGACGGAAGGTCAGCGCCCGTCGTCGCGATCTCCCAGCTCGAGCGTCTGGCCCCGTGACACCGGACGGATGATCGACGCGAGGCCGTCGGCCTCGGCCGCCCGCAGGAATGCCCTGAGGGGCGACCGGAAGACCCGGTAGTCGTCGTAGTGCACGGGCACGGCCTCGCGCGGCTGCGTCCGGCGCAGGAAGTCGACGCCCTGGGCTGCGTCCATCGTGACCGTGTGGAAGAGGACCCGGGTGCCGCCCAGGTGCACCACGGCCACGTCGAGGTCGGGATGCCGCCCGGCGATCTCGTCGACGTGCGACCCGGTGAGTGTGTCGCCGCTGACGTAGACCCGGCGGCGTACGTCGTCGGCCACGCGGTGGGTGAGCAGCGAGCCCATCACCGGCGGGAGGAGGACGCCCATCAGCCCTCGGGCGTGGACGGCGGGCAGCGCCTCGATGGTGAGTGTCTCGTTGCCGCGCCGCAGCGTCTCGCTGGCCCACGTGTCGAGGCCGCGCGCATCGAACCCCCAGCGGGCCAGGCGGCGGGCCGCGTGGAGGGTGGTCATCACGGGTTGCCCTCTCGAGAGGCCGGCGCGAGCAGCCCGGTCGAAGTGGTCGCCGTGCAGGTGCGAGAGCACCACCGCGTCGAGCGCTGGAAGGTCGGCGGGCTGCAGCGCGGGCTCCGTGAGGCGACGTGACCAGAGACCCTTGCCCAGGTAGGCGCGTTGGCCGCGATGCAGGAAGTTGGGGTCGGTCAGCAGGGTGAACGCCCCGAGGCGCATCAGCGTGGTCGCGGTGCCGCCGAACGTCAGGGTGTCCATTCCGGGGGGTACCCGCGCCGCCGGGGACCACACCGGCGGGCAGCCCCGGGCTACGGCTGCTTGTCGACCGGGTCGTCGCCGTACAGGCCGGAGTCCTTCGCGGCCTGCGCCCTGCGCAGGTGCTTGACCAGGCTGAACGAGAGCACCACCACGGCGGCGATGAGCAGCAGGAAGATGACGAACGCGGTCCACCCGGCCTTGACGTCCTTGGCCTCGGGCGTCTTGTCGGTGAGGGACAGCGTGATCATCAGCAGGTCGAGCATGGGACCAGTCTCTCAGGCGGGGTCGGTGATGCCGGCGAACAGGTCGTCCTCCGGCACCTCGGAGGCGACGTGGCTCACCACGAGCTCGAAGTCCTCGGTCGGCCAGACGTCCTCCTGGATCTCGCGCGGGATCGCGAACCACATGCCGTCGGGGTCGATCTGGGTGGCGTGCGCCAGCAGCGCCTGGTCGCGTACGCCGAACCACTCGGCACACGGGACGCGGGTGGTGATCCGGTCGTCCCACTCGGGCTCTCGCTCCCAGGTGGCGAGCCGCTCCTCGTAGGGCGACTCGAGGTCGTGCTCCAGCATCGCGTCGTGCAGCGCCTTGGTCTTCGCCCAGCTCCAGCCGTGGTGGTAGTAGAGCTTGAGCGGCTGCCACGGCTCGCCCGCGTCGGGATAGCGCTCCGGGTCGCCCGCGGCGTCGAACGCCTCGACCGAGATCTCGTGGCACTTGATGTGGTCGGGGTGCGGGTAGCCACCGCGCTCGTCGTAGGTGGTGAGGACGTGCGGCCGGAAGGAGCGGATCAGTCGCACGAGCGGCTCCGCCGCCTCCTCCAGGGGCACCGTCGCGAAGCAGCCCTCGGGCAGCGGCGGCGGCGGGTCGCCCTCGGGCCAGCCGGAGTCGACGAAGCCCAGCCAGTCCTGGCGGATGCCGAGGATGTCGCGCGCCCGCTCCATCTCCTGGCGGCGCACCTCGGAGATGTTGGCCAGGATGTCGGGGCGGTCCATCTTCGGGTTGAGGATCGACCCACGCTCACCACCCGTGCAGGTCGCGACGTGCACGTCGACCCCCTGGGCGACGTACATCGCGGTCGAGGCAGCGCCCTTGCTCGACTCGTCGTCGGGATGGGCGTGCACGTGCATCAGGCGGAGGCCCTCGGGGCGGTCAGGCATGGCGCGAGTCTAGGTGGGACGATTCTGGGGTGACGTCCCAGGCCGACCTTGCCGACCGGTACGGCGCGCCCACCCCGTGGCGGCGCCGGCTGCTGTGGGTCCTGGTCGGCTGCCTCGCCGTGGCGTGCCTCGGGTGGCTGGCCTGGACGGCGTGGTTCCACGCCACCCCCGACGTGCGCAGCGAGCTGGTCGGCTTCTCCGTCGAGTCCGCGCACGAGACGACCGCCGACGTCGACGTGTCGGTGGACGACGACGTGACCGCCTCCTGCACGGTCCGCGCCTACGCGGCCGACCACACCACCGTCGGCGAGCTGACGTTCACGCCGGCTTCGGGCCGCAACACGGTCTCGGTGCGCACCGAGCGGGAGGCGACGAGCATCGAGAACGTCGGGTGCACGGCGCCCGGCCAGCCCCGCCCGCGGTGAAGCCCCGAGGAGACGCAGGGCCGATTTGACCGTCTCGTTGCTAGACTGGTCGGGTAGTCCCACCCGCAGGGCCGCTCATCGCACGCGTGCGCTCCCGGAGCCCACGTCGAGCCCGGCGGGTTTTGCTTTGTCCCACAGGAGTGAACCCAATGACCCAGTCGACCGACCAGACGACCGTCTGGCTGACCCAGGACGCGCACGACAAGCTCGTGGCCGAGCTGGAGGACCTCAAGGGTCCCAAGCGCCAGGAGATCATCGACCGCATCAGTGCGGCGCGCGACGAGGGCGACCTCAAGGAGAACGGCGGCTACCACGCGGCCAAGGACGAGCAGGGCAAGCAGGAGGCCCGCATCCGTCAGCTCGAGGACATGCTCCGGCGCGCGGAGGTCGGTGAGACCCCGCCCGACGACGGTGTCGTGGAGCCCGGCATGGTGGTGACCTACCGCTTCGTCGGCGACGACGAGACCGAGACCTTCCTGCTCGGCGCGCGCGAGATCGAGGACGAGTCGATCCCGACGTTCTCCCCGCAGTCCCCGCTCGGAGCGGCGATCCTCGGCTCCACCAAGGGCGACACCGTCAAGTACTCCGCACCCAACGGCAAGAAGATGCAGGTCGAGATCGTCGACGCGAAGCCGTACACCGGCTGAGGCACTTCCACGACGGGCCGTCACTCCTCAGGGAGTGGCGGCCTGTTGTCGTCTCGGTCGTCTCGGTCGTCTCGGCCGTCTCGTGCGGGGCGTTCCGGCGTACCTACTCGTAGACGCGGTAGCCGTGCTCGCGCAGCCGGGCCTTCACCTGCTCGGCGTGCGGCTCGCCGCGCGTCTCGAGCTGGAGGCTGACCTCGACCTCGTCGAGGTCGAGGCTGGCCGAGATGCGCTCGTGCGCCACCTCGAGCACGTTCGCGCCCGCCTCGCTGACCTGGGTGAGCAGGCTGGCCAGGCCACCGGGAGCGTCGGGGATGCAGACCCGCAGGTAGAGGTAGCGGCCGGCGCTGGCCAGGCCGTGCCGAATCACCTTGCCGAGCAGCAGCGGGTCGATGTTGCCGCCGGAGAGCACGGCGACCGCCGGGGTCGCCCATCGGGTCGGGTCGTCCAGCATCGCGGCCACGGCCGCGGCCCCGGCCGGCTCGACGACCATCTTGGCCCGCTCCACCAGGGCGAGCAACGCGCGCGAGAGCGACTCCTCGGAGACCGTGACGATCTCGTCGACGTGGTCGCGCACCGCCGCGAACGTGATCTCGCCGGGGCAGCCCACCGCGATGCCGTCGGCCATCGTCTTCATCGACGTCAGCGGAACGGGTGCTCCGTCGCGCAGGGAGTCGGGGAAGGCGGCGGCCCCCTCGGCCTGGACGCCGATAATCGTCACGTCGGGGCGCTTCGCCTTGATCGCGATCGCGATGCCGGCGAGCAGCCCACCGCCGCCGGTCGGCACGAGCACGGTGCGCACGTCGGGCGCCTGCTCGAGGATCTCGAGGCCGGCGGTGCCCTGCCCGGCCACGATGTCGACGTGATCGAAGGGGTGGATCAGGGTGGCTCCGGTCTCGGCGGCGAACGCCCGGGCCGCGACGAGCGCGTCCTCGAGGTAGCGGCCGTGGAACACTACGTCGGCGCCGTACGCGCGGGTCGCCTTCTCCTTGGGGATCGGCGCTCCCTCGGGCATAAACACGGTGCTCTTGATGCCCAGCGTGGTCGCCGCGAGCGCGACGCCCTGCGCGTGGTTGCCGGCCGAGGCCGCGACGACGCCGTGCGCGCGCTCTTCGGGGGTGAGCCGGGAGATGCGCACGTAGGCGCCGCGGATCTTGAAGGAGCCGGTGCGCTGGAGGTTCTCGCACTTGAGGTCGACGCGGCCGCCGACGAGCGCGGAGAGCCAGCGCGACTCCTCCATCGGCGTCACGACGGCGATCTGGGCGAGGGTCGTACGCGCTGACTCGATGTCGGCGAGCGTGCACTCGCTCGTCGGGTCAGTGCGCTGCGGGGTCACCCTCGACCTCCTCCTCGGCCTCGCCGGCCTCATCGTCTGTGTCGTCTGCGTCCCCTGCGTCGTCGCCCGGATCATCCTCGTCGGGGTCGTCAGCCAGCGGTGGCACGTCGGGCTCGGCCTTCGAGCCGGACGCCAGGTGCTGCACGACGGCGTTGCCGGCGGCCGCGAGCGGCACCGCGATGAGCGCACCGGCGATCCCCGCGACGATCACCCCGCACGCGATCGCGACGATCACGCCGAGCGGGTGGAGGGACACGAAGCGGCCCATCAGGAACGGCTGCAGGACGTGACCCTCGATCTGCTGGACCAGGACCACCCCGCCGAGCATCAGCAGGGCCGTCAAGGGTCCCTGGTCGACCAGCGCCACGAGCACGGCGACGGTGCCGGCCACCGTGGCACCGACCATCGGGATGAAGGAGCCGAGGAAGACGAGCACGCCGATGGCGAGCACGAAGGGCACGCCGAGGACCGCCGCGACGATCATGATGCCGGCGGCGTCGACGAGAGCGACGAGGACTGTGGCTCTCACGAACTGCGTCAGGGAGATCCAGGCGACCCGGCCCGAGCCGTCGACGTGCTCGCGGGCCGCGCGCGGCGCGATGCGGACGATCCAGCTCCAGATGCGGTCGCCGTCGGCCAGGAAGAAGTAGGTCGAGAACAAGATGATGAAGAAGCCCGCCGCGACATGGCCGAGCGCGGTTCCGAACTCGGTGACCTGGCCGACGAACTCACCGTCGCGCGTCCGCTCGGAGATCTGGCGCTGAGCCTCGTCGATGTAGTCGTTGATCTGGCTGTCCGAGGCGTTGAGCGGACCGTCGCGCAGCCACGCCTTGATCTCGTCGAGGCCCTTGACGACCTGCTCGGCGAGATCGGAGGCGCCGTTGGCGACCTGTTGCCCCGCGAAGGTCAGGAGCAGTGCCACGAAGGCGATGCCGCTGATGACCACCAAGAGGCTGGCGAGCCCGCGGGGCAGGCCGATCGAGACGAGCCCCCGCACGATCGGCGAGACCAGCGCGGTGATGAGCAGGGCGATGACCAGCGGCAGCGTGACGAGGCCGAAGGTGCCCAGGGTCCGGGCGATCAGGTAGCCCGCTCCCGCGATCACGAGGAATCGCCAGCCCCAGGCCGCGGCGAGGTCGAGACCCCACGGCACCTGGGCCCGGCTGTAGTTTGAGGGGCCCGTCGCGATCGGCGCCGGCCGGGAGCGTCGCTCGGCGCGCAGGAGGGCCAGCTGCGAGGTGAGCTGCTGGGTCAGCCGGTCGGCGAGTCGGTCGTCGTCGGATCGTGCCGGACGCGGCGCGCGTCCCGGGAGGCGGAACCTGGGTTCCTCGTTGGTCACGTCGTCAGGCTACAAGTCGGGGCCCTCGACGAGGCGGCGGACCAGCCGGTACGCCGCCTCCGGATGCGTGCCCACGAGCAGCCCTGCGGCCGCGAGCACGTAGTCGTGGTCCACGACGGTGCGCGGCGCCCTCGGCAGCTGCCAGGCACCGTCGATCTCGGCGCCCGTGGATCCGGCGAAGACCCGCTGGGCCACCCCGGGGCGGCCGTTGCGCAGTACACCGCCCGATCCGACCAGCAGGTCGACCTCGCGCAGGTCCTTGCCGGTGCGTTCGACCACCCGTCCCTCCGGGCTGACCACGACCTTGCTGCGGCCGGCGTGCCGCCGCAGGGCCAGGCCGATCGCGGCTCGGGCCAGCGCCTCGTCCTCGTCGGCCTCCGCGTCGTCGGCGGGAAGGAACCCCGGGTCGCCCTGCCTGCGCGCGGCCGCCTCGACGAGCTCGACGAGTCCGGCCTCGGCGGCGGTGGTCACGGCGGACCAGCGCATGCCGAGATCGCCCTCGACGGTGCGCGTCACGGGCGTGTCGGCCACCACCTCCCGACCCAGGCCGGCGTCCTCGGGGTCGAGCTCGACGACGCTGTGCACGTCGGTCGTGGCGCCACCCACGTCGACGACCACGACGTCGCCGGCGCCGGGCCGCTCCTCGTCGAGGCCGCGCGCCAGCAGCTCCACGCCGGTGAGCACCACGTCGGGTGTGGCGCCGGTGACCATCGACACGAAGTCGGCGCGGGCGGAGAGGTGCTTGCCGCCGATGACGTGGGCCAGGAAGACCTCGCGGATCGCCGCCCGGGCGGAGTCGGGGGCGAGCACACCGATGCGGGGCACGACGTTGTCGGCCAGCACGTGGGGCACTCCCCCGAAGGCCAGGATCGCCGCGACCTCTTCCTGCGCGTCGGCGTTGCCCGCGACCACCACAGGTCCGGTCCAGCCGGACTCCACCAGCTCGTGCGCGCATCCCAGGAGCACCTCGGCGTTGCCCCCGTCGGTGCCACCCGTCAGCAGCACCACGTCGGGCCGGGCCGTCTGCAGCACTCCGGACCACGACCCGGCCCCGGCCGGACGGACGGAGCCGGAGAGCACGGCGACCACCTTGCCGCCGCTCGAGAGAGCGACCCGACGGCCGGCCTCGGCGGTGACCAGCTCCTCGTTGCCGACGACGGCGATGCGCAGCCCGCCGCCGGCCGACGAGCACGCCAGCACGCCGGCAGTGGCCGCGCGGTCATCCTGCTCGAGCAGTCGCGCCAGGCACGCGTCGTACCCGTCCAGGACGTCGGTGTCGATCGTGGTGGGGTGCGAGGCGGCGGCGACGATGCGCCCCTCGACGAGGTCTACGAGCCCGGCCTTCGTGAACGTCGACCCGAAGTCGACGCAGACGACGGCCTGCGTCACAAGACGATCCAGAGGGTCGCCACGACCAGGCAGACCATGATCGCGCAGGCGAGCAGGTGCACCGCCGGGTTCGCCGGCAGCGGGTCGCCACGTCGGATGGCGTGGTCGACGGCTCGGAAGCGGAAGTAGCCGCCGACGGCCGCGACCGCACCCGCGATCAGCAGCGCCACCGCGAGCAGCATGGAGCCGGCCCCGTCGATGAGATGCACGACGGCGACGGCGGCGGCGACCAGCCCGATGGTGGTGCGTTCGTAGGCCAGGAGCGTGCGCTCGTTGGCAAGGGTGAAGCGGTAGTCCGGCTCAATCACAGCAGACCTCTCAGGCCAGGGAACGGTCGAGATCGGCGAGCAGGTCGTCGACCGACTCGATGCCGACACTGAGCCGGATCAGGTCGGCAGGCACCTCGAGGTCGGTGCCCGCGACCGAGGCGTGCGTCATCCGGCCCGGATGCTCGATGAGCGACTCGACGCCGCCCAGGGACTCACCGAGCGTGAAGACCTCGGCCGCCGCGCAGACGTCGAGCGCGTGCTGCTCACCGCCGGTCACCCGGAAGCTGACGATGCCACCGAAGCGCTTCATCTGCTTCGCGGCGACGGCGTGGCCCGGGTGCTCCTCGAGACCGGGGTAGATCACCTGCACGACCTTCTCGTGGCCGGTCAGGAACTCCACGACCTTCTCGGCGTTGTCGCAGTGCCGGTCCATCCGGACGCCCAGGGTCTTGAGCCCACGGTGGGTGAGGAACGCGTCGAAGGGGCCGGCGACCGCACCCATGGAGTTCTGGTGGAAGGCGACCTTCTCGGCGACGTCGAGGTCGCGGACCACGAGGGCGCCACCGACGACGTCGGAGTGGCCGCCGCAGTACTTGGTGGTGGAGTGCACCACGATGTCGGCGCCCAGCGTCAGCGGCTGCTGGAGGTACGGCGAGGCGAAGGTGTTGTCGACGACCAGCAGGGCACCGGCGTCGTGGGCCACCGAGGCGAGCGCCTCGATGTCGCCGATGTTGAGCATCGGGTTGGTGGGCGTCTCGACCCACAGCAGCTTGGTCTGGCCCGGCCGGATCGCCGCGCGCATGGCGTCCACGTCGGAGACGGGCGCCGGGCTGTGCTCGAGGCCCCAGACCTGCTCGACCTTGTCGAAGAGGCGGTAGGTGCCGCCGTACGCGTCGTCGGGGATGACGACGTGGTCGCCGGGCCGGCACAGGGCGCGGACCAGGGTGTCCTCGGCGGCCAGCCCGGAGGCGAAGGCGAAGCCGCGCTCACCCTCCTCCAGCGCCGCGATGACGCCCTCCAGGGCGGTGCGGGTGGGGTTGGCCGAGCGGCTGTACTCGTAGCCCCCGCGCATCCCGCCCACGCCGTCCTGCTTGTACGTGCTGGTCGCGTAGATCGGCGGGATCACCGCGCCCGTCGTGGGATCGGGCTCGTAGCCGGCGTGGATCGCACGCGTGTCGAAGCCGGACTTGCTGCGGTGCTGCTGTTCGCTCACCTGCCGAGCCTAAGGGCAGGGCTCTGCGGCGCCCACTCGGTGCCGTTACTGAGGGGGAACATCCGGGCCCGCCGTACGGTTGAGGACAGAGCACGAGAACCATCCTCGACGACGGGAGAACGCATGTTCGGCCGCACCAAGACCACGCTTCCCAGCCCCGACGAGGCCCTGCGCGGGCGCGAGACGCGCGCGTTCGACGTCCCCGAGCGACACGTCGTGCTCGACGCCCCGGTCATCACCGACGTGGTGCCTGACGGCATGGAGGTCGCCGTCTTCGGCCTCGGCTGCTTCTGGGGCGCCGAGGAGATCTACTGGCAGGTGCCTGGCGTGTGGTCCACCTCGGTGGGCTACGCCGGCGGCATCACGCCGAACCCGTCGTACGACGAGGTCTGCTCCGGCCGCACCGGCCACACCGAGGCCGTGCGCATCGTGTTCGACCCGACCGTGGTGTCCTTCGCCGACCTGGTCAAGAGGTTCTTCGAGATCCACGACCCCACCCAGGGGATGCGCCAGGGCAACGACGTCGGCACGCAGTACCGCTCGGCGATCTACTACACCACCCCCGAGCAGGAGCAGACCGCCCGCGAGCTCACCAAGGTGTACGGCGACGAGCTGGCCCGCCGCCAGCTCGGTGCCATCACCACGGAGATCCGGCCCGCGGCGGAGACGCCGTACTACTACGCCGAGGACCAGCACCAGCAGTACCTCGCCAAGAACCCGATGGGCTACCGCTGCCACGCCAACACCGGCGTGCGCTTCCCGGCGACCGCCTGACTCACGGCCCGGCCGGGTGACGCCTCACGGCTCGACCGTGCGGATCACCCGAGCCGGGTTGCCGACCGCGACGACGTCGGCCGGCAGGTCCCTGGTGACGACGGCGCCGGCGCCGACGACGCTGTTGGCGCCGATGCTGACGCCGGGGAGCACGATCGCGCCGCCACCCAGCCAGACGTTGTCACCGATGGTGATCGGCGCCGCGGACTCCCACTTGTCGCGCCGGGCCTGCGCGGCGACGGGGTGGGTCGGCGTCAGCAGCTGGACGTTCGGCCCGATCTGCACGTCGTCGCCGATGGTGATGGCAGCGACGTCGAGGGCCACCAGACCGTAGTTGACAAAGCAGCGCGCCCCGATCGTGAGGTGCGAGCCGAAGTCGACGTGCAGGGGCGACCGGATCAGCGTGTCGGCACCGACGGAGCCCAGCAGCTCCTCCAGCACCTGCCGGCGCAGCGGGCCCTGCCGCGAGCTCGTCGCGTTGTAGGCGGCCATCAGGTCGCGGGCGCGGTGGCTGGCCTCGGCGAGCTCGGGGTCGTCGGGGACGTAGAGGTCGCCCGCGAGCATGCGCTCGCGCATCGTGCGTTCGTCCTGGGGTGACCGGCCCGTCATGGCCCACACCCTAGGAGCCGCTGTTGTGCGGCGACGACCGGTCGTCGAGACTCCTGCCATGTCTCACACGTGGCTGACCGTGGTCGAGGACGCCCTCGGCCGTGTCGATGAGAACCTCACCGCGACCCTCGACGGGCTCGACGCCGACGCCCTGACCCACCGGCCGGGACCGGACGCCAACCCGATCGGCTGGCTGGCCTGGCACCTCACCCGGGTGCTGGACGACCACCTGGCCGCCCTGGCCGGGAGCCCCCAGGTGTGGGAGGAGTGGCGCGACCGGTTCGGCCTGCCGTACTCGCGCCGGGCGACCGGCTACGGCCAGACCAGCGCGCAGGTCGGCGCGTTCCGGGCCGGCGCCGACGACCTCATCGGCTATTGGACGGCGACGTGGGAGCGCGGCCGGGAGATCCTGCACGACCTCGCGGACGACGACCCCGAGCGGGTCGTGGACGACGCCTGGGACCCGCCGGTCACCCTGTCGGCCCGCTTGGTCAGCCTGATCGACGAGGGCGCACAGCACGTCGGTCAGATGGGCTACGTCCGAGGGCTCATCGGAGCCTGACGGCACGGGCGCACGACCCCGGGACCGGCCCGAATGCGCCCGGCGCCTGCCGCGGATAGGACATGATGGCGCCCGTGAGACCCAGCCGCCACGCATGGACCGCCCTCGGCGGCTGCCTGGCTCTAATCTTCTTCTCCTACACCTACAACGACAACGTCGTGATCAGCCTGCACGGCATGAACGTGTGGAGCGCGCTCGCCGACGGCCGGATCCTGGACTTCTACGCGTACAACGACGGCGTCTCGCCGCCCGACACGGGCTTCCACGCGGTGCCGATCGTCTACGGCTTCGCCACCTTCTCCGTCATCGCGATCTGGAACCTTCCGCTGTGGCTGCTGCAGGAGGTCGCCGGCGTCAACGTCTTCACGTCCGTCCTGGCTCTCGGGTGGATGAAGGCCATCAACGTGCCCTTCGCACTGGGCTGCGCCTGGCTCGTGCAACGCATCTCGCTCCGCCTGGCACCGGCCTCGCGATGGGCGCCCTGGGCGGGGTTCGTCGTGCTCTCGTCGGGCTTCTTGGTGAGTGCGGTGTTCGTGATGGGCCAGTTCGACGCCATCCACGCGTTCTTCACCATGCTGGGGCTGTACTTCCTCGTGCAGGGACGCCGTCGCGCCTTCGTGGTGGCCTTCGCGGTCGCGCTCGCCATCAAGTGGTTCCCGCTCTTCGTCTTCCTGCCCGTCCTGCTCCTCGTCGAGAAGCGCCCGTCGCGCATCCTGCTGTCCCTGGCGGGTGCCCTCAGCCTGGTGGTCGCCTTCAAGCTCCCGTTCCTCTTCGCCGACAACCCGAGCGCCGAGGTCGGCTCCTCGCTCATGGCGGCCATGGTGCAGGACAACCGCCTGCCGTTGGGCCTCGAAGGTGTCCCGGTCTTCCCGGTGCTCTTCGCTCTCGTCTGCATCGCCTGCTACGTACGCCGACCGGCCAGCCTCCCCGAGATGCACCGGACCGCCGTCTACGCGGCCTTCGCCGGCGTGGCCGCGTTCTTCGTGAGCGCGCCCGCCTACCCGTACTGGTTCGCCCTGATCTGTCCCCTCTTCGCCGTGATGTGGGCGATCGACCCGGCGCGGGCGAGGGTCAACCTGCTCATCGAGACGGGGCTCACCGCCGCCATGCTCGTGCTGCACCAGATCCACTTCTACTGGACCTACGACCTCGGCATCGTGAGCCCGATGATCCTTCCGAGGGTCTTCGGGTCGGTGGAGTCGCTGGTCCAGCCGCTCGACGCGCTCGGCGTCTACACCCGCCTGGGCGTCGTCGAGTACCGCGCACTGCTCGCCGCGGTCTTCACCGCCGGCATGGTCGCCCTGCTGGTCCTCAACCGACCACGGTCCGACGCCGACCTCGTGGTCGCCTCGGAGGAGGACAACACCGTCGACCGGACCCTGGTCTACGGCCGCGCCGCCGTCACGGTGGGCCTCATGCTGGTCCCGGCGGCGGCGTACTTCTACGCGCTCCTCGCGCACGGCCGCACCGGCTGACGCCGTTCTCACCAGCCATCCCGGATGATGGAGCCATGACCGACCTCCCGCGCAAGGCCTTCTCCCGGGGAGCGAGGCTGGCCGCCCTCCCCCTGGGGTACGCCGGCCGGTCGGCGCTGGGCATGGGCAAGCGGCTCGGCGGCAGGCCCGCGGAGGTGGTGCTGACCGAGATCCAGCAGCGCACCGCGGAGCAGCTCTTCCGCACGCTGGGCGAGCTCAAGGGCGGGGCGATGAAGTTCGGCCAGGCCCTGTCGGTCCTGGAGGCGGCGTTCCCCGAGGAGCTCGTCGCGCCGTACCGGGAGCAGCTGGTCAAGCTGCAGGACTCCGCTCCCCCGATGCCGACCCAGACGGTGCGCGACCAGATCGAGTCGTCGCTCGGCCCGGGCTGGCGCAAGCAGCTGGTCTGGCTCGACGGCGGCCAGGCCGCGGCGGCGTCGATCGGGCAGGTGCACCGAGGGCGCTGGCACGACGGGCGCGAGGTGGCCGTCAAGGTGCAGTACCCCGGCGCCGGCCAGGCGCTGATGAGCGACCTGCGCCAGCTCGCCCGGGTGGCGCGGGGCGTGGCCCCGGTGTTCCCGGGCATCGACATCAAGCCGCTGGTCGCCGAGCTCCAGGCCCGGGCGGCCGACGAGCTCGACTACCCGCTCGAGGGGGAGGCGCAGGCCGCGTTCGCCGAGGCCTTCCGCGACGACCCGGACATCGTCGTGCCGGACGTCGTGTACGCCGGCCCGGTGGTCCTCGTCAGCGAGTGGCTGGAGTCGCCGGGCTCGCTGGCCGCGGTCATCGCCGACGGCACCCGCGCAGAGCGCGACCACTACGGCGAACTGCTCGCCCGCTTCCTCTTCTCCGGCCCGGCGCGCACCGGCATGCTGCACGCCGACCCGCACCCCGGGAACTTCCGGCCCATCCCGAACGACGACGGCTCCCCCGGCGCCCTGGGCGTCCTCGACTTCGGCGCCGTGGCCCGGCTGCCCGACCGTCAGCTCCCGTCCGCGATGGGGACCCTGCTGCGCGTCGCCGCCGAGTCGGACCCGGCCGAGCTCGTCGCGGGACTACGCAGGGAGGGCTTCATCAAGGAGGGCATCCGGGTCGAGCCCGAGCTGGTGCGCGACTACCTCGCGCCGTTCGTCGAGCCCACCCGGACCGAGACGTTCCGCTTCACCCGCGACTGGATGCGCACGCAGTTCGAGCGGATCAACGACCCGAGCCAGCCGTCGTTCGCCATCGCGACCAAGCTGAACCTGCCCACGTCGTACCTGCTGATCCACCGCACCTGGCTGGGCGGCATTGGCCTGCTCAGTCAGCTGGAGGCGGAGGCGCCGTTCCGGGCGATCCTCGAGGAGCACCTGCCCGGCTTCGCGGGCTGAGGGGTCAGCCGACCCAGTAGCCGCGACCGCCGAACCAGTCGCGGTAGTTGGCTGCGCCCGACGACGGCGCCCTCGACCCGAGGTAGGAGCCCACGACGGCGGCCCCCAGGTCGTCGAGCTCGGGCGCCACGACCCGACCGTCGACCCGCTTGGCCATCGAGTCGACGAAGCGGGCCAGTCCCGGATCCTCGCCGAGCCGGAAGAACGTGACCTGCGCGCCCAGCCGGCCGGCGTTGTCGAGCTCCCGGACGGCGTAGGCGATGGTCAGCGGGTGCGGCGGGTAGTCGAAGTAGACCTCGCCGTGCGGCTCGAGGTGCGACGTCGGCTCCCCGTCGGTGACGATCAGGAGCACCGGCTGGGCGTTGGGGTGCTTGCGGAAGTGCCGGTTGGCCAGCAGCAGCGCGTGGTGGAGGTTGGTGCCCTTGTCCCAGCGGGCGTCGAGCGCGGTGAGCTCCTCGATCTCCATCGTGCGCGCCGCGCGGCCGAAGGAGATCAGCTGGAGGTCGTCGCCACGGAACCGGCTGCGAATCAGCTGGTGCAGCGCGAGCGCGGTGCGCTTCATCGGCACCCACCGGCCGTCCATCGCCATCGAGAACGACGTGTCGACCAGGAGGGCCACCGCCGCCTGGGTGCGGGCCTCGGTCTCCTGCACCTCGACGTCGTCGATGTGGATGCGGACGCCGGGGCCGCTCGGGCGCCCGCGCTCACCCGACGTACGCCGCACGGCGTTGCCGATGGTCCGGGGCACGTCCCACGGCTCGGTGTCGCCGAACTCCCAGGCACGTGAGGCACCCGAGCGCTCGCCGGCGGCGCCCGCCTCGCGCACGTCGCGCTGGCCCTGCCGCGAGGAGAGCCGGGTGGCGACGTCGCGCAGCAGCGCGCGGCCGAGCTCGCGCATCGCTTTTGGACTGAGCCGCAGCTCGCCGTCGGACCCGCGCTTGAGATAGCCCGACTCGCGCAGCGCCTTCTCCAGCTCCGCGAGGGTGCGGGCGTCGACCGCGGCGTCGTCGCCGAGCTGGCGGGCGAGCAGGTCGAGGTCGACGTCGTCCATCCGGGCGCCGCCGTAGGACTGGGAGAGCTGCTCGGCCAGCGCATCGAGGTCGGCGACGTCCTGCAGCACGCCGGTGCCGTCGCCGAGGCCCAGCCCCTGGTCGCCGCCGAACTCCTCGGAGCCGCCCCAGTCCTCGCCAGGTCGGAGGGCGCGCAGGTTGTCGTCCATCCGCGACAGCTGCTCCATCAGCTCCGGCGAGCCGAAGGCCTGCTGCGAGAGCTGCATCAGCTCTGCCCGCTGCTCGGCGGTCATCGAGTTGAGCATCCGTTGGGCGGCGGCGCTCCGGGCCGCCAGCGCGTCCATCAGCTCGTCGATGGTCTGCGGGTCCTCGGGGAAGAAGTCGCCGTGCCTGTCCATGAACTCGCGGAAGTCCTCGTCGGTATCGTCGCCGAGCCGATGCTTCTCCAGCAGCTCGTTGAGGTCGCTCAGCATCTCGTTGATGGCGGCGCGGTCCTCCTCGGTCGCACCCTCGAGCGCCTGCTTCATGCCCGCGAACCGCTGATCGAGGACCTCGCGCCCGAGCAGGTCCTTGATCTGCTCGTAGGCCTCGCGGGCCTCCTGGCTCTGCCAGTCGTACGACGACAGCTCGCTCACCGCGGCCGCGGTCGACGGCGGCAGCCCCTCGAGCTGCATCTCGCGGAAGGCCCGGTCGCCGTCGTCCATCGTCACGTCGCGGGCCAGCTGCTTGCGCTCCTCGAGCACCGCCTTGTCCAGCAGCTCGCGGACCTCCTGCAGGGTGCCGTCGAGGTTGTGCCTGGCCAGCAGCTCGCGCCGCTTCTCGGCCACCCGCCGGGCCAGGTCGTCGAGACCGGTCTGGCCCTGGCCACCGCGCCGCAGGAACTCCTGCATCGCCCGCTCGGGCGAGTAGCCGGCCATCACGTCCTGCCCGATCGCGTCGAGCGCCTCGGCCAGGTCGACGGGCGGCGCCAGCGGGTCGCCGCCGTCGTACCGGCGGTAGCGGCTCATGGTCGCCTCCGCTGGCCGGGCTGGCGGGGCTGGCGGGGCCGGTCGGCGTACGTCGCGGCGGTGCTTGAGCCACATTCTCCGCCCGGCAGAACGTGGCTCATGCACCGCTGGCGGGGCCGGCGGGGCCGGCCGGGCCGGCCGGGCTGGCCGGCGTACGTCGCGGCGGTGCGTGAGCCACATTCTCCGCCCTGCAGAACGTGGCTCACGCACCGCTGGCGGGGCCGGCCCGGGCGCAGCGGTGGGTCAGCCACAGTCTCGGCCTCACCGAAGGTGGCTGATGCACCGCTGGCGGGGTGCACCTCAGCCATAGACCGTCTCCGAGCCGTCGCTGTCCTTGCCCACCTTGCGGGCCAGGAACAGTCCCTCCATCGCGAGCTCGATGGCGGCGGCCCGGGTGCCGTCGTCGGTGGCCCCGAGGCGCTCGCACACGTCGTCGTACAGCTCGGCCTCGCCCAGCACGGGCAGGCCGGTGAGGAAGTCGCGGGCGGTCACGTGCTCTCCGGTGGTGACCATCGAGCCGGCCTCGATCGCGTCGACCAGCAGCGCGAAGTCGAGGCCGCGGAAGTGCTGGCGCACCGTCTCGGCGGTCGCCGTGCGCAGGAGGTGGGTGAGCGTCTCGCGCTCACGCCCCTCCTCACCGGTCTCGAACTCGACCTTGCCGCCGAGCACCTCGACGGCCGTCTCCAGGTCCACGACCCGAGCCACCGCGTGCTCCTCGCCGTGCATCGTCGCGCGGCGCAGCGCGGCCGCGGCGACCGTCTCCGCGCCGGCGATGGCGAACCGGGCGCTGACCCCCGAGCGCTGGTCGACGGCGTTCGACTCGCGCAGGCCGCGGGTGAAGCGAGCGAGGATCTCCACCAGGTGGTCGGGCACCTCCGCCACCAGCGAGGCCTCCTGCCGGATCACCGCGATCTCGGCGTCGAGCTCGGCCGGGTAGTGGGTGCGGATCTCGGCACCGAACCGGTCCTTGAGCGGGGTGATGATCCGGCCGCGGTTGGTGTAGTCCTCCGGGTTGGCGCTGGCGAGCACGAGGGTGTCGATGGGCAGCCGCAGCACGTAGCCACGGATCTGGATGTCGCGCTCCTCCATCACGTTCAGCATCGCCACCTGGATCCGCTCGGCCAGGTCGGGCAGCTCGTTGATCGCGACGATGCCACGGTGGCTGCGCGGGATCAGACCGAAGTGGATCGTCTCGGGGTCGCCGAGCATCCGGCCCTCGGCGACCTTCATCGGGTCGACGTCGCCGATCAGGTCGGCCACCGAGGTGTCCGGCGTGGCCAGCTTCTCGGCGTACCTCTCGTCACGGTGCCGCCACGAGACCGGCAGCTGGTCGCCCAGCTCGATCGCCCGTCGCTGCGACTCGTGGGTGATCGGGTCGTAGGGGTGCTCGCCGAGCTCGGAGCCGGCGATCACCGGCGTCCACTCGTCGAGGAGCCCGGCGATGGTGCGCAGCAGCCGGGTCTTGCCCTGCCCGCGCTCACCGAGGAGTACGACGTCGTGGCCGGCGAGCAGTGCCCGCTCGACCTGTGGGATGACGGTGTCCGCGAAGCCGTGCAGGCCGGGCCACGGGTCGTCGCCGGCGGCCAGCTTGGCCAGGAGGTTGTCGCGGATCTCGTCGCGCAGGGACTTCTGCTCGTGCCCGGACGCGCGCAGCTCGCCCAGGTTGTTGATGATGGGGGCGTTGGTCACCTCTCCAAACTACTCAGCCGGACAATCGCGGTCACCCGGCCGTGGTCGTCGTGCCGACGTCCGACGCAGGATTCGTGGTAGGACGGATGCTGGCCAGAGTGGCTGAATGTTGAACAACAGGAGATCGTCCATGGCACTCGGGTTCCTGGACCGCGACCACACCATCGCCCCGCCCGGCTTCAACCGCTGGCTCATCCCGCCGGCCGCGCTCGCCGTGCACCTGTGCATCGGGCAGGCCTACGCCACCAGCGTCTACAAGGCCTCGCTGGTCGAGCACTTCGACTCCAGCCTCACCGCGATCGGCGTCATCTTCTCGATCGCCATCGTGATGCTCGGCCTGTCGGCGGCGGTCTTCGGCACCTGGGTGGACTCCGGTGGTCCGCGCCGGGCGATGTTCACCGCCGCGTGCTGCTGGGCGACCGGATTCCTGGTCGGCGCGCTCGGCATCAGCACCGACCAGCTGTGGCTGGTCTACCTCGGCTACGGCGTCATCGGCGGCATCGGCCTCGGCATCGGCTACATCTCGCCGGTCTCGACGCTCATCAAGTGGTTCCCCGACCGCCCCGGCCTCGCGACCGGGATGGCGATCATGGGATTCGGCGGCGGGGCGATGATCGCCAGCCCGCTGTCGTCGAAGCTGCTCAGCGTCTACGACGACGCGTACGACGCCGCCACCGGGATCGCCTCGGGCTCCGCCGTCTCACAGCTCTTCGTCACCCTGGCCGTCGGCTACTTCGTCGTGATGATGTTCGGCGCCTTCCTCGTCCGCGTGCCCTCCGACGGGTGGAAGCCGCACGGCTGGGACGGCTCGAAGGTGAAGCAGAGGTCCATGATCACGCGCGAGAACGTCTCGGCGAACAACGCCATCCGCACGCCGCAGTTCTGGCTCCTCTGGGTCGTGCTGTTCTGCAACGTCACGGCCGGCATCGGCATCCTCGAGCAGGCCGCGCCGATGATCCAGGACTTCTTCCGCGACGGCGCCGACTCGTCGGTCGCTGCCGCCTCGGCCGCGGGCTTCGTCGGCCTGCTGTCGCTGTGCAACATGGGCGGGCGGTTCCTCTGGAGCTCGACCTCCGACGTCATCGGCCGCAAGCCGATCTACATGGTCTACCTCGGGCTGGGCATCGTCCTCTACGTCACGCTGGCTCTGGGTGGCAGCTCGTCGGTGGTGCTGTTCGCCTTCCTGGCCGGCGTGATCATCAGCTTCTACGGCGGAGGCTTCTCCACCGTGCCGGCCTACCTCCGCGACCTCTTCGGCACCTACCAGGTGGGCGCGATCCACGGTCGGCTGCTCACCGCCTGGGCGGCGGCCGGGGTGGCCGGGCCGCTCATCATCAACGGCTTCCTCGACGCCCGGGGCGAGCCGGGGGCGCTGGTCGCCGACGACTACCGTCCGGCGCTGCTGACGATGGTCGCGATCCTGGTGGTGGGCTTCGTGGCCAACCTCCTGATCCGGCCGGTGGCCGACAGGTTCCACGAGCCCGAGGGGTCGGAGACCGCACTGACCGCCGACCAGGTGGAGGCCGACGCCGCGTACGACGTCCCTGCGCGTCGTACGCCGCTGCTGGCGGTCGCCTGGCTGGTGGTCGGCATCCCGCTTGCCTACGGCGTCTACGAGACGGTGGTGAAGGCGGCTGACCTGTTCAGCTGAGGTCGAGGTACATCACGTGCAGCCCGACGTACCCGTGCGCCGGTGACCTGAACGCCCCGGGCACGGTGCCGACGATCTCGAAGCCGAGCTGCTGCCAGAGGTGCACGGCGGCGAGGTTGGTCTCGACGACGGCGTTGAACTGGATGCCGCGGAAGCCCTGGTCGCGGTGCCACTGGACGACGTACTCACCGAGGCGGCGTCCGACGCCGCGACCGCGCGCGGCCGGGGAGACCATGAAGGACGCGGTGCCGACGTGGTCGCCGTTCGCGGGGCGGTTGGGGCCCATCTTGGCGCTGCCGAGCACGACGCCGTCCTCCTCGAGGACGACGGTGAGACCGGGTGGCCGCTCCATCCAGAGGTCGCGCGCCTGGTCGGAGGTCAGGTCGGTCGGAAAGGCGTAGGTCTCGCCCTCGTCGACGATGGCGGCGAAGAAGGGGTGGATCTGCGACCAGTCGGCCTCGGTGGCCGGGCGGATCGTCACAGGTCGGTCTTCTGGTCGATCGCCTCCCGGATCAGGTCGGCGTGGCCGGCGTGCCGGGCGTACTCCTCGATCAGGTGGACCAGGATCCAGCGGAGGCTGGCGGACTGCCCCTTGTGCCGCTGCCGCGTGGCGAGCTGGTCGAGGTCGCCGGCGGCCAGCGCGTCGTCGAGGGTCCGGTTGGATCGGGCAACCTCCTGCTCGTGCCACGCGAGCAGCTGGTCCGGGCTGTCATGGGCGGCGGAGTGCCAGTCCCAGTCCTCGTCGGCGTCCCAGTCGACGTCCGCCCAGAGACCCTGTGCCTCGTCGCCGAGGAAGACGATGGTGAACCACCACTGCTCGACGAACGTCAGGTGCTTGAGCATCCCGCCGAGAGTCAACGGCGAGGTGGGCAGCGCGGTGGCGAGCTGCTGCTGGGTCAGCCCCGCCGCCTGGCGCCGTACCGTCACCCGGAAGTAGTCGAGGAAGCTCCGCAGCATCGTGACCTCGTCGGCGGAGTACGGCGGGCTGGTGCGCTCGAGGCTCATGCGCGTCACCGTAGGGGCTGGCGTGGTCGGCGCACCAACGGGTTTGCCGGCCGAGCCTCACGGGGCATCCCGTCGCTTCGCGGGGGTTGCAACCCCCGTGAAGCGTTGCGATCCCCGGGTACCCGGGGATCACGACGACTCAGCCAGCTCCTTCAACCTCAGGAGCTGCCTGCGCATCATCGGCACGTCGCCCCACAGCAGCGCGGTCTGGTGCAGCGCCGCCAGCCGGTTCGTCGGCCGGACGAGGTGGAGATCGCCCCGCAGGGCGGTGGCGCCGTCGGGCAGCGGGGTGACGGAGTACGTGATGGTGAGCCGGCCGAAGAGGCGCACGGCCCGGGGCTTCGACATCTCGAGCACGAGACGCTCGCCGGGTGAGACGGACAGGACGGTGAAGATGGTCAGCACGCGCATGCCGGGGGTGTACTCCGGCAGTCTCGGCGTGAGCGCACGCGGGCTCCGCCGGCCGCGGTTGTCGAGCAGGTCATAGCTGTACGGCGCCACCTGGAGCTGCCGCAGCCACAGCCACACGGTCGGCACCGGGGCCTCGACCCGGACGCCGCGCGCCGCGACCGGGCCGTCGTACCCCGGAGGCGCCGGGGCTGGATGCGTCCCGGCGAGGTCGCCCCACTCCCATGGCAGGCCGGGCGGTGAGCTCACCCGGCCAGCGTAGGAGTCGGCTCAGAGCGCAGGGCCCTCGCCACGCAGCTTGTCGACCTCCGCCATCACCTCGCGCAACTGACCGAGCCATTCGTCGGCGTGCTGGCCGACCAGGCGCACCGACCAGGCGAGCGCGTCGGAGCGGGAGCGGGCCACACCGGCGTCGACGAGGGTGTCGAGCACCCGCCGTTCGGGTTGGCGCAGCCGGGTCATCACCGGCGCGGCGACGTGGGTGAACAGCGCCTCGGTGCCTGCGAGCCGCACGCCCCACGACACCTTGCGGGCGTAGCGGCCCTCGGCCTCGCGGGCGATCTCGATGCGCTCGTCGCGGGTCTCGGCGCGGAACCGGCTGATCCGGCCCTCCGCCTCGGCGCCCTCGACGTCGGCGTCCTTCAGCGTGCCGAGGACGGTGATCTCCTCACGGTCGACGGTCACGTCGACGTCGGAGAACCACGCCTCGGGCAGGCGGCCGGCGAACCACGCGGCCGCGTCGTCGGCGTCGGGAAGGTCGGCGGTCTGCCAGCCGCCACGGCGTCCGCGACTGCCGGGGCCGCGGCGGGGTTCCTCAGTGTCTTCTCGGGGACTCATGTCTGCTCCTTGGGGTTCGTTACTTGATTACAAGATTACGTCGCAAGCCAAACCGGTGGTTCGCTACAGTCCGCCCGGTGACCCAGCGACTGTCCAGCCCCTGTCCGTGCGGCAGCGACCGGACGTACGACGCCTGCTGCGGCCGACTCCACCGCGGCACCGCCCAGGCCGAGACGGCCGAGGAGCTGATGCGGTCGCGCTACACGGCGTACGCCGTCGGTGACGAGGACCACCTCTTCCGCACCTGGCACCCGCGCACCCGCCCGGACCCGCTCGCGCTCGACCCCGCGACCACATGGATCGGGCTGCGGGTCCTCGACATGGAGGCGGGTGGCGCCCAGGACGACGCCGGCGTCGTGGAGTTCGAGGCGTCGTGGAGCCGCGGAGGCGGGTCCGGCGTGCTGCGCGAGCGCAGCCGCTTCGAGCGGCGGGCCGGCCGCTGGGTCTACGTCGACGGAGAGGTCGCCGAGCAGTGACGTGAGCACGGCCGCTCATCGACGCGCTGGCCACCGACGGACTGCCGGCGACAGGCGGCTAGCGCGCCAGCGGGAGGCGAGCCCTGGACCGCCGATCCGGTCACCACAGGCCGAGCACCTGCCCCCCGAGCCGGACGACGAAGCCCGACACCACGATGATGAAGAACACCCGCACGAACCTCGCGCCGCGCGAGACGGCCACCCGGGCGCCGAGGTAGCCGCCCACCAAGTTGGCCGCCCCCATCGCCAGGCCGATCCCCCACAGCACCGCGCCCTGGGGCACGAACACGCACAACGCCGCGAAGTTGGTCGCCCAGTTGGCCAGCCGCGCCTTGGCCGAGGCCTCGAGGAAGTTGTAGCCGAGCAGCCCGACCAGCGTGAACACGAAGAAGGAGCCGGTGCCCGGGCCCAGCGCGCCGTCGTAGAAGCCGACGGTCAGGCCCGTGCCCATCGCTGCGAGGGTGTGGCGACGGCCGGTGAAGCGCAGCACGGTCGCCTCTCCCAGCCTCGGCTTGAAGAGCACGTAGGTGCCGACGACGATCAGCGCCACGAGCACGATCGGCTCGAAGAGCGATCTCGGGATGTGCGTCGCCGCGACCGCCCCCAGGGCCGAGCCGACGAACGACAGCGCCATCAGCGGCAGGAAGGTACGCGGGTCGGGCCGCACGCGACGGTAGTACGTCGCCGACGACACCGTCGTACCGCAGATCCCGGCCAGCTTGTTGGTGGCGAGCACGTGCACGGGTGCGGCGTTGGGCAGGCCGAGCAGCAGGGCCGGCAGCTGGATCAGCCCGCCCCCGCCCACCACGGCGTCGACGAAGCCCGCGGCCAGGCCGGCGAGGACGAGGAACGCGACGACGTCGAGGCCGATGTCGCCCACAGTGTCCCTCTCGTCGCCCGTACGCCGTTTGCCGCCAACCCCAGATGCTGCCAGAGTCGCCGCCGTGTCCCGCATCGTGTCCCTGCTCCCGGCGACCACCGAGATCCTCTTCGCGATCGGCGCGGGCGGCGACGTGGTGGGGGTGACCTTCGAGTGCGACTTCCCGGAGGAGGCGCGCAGCCGGACCGTCGTGTCGACCAGCGCCATGCCCGAGGGGCTCACGCCGCGTGAGATCGACGACTTCGTGGCCGCCGCCATGACGCGAGGGGACGACCTCTACCACCTCGACGAGGGAGCGCTGGCCGGGCTGGACGCCAGCCTCGTCGTCACCCAGGACCTGTGCGCCGTCTGTGCCGTCGACGTCTCCGTCGTCGACGACGCGCTGGCCCACCTGGGCTGCACCGCCGAGGTGCTGACCATCGACCCGCACACCTTCGCCGAGGTGCTCGACTCGATCCACACCCTCGGGACCGCCACCGGCCACGTCGCCGAGGCGGCCGTGCTGGTGCGCGACATCGAGGCCCGCCGGGACGCCGTCGTACGCCGGGTGGCCGGCCGCCCGCGGCCCCGGGTACTGCTGCTCGAGTGGACCGACCCGCCGTTCGCTCCCGGCCACTGGATCCCGGAGATGGTGGAGATGGCCGGCGGCAGTCCCGTCCTCGGCAGCGCGGGCGAGAAGTCGGTGCGGGTGACGTGGGAGGCCGTCCACGCCAGCCAGCCGGAGGTGGTCGTGGTGGCACCCTGCGGCTACGACCTCGCGGGCGCCCAGGCGCTGGCCGACGAGCTGGTCGGCAGCGGGGTCCTGCCCGACGGCGTACCCGTGCACGCCGTGGACGCCAACGCGTCCTGGGCCCGCCCGGGCACCCGCCTCGTCGACGGCGTGGAGGCGCTGGCGGAGATCCTGCATCCGCCCGTGTGAACTTCGCGGGGCGACGAGCCCGGCGCTACCGTGTGGTGGTGAAGTACGCGAGCTCTCTCCTGGACCTGATCGGCAACACTCCGCTGCTCCGACTCTCCACGTCGCTGGGCCCCGAGATCGAGGTCGACCCGGCCACGCCGCAGGGCGAGGAGTCCGGACCGCTGGTCCTGGCCAAGGTCGAGTACCTCAACCCCGGCGGCTCGGTGAAGGACCGCATCGCCGAGCGGATGATCGAGGCCGCCGAGGCGTCCGGCGAGCTGCAACCCGGCGGCACGATCGTCGAGCCCACCTCCGGCAACACCGGCGTCGGGCTGGCGATGGTCGCCCAGCGCAAGGGCTACAAGTGCGTCTTCGTGTGCCCCGACAAGGTCAGCGAGGACAAGCGCAACGTCCTCAAGGCGTACGGCGCCGAGGTCGTCGTGTGCCCCACCGCCGTGCCTCCGGAGGACCCCGACTCCTACTACAACGTCAGTGACCGGCTCGCCTCGCAGCCCGGCGCCTGGAAGCCCGACCAGTACTCCAACCCGCACAACCCGCGCTCGCACTACGAGACCACCGGGCCGGAGGTGTGGGAGCAGACCGACGGGCGGATCACGCACTTCGTGTGCGGGGTCGGCACCGGCGGCACCATCAGCGGCATCGGCCGCTACCTCAAGGAGCAGAACCCCGACATCCAGGTGGTGGGCGCCGACCCGGCGGGCTCGGTCTACTCCGGCGGCAGCGGCCGCCCCTACCTCGTGGAGGGCGTCGGCGAGGACTTCTGGCCGGCCACCTACGACCCCGACATCGCCGACCGGATCATCGAGGTCTCCGACGCCGACTCCTTCGCGTTCACCCGGCGGCTCGCCCGCGAGGAGGCGCTGCTGGTCGGCGGCTCGTCGGGGATGGCGGCGTACGCCGCCAAGCAGCTGGCCGCCGAGCTCGCCGGCACCCCCGAGGGCGCGAAGGCCGTGATCGTCGTGCTCCTGCCCGACTCGGGCCGCGGCTACCTCACCAAGGTCTTCAACGACGACTGGCTCGGCCAGTACGGCTTCCCCACCGGCCAGGACTCCGACGCGAAGACCGTCGGCGAGGTGCTGCGCGGCAAGTCGGGCCGGCTGCCCGACCTCGTGCACACCCACCCCGGCGAGACGATCGCGGAGGCCGTCGCGATCCTGCAGGAGTACAGCGTCTCCCAGATGCCCGTCGTGCGCGCCGAGCCCCCGATCGTCGCCGCCGAGGTCGCCGGCTCGGTCTCCGAGCGGACCCTGCTCGACGCCCTCTTCACCGGCGCCGCCCGCCTCACCGACCCGGTCGAGGACCACATGTCACCGGCACTGCCCACGATCGGCTCGACCGAGCCCGCGCACGACGCCGTCGCCCTGCTGGAGGAGGCGGACGCCCTGCTCGTGCAGGAGGACGGCAAGCCGGTCGGCGTGGTCACCCGTCAGGACCTGCTGGCCTTCCTGGCGCGCCCCTGAGCCTGCCGCTGAGCCCGCCCCTGGCCGGCTTTCGGGACCGGCGGCGCGCGCAACCACCGCGCCCATAGGGTGGTGGCGTGGGGAAAGCAGCAGCCGCCCGGAAGCTGGCCTCTGCCGCGGCGTACGGCGGCGGGGGCCTTTCCGTGCTGGGCGCAGGTCTGTACGGCGTGCTGGCGGCCGAGGCCAAGCTGGCTCGCAAGGCGATCGGCCGGACCAACCTGGAGCCCCCCGACTCCACGGGGTGGTACGGCCGCGGCCGCCCCGGGCCGGCCATCAAGATCGCGCTGCTGGGCGACTCGAGCGCTGCCGGCTACGGCGTCGACCGGGTGGAGGACACCCCCGGCGCCCACCTGGCCTCCGGGGTGGCGGCCGCGGCCGACCGCCGGGTCTACCTGCGGCACGTCGCAGTCGTCGGAGCCAAGTCGACGCAGCTGGAGGAGCAGGTCGACCGCGTGCTGCCGATGGCGGCCGACGTCGCAGTCATCCTCGTCGGCGTCAACGACGTGACCCACAAGCTGCTCCCCTCCCAGTCGGTGCGCTACCTCGGCGAGGCGGTACGCCGTCTCGTCGAGGGCGGCACTGCCGTGCTCGTCGGGACCTGTCCGGACCTGGGCACCATCCGGCCCATCGCCCAGCCGCTCAGGCGGGTGGCGCGGGAGTGGTCCCGGCGACTGGCCGCCGCCCAGGCCATCACCGTCGTCGACGCCGGGGGCCGCACGGTCTCGCTCGGCTCGATCCTCGGCCCGGAGTTCGACGCCGCGCCGGCCCTCTTCTTCGGCCCCGACCGCTTCCACCCCTCCGCCGACGGCTACCGCTCGCTGGCCGGCGTGCTGATCCCCTCGACGATGGCGGCCCTGGGCCTGGTGCCCGACGAGCAGACGCCCGACGCCCACCGCGGTGAGCGGGTGATGCCGGTGGCCGCGGCCGCCGTGCGCGCGGCCCGCACTCCGGGCACCGAGCTCGACGGCACCGAGGTCGGCGGCGCGCAGCGCGGCCTGCGGGGCCGGTGGGTGCAGATGCGGCACCGCCGCCGCCAGCCGGCGCTGGAGACGACGTGCCCCGACTCCGCAGAGGTCTCCGAGACCCCGGCAGGGTAGGCCTAACCCCACCCCCGGTTGGCAGCCTGGACCCATCGAGAGTGGCTGCGCGGATCCATAGCGTCGTGGACATCAGATCCGTCCACGAAAGGCCACCACATGTCCACCGCACTCTCGGTCCGCGACCTGACCCGATCATTCGGTGAGGGCGAGCACGCCGTCCAGGCGCTGCGCGGCGTCTCGCTCGACCTCCCCGCCGGCAGCTTCACCGCCATCATGGGGCCGTCCGGCTCCGGGAAGTCGACCCTCCTGTCGTGCATGGCCGGTCTCGACTCCCCCACCTCGGGGAGCGTCACGGTCGAGGACGACGACGTCACCGGCTGGTCGGAGGCCCGCCGCACCGTGCTCAGGCGCAACCGGCTGGGCATCGTCTTCCAGCACTTCCAGCTGATCCCCTACCTCACCGCGGAGCAGAACGTCGGCCTGCCGGTCCGGCTCGCCGGCCGCCGGCCGGACCGCAGGCGCGTCGCGTCGTTGCTCGACGCCGTCGGTCTCACCGGTCGCGGCGGGCACCTCCCGGGCGAGCTGTCCGGTGGCCAGCAGCAGCGCGTGGCCATCGCCCGTGCCCTGGTCAACGAGCCCGCCGTCGTGCTCGCCGACGAGCCCACCGGTGCCCTGGACAGCCAGTCGGCCCGTAGCGTGCTCGCGCTGCTGCGCGGCTTGGTCGACCAGGCCGGCCAGACCGTGCTCATGGTCACCCACGACCCCGTCGCCGCGGCGTACGCCGACCGCGTGGTGTTCCTCGTCGACGGGACCGAGGCCGGCCGGATGACCAGCCCCACCGCCGACGCCGTGGCCACCCAGCTCGCGCATCTCGACGAGATCGCCCGGGGCGTGTCGGCATGAGCGGGATGACGATGCTGGCGCGACGGTCCCTGAGCCACCGCAAGCCCGCTTTCCTCGCGACCTTCGTCGTGGTGTTCCTCAGCGCCCTGATGGTGGGCTCCTTCGCCCACCTGGCCGAGATCGCCCAGGGTGACGGCCTGGTGGCAGCAGACCGGGACACGCTGACGATCATGGGCCTCGTCATCGGCGGCTGGGGCGCCGTGCTCGCCGTCTTCGCCGTCTCCTCCACGCTCTCGGTGGCCGTGCGTGGCCGGGACACCGAGATCGCCCTGCTCCGCTCGATCGGCGCGACCCCGCGCCAGATGCGCAGGCTGCTGCGCCGCGAGGTGCTCGTCGTGGCGGCGCTGGCCGCGGGCGCGGGGGTCGCACTCTCGTGGCCCGTCGGCGCTCTCCTGCTGGACCAGGTGCGCGCGGCGGGCATGGTCGCCGACTCGGTGACGTTCGAGCCCGGCCTGATCGCCATGGCGGCGACGTTCCTGGCCGTGGTGGGTGTCAGCCTGCTCGCGGCCGGCACGGCCTCCAGGAGGGTGACCAGCGGCACCGCCCGCTCGGCGCTCGCGACCGCCGACTCGGCGCCCCAGCGCTCGCGCTGGCGCACGCTCGGCGGCTCCGTGCTGGTGCTGTACGGCGTCTCGGCCGGCTTCGTCACCTTCTTCGTCACCGGGAACATGGACGACCCGTTCGCGGCGATGTCGACCGCGGGCTCCGCCGGGCTGATCGTCTCCGTCGGGCTGGCTGCGTTCGCGGCACCGATCCTGCGCGGGCTGACCCGGGTGCTGACGCCCGTGCTGGGCCGGGCCGGGGTCAGCGGTGACCTGGCCGCCCTCGCCACCCGGCACCGCAGCCACCTCCTCGGCCCGGTCTTCGGCGGCGCCGCGGTGTTCACCGCCACCGGCACCAGCGTGCTGATGCTGGTGGGGATCGACGCCCGCTCGTTCGTGCTGCCCGAGGGCATGCTCCAGGCCGAGGCCGACTCGATCTTCTTCCTCAACAACGTGGTCGTCGGCATGATCGCGGTGTTCTGCGCCGTCGTCCTCGTCAACGGGCTGCTGGCGGTCATCGCCGACCGGCGGGCCGAGTTCGGCCGGGTGCGGCTGGTGGGCGGCACGCCCGGGCAGGTGCGCCAGGCGGTCCTGATCGAGACCCTGCTCGTCTCCGCGCTGGGTGTCGCCACGGGCCTGGTCGCGTCACTGGCGACGGTGCTGCCCTTCTCCCTGGTCCGCGACGAGGGCGTCGTCCCGAACGGGCAGCTGTGGCTGCCGGCGCTGATGGCCGTGATCGCCATCGGCCTGACCGTCGGTGTCGGGAGGTTCGCAGTCACCCGAGCCGTGCGGCCCCGCGCGCTCGAGGTCGTGGCGTGATCATGCGCTCGGTGGAAGACTCGCCGACCGTGACCGACCGGAGCGCGTGGAACCTCGACGAGCTGCTCCCTGTCGACTCGGTGGCGCCGGTCCCGCTCGACGAGCGGGGCCTGCGCAGCCGGCTCGCGCTGACTGGGCTGGCCCTGGTGCACATCGCGCTCGCGGTCCCGGCGCTCGTGCTCGCGATCCTGACGATCCTGTCGGTCGCGCTCGGGCCGCTCGGCTTCGGGATCGCGCTGTCCCACCTGGTCGTGCCGGCCACCGCCGCGATCAACCGGGTGCACCGGCGGCTCTCGGCCAGGGTGCTCGGCATCGAGCCCATCGAGGCGTCGTACGCACCGGGGAGCGGGCCGCTGGGCGGCCCGTTCACCTGGGTGCGCGACAAGGCCAGGTGGCGCGACTTCGGCCACCTGGCCTTCGCCGCCACCGGCGGCTTCGTGATGTCGGTCGTGGTGGCCGGGCCGCCGACCCAGCCGGTGGTCAACCTGCTCGGCGTGATCCTCGACGGCGGGCCTGCGTGGTGGGCGCTCTTCCTGCTCTCGTCGCCGGTGGCCTTCGCCATCTGGTGGTCCGTGACGCCCGCTCTGGTGCGCGCCTACGCACTCGCCACGCGCGGCATCCTCGCGCCGCGCGCCGACGAGCTCGAGCGCCGGGTCGAGGAGGTCACCGCCTCCCGGACCGCGACCCTGGACCACTCCGCGGCCGAGATCCGCCGGATCGAGCGCGACCTCCACGACGGGGCGCAGGCCCGGCTGACCGCGATCGGCATGACCGTGGGGTACGCCGAGAGCCTTCTCGTCAAGGACCCCGCGGCCGCCTCCGAGCTGCTCGCCGAGGCCCGCGAGACGACGCTGGCCGCCCTGGAGGACCTGCGGGCGCTCGTGCGCGGCATCCATCCGCCGGTGCTGGCCGACCTCGGGCTGAGCGCCGCAGTGGAGAACCTGGCGATGCAGCTGCCGATCACGATGTCGCTGGAGCTGCACCTGGCCGGCCACCCGCCGGCTCCGGTGGAGTCCGGGATCTACTTCGCGGTCGCGGAGTGCCTGGCCAACACCATCAAGCACGCCGACGCCCGGCGCGGCTGGGTGCGCTTCGACCACGACGGTCGCCGGCTGCGGGTCGTCTGCGGCGACGACGGCCGCGGCGGCGCCGACACCGCTCTGGGCACCGGGCTCGCCGGGGTCGCCCGGCGCCTGGCGGCCTTCGATGGCACCATGACCGTCGACAGCCCGGACGGCGGGCCGAGCGTGATCACCATGGAGGTGCCGTGCGAGTTGTCATCGCGGAGGACCAGGCCCTCCTCCGGGACGGCCTGATCCGGATCCTCGAGGGCAACGGCTTCGACGTCGTCCACGCCGTCGGTGACGCGCCCGCCCTCGACACCGCGCTCGACGATCCCGAGATCGACGTGGCGGTGCTCGACGTCCGCCTGCCGCCCGGCCACGCCACCGAGGGCTTGGTGGCAGCAGCGCGGGTGCGCGCGGCCCGGCCGGCCTTCCCGGTCCTGGTGCTCAGCGCCCACATCGAGCCGGGCTACGCCCGCGACCTGCTCGCCAGTGGCGAGGGCGCGATCGGCTACCTGCTCAAGGACCGGGTCGTCGACGTCGCCAGCTTCGTCGCGGCGGTGCGCCATGTGGGGTCCGGCGGCACGGTCCTCGATCCCGAGGTGGTCGCGGCCCTGCTGGCCCGGGCCGACCGTCGTACGCCGGTCGGCAGGCTCACCCCACGCGAGCGCGAGGTGCTCGGGCTGATGGCCGAGGGGCGCTCCAACGCGGCGATCGCGGCGGCGATGGTGGTGACCGAGAAGGCCGTCGGCAAGCACACCAACAGCATCTTCACCAAGCTGGACCTCCCACCGGCGCCCGACGACAACCGACGCGTGCTCGCGGTGCTGGCCTGGCTCCAGGAGTCGGCCTGACCTGGACTGGTCCGAAATGGCCACCGGCCCGCCCCCCGCTCAGAGGGAGGCGGACCGGTGTCGATCAGGTGGGTCAGTCCTGGCTGAAGATCGCCAGGATGCGGAGCAGGTTGGTGTAGATCCAGACCAGGCTGACCGTCAGCCCGAAGGCCGCCCGCCACGACTCGCGCTCAGGGAGCCCGGCGGCGACGCCGTTCTCGACGAAGTCGAAGTCGAGGATCAGCATGAACACACCGAGCACCAGGCCGGCGATCGACATCAGGAGTCCGAGGGCTCCAAAGCCGAACAGGCCGGTCTCGACGCCGAACAGGCTCAGCACGAACGAGAGTAGGCCCAGGCCCACCAGGCCGAACATGCCTGCGACCACGAAGGCCCGGAACTTGGCGCCGACCTGGATGTTGAAGAACTTGTACGCCGCGAGCGTGCCCGCGAAGGCCGCGAACGTCCCGAGCACGGCGCCGGTGACGATCCCTCCACCGAACTGGGCGTCGAAGAACTTGCTCAGCGCACCGAGGGCGACACCCTCGAGCGCGGCGAAGGCCAGCACGAGCGCCGGGCTGATGACGCGCTTGAACGAGTTGACCAGCGACAGCCCGAAGGCGCCGAGCGAGCCGACCGTCATCAGCGCGATGGCGCGCTGCAGGTTGTCCTCGCTGACGGTGCCCGCGGTGACGTCTCCGATGTACCACCAGGTGATGGCCGCCGTGACCATGACGAGGAGCACCGAGATGCCGGTCGCCTGCACCACAGAGTCGATGGTCATCCGGCCCCCGGTGCGCTCCTGGGTCGGCGTACCCGTGCCCCAGGTCGACGGGTCGGAGGATCCCTGGACGATCCCGCCGGGGTAGGTCTGGTTGCCGTAGGCGTTGGTGCTGGCGCGGTTGAACTCTTCGGTTCGCGCGAACACCGGGTTGTTGCTCTTCATGGTCTCCTCCTTGGAGGCCGTCCTGCCGTAAGCCGTCGTGGTGACGACTGCTGAGGCCCACTCTATGCGGGCTCGCTGATTTCAACGTCCGGCGAAGGGGCGGTGTTCCCGCGGACAAGCGTTCGTATGCGTCTGTTTGCGATCTGTTCGTCGAGTGCCCCGGGTGGGGGTCGAACCCACACTGAACGGCTTTTAAGGCCGCCAGGTCGAGGTCGAGAGGTCCACGGCGGTCCGGCGCCGGTCCACGAGCCTGTCACGCGTTTCTGCTGGTCAACCCAGGTGCTTGCAAGCTCGCGCCCACTTCACGTGCGGAATTGCGGCGAACCGAAGTCCCGATGATGCCGGAGCGCTGAAGGAGCGCGGCTGTCGGTGGCGCCGCATATGGTCAGCACGTGACCTCAATCATCTGTCCTCACTGCCAGGGCTACAGCACCTTCTCTGTGGTGTACGTGGATGGCAACCGCCGCGTGGTCGATCAAGGGCGCGAGGTGCGCGATGGTGCGAGTCGCTGCAACAACCCTGATTGCATGAGGGTGATTGGAGGCTTGATCGGTCAGAACCAAAGAGACGTCATTGAGTGGTGGCCGAAGCAGGTGGGCGGCAAGGACTTCCCAGACGTGCCTGAGCACATTGCATCCACGGCCGACGAGGCGCACAAGTGCCTGAGCATCGGTGCCCACCGTGGCGCGATCGCCCTCGCTCGTGCGGTGGTCGAGGCGACAGCGAAAGCCAACGACATCACCAAGGGCATGCTCGACAAGAAGATCGACGAGTTGGCCAAGAAGGGCGTCATCTCCGAGGCCATGAAGGAAGCCGCACATGAGATCCGGTTCGCTGGGAACGAGGTCGCTCACGCTGACTTGGCAGAGGACCCGATCACGGCGGAGGACGCTGACGAAGTGCTTCAACTCATGGACGCGATCCTGACCCGCGTGTACCAAGAACCGGCTCAGGTCGAGCGCGTTCGGACTCGCCGTCAGGAGCGACGCGGCGAGTAGCCCATCGGCCCTGGCACAGCCGACCTGCGGAGTGAGGAAGTTGCCCAACGGCAGGCGTACGGTTCGCCGCTCCTCGCGCTCTGCAAGTGAGCGCCGAACCGAAGGGAAGGGCTGCCATGCCCGAGAACAGCACCCGCGTCCGTCACGCTGTAAGTCGCTCAACCGGAGCCACCACTTGGACCCGCAAGGACGGCGACGAGTGGAAGACGACCTGCCTCAACCACGAAGCCGAGACGGCCGCGACCAGCCGAGGTCCCGCCTGGAAAAACGGCTCGACCCCGGCAAGCTTCTGCGCCAAGTGCAAGGCCCTGGCTGCCAAGGGCGAGAAAATCACTGGTCCCCGGCTCGACCTGCCGGTGACGAAGGTGGCCGCAAAGAAGGCCTCAGCCAAGCCCGCGCCGAAGCCGACGGCGAAGTCCGCCACGGCCAAGGCTGCGAAGGTGGCCTCATGACCGAGCGCGATCCCGAGCCCTACCCCGACCCGTGGTCCGCCCCCGACGGCAAGTTCATCGAGTCAGGGCTCCGCCCGGTAGCCGACGACGAGGACGACGAGCCCGCCAACGATTGACCAACCCCGACCGACCCGGCTGGCTACGGCTCGCCGGGTCGAGTCACAGAACCGCACCTTTGCGGCCTCCGCGTAGCCACGGGTGGGGGTTCGGGCGGTCGCGGGGCGTTAGCCCAGGCATTCGCCCACCTACGGACGCTCGCATGTGTTCGCGCCGGGGTCGCCGTCGGGCTCGTTCGTGGCTGCCATCCGCGTTCGGAGCCCCGCGACTTCGTCGGTGCGTGTGGTATACGGCGCAGGCCGTCCAACGAGGCGTATTGCGTATGAATGGGCGCGCTATACGAATCACACCAATGTCGTCCATTGCTTGCATTCTTATACGTCCCGTGCTTCCATGTACGCATGGCTCCGGAAATTCCGGGGTCGTATAGCGAGAGGGGCTCCCCGTGACTACCACGGAGACCGAAGAGAAGAACGCCGCACCTGGAGACGGGACCGGCGCTGGAATGATCGAGTGGCTCGGGTGGACCATCCAGAAGAACGAGATGGTTGACGCGACCGCAAGCGCGCTTCGTACAGCCTGCCAGAAGGTCCTCGCTGTCGAGGACGCTTGGGCGTCTATGGACATGAAGACCCTGGACATCGAGTCGACAGTCAGCCGCTTCCGCATCAAGCACCGCGGAGACATGAAGGACCAGACGCTCAACACCTACGAACAACGCTTCCGCCAGACCGTTGACATGTATGGGAAGTGGCTCGCGGGCGACCAGACTTGGAAGCCCACGCAGCGCAAGCGCACGGTTCGCCAGCCGCCCTCGAACGGGCCGACGTCCACCACGTCGGCTCCGGCCACACCGACAGCGACCGAACCGACCCCGTCCAAGGTGGATCTGCCGCCCCAGCCGGGCATGATCACGTACCCGTTCCCTATCCGGCCCGGGATGCAGGGACAGATCACCCTGCCCGAGGATCTGTCCGTCAAGGAGTCCAAGCGGATCGCCGCGTTCATCAGTGCACTCGCGTTCGAGGACGAGGCGCAGCCACTGGCGATCGAGGCACGTCGCTACGACGACGAGTGACAAGAAACCCGCCTCCGAAGTGATTGACGCACCTCGGAAGACGGGCTTCTAACGCAATTCAAGCACGATCACGCCCGCCTGGTCACTCGCCAAGTAGGGCGTGATCGCTGCGCGTCACCCCACGCGCCGGTCGAGCCTGGTCACGTTCGGCGTCGCCCACAGTGCAGCAGTGGCGTTCCGCTTGTCGCGGTCGGGCTGAGAGTGCGCGTATCGGTCGAGCGTCATCTTGGTGCTCGCGTGGCCCAACCGCTCCGCAATCTCCACGATGGTCAGGGCACCCGGCGTGCCGATCCGGTCAACCAGCCACGAGGCGTGGAAGTGCCGGAGGTCGTAGAACCTCACGGACGACGGCAAGCTTGCGCTGATACGGAGGTTCGCCCAGTAGCGCATCGTGAACCAGCCGTGGCGTAGCGGCCGGTCGAACTCAAGCCAGTCGACGTCCGTACCGATCTTGCGCTGGCGTTGCCCGCGCTTGAACTCCCCCACCCCAGCGATCAAGGGGAGGAGGTCGGGGTTCGTGGGCATGCGGGCGGGCTGCGCCTTGAAGAACACGTCTGCCCGGGCCTGCTGCGTTCGAAGATGAGCCCGCAACGCGTCGGCGGTGTAGTCGTCTAGGTCGATGGTTCGCCGCGACCTTCGCGTCTTCGGCATGTCCTCGTAGATCCAGCGTTCGTCCTCGCGCTTGGCCTGGCGGTTCTTGACCAGCACTCGCCGCACCGTGATCTGGTCGCCGTCGGGCGACACGTCACCGAGTTGCAGCGCGCAGAGCTCTTCTGGCCGCATCCCGGTCGCAGCAGCGATCCGGATATAGATGCCCCACGGCTCAGGCGTTGCCGCGACCAGCGCGTGCACCTGCTCGACGGTTGGAATGATCCGCTCCGCCTGCTGCGCGTTCACGTCGCGCTGTTCGGGCATGTCGAGTCCGGTGGTCGGGTCGCGCAGAATGAGGCCGTTGGCGAGCGCGTACCGGATCACCTTGCGGAACGTGTAGAAGTTGTGGCGCACGGTGCTCGGACTACGTCGGCTCGTGACGTCCTTGAGCCATGCCGCGACCTCGCCGTGGCTGATGTCGCCGATCCTGCGGTGCCCAAAGCTTGTGCGCACGAGCGACCGCTCTCCCCTGGTGATCCGCGCATGCTGGTCGTACCCGCTGACCTTGCCGCTCTTGGTCCGGTACGTCGCCAGCCATTCCTCGGCAACCTCTTGGAACAGCCGATCGCCGCGCACCGGATCGGCCCACGGCTGATTGGCGTTGTGCTTGGCCGCTGGGCTGTCCTCATCCCGCCAGCGCTCGGCGTCACCCTTGCTCGTGAAGCCGCCCTTGGTCCGCTTCTTAAGTGGTGGGTCGGCGTGCGGGTCCTCATACAGAACCTCCCAACGGCGCTTGCTCGTAGGTAGATCCTTGGTGCGGTGGCTCACGCGCACCCACGCGCGCGGCCCTGTCTTCCTTCTGGCCATCAGTCGTCCTCCTTCTTGGGCTTGCGCCCGAGCACTTGCGTCGGGTTGAACTCATGACGTAGCGGGTAGCCGAGGATCTTCTTCCGGTCTCCGAGTGGGATGGGAGAGGGCTGGTGCGTGCTCCTGCTCCGGGCATCGCCCTTGCGCCTGGCCTTGATCGCACGGTCGTACTCGTCGGGATCCCAAGGAGGCAGGGCACTCATGCCGCGCTCCGCTTGCAGATGCGCTCAACCGTGGACGGGTACCACCGCACCCCACCCCCAGGAGTAGGGGTACTTCGGTCGAGTGCGCGTGCGATCGCGGCGAACGTCGCACCCTTGGCCCGGAGCCGGAGGATGTGCTTGACCGTTGCAGCGTCGGCCTGTTGCTGGAATCCGAACGCCTCACCCTTGGCGCGCTTGGCGGCGTGGATCGCCTTCATGCCCGCACTCGTGCGCTCACTGTTCATGCGGGACTCCCAGCGAGCAACAGCGCCGAGGATGTGAGCGACCAACTCACCGTTGGCGGTTGTGGTGTTCAGGTCGAAGTCGAGCGCGACGATGCCCCAGCGATCCTCGGCGTCCTCGATGAGGACTGCCAGATCCTTAAGCGAGCGCGTCAGCCGGTCGAGCCGCGACACCACGAGGGCATCGGGTCGGTTCCGCTTGGCGAGCATCGCTCGTGCCCGTTGGAGTGCTGGGCGCTCGTCGTTGCGGCCGGTGTAGCCGTCGTCCTCGAAGACCTCGAACAGTTCCCAGCCGCGTGCCGAGCAAGCTTGCTCGATGGCCTTGCGTTGCGTGTCGAGCGAAAGCCCGTCCGTGCTCTGTTCCGAGTCGCTGATCCGCGTGTAGCCGATCACCCTCATGAGTCCTCCAATGTTTGGCATAACCTCAACCTCGCTTGAGGTTCGGAGCGGGCGGCGACCCTACTCCTGTAGCGCGCGGCTCGCTGCGGGCTACGGAAACCCGCACGTCACTTGGGTTTGCGGCCCTCGTCGCCGTGGGGGTGCGGCCCGGCCCAGCGCTCGGCCCGGCCGCACCCTCAGGTGTGTTTGCGGTCGCCGTAGGGCCACGTCGTCGGGTGTCGGTCGTGCTCGCTCGGCACGCCTCGGGTATCC
Source organism: Nocardioides sp. LHG3406-4 (assembly GCF_049897745.1). NCBI lineage: Bacteria > Bacillati > Actinomycetota > Actinomycetes > Propionibacteriales > Nocardioidaceae > Nocardioides > Nocardioides sp. LHG3406-4. Next base: position 338,998 of record NZ_JAFCWV010000001.1, read on the forward strand.
GGAGGCGGAGGCAAGATGCTGTCCTGCACGACCTCGCCGTGCACCGTGTTGCCGTCGTACGGGTTGAGGCGCGTTGTGTAGGGCTTCTCGTCCTCGGCGTCGTACTCCGCCCACGATTCGATCTGAGCGTCCTGCTGGAACTGGTCGACGTCCTCCCATGTGTGATCCCCGCCCCCACCGGAAGGGAGGGCAGCAGGTCCATCCATGTCGCGGTCGAGTGGCACCGCCTTCATGCCCTCCATCAACTCGTCCCACTTGCTCACGCCGATGTCGATCTTCTGTCCTGGTCCGTGGCCGGTCCTGTCGAGAATCCCCAACGCCGCGCGGACCTTGGTCGAGTCGTCGGCGTCGGGATCGGTCAGAACCTTGTGCAAGCTTGCGAGCGCCGGGTCGAGTAGTTCTAGGAGCCGTTCCTTGGCCGACCTCTTGACCTGCGGCGCTGCCCCGCCGTGGACCCGGCAGACCTGACTCCCTTTGATCGCGGGGGCTTTGCAACGTTCACCTGTGCGGTGGGCCGTTGCAGAGCAGCGCCGCGAGTCGTTCACAGACCCAGGCATGCCCGGTTTTGCCGGCTGTTCGGTTCGTGCGCCTCGCGCCGCTTTCCGTGCGCTCGCTGCTGCCCGGTCGCGTTTCGGCTTTGTCGGCAGTGCCTCTGAGAGGTCCTTGACCGATTCCTCAGCCGCAGAGGGCTTCTTCTTGTTGGCCATCACGGCCTCCCTTCACCCCGTCCCGGTAACGGGTAGTAACGGGTCTACGGGGGATCAACACGTAACTCCCCCTAACTAACTAGGTTCACTTCATTAGGGGGTAACAAAAGGCGATACCTCCGTTCCTCGGGTAGCCGTTACCAGCCGTTACCACCGCACGCACGTGTGCGGTCTCAGCGCGCATCGGGATCAACCGCCGTCTCGTCGGCTCCCAGATACCTGAGCCACACCTCAGCGAGCCCGACGTCTTCACCGTGTTGGTTGCGCCGGTAGCCGCGTCGCCGCTCACCCTTCACATTCACCAGGCGGGGGTGGAGGCCGTACTGGCGCAGCAGGTCGGCAATGTCCTTCGCCTCCAGGCCCCGGCCGTAGTACGTCGACCACGGTGATTCCTCGAACCCATGCAGGCGGTCGATCAGGGCATCGGTGCTCATGAAGCGACGCGCCTTGCCGGTGCGTCGGTACTCGACCGCGAAGATCAGCCGAAGGTCTGTTAGGAGCCGCATCCGCATCGTCTGCTGAGCGTCGAGGCGGTCTCCGGTGAGGATCTCTTCGAGCGCCTTGCGCAGATCCTCACCGGCGCCCAGGAGATCGGCGATCGAGAACAGCGAGAAGCACCCTTCCTTCATGTGGTCGCTGATCGACTCGGGGATGCCGGTCGGTCTGGTCGTGGCTGCGGTCTCGCCGTGCTCATCGACCCACGCGCCGATCCGAGCTTGAAGCGCTTCTGCGTCCGGCTCGACGTCGATCAGGATGAACTCATCCACGGGCTCATCCGGTGCGCGCCGCTTGAGACTGATCGGGATGGATCGGCGCGACAACGTGTCGGGCAGAGTGCCGATGCCCGCAAACACCTTCGGGCAATAGACCCGGAACTCGGTGACCTTGTCCCCGATGAACCTCGGCACCCGACCGTGGCGCCGGTGGCCCTGGTCGAGCATCCCGCGTTGCTCCTCGTGGAACTGTGCCGACTTGGGCGCGAACACGGCGTCGATCTCATCCCAAAGGAGTGTTGGCATGTCGGCATGAACCTTGCGGAACAGCACCGCGTCGGACGGATTGACGATCATCCAAGGCCGCACTACCAGCAGTTCCAGCACTTCCATCAGCCGCGACTTGCCACACTCGGGCTCCGGGCTGTGAATGAAGATGTACGGCGTCTGCTGGCAGTACTGGGCGATGTGGGTATGCATCACGTACGTCGCGAGCACGACCTTCTGGGCTTCCGTCATCACCACGTAACTCCCAATGAACCGCATCAGGTCCGGGATCAAGTCGTGATCAGTGCGTCTCGTCTTCTTCTTGGCCATTGGCCTGCTCCTTCACTGCTTGGCCCGGCTCAGAGGGGCGACGGGAGCCGGGCCAGACACCGCCACCCCTCTGAGGTTCATTGCGGCTCGTGTAAGCCGCTGGGTGCCTCATGGCGGACTACTCGGTTTCCGGAGGGGCGGGGGACGCGTACGCCGCGTACCTCACTGCCCTCGTGGCCGTGTAGCGCGCTGCGCAGGCTTCGAGGCGGTCGAGCCGCACGACCCGCACGGCATCGAGCGAGCCCGTCGCCTCGATGACGTCAGTGACGTCTTTGTGGAGAGGCGACCGTGGCGCGATCACCGTGATTCGTCGCGGGTCCACCCCCACCCGAATCAGGGCCGTGTACCGCTCCCAGCCCCACCAGCCGCCGTGCTCGTCTTGGTCGCAGACGACGATGACCTCGGACTGCGAGCGGTATCGCGTGAACCAGCGCGCTTGGTCGTCCCAGAGGTCACTCGGGTTAGGCGTGGTGGTCGCTGTGAGGCCGAGCGCGATCAGGGATTCTGTGTCCTTCTCGCCCTCGCACCACCAGACCGTCGCATCGACACGCAAGGCGGCCACGACTTCGGGAAGCTTGTAGAGCGCCCGGATCCAGAGGTTGAACTTCTCATCAGGAACCCCATCGCGGTAGTGCCAAACGCCCTTGCTGTCTTGCCAGCAGGCGCACCGCATCTGGAACCGCTTGCCCTCGCGGCGAATCTTGCGGAAGGTCGGGTTGCCCTTGCTGTCTGTGTAGTCGTACCGAGCAACGATGCGGCCCATGTCAGGCCACCAGCGGGAGGCGGCGGGTCATGAACTCGGTGACGTCGACCAGATCGGTCACGTGGTCCCACGGCAGCGTGACGATCCAGCCCTCTTGGCCGGCCTCGGTGATGCTCAGGGTGAAGGACCCGTTACCGGTTCCGATCACCCAGCCGAGCAGATCTTGTCCACTGCTGGTCTCGACACGGACCATCAGGTCAATCGGCGAACTAGGCTTAGCGTGCGACATTGGAATTCCTTTCGCAGAGGGTTGTGTCGCTGTAGACAGCGCGGGTGAGGCGGCTCGCATCGACGACGGTGACCCCACCCGCGCTGCGGATCTTGGTCAGCCCTCTCCGGGCTGGTACTGCCTCCCCAGCCAGCGCTCGACACTCGCCGGGTTGACGCGGATCTTGCCGAGCTTGATGGCCTCGACCTCGCCCTCCGTCACCAGACGGCGCACCGTCCGGAACGGCAGTCGGTAGTCGTCGGCGACCTCTTGAATGGAGGGCCAGAACGCTGCATCGCGGGCGATCTGCTTCATGTCAGGCATGGCTAGCTCCGGTCTGTAGCAGGGACTCCGGGTTCAGTTCTTCGACGCACGCCCAGCACAGGACGAGCGGCACGAGGTTGCGCGGCACCGCGACCACTGCAACGCCGGCCAGCGTGGTCACACATCGGCACCGGTCGCACTCACCTCCGGTGGGAGCGGTGTTGAGAGCCGTCGCGGTGATGACCATCGAATTGGCGAGAGGCAACTCGACCATCCGACCGTGTCCCCACAGCAGGTAGCACCGGTCAGCGCGCATGCCCTCCCACGTGTCACCGAGCCGCTCGAGAACCACGCGCTCGCACTCGCTGTCGGCTATTAGGGCCTCGTTGTAGGGCCACTCGCGCTCGACGTCACGGATCAGGGCGACGACCTGGTCAACGTGGGCGGTTTCACCAACCGTCAGATCGCGGCGCATCAGCCGACACCCGCGAACTGCGTCGGAGCGGTGTACGTCCCGCTGGCCGTGACCTGCAGGACCGCAGCCGCGCCACGGTGCCGGACACCGGTTCCGAAGCCGCGCACGTAGAACGAGTTGGTCAGCGGGTAGTCACCGTTCTCCCCACCGACGATTCGAAGGCCGCGCAGGTTCTGGGTCGAGTGCTCCCGGAAGCCCACGGGATTGAACGACGAGTTGGCCCCACCGCTCGCCACGCAGAGCACGTAGCCAGCGGGGATCAGGGAGTTCTCCCCGACCCATGCCGGTCCGTACGCGCCGATGAGCGGCTGGTCACCGACCTCGGCCGGGGGCGTGTCGCCGACCACCGACTCATTCGTGATGCGTGCCGGAGCACCCGCACCCGGGATGAAGTCGTAGGAGCCGTTGATACCGGAGCGGAAGCCGCGGATGACGTTGCCCTGTGCTCGGTTCACGAGCAACACCAGCTGTCCGCCGTTGCCCTCGCCGTACCCGTGCTCTAGGACGAGTTCCATCAGCGCGTCCACGCTGATCTGAGTCAGTGCGGCGTTGCCGGTGGTCACGTAGTGGTTGTGGCTCGGCCCGAAGGTCTTGCTGTTGTACTCGGGCGACACCATCGCGTCGCCGTTCCAGAGCGGCAGAACCGGCTGACCCTCCTTGTTCGTACGCTGGGCGTTGTTGAAGAGTGCGCCCATCACCGACTGGAACACCTGCTTGTTGTCGGCTTCCATGACCGAGTTGGTCACGGCGTCGGTCTGCTCTTTGGTGGCGTCTGCAAGGAACTGCCAGGTAAATCTGGTCGCCGCGTCACGCCACCGGAACATGTAGCCGAGAGCGGCGTTCGTCACCGCAGGGCGCGAGCCGACCGGCTGGCCGTACTCGGACGCATCCTCGAAGTCAGCGCCGGTGAACGACTGGAGCACCGCATCGACTGCGAGGGTGGTCTTGAACGAGAGAAGACCTACGAGCGTGTCGCGGCGGGCGTTGTACTCCGCGACAGCATCGCTGTAGTCATTCCATAGCTTGTTGAGATCGGTGCCGTCGGCGAGTGCGGTTAGCAGGTCACCAGCGGCGTTGTAGCCACGAGGCATGACGTCCCCTTCCGGGAGTGAGTGAACTTTCAACCAACGACGCTAGGTTGCGCGACCGACCTGTCTGTGCGCGTTTGTGCGCCCTGTGCGAGGCATGGGCCTCTGTTGAGTTGTCAAAGAGCGACGCGATACGGAGCGCTGCGGCTCACTGATCTGTGCTGACCACCCCCACCGGCGAGTGAGCCGCATGGCGCCAGGAGAGAGTGCTGATCAGTGGTTCAGGCCGGAGCCTTCGTGCGAGGCGCGCGACCGGCCTTCTTGCCCGGTGGAACCTTGGCCTTCTCCATGAGAGAGTCAAGGTCGGCAGTCTTGAAGAAGCACGGCCCGGTCGGGCCACCGGGATAGAAGCGATTCAGACGCCCTTCGTAGGACCAGCGCTTGATTTGTCGTTCGGAGATGCCATACACGGCTGGAACGTCTTGCTTGCGGATGAAGAGCGGGCTGGACATCGGTCTCCCCAATGGGTGTGGGCAGGCGTCAGCCGAGCGAGAAGCGCTCAAACGCAAGAAGACCGCCAGCCCGACCGACTCCCACCCGAAGCGGATGGAGTCTGAGCGGGTTATGGCGGCTGCCTAGGGAGATGTCGCGCGCTAGACGAGCCGCTTCACCTACATGCCCTACACGGAACCTGCTACGAGCATTGGCTCGTGCCCTCCGGTGCCCGTTCGCTCGTACACCGGTGATTCGGCGCCAACTGTACGCCAGCCCACGAGGTCGCGCTGCCGATGCGCGGTCGTTTTCGACTGCATCCGACCGCGGTGGACCGGCGTGCGCCCGGCGTAATGCCGGAGCGCGAGAGGAGCGCCGAACTTGTGCGCCGGATGGGCTCTGCCAGCCTCTCCCCGCGTTTTTGCAGGTAGGGATGGGAACGCTGAGTGCCCCGGGTGGGGGTCGAACCCACACTGAACGGCTTTTAAGGCCGCTTCCTCTGCCGGTTGGGATACCGGGGCGCACCGGTCCGCCCGACTATAGGTAGGTCCTGCGGGGATGTACGGCGCGCGCGTCCGCGACCCGGTCGAGGAAGAGCAGTCCGTCGCAGTGGTCCAGCTCGTGCTGGAGGGCGCGAGCCTCGAACGCGTTGGCCTCGAGCACGACGTGCTCCCCCGTGCCCGGCAGCTGGCCGCGGACGACGACCCGCGTCGCCCGCTTCACGTCACCGGTGAAGTCCGGGACGCTCATGCAGCCCTCGCGGGCCCTCTCGTTGCGGCTGGCGTCGACGACCTCGGCGTTGCACAGCACGAACGTGCCGTGGTGGTCGCGGGTCTTGGGGTGGCCGGAGACGTCGACGCAGAAGACCCGGTCGCTCACGCCGACCTGGGGCGCGGCCAGCCCGACGCAGCCCGGCGACACGCGCATGGTGGCGACCAGGTCGGCGGCGAGCCGTACGACGTGTGGCGAGGCCGGGTCGACGAGCGCGGCGGGGGCCGACAGCACTGGAGCGGGGGCGCGGACGACGTCGAGCACTTGGCCCTCCCCGCCCAGCTCGGTCGCGCTCCACGCGACCAGCCGGTGGTTGAGCGTCACAGGTCATCGACCTCGGTCGGGTGCAGGGTGGCCCCCACTCCGAGCTCGTCGGCGGCCCGGGCCAGTGCGCCGCGCAGGGCCTCCACATCGGCGGCGGCGGGCAGCTCGACCTCGGCCACGACGAGGTAGAGGTCGCCGGCGAGCCGGGTGGTGAGGTCGGTGATGTTCCCGCCGACGCGCGCGATCTCGCCGACGAGGGTGGACACGATGCCCGGCCGGTCACCCCCGTGCACGGACAGCACCCAGGAGCTGCCCTCGCCGGCCGTCTCGTGCTCGTCGGCCACTTCGCGGACGGTCACGGTCAGGCTGCCGTCGGCGGTGAGCGCTGCCAGTGCATCCTCGATCTCGGCGCCCGACGCGGGGCCGGCGCAGATCAGGGTCATCGCGAAGTGCCCGCGCAGCAGCGTCATCGAGGAGTCCTCGAGGTTGAGCCCGAGCCCGGCGAGCCGGCCGGTGGTCTCGGCGATGATGCCGGGTCGGTCGTGGCCGAGGACGGTGATGGCGTGAAGGGTCACCGACTCATCCTGCCAGCGCCCGCGCCCGTCCCAGGACGTCGTCCAGCATCGCCGGGGTCAGCCGGCCGGTGAAGGTGTTGTGCTGGCTGGGGTGGTAGCAGCCGATCAGGGTGACGTGACCGATCGGGACCTCGACGCCGTGGCCGAACCGGGGCTTCGGTCGCGGCACCTCAAGGCCGGCCCCGGCCAGCGCGCGCAGGGCACCGTCCCAGCCGTAGGCCCCCAGCGCCACGACGGCGCGCAGTCCGGGCGCCAGCAGCCCGACCTCGCGGTTGATCCAGGGCGCACACGCGTCGCGCTCGTCCGGGGTGGGCTTGTTGGCGGGCGGCGCGCAGCGCACGGTGGCGACCATCCGCGCTCCCACCAGGCGCTGGCCGTCGCCGGCGTGCACGCTCGTCGGCTGGGTGGCCAGGCCGACCCGGTGGAGGCTCGCGAAGAGCCAGTCGCCGCTGCTGTCGCCGGTGAACACCCGTCCCGTCCGGTTGCCGCCGTTGGCGGCCGGCGCCAGGCCGACCACCAGCACCCGCGGGTCGGCGGCTCCCCAGCCGGCGATCGGCCGACCCCAGTAGGGCTGGTCGGCGAACGACGCCCGCTTGTCCCGCGCGACGTCCTCGCGCCAGCGCACCAGCCGCGGGCAGGCCGAGCACACGCTGACCCGGGCGTCGAGCTCGGCGAGGTCCGGGGTGGCCGCCAGCCGTCGTACGCCGGCTGCCGTGCGGGCCACCGGGGTGCCGGGGGCGGCCGGGTCCTCGGGCCAGCCCGTGCCGGGCGGCACCGGCGAGCCGAAGAGCTGTCCCGTGATCGGGTGGGGCAGGTCGACGGTCATCGGCCGAGGTGCGCGACGTACAGGACCGGCGGGCGGGGTTGCGTCTGCTGGCACCCGTCCTTGGTAGCAGGTGGCAGCCCCCGCTCGCACATGTAACGGTGCGGCGGGGAGGTGGTGGGCCGGCGTCAGCCGCTGATCGACCAGGCGATGCCGTCGAGGATGTCGGCCTCGGAGACGACCAACGTCGGCACGCGGGTACGCCGCAGCACCCGGTCGAGCACCAGGGCGCCCGCGTCGATCACGTCGGCGCGGCCAGGGTGCATCCACGGCAGTGCCAGGCGCTCGGCCACCGGCATCGCCACCAGCCGGGCGACGAAGGCGTGCACCTCGGCCACCGGCAGCTCCGTCTGGTCGACCGCCTCCACGGAGTACGCCGGCAGGTCGAGCACACCGGCCGCGACCGAGGTCACGGTGCCGGCGACGCCGACGACCGCGTCGGCGGAGCCAAGGTCGACACCGGCCGCACGCGCCGCGTCGAGGGCCGCGTCGATGTCGGCGACACAGGCCGCGACCTCGGCCGCGGTCGCGGGGTCGGAGTGCAGCCGGCGCTCGTGCAGTCGCACCGACCCGACGTCCATCGAGTACGCCGCCTCGGGCGCACCGGCCCCGAGGATCAGCTCGGTCGAGCCGCCCCCGATGTCGACGACCAGCACCCGCCCGGTGAGCGGGGCGCGCAGGTTGCGGACGGCGCCGTCGTAGGACAGCGCGGCCTCCTCCTCACCCGTCAGCACCTCGGGCCACACGCCGAGCCGCGCGTGCACCCCCTCGGCGAACTCCTGCGCGTTGGCACTGTCGCGCGTCGCCGAGGTGGCGCAGAACCTGAGCCGGGTCACGGGGTGGGCGGCGATCAGGACGGCGTAGTCGTCGATGGCGGCGAAGGCCCGCGCGAGCGCGTCGTCGGCCAGCCGGCCGGTCGCGTCGACACCCTGGCCGAGCCGCACCATCCGGGTCTCGCGCACGGCGACCTCCGGGAGGTCGCCGATGAGCAGCTTGATGGTGTTGGTGCCGCAGTCGATCGCGGCGATCATGCGTCGGGTGGGGTCACGCACGGCCCCTCGGCCCACCACTCGCCCAGCAGGTCGAGGACCTCGTCGCCGAGCGGGTTGACGCCGCGGCCCTGGGCGAGCGCCTGGCCGGCCAGCACGTGCAGGCACTTGACCCGGTCGGGCATGCCCCCGGCGGAGATGCCGTCGATCTCGGGCACATCGCCAAGCTCGGCCCGCGCCGCGAGATAGCGCTCGTGCGCCCCGCGGTAGGCGGCGGCGAGATCGGCGTCCTCGCCGAGCCGGGCCTGCATCTGCTTCATCGTCCCGCCGCCCTCGAGGGTGCCGATGAGCGACGCTGCGCGGGGGCAGGTGAGGTAGTAGGTGGTGGGGAACGGCGTGCCGTCGGGCAGCCGCGGCTCGGTGGTGACGACGTCGGGGAGGCCGCAGGGGCAGCGGTGGCCGACCGCGTGGACGGCCCGCGGCGCCCGGCCGAGCTGTGCTTCGATCGCCGCCTCGTCGGCGGGGTCGATCACCCGCGTCCGCCGATCTTGTCGGCGGGCCCGTCGGTCGGGTCGGGCGGGTGCCCGGCCAGCTCCATCGACGCCCACCCGTCGTCCCACCAGGCCTTCGGCTCGATCTTCACGACCTCGTCGGGGTCGCTCAGCTCGGCGCCGGAGTCGAGCGGGTTGCCATGGGCGTCGAGCACGACGAAGCCGGTCTCCCCCGGCATCAGGTAGCCGAAGTGCGCGCGCGCCTGCGTCTCGACGTACGCCGGGTCCTGCCAGCGCCGCTTCTCGCGCTCGAGGTCGTTGATGCTCGTCTCGCGCTCGGCGATGTCGGACTTGAGCTCGCTGATGTGCGCGCGCTGCTGGAGGTAGGCGCGCATCGAGGACGCGTAGGACACCGTGAGCACGGCCAGCACCAGCACCAGCACGGCCGCCCGACCGGTCAGCCGCGGCCGTCTGCCTGTCGGCCGGGCGGTCGGACCCGAAGCCTGGGCCGAGGTCGGGTCGGCCGACGGGCTCGCCGCAGGCCCGGCGCTCGCGGGAGCAGCGGCACGGGCGCGCGGGTTGCCCCGCTGCCCGGGTCGCCTGCTGCCGCCGGGGCCGCCGCGGGGAGTACGTCGTTGCTGTGCCATGTCAGGTCAAGGATGACCGACTCAGCGGGTGAATCGCGGGAAGGCGCCTGCTCCGGCGTAGCGCGCCGCGTCGCCGAGGGTGTCCTCGATGCGCAGCAGCTGGTTGTACTTCGCGACCCGGTCGGAGCGCGCGGGCGCCCCGGACTTGATCTGCCCGCAGTTGGTCGCGACGGCCAGGTCGGCGATCGTCGTGTCCTCGGTCTCTCCCGAACGGTGGCTCATCATGCAGGTGAAGCCGCTCCGCTGGGCCAGCGCGACGGAGTCGAGGGTCTCGGTCAGGGTGCCGATCTGGTTGACCTTCACCAGCAGCGAGTTGGCCTGGCCGCCGGAGATGCCGCGCTGCAGCCGCTCGACGTTGGTGACGAAGAGGTCGTCGCCGACGAGCTGGGTGGCACCGCCGAGCCGCTCCGTGATCGTCTTCCAGCCGTCCCAGTCGTCCTCGTCGAGGGGGTCCTCGATGGAGACGATCGGGTACGCCGAGACGAGCTCGGCGTAGTAGTCGATCATCTCGGCCGAGGTCTTCTTCTTGCCCTCGAACGCGTACTTCTTCTTGTCGTGGAACTCCGACGCCGCCACGTCGAGCGCGAAGACGATGTCCTTGCCGACGGTGAGCCCGGCACCCTTCACGGCCTGGGAGATCAGGTCGAGGGCGTCGCGGTTGGAGGGCAGGTCGGGGGCGAAGCCGCCCTCGTCGCCGACCCCGGTGGAGAGGCCCTTCTTCTTCAGGACCGACTTCAGCGAGTGGTAGACCTCGGCGCCCTGCTGCAGCGCCTCGCCGAACGTCGCGGCGCCGATCGGCGCGATCATGAACTCCTGCACGTCGACGTTGGTGTCGGCGTGCGCGCCGCCGTTGAGGATGTTGAGCATCGGCACGGGCAGCACGTGGGCGTTGGGGCCACCGACGTAGCGGAAGAGCGGCAGGCCGGCCGACTCGGCGGCCGCCTTCGCGACGGCGAGCGAGACCCCCAGGATCGCGTTGGCGCCGAGCCTGGCCTTGTTGGGCGTCGCGTCGAGGTCGAGCATCGCCTGGTCGACCAGGCGCTGGTCGTCTGCCTCGATGCCGAGCAGCGCGGGGCCGATCTTCTCGACGACGCCGGCGACGGCCTTGGCGACGCCCTTGCCGGCGTACCGCTTGCCCCCGTCACGCAGCTCGACGGCCTCGAACGCGCCCGTGGAGGCGCCCGAGGGCACCGCGGCCCGGCCGAACGCGCCGTCGTCGAGCAGCACCTCGACCTCGACGGTGGGGTTGCCGCGCGAGTCGAGGATCTCGCGTGCGCCGACTGCTTCGATGGATGCCACGGTGTGCTCCTGGGGGTTCACGGGATGTCACGGACGAGCCCAGCCAGCCTATCGGCCGGTCGGCTCCCGCTTCCGCGGGGAGGTCGTGCGGCCCGCCGCCGGACCGCGCCGGCACGACGTCCGGGAGACGACGGGCGTTCACGCAGGGATCACCGATCGGCCACCCGCTGCCGGCACTGTGCCCCCGACCTTGCTCGTCTCGGGTCCACCCGTCGAAAGGCCGTCCGTGTCCGCACGATCCCTGCGCGGGGTGGCGATGCTCGCCACTGCCGCACTGCCCCTCTCCCTCCTGGCCGTCTCCGGCCCGACCGCCGGCGCGGTCGACGCCGGAGCCGCCGGCGGCTTCGAGCGACTGGCGACCTACCCCGTCTTCCAGAACGTCCCGGCCGGTGTCGACCCGGCGGAGCCGACGGTCGCCGAGATCTCGGCGGTCACCGAGGACGGCCGGACCGTGGTCTACACCGACGCCCTGGGCAAGCGGGTCGGCTTCGTGGACATCAGCGACCCGGGCAACCCGCGCGGCACCGGCACGATCGACCTGGCGGAGGTCGGCGACGCCGACGACCAGCCCACCTCGGTCGCCGTCGTGGGCGACCACCTTCTCGTCGTCGTCGACACCAGTGGCGGCGACTTCGCCAACCCCTCGGGCCGGCTCGACGTCTTCCGGCTCGCCGACCGCACCCGCGTCGCCTCGATCGACCTCGGCGGCCAGCCCGACTCGATCGCGATCAGCAAGGACCGGGCGTACGCCGCCATCGCGATGGAGAACCAGCGCGACGAGGACGCCGCGCCGCCGGGCGGCGACGACGGCGACCTGCCGCAGCTCCCGGCCGGCTTCGTTCAGCTGGTGGACCTCGCCGGCACGCCCGGCGCCTGGGCCGCGGAGCCGCTGCTGCTGACGAACCCCGACGGCTCAGCTCTTCAGTCGCTCGTCGACGCCGGCCTGGACACCCCGGTCGATCCCGAGCCGGAGTACGTCGCCTTCAACGACGACAACCAGCTCGCCCTCACGCTCCAGGAGAACAACGGCATCGCGATCATCGACGTGCCGACCGCCACGATCACCCACGTGTTCTCGGCCGGCTCGCCGACCATCACCGACGTCGACACCACCGACGACGGGATCTTCAACCCAACCGACTCGGTGACCGGACCGCGCGAGCCCGACGCCATCGCCTGGGTCGACGGCACCCACGTCGCCACGGCCAACGAGGGCGACTGGAAGGGCGGCTCCCGCGGCTGGACGGTCTTCGACGCCACGAGCGGCTCGGTCGTCTGGGACGCCGGCAGCTCCTTCGAGGACATCGCCACCGCTCACGGGCTCTTCAACGACGACCGGGCGGACAACAAGGGCGCCGAGCCCGAGGGCATCTCCGTCGCCACGATCGGCGGCAGGCGCCGGGCCTTCATCGGCTCCGAGCGCAGCAACTTCGTCGCGGTCTACGACCTCACCGACCCGGCCGACCCACGCTTCGAGCAGGTGCTGCCGGCGACCAACGGTCCCGAGGGTCTGCTGCCCGTCCCTGGCACCGACCTGTTCGTCGTGTCGTCGGAGGAGGACGACGCCGGGGTCGGCGTGCGCGCCTCGGTCGGGATCTACCGGTGGCAGGCCACCCAGCCGGCATTCCCGTCGGTGGTCTCGCAGGAGGAGTCGTCGGGCCGCCCCATCGGCTGGGGCGCCCTCGGCGCCCTGAGCGCCGTGCCGGGAGTCAGCGGCCAGCTCTGGGCCGCAAGCGACGCGGCGTACAAGACGGGCCGGATCTACCGCCTCGACACCACGGGTGCTCCCGCAGTGATCCGGCAGGTCATCGAGGTCACCGGCTCCAGCGGCGCCAAGCCCGCGGTGGACATCGAAGGTCTCTTCGCCCGGCCGGAGGGTGGCTTCTGGGCTGCCGTCGAGGGCAGCACCGGCGCCGGCAACCAGCTGCTGCGCCTCAGCGACGCCGGACGCATCCAGGAGACCGTCGGCCTGCCCGCCGGCGTCACCGCGCACATCGGCAAGTGGGGCCTCGAGGGCGTCACGGCGACCGGGGCGGGCGCCAGCGAGGTCGTGTACGTCGCGGTGCAGCGCCCGCTGTGGACCAACCCCGCCAACCAGGGCGGCGGCATGGTCGACGGCACCGACGTGACCCGCATCGGCCGCTACCAGGTGGCGACCGGCACCTGGACCTGGTTCGGCTACCAGCTGGAGCCGACGGCCGCACCCGGTGACTGGATGGGCCTCTCGGAGATCGCCGCCGTCGACGACGACACCCTCGCGGTGATCGAGCGCGACAAGCTCAACGGGACCGCAGCCCGCGTCAAGCGCGTCTACACCGTCGACGTGCCCGCGACGGGCGGCGTCACCGCACCGGTGATGCTGACGAAGAAGCTCGCCGTCGACGTGCTGCCGGCACTCCGAGCGACGCACGGCTGGACGCAGGAGAAGCTGGAGGGGCTGACGATCGGCGCCGACCGGCAGGTCTACGCCGTCACCGACAACGACGGGCTCAGCGACGCCACGGGCGAGACCGTGCTCCTTCGGCTCGGCTCCGCCTCCGGGCTGTTCGGCGGACCGGTCACGCCGCCGACGCAGCCCACCACGCCGGTGCCGCCGGCGACGCCGCCCGCCAGTCAGCCGGCGCCGCCGGCGACCCCCGGCACCGTCGCGCCGGACCGGGCGACGACCACGACCCTGTCCGTAAAGCGGGTCCGGGGCCACGTCTACCGCCTGGTCGTGCGGGTCGCACCCGGCACAGCCAGCGGAGCGGTGGTCGTGCGCGACCGTCGTGCCCTCCTGGGTGTCGTGCGCCTCCACGACGGCGTAGCCCGGCTCAAGGTGCGGCTGGACCGCGGTGTGCACAAGCTCCGCGCGTCCTACCTCGGCGGCCCGGGCCACGACGCCTCGCGCACGGGGATCAAGCAGATCCGCCGACGGTGAATCGGAGGCGCGGGCCGGAGGTCGCGACCGGCGAGAATGCGGTGGTGACCTCCGGCCCCCCTCCCTCCCTGGCCCGCCGCCTCGGCACCGGCGACGCGGTCGTGGTCGGACTCTGCGCGATGGTCGGCGCCGGGGTGTTCGTGGCCTTCGCGCCCGCCGCCGAGGCAGCAGGCGCCGGCCTGCTCATCGGGTTGGCGGTGGCTGCGTTCGTGGCGCTGTGCAACGCCGTCGCCTCTGCCCAGCTCGCGATGACCTACCCGACCTCCGGCGGCACGTACGTCTACGGGCGCGAGGTGCTCGGGCCCTGGTGGGGCTTCCTGGCCGGCTGGGGCTTCGTGGTCGGCAAGACCGCGTCGTGCGCGGCGATGGCGATGACCTTCGCGGCCTACGCCTTCCCGGGTACGCCGTGGCTCCAGCGCGCCGCGGCGGTGGCGGCCGTCGTCGTCCTCACCGTCGCGAACCTGCGCGGCGTCACCCGCACCGCCCTGGTGGCTCGCATCCTGCTGGGCGCCACGCTGCTCACCCTCGCCGTCGCCCTGGTGGTGGCGTTCGGCGGCGGCGAGCGCGCGACCGACCCCTGGGTCGCCGACGGCGGCGCGCTGGGCGTGCTCCAGGCGGCCGGGCTGCTCTTCTTCGCGTTCGCCGGCTATGCCCGGATCGCCACCCTGGCCGAGGAGGTGCGCAGGCCCGAGTCGCTCGGGCGGGCGATCCTGGTCGCGCTCGGCGTCGCGGTGGCGGTCTACGTCGCCGTCGCCGTCGCGCTGCTCCTCGTGCTCGGCGCCGACCTGCCCGCAACGACCACGCCGATCGCCGACGCGATGGCGGCCTCCGGAGCCGAGTGGGCCGTGCCCGTGGTCCGGGTCGGTGCGGCCGCCGCCAGCCTGGGCGCGCTGCTGGCCCTCCTGGCCGGCGTCGGCCGGACGACCCTGGCGATGGCGCGCGAGCGCGACCTGCCGAGGTGGCTGGCCTCGGTCCATCCCGTCCACCGGGTGCCCGACCACGCCCAGGTCGCCATCGGCGCCGCCATCGTCGTGCTCGTGGCCTTCTTCGACCTGCGCGGGGCGATCGGCTTCTCCAGCTGCGGGGTGCTCGTCTACTACGCCGTCGCCAACGCCGCCGCCTTCCGCCAGCCGGCGTCGCAGCGGCGCTGGCCGCGGGCGCTCAACGTGGTGGGCCTGGTCGGCTGCCTCGTGCTCGTGGCGACCCTGCCGCTCGGGTCCGTGGTCGCCGGGGTCGTCGTGCTGCTCGTGGGCCTGGCGGGCCGGCTGGTGCGGGTGGGCACGGCCGGGTAGCCCGACCGCTCCGCCGGCTACCCCAACCTGCGGCGTACGGCGTCGCGCAGGGCCTGCTCGGGGTCGACCCCGTCGTCATGCGCCTCGGCCACCAGGGCGAGCAACCGCTCACCGAGGTCGGAGGACGCGGCGACCGTCACCGGGGCGCCTGCGCGCGCGAGCCGGTCGAGCACCTTGTCGGCGTAGAGCAGGGCCGGCAGCCCGGGCGGGATGCCGTCGGTGACCGCGTCGCGCTGCTTCTCGGTCGCCTTGACCGACTCCCACAGCTCGTTGACCTCGGCGGGCGTCATGGCGCCCTCGCGCTCGGTGCCGAAGACGTGGGGGTTGCGCCGGCGCATCTTCTCGGTGATGCCGGCGGCGACGTCGTCGATGGTGAAGTCGCCCGACTCCTCGGCGATGACGGCGTGGAAGTAGACCTGCAGCAGCAGGTCGCCGAGCTCCTCGCGCAGATGGTCGGGGTCTCCGCTGTCGATCGCCTCGAGCGTCTCGTGCGACTCCTCGAGGAGGTAGCGGGCCAGGGACCGGTGCGTCTGGGAGCGCTTCCACTCGCACTCGGCGCGCAGCCGGCGCATCACGTCGAGGAACTCGACGAGCGACTCGCCGGAGGCGGCCATGACTCGTGACCAGCCGGACCGGTCAGTTGCAGCGCTGGCCGGTGGGCAGCGTGCGGGCGTAGACCGGGTCGGGCTCGGTGGCCATCGCGTCCTTCGCGGTGTCGCCCACGGCGACCGAGAGGTTGGTGTCGGCCGGGACGACCTGCCCGTCGACGACCTCGAGCCCGTAGCGCGGGTCGATGTCGACGGGGTGCTGGTCGGGCCACGACTCGAAGAGGTCCTGGCCGCGCTGCGCGACCTCCTCGACGCTCGGGTCGGTGACGCCGTCGCGGGAGAGCGACTCGCGCCCGATCGCGTCGACCACGGCGTTGACCAGGGCCTCGGTCGACATCACCTCGACGTAGTCGTGGCGGGCGTCCTGGGGGAAGGCCTGCGCGGTCAGGCGCAGCTGGTCGACCTGGCGGGCATACGCGGCGCCGGGCTCGACGTCGTACTCCGCTGCGAGCTGGCGGGCCTGGGCCGACGCGGTGAGCAGGCTGACCACGAACTGGCGCACGTTGCCCAGGGCCACGGTGGTCTCGGAGCCGCGGAGGTCGGGCTCGACCGACGTGCAGACCGCGGAGGTGGCGCGGTCGACCTGGGCGACGGTGATCGTGTCCCCGTCGACGTCGACCGCCACGCCGGGCGAGGCACCGCCCGTGCAGCCGGAGAGCAGGGCACCTGCGGAGACAGCTGCCACGGCGGCGACGAGGTGGCGGCGGAACGAGCTCACGATTTCTCCTTGACTGGGGTTGCTTCGGGCGGGTCGAGGATCGTGTCGATCACCGCACGTGCCCATTCAAGCAGGGCCCGACCGGTGCCCGTAGCCGCCCCGACCGGGCGCGGCACGAGCATGGCGCCCTGCTGGCCCAGCACCCGGCTGCCCGGGTAGAGCCGCTGGAGGCGTACGACGCGGGAGTCGGGCAGGTCGACCGGGGCGAACCGCATGTTCTTGCCGGCCAGGCCGATCTCGGACAGCTCGGCCTGCCGGGCGCGGGCGCGGAAGCGCGACACCAGGAGCAGGGTCTCGACGACCTCGGGCGGCTCGCCGTACCGGTCGACGAGCTCCTCGCGGATCGCGTCGACGTCGTCGTCGCCGCGGGCCTCGGACAGGCGCTTGTACATCTCAAGGCGCAGCCGCTCGCTGGAGACGTACTCGTGCGGCAGGTGGGCGTCGACGGGCAGCTCGATGCGCACCTCGCCGGCCTCGTCCTCCTCCTCGCCGCGGAACTGCGAGACCGCCTCGCCGACCAGCCGGACGTAGAGGTCGAAGCCGACGTCGGCGATGTGGCCCGACTGCTCGCCGCCGAGCAGGTTGCCGGCGCCGCGGATCTCCAGGTCCTTCATCGCGATGGCCATGCCGCCGCCGAGGTCGGAGTGCTGGGCAAGCGTCGCCAGTCGCTCGTGCGCGGTCTCGGTGAGCGGCTTCTCCGCCGGGTAGAGGAAGTAGGCGTAGGCGCGCTCGCGGGAGCGGCCGACCCGGCCGCGCAGCTGGTGCAGCTGCGAGAGGCCGAGCGTGTCGGAGCGCTCGATGATCATGGTGTTGGCGTTGGAGACGTCGAGACCGGACTCGACGATGGTCGTGCACACCAGCACGTCGAAGCGCTTCTCCCAGAAGTCGAGCATCACCTGCTCGAGCTGGTGCTCCCCCATCTGACCGTGCGCCGTGGCGACCCGCGCCTCCGGCACCAGCTCACGCAGCTTGGCCGCGGCCTTCTCGATGCTCTGCACCCGGTTGTGGATGTAGAACACCTGACCCTCGCGCAGCAGCTCGCGCCGCACCGCGGCGACGACCTGCCGGTCCTCGTAGGCGCCGACGTAGGTGAGCACCGGGTGCCGCTCCTCGGGAGGCGTGGTGATGGTCGACATCTCGCGGATGCCGGTCACCGCCATCTCCAGGGTCCGCGGGATCGGCGTCGCGCTCATCGCGAGCACGTCGACGGAGGTGCGCAGCCGCTTCATCTGCTCCTTGTGCTCGACACCGAAGCGCTGCTCCTCGTCGACCACGATCAGCCCGAGGTCCTTCATCTTGATGTCCGGGTTGAGCAGCCGGTGGGTGCCGATCACGATGTCGACCTCGCCCGAGGCGAGTCCGGCGATCACCTCGCGCGCCTCCTTGTCGGTCTGGAAGCGGCTCAGGCCCTTGAGTACGACGGGGAATCCGCTCATCCGCTCGGAGAACGTCGAGAAGTGCTGGGTCACCAGCAGCGTCGTCGGCACGAGGACGGCGACCTGCTTCCCGTCCTGGACGGCCTTGAACGCCGCCCGCACCGCGATCTCGGTCTTGCCGTAGCCGACGTCGCCGCACACCAGCCGGTCCATCGGGACGGTGCGGCGCATGTCGGCCTTCACCTCGTCGACGGTGGTCAGCTGGTCCGGGGTCTCGTGGAACGGGAAGGCGTCCTCGAGCTCGCGCTGCCAGGGGGTGTCGGGGCCGAAGGCGTAGCCCTGGGTGGCCTGCCGGGCGGCGTACAGCTTGATCAGCTCGGCCGCGATCTCCCGCACCGCCTTGCGGGCGCGTGCCTTGCGCTTGCCCCAGTCGGCGCCACCGAGGCGGTCGAGGCTCGGCGCCTCACCACCGACGTAGCGGGTGACCTGGTCGAGGGTGTCGGCGGGCACGAAGAGCCGGTCGGGCGGCGCACCACGCTTCGCGGCGCCGTACTCGAGGACGAGGTACTCGCGGATCGCGCCCTGGATCTCGCGCTGCCGCATCTCCACGAATCGGCCCACGCCGTGCTTCTCGTGCACGACGTAGTCGCCGGCCGACAGCTCCAGCGGGTCGATCTGCTTCTTGCGGCGAGCCGGCATCTTGCGCATGTCGCGCGTGGACGCCCGCTGGCCCGACAGGTCGTCGCCGGTGACCACGGCGACGCCGGTGCGGGCGTCGACGAAGCCGTGCTCGAGGCAGCCGGTCGCGACGGTGACCACGCCGGGCGTGTGGTCACCGTCCTCGGCGAGCCGGGCCGCGATGTCGTGCTCCCCCAGCACCTCGACCAGGCGCTGGGCCGGACCGTGGCCCTGGTGCACGACCACGACGCGGAAGCCGTCGGCCAGCCATCCGCGGATGTCGGCGACGGCGCGCTCGAGGTCGCCCCGGTAGGCCTCGGCGGGCAGCGCTGCGATGGTGCGCGACTCCACGGCGCCGACCCGCACGTCGACGTCGAGCTCGGCCAGGTCGGAGGTGTCGCCCAGCCCGAACGGGCTCATCGACCACCAGGCCTTGCCCTGGCCGATGGCGTGCTCACGCACGTCGGCGATGGAGTGGTACGACGCGGCGCCCAGGTCGATCGGAGCCGTGCCGCCGCCCGCGGCCGCTGCCCAGCTGGCGCCCAGGAACTCCTCGCTGGTCGCGACCAGGTCGTGGGCCCGGGTGCGGACCCGCTCCGGGTCGAGCACCAGCACATGGGTCTGCTCGGGCAGGAGGTCGACCAGCATCTCCATGTCGTCGACGAGCACGGGCGCGAGCGACTCCATGCCCTCGACGGCGATGCCGGCGGCCATCTTGTCGGTCAGCTCGAGCAGCTGCGGGTGGCTGCGGCCCAGCTCGGCCGCTCGTCGGCGTACCTCGTCGGTCAGCAGCAACTCACGGCACGGCGGCGCCCACAGCCGGTCGACGGTCTCCAGGGTGCGCTGGTCGGCGACCGAGAACGCCCGGATCTCCTCGACGTCGTCGCCCCAGAACTCCACGCGCAGCGGGTGCTCCTCGGTCGGCGCGAAGACGTCGACGATGCCGCCGCGCACCGCGAACTCGCCGCGCTTCTCGACCAGGTCGACCCGGGAGTACGCCGCGTCGGCCAGTCCGCGGACGACCTCCTCGAGCGGCAGCGTCTGTCCGGGCACCAGCTCGACCGGGACCAGGTCGGCCAGCCCCTTCACCTGCGGCTGGAGGATGGAGCGCACCGGCGCGACGACGACCTGCAGCGGCCCGTTGGATGGGTCGCTGCCAGGGTGCTTCAAGCGGCGGAGGACGGCCAGGCGGCGACCGACGGTGTCACTGCGCGGGCTGAGGCGCTCGTGCGGCAGGGTCTCCCAGCTCGGGTAGTGGCCGATCGTCGCGGGGTCGACCAGGTCGCCGAGCTCGACGACCAGGTCCTCGGCCTCTCGGGTGGTCGCGGTCACGACCAGCACCAGCCGGCCGGTGTCGACGAGGCCCCGGACGACGAACGAGCGCAGCGCGGAGGGACCCGTCAGGTCGAGGGCGGAGACGCTGCCCTCGCGGGCGTCGGTGACGGACTCGGCCAGGGCGGGGTCGGCGAGCACGGCAGGGACCAGCGCCTCCAGGGCGGGGCTCGGGCTCACGGGCTCACTCTCGACTGGACGACAACACGACAGCCCCCGGCCACGAGCGGCAGGGGGTGAGGCTCCAGTCTACGGAGGCGCGTCGAGCGGTCCTACCCGGCGCTGCGGGTCAGACCGTGACGAGCGTGGACCGCGTCGAGGGCAGTCCGGGTGCCAGCTGCGGGGTGCAGGCGCACGAGTCGGAGCAGGGCAGGTAGAAGTGCATCGCGTGGCCGCACGCCGAGCAGGGACGGTCGTGCGACAGGTGACGAGCTGCGCTCGCCGCCTCGGTCCTGGTCTCGGTGCTGGTCTCGGCCGTTTCCCACATGTCTCCATGTTCGGCTGCCGAGGGGGCCGGCTGACGTGTTCGACACGGATGTGGTCCGAATCTGGCCCGAACGGGCTATACGGAACCACCCGTATGGACGACGGGTCGCGGCAGCTCGACGCTGTCCTGCCATCGGGCCCACAGCCTGGTCGGTTCGTGCGGTCCGTGATTGCGTGGTCCCTACACCGTTACCTAGGCTCACGTCGATGAACAGCGCCGAGACCGCCCCGGGCTCGCCGAGCCCGCCCGATCCGCCACCAGGTGGCGCAGACCTCGGCCCCCAGGTCCCCGAGCCCCTCGCCGAGGAGCTCGCCCAAGACGACAACGACGGCTTCACGTTGGGCCTGCTCAGCATCCGGGAGGACAGTTGGCCTCACCTGGCACTGCTCAGTGTCGGTGAGGTGGTGATGACGGCCGAAGACGGCCTCCGGATCGGGCTATGGCCGGCCAGCAGCGCGGCGCGCAACATCCAGGCGCGGCCGCGAGCGACGCTGACCGCGGTCACCCACAGCACCCTCTACTCGCTCGCCCTCCAGGCGCGTCACCGCGGTCGCCTCGAGGTCGGCGACAGCGAACTCGAGGTCTTCGACTGCGAGGTCTCCGCGTGCCGCACGAGCGTGGCGCCGTATGCGGAGCTGACGCACGGCGTCGGCTTTCGTCTGTTCGACCCTGTGCCCACCAGGGCTCGCTGGGCCGCGACGCGAGAGCGCCTGCGCTCGATGCCCGCCCGGTAGCGACGGGAGGCCGAGCCGGGCTGCACTCTCCCACCGCGACGTAGCCTCGACGAATGAGGTCCCGTCGACTGCTGCCCGCGGCCGCGCTCTGCGCCGCGCTCACGGTGCAGGCGTGCAGCGACGCCGCTCCCGCCGACCCACCAAGCGCCGCCGCCGAACCTTCCGCGTCGACCTCCCCGGCATCGCCTGCCACGGCCGCCGAGCTGCCGGACGTCGCACCTGCCCGGTCGGCGCGTGAGGTCGCCCGCCAGATCGTCGCTGCGGAGGACGCGATCGCCTCGGCCACCACCCCGGCCGGCGTACTCGCCGGTGCCGGTCACCTCCAACAGCTCGCCTACCGGGAGCTGGCCGCGCACCCGCGCTGGGACGCCCGGGTCCGCTCCCTCGTCCCGCGGCGGCTCCTGGGACTGGTGCGCGACAACGTGGCGTCCCGTCGGGAGTTCCGCTCGATGCACCCGACCGACCGCGCCGACCTGAGCGACGAGCTGCCTGCGTGGCGGATCGTCCCACCCGCGCCGATGCGCCGGCTGCGTGCCTTCTACGGCGAAGCGGAACGACGCTTCGGCGTCGACCGGGAGTACCTCGCCGCGATCAACCTCGTGGAGACCGGGCTGGGCCGGATCCGGGGCACGTCCTCGGCGGGCGCCCAGGGCCCGATGCAGTTCCTGCCCAGCACCTGGTCGGCGTACGGCGCCGGCGGAGACATCCACTCGGCGCACGACTCGATCCTGGCGGCCGGGCGGTTCCTCGCCGCGCACGGCTTCAACCGGCCCGGAGGCCGGCCGGGGGCGTTGTACCGCTACAACAACTCCACGTCGTACGTGCGAGGCGTGACCCTGCTCGCCGAGGTGATGAAGCGACGCCCGACCGCCTTCCGTGGCTACTACCACTGGCAGGTCTACTACCTCACCGACCGCGGCAGCATCCTGCTCCCCGAGGGCTATGCGGCCCGGAAGCCGATCCCGGTGGATGAGTGGCTCGAGAAGCACCCTCAGTAGGTGGGTGCTCAGTGACGCAGGGTAGAGGCCGAGTCCTCCTCTTGAACGGTCCCTCCAGCTCGGGCAAGAGCACCGTCGGAGTGGCTCTTCAACGGCTGCTTCCCGGTCCGTGGTTCCTGGTTCCGGTGGACTCGATCAGCGGCATGCGTTCGACGGTGAAGGGTGAGCCAAGCGACGAGGCCGCCATCGCCGACATGCTGACCCGGACGCGGCTGGGCTACCACCGCGCCGTAGCAGGGCTGGCCGCCGTCGGCAATGACGTCATCATGGACTATCCGCTCAGTGAGGCCTGGCGGCTCGAGGACCTGCTCGACGTCCTCGACGGGTACGACGTCACTCTTATCGAGGTCCGCTGCGCCCCAGAGGAGCTGGACCGACGCGAGCGAGAGCGTGGCGACCGCCCTGCTGGCTTGGCCAGGTCTCAGACGGCCGTCTACGACCATGGAGCGTTCGACATCACCGTGGACACGACCCATGAGTCGGCCGAGGCCTGTGCCGCAGCGATCGTCCACGCGCTGGCGAGCGTGCCGAGCCCGAAGGCGTTCGAGCGGCTGCGCCACAGATGAGGGTGAGACCGCGACTCATCCCCCGCCGACAGCATGCTCGGCGGGGTGTGGGGCGTGGTGGTCAACCCGGTTCGGTGCCAGCGGGGTCGCGGTCGTAGGTGTGGCCGTGGGGGCTGGTCCAGGTGTACGCCGCGGGGCCGGTGCGTTGATAGGTCCAGGCCGAATGAGTCTTCAGGCGGTGATGTCGCCGGCACAGGGCGGCGAGGTTGGTGGTGTCGGTGGGTCCGCCGGTCTCCCAGGGGACGATGTGGTCGAGGTCACAGGCTCGGGCGGGTCTCGTGCACCAGGGGAACACGCACGTGCGGTCGCGGAGGATCACCTGCTCGCGGAGCCGGGCCGAGGGCTGGTAGCCGTCGCACTCGATCGGCTGGTGGAGGTCGAGGACGGGTTTCACCACCACCTGGGTGTGCGAGCGGGTGCACCAGTGCCGGACCTGGTCGAGGGTGGTCAGGGTGCCGGGCTCGAGGCGGGCGACGGGGTCGTCCTCGGTCAGGTGCACGTGCAGGACCACCTGCCGGGCCGGTGGTGGGGTGCCTTGGTTTCGAGACGGTTGCACCGCAGGCTCCTCAACCAGCGGCAGAGCGAGCTGGGCCCGAGCGAGCTCTCCGACCGCGGCGGCCCGCCGGGCGTCCAGGGACTCTTCGGACCCGAGTGTCTTGAGGGTCTCGGCGCCGTGGGTGACGGCGGCACCGAAGTCGAGGGCGTCGGCGAGGTCGAGCTCGGCGGTGACCCGCATGGTGCCCGCGAACGACACCTGCTGGTCCTCGATGGTCACGTGCCGGCTATCCGCGGCGCGAGCCGCTTCCAGATCGGCGCGGGCGGGTTCGTACCGGGCGATGGCCGCATCGACCAACCGGTCGACGGCCGAAACCGTGGTGCGGTGCGCGAACGGGGCCAGCTGGGCGTCGACGTACGCCGCCGCCTGGGGTGACAACCCGGCGTGGATGGTGGTCTCCGCGACCCGCCTGGCCCGCCACGCCGGGAGGTCACCGGCCTGGACCCGCCGCCACAACCTGGGCAGCCGGTGCCGCAGCTCGACGGCTTGGCCGATCAGCTGCTTCGCCGCGGTGGTGGACAGGCCGAGGACGGCACCGAACTCGGGAATGCAGAACTCCGCGACCAGTGGTGCGCCCGGGCCGGCGACCGGCTCCTCGTGCTCACCCCCACCCGGCATCGTGAATGCGGCCGCATCCGACACCGACTCGGGAGGGTGCAGGTCGGCCCACTCACAGGCTGCGACCAGCAGCTCCGCCTCCGCCCGGTCGGCCACCTGGCGGCGGGAGTGTGCGAACACCAGCACCGCGGATGCGGTGTCGGGGAGCTCGCTGGTGGTGATCGCCATACGAGAAGCCAACCAGGGACCACCGACATTTCGGCGCCCCGATTCGGGTGCCTGTGCATACTCGGGGGTCTTGGTTTCGAGGCTCGTCGCCGAGGGCTCCTCGCACCTCAACCAGCGACCTCCTCGCACCTCAACCAGCGACCGCGGTGCTCGCACCTCGACCAGCGACACCTGCCAGACAGACCCTTGCGCGGCGCGCGAACCATCCGATTGGATCTCATCGTTCGGATCCGTCCAACGGGGGAGCTTTCGTGCGCGTACGTGCCTGTGTCGTGTCCATTCTCGGGCTCGTCGGCGGCCTGCTGCTCACCGTGGCGCCCACGGCTCCGGCCCAGGCGGCTGTCACGGTCTATCCGGTGCCGACTAGCAACGCCGAGCTCGGCCGGATCGTCACCGCGCCCGACGGCAACCTGTGGTTCCTCATGGAGGACGCCAACAAGGTCGGTCGGATCACGCCCGGAGGCCAGATCCAGGAGTTCTCGCTACCCCCCACCGACTCGGACGTCGAAGGCCCCGCAATCGACCTGGACGTCTCCCCCGACGGGACGGTCTGGGTCACCACCGAGCACGGCAGCAACCTGACAAGGCTCTCCAGCAACGGCGCGGTTCTCAACAACTGGGTCTTCCCCTACGACGACGGCTGCCCAAGCTCCTGCCCGTACGGCGGTGACGTGCGCGTCGGCCCCGACGGAGCGGCCTGGGTGACCATGAACTTCGGAGACTCCTTCATCGTCAAGGTGACGCCCAGCGGCCAGCTCATCGATCCACTCAACGCCCCGGCCTGCGACGACGTCCTCGGCGAGGCCGCCGACGGGTCGATGTGGTGCCAGGGTGGCGAGGCGGATGAGCAGGACACCATCGTGCACGTGAACGGCGACGCCGCCGGCGGCGTGACCTACCCACTGCCGCAGGATGCGACGTACCCGCGGGCACTGACGGCCGGGCCGGTCGGCTCGATCTGGTTCACGCGCAACAGCGGCGGCACGTGGTTCACCAGCGCCGACAGCGGCTCCGTCGGCTACCTCGACCAGGCCACCGGTGCGACGCACATCTGGAGCACGGGCAGCCGCTCGGCGCCCGAGGACCTCGTGCGCGGGCCTGACGACAACATGTGGTTCACCAACGTCGGCGCGGAGCCCGGCATCGGCCACATCTCCGCCGGCGGGGTCGGCGTCATCAGCAAGGTGGGGAACTACCAGCCCACGTCGCTGACGTTCGGGCCCGACGGTGCGGTGTGGTTCACCGACAACGTGACCAACTCGATCGTGCGCGTGACCACCGACCAGCTCCAGACGAACACGGTCGATCTGGGCGGCGGCGTCACGATGACCCCACCGAACACGGCGGTCCCACCGCCGCCCGGGACTGCCGACGGCGGAGCGGCCGGCACGCTCACGAAGATCAAGAAGCCGCTCGCGGTGAAGAGGAACGCCTTCCGCGTGCCCATCGCCTGCCCGGCCACGATGACGGCGGGCTGCGCAGGTCGCCTCTCGGTGGAGACCGCGAAGAAGGTGCGCAAGCCTGGCGCCAAGAAGGGGAAGAAGGCGACCAGAGCGGTCGTCAGGCAGGTGGGCTACAAGGTCCCGGCCGGTACGTCGTCCACGGTCAAGGTGAAGCTGACCAAGACAGGCAGGGCGCTGGTCCGCGGCCGCACCAAGGTGCGCGCCGAGCTCACGGCCGTCGGCGCCACCAAGCCGTCTGCCTCACGCACGCTGACGGTTCGCCGCTGAGGCCGTACCTGTCAGGGATCGTCAGGGACCGGCCAGGCCGAGCGCGGCGACGACGTGCGGCCAGGCCAGCGCTCCCAGCGCCGCGTCAGCCTCTGGCGTCCCGCCCCGTCGCAACCGGGCGTCGGTCACACCGCTCGCCGCCTCCCCCGGCAGGAGGGTGCGGTGCCCCGCATCGGGATGGGTGACGACGGTGGTCGTGAGGCGGTACGACGTGCGCCGGGCGGCGATCTGCTCGGCGAAGTCCTGCGCAGGCCACACCTGGTCGTCGCCTCCAGCCACCAGCAGGACCTCCCCCTCGATGCGCTCGACGGGGATCGCTGCCACCTCGGCCGCACGCTCGTCTGCGGCGAGGCTCCTGGCATAGAGATCGCGGTACGCCGGCGGATCGTCCCTCGGCGTCCACCCCTCGACGAACGGCATCCAGGGCACCGGGGATCCGTCGCGCGTCCAGTGCGACGTCCAGCGACCGCCGTCGTACCCCGCCCACACGACAGGCGACGGTGCGAAGGCGACGGTGGCCCGGACCCGGTGGTCTCGTGCGGCGGTCAGGAGCGCCGCCTCGGCCCCGAACGACGTCCCCACGATCGCCAGCCGGTCCGTCTCGGCGGCGAGGTGGTCCAACGCGTCGGTGAAGAGCTCCAGCGGAACCTCGAACGGGCCGGGCTGCTGCCCGGGTCCGCCGAACCAGCGGATCGCCAGGGCGAGGGCTCCGTGCCGGCGAAGCAGCTCTGCTCGCTCGACGTCCACCCGGCCGCTCGAGCCCGCGAGCACCAGGACCCCGGTGCCGCAGGGCACCTCGGGACGGAGGACACGCCACAGCGGGTCGGCGAACGGCATGGCCGAGATCCTAGGCGGGACTGCGATCGCGCCCATGTCTCCGGCGATCCTGGCGTCGGCAGAATAGTGTGGGAGCCGTGGCTGTGACACGGGTGGGCATCCTCGGCGCGAGGCGACGCCGGTGACCACTGATATCGGGCGCGTCGACTCGTCGCGGCCCAAGGACCGCCGGGCGCTCATCATCTCGCGGGCCACCGAGCTGTTCTGGGAGCGCGGGTACGACGGCGTCACGGTCGCCGAGGTGGCGGCCGCGGTCGGGGTGACCGCCGGTGCGGTCTACAAGCACGTGCCGGACAAGCAGTACCTGCTCAGTGCACCGATCCGCGACATGGTGATGGCGTGGTACGCCAGCGCCCTCGTGGCCACGGACGGAGCCGCCGATGCGGCCGATGCGATCGACCGACTGATCGCTGCGGTGGTCTCGGTCGCCATCGACCGTCCTGCCGTGGTCGCCCTGTGGCACCGCGAGTCGCGCCATCTGCCCAAGGAGGCGCGCGACGAGCTCGTGGCGCTGCGCGGCCGCACGGTGGAGGTGTGGGCCGACAGCCTGACCAGGCTTCGTCCGGACCTGGCGCGGACGACGGCCGAGTTCCGCATCCGCGCCGCGCTCGGGATCCTCAACAGCGTCGCGATCATCCCGTCGGGGGTCAGCCGCGAACGCGTCATGGCGCACTTCAGGTCGCTGCTCACCGCGGTCCTGTTCGCGCCCCTCGACGATCCTCGGATCCGGCACGGTGCCGCGGCCCCGCTCGAGCACGACACCACCGGGCCCACCACGGTCGCCCAGGCTCGCCGCGAAGAGCTCCTGGAGTGCGGGGCTACGCTGTTTCGCAGCCGGGGCTACCACCGCGTCGGAATCGACGAGATCGGCGAGGCGGCGGGCATGCGCGGGCCCTCGGTCTACGGCTACTTCGACAGCAAGACCGACCTGCTCTTCGAGCTTCTGCTGCGGATGGCCGACCGGCTCGACGTCGCTCTCGACACCGACACCATGACGCCCTCGACCCCCATCGAGGTCATCGAGTCGCTCGCCGACCGCTACGTCCAGCTGGCCCTGCAGAACCGCGACCTCATCGCCGTGTACGCCGCGGAGCTGCAGCACCTGCCCGGACCTCAGCTGCGGGCCCTGCAGAAGCGTCGCCAGATGCGGACCCGCACCTGGACGACGCTGCTGCGCGAGGCCCGGCCGGACGTTCCGGCACGGATGGCTCAGATCACGGCCCTCGCCACGTTGGAGATGGTGTTCGCGATCGCCCGGTCGCACCGGTACGAGAACATGCCGCGGCTCGCCGAGACGACCGAGGGCCTGATGCTCGCGGCGCTGCTCGACTCCTGACTCCGAGTCAGGCGGTCGGTGCCTCCGGACGCTCCCAGCCGGCCTTGCCCTTGCGGGCGAAGGACCACATCTGGGGCGCGCGCTCCACCTGCACCGCTGCCTTCCACGGCAGCGCGGGCGGTCCCGTCTCGGTGACGAAGCTGGCCTTGGCAGCACGAGCGAGGTCGGGGTCGGCGGCGGCGTACCGTGCCAGCTCGACCGCCCGGCCCTCGACGTCGGCGTCGGCACACGCCTCCAGCGCGAAGCCCAGCTCGACCGCACGCGCGCCGGTGACGCTGTGCCCGAGCAGCCCGAGCGCAGCCGCCCCCTCGACGCCCATGGCCTGGCTGAGCAGGCCGTAGTGACCACCGCCCGGGTGCACCCCGAGCCGGGTGAACCCGGACGCCACCACCGCATCCCGCGCCACGACGCGGACGTCTGTCGCCAGCGCGAGGTTGATCCCCGCGCCGAGAGCACCGCCGCGCACGGCCGCGATGGTGGGCGGTGCGAGCTCGCCCACCCGGAGGAACGCCGCGTAGATCCGGGAGGTCATGTCGATGTGCTCGGGGCTCGTGGGGTCGCCGCAGATCTCGGCGAGCTCGTCCCGATCCCCACCCGAGCAGAAGAAGCCACCGGCGCCACGCAGGACGACGGCACCGATCGCCCGGTCTGAGTCGACCTCCGCACAGGCCCGCACGAGCTCGTCCGCGAGGTGCACGTTGATGGCGTTGCGACGGCGTTCGTTCTGCAGGGTGATCGTCGCGAGTCCGTCAGCGACGTCGAGGTCAATCCAGCTCACAGGCGTTCGCCTTCTGCTCGGTGGTGGGGCGTAGCTCGCGGAGGTCGACGACGTCGTCGCCCACTCCCCGCAGCTCCCCCACACGGATCTTCTGGGTGGGCGTCTTGGGGAGCTCGGTGCGCAGCTCGACGTACCGGGGCCAGGCGAATCGTGGAAGCCGGTCCTCCAGGAAGGAGAGCAGCGTGCCCACCTCGAACCCGGCATGCGGGACGATGACCACCTTCACCTCCTGGCCCATGGTCTCGTCGTCCACGCCGACGACCGCCACCTCGGCGATGCCCGGGTGGCGACTCAGCTCGAACTCGATGCCGGTCGGGGAGATGTTCTCACCCGCGCGCCTGATGATGTCGTCAGCCCTGCCGTGGAAGTAGAGGAAGCCGTCCTCGTCGAAGCGGCCGAGGTCCCCGGTGTGGAACCACGCGTTCGTGTAGCGCGCCATCGTCAGGTCCGGCCGGCCGTGGTAGCCGTCGAAGAGCACGCCGGGCGACGAGGGGCGGACGGCGATCTGCCCCATCTCGCCGGCCGGCAGGATCACGTCGTCGGAGTCGAGGATCACGCACTCCATGTCCGGCCGGACCATGCCACACGTGCCCGGTCGCCGGTCCCGGGTCCTGGTCGCGGTCACCCAGCCGCCGGTCTCGGTCATTCCGTACAGCTCGTGCACGGGGACGTGGAGCCGCTCCTCGACCTCGCGCCAGAGGCGTTCGGGGGCTCCGCCGCCGACACAGAAGCGCAGCGAGTGGTCCGGGACGACCTCGGTCTTCGCGGTCAGCAGGGACAGCACGGTGCCGACGTAGGTGAAGCCCGTCGCGTCGTACCTCACCGCCTCGGCGAGGAACTCCCGCGGGACGAACTCGCGCAGCAGTGCGATGGAGCAGCCGGAGTCGAGCGCCGACATGATGCCGTAGACCTGCGGGTTCGTGTGGAAGAGCGGCAGCGCCAGGAGGATGCGGTCGTCGCGGGTGATCTCGAGCGCGGCCACGAGCTCCCGGCCGCCGGCGAGCATCGACTCGTTGGAGAGTACGACGCCCTTCGGAGGCCCGGTCGTACCCGACGTGTAGAGGATGTTGCACTCGTCGTAGCGGCTCGTCCGAGCCGGTTCGACCGGCTCGCAGGCCCGCGCGGCCCGCTCCAGCTCCTCGTGGTCGCCGAACATCACCGCCCGGTCCGCGAGTCGAGGAGCGGCCTTCAGGACCCGATCGAGCAGGGCTGCGTCGCCGACGACGTGCGACAGGCCTGCGTCGTCGACCATCCGGGTGATCGCGGTCGTCGTGGCCGCCGTGTGCAGCGGCACGCAGGTGGCGCCCAGCCACCTCAGGGCGAACCACAGGTACAGGAACGTCGGGCTGTTCTCCGCGGCGAGGAGCACCCGGTCCCCCCGGCCGACGCCGCGTGCGCGCAGCAGAGCCGCCGTCCGGGCGACGACGTCCTCGACCGTCCGCCACGAGATCGTGGTGTCCTCGAAGAGCAGGAACGATCGATCCCCTTGCGCTGCGGCCTGCTCTCGAAGGCGCTCGGCGAGCATCAACCCTCCTCGTTCGCGCGGGTCTTGATCAGTGCCTTCGCGATGGTGTTCTTCAGGATCTCACTTGAGCCGCCGGCCACCTCGTAGGCCTTGGCGTCGCGGAAGTAGCGCCCGAAGGGCGCCGACTCCATGGTCCCGCGGGCGCCGCACACCTGCACCGCCATCGACGCCGTCCGGGTGGCCAGGGCCGCGGAGAGCAGCTTCGCCGCCGACGAGGACCGCTGGTACTCGCGGCCGGCGTCGAGATCCTGGGCCGCCTGGTAGGTCACCAGACGGGCCGCGTCGAGCTCGGCCGCATGCTCGGCGAAGTACCACTGGATGCCCTGGAAGTCGATGATCTTGCCCCCGAAGGCCCCGCGCCCGGACGCGTGGTCGAAGGCGCCGTCGAAGGCCGCCCGCGCGATCCCCAGCGAGATCCCAGCGGCCAGCGTGCGGGAGTTCGACAGCGTGACGAGTGCTTGCTTCAGCCCCCGGCCCTCCTCGCCGATCAGGGCGTCCTCGGGCACCTCGACGTCCTCGAGGACCAGGTTCACGTGCGGACCGTTGCGCAGCCCGAAGGTCTCGGCGTCGCCGGTCTCATGGGTCGAGACCCCCTCGGTGTCCCTGGGGACCGCGAACGTGGACACCCCGACCGGCGTCTCAGCGAGGACGACGAAGAACTGGGCGGCCGAGCCGGAGGTGATGAAGGCCTTCTCACCGTTGATGACCCACCCGTTGTCGGTCCGGTTGGCCTTGGTGTCCAGGGAGCGGATGTCGCTGCCGTGGGCGCCCTCGGTGAGCGCGTACGACGCCCGCAGCCCCTCGGCGTACCTCGGCAGCCACCGCTCCTTGAGCGACTCCTGGCCGTAGAGCTCGATGATCTTCTGGCTCTGGAAGATCGTGATCAGGGAGATGCCGAGACTGGCGGAGCCGACGGCGAGCTCCTCGAAGACCGCGAGCGCGTGCTCGATCGGAGCCCCGCCGCCGCCGTACCTCTCCGGCAGCGTCATCGCGTTCCAGCCCCGGGCGGCGGTCTGGCTGACCAGGTCGACCGGGTACACGTCGTCCGCGTCGATCTGGGTCGCCACCGGGACGACCTTCTCGAGGGCGAAGTCCCGTGCGGGCTGTGCGATGGCGGGGTCGACCAGATGACGCCAGAAGTTCATGCTGCTCCCTGTGGTGAGGTCACGGTTCATTCGGCGGCGGTGATGAGGCGACCTCGACGGTCGGTCAGGAGGCAGGCGAAGCCCATCATCACGAGCACCGCCAGCAGGCCCGTGCTGATCCCGCCGCCGAGGCCGTAGTCGGCTGCCAGGTAGCCGACGATGAACGGCCCGAAGCTCGCGAACCCGCGGCCGACCGAGTAGCAGAAGCTCGAGCCCGTCGCCCGGATCGGGGTCGCGAACAGCTCGCCGAACCACGCCCCGAAGATCGCGAAGTAGCCGAGGCCGAACGAGATCACGAAGTACGACGCGATGATCAACGGGGTGGCGCCGTCGAGCGCGTTCAGGGCGGCGAAGACGATGAACGCGGCGAGCTGGATCGTCGCGAAGAGCAGGAGGCTCCGCCGCCTTCCGAACGAGTCGCTCAGTGCACCGGCGCTGACGTAGGAGACCAGGGCGATGGCGGCACTGACGTAGAGCACCGTCTGCGCGGTGTCGGGCGCGATGCCGAGGTCCCCCTTGAGGTACGTCGGCATCCACGAGGAGTAGACGTAGTAGGAGTACTGCGCACCGAAGACCACGATGGTGCCGACCAGCAGGGTCTTGAGGTTGTCTCCGCTGAAGAGCTCCGCCAGCGGGCTCGACTTCTGCCTCTCGCTGAGCTGTCGAGCCGACCCCTCTCCGCGCTGGAGGGCCAGCCACTGCTTGGACTCCGGGCACGACTGGCGCACCCAGATGGCGGCCAGGACGGGGAAGATGCCGATGGCGAAGGCATGGCGCCAGTCCGACACGGCTCCGGTCACGAAGATCGCGACGGCGTACGCCGGCCAGATCGCCGCCTGGACGGCTCCGCCCGCGAGCCCGCGGCGCTTCGGGCTCCACGCCTCGTTGAGAAGGGCGAACCCGACGGCCCACTCACCGCCGACGCCGAGGCCGGTGATCACCCTGAGCACGAGGAACACAGCGAGGTTGGGCGCGAGCGCACAGGCGGCGGTGGCCAGCCCGAACACCCAGATGGTCCAGGTCAGGACGCGCTTGCGGCCGTAGAGGTCCGCGAGCCGGCCGAAGACCACGCCACCGAGCGCCGTGGCGATCAGCTGGGCGGTGAAGACGCTGCCCAGCTGAGCGAGGCTGATGTCGAAGTCGTCACTGATCTGCTTGGCGAGCAGCGCGACGAGGGTGAGGTCGAAGAACTCGAGCCCCCAGCCGAGGCCGCTCGCGGCGATGACCTTCCGTCGCTCGGCAGACGTGTACGTCGCCTCCGACGGCTCAACTACCTGACCTTGTACCACTTCGGACACCGGCTCTCTCGATGGGCTGACGCCGCCAAAAGTAAATGGTGGTTAGGCTGGCGTCAACAGTTCTGCCGCATTGTGCAAACGGTGAGACAACCGCCGCCGGCATGCCCGGCTGCCGGATGTAATGCGGGGATCGTCGATCAGGTTCTCGCTCGCTGCGGAGGCCGCTCGCCGCCGCGCGGGTCGGGGCCCGCCGAGGCGGAACCTGTCCCTCAGTCGTGGCGTGACATGAATTCGCCACGTGGCCAGTTCAAGCCAGACACGTGCGCTGCGGCCCGCAGCCCTGTCACGCTCCTACCGGCCGCGATCGCCGCGACCGCCCGCGGCGTCAGCCGCAGGTGCACGACGTCTGCACGGGGCGCCCTCTCGGGGTCGCCCCGTCACTGGAGGTTCACGTGAGTCATCTGTCATTACGTCAACGCCTGGCCCTGACGGCCGGAGCGGCGCTCGCCTTCGCGACGCTCGCGTCGTCGGCGGGCGGTCCGGCACAGGCGGTGGCCGTCGGCCGCGGCCCGGCCGACTTCGCTCCCAACGCCACGGGCGAGGTCACCAACCTGCCCACCTTCCTTCCGGGCCACTACATCGTGGTGCTGGACGAGAAGCCGGTGGCCACCTACGCCGGCGAGACGGCGGGCCTGACCCGGACCAAGCCGGCGAAGGGTGAGCAGATCGACCTCGGGAGCGCGGCCGCTCGCGCGTACCGCGGTCATCTCAAGGACCGGCAGCAGCGGGTCGCCGCGCGGGTCGGGGCCACACCCGACCAGCACTACTCGACGGCGCTCAACGGCTTCACCGCGGAGCTCACGGGCGACCAGGCGCGCGAGCTGGCGCAGGCCCCGGGCGTCCTCTCGGTCACGCCGGACGTGCTGCAGCAGCCCCTGGACGACAGGTCGCCCACCGACTTCCTCCAGCTGTCGGGCAAGACCGGCGTCTGGTCCGAGCTCGGCGGCACCAAGCACGCCGGCGAGGGCGTGGTGGTCGGGATCATCGACACCGGCGTCTGGCCCGAGAGCGAGTCGTTCGCCGGTAAGAAGCTGCCGACGAAGCAGCCGAAGGCCGGCCAGGGCTACCAGCCCTACCGCACCGGCACGACGACCGTGATGCAGAAGGCCGACGGCACCACCTTCACCGGGACCTGCCAGACCGGCGAGGACTTCACCGCCGCCGACTGCAACAGCAAGCTCATCAGCGCGCGCTACTACGGCGACGCCTGGCTCGAGGCGGTCCCGCCGGAGGCGCGTGCCGACTACGTCTCGCCACGCGACGGCAACGGGCACGGGTCGCACACGGCGTCCACGAGCGCCGGTCGCTCGGGTGTCGAGGCCACGGCCGGCGGCATCGACTTCGGCAAGATCTCCGGCGTCGCGCCCGAGGCCAAGATCGCGGTCTACAAGGCGCTGTGGGAGGGCAAGGGCGGTGTCTCCTCAGGGGGCGCGACGTCCGACATCCTCTCTGCGATCGACCAGGCGGTGGCCGACAACGTCGACGTCATCAACTACTCGGTCGGTTCGATCTTCGAGTCGGCGCACACCGACCCGATCCAGCTCGCGTTCCTCTCCGCCGCCTCCAGCGGGATCTTCGTCGCCGCGGCGGCCGGCAACTCCGGTCCCTACCCGTCGACGCTCGACAACACCTCCCCGTGGGTGACCACGGTGGCCGCCAGCACCGTCGCGTCGTACAGCGCGACCGTCACCTTGGGCAACGGCCAGCGCTACACCGGCACCAGCACCAGCATCGACTCCCGGGTGGGTCCCGCCCCACTGGTCACCGGAGCCGCCGTCAGGACGGCCTCGGCGACCGAGTACGACGCCAACTCGTGCCTGCCCGGCACGCTCGACCCCGCCAAGACCGCCGGTGCGATCGTCACCTGCGAGCGTGGCGTGGGCGCCCGGGTGGCGAAGTCGGAGGAGGTGGAGCGTGCCGGCGGTGCCGGCATGGTGCTGCTCAACCTCACCCCGATGGACGAGCTGGCCGACTCGCACGCCGTCCCGACCGTGCACCTCAACGCTCCCGGCGCCGTGCAGGTCAAGGAGTACGCCGGCCAGCCGTCGGCGACCGCCACCCTGGCCCCGTCCACGGAGACCGCGCCGTACCCCCAGATCGCGGACTTCTCCTCGCGGGGGCCGTCGCTGTCCAGCAGCGGCGACCTTCTCAAGCCGGACCTCGCGGCACCGGGCGTCAACGTCCTGGCAGCGGTGGCTCCGCCCACCAACGGCGACCAGGACTTCGCCTTCTACTCCGGCACCTCCATGGCGTCCCCCCACATCGCGGGCCTCGCGGCGCTCTACTTGGCCGTGCACCCGTCATGGAGCCCGATGGCCGTCAAGTCCGCGCTGATGACCACGGCCGGTGACGTCAAGGACGCCGAGGGCGGCGTCGACGGCGACCCCTTCGCACGCGGCGCCGGAGAGGTCCGGCCGACCCGGATGCTCGAGCCGGGCCTCGTCTACGACGCGGGCGCCCAGGACTGGCTCGGCTACCTCGAGGGGATCGGCAAGCCCACCGGCACCGGCGTCCCCGCGATCGACCCGAGCGACTACAACACCCCCTCGATCGCGGTCGGGCAGCTGCTCGGGCCGCAGACGGTCAAGCGTCGCGTCACGGCGGTCACCCCGGGCATCTACCGGGCGACCGTCGACCTGCCGGGCATCGACGCGGTCGTCTCACCCTCGATCCTGAGCTTCTCCAAGGCCGGGGAGACCAAGGCGTTCACGGTCCGGCTCACCCAGGACACCGCGCCGTCGCACGTGTCGACCAGCGGCTGGCTCACCTGGCAGGGGGCCGGCACGACGGTTCGCAGCCCGATCGCGATCATGCCCACGTCGGTGATCGCCCCGACCGAGGTGAGCGGGACCGGCGCCGACGGCCAGGTCAGCTTCGAGGTGACCTCCGGCAGCGCCGGAGCCCCGATCAGGGCGTACGGCGCCGTGTCCGGCCCCGAGGTGACCGGCTCGACGTCGGCCAGCCTGCCCGACAAGGACCTGCCGGACTTCCCGGCCACGGTCACGGAGTCCACCAAGGCGCTGCAGTGGACGGTGCAGGCGGACGACCCGTCGGCCAGCCTGTGGGCGGTCCTCTACAAGGTGATCGACGGTCAGAAGTACGCCGTGTCCTGGTACGGCAACGGCTCCGACAGGGTGACTACCGCGCTGGCGGGACCGGCGCCGGGCGACTACGGGATCCTGGTGATGAGCTCGGGTGAGGTGCCGGGGACGACCTCGACGCCGTTCACCGTGCAGACCAACCTCATCGGTCCGGACGCGGGCACCGACCTCACGGTCACGCCCACCGAGTCGCCGGTGGCGGGCAAGCCCTACCAGGTGACCGCCTCGTGGACCGGGGTGCCGACCGACCGGCACTCCGTCGGCTACGTCGAGTTCCCGAACCGCGGCGGCACGGTGATCAGCCTCAACTGACACCCGCTGGGTCTGGACCGCCACCGAGGTGGCGGTTCAGATCCAGCGTCGTCGTACTGCCTGGACACCGGCTTGGAAGCGGGTCTGCGCGCCGAGTGCCTCCATCAGCGCGCGGACCCGCCGCTGGGTCGTGCGGGAGCTGATGCCCAGGTGCCGGCTGATCTTGTCGTCGGTGGCCCCACCCGCAAGGAGCAGCAGCACGTCCCGGTCGGGTGAGCGCAGGCCGGAGAAGTCCCCGTCCGGAGGGAGCACCGGCATCGGGATGGCCAGCGCCCACAGCATCTCGAACGTGGCGATGAGCCCGTCCAGCAGGCCCGACGAGCGGATCAGCAGGTTCGACTCGGCCGGCGCGCGCTTGGTGAGACCGATCAGCGCGGTGTGGTCGTCGACCAGCGCCATCTTGATCGGGACCTGGGCCAGGACCCGGCTCCGCTCCCCCGCAGCCTGCAGCTCGGGGAGCACCCGCATGGTGTCCTCGTGCTCGAAGACCGCGGTGCCGTAGATCGCGCGGTAGGTGATCCCCGCTCGCAGCCGATCGAGCTCGAGTGACTGCTGCTCCGAGGGCGGGGTGACGTACGGCGGCCGGTCGAGCACCCGGATCTGCTGGCGAGCACTCCGCTGCAGCCTCTCGTAGACGCCCAGCAGGCGCGGACCGTCCTCGATCAGCTCGACCTGGTCGCCGGGCAGCGCCGGCCGATCGCGGGATCCCCGCAGCTCGTCGGCCACGCTGCGGAGCCGGTTCAGCTGAGCGTCCAGCTCGTCGAGGGGATCGGAGCCCGCCTCGGGTCCGATCCGGGCCTCGTCGTCGTCGCGCAACGGCAACCCTTCCATTCCATGCCGCCCACGGGTCGGCGTCGCCGCGCGGGGGCGCCTCGCGATCGTCCGCCCTGCGGTTTCGGCCCCTCAGATTAGCCCTACGAATCCCTGGCACTTTCGGCGGCTGACCGCGCGCGTGGCGCGGCGCCGTGCGGAATGGAGCGAGATGGAAGGCCGGTCAGGATGTCGCGGCCAGGTCCGCTTCCGACCGCAGGATGCAGAACTCGTTGCCCTCGGGGTCGGCGAAGACCACCCAGCCCGTGCCGGGACCGTGCTTGTCACGCAGGTCGGCGAGCTCGGTGGCCCCGAGTCCGCGCACCCGCTCGACCTCGTCGTCGCGGGTGCCGGTGCGTGGCCGGAGGTCGAAGTGGATCCGGTTCTTGACGGACTTCGACTCCGGCACCTCGATGAAGAGGACCGTGTGGTGCGTCTCGGGGTCGCGGACCATGCACTCCTCATGGCCGGGCTCGTTCGGGTCGTCGGGGATGTCGACGTACCCCAGCAGCTGCTTCCACCACTCGGAGAGCTCGTAGGCGTTGCGGCAGTCGACGGTGGTGTGTGAGACGAAGGAGGTCATCACCCCAGCGTGACACCGCACGCGGCGAGGAGCGAGCGGATTGCGGCCGGTCCGTCGGCGACGGTCCAGACCTCGGCGTGCATGCCCGCCTCGCGCGCAGCGGCCACGTTGGTGCGGCTGTCGTCGACGAACACCACGTCGCCGGTCGGGACCCCGAGCGACTCGGCGACGCCCGCGAAGAACGCGACGTCGGGCTTGGCGAGCCCGAGGTCGCACGAGTAGAAGCAGGAGTCGAAGAGGTCGTCGTACCCCAGCTCGGTCTTCATGTACGACGCGCGCCGGGCGTGCTGGTTGGTGGCGAGGTGCACGCCGTGACCGGCGGC
Organism: Nocardioides sp. LHG3406-4; assembly: GCF_049897745.1. Lineage (NCBI taxonomy): Bacteria > Bacillati > Actinomycetota > Actinomycetes > Propionibacteriales > Nocardioidaceae > Nocardioides > Nocardioides sp. LHG3406-4. The sequence goes on from NZ_JAFCWV010000001.1 coordinate 376,933, forward strand.
ACGCAGCGACCGCACGAGCGCGACCGAGTCGGGCACGACCTCGATCGCGAGCCACAGCCTGGCGTAGAGCTCCTCGACGGGCGTGTCGATGCCGCGTACGGAGAGCTCGGCGGTCAGTGCTGCCGTGAAGTCGCCGGTGCCGGTCAGGGTGGGGGTCTCGATCTCCGAGAGGACGTGCTGCAGGTCCTCGGCGTGATCGCCGAGGACGCGTGCCAGCGTCTCCCGCCAGCCGCCGGGCACCCGCTGCATGACCCCGTCGGCGTCGAGCAGGACGTGCGGGACCATCGGCAGGGTCAGTCGGTGCCGTGGGTGCGGACGAAGCCGACGATCGCGTCGGCCAGCTCCGGGCGGCACACGATGAGGTCGGGCAGCGAGACGTCATCCTTGTTGTAGACGAGCTCGGATCCGTCGACGCGCGAGCAGAAGAGGCCGGCGGCGCGGGCCACGGCGACCGGCGCCGCGTTGTCCCACTCGTACTGCCCGCCGGCGTGGACGTAGGCGTCGGCCACGTCGCGCACCACGCTCATCACCTTCACGCCGGCGCTCCCCAGCGGCACCAGGTCGGCGCCCAGCTCGGCGGCGAGGGCCGCGACGAAGGCAGGGGGGCGGCTGCGGGACACGGCGATGCGCGGGCGCTCGGAGGTGCGCGCGGGGACGGTCCGGGGCTCAGCGGTGCTGAAGGTCTCGCCGAGCGCAGGCTGCGCCACGGCGCCGGCCGTGAGCTCGCCGGACTCCCACAGCGCCACGTGCACGGCCCAGTCGTCGCGCGGCGGCTCGGAGAACTCGCGGGTGCCGTCGAGCGGGTCGATGATCCAGACGCGGCTCGCGGTCAGCCGGGACCTGTCGTCGGCGGCCTCCTCGGAGAGCACGCTGTCGTCGGGGCGGTACTCCGCGAGCAGCCGGGCGAGGAGCTCCTGCGCCGCAGCGTCGCCGGCGTCCTTGAGCTCCCGGCCCTCGCGTCCCTCGGCCCGGACCTCGAGGAGCCTGGCACCGGCCTGCTCGGCGGCCCAGACGGCGAAGACGTGGTCGTCGGACAGGTCGACAGTGGGGATCTCGATGGTCACGGCGAGCAGCCTCTCACGTGGGTCGACCGACGCGGACGACGCCCGAACCGGTGAGTTTGGAGGGCATCGCGACGGGGTACGTTCCGCCCGTCAGCAGCACCGCCCACCACTTGCACGGGGCCTCGGCCTCACGAAAGGACATCGCACACATGCGTATGCCCCGCCTCATCACCGGTCTCGTCGCCGCCGGCCTCCTCGGCGTCACCCCGTTCGCCGTCGGTGCGCCCGCGCAGGCCACCGCCGTCGTCCCCACCGCCTCGGCGATCGCGGTCGACGAGCCCCTCGTCTCCTACGGCGACGAGGTCTCGATCACGGCCAGCGTCAAGGAGCCTGACGGCAGCAGCGTCTACGACGGCACGGTCGCCCTGCAGGTCTCCACCGCCGCGGCCCCGGCCTGGACCACCGTCGCCACCGACGACGCGTCCGGCTACATCTACTTCAACGACATCAAGCCGACGGCCAACGCGTCGTACAAGCTGGTCTACAGCGGCTACACCGCGCAGAGCACGTACCAGGACACCTACGTCGCGAGCGAGTCGACGCCCGTCACGGTCGGCGTCTCCCGGGCCATCAAGGCCAAGACTCCCGGTCTGCGCGTGGTCGGCAAGGTCACCCCCGACTACAAGAAGGGCAAGGTCAAGGTCTTCCGCAAGGTCGGCAAGAAGTACAAGCCCTTCAAGACGGTGAAGACCGACAAGAAGAGCAAGTTCAGCGTCAAGCTGCCCGCCGCCAAGCGCGGCAAGAAGCTCTTCTTCCGCCTCTACATCCCCGCCGACGCGAGCTTCACCGCGACGGTCGACGACTACTACACCTACAGCTACTGACCCAGCGTCACCGGTTCAGCAGCCACGAGGCCCCGCCGCTCATCACCGAGCAGGTGGGGCCTCGTGCCGTTCATCCAGGGTGGCCGGATGACGGCGTGTCCCGATGCGATCTACTGTTCTCCCACGGAGGGGGGCCGGGAGATGACCAGGACCGCACGAAGCATCTCGGCTCTGGCGGCATGCGCCGCCCTGCTCGTCGGCTGCAGCTCCGCCGGAGACGACCCCAGCGGCGGCGACAGCGCCGGCCAGGGAGCGGACCCCGGGGCCGACTCGAGCCCGCCACCCGTCTCCTCGAGCCCGTCGGGGACCGACGCCGCGTCCTCCAGCCCGGCCGGCGAGGACGCGTCCGGTGCGGGCGGCTCGCCGCCTGCGTCGGACGCACCGCTGGAGGTGCTGCCCAGCGACCCCGCCCCGAGCGGCCTGCCCGGCCTGTCCCCCGCCCCGAGACCCGGCACGCCACTGCTGAGGCGACCTCTGCCCGCCGGCGCGTCGGCCGACGACGCGCTCGTCGAGGGCTATCCCGACGACGTGCTCCCAGCCACGCCCGACAGCACCATCGAGAGCAGCAGCCTCTCCCCGCACGGCCGGCGCCTGCAGGTCGCCCTCTCGGCGAGCACGACCAGCGGGCCGGGCGCGGTGCTGCTGTTCTACCGCCAGCAGCTCGCGTCCCTCGGCTTCACCGAGGAGTCCGTCCCGGCCGCGGCCGGCACCCGGGCCGCCGGCTTCCGGCGCGGGCAGAACGCAGCCACCGTCACCGTCGAGCGGGCCGGCGACACGTCGTCGTACACCCTCTTCGCCACGTTGTACGCCGGCTGAGCGGGGGACGCGTGTACCTCAGCATGAGCGACCGCCCGGGCGGCAAGGACCGGACGGGCACCCGGGGGCCGATCCCGCGCATCGTGATCACTCTGGGCTTCGTCAGCCTGCTGACGGACGTCTCCTCCGAGGCGGTGTCGGCGGTGCTGCCGCTCTACCTCACCGCTGTGCTGGGGCTCTCGACCATCGCCTACGGCTTCGTCGACGGCCTCTACCAGGGCGTGAGCGCGCTGGTCCGCATCGCCGGCGGCTGGGCGGCCGACCGCAGCGACCACCCGAAGTGGGTGGCGGTGGTCGGCTACGGGCTCTCCTGCGTGGCCAGGGTCGCGCTGCTCTTCGCGAGCGGGCTGGGCGCGATCTCGGCCGTCGTCACCGCCGACCGCATCGGCAAGGGCCTGCGCACGGCGCCGCGTGACGCGATGATCTCGGCGGCCACCCCGACCGCCGACCTGGGCCGCGCCTTCGGCGTGCACCGCACCCTCGACACGGTGGGCGCAGCGCTCGGACCGCTGATCGCCTTCACGATCCTCTGGCTGATCCCCGACGGCTACCTCACGGTCTTCATCGTCTCGCTGGCGTTCGCCGTCCTCGGCGTCGCGCTGCTCGGTCTCCTGGTGCCCGACGAGCGACCACGAGAACGGCTCGAGGTCGCGCCCGCGCGCCGGTTCCGCTGGGCCGACGTCGCCGACCCGCGCCTGACTCGCCTGCTCCTCGTCGCCGGCCTGCTGGGGCTCCTCACCGTCGGCGACGGCTTCCTCTACCTGGCACTGATCGACCAGCAGGACTTCGACGCCACCTGGTTCCCGCTGCTCTACGTCGGCACCAACACCGCCTTCCTCATCCTGGCGACGCCACTGGGCGCGCTCGCCGACCGGATCGGCCGGGCGCGGATGCTGGTCCTCGGCCACGCCGCGCTGCTCGGCGCCTACGCGAGCGTGGCCCTGGCGTCGGGAGGCACCACGTTCACCCTGCTCGCCCTGGTGCTGCTCGGCACGTTCTACGCCGCGACCGACGGTGTCATCGCCGCGCTGGCCGGCCGGCTGGTCGCCCCGACGGTGCGCGCCAGCGGCATCGCCTCCGCGCAGACGGTGGTGGCGCTGGCCAGGCTGCTGTCGTCGTTCGGCTTCGGGGTCCTCTGGTACGCCGTGGGGCCGCAGACCGCGCTCCTGGTCGTGGGAGCCGCCCTGGTGGTCGCCGTGCCGGTCGCGCTGCGGCTGATGAACGGCCTCGACGCCTCGGCGGACACGGCATGAGCCGCCGCGTCATCGCCTTCGTCGTGGTCACGGTGCTGGCCATCGGCGGCGCCGTGGCCTTCGTGCTGCGCGACTACGACCGCTACCGCGACCGGATCGACAGCGCGCCACCCGTGGCCCAGACCAGCCTCGACGAGGTCGCCGCCGGGCCCCGCGTGGTGTTCCGCAACACCGCCATCGGCAACGACTACGGGCTGGTGGCCGTGGTGCCGCTCGACGACCCGACCGGGCCGCGGGCGATCACTGACGTCTCCTGCGACCGGGTCGACGCCACCGACACCGGAGGCTCGTGCCTCCAGACCAGGCGGGGCGTGGTCACCCGCTACGCCTGGCTCGACCTGGGCCCCGACCTCGACGTCGAGGACGAGCACGGCCTCGCCGGGCTGCCCTCGCGCACCAGGCTCTCCCCCGACGGCAGCCTGGCCGCCAGCACCGTCTTCGTCGCGGGGCACACCTACATGCAGACCGGCTTCTCCACGGCCACCCGGATCCGCGAGGTGGGAGGCACCGACTACGGCAACCTCGAGCGGTTCGACCTCGTGGTCGGCGGGAAGCGGGTGGCGCCCGCCGACCGCAACGTGTGGGGGGTGACCTTCGCCGACGACAACACGTTCTACGCGACCGTGGCGACCGGCGGCACGCCGTACCTCGTGCAGGGCGACCTGGCTGCCCGCACCCTCACCGAGATCCGCGCCGGAGCCGAGTGCCCGGCGCTGTCGCCGGACGGCGAGCACATCGCCTACAAGAAGAACGTCGGCGACGGGCAGACCCACTGGACCATCGCGGTCCTCGACCTGGGCACCGGCGAGGAGGTGCTGCTCGACGGCGAGACCGCCAACGTCGACGACCAGGTGCAGTGGCTCGACGACGACACGGTGCTCTACGGCCTCCCCCGGACCGACGAGCCGGGAGTCACCGACGTCTGGCAGCTCGACCTGACGCCCGGCGCGACGCCCGAGCTGTTCCTCGAGCAGGCCTGGTCACCCGCGGTGATCCCCTGACCGGGTGCGGTTCCTGATGAACGAGCGGGTGGTTGCCTCGTCGTCGAGGTCGACGTAGCTGCGGCCCTGGTCGTCGGCTGCGGCCGATGCCGCTGCCAGCGCCGGGGGCTGCGTCTCCACGCCGAAGATCCGGTCGTAGACCCCGACGTACGCCGCGGCCTGGGGCCGCCAGTCGAGCAGCTCGGCGACCCGCTGCCGGGCCCGCCAGCCCATCTCCGCCCGCAGGTCGTCGTCGTCGAGGAGGCGCTCGACCGCGTCTGCGAACGCGGCCACGTCGCCGGACTCGACGTACAGCACGGTGTCGCCGCCGGAGACCCGCGTCTCGACGAGGTCGAAGGACACCGAGGGCAGGCCGTAGGCCATGTACTCCATGGTCTTGTTCATGGTCGAGACGTCGTTCAGCGGCGACTTCAGGTCGGGGCACAGGCCGACGTCGGCGGCGCTGAGGTGGTCGGCGATCGCGACCTTGTCGACGCGCCCGGTGAACGTCACGACGCCGCCGAGCCCTCTCTCGACCGACGACTTCTCGAGGTCGGAGAGGCAGTCGCCGAAGCCCATCAGCACCGCGCGCACGTCGGTGCGGCCCCGACGCTGGACCAGCTCCTGCATCACGTCGAGCACCAGGTCGACGCCGTCCTGCGGGCCCATGATGCCGAGATAGGCGAGCGTGTAGCCGTCGGCGCGGGGGGCCGGCCGGATCGGGCGCATCTGCCGGGTGTCCGGCCCGCTGCGCACCACCGTGACGTCCTCGGGTCGGTGACCACCGCGCTCGATGGCCACCCGCCGGTAGGACTCGTTGGTCGAGATGACCTGCTCCGCGGCGCGGAAGGTACGGCGCTCCAGCCAGGTGAGCGCCCGCAGCTCGAGCCGCTCCTTCAGCCCGGACGGCTGCCCGAACCGGGACAGGAACAGCTCGGGGTTGAGGTCGTGGTGGTCGAAGACGAAGCGCACGCCGCGCGAGCGCCACAGCCGGCCGAGCAGCCAGTAGGTGTCGGGAGGGTTGCACGCCTGGATGACCTGGAAGGGCCGCTCCCGCCACACCCGGGCGGAGAGCCACGCCGTGCGCAGCCACGAGTAGACGAACTCGAGGGCGTACCCCGCGAGCCCCTCGGCCTCGGGCGCGGGCCGGTACTTGTAGATGCGTACGCCGTCGATGGTCTGCCGCGCCGGGTCGCCGGGACCCTTCGGGCAGATCACGCTCACGTCGTAGCCGCGTGCGCGGAGCGCCTGGCACTCCAGCCACACCCGTCGGTCGAGGGGCACCGGCAGGTTCTGGACGATGATCAGGACGTGGCGTCCGGACATGGCGCTACCCCTCTGCCTTGCCGTGTGCGGTCACCATCAGCCTCATCCTTGCCTTCATCCTTGCGTAGCGTTCCTTGCCGAGGAGTCGCAGGGCGCCGGAGCGCAGGCCCGCCCGGACGCCGTCACGGACGGCCCGCACCGGGCTCCGGACCAGCAGGTCTCGCGCCAGGTCGGCCCGGGTCGGCTCCGCCTCGTCCAGGGCGCCCTCGGCGAAGAGCCGCCGGTAGCCGCGCGGCGACACCAGCCGGCCCCGGACCCGGTTGCTCACGTTGCTCCCGTGCACGATCTGCAGCCAGCCGGGTGCGGCCCCCAGCAGGACTGCGGGCATCGTCCGCGGCAGCTCGTTGTGGTACGCCGACCAAGCCGTCACCGGGTCGCCCCACCCCTCCCGGACCGAGCAGAACGCGTTGTGGCGGTCCGTACGCCGGTAGAGCCCGGCCGGGCTTTTGATCAGCCCGTGAGTGAGGTAGACCGCGCACCTCTCGTGGCTGACGTCGAGCCCGGTGAGCCGGGAGGAGAAGTCGAGCGCGAGGCCGTCGTCGTTGTCGAGGTTGGTCGTGACCAGCACGTCCCCGGGGTCGTCGACGACCGAGCGCAGGTCGGAGACGAGCTCCTCGCGGCTCACCGCCTCGCGCAGGACCGGCGTCAGCAGTCCGGCGGAGCGCCAGCCCTCCATCCGCTCCAGCAGCCACGACGGGCTCTGCGGGTCGACATAGACGATCCACGAGGGACGGCGGCCCAGCTGTCCCTCGACCGAGGGCAGGCAGTAGCGCTCGAAGAGGTCGACCCGCTCGCGCAGCCAGCCCTCGCGGGCACGGATCAGGCTCTCCACGCCCTGGGAGGGCAGGTTGAACCGGGTCAGCAACACGTGGTCGACGCGCATCAGGCGGCCCTCCTCCGACGCGCCAGCCACCGGTCGAGGAACACCACGAGGATCGTCGTCGACGAGGCGCCCAGCAGCGCGATCGAGAGCGCGGCGCGGGTGCGGCTGCCGCCGACCTGGTAGATCACGGGGTCGGCGGGCGAGGCTCGCAGCGTCATCCGGGACTCGGGCCGGACGCCGAGGTCGACCTGACGGCCGCGCAGGATCTCGCCCAGCTCGTCGGTCAGGCGGCGGGCCGTGCCGGTCACCGTGTCGGGGTCGGAGTCGACGACCTGGACGTCGATGACCGGAGCGTCGTAGACAGGCTGCCACTGGGTCCCGATGTTGCGCAGCCGCACCCGGTAGCCCTCACGCTGCCCCTCGCCGTACAGGGTCGTGCTCGACGAGCCGAACTGACGGGGCTGCCGGCCGTCGTTGAGCTCGGTGACGAGCAGTCCCGCCATCGGGGTCATGCCGTAGGAGGCGTCCTGCAGGTTGTTCGGGTTGCTCGACTCCACCGGCGGGAGCACGACCACCTCGAACTGGGTCCAGAAGATCGGCGGCTGCTGCACCGAGACGACGAGGGCTCCGACGGACACCGCCGCCCCGAGGGCCATCAGGTACCACCGTCGCAGCAGCAGGGACGCGAGGTCACGCGCCGTCATCGCTCTGCCCAGTGCACGCCATCATGGTGACACGGTCCACGCTGAATTCGTCCCCGTTTCGAGAACAGTGTTGACTGATTGTGGGACGATAACGTTCGACTGTCGTCGTGAGCAGCCGGGCGGGGAGCACTCGAAGGGGCGGGGCATGGAGCTGAACGCGTTTGCCGCTGCCCTCGCCCGTCGGTGGTACCTCGTGCTGGTCGCCCTGGTCCTGACTGCGGGGGTGACCTACCTCGTCGTCGAGCGGGTCGGCCCCTCCTACGTCTCCAAGGGCACGGTGCTCCTGTTCCCCCCGAAGACGACCATCGCGGAGTCGGACCAGTCGGTCACCCAGGGGAACCCGTACCTCTACCTCGGCGGCCTCAACCCGGCCCGCGACATCCTGATCCGGACCATGACGTCGACCTCGGCCCGAGACGCCATCGAGGAGCAGTACCCCGGCGCCGGCTACGAGATGTCCTCCGACCCCGGCAGCGACGGGCCGATCATCGCCATCGAGGTGAGCGGCACGTCGGCCGCCGAGACGCTCGACGCGCTCGGGACGCTGCTCGACGAGGTCGACGAGAGCCTCGCCGACCTCCAGGCGGGCCTGGACATCGACGACTCGGCGTACATCTCATCGCGCACCCTGACCGCGGACGAGCGCCCCGAGGTGGTGCGCAAGGGCCAGATCCGCTCGGGCATCGTCGCCGGGGCGAGCGTCCTGACGCTCTCCCTCCTCGCCATCGGCCTGCTCGATGGTCTGGTGGCCGGCCGCGGCCGCAACGATCGGACGTCCGGCACGCAGCCGGTGTCCCTGCTGCGCCGGCGCGAGCGTGACGGTGACGAACCCGAGGAACGCGACACGGGCGACGTCGCTGTCGAGGAGTCGCAGCCCGGTCAGCCGGCGCCCAAGGCGGGCAAGCCCGGTCAGCCGGCGCCCAAGGAGGCCAAGCCCGGCTCGGCCGACCCGAAGCCGCCCAACAAGCGGGAGACCAGGCGCCGGCCGGCCGGCTCCAGGCCGGGTCAGGGCGGCTCGCGCGGCAAGTCCCCCACGGGCAGCTGAGCCATGAGCCCGCTCCGCGCGCTGCACCAGCGCGTCGACGCCTCGACGATCCTGACGGTCTACCTCGTCGTCCTGCTGGCGGTGCCTGCGGTGCTCGGGGTGGGAGCGCTCGGCACCGCCGGGTCGCCGGCCACCCTGGTCGCGATCGCAGCCTTCATGTGGTGGCTCTGGTACCACCTCCAGCGCGACTACCGGGTCGTGACCGGCCGGCAGCCGGTGCGCGCTGCCGTGCTGGCGCTGATGCTGGTCATCCTGGCCGCCTACGCCCACGCGATGTCCTCTCCTCTGCCCGTCGACGAGCTGACGCCCGCTGACAGCGGGGTCCTCAAGCTCATCGGCCTGGCCGGCGTCGTCCTGGTGGCCAACGACGGCATCGCGCGCTTCGACCGGCACCGCATCGTCGTACGCCGCACGGTGATCGCCGTCGGTCTCGTGGCGATGCTGGGAGTGCTCCAGTACGCCACCGGAGATCTCTTCGTCGACCGGATCAGCATCCCCGGCCTCAGCGGCAACGTCTCCGAGCTCACCCTGGCCTCGCGCAGCGGGCTGGCCCGGCCCAGCGGAACCTCGACCCACCCCATCGAGTTCGGCGTCGTGCTGACGATGGTCCTGCCGCTGGCCATCGTGTTCGCCACCCGCTCGCCGAGCCGGCGCTGGCTCTACCGCGTCCTGCTGGCGGCCATCGCCTTCAGCGTCTTCCTCGCCATCTCCCGCTCCGCCATGATCTGCGCCTGCGTGGCGCTGGTGACCCTGGCCGCCTCGTGGAGCTCGGCCGCCCGCTGGCGGGCCCTCGCGGTGATGCTGGTGCTCTTCGTCAGCGTCTACCTCACGGTGCCCGGCCTGCTGGGCACACTGGGCAACCTGTTCACCGGCGCCTCCGAGGACACCAGCATCGCGTCCCGCACCGGAAGCTACGAGATCGCCGCCGTCTTCATCGAGCGCAACCCCTTGCTGGGCCGGGGCTTCGGGACGTTCCTGCCGCAGTACTGGATCCTCGACAACCAGTACCTGGGGCTGCTCATCGAGACCGGGATCTTCGGACTGCTCACGTTCCTCGTCTTCGTCGGCACCGGTGCCCTGGTCGCGCGGCGGGCCTGGAAGCTGGCCGAGGACGAGTTCGACCGGCAGATCGCACGCGCGCTCTTCGCCTCCATCACTGCCGGCGCGGTCGGGCTGGCCTTCTTCGACACCCTCGGCTTCCCGCAGTCGGCGGGCATGCTCTTCCTGCTGATCGGGCTGAGCGGCGCCAGCCTCCGCCTCGCGCGGCATCCCCGGACCCGCGCCGCCGCGACCGACCACGAAGAGGAGGCTCCGCGATTCTCACCGTCGTCGTCGTGACCCACAACAGCGCAGCCCACCTGCCCGCCTTCGCAGCCAGCCTGCCGGGCGGGCTGTCCGGCGTACCCCACTGGCAGCTCGTCGTCGTCGACAACGACTCCGCCGACGGCACACCCCAGCTGGTCGAGCAGCTCCTGCCCGACGCCAGGGTGGTCAGGAGCGGCCGGAACGCCGGCTATGCCGCCGGGATCAACGCCGGCGCCGCCCTCGCGCCCGAGGACGGACCGATCCTCGTGCTCAATCCCGACGTGCGACTGCACGACGGGTGCGCGGCCCGGCTGCTGGCCGCCCTCGACCAGGACCGCGTGGGCATCGCCGCGCCGCGGCTGCTCGACGACGACGGAGCGCTGGCCCCCTCGTTGCGACAGGAGCCCTCGCTGCGGCGAGTGTGGGCGGAGGCCCTGCTCGGTGGCCGTCGCGCGGCCCGGCTCGGGCTGTCCGAGACGGTCGCCGACCCGGCGGCCTACGAGTCCGGGCACGACGTCGAGTGGGCGACCGGCGCCGTACTCGCTGTGTCCGCCGAGTGCCGCCGCACGATCGGTCCGTGGGACGAGTCGTTCTTCCTCTACTCCGAGGAGGTCGACTACTGCCGCCGAGCCCGGTCGGCCGGCTTCACCGTCCGCTACGTCCCGGAGGCGGTCGCGTCGCACACGAGCGGGGAGTACGGCGGCAACGTCGACCTGTGGCGCATCCTGGTGCGCAACCGGGCGCGCGACTACGCCCGGCACCACGGGCGCGTCCGCACCACGCTCTTCCGCGCCGGTCTGGCGACCGGCGAGGCGATCAGGTCGCGCGGGCCCGCGCACCGGGCCGGACTCCGGGCCGCCCTGGCGCCGGCTCCACCCGAGCCCGGTGCGCCGCCCACGCCGGGCCAGGAGCGCGGCTTCGTCTGGTTCGCCGCGCAGGACTGGTGGTACCACAACCGGGCGCACTCCGACTTCCAGCTGATGCGGGAGGTGGCGCGCGACCGGCCGGTCCTGGTCGTGAACAGCCTGGGCCTGCGCCTGCCGACGCGCGGCACGAGCACCCACTCGGGTCGGCGGATCCTGCGCAAGCTGCGCAGCACCGCCAAGCTGGTGCGCCGCCCGCTGCCCGACAACCCCGGCTTCCACGTGATGACCCCGCTGCTCCTCCCCCTGTACGGCGACACGATGGGCGCCCGCCTCAATGCCTGGCTGGTCCGCCAGCAGGTCCGCGTCGTGGCCCGCTCGCTCGGCCTCGGCGCCGCGCCCGACATCGGCGTGACCATCCCGACCGCCTGGCCGGTGGTCCGCCGGATGCGGAGGTCGTCGCTGCTCTTCAACCGGTCCGACCTGCACTCGGCCTTCCCCGAGGCCGACAGCACCTGGGTCGCCTCCCTGGAGGACGCGCTGCTGGCGAACGCCGACTCCGTGCTCTACGTCAGCCACGAGCTGATGCGCCGCGACGCGGCCCTGATCGGGGACCGCGGCTTCTTCCTCGACCACGGCGTCGACGTCGACCACTTCAGGCCGGACCCCGGCGGCATCGATCCCGAGATCGCCGGGATCCCGCAGCCCCGGGTGGGCTTCTTCGGCGGACTCGACGACTACGTCGTGGACATGGACCTGCTGCGCCTGACCGCGGTCGAGAACCCCGACGTCAGCCTCGTGCTGATCGGCGACGCCACGTGTCCGATGGACGACCTGACGTCGCTGCCCAACGTGCACTGGCTGGGGTTCCGGCCCTACGAGCGCATCCCCGGGCTCGGACGCGGCTTCGACGTCGCGCTGATGCCGTGGCTCGACAACGAGTGGATCCGCTTCGCCAACCCGATCAAGCTCAAGGAGTACCTCGCCCTGGGGCTGCCTGTCGTCACCACCGAGTATCCCGAGGTCGACGACTACCGTGACCGGGTGCGGGTGGCGGGTGAGCGGTCGGAGTTCCCGACGCTGGTGCGGGCCGCGCTCGCCGAGCCGGTCGACCGTGACGAGCTCCGCGCCTCGATCCTCGACTACAGCTGGGCGGCGCGGGCCCGGGCGCTCGTGCGGCTCACCGACCACGCCGGGAGGCACTGATGTGCGGCATCGCCGGCGTACGCCGGTTCGACGGCGCGGGCGTGGACGACGCCATGCTGCGCGCGATGGCCGCGACGCTGACGCACCGGGGACCCGACGAGTCGGCGGTGTGGCACGGCCCGGGCCTGGGCCTGGCCCACACCCGCCTGTCGATCATCGACCTGGCCGACTCGCACCAGCCGATGCACTCGGTCGACGGCCGCTGGGTGCTCGTCTTCAACGGCGAGATCTTCAACTACCGGCAGCTGCGCGCCGATCTCGACTACCCCTTCGGCACGAGCGGCGACACCGAGGTCGTCCTCGCCGGCCTGGCGACCGAGGGGATCGGGTTCGTCGACCGGCTCCGCGGCCAGTTCGCCCTGGTCGCTCACGACGCGGAGACCGGCACCACGCACCTGGTGCGCGACCGCCTCGGGGTCCTGCCGCTCTACTACCGGCTCGACGCGGGCTCGCTGGTCTTCGGCTCCGAGATCAAGGCTCTCCACGCGGGCGGGGTGCCGCGCCGGGTGGACGCGGCCAGCCTGGACGCCTACCTGACCGCCCGGGCCGTGCCGTCCCCGGACACGCTCTTCGACGGCATCAAGAAGCTCCCCCCGGCCCACCGGGCGGCGCTCTCCTCCGACGGCACCCTCGAGGTGACCCGCTACTGGGCGCTCCCCACCCAGGACTCCCCCGGCACCTGGACCCCGGAGCGGGCCGTCGACGCGGTGGACGGCGCCGTGCGCGAGGCCGTCGGAGCCGCGCTCGTGGCCGACGTCCCGGTCGGTTCCTACCTCAGCGGCGGCATCGACAGCAGCCTGATCGCCGCCGTCGCCCAGGCGACCCGGTCGTCGGGGCGGATCAAGACCTTCGCCGCCGGCTTCGGCGACCCGCGCCACGACGAGCTGCCGTGGGCCCGCCGGGTCAGCGAGCACGTCGGGACCGACCATCACGAGGTCCACCTGCGCGCCGACGACTTCGAGGACCTCTGGCCCGTGCTGACCTGGCACCGGGACGCACCCGTCTCCGAGCCCGCCGACATCGCGGTGTTCGGGCTCGCGAAGGCGGCCCGCGAGCAGGTCCGCGTCGTCCTCTCCGGGGAGGGTGGCGACGAGCTCTTCGCGGGCTACCCCAAGTACCGCTACGCCCGGGCGGTCGCTGCGGCCGGCATCGTCCCGGCCGGCGTACGCCGCTCGGTCGTCGACCGCGTCGAGCCACGGCTCGGCACCCGTCTGGCCCGGGCGCGGGTCGCCCTGCGCGCAGCGGGCGGGGCCGACGAGACCGAGCGGCTGCGCACCTGGTTCGCACCCTTCACGACCGCCGAGCGACGTGCCCTGCTCGGGGGTGACGCACCTGTCCGGCCGCACGACGCCAGCCCGCCCGGAGCCGACACCGTCGACCGGATGCTGCGCCACGACCTGCGGGCGTGGCTGCCCGACAACCTCCTCGAGCGTGGCGACCGGATGTCGATGGCCGCCTCGCTCGAGCTGAGGCCGCCCCTGCTCGACCACCACCTGGTCGAGCTGGCCTTCCGGCTGCCGTCGAGCGTCAAGGTGCGGCGCGGGGTGACCAAGTGGGTCCTCAAGGAGGTCGCCCGCCGCTACCTGCCCGACGAGGTCGTCGACCGTCGCAAGGTGGGCTTCCGGGTCCCGCTGGACCACTGGTTCCGCACCGGCCTGCGCGACTCCATGTGGGACCGGCTCACCGGCACCGACTCCTTCGTGGCCCAGACCTTCGACCGCGCGGCGGTGCGCACGCTCCTGGAACGCCATGAGCGTGGCACCGCCAGCGAGGAGAGCCGGATCTGGACCCTGATGTGCCTCGAGGTGTGGCACGAGCAGTTCTTCAGGGCCCAGACCTGAGCCGAAGGGCTACTGCCGGACGGGTCGGCCCGCCGACTTCTTGGCGCTCGGGTCGAACAGGTAGTTCTTCCGCCAGGTGTCCCAACCGTCGCCCTCGTCGACGACGGAGGGGCCCCAGCCGGTTGACCGGAAGCGGTTGTTGATCGAGGACAGGTCGTCGTACGAGCCGCCGCCACCGGAGACGAACAGGTTGTAGCCGTCGCCCTCGATGTAGTTGCCGATGACGTCGACGTTGTAGATCGACTCCCAGGTGGGCTGGATGAACAGCCCGCCGGTGACGTTGCCGCTGGTGCACTCCAGACGGTTGTTCAAGAAGGTCGCGGACCGGCCGCCGGCCTTCTCGAAGTCACGGATGGTGGCGGCCTCGTTGTGCGAGTCGCCGTAGGAGCGCAGGCCGGTCACGTAGTTGTTCTCCGCCAGCGCGTCGAACTTGTCGCCGGTCTCGAAGAAGCAGATGCCCGAGCCCATGCCGTGCATGAGGTTGCGCTTCAGGGTGCCGATGCCGAGGAACGCGCACGAGGTGGAGATCTCCTCGGGATCCATGGCGAGGCCACTGATCTCCGAGTCCCGGATCACGACGTGACCGCGTGCGGGGGCCGAGCAGCTGTCGTCGCACCTGGTCGTGGTGACGAGGAACTCGTTGTGGTAGCCCGTGCTCGTCGGCCGGATGCACGACTTGGTCACGACGATGTCGCCGTTGGAGAGGTCGAGCGGCTCGGTCACCAGCCTGCGCTTGATCTTGGTGCCGGCGGGCGGCCGGGCGGGGCCGGTGTACTCCTTCAGGGAGTCACACGACAGACCGAACGGCGCCAAGCCGACCTTCCGCTCGTTGAGCTGCCAGCCGCGAAGGGTCTTCTTGTGCTTCGGGGCGGCGGCCCGGAGCTGGGGGTCCTGCTCCGCAGCGGGGCCTGTCTGCTGGGCCTGGCTGGGCCGGCTCGAGCTCGGCGCGTCGCGCCAGGGGCCGGCGGCAGACGCGGACGGAGCGAGGAGCAGGGCGGCCATCAGGGCGGCCAGGAGAACAGGCACTGGGGTGCCTCGGGATCGAGCTCGGAACATGCGACACACCTCTCGGGGGCGAGGTAGGGAGCAGACCGGGCCAAGGCCCGATCGGGACAATGTGCTACGCGTCGGTCCAACACCATGCCCCAGGCCCGCGACCATCGCAAACCGGCGCTCAGGCCGGTGCCGCCCCCGCGGTGCCGTCCGCTGGGCCGTACAGCACCCCGTCGAGGAGCTCGACGAGCCGGTCCTGGGTGTCCGACCAGCTGCCCGTCACGCTCCGGCTGGCAGTCGCCGCACGAGCCTGGAGGTCGGGGTGCGCGACCACCTCGGCGAGCGCCTGACCAAGGGCACGCGGGGTCGGGTCGGCCCAGACGACGTGGTCGTTGTCGAGTCCCCCGTGGGCGTAGGGACTGCGGTTCGCCACCGGGATGTTGCCGGCGGCGAGCATCTCCCCGCCGACCAGGGTGACGTTGGTGAACGAGAGGGCCAGGCCGCCGATCGTGCGGTTGTAGAGCGCGTTGAGCTCGACGGCGGAGAGCCGCCCGTGGTTGGTCACCGGGAAGCCGAGGTCGCTGACGTGGTCGCCGTAGACCTGGATCTCCTGGTCGGGTCGGATCCGGTGGAACTCGGCGAGGGCGCGCACCCCGATGTCGTAGCCGCGGCGAGGCACGTGGCGGCGGGCGAAGAACACCACTCCCGACCGCTCCTGTGCCGGGTTGTCGATGCGGTAGGCCTCGGTGTCGCAGCCGAACGGCACCACCACGGAGGCGGCCCCGGCCTGGATGGCCAGCATGTCGGCCACGGCCGCGCCCAGCGCGACGTTGACGAACCCGAAGCGGTAGGTGTCCTCGGCCAGCGAGTGGAGCGAGCCCCGCGGGAAGAAGAACGGCTCGTAGTCCTGGACGAAGTAGAGCCGGTGCATCGCCGAGGTGCCGCGAAGGGCCAGGATCTGCGCCGACTCCCACGAGCTGGCGACACAGGCGTCGACTCCGTCGATCGGTCCCGTCGCGTCGCGATACTCGACGTCGAGGCCGGGCCAGCCGGCGCGCATCCGAGCAACGTTGCGGTCGAAGTCGCCGCCGTAGACGTCGTACAGGAACACCACGCACCGGTGCCCACGCTCGCGGACGCCTCGGACCATGCGGAAGAGCGTGGTGTGCCCGCCGGAGGCCGGACCGGCGGGGGTGCACACCCACCCGACCGTCGCGGCGGCACCCTCGGGAAGGACGACCCCTGGGGTCAGGCGCAGCTGCCCCGGATCGGCGAGATCGCCCTCGAGCAGGTGCACCGCGAGGTCGTCGGAGCGGTACCGGTCGTGGACGCGCTGGCCCATCGTGGCGGCCACCGAGCGCGCGCCCCGACGGCGGACCTTGCGGATGGTCGCGAGGGCCGACGCTGCGTGCCCGGCCGGGTCGAGTCTCACCGAGGCGTCCCTAGTTTCCCAGGGAGGACGTGAGCACCGACACGACCCGGACCTGCTGCTCCTCAGTGATGCCGGGGAACAACGGCAGCGACAGGATGCGGTCGCAGGCGGCCTCGGACACGGGGAAGTCCCCCCGCTGGTGGCCGAGGTGGGCGAAGGCGGGGAGCAGGTGCACGGGCAGCGGGTAGTGGATGCCCGCGCCGATGCCCGCCGCGCCGAGGTCGGCCAGCACGCGGTCGCGCTCGGCCACCTGGACGACGTACAGGTGCCAGACGTGCTCGTTGCCCGCGGCGATGACGGGAACCTCGACGCCCGCGACGTCAGCGAGCAGGTCGGCGTACAGGGTCGCGGCGGCGCGGCGCTCGGCGTTCCACTCGTCGAGCACTTCGAGCTTCGCCGACAGCACGGCGGCCTGCAGCGAGTCCATCCGCGAGTTCACGCCCATGAGGGTGTGCTCGTAGCGGCGGACGCCGCCGTGGTTGCGGATGGCGCGGATCCGCTCGGCCACCTCGGCGTTAGGGGTCAGCACCGCGCCGGCGTCGCCGTAGGCGCCGAGGTTCTTGCCGGGGTAGAAGCTCGTGCCCGTGACGTCTCCCACTGAACCCGCCCGGGCGCCGAACCTGCTCGCGCCCTGCGACTGGGCGGCGTCCTCGACGAGGAGTACGTCGTCGGGCAGGACTGCCCGCAGCTCCTCCATGGGCGCCATCTGGCCGTAGAGGTGGACTCCGATGACCGCCCGGGTCGCGGGCGTGAGGCGTTCCTTGACCGACGCGGGGTCGATCAGGTAGTCCTCCGTCGCGTCGGCGAGCACCACCTCGGCACCGGCGCGGACGACGGCTTCGGCCGTCGCGACGAACGTGTTGGCGGGGATGATCACCTGGTCGCCGGCACCGATGCCGAGGCCGCGCAGGGCGAGCTCGATCGCGTCGGTGCCATTGGCCACGCCGAGGCACTCGGAGACCCCGCAGTAGCGGGCGAACTCCTCCTCGAAACGGGTCACGGCCGGGCCGAGCACGAAGGAGGTCGTGGCGAGCACCTCCTGCATGCCGGCGGAGATGGCTTCGGCGACGCGCTCGTGGGCGAGGGCGAGGTCGACGAGGGGGATGGGGCGTTCGGTCATGTCACTTCCTGGTTCGTCTGGACCGGCGCCGGGTCGACCGGCGCCGGGGGGTCTTTGAGGAGGCGGCGCTGGGTGCGGAGCCACGGCCACATGCATGCGAGGTAGGTCAGCGCGAGGGCGGATCCGGCTGCCAGGATCCGCAGGTAGGGGTTGTCGACCAGCCCGGCGACGAGCAGCCCGGCCGCGGCCGCGGGCAGCACACCCAGCGACGCGGGCAGGAAGCCGAGCAGGAGAGCGCCGACAGGTACGTCGTAGCGGCGCATGGTGGCGAGGTAGACGGGCAGCATCACGAGTGCGGCCACGATCACATGGGCCCAGCCGGCGCCGACGATGCCGTCACGCTGGATGGCGAGGTACATGGCCGGCGTCAGGGCGGCGATCCAGACCACCTGGGTCCAGAGCAGGGCTCCCGCCGCGCCGCAGGCGGTGAGGTAGGCGATCCAGAGGTCGAACGCCACGCGCAGGGCGCCGAAGACGGCGAGCCCGACGAGCACCGGCGCGGACGGCAGCCACCGCTGGCCGTAGACCACCTCGATGACGGGGTCGGCCAGGATCGCCAGCACCACCGCCACGGGCAGGGCTGCGGCCCACACCACCGAGGTCGCCCGGACCACCCCGGTGACGTCGCGCTGCCCGGACTCCAGGCTGCGCTGGCTGAACGCCGGGAAGGCCACGGCACGGACGGCGGTGCCGATGACCGACGAGGGCCAGGAGGAGATGTTGAACGCGAGCACGTAGAAGCCCAGGGCGGTGGCTCCGGCCACCCCGCCGACGAGCATGGTGTCGATGTTGAGCAGGGTCCACGCCAGCACCCCGGCACAGGCCAGGGGAAGCCCGAAGCGGATGCCGGAGCGCGCGATGTCGGGCTGCCAGCCCACCCGGAACCGCCGACCCGTGAGGTGGAACTGCAAGACGGTGGCCACGACCTGTCCCGCGACCCGGCCGATGGCGAGTGAGATGGGTCCCCAGTCAGCCACCACGAGGCTGATCGTGACGACGGTGCCGACCACGAAGTTGCTGGCCTCGATCATGAACAGCTTGGACTGCTGGAACTCGCGCTGCAGGTGCGCGAAGGGCACCGCCGTGATCCCGGCCAGGGGCAGGGTCAGGGCCATCACGACGATGACCGGGGCGGCCTCGGCCGACCCCATCAGCCGGGCCACCGGCTCGGCCGTCACCCACATCAGCACCATCAGCGTGCCCGACGCGCCCAGCGCGACGGTGGTGATGGTCGGTCCGCGACGATCGAGGTCTCCGTGCCTGACGAGGTCGGCCGCCAGCCCGAGCTCGGCGAGGTTGATCAGGATCACCTGGACCATCAGGGCGATGGCGTAGACGCCGAACTCCTCCGGCACCAGCAGCCTGGCCAGCACGACACCTGTCAGCAGCGACCCGAGCCGCATCGAGGCGTTGCTCACGGCACTCCAGGCGAACCCGCGGGTGACCTTGCCGGAGAGCGCGCGGCTCATAGCCCGTACCTGTGCCAGCGGTGGTAGCGCATCGTCTCGCGGACCCGGCGGCGTGCGGCTCGGCCGCTGCGGATCGCCCCGCCGAGCACGACCGGCGAGGAAGAGGGACGCGGCCTCCGGGCCAGCGGACCGGCGGTCTCGTCGGCGAACGCCAGGAACGCCGCGCGGTCGGCCGGGGACTCCGCGGCCTCGCGGGCCAGCCGGCGGGCCTGGCTCGCCAGGGCCGCGCGGGCGCGGGCGTGCAGCTGCCGCGCGTCGGCGGGCAGCGGATCGCCCTCCGCCATGAGCAGCTCGAAGGTGGTACGCCGCTCCGTCAGGTCGACGAGCATGCCGGCGTAGGTGGTGAGGTGCATGTTGGCGCCGTGCACGCGGTAGTAGGCCTGGTCGGTGCCGTTGACGCGCCCGATGTCCCAGCGCAGCGCGGTGTGCAGCCAGGCGGCGAGGTCGGCGGAGTGCGGCAACCGGGCGTCGTACTCGCCGATCTGCTGCCAGGCCTCGCGGCGGAGGACGACCTCGGGGCTCATGATGACGTTGCCGCCGCGGCGCACCAGAGCGCCCAGCCACTCCCGGCCGGACCACACGGTCCAGTTGCGGGGCTCCTCCTGCGAGGGGGTCGGCGTCGTCTCGAAGGTCGCCGGGTGGCCGTAGACGAGCCCCACCCGCGGGTGGTGCTCCATCAGCGCCACGGCCCGGGTGAGCGCGTTGCGCGGCAGCTGGTCGTCGGCGGAGAGCAGCACGACGTAGTCGCCGGTGGCCTTGGTGAGGCCGTCGTTGTAGGTGCGGATGTGGCCGGCGTTGACGTCGTGCACGAGCACGTCGACACGCGGGTCGGCCGCCGCGAGCTTGCGCGCGACCCTGGCGCTGTCGTCGGGTGAGGCGTCGTCGACGATGAGCACGTCGACCTCGAGGCCCTCCTGGTCGAGGGCGCTGGCCACCGCGTCGGGCAGGTAGTGCCCGTAGTTGTAGCAGGGGACGACCACCGACACGGTCGGGCGCGTGGTCAGCGCGCGCGGCCGATGGAACCTCATGTCAGCCGCTCCTCACGCGGGCTGCGGCGGCAACCCGGCGGGCGGGCACTCCCACCCAGGTCTCGCCGGCGGGCAGGTCGGACAGCAGGGCGGCACCCATGCCGAGCACCGCGTCGGGGCCGATCGCGACGCGTTCGCGGACGCTGGAGGACATGCCGAGGTAGGCGCCCTCCCCCACCGACACCTCTCCACCGAGGGTGACCCCGGCGCACAGGGTCGCGAAGTCGCCGACCGCGTCGTCGTGGGTGAGCGTGACGTGCGGCATGGCCACGACGTGGTCGCCGAGACGGACGTCGGCCGTCATCACCACGCCCGCGAGCACGATGCTGCCGGCGCCGACGTCGCAGCCGGGCGGCACGACGGCGGCGGGGTGGACGGTCGTGGCGTAGCGGTCGCGGGTGACGCCGAGCTCTGCGAGGCGGGCGACGAGCGAGCGGCGTACGGCGCCGCGTCCGGCGCAGACGAGCACGGCGTGGTCGGCGTACTCACGCACCAGCTCGAGGCCGCCGACGACCGGGACGCTGTCGAGGGACGTGCCCCAGCGGTCAGGGTCGTCGTCGACGACGTGGAAGGAGTCGAAGCGCTCGAGGAGCTGCTCGACGACCAGCGTCTCGCGGGCCAGCCCGCTGGCGGCGACGAGCAGCAGGCCGTTCATCAGCCGCGTGCCGCACTGCGCAGCGCCTCGATGACCCGCGCCTGGTCGGACTCCGAGAGCTGGTGGAACAGCGGCAGGATCAGGGTGCGGTCGGTGAGCCGCTCGGTCACCGGCAGCGGGAGGTCGCCCGTGTCGACGCCGCGGTAGGCGGGCTGTCGATGGGCGGCCATGATGCCGCGACGCGCCGAGATGCCCGCCTCGGCGAGGCTCGCCATCAGCTGCTCGCGGTCCTGCTGGAAGCCTGGCTCGACCTCGACCCAGCACGACTGGTAGTTGGTGGTGCCCCACGCCGGGTCGGTCACGATGCGCAGCCCTTCGATCTCGTCGACGGCCTTGGCGTACGACGCGGCGATGGCCCGGCGGCGGGCGACCACCTCCGGCAACCGGCCGAGCTGGACGATGCCCACCGCCGCCTGGAGGTCGGTCATCCGGAAGTTGAAGCCGATCTCGGCGTACTTCTCCGGAGGAGCCAGGACCTGCGAGTGCCGGTCTGCCGCGGAGACGCTCATCGCGTGCTCACGGAGCTGCCGGGCGCGGGCCGCCCACTCGGGACGGGACGTGGTGATCATGCCGCCCTCACCGGTGGTGAGGATCTTCCGCGGGTGGAACGACCAGGCGGCGATCTCGGCGCCGGCGCCGACCGGACGACCACGGTAGGTCGAGCCGGCCGCACACGCGGCGTCCTCGATCACGACGATGCCCTGCGGGTCGCACAGCGCGCGGAGCGGGTCCAGGTCGAGGGGGACGCCGCCCTGGTCGACGCCGATGACGGCGCGCGTCTGCGCCGTGAGCGCCGCGGCGACGGTCTCGGCCGTGAGGTTGCCGGTGGTGGGGTCCACGTCGGCGAAGACGGGGCGGGCGCCGACGTAGGTCACGGCGTTGGCGGTGGCGATGAAGGAGAACGACGGCACCACGACGTCGTCACCGGGACCGACCCCGGCCACCAGCAGGGCCAGGTGGAGCCCGGTCGTGCACGACGAGACGGCCACCGCGTGCTCGGCCTGCACGAACTCGGCGAAGGCGGCCTCGAACGCCGCGACGCGGGGTCCCTGGGCGACCCAGCCCGACGCGATGACCTCGGCCACGGCGGCGGCCTCCTCGTCGCCGAGCCAGGGCTGCATGACGTTGATGCGGCTCACGACGCCACCGGGGTGCGGCCCGCCGCGATCTCGGCGCGCAGGGGGCGCCACCACTCGACGAGCTCGCGCAGCCCCTGCTCGAGGCCGACCTGGGCGACGAAGCCGAGGTCGCGCTCGGCAGCCGAGACATCCGCGAGCCGGCGTACGACGCCGTTGACGGCGCGCTCGGGGCCGTGCTCGACGTCGAGGTCGGAACCCATCACCCGCAGCAGCGCCTCGGCCAGCCCGAGCAGGCTCGTCTCCTCGCCACACGCGATGTTGTAGACACCGTCGGTGACGTCGCTGGCGGCCGCGAGCACGTTGGCCCGGGCGATGTCGGTGGTGTAGGCGAAGTCCATCGTCTGCAGACCGTCACCGAAGATCAGGGGCGGCTGGCCGTCGGCGATCCGCTCCATCCAGCGCACGAGCACCTCGGTGTAGAGGCCGTGCACGTCCATCCGCGGTCCGTAGACGTTGAAGTAGCGCAGGAGCACGTAGTCGAGGCCGTTCATCGCCCGGAAGCTGCGAATCATGCCCTCGTTGAACGACTTGGCGGCGCCGTAGAAGGTGTCGTTGTTGTGGTGGTGGTGCCGCTCGGTGGTCGGGAACTCCTCGGCCAGGCCGTACACCGACGCCGAGGACGCGGCCACGAGCTTGTCGACCCCGTGCTCGACGGCTGCCTCGACGACGTTGAACGTGCCGTCGACCAGCACCTCGAGCGCCAGCCGGGGCTCCTCGGCGCACTGGGTGATGCGGATCGCCGCCTGGTGGAAGACCAGGTCCTTGCCGCGGGTCGTGTCGTGCACCAGGTCCCGGTCGCGTACGTCGCCCTCGACGAGCGTCACCCGCCCGGAGGCCATGGCCTCGTCGAGGTTGGCCCGACGGCCGCGGACGAGGTTGTCGAGCACGTCGACATGGGCCACGTCGGCCGCCACGAGCTGGTCGACCAACGTCGAGCCGATGGTGCCTGCGCCGCCGGTCACCAGGACCCGGGCGCCTGAGAGCGTCGTCATCAGACTGCCTCCAGCTCTGGGGTTGAAAGTCCGGCGTCGACGAGCGCCCCGCCGTCGGCGAGGCTGGCCGAGGCCGCCTCCAGCACCGACAGCACGCGCAGCCCGGCTTCCCCGTCGGTCCGTGAGGCCCGCTGGTCGCGGATGCACGCGGCGTACTCCGCGACCATGGCGCCCAGAGCCTCGCGCTCCGGCAGCGCCGGAGCCCAGGTGTCACCGAGCCGGTAGGAGATCGTGGCGGCCGCCCGGTCGTCGGAGGAGTCCACCGACTGCTGGGCCAGGTCGACTCCCCGGTCGTAGACACTCAGCCGCTGCTGCGGGTTGAGGTCGTCCCAGACGAGGGTGCGTCGGCTGCCGCCGATCACCATCTGGCGGATCTTCGTGGGGCTGAGCCAGTTGACGTGGACGTGCGCGATGGCGCCGCCCGGCAGCGGCATGGTGAGGTAGCCGACACACGGCTTGCCGGCGCCGAGCGGGTCGCCGCCCTGGGCCGAGACGCCCGTGGGGCGGAGCCCGCCCGGGAGGATGAAGTCGAGGATGGACAGGTCGTGCGGGGCGAGGTCCCAGAAGACGTCGACGTCGGGCTGCACCAGGCCGAGGTTGATGCGCACGGAGTCGACGAAGAGGATGTCGCCGAGCTCGCCCGCCTCCACCAGCTCACGGATCTTGAGCACGGCCGGCGTGTAGCAGTAGGTGTGGTCGGCCATCAGCACGAGACCCTGCGACCGCGCGAGGTCGACCATGGTCGAGCCCTGGGCGACGCTCTCGGCCAGCGGCTTCTCGACCAGCACGTGCTTGCCGGCGTGCAGGGCCGCGAGCGCGATGTCCTGGTGTGTCCGGGCCGGCGTGGCGATCGCGATGGCGTCCACGTCGTCGCGCGAGAGCACCTCGGCGAGGTCGGCGTGCACGTCGACGCCGCTGCGTTCGCCGAGCACTCGCTGTGCGCGATCGACATCGAGGTCGCATACGGCGACGAGGTCCCAGTCCTCGGCGATCCGGAAGTTCCGGATCAGGTTGGGTCCCCAGTAGCCGGCGCCCACGACGGCAACGCCCAGCCTTCTGCTGTCTGACATTCAATCCCCCCAGGATTGTCGAGCTTGTTGTGTTAGATCATCCGCCCTGCGTGCCCCGCTAGGGACTGGATTGGCGAAAAACCAGGTCGACGAAGTAGTTGGTGCCGTTCCACGAGTTGGTGGGGAGCCCTCCACCGCTCCCGTAGACGTAGCGACCGTTGCCGGACGCCGGCGCCGAGAGCGGCCCCACGGTCCGACTGTCAGCGAAGTATCCCGGTGTCGCCGAGTAGTGGCCCCGGGGCGCGTAGTAGGAGACGACGTAGGTCTGGCCCGCCGTCAGCGCCACGGGCGTCGCGAAGGTGGCGGTCTGCCAGCCCGAGGAGCTCTCGGCGGTGAACGTGACCGTGCCCAGCCGCGTGCCGCCGGCACTCCAGATCGAGCCGGTGTGCACTCCGGTGTTGCCGGCCCCCTTGAAGAACCTGACGCCCTGCGCGGCGCCGTTGACCGACGGCGTGAAGGCGACGCCCAGCTCGACCGGCCCGCTGTCGTCGACGGAGGTCGTCTGCGGGACCACCCCGGTGAAGAGCGAGACCGTGCCGCTCGACGCGCCGTCCGGTGCCGTGCGGAAGGTCCAGGTCACGGTGCCGAGGGTCGCGCCCTCGGTGGAGGTCACCCCCGAGAGCGTGACGGTGATCTCCGCGTCGGCCGGCAGGGCGGTAGCGGGGTCGAACACGATCGTGCGGCCGTCGGTCGACAGGGTCGCCGTGCCGGCCAGGCTGGTGGTGCCCTGGCGCAGCGTCATGGTGTAGCCCGGCTGCACCGGCTTCGTGAGCACGGCCTCGACGGAGACGTCTCGGGCGACCCCTGTCGCGCCGGGGCCGGGGGTGCGGCTGGCCACCGCCACCGTGGCCGGGGACTTCTCGAACACCACGTCGGCGAAGTAGTTGGCCGAACCGGTGGAGTACTGGGGGAAGCCGCCCGCGGGGGCGTAGAGGAAGCGACCGTTCTCCTGTGGCGCCGTCAGGTCACCGGCGGTCCACGGCTGGGAGAAGAACCCGGACGTGTAGGAGTAGTGCCCCTGGGGCGCGAGGTAGGAGACGACGTAGGTCGTGCCCTCGGAGACCGACACCGGCGAGGACAGGCGCGCCGTCTGCCATCCGCTCGGCGTCTCCCCGGCGAACGTCACCGTGGCCAGTCGCTGGCCGGTCGCGCTCCAGAGCGACCCCGTGTGGGTGCCGGCGTTGCCCGCGCCCTTGAAGAACCTCAGGGCGGTGACCTGGCCGTCGGCGGTCGGCGAGAACGCCGTACCGACCTCGATGGGAGCTCCGTCGTCCGCCGCCTGGACCTGCGGCACCTGGTCGCCGAAGAGGGTCTGCTCGGCCGCCGCGGTCGCCGACCTCGTGCGGAAGGTCCACGTCTGGGCGGCCAGGACCGCGCCCTCGGTCGACCGGACGCCGGTGAGGTCGACGCGGATGTCGGCGTCACCGGGCAGCGGAGCCGCCGGCGTGAACCGCAGCATGGTGCCGTCGGAGAGCAGCTCGGTGGACCCGGCCAGGGACGTCGTGCCGGTCGCCGTCACCTGGCGGACGGTCATCGAGGCGCCGGCCGCGATCGGCTGGGTGAACCAGACGCGGACGGTGCTGCTGCGGGGTACGGCGACCGCGCCGGGCGCGGGATCCTGGGACTCGACGGCGATCGCGGGAGCCGGGCGCTCGAAGACCACGTCGACCATGTAGTTCTGCTGCGACGAGGCGGACGGGAAGCCAGCGCCGTAGGTGTAGGAGCCGGCCCCCGGAGCCACCCGGAGCGGCGGCCGCGAGAGGTCCGAGTCGGCGAAGGCGTTGGGCGTCACGGAGTACTTGCCGACGGTGGTGCGGTAGGAGGCGACGTACTCGGTGTTCTTGCTGACCGTCACGGGCTGCGCGAAGGTCAGGGTCTGCCAGCCGGAGGTGGACTCGCCGGTGAAGGTGCCCTCGGCGAGCTGGGTGCCGTCACTGGACCAGAGGGCGCCGGTGTGGGTGCCGGTGTTGCCCGCGCCCTTGTAGAAGCGCACCCCGGAGATGGTGCCGGCCACGTCGGGGTAGAACCGGACGCCGAGGGTCACCGGCGTGGAGTCGGGTGCCTCGAGCACCGTGGGGACGGTGGAGTCGTCGAAGAGCGAGCACGGGCACACGCCTGGGGCGCTGGGGGGCCGGGCCGTGGTGAACGACCAGGCCTTGCCGTCGGAGAGGGCGATCCCCTGCTGGTCGGTGGCGGCCAGTGTCGCGGTGTACCGGACGAACCCTGCGAGCGGCGAGGAGGGCGTGAAGGTGGCGGTGCGGGTCGCGGCGTCGTACGCCGTGCTGCCGGCGACGGTGTTGCCGGCACCGTCCTTCAGGGTCACGGCCACGCTCGCGGGGGCCACCGGCTTGGAGAACGTGGCACGCAGCGTGGTCGAGGTCGGCACGCTGGACGACCCGGCCAGCGGCCAGTGGCCGCTGGCCGTCAGCGGCGAGTCGTCGGTGGTGGTGAAGACGGCGTCCACGAAGTAGTTCGGTGAGCCGAAGCTGTTGATGGGGAACTGACCCACGTTCGCGTAGACACCGGACGCAGGGGCCCCGAACCCGCCGGCGATCGAGAACGGGTCGGCCTCGACACCGAGGGAGGCGAAGGCGTCGGCCTCGGCGGCGTAGTGGCCCTGAGGTGCCGAGTAGGACACCACCAGCGTCTGACCGGCGGTCACCGGGACCGGGCTGCGGAAGCTCACCTTCTGCCAGCCGGTCGCGGTCTCGTCGGTGAAGGTGGCCGTGGCCAGCTGCTGGCCGGCCGTGCTCCACAGCGAGCCCGCGTGGGTCCCGCCGTTGCCGGCGCCCTTGTAGAAGCGGACACCGGAGATGAAGCCGTCGGCCTTGGCAGTGAACCGCAGCCCGAGCTCGGCGGCCGAGCCGTCGTCGGAGGCAGGCACCTTCGGGACGACCGAGCCGAAGGCTGTGCACGGGCAGGTGACGGTGATGTCACGGGTGGCGGCCACGCCGATGTTGGCGCTGTCGTCGACGGCACGGACCTTGAGCGACTCGGCCCCGAGGCCCTGCTGGATGTAGTCGTAGGACCACGAGGTGGTCCCGCTGGCCGGGTGCCAGGTCGTGCCGCCGTCGGTCGAGACCTCGACCGCTGCGACTCGGCCCCCGACGTCGCTGGCGGTGCCGGTCACGGTGACCCGGGCGCCGTTGGCGCGGGTGGACCCGGCCGCGGGCGTCGTGAAGGCCGCGGTCGGTCGGGTGGTGTCGGTGGACGGGGCGGCTGCGACGAGGCCGGACTGGAGAGTCTTCGGCTGGGCGCCCATGTCGGCCAGCAGGTTGACCTGCGCCTGCTGCATCCGCGCGTCGGCGGGCTCGTTGGGGAAGGGGCTGTCGTGGACCGCGTCGAGGCCCCACGTCCACTGCACCGTCCCGGCACTGAACACGAGCGCACCACTGTCCGCGCGGTACATGGTCATGTGGTGCGTGGTCGTCCCCGGCTTCACCGTGTTGCCGAAGTCCTGGAGGTACTCGGGGGTCGGGCCGGTCGTCGTCGACAGCCGGATCAGGCCCTTGGGCCGGAAGCCGTTGTCGAGGTCCTCGTTGCTCTCGTAGCCGACGGTGTGCGGCGCAAGCGCGCGGGTGGTGCCCGTCGGCAGGCTGGCCAGCGAGGTGTTGCGCCAGAGCCGGAGCTTGCCCTCCTCGGCGGAGACCGTCAGCGCCAGATCGTCGTTGTTGACCATGTACATGGTGCCGATCAGGGCGTTCTCGGGTGTCCCCGCCCCTTGGCTCGGGGCGGCGTACCTGGGGTCGCGCCAGGTGCCGGTCCACTCGTCGGTCGGGTCGCTCTTGCGACGGTCCCAGGTCTCCTTGTAGGTCACCAGCGTGCGGTTCGGCGTGCTGCTCCCGTCGGCGCTCGGCTCGAAGCGGCTGCGCCAGTACATCTCGTTGCCGCTGAGGAACATCAGGTTGACGCCGGCGTCCCGGGCGGCTGTCACGTTGGCGCGCTGGGGTCCGGTCCAGTACTCGTCGTGACCGACGGAGAGGAAGGCCTTGTGGTTGGTCAGCAGCTGACCCGAGCGGTGGGTGTCGACGCCCGCGATGTAGCTGACGTCGTACCCGTTCTTCTCGAGGAAGCGCACCAGGGGGTACTCGTTGGACATGTAGAAGTCGCGTCCGCCGATGCCGCCCCGGGTGATCACGGGACGGTTGTAGGAGACCTTGTAGGCACGGCCGTTGGCCCCACCCCAGTAGTGGTTGGAGCCGCCGTAGTCGTTGTAGGCCTGCCACGTCGTGTCGGAGGTCTGGAACACCAGGTCGGAACGGCTGGCGTCGTCGCGCACGATGAAGGTGATGTGGCTGGTCTCGCCGGTGTCGGAGCGGTGCAGCCGCGCGATGTAGACGCCGGAGACCGCCGTCGACGGGACGGTCCAGGAGGCGGAGACCGCCCAGTTGCCGCAGTCGTAGAGCTCGGTGGTGACGTCGGAGATGCAGTTGGGCTGGTTCTGGGGCAGCGTCGCGCTCGGCGTGACGTCGGCGATCTTGCGGGCGCCGTCGCCGCCGTAGTAGCCGGTGCGGAAGATCCCGATCGTGTAGGCGCGGGCGTCGGTGTCGATCTTGAAGTCGACGCGCTGCCCGAGGTTGACCGAGATCTGGGTCGAGAAGCCCTGGATCGACGAGGCGCCGGCTCCGGAGATGTCGTCCCACTGCTCCATGGGCGTGCCCGGCAAGCTGTTCTCGCACGCGATCTTGTTGCCACCCGGGGCGCACGGGTCTCCCGCGGCGAGGGTGGGTGCCGCGGGCGCGACGATGACCAGCAGGGCCGCCGTCATCAACGTCGCGACGAGGGCAGCGAGCCTGGGCAGCATCTGTGATCTCCTGGTCGGGCTCTTCTGGGTTGTCATCGCGCCCATCCGGCGCGGCGGCTACGCTCCGGGCCATGACGCCAGGGCCGCGCATCCAAGCTTCCGCCGATGTCTCCGACGAGGCGACCATCGGCGACCGCACGCTGGTCTGGCACCTCGCTCAGGTGCGCGAGCACGCCGTCGTCGGCGACGACTGCATCATCGGACGAGGCGCCTACGTCGGGCCGGGCGTGCGCATCGGTGACCGGTGCAAGCTGCAGAACCACGCCCTCGTCTACGAGCCCGCCGTCGTCGAGGACGGGGCTTTCATCGGCCCTGCCGTCGTCTTCACCAATGACCTGATGCCGCGTGCGGTCACCGCCGACGGTCGTCTCAAGACCGGCGACGACTGGGAGGCCGTGGCCGTGGTCGTCCGCGAGGGCGCCTCGGTGGGCGCCCGCGCCGTGGTCGTCGCCCCGGTGACCATCGGTCGCTGGGCCATGGTCGGCGCCGGCTCGGTCGTCACCCGCGACGTCCCGGACTACGCGCTCGTCGTGGGCGTGCCCGCGCGCCGCGTCGGCTGGGTGGGGCCAGCCGGCGCGGCGCTGGAGCGACTCGACGAGCATCGGTTCAGGTGCCCCCGCACGGGAGCCGGCTTCGTCGAGTCCGACGGGGTGCTGCTGGAAGAGCTCCATCAGTAGGCCCCGGTCGATCTGGTCACAGCGGCGAAGGTCTTCAGCCCGATCCGCAGGTCCTCGCCGAGGTCCCAGTTGTCGGTGTACTCCAGGTCGAGACGCACCGACTCGTCGTGGCTGAGGTCTGAGCGTCCGCTGACCTGCCACAGGCCGGTGAGGCCGGGGCGTACGGCGAGCCGACGGCGCTCGTCCTCGTCGTACTCGGCGACCTCGGCCGGCAGTGCGGGGCGCGGGCCGACGAGCGACATCTCGCCCCGCACCACGTTGATGAGCTGGGGAAGCTCGTCGAGCGACGTCTTGCGGAGCAGGCCGCCGACCCGGGTGATGCGCGGGTCCTGCTTCATCTTGAAGAGGCGACCGTTGCCCTCGTCGAGCGCGACGAGCTCGGCCTTGCGCTCCTCAGCGTCGCTGGACATCGAGCGGAGCTTGTACATCGTGAACGGCGTCCCGTCGCGGCCCACTCGGGTCTGCTTGAACACGGCCGGACCGCGTGACTCGAGGCGGATGGCGATCGCGCACACGATGAGGACAGGCAGCGACACGAGCAGGATGGCCCCGGCGGCCAGGCGGTCCATCACGACCTTGCCGAGACGGTCGAGCCGACCGGGTCGCGGAGCCGCGACCTCGACCCCGGTGGCCGCGCCGAGCTGGAAGGGGGTGACGCGACGGCGGGAGACACCGTCGGGGAGCCCGAGCACGACCAGGCGGACGTTCGCCTCGGCCAGCTTCCAGGAGAGTCGCCGCAGGGCCATCGAGTTCAGGTGCACGGACGGCGCGATCGCCACCGTGTCGGCATGCCAGGCGGCGGCCATCTCGATGATCCGCTCGATCGAGGTGAGAGCGCAGGTCATCACATCGGGGAGATCGAGGGCTCGTTCGGTGACCTCGCCCAGGTGGCCCACCCCGACGACCTCGCAGCCACCGGAGCGCCGGAGCTGGTCGAGGGCGTGAGGGACGCCGTCGTGGTCGCCGACGAGCATCACCCGGCGGTCGACCTCGGCGCGGACGATCACGTTGTTGGCGCCGCGTGCCAGCACGCCCACGACGGCGAACTGGGCAGCGAAGCCGGCGAGGAGCTGGGAGGGACGGTCGACGCCCGACACCACGACCAGCACCGAGACGACGCCGAACGACGCCGCCTGGTGGCGGATGTAGGTGCTGATGCGCGCCTCGGCGCCGCGGCCGATGTCGCGTCGGGCCATCAGGACGCCCACGACGGCGGACACGCTGCCGACGGCCGTGACCACCGGGCCGAGGCCGGCCATGATGCCGATCGCGACGTCGGTGGTGAGGATGGCGAAGATGACGACGCCGACCCAGACGGCGTAGCCGCTCACGGGCCAGGCGAGGTGGCGGGTCCGACCCGCGCCGACGGCGAGCTCGAGCGAGGTCATGCCCGGGCCCTCGACTCAGGTCGCGAGACGGAACCCAAGACAGGAGAGCGCAGAACAGAAGAAGAGCGGTGGGCGGGGCCCTTCGTGCTCAGCTGACACATGAAGTGTCGCGAGAGGCCCCGCCCGTGCAGACGGCTCGAAGGGGGGGACTTCGAGGGTGCGGCCCGGCCGTGGCCCGCACCAGCCGTAACTGCACTCCGACGACGACCACACCGAACACGGTCTGGGCGCCGTCGGAGACTGGTTGCACTCGTGCTTGTCGCCATGTGACACCCCCCCACTCGTCTGACGAGAACAGTGTTCTTTACAGCGAACACCGTTGTCATACCCGGAATTGACGATCCTTCGCCCCTCTTTGACCCGGTCCTGCGAACGGGGTCGCAACCCGCTCCGGAGCGCGTACGGTGGCCCTGCAGACCGCCTAGGACAGGTGCCGCACCCGATGACGCAAGAAGACGATGCTCACGAGCCGTCTTCGCGTCGCGCCCGCCTGCGCGAGGCGGCGGCCCTGGAGATCAAGCAGGCCGCCCGCGACCACCTGCTGCGCTACGGCCCCGGAGAGCTCTCCCTGCGCGCGGTTGCGCGCGATGTCGGGCTGACGCCGTCAGCGCTGTACCGCTACTTCGACTCGCGCGGCGCCCTCGTCGCGGCGCTCAGCGCCGACGCCCTCGACTCAGCCGCCGAGGCGGTGTCGATGGCCGGCGCCGACCAGACCCGTCCGCCCGTCGAACGGCTCCGGGAGATGTTCGTGGCCATGCGCGCGTGGTCGCGCACCCACCGCTCGGAGTTCGAGCTGATCTTCGCCAACCGCGACGACCAGACCCGCCCCGACATCGCTCAGTCGGAGGAGATGCAACGGCTGGTCGCGCTGCCCCTGAGCGCCGCCCTCGAGGGCCTGGCCGACGGCAGCATCGTCGCCGGGCCGCGTACGGCGGCACTGAGCCCGGCGGTGGTGTCGGCCGTGGCCGCCCTGCCGGAGGACGTGGACCAGGAGCTCTTGGCCCATGCGATGCTCGTGTGCACCCGGTGCCTCGGCTGGCTCTACGTCGAGCACTTCGGGCTGGGCGCGTGGGCGGTCGACGACGCGGACGCCGCCTTCACGGCGTACCTTGACGGCGCCCTGGGATCGGGCCGGTAGAAGGCCCCTCTGCGAGCGTCAGGCCGTCGAGTGGAGCATCCGGCGAGCCGGCCAGCGCACGGCCGAGGCTGCCGGGGCCCGCGGGAAGCCCAGGGCCGCGTAGACCAGGGCGGTCACCAGCGGCCGGACCAGTCGCAGGTCGTAGCCGCCCGGCTCACGCTGCAGCACCAGCAACCACTCCTGCGCGTCCGGGTCGCACCCGTCGATGAGGAGCTGGGCGTCGTCGCCCCGGTCGATCGGTCCCTGCACAGGTCCGTGCCCCGAGGAGTCGACGGTCACCAGCTCGCGCTCGAACGCGGCCGCCACCCACCAGGCGCGCAGGCCGAGGAACTCCTGGAGTCGCTGGGCGAGCCACACCAGTCGGTCCTCGGGCAGCTCGCGGTCGCGGCCGTCGAGCTCGTCCATGCACTGTTCGATGAGCAACGTCCAGGCCTCCGGCGACGGCGACGCCATGATGCGGCCGTCTGGCTCGGAAACTGCTTCGTCCATGATCTTCGCTTCTCCCCACCAAGTGCGCCGATCACGGCCTCCCCAGGCCCGCACATGGGAACCCTAGAGGGGACGCAGGCCCCCGCGAATGGCCCATTTCGGGTACGTTGTCCGGTCGTCGATCAGGAGGGGCTCACGAGTTGAACTTCTGCTGCGTCTTGGCGAGGCCCTCGGTCACCAGGCACTCGACCGCGTCGGCGGCGTCCATCACCTGGAAAGGCAGCTCCTTGCGCTCAGCTGAGGCGTAGTTGGACAGCACGAAGTCCGCCACGGGCTGCCTCCCGGGTGGCCGACCGATGCCCGCCCGCACCCGGTGGAAGTCCCCCGTGCCGAGGGACGCGCGCATCGAGCGCAGGCCGTTGTGACCATTGTCTCCACCTCCCAGCTTGGCGCGCAGTGTGCCGAAGGGGATGTCGAGCTCGTCGTGGACGGCGACGATGTGCTCGGGCGACACCTTGTAGAACTTCGCGACGGTCGACACCGCCCCGCCGCTCTCGTTCATGTACGAGCGCGCCTTCATCAGTACGACGCGCGGTCCCGGCGTGCCCGGCGCCCCGAACCGGCCCTCGACCAGCTCGGCCCGGCCCGAGCGGTCGGCCTTGAACGCCTGTCCCATCCGCTGGGCGAGCTCGTCGACGACGAGGTGCCCGACGTTGTGGCGGTGCCCAGCGTAGGAAGGACCGGGATTCCCCAGCCCGACCACCAGCCACACGTCGCTCGTCTGGTCGGCCGTCATGGCTGGAGTTTCCCGGTCCCTTCGCTGCGTGCTGGCGCCGAGGCGGCCGCGTCGCGACCACCTCGACCGCCAGCGACGGATCACTCGGTGGCGTCGCCCTGGGCGTCGCCGCTCTCGGCACCGCTCTCGGCGGACCCTGCCTGCGCGTCGGCGATCTCGTCGTCGGACGGCTCATGGACGATGCCGGCGTCGGCCTCGGCCTCTTCGAGCTCGGCCTCCAGCGCGGCCTGCGAGACCTGCTGGGTGACGTTGATGATCAGCGTCTCGGGGTCGGTGAGCAGCGTGGTGCCCTCGGGCAGGACCAGGTCGGAGGCGTGGATCTGCGTGCCGATCGCGGCGCCCTCGATGTCGACCTCGATCTGCTCCGGGATGTGGGTGGCCTCGGCCTCGACCTCGACAGTGGAGTTCTCGGTGACGACCAGGGTCTCGGGAGCGGCGTCGCCGACCACGTGGACCGGCACGTCGACCGTGACCTTCTCGCCACGGCGTACGGCGATGAAGTCGATGTGCTCGATGACGCGGCGGATCGGGTCGATCTGCACCTCGCGGGCCAGCGCGAGCTGCGACTGACCGGTGATGTCGAGCTCGAGCAGCGCGTTGGCGCCGCCGTGCTTGAGAGCCATCATCGTCGCGTGCCCGGGAAGGGTCACGTGCACGGTGTCGTTGCCGTGCCCGTAGACGACGGCGGGGATCTTGTTGTCGCGGCGGATGCGGCGAGCCGCACCCTTGCCGAACTCCTCGCGGATCTCGGCGGTGATCTTCTCGGTGGCCATGCTTGTCTCCTGTGCAGCGTCGATGTGCGAACCGGTGGCTGCCCGCAGACGACGAACGCCGCGCTCCCGACAGGAGGCGCGGCGCAGAGGCTGAACCTGCCCTGTCGATCACGGAGTCGCTGTGCGCTCCCTCGCCGAGGCAACTACCCAAGACTACCCGCGGTCCGCCGGCACCGCCCAATCGACGTCCAGCCGGCCGGTGCGAGCCGTCGGAGCGCCGATGAGGGGACCTCTCACTGGGTGTGTCCCTATCGAGGCAGAAGCGCGCTTATCTGCCGATGGTCGGGCGTCCCGTGCGATCACCTCTGCTCCACACACGGCTGGTCGCGCCTGTCAACCGGCTGTGATGGTCGACGTGCGAGTCATCGTCCGACTGCTGGCGAGTTCCGCCCCGCACGGACCCCGGGTGTCCAGGCGGCCCGTGCGACGAGCAGTGCCGACGCAGGGAACTTCACCAGCAACCAGAAGGCTCCGTAGCCAAGCAACGTTCCGACAGTGTTGCCGATCAGTCGTCGATGTCCGCGATCCGCCCTGGGCTCACCGTCACCGACCCGGCGAGCTGCATCGTCTCGATACCGAGACTGACCAAGAAGCCCGACGCAGGCGACTACCGGGAGGAGCGACACCCGCCACGAACGACGAGGACCGCTCGTACGATGGAAACGGCAGCAGCACGTGCGCGCGATCACCCCCGGCGGCGTACACGCACGCGGTTCCGGGCGGCTACGCCGGAGCCGTGCTCTGCTCTTCAGCTGGATGGCACGGGCTCGCTATTGCGGGCTGCTTCGGCCAACGGGCTCGAGGAACGGAACCCCTTCCAGGCGCAGTAGACGCCGAGCGAGAGCTCCCAGGCGGCCTCCGGGAGCGTCAACAGGCCCGAGGGACCTTCGCCGTTCTTGTAGGCCCCTGCCAGGATCAGCAGGAACGAGAGGATCAGGATCGGGCCGCCGATCAAGCCCAACAGCGCCAGCCGCGGCGGCACGAGGGCTGACTTGTACATGAGGTAACCGAGCAGCAGCCCGTTGCCGATGCCGGCCACGAGCCCAGGCCCCCATTCAAAAGCCCACTCGTAGGCGTGCGCGAGGGTGTCACCCTGGGCTTGAAGCGCGACGGCCTCGCTGCCGCTCGCCCCGTTCATCGTGCTGATGACTGATACCAGCGAGAGCATGCTGACAAGGCCGATGATGGCAAAGACGGACTCGATGGTCCGGGCGGTCACGTAGCT
Organism: Nocardioides sp. LHG3406-4; assembly: GCF_049897745.1. NCBI lineage: Bacteria > Bacillati > Actinomycetota > Actinomycetes > Propionibacteriales > Nocardioidaceae > Nocardioides > Nocardioides sp. LHG3406-4. The sequence goes on from NZ_JAFCWV010000001.1 coordinate 412,111, forward strand.
GAGTGCGATCGTCTGACTCTGCCTGCGAGCGATTGGGTACAGCACAAGAGCGGTTCCGAGCTGAGTGACGACCAGACCGAACTCGAGTAGCGCGCCCCATTTCAGACTCGCCGAAGAGGCGTCTGCCGCGACGAACCGCATGTTGGTCCAACTCGCGCCCGCTCCGTCGATGAAAAGAAGACGCGCCGGAATGCTCGTCACGAAGGTCCCGATGAACAGCCATCCGAAGATCCGGCCGGTTCGACGCAAGTCCACGATCGACTCCCCTGGCAGTAGGACCAATCGTTATGCCAGAGCACCTGAACTGCATCGCCCGAATTGGGCAGTTCGACTCTCCTTGGATCCGTCTGACCACGCCGCGATGAGCGCGGTCGTGCTGATGAGCGGGCTGCCAGGCGAACACAACTCGAGATGCGTTCAAACGGTCAGAGTCCATGCGGGTGCGATCTGGGGCAGGCGACAACCCCAGTGTGTCTGCCCCGCCGGACCGCCCCGTCGAAACGCACTCATCTGCCGCCTTCCGCGCGGTTCGTGATGGCGGCCAGTCAGGCCGCAAAGCTGTCGCGCGCCGGCGAGCCCGTTCCCGGAACAGGTGTCGCAGCGTGGTGGCGATGCAGGTGACCTGAGCCAGCCGGTCGCTGAGATGGTGTTCTCGAACGACTTCGCCGGGCGACGGGACCACCCGAGGCGACTGTGGGCGACCTAAACCCGCCAGGCGTGCCGGATGGGCCGGATGGGCCGGATGGGCCGGATGGGCCGGAAGGTCGGCTGCTTGTCGTTCCACCCGACCCGGCGAACCGCTAAGGCCGTGGTGTTGGCCGGGCGTGCGAGCAGCAGCTGCGGTGACGCCGCGGTCCACCATGACCAGCTCGAGCCGGTCCGTGACGCCTTGCTGGGTCATGCTCCAGCATCAGTTCGCTTGCCCGGTTCTGGTGGGTTGAAGCGGGCACGACGAGCGCGGCCACCGGAAGGCCGGCCACGTCGACGGCCACGACGCGTTTGGCGCCCTTGGCCTGGCCGTACGGGCCACCCCGGTCATGGAACGTGAACCCCCCGTTCGAGGCCCCGCGGGCCAGATGGGTGTCGATGACGACCATCGACGGCTTCTCTTCGGCGCGTCCGTCGGCTCGGCGTGCGGCCGCATGCAGAACAGTCAGAGCCTGCGCTCAAGTGCCGTTGCGCGACCAACGGCGAAACTGCGACCAGACCCGCGTCCACGGTCGGAACGACGCGGGGAGGTAGAGCCACTGGCAGCCCGTCTGGGCGACGTACAGCATCGCGTCCACCACGCCCGCGCAGGTCATCGGCGTGCTTGCGGCCGCGTTTGCCCGCTGCGTTGAACACGGCTGCAGCAAGACCCACTGGTCGTCGGTCAGGCCACTCGGGTACGACATGCACCGGACGGTGACGACGCACTCCACCCGGGCAATAGGGACACACCCTGTCAGACGAGGTCCAGCGTCGCGCGCGACCGGCTCAGCCGCTCAAGGGCCGACAGCAGCGCCAGGCCGATCGCCACGAACACCAGCCCCACGACGAGCTCCTGGAGCACGAGGCCACCGACCTCGGAGAGCGCTCCGCCGGCCGCGACCTCGCGCGCCGCCTCGATGCCGTGGGTCAGCGGCAGCACGTCGCCCACCGCGGCCATCCAGCCCGGCAGGTCGTCGGCGGAGACGTTGACGCCGCAGAAGACCAGCATCACCAGGAAGAGGATGTTGCCCATGGTGGCGCTCTCGCGCACGCGCAGCGAGACGGCGCCCATCACCAGTCCCAGCCCGGTGCACGACGCCGAGGTCACGGCGACCACGACGGCGATGGCCGGCCAGGCCGACCAAGGGATCGTGACCCCCAGCAGGAGGCCGCCGACGAGCAGGCCGAACATCGCGACCGCCCAGCCGTTGACGATCGCGGGCAGCGACCGGCCGAGGAAGAGCGGGATGCGCGGCGCCGGCGTGGTCAAGATGATGCCGAGGGTCTGCGAGTAGCGCTCGCCCCCGATGGTCGCGCCCATCGCGAACAGGCACGGGATCGCCGCGTAGTTGAGGGCGTTGCCGATGAGGTAGAACTCGTCGTTGCCCACGCCGGCGCTGCGGCCGATGTAGGCGAACAGGAGCACCTGGCAGACCGGGGACACGAGCAGGGCCGGCACCAGGATCCACGGGTTGAGCCAGTTGAACATCGCCCGGTAGCTGATCAGCCCGCCGATGAAGAAGATCCGGAGGCTGGTCACGTCAGCGCCAGCGTCGCGTTGCGGCGGGCCGAGTCCACGAGTCGCCGGCTGAGGTAGGACCCCAGCGCGGCGTACGCGATGCCGAGCGCGAGGCAGACGGCCAGGTCGCCCCACGGGCTGCCGCCCGAGGCGGACTCGCGGATCGCCGCCATCGCCCAGGTGGGCGCGAGCGACCAGGACAGCGGCTGGAGCACGTCCGGCAGCAGGCCGAGCGGGACCAGGAAGCCGCAGAGGAGCCAGCCGGGGTACTCCAGCGCCGCGCCGAGCGCCCAGCTGGTGCGGTAGCGGACGGCGGTGACCGAGAACAGGAAGCCCAGCATGGCCACGGTGACGCACGCCATCGCCAGGCTGAGCACGAAGAGCGGCCAGCTCGCGATGTGGAGCTCGATGCCGAAGACCAGCCAGTCCCAGATCATCGTGGCCACCACGCTGTAGAGGCCCAGGGTCGCCATCGCCAGGGTGCTCGGCAGCAGCACCATCGAGAACGGCGTCGGCGCCGCCACGACCAGCTCGAGGGTGCCCGCCCACCGCTCCCGCGACAGGAGCGTCGCTGCCGGGACCATCATCGCGGTCCACACGCCCATCACGGCGGCGCCGAGACCGGCGTAGAGCATCGCGTTGGGGTCGTTCTCGACGCGGTAGACGAGCAGCGCGGACGTGGCGAACATCAGCGGGAACACGATCGACAACAGGCCCTCGAACGGCGACATGGCCATCACCTTGAAGTTCAGCCAGTAGCAGACCCACAGCTGACGAAGCCGGAGCCTCATCCGCTCACCAGCTCGACGTAGGCGTCCTCGAGGGTGGGCTCGCGCTGGCTCACCCTGCCGACGCGTACGTCGCCGAGCCGACCGAGCACCTCGTGGGTGACCTCGGCCCCGGTGTCGACCTTGACCACCAGCAGCTGGAGCTGGCCGCGCTCCTCCAGGGTCGCGGAGGCGACGCCGGCAACCTCCCCGACCGCCGTGACCCGGTCGTCGGGCAGCCCGTAGGTCTCCACCTCGAGCACCCGGCCGCCGCTGACCCGTTGCTTGAGCTGGTCCGGGGTCCCCTGGGCGACGATCTCGCCCTTGCGGATCACCGCGATCCGGTCGCAGAGCTCGTCGGCCTCGAACATGTAGTGCGTGGTGAGCAGCACGGTCTTGCCCTGCTCGGAGAGGGTGCCGATCGTGGCGCGCAGCTCGCGGGCGCCGACCGGGTCGATGCCGATGGACGGCTCGTCGAGGAAGAGCACCTCCGGGTCGTGCAGCAGGCCACGTGCGATGTGGAGGCGCTGGCGCATGCCCCGGGAGTAGCCCTCGACCCGCTCGCCCTCACGACCGCTCAGCCCGACCAGCTCGAGGAGCGAGCCGATGCGGGCGCTCTGCTCGCGCGGGGGGACGCCGTACAGCTCGGAGAAGTAGCGCAGGTTGTCGAGCCCGGAGAGCCGCTCGTAGAGCCCGCGGTCGCCGCCGAAGACGTAGCCGATGCGGCGGCGTACCTCGCGGACGTCCTCGACCACGTCGCGCCCCAGCACCCGCGCGCTGCCACCGGTCGGGAGCAGGAGGGTGATCAGCATCTTGATGGTGGTGGTCTTGCCGGCGCCGTTCGGGCCGAGGAGGCCGAAGAGCTCGCCCGGAGCGATGTCGAAGGTGACTCCCTTGACCGCCTCGACGTCCTTGCGGGTGCGCCGCACGACCCCGGTGTGGGTGCGGAAGGTCCGGCGCAGGTCACGGGCTTCCACGGCGAGGGTCACCCCGGGAGGCTAGCCTCACCGGTCGCAAGGTCGGGCTAACCTCGGGCCGTGTCCCTCACCCTGAGCGAAGCCCGTGCCCGCGCCGCCCTCGTCACGGACGTGGCCTACGACATCGACCTCGACGTCACCGACCGGGACACGTTCAAGTCGACCACCACGGTCCGCTTCACGTGCCTGGCGGACGGGACGAGCACCTTCCTCGAGCTCTTCGACGCGACCGAGGTCGAGGTCACCGGCGCCGACGCGTGGGAGCACCGCGACCACCGCATCCACCTCACCGGGCTGGCCGCCGGCGCTCACGAGATCACCGTCAGCGGCCGCCTTCCCTACGTCACCAACGGTGACGGCATGCACACGTTCACCGACCCGGCGGACGGGGAGACCTACGTGTCGGCCTACCTCGGCATGGACATGGCCCACCACGTCTTCGCCTGCTTCGACCAGCCCGACATCAAGGCCCCGCTCGCAGTCACGGCGATCGCTCCCGAGAGCTGGATCGTGATCGGCAACGGCGTCGGCACCCGCGACGCCGGCGACTGGACCTTCGCCACGACACCCCCCATCTCGCCGTACCTCTTCGTCCTCTGTGCGGGGCCCTGGCACTCCGTCACCTGGGAGTACGCCGGGCTGCCCTTCGGCTGGCACGCGCGCCGCTCTCTGGCGCCACTGCTCGACCGGGACGCCGAGGTGCTGCGCAGGATCACCGAGGCGTGCTTCGACCACTACACCGCGACGTTCGCGCCGGCGTACGCCTTCGACTCCTACGACCAGGTGCTGGTGCCGGAGCACAACTGGGGTGCTCTCGAGACGCCCGGCGCCGTGACGTTCCGCGACGAGATGCTCTTCCGCGGCGAGCCCACCCCGATGCAGCGGGTCGCCCGGGCGAGCGTGATCGCGCACGAGATGGCGCACATGTGGTTCGGCGACCTGGTGACGTTCGCGTGGTGGGAGGACTCCTGGCTCAACGAGTCGTTCGCCGACTACATGGGCTTCCACGTGGCCTTGCACGCGGTGGGCGAGCCGGACGCGTGGACCTCGGTGGCGCTGCGCCGCAAGACCACGGGATACCGCGCCGACGCCCGCCGCTCGACCCACCCGATCGCGGAGGACGCCGAGTCGATGGTCGATGTCGACACCGCCTTCGGCAACTTCGACCAGATCACCTACGCCAAGGGCAGCGCGACCCTGCGCCAGCTCGTCACCTGGCTCGGCGAGGAGACCTTCGTCGCCGGCGCGAACGCCTACCTGAGCGCCCACGCGTTCGGCAACGCGACGCTGTCGGACTTCCTGACGGCGCTCGACGACGTGTCCGACCGCGACGTGCGCACCTGGGCGGAGCGGTGGCTGCGCACCACGGGCTTCGACACGCTCCGCGTCACCCGCCGCGGCGACGTCCCCGTCCTGCAGCGCGACGGCTCGCGACCGCACCGCCTCACCGTGGCGGCGTACGACGACGACGGCCGGCTGGTCGGAAGCCGCCTGGTCGACCTCGCCGACGAGCCCGTCGAGCTCGCGGAGTACGCCGGCCGCGCGGTGCTGCCCAACTCCGGCGACGAGACCTTCGCACAGCTCGACCTCGACGAGCAGACGTGGGCGTTCCTGCGCTCGCACCTCTCGTCGATCCAGGACCCGCTGGCGCGGGCCGTCGCCTGGTGGGGCGCGGTGTCGTCGACGCGCGCCGGCACCCTGCCGGTGGACGACCTCCTCGGCCTGGTCGCGCGGCACCTGTCCGTCGAGCGGCACCCGATGGTGTTCGAGGGCGCGCTGAGCCTCACCTCCGACCTCGTGGTGACGCCGCTGCTCACCCCGGAGGCGCTTGCCGGGGCCGAGGAGGTGGTGGCCGCGGCGTGCACGCTGGCGCTCGCCGGGCCGCTCGAGCCCGCGCTCGCCGTCGCCGCCGCCCGCGGCCTGGCGCACACCACCTCCGACAGCGCCCTGCTCCGGGAGTGGCTGGCCTCCGGGCGGGTCGAGGGCTTCGAGCTCGACCGCGACCTGCGCTGGCTCGTCGTACGCCGCCTGGTGGCGCTGGGTGCCGATCCCACGATCATCGACGCCGAGCTCGCCGACGACCCGACGGCGTCGGGACAGCTCGGCGCCCGCGCCGTGAGGGCGGCCATCCCGACCGCCGAGGCGAAGGCCGCGGCCTGGGTGGAGATGTACGACGGGGAGCCGTCCAACCGCGTGTTCACCGCGACGGCCGCCGGCTTCTGGACCGCGGGCCAGGCCGACCTCGTCGCGCCGTACCTCGCGAGGTACGCCGCCGAGACACCGGCCGTGGCCGAGCGCCGCGGGCAGGCCTACAGCCTGGTGGTAGGCAACGCCTTCCCGTTCCTGCCGCTCGCGACGGCCGACCTGCAGGGGCTGCGCGACGCGTTGGCCGCGCGCCTCGAGGCGGGCGTCACGACCGTGCTGGCCCGCACCTGGAACGACCGCCTCGACGACCTCGACGTGGCGCTGCGACTGCGCGGCTGAGGCTGCTGCCCCGGACGCCTCAGGCGTGCCCGTCGAACATGCTCGTGACCGAGCCGTCCTCGAAGACCTCGCGGATCGCGCGCGCCAGCAGCGGCGCGATCGACAAACAGGTGAGGCTGTCGAACCTCTGGTCGTCGGAGAGCGGCAGGGTGTTCATCACGACGACCTCGGTCGCCGGGCTGTTCTTGAGCCGGTCGACGGCCGGGCCGGAGAGGATCGGGTGGGTCGCGGCGATGATCACGCCGGCGGCACCGTCGGCCATCAGCGCCTCGGCGGCCTTCACGATCGTGCCACCGGTGTCGATCATGTCGTCGACGAGCACGCACATGCGTCCGGCGACCTCGCCGACCACGCGGTTGGCCACGGTCTCGTTGGGCCGGTCGGTGCGGCGCGTCTTGTGGATGAAGGCCAGCGGTGCGCCGCCCAGGCGGGCCGACCAGCGCTCGGCCACCTTGATGCGACCGGCGTCCGGGGAGACGACGGCGAGGCGCTGGTCGCCGTACTTCTCGCGCACGTAGTCGGCCAGGATCGGCAGCGCCATCAGGTGGTCGACGGGGCCGTCGAAGAACCCCTGGATCTGGTCGGCGTGCAGGTCGACGGTGATCAGCCGGTCGGCGCCCGCGGTCTTGAAGAGATCGGCCATCAGCCGGGCCGAGATCGGCTCCCGGCCGCGGTGCTTCTTGTCCTGCCGGGCGTAGCCGTAGAACGGCATGACCACCGTGATCCGCTTGGCGGACGCCCGCTTGAGGGCGTCGACCATGATCAGGTGCTCCATGATCCACTCGTTGATCGGCGCCGTGTGGCTCTGGAGCACGAAGGCGTCGGAGCCGCGCACGGACTCCTCGTAACGGATGTAGATCTCGGAGTTGGCGAACTCATACGCTGACTGCGGCACGAGACCACAGCCGAGCAGGGTGGACACCTCCTCGGCGAGTTCGGGATGCGCCCGGCCACTGAAGACCATCAGGTTCTTCTCGGTGGTCCGCTTCATTCCGCTCACGGTGGGTGGCTCCTCGATCGGGGGTGGAGTGCCGTTCAGGATTCTGTCCCACCCGAGGCGTCGGCCCCAACCCCGGGGTCCACCTGTCGTTCATCAGCCGCTTGCCCGGCGCTCTCGGCCGCCTCGGCCTGAGCGGTCCCGGGCCGCTTGGACTGCGCCCAGCCCTCGATGTTGCGCTGCGGACCGCTGCTGACGGCCAGGGCCCCGGGAGGCACGTCGCGGCGTACCACCGTGCCTCCTGCGGTCCCGGCGCCGTCGCCGATCGAGACGGGTGCGACGAACGTGTTGTTGGACCCGGTGCGGGCGTGGCGTCCCACCGTGGTGCGGTGCTTCTCGACGCCGTCGTAGTTGGCGAAGATCGTCCCGGCGCCGATGTTGGTGCCCTCCCCGATCTCGGCGTCACCGACGTAGGACAGGTGCGGCACCTTGGCGCCGGCGCCGATCCGGGCGTTCTTGGTCTCGACGAAGCCGCCGATCTTGCCGCCGGCGCCGAGGACGGTGCCGGGCCGCAGGAACGAGAACGGTCCCACGGTCGCCTCGTCGCCGATGACCGCCAGCTCACCGTGCGTGCGTACGACGCGGGCGCCGGCACCGATCTCGCAGTCCTTGAGGGTCGAGTCGGGCCCGACGACGGCGTCCTCGCCGACGACCGTGGCGCCGAGCAGCTGGGTGCCGGGCAGGATCGTGGCGTCCTGGCCGAGCACGACGTCGGCGTCGATCCACGTGGTGGCGGGATCCATGACCGTGACGCCGTCGCGCATCCAGCGGGTGACGATGCGGCGGTTCATCTCGCGGCCGAGCTCGGCCAGCTGGACGCGGTCGTTGGCGCCCTCGGTCTGCATGACGTCGTCGATGGTGTGCGCGCCGACGGTCAGGCCGGCGTCCCGGGCAATGCGCACGACGTCGGTGAGGTAGTACTCCCCCTTCGCGTTGTCGTTGCCGATCTGCGGCAGCGCCTCGACGAGGAACTCCGCGTCGAACGCCAGGATCCCGGAGTTGATCTCCCGGATCTCGCGCTGCTCGTCGCTGGCGTCCTTCTCCTCGACGATCGCCTCGACGTCGCCCTCGGAGGTGCGTACGACGCGGCCGTAGCCGAACGGGTCGGCCACCAGTCCCGTCAGGATGCTCACGGCCCGCTGCGCGGCCTCGTGCTCGGCGGCGAACGCCCGCAGGCTCTCGCCCTCCAGCAGCGGGGTGTCGCCCGCGGCGACGATGACGGTGCCGTCGGTGTGCCCGACCGCCTCCATCGCGACCCGGACGGCGTCCGCCGTACCGTCCTGCCGCTCCTGCACCGCCAGCAGCACATCGGGCACCAGGGCCTGGATGTGCGGTCCGACCTGCTCGCGCTGGGTGCCGACCACAGCGACGATCCGCTGCGGCTCCATCGCACTGACCGCGGTGAGCACGTGTCCGATCATCGAGCGCCCACACACGGGGTGGAGCACCTTCATCGTCTTCGACTTCATCCGGGTGCCACCACCCGCCGCCAGGACGATCACCGTGAGGTTGTCCATGCTCCTGCCTTCCCCATGGGGTCGCTTTGCTCGCAGCTCCCCGGGTAGGAGTCGAACCTACGTCGCTAGTCCTGATTCAAAGTCAGGCGGGCCCTGCCGGCAGACCAACCGGGGATTGACCGGACAAGACTAGGGCCCGCCGCGGATCCCTGCCGGATCGGGAGGTTACCGGGGCTTGCCTGCGCTTCACGGGGGTTGCAACCCCCGTGAGGCGACGGGATACCCGGGTACCCGGGTATCCCAACAACTAGCCCACCACGGCGACCCAGTCACCGCCGGATGGGGAGGTTACCGGGGCTTGCCTGCGCTTCACGGGGGTTGCAACCCCCGTGAGGCGACGGGATACCCGGGTACCCGGGTATCCCAACGATCCGATCCCAACGATCACGACAGCTCCCCCACCACCGAGTCCACGACGGCGACCCAGTCGCCGCCGGTGGCCTCGGCGACGCGCCGCTGCCGCTGGTACGACGCGCCCCTTCGCGGGATCTCCTCGACCAGGGCCAGGTCGTCGGCGCAGCCGAGGCGCCGGGCGACGGGAGCCAGCCGCTCGAGGAGGTCGTCGAGGTCGTCGAGCAGCAGCCGCTCGTGGGAGGCCTCGTCGAGGATGATCCAGGCGTCCAGCCCGTAGCGGGCCGCTCGCCACTTGTTCTCCTGCACGTGCCACGGCGGCATGGTGGCCAGCTCCTCGCCCGCGTCGAGGCGGTCGCCGAGGTCGGCCACCAGGCAGTGCGTGAGCGCGACCAGCGCCCGCATCTCGTCGTACGTCGAGACGCCGTCGCTGATGCGCACCTCCACGGTGCCCAGGTGCGGCGCGGGCCGGACGTCCCAGCGGATCTCGTTGATCTCCTCGATCACGCCGGTGGTCAGCAGGTCGCCGGCGTAGGCCTCGAACTGCGGCCAGCTCTCGAACTGGAACGGCAGCCCGGCGGTGGGTAGCTGCTGGAACATCATCGCCCGGTTGCTGGCGTAGCCGGTGTCCTGGCCGGCCCACGCGGGCGAGGAGGCGGAGAGGGCGAGCAGGTGCGGGTACTGATTGAGCAGGGCTGACACGATCGGCACCACGTGCTCACGACGCACCCCGACGTGCACGTGCACGCCCCAGATCAGCATCTGCCGTCCCCACCACTGGGTGCGGGAGATGAGCTCCTCGTAGCGGTGCCCGGGCGTCAGCAGCTGCTCCGACCACTCGGCGAACGGGTGGGTGCCGGCGCAGTAGAGGTCGGCTCCGAGCTCGCGCGCGATCGGCCGCACCTGGTCGACGAGGTCCCGGAGGTCGGCGACCGCCTCGCCCGTGGTGCGGCACACGCCGGTCGTCAGCTCAACGGAGTTGCGCAGAAGCTCGCGATGCAGTCGTGGGTTGGCGCCGTGCCGGCCCTGGTAGGCCTGGAAGACGCTGTCGGCCGCGTTGGCGAGGTCGCGGGTCTGCCGGTCCACGAGGGCGAACTCCCACTCGACGCCGAGCGTGTCGCGCTCCGATCGTGCGAAGTCGATGGCCACCCGCTGATCGTCGCAGAGTCCAGGTGAGAGCACACCGATCGAGGAAGGTGGCGCTGGGCAGTTCTTCCAAAGGGATCACCGATCCCATCACATCGCGCTAGCGTCACCGCCCTCGTCACCCAACTCCTCAGAGGTCGAACAAGTGCGTGTATCCAGGTTCACCATCGCCGTCGCCATCATCGGTTCAATGGTCGGCCTTGTGTCGAGTCCCGGGGCTTTGGCGGCACCCGGATCCACGGCGACCCTGAGCTCCTCTGCATCGACGGTGTCCTCCGGCGGCACCGTGCAGTTGACGGGCAGGGTTCCGTCCTTGGCAGTCCGCCGCCCCGTCGTACTGCAGCGCTCCACGGGTGGATCGTGGCAGCGAGTCACCACCAAGAAGACCGCCGCCAACGGGCGGTTCGCCTTCCGGGCCGTCGCCACCGGAGTACCTGGAGCGCGGGTCGCCTACCGCGTCCTCGCGCCACGCCGCGTGGTGGGCAGGTCCGTGTTGGGCAAGGTCACCACGCCGACGCGGCGTGTCGGCATTCGCATCCCGGCGGTGCAGCCACCTCCCGCTCTCGGAACGCGGGAGAACCCGTTCCCGATTGCCACGGGCTTCACTCAGGGAGACTGGGGCCTTGTTCTCAGCCCCACTGATACCGATGCTTGGCCCGAGATCCGGACAGCAAACATGTTCAACGAGGCCCCGCTGAACGGGTGGGCCTACGTCACGGTGCCGGTCACGTTCACCTACCGGGGTGCGACGCAGGAGGCGCCTTGGCTCGACGTGGACATCGACTTCCTCGGCAGCGACGGGGTGATCTACGACCGAATGAGCGGTGACCAGTGGTGTGGAGTAATCCCCAACAGCAGTGACGACATCGACGACCTGTATCCGGGTGCCAGCGCGACCGGCAACGAATGCGCCGTAGTTCCCACGTCGGCCATCGTGGGTGGCCTCTGGCGGATCTCGACCGAGTACGACGAATACGTCTTCGCGAAAATCGCCTAACCCGTGACAGGGGCGATGCCCTACGGGGAGCCATTGACCCGATTCTCGTCCGTGCCTCTTTCGTCTGACGAGGCTTCGTCTGACGAGGCTGCGGCCGCGTCATGGATATGCCTGTTGTGGCGCCCGTCCAGCCGATGCTCGCAGGGGTCGCCCCGGCACACGGAGCCGCGGTGCCGGCATGCTGCCCGTGGTCGGTGCGCCGTCCACCGGTGCCGGCCAACGCGCACCCCGCCGAAGTCACTGTCGCCGCTCTGACCCCGCTGATGCGCCTAGCAGCGTCCTAGCCACGAGCGGGTGTCCTTCGCCGACTGCGAGCAAACGCACCTGGCGAGTGAGGAAGGCGCGGCTCCGACATGCCCCGAGTCTCAGCGAGTGACCGCAACATGACACGAGCCCTATCGTGGTCAGAGTGGACCTGCCCGTGATGCCGCCCGTCCAGCCGATGCTCGCCAAACCCGTCGAGAGTGTGCCCCGGGACGACGGCTACAGCTTCGAGCCGAAGTGGGACGGCTTCCGGTGCCTCGTCTTCCGTGACGGCGACGAGGTCGAGCTGGCCAGCCGCAACACGAAGCCGCTGACCCGCTACTTCCCCGAGATCGTGGCGGCCGTCAAGGAGCAGCTGCCCGAGCGCTGCGTGCTCGACGGAGAGCTCTTCGTGGCGCTCGGCACGGCCGACGGGGGCGAGCGGCTCGAGTTCGAGAGCCTCCAGGAGCGCATCCATCCCGCCAAGTCGCGCGTCGACATGCTCGCGGAGACGACGCCGGCCGGCTTCGTCGCGTTCGACCTGCTGGCCCTGGGCGACGAGTCGTACGTCGACCGGCCGTTCGCCGACCGCCGGGCGGCCATGGAGTCGGCGCTCAGCGGTCTGGCCGGGCCCTGCTTCCTGACTCGCACGACGACCGACCCGGCGGAGGCCGAGCAGTGGTTCACCGAGTTCGAGGGCGCCGGGCTCGACGGGGTGATCGCGAAGCCGCTGGCCGCGCCGTACGCCGAGAACGTGCGCACCATGCTGAAGATCAAGCACGAGCGCACCGCCGACGTGGTCGTCGCCGGCTACCGCGAGCACAAGACGTCCACGGCCGAGAAGCCGCTGCTCGGCAGCCTGCTCCTCGGCCTGTACGCCGACGGCGAGCTGCAGCACATCGGGGTCTCCGCGAGCTTCACCGCCAGCCGCCGCGCCGAGCTGATCGAGGAGCTGCAGGGACTCGTCTGCCCTATCGAGGAGCACCCGTGGGGACGCTGGCAGGAGTTCCTGACAGCCAACCCCGACCGGGTCCCCGGCACCCAGAGCCGGTGGAGCGCGGGCAAGGACCTGTCGTTCACGCCGTTGCGGCCGGAGCGGGTGCTCGAGGTGAAGTACGACCACATGGAGGGCCGGCGCTTCCGGCACACCGCCCAGTTCAAGCGCTGGCGGCCCGACCGCGACCCGGAGTCGTGTGGCTACGAGCAGCTCGAGGAGCCCGTGTCCTACGACCTCGCCACGGTCCTCGGCGGCTGACGTGGACGGAGCGGGCGTCGCGGGCTGGGAGCGGCGATAGGATCGAGAACGACCCAATCGCCCGCCGCACGGAGGAACGCCATGCAGGACTATGACGTCGTACTGCTCGTCGAGCAGGCGCTCTCGCCGGCTGACGGGGCACAGGTCCACTCGCTGCACGAGGGGCTGGACCAGCCGGTGACCTACCACGTCCTGCTCCCGCTCGAGGACGCTTCGGCGCGCGTCGAGTCGGCGATGGGCTCGCTGGCGGCCGGCGAGGTGATGGCCTCCCCGGCGATGGTGATGAGCGACGTCGACCTCGACGCCGTCCGCAAGGACTGTCAGGACCGCGCCGACGAGGACCTCAAGACGACCCTCGCGGCGCTCGCGGCCTCCGGCGCCCACGTCACGGGCGAGGTGGTCACCGAGTCGCCCATCGACGCGCTCGCCCGGAAGGTCGCCGAGGTCGACGGCCGCGAGGCCATCATCTTGACCCGCCCGCACGTCGTCGCCGAGTTCTTCCACGTCGACTGGACCTCCCGGGCCCGCCGCAAGATCGGTGTACCCGTGCTGCATCTCCTCGAGCACGAGAACTTCGACGAGCAGGCCGGCGGCGGCGAGGGCGTCACCGGGCTGTGAAGCTCGCCCCCCGGCTGCGACTCGTCCGGAACGGCCGCGACGACCGCCTGCGCGTCGCGTTCTGCGTCTTCAACCTCGACGGCATGGGTGGCACGTCGCGATCGGCGATCACCCAGGCCAACGCGCTGGCCCGCCGGGGTCACGACGTACGCCTGGTCAGCGTCACCCGCTCCGCTGACTCCCCGCACTACCCCGTCGATCTCGCCGTGGCGGTCGACCACCTCCTCGACGTACGCCGCCGCGACGGCAGGCCGGCGCCGTCGGTGCTGGTGCCGGCCCGGTGGGACGGCCAGTTCGACGCCGAGACAGATGCGGCGATGAACGCCTACCTGCCCGGTATCGAGGCCGACGTGTTGGTCACCGTCACACCCGCGCTGCTCGCCGCGGCGGTTCAGCTGGTGCCCACGGACGTGGCCGTGGTGCACCAGGAGCACCGCTCCTCCGCAGACCGGGTCGGCGGCCTGGAGCCGCTGCTCGCGTTCGCCCCGCGGGCCGACACGGTCGCGCTGCTGACCGAGGCCTCGGCGACCTGGCTGGCGCACGAGCTGGGTCCGGTCGCGCCGGAGATCGTCGTCGTACCCAATCCCCTGCCGGAGACCCCTCAGCCGCGCTCCGCGCTCGACTCCAGGCTGATCGTGGCGGCGGGCCGGATCGTGGCCGAGAAGCAGTTCATCCATCTCGTCCGTGCGTTCGGCGAGATCGCGGAGTCCCGGCCGGGCTGGCGGCTGCGCGTCCTCGGCGAGGGACCCCTGCGCGGCGAGCTGGAGGCGCACGTCGCCAAGGCCGGGCTCGCCGACCGGGTGGAGCTGCCCGGCGCGGTCACCGACATGGCCACCGAGTGGGCTGCTGCGTCGATCTGCGCGCTCAGCTCACGCACCGAGGGCTTCCCGCTGGTCGCCCAGGAGGCCATGTCGGCCGGTGTGCCCGTGGTGACCTACGACTGCCCGTCGGGTCCACGAGAGCTGGTCGAGCACGAGGTCAGCGGGCTGCTCGTGGCCGCCGGCGCGAAGGCCGGCCTGACCGCCGCGCTCGACGGGCTCACCGGCGACGAGGACCTTCTCAAGCGGCTCGGCGCCGGCGCCCTCGAGGCCTCCAGGCAGTACGACGCCGACACCATCGCCGCGCGCTGGGAGCCCATCCTCCTGGAGGCCGTGGCGAGACACGCGTCGGGCGAGCGCCCGCCGCGGTGGGACCGTCCGCACACCCGCGAGCGCGTCGGCACTGCTCCCCTGGTCACGCCGGAGCAGGCCCGCGCGGAGGCCTTCGGGCTCGCGGTCGACGCGGCGCAGGCCGCCGGGCCGGGCTGGTTCGTGATCCCCCCGCACGAACGCTTCGAGGCCACCGTGGTGGTGCCCACCGAGCGCCGCGCCGCCTTCCTCGACGCCCTCACGGCGCCTGCTCACCTGTCGCTGCGCGACCCGGGCGACCGCGGCTGGCCCGAGCGTCGCCTTCCCGTCGCGCCGATGATCGACCTGCAGCGCCGCGCGATGACGCCGCGGCTGGTGCTCGAGCCGTGGCCGCGCGGCGAGGGCGGCCGGCGCTCGCACCTGGGCGAGCGCTGCGGCGTCGAGATCGAGTTCTGGGACCGCGCCGGCGACGGCGCCCTGGTGGCCCCCCGGCCCAACGGCCTCGTGCAGCGGGTGGGCTCATCCGACACGACGGTGTCGGTCCTCGGACGCGAGGTGCCGTCGTACGACGTGGTGAGCGGGCCGACCGTCGACGAGTGCCGCTTCCCGGTCGACGTCGTCTACACCTGGGTCGACGGCGACGACGACGCATGGGATGCCGCGCGTGAACGACGGCTGGCCGCCGTCGGCGGCGACGAGCAGCGACGCGAGGCGAGCGGCCGGGCGCGGTTCCGCAGCCGGGACGAGCTGCGGCACTCGCTGCGCAGCGTGCACCTCTTCGCGCCGTGGGTGCGCACGATCCACCTGGTCACCGCGGGTCAGCGGCCGGCCTGGCTCGCCGACCACCCGCAGGTCCGGGTGGTAGACCACCGCGACATCCTGCCCGCCGACGCGCTGCCGACCTTCAACTCCCAGGCGATCGAGACGGCGCTGCACCGGGTGCCCGACCTGGCCGAGCACTTCATCTACCTCAACGACGACGTCTTCCTCGGCCGGCCTCTGCGCCCCGAGCTGTTCTTCACCCCCGGTGGCGACGCGGCGGCCTTCGTCGGCGACGGCCTCATCGGTGAGCCCGGGCCGGACGCCAAGCCGTTCCTCCAGGCCGCCGCCAACAACCGGAGACTGCTGCACGACGCGTTCGGCGCATCGATCACCCACGTCATGGCCCACTCGCCGCACCCGCAGCGCGTCTCGGTGCTGCGCGAGATCGAGTCGCGCTTCGGCGAGGCGGTGAGCGCGACCGCCCGGGCGCCGTTCCGCTCGCCGGGCGACGTGTCGCTGCTGTCGTCGTTCGCCCAGCACTACGGACTGATCACCGGTACGGCGTTCCGCGGCGAGGCCGCGCATGCGTTCGTCGACCTCTCCAGTGCCCGGGTCGCCCGCCAGCTGCGGCAGCTGCGCGCCCGCGACAACGACTTCTTCTGCGTGGGCGACCACCACGACTTCGCCGTCGACGCCGACGAGGTCGACGCCCTGCTGGCGGAGTTCCTCGCGGCGTACTTCCCGGTCGCCGCCCCCTGGGAGACGCCCGGCCGCTAGGCGCCGGCGTCACCCGCCGTAGGGCACCGTGATGATCTCGAGGCGGTGGCCGTCCGGGTCGTCCCAGTAGAGCCCGCGGCCGCCGTCGCCTGCGTTCTCCTCGTTCTCCCTGCGGTGGAAGGGATCGGCCCAGTAGGTCAGCCCGCGGTCGATGATCCGGGCCTTGATCTGGTCGAACGACGCGTCGTCGACCAGGAACGCGTAGTGCTGTGAGTGTGGCGCGCCGTGGTCGTCGGCGTAGTCGAGGGAGACCTCGTTGTCGACCTGGACGACGACGAACGGGCCGTACGTCGTCGGCTCGGGCAGGCCGAGGATCTCGACCAGGAACCGGGCGGACGCGTGCTTGTCGCTGGCGTGGACGATGGTGTGGTTCAGCGTGACGCTCATCTCGATCAGTCCTCTCCGTGGAGATGACTGATTGTGTGCCGGACGAGGCGTCCGGACCAGCACGGCGGCGACGCCCGCCGCCGCCACGAGGAGTACGGCGTCAGCGACGCCTGAGCCGCCGGGCCACCCGGTTGGTGAGCGAGGTGCGCAGCCGGGCGTTCTCGTCGCGCAGGGCGTGCAGCTCGCGGCGTACCTCCGCCAGCTCCGCGTCCTTGCGCTTGCGCACCGCGCGCTTGCCGTCGGCCACCTTCGCGGTCGTCGCGTCCATCGCGATGGCAGCCGACCAGTCGAACAGCTCGGCGTACTCGCCCTGCACCTGCCCCAGCGACGCGACCGCGGCGTGATCCTGCGGATCGTCGACCAGCGCGTTCATGGCGTCCCAGGCCCGCTCGGCGAGGTCGCGGAGCACCGGCGGCACGGCCAGGTCGTCCCAGGTGATGCGCGACCTGTTGAGCTTCACGTCGATGAAGTCGTCGACGTCGTGGTGCTCTCGTGCGGACAGGTCGGCGGCGTAGGTGATGCCGAGCTGCTCACCGGCCCGGGCCATCGCGACCCGCCAGTCCTCGATCAGGTCGGGGTAGCGCACGAACGCCCGCGGCCGGTCGCGCGTCGCCAGCTCGGTCTGGAACGCCGCGTTGACCCAGGCGGCGACGTTGGCCGTCTCGCGCTGACGCCGGAAGGCCGCGTCCTGCTCGGTGAGGTACGCCGTGTCGCGGGACCTCACGACCTCGGTGGGGTGCCGCAGCATCGTGAGGGTGACGACGTCGGCGCCGAGCTCGGCGGCCACCTTGGTCCAGACGGGCAGGATCCAGAACGCGCGCGGGTCCTTGACGAGGATCTGCGGCTTGTCGAGCTGCCCCGAGAGCCACCCACGGAGCCGCTCCTCGACCTCGGGCGCCGAGCCCGCCTCGGCGGCGATCGCGCCGGCGTCGGGGCGGGTGTCGATGGTGCGCACGGGCACCGGGTTGAGCACGTCCTTGTGGAACTCGGTGACCCACAGCGGCTCGTAGTAGCCCCGTGGGTTGGCGTCGTCGGCCTCGACCTCGGGCTGCGGGATGTGCAGCCCCAGCCGCTTCAGGGCGCCGGCCACGCTGCTCGTGCCGCTGCGTCCCGAGCCGGTGACGATGACGAGCTTCACGCGATCTGGCACGAGCGAGAGGCTACCGGTCGCCCAGCTCGGCGACGATGTCGAGATGACCGGCGTGCCGGGCGTACTCCTGGAGGACGTGGAAGCAGATCCACTCCAGCGTGGCGGGGTCGTCCTCGAAGCGTCCGCCCTCGGCCGACACCTCGTCGAGGGCGTGGTCGGCCAGGATCTGCGACGTGCGCCGGCCCAGCGCGCGCAGCCGCCCGGCGAGGTCGTCGGCCGTGACGTCGTCGGCCACGACCCAGCGGGCAGAGGGCCGGGTCTCGTCGGCGTCGTCGGAGAGCCACGGCTCCGGCACGTTCCAGTCGCCCCAGGGGTCGTCGACCGCCTCGCCCAGGAAGCCCCACACGAACCAGCGCTGCTCCATGTGCAGCACGTGGCTCAACAGTTCGAGCGGCGTCCAGCCGCTCGGCACCAGGCTCGCGCGCTGCGGCTCTGGAGTCATCGCCAGCACGCCGGTGATCAGCTGCTCGCGGAAGTAGTGCAGGTACGCCGGCCACAGCTGCGTCTCGTCGTGGCGCGGCTCGTCGTCATCCATGACCGCCACGCTAGCCAGCCACCTTCTTCGACACCGTGGGATCTCCGGCGCGGCGTGCGGGATAGCGCACGATGTCGGCGACCGGACAGCCTTCCCGGCACGCTCGCGGCCGGCCCCGCCAGCCGCGGGCAGCCAGGATGCGAGCGACCGTCGCCGCCAGCCGGCAGGGGTCGAGCACCTGCTTCCATCCGATCCGCAGGGTCATGCGGTTCTCCAGGGCGGCATGGAGATCGCGGTCGAGATCGGTCCACCGAGCGGATCCCTCGTGCCCCAACCGACCGTCGAGCTCCACCACGGTTCGGGTGGCGACGTACTCGACATCGCGGAACACCACGCCGTGCTCGGCGACGGCTCGGCGCTGGCGTCGGCCAGCCGGCAGGCCGTGCGGGCGTTCAACCTCCACCAGGTAGCGCCGCTCGAGCACCGAGTAGGCACCGCTCGCTACGTCGTCGAGGAGGCTGCGCAGGAACGCACGGCGCCGCAGCCGCGGTAGCGCATCGAGAGCAGCAACCACCCGCGCCGGCGTCGTACGCCGTGTCTGCATCACGTCTGCGAGGACGGCCACCGCCCCGACCTCGTCGAGGGTCGACGCGTGCTGGACCAGCGCCTCCTCCAGCCGGAGTCGAGGGGGTCTCAGGTGGAACTGCGCCCGCCGGTCGAGGTCGCTCACTCGGCTGACACGCAGGCCGGGCAAGGACCGAACGCTTCGGCTGCCGTCGACGGCGACCCGGATGACCTTGGAGTCCGTGACGTCGCGTACGCCGTGCGCCCGCAACGCCGCGGCACCCGCCAGTGCAGCCGGCCAGTAGAACAGCACGGCGGCCCAGGCGCGCTGCTCCCAGGTCGGCACACCCGTGTGGTCGAGGTAGACGCCGGAATGCATCCGCACCCACTCGCGCCGGCGCAGCAGCCGCTCGATGTCGGAGTCGCTGCCCCCCAGGTCGAGGACCTGCCGTCGCGCGACCACCCCACACTGGGCGGCCCTCAGCCGGACGAGCGCATCGTGGTCGAGAAGCATGCGGTCAGCGTGTCTCCGCTCGCGCACATTCGGCGGCCTCGGACGTCGACCCTGTGGAGAACCTCAGTTCTCGACCCGGTTGCCCTCGGCGTCCCAGTGCTCGGCGACCTTCTTGCTCGGCTGCACCCGCGGCGGCTCCCCGGGCATCTTGGGGTAGTCGGGCGGGTAGTTGAGCTCGACGGGGTGCTCCTCCCACAGGTCCAGCAGCGGGGCGAGGTCGTTGGCGACGTCGTCGATGGCCGCCCACGGGTCGCCGTCGGCCATCCGCTCGGGCACGGTGAAGAGGTTGTGCACGCGCGGGTCGGTCACCGACGCGATCTCGTCCCAGGTCATCGGGGTGGAGACGGGGGCTCCGGGGATCGGCCGCAGCGAGTACGCCGAGGCGATGGTGCGGTCTCGGGAGTTCTGGTTGTAGTCGACGAAGATCCGCTCGCCGCGCTCCTCCTTCCACCACGCGGTGGTGACGCCCTGGTCGCGCTTCTCCAGCTCCCGGCCGAAGGCGATGGCCGCGTGCCGGACGTCGACGAACTCCCAGTCGGGCCGGATCCGCGCGAAGACGTGGATGCCGCGGTTGCCGCTCGTCTTCGGGAACCCGACCAAACCGAGGTCGTCCAGCAGCTCCTTGGCCACGCCGGCGACCCGTACGACGTCGGCGAACGACGTACCCGGCTGGGGGTCCAGGTCGATGCGCAGCTCGTCGGGCCTGTCCACGTCGGAACGGCGTACAGGCCAGGGGTGGAAGGTCAGGGTGCCCATGTGCGCGCACCAGATGGGCACCGCGAGCTCGGTCGGGCAGATCTCGTCGGCGGTGCGCCCCGACGGGAAGGTGATGGTCGCGGTCTCGAGGTAGTCAGGAGCGCCCTTGGGCACCCGCTTCTGGTAGAACGCGTCGGCATCGCGGTCCTGCGCGCCGGTCGCCAGCCTCATGCCCGGCCGCACACCCTTGGTCCAGCGCTCCAGCGCCGTGGGACGCTCGCGCAGGGCACGCATGAGCCCGTCGCCGACGGAGGCGAAGTACTCCGCCACCATCAGCTTGGTCACCTCGGGCGTGGACTCCGTCGCCTCGTAGATCACCCGGTCCGGGCTCGACACGCGCACGGCGCGTTCACCGTCCGGTCCGGGTACGACGATCTCGGCAGCAGCAGGCTTGGCCATGACCGTCAACCTAGCCGTCAGCCGATACCATCGCGGTGCCCGAACGCACTCAGCGCCGATCTCCCGGGGGACTCCCATGACCGAACAGACCGACTCCGCCTTCGACCTCGTGGTGGTGGGTGGCTGTGGCCACGTCGGGCTGCCCCTGGCCATCGCCTTCGCCGACCGCGGCAAGCGCGTCGGCATCTACGACGTCAACGAGTCGGCGGTCAAGCTCGTCGAGAGCGGGGAGCTGCCGTTCGTGGAGAACGGCGCCACCGAGGTCCTGCAGCGCGCGCAGGCAGCCGGCCGGCTGACCGTCACCACCGACCCGTCGATCATCTCGGGGGCCGACGCGGTCGTCGTCGTCATCGGCACGCCCGTGGACGAGCACCTCAACCCCGACCCGCGCGCGGTCACCTCGGCGATCGCGGAGATCAAGGAGCACTTCCGCGACGGCCAGCTGCTGGTCCTGCGCAGCACCGTCTTCCCGGGCGTCACGGCCGGCGTCGAGCGGCTGCTCGAGAAGGCCGGCCTGGCGGTCGACGTCGCCTTCTGCCCCGAGCGGATCGCGGAGGGCAAGGCGATGGAGGAGCTCTTCACCCTGCCCCAGATCGTCTCGGGCCGCTCGCCCCAGGTGAAGCAGCGCGCCGGCGAGCTGTTCGGCACGCTCACCGAGAGCATCGTCGAGCTCGAGCCGGAGGAGGCCGAGCTCGCCAAGCTGTTCACCAACACCTGGCGCTACATCAAGTTCGCGGCGGCCAACCAGTTCTACGTGATGGCCAACGACCACGGCCTCGACTTCGACAAGATCCGCCGGGCGCTGGCGCACGACTACCCGCGTGCCGCCGACATGCCGGGCGCCGGCTTCGCCGCCGGTCCGTGCCTGTTCAAGGACACCATGCAGCTGGCGGCCTTCACCGACAACTCGTTCGTGCTTGGCCACGCCGCGATGCTCGTCAACGAGGGACTGCCCCTCTACCTCGTCACGCACCTCGAGAAGAGCCACGACCTCTCCACCATGACCGTCGGCATCCTGGGCATGGCCTTCAAGGGCGAGAGCGACGACATCCGGTCCAGCCTGTCCTACAAGCTCAGGCGGATCCTGGAGTTCCGTGCGGGCGAGGTGCTGTGCACCGACCCCTACGTCACCGTCGACTCCTCGCTGCTGCCGCTCGAGGAGGTGCTGCAGCGCAGTGACCTGCTGATCCTGGCGGCGCCGCACCGCGCCTACGCCGACCTCGAGACCTCCAAGCCGGTCGCCGACGTCTGGAACTTCCTGGGCCAGGGCAGCGTCGTATGAACGCACCGCACGACCCGACACACCCGCGCGTCTCGGTGGTCATCCCGGCGTACAACGAGGGCGAGCACGTCGTGCCGGTGCTGGACCGCATCTTCGAGGCGGTCGAGCTGCCCTGCGAGGTGCTCGTGGTCGTCGACTTCGAGGAGGACACCACCGTCCCGGTCCTCGCGGAGTACGCCGCGCAGGAGCCTCGCCTGACCACTCTCGTCAACACCTACGGCCGCGGCCCGGCCAACGCGATCCGGTTCGGCATCGACCGGGCCACCTCCCCGGTCGCCGTCGTCACCATGGCCGACGGCAGCGACGACCCCCGTCAGATCGACGCCCTCACCCGGCTGGTCGAGCGCGGCGTCGTCGTGGCAGCGGCCTCCCGCTACTCCCCCGGCGGCCAGCAGGTCGGCGGCCCGCTGCTCAAGGCGCTGGTGTCGCGCGGCGCCGGGACCTCGCTGGGCCGGCTGGGCCGGGTGGGCACCCGGGACGCCACCAACAGCTTCAAGGCCTACTCCACCGACTTCGTGCGGGAGGTGGGCATCGACTCCCGCAGCGGCTTCGAGATCGGCCTCGAGCTCACCGCCAAGGCCCGCCGCCTGCGTCGCCCGGTCGCCGAGATCTCCACGATCTGGCTCGACCGCACCGCGGGCGACTCGAATTTCGACATGAAGGCCTGGATCCCGAAGTATCTGCGGTGGTACCGCTTCGCCTTCGGTCCCGAGCTCACCGTCGAGCAGCTCCGTGTCCAGTCGGCCAGAATCGCCGCCCAGAACAACCGTTAGGAACTCATGTCAGACCAACAGAAGGTCCTCGTCTCAGGCTCGGCCGGCTTCATCGGCGGCTACGTCGTCGAGGAGCTGCTCGAGCGCGGCTACAAGGTCGTCGGCATCGACAACTACTCCAAGTACGGGCCCGTCGAGAAGTCCTACGACAAGCACCCCGACTACGACTTCACCGAGGGCGACGCCCGCGACCCCCTGCTGATGGAGAAGCTGCTCTCCGACTGCGACCACTTCATCGCCGGCGCCGCGCTCATCGGGGGCATCTCCTACTTCCACGCCTACGCCTACGACCTGCTGGCCCAGAACGAGCGGATCATGGCCTCGCAGTGCGACGCGGCGATCGCCGCCGCCCGCAACGGCAGGCTGAAGAAGGTCACCTACCTCTCGTCCTCGATGGTCTTCGAGTCCACCGAGCACTGGCCCTCCAAGGAGGGCGACGAGCGCAAGATCCCGCCGCCGCTGTCGTCGTACGGCTTCCAGAAGCTGGCCGTGGAGTACTTCGCCAAGGCCGCCTGGGACCAGTACAAGCTGCCCTACACGATCGTCCGGCCCTTCAACTGCGTCGGCATCGGCGAGGGTCGTGCGCTCGGCGACGTCGAGGTCTCCTCGGGCAACGTCAAGCTCGCGATGAGCCACGTCGTGCCCGACATCGTGCAGAAGATCGTCAAGGGCCAGGACCCGCTCCACATCCTCGGCGAGGGCAACCAGGTGCGGCACTACACCTACGGGGGCGACCTCGCGAAGGGCATCGTCGAGTGCATGTCGCAGGAGGCCGCTCACAACCAGGACTTCAACATCTCGACGCCGGAGTCCACCAGTGTGCGTGAGCTCGCCGAGGTCATCTGGCGCAAGATCAAGGGCGACGCGCCGCTCACCATCGTGAGCGACGAGGCCTACGAGTACGACGTCCAGAAGCGCGTCCCCGACGTGCAGAAGGCCAAGGACGTGCTCGGCTTCGAGTGCACCACGACGCTCGACGTGATGCTCGACGAGGTCATCCCGTGGGTGACCCAGGCGGTCGCCGACGGGCGCCTGTGACGTGCTCCGCAGGCTGAGCCTCCCCCGCGAGGGGCGGCTGCACCTCGCCGCGCTCGTCGTGGGGCTGCTCGTCGCCGGCGGCATCCTCGTCGGCTTCGCCCGCAGGCTCTACTTCTTCGGCGACGACTGGGACTTCCTGCTCAACCGCGGCACGGTCGACGGTGCCGATCTCGGCCTCTTCACCCCCCACAACGAGCACTGGTCGACACTGCCCATCTTGCTGTTCCGCGGTCTCTTCGCGCTCTTCGGCCTCGACCACTACCTGCCCTACGCCCTGCCGGTGATCCTCGCCCACCTGGCTCTGTGCGCACTGGTCTACCTCGTGCTGGTGCGGCTGGGCTCACGCCCCGGCCCCGCCCTGGTCGCGGCCCTCACCCTCGCGTTCTTCGGAGGCGGCGCGGAGAACACGCTGTGGGACTTCCAGATCGGCCTGCTCGCCCCGATGACCCTCGGGTTCGCGGCCGTCTGGGTGTGGAGCCGGTGGCCGGCGAGTCCGCGCGGCGTCGTGATCGCCGGGGTGCTGCTCGTGCTCGCCCTGATGTGCTCGGGCGTCGGCATCGCCGCCGTGGTGCTGGTCGCCAGCTTCGCCGCGCTCACCACCGGCCTGCGCAGCGCCGTCGCGGTGGCGGCCGCACCCACCCTGGTCTTCCTCGTCTGGTACGCCACCGTCGGCCGCACCGCGCCGACCATCCCGGTCACCGACCGGTCGGTCTACCTCGCGGTCCCCGACTACGTCTGGACCGGGCTCACCGCCGCCCTGGAGCAGGCGGCCGGCATCCAGGGCTCCGGGCCGGTGCTGCTGCTCGTCCTGCTCGCCGTCCCCTTCGTCGTCCGCGGCACTAGTCCCGGAGTGCGCGCGCTGGCCGTCGCCGGCATCGCGACGGCCTTCGTGCAGTTCCTGCTCCAGGCCTGGTCGCGGGTGGGGCTCGGCGTCGAGCAGGCCACCGCTCCCCGCTACGCCTACCTCACCCTCGCGCTCTTCATGCCCACCTTCGCCATGGCGTGCGGCTGGCTGGGGAGGCGGGTGCAGGCGCCGCGCTGGGTCGCCGCGCTGCTGGTCGCGGTGGTCGGGCTGGGCTACGTCGTCAACGGCGTCCAGCACCAGCACGACTTCGTCGAGAGCCGCCAGAACCTCTCGCCCGACCTGGAGCGGCTGTTGCGGGGGGTGCAGGCGGTCACTGCGGGAGACGAGCCGGTGCTCAGCGAGTCCCCCTTCCCGACGTACCACCCCAACATCAGCGTCTCGCTGCTCGACTCCCCGCAGGCGCGCGCGGCGTTGCCGCAGGGCCCGGTGCGGCCACGCACCGAGCTCGACGGCCTGGCGCTGGTGCAGGTGGGCGTCGGCCCCCAGTCGTTCGGGCTGCCCGAGGCCACCGACCTGCGCATCGGGCCGAGCCTGGCCCCCACCGGGGACAGCGACGGCTCCTGCTCTGAGTACGTCGCCGGGTCGAGCGGCGCGGTGATCCAGCTCGCGTCCCCGGCTGAGGGCGCCGAGTTCACCGTCACCGGCGGCGCCGGCTTCGTCACCACCGTGCTCGAGCGCGACGGGCTGCGCAGCCTCCCGAGCGTGCGGCGGGTGACGCCGGGCGAGCGGCTCCACGTCGCCGTGCGCGCACCCGGCGCGAACCTGCGTGTGAGCTTCGACAAGGACGGCGCCTACGAGATCTGCTCCGCGGACTGAGCCGTCCACGGGGCCATCCACGAGGTCAGTACGCTTGAGGCATGGGCAACGACGTGCAGAAGACCTACGGCGTGGAGAAGACCGACGAGCAGTGGCGCGAGGAGCTCAGCCCCGAGGAGTACGCCGTGCTCCGTCAGGCCGGCACCGAGCGCGCCTTCACGGGTGAGTACACCGACACCGAGACCACCGGCACCTACTCCTGCAAGGCGTGCGGCTCGGAGCTCTTCACCTCCGACACCAAGTTCCACTCCGGCTGCGGCTGGCCGAGCTTCTACCAGCCGATCAGCGACACGGTCGAGTACATCGAGGACGTCTCCCACGGCATGAAGCGCGTCGAGGTGCGGTGCGCCAACTGCGGCTCCCACCTCGGGCATGTCTTCCCCGACGGCTACGGCACGCCTACCGGCGACCGCTTCTGCATCAACTCGATCAGCCTGACGCTCACGCCGAAGGAGTAGCGCTCGGCCTGCCGACCAGGAACGCCTGCGCGCCCAGCACTCGCCACGCCAGCGGCACCTTGAGGTAGAGCTTCACGAGGGCCGGGCCGCTCGGCAGCCGGCTCTTGGTGGTGTAGGGCAGGAAACGCGGGATGTTCAGCTCGACGTCGAAGCCGGTGGCGGTGAACGCCTCGACCAGGGCCCGGTCGTCGACCGGGGTGATGTGGTCGAAGAACATCCAGTAGTCCTTGGCGCAGTAGCGCACGTTGGGCTGGAGGACGAGCAGCCTGCCGTCGGCCTTCAGCACCCGGCGTACGGCGACCAGGGTCGAGGTGATCACCTCGCGCGGGACGTGCTCGAAGAAGTTGCTGATGAAGACCCGGTCGACCGAGCCGTCCTCGATGCCCAGGAGCTCGTCGGAGCGGGTGACGATCGCCTCGACGCCCGGGGCCGCCTTGTGCGCGACGTCGGGGTTGAGGTCGACGGCGATCCGCCGGGCGGCCCGGATGTTGTTGACGAACTCGCAGTGCCCGGCCGCGATGTCGAGGACCGTCGCGTCCTCGGGCACCCACTTCTGGAAGAAGCGGGAGCAGAGCACCTCCCACACGTCGAGGCGCTGCTCGCCTTCGTTGTGGAAGCGCTGGGCATAGAGCTCGCGGAGCTCTTCGGGTTCCGAGGTCACGGGCGCAGCCTAGTCAGCCGGCTGGAGCACCGGCTGCACGAGCACCGTGCCCGCACCGAATTCCTCGTCGAGCCTCGACTGGATCGACCCGTCGTCGTACCCCACCGTCACCTCGAGCGGACGGATGCCACCCCCGTTGAGGCCGCCCAGGAACTCCGGCAGCTCGTCGACCAGCCGCTCCTGGATCTCCAGCCGCCTCTCCTCGGTGACGAGGCCCTTCGTCACGCAGAGCGCACCGCCCCAGATCGTCCGCAGCCGAGCCTCCGCGGCGGCGAGGTCACCCACGACTGCGACGTTGACGATGACCAGCCGCGGGTCGTTCAGCAGCTCCATCTGCTCTGGCTTGACCTCGCCCGAGGGGTCGAAGGCCGGGTTCGGCGACTGGTCCATCCAGGCCTGGGAGTAGCCGGCGAGGCGCGTCGCCTCCCCGAACACCGCTTCCATCGTCTGCCGGTTCGTCGTGGCCGGGTCGACCACCGACCAGCCGCCCGCGGGCTCAGGGCAGGGCGTGCCGAGCAGCCCGTCATCGGGCGGATCAGGGGCGTCGTACTCCGCTGCAGGCACCGCCTCGGTGAGGGTGAGCGCGTCGCCGTCCCAGGTGCCGGTCAGTGCGAAGTCTCCCCAGCGCACCTCGCCCGACCTCTCGAAGTCACCGCGGTGCTCGGCCCAGTCCCAGCCGGGCAGGGCGGGGCCACTGCACTGCGGGGGGTACGACGTGGCGATCCCAGCCAGGCACGCCTCGGGTCCGGAGTCGGCGTCGTCCATGACGGTGACGGCGTACTGGGTGGCGACCAGCGGATCAGCGTCGCCCACCGGTGCGGAGGGCTCCTTCCCGGTCTGCGAGCCACATCCCGCAAGAGCAGCCACGGTGAGCAGTGCGGCGCAGCGCGTCAGGATCCCCATGCGCAGAGCATGGAGGCACGCGTGCGGCTGGTCACGCGGCAGCGCCCGGTCGTTGTCGAGATGTGATCAGGGCAGGCGATGCACCAGGTCGGCGACGCTGACGCGCGACCCGGTGTAGAACGGCACCTCTTCGCGCACGTGGCGCCGCGTCTCGGAGCCGCGCAGATGGCGCATGAGGTCAACGATGCGGTGCAGCTCGTCGGCCTCGAAGGCCAGCATCCACTCGTAGTCGCCGAGCGCGAAGCTCGCGACCGTGTTCGCGCGGACGTCGGGGTAGTCGCGAGCCATCTTGCCGTGCTCGGCCAGCAGCGCGCGGCGCTCGGCGTCCTCCAGGAGGTACCACTCGTACGAGCGCACGAACGGGTAGACGCAGACGTGCGCCTTGGGCTCCTCCTCGAGGAAGGCGGGCAGGTGGCTCCGGTTGAACTCCGCCGGCCGGTGCAGGGCGAGCTGCGACCAGACCGGGTCGAGGCGGCGGCCGAAGGCAGTGCTCCGGAGCCGGTGGTAGGCGTCCTGCAAGGCCTCGCTGGTGGGAGCGTGCCACCAGACCAGGAGGTCGGCGTCGGCGCGCAGGCCGGCGACGTCGTAGGTGCCGCGGACCACGACGTCCTCGCCGGCGAGCTTGGCGAACAGGTCCTCGACCTCGGCCGCCTCGGCGGGACGGTCGGCGTCGCCGAGGAGGTCGCGCAGGCGGAAGACCGACCACATGGTGTAGCGGATCATCTCGTTGAGCTCGTTGATCCGCGCGGCGTTGCTCTGGGGCTGGTCGCTCATGTCCCTATTGTGCCGCGCCGACCAGGGCGGCCGCGCGGCGGGCGGAGCCGATCACGGCAGGGATGCCGACTCCGTCGTACGCCGCCCCGCAGACCGCGACGCCCGAGCCCTCCAGGCCGGCTCGGACCCGCTCCATGCGGGCCCGGTGCCCGACGGCGTACTGCGGCAGGGCACCGCCCCAGCGCTGCACGTGGGTCTCCACGGGGGTGGCGGTGATCGCGACCATCGCCCGCAGGTCGACCAGCGACGCGGTGACCAGCTCAGCGTCGGTCGCCTGGAGCGACGCCTCGTCGCGGTGCCGCCCCAGCGAGGTGCGGAGCAGGAGCAGACCGTCGCCTGCGGCGCGGACCCATTCCCACTTCGCGAACGAGAAGGTCGAAGCCTTGATGCGGCGCCCCTCGACCGGCGGCACGAGGAACCCCGACATCGCCGAGAGGTCCGGCAGCTCCTCGGCCCGGAAGGCGAAGGTCACCACCGCCACCGACGCGGTCTCGATGGTGGCGAGCACGGCGGCGGAGCCGGGGGCGACCGAGTCCAGCAGACGAGCTGTCGGCGCGGGTGGCGTGGCGAGGACGACGCGCTCGGCCACGAGCGTCTCCGGGGCACGGGCCGAGCCGACCGTCAGCTCCAGGCCACCGGCTACGCGCCGCAGCGCGCGCACGGTGGCGTCAGTACGCACCGCGAAGCGCCCGGTGTCGACCAGTGCTCCGGGCAGCTGCCCCACGCCTCCCTCGATCCCGGCGAAGACGGGCACGTCGGAGACCGGGATCGCCGCGGCCTGGCGCAGGATCGCCCCGCGCGCCGCCATCGCGACCAGCTGGGGCATCGCAGCCTCCGCGGATATCTCCCTGGCTCGGCCGGCGTACACGCCTCCCAGCAGCGGCTCGACGAGCCGGTCGACGAGCTCGTCCCCGAGG
Source organism: Nocardioides sp. LHG3406-4 (assembly GCF_049897745.1). NCBI lineage: Bacteria > Bacillati > Actinomycetota > Actinomycetes > Propionibacteriales > Nocardioidaceae > Nocardioides > Nocardioides sp. LHG3406-4. The sequence goes on from NZ_JAFCWV010000001.1 coordinate 441,070, forward strand.
CGTGCGGCGACCAGATCGCCGACCGCCACGTCCGCACCGTTCCACGGCCTCACGACCTCTGAACGGGCGCGATCCAGGCCCTCGGGGGACAGCACGCCCGACGCGGCGAGCTCGTCGAGATCGAACGGGACACCCATCAGCGAGCGCGGCAACCGGTGCAGCTCGCCGCGACTCCAGACCCACGACGTTGCCGACGTGGGGTGGACGACGGAGAGGCCGAGCTCGCGGACCAGCTCGACGGCCTCGGGCCGGCGGTTGAGCATCGCCTCGGCGCCGACGTCGACCGTGACCCCGGCAACCTCGGCCATGCGCAGCTTGCCGCCGACCTGTGGCGAGCCCTCGAGGAGGAGCACCTCGTGGTCGGCGCCGAGCACGTGGGCCGCGGCCAGTCCGGCGATCCCGCCTCCGACCACGATGATCTGGTGGTGGTCGGCAGTCACGCCCTTCAGCCTCGCACCCCCCACGGCCCGGCGCAAAAGCCCCGACGGGCACTCACATAACGATCGGGTTGCGAGACGCTCCTCCCGGCACCCAGCAGGAACCCCCGGGCTCCTGGTGGCGTCACAGCCACATGTCGACCTCAACCAAGGCACCGGCCCTGCTCGCCGGCATCGTGATCGCCCTGACCATCGGCCTCGCCGGATGCAGCTCGTCCGGCGACGACGCCGGCGGCGCGTCCGCCGACTCCGCCGACAGCAGCGTGGCCCAGGACGTGGCGCCGGAGCAGAAGGACGGCGGCGGCTCGGGGAACGACGCGGGGACCGGCGCGCCCGCCCGGGCCGTCGTACAGGAACGGGCGATCATCTCGACCGGGACCGTCTCGCTCACGAGCGCCGACGTGCAGGACACCCGTAACCAGGTGCAGAAGATCGTGGACGTCCGCCAGGGCGAGATCACCGGCGAGGAGACCCAGACCAGCGACCAGGCGACGGCCGAGATGACGTGGTCACGGCTCGAGCTGCGGGTGCCCAGCGAGAGCTTCGCCGCGACGATGGCAGACCTGATGAAGGCCGGCACCTTCAAGAGCTCCAGTCAGACCTCCGAGGACGTCACCACGGAGGTCATCGACACCGAGGTGCGCATCCGCGCGCAGGAGCGCAGCCTGCGACGCATCGAGGTGCTCCTCGACAGCGCCGGGTCGTTGCGGGACGTCGTGTCTGTCGAGGCCGAGCTCACCCGCCGCCAGGCCGACCTGGACTCGCTGAAGCAGCAGCGGGCCTACCTCGCCGACCAGACGTCGATGTCGACGATCACGGTGCACATCGAGCGTGCGGGAGCCGAGAAGCCCCGCAAGGACGACGATGAGCCGGCCGGCTTCGTGGCGGGGCTGAAGGGCGGCTGGTCGGCACTGAGCACCTTCGGCAGGGGGCTGGCCACCGTGGCCGGGGCCCTGCTGCCGTGGCTGGCCGTGCTGGCACTGCTCGGCGGCCCGCTGCTGCTGGCGGTTCGCAGGTACGCCGCCCGGCGTGCGCCGCGACCGACCGCCGAGTCGAGCTAGGCGAGCGGGTAGGCCTGCACGAACTCCGTCAGCCGGGCCAGCTGGTCGGGGTCGGTGGAGGGGATGACCCCGTGCCCGAGGTTGAAGATGTGGCCCTTCGCCGAGCGGCCCGCGTCGATGATCTCGGCGGCCCGGGCGGTCATCACGTCGGTGGGCGCGAAGACCAGCGTCGGGTCGAGGTTGCCCTGGACGGCGCGGTCACCCACCAGCGGCAGCGCGTCGGCGAGCGGGGTGCGCCAGTCGACGCCGACGACGTCGGCGCCCGCGTCGCCCATCAGGCCGAGGAGGTTCGTGGTGCCCACCCCGAAGTGGATGCGCGGCACCCCGAGCTCACCGGCCGCGGCCAGGACGCGAGCGGAGTGCGGCATCACGTGCTCTGCGTAGTCGCGCGGCGTCAGGGCCCCGGCCCAGGAGTCGAAGAGCTGTACGGCGGACGCACCGGCGTCGACTTGGACCTTCAGATACGCCGCGGAGATGCCGGCGATCTTGCGCATCAGCGCGTCCCACACGTCGGGGGCGCCGAACATCATCGCCTTCGTCTTCGCGTGCTCTTTCGACGGTCCGCCCTCGACGAGGTACGACGCGACGGTGAACGGCGCGCCGGCGAAGCCGATGAGCGGCGTCGCGCCCAGCTCGCCCACCAGCCCCTCGACGGCCTGGCTGATGAAGGGGACGTGGTCGGGCGTGAGGTCGGGGATCGCGGCGACGTCGGCCAGGGTGCGCACGGGCGACGCGACCACGGGCCCGACGCCGGGCTTGATGTCGAGGTCCACGCCGACCGCCTTGAGCGGCAGCACGATGTCGGAGAAGAAGATCGCCGCGTCGACGCCGTACCTGCGGACCGGCTGCATGGTGATCTCGACGACGAGCTCGGGGTCCATGCAGGAGTCGAGCATGGCCACGCCCTCGCGGGCCTTGAGGTACTCCGGGAGCGACCTGCCGGCCTGTCGCATGAACCAGACCGGCGTGTGCGAGACGGGCTCACCCCGGGCGGCGCGGAGGAGGACACTGTCGGCGGCGGCAGGCGACGGACTCACCCCCGAATCCTCGCAGGTCAGGCGGCGTGTTGGCACATCGCCGCTGGCGCCGCGACCTACTGTGGGGCCATGGCTGTCCGTGAAGAGACACGCCCGGGCGCGGGCGCGGGCGGGTCACCCCCTGACTTCATCGCGGCGGTGGCCGCGATGCGTGCGGCGCCCCTGCGTCCCGAGATCCTCTGCGAGGAGATGCCGGCCCCCCAGCGCATCGCGCCGCACTCCTTCGCGCTCAGCGCCGACGTCACCGTCGACGAGGTCGACGTCGGCACCGGCCGGATCATCCTGCTCCACGACCCTGCCGGCAACGACGCCTGGCAGGGCACCTTCCGCTGCGTCGCCTACGCCCGGGCCGACATCGACCCCGAGCTGATCACCGACCCGATGCTCGGCGCGGTCGGCTGGACGTGGCTCACCGAGGCGCTCGACGCACACGGCGCCCAGTGGACCGCCGCGTCCGGCACCGTCACCCGGGTCGCCACCGAGAGCTTCGGTGGGATGGCCGACGAGGAGGGCACCGCCCAGGTCGAGATCCGCGCGTCCTGGACGCCGGTCGCCCCGGAGGCCCCACTCACCGGACCACCCGACCTGACCCCGCACGTCGAGGCCTGGGGCGAGCTGCTGTGCACGGCGGTCGGCCTGCCGCCGGTCCCCGAGGGCGTGGCCACCATGCCGAACCGGCGCGGGCAGCGCGGCCGCTGACCACATGCCGCCCGAGCCGCCACCGGAAGACGACGAGACCGTCGGCATTGACGAGACGCCCGAGCCGCCACCGGCGCCCCTGCTGGTGCTGCGTGACGGCCTCACGGGTCTGGTCGACACCCCCGAGCTGCTCGAGGAGGCCTGCGCCGCCCTGGCCACCGCGACCGGGCCGGTCGCGATCGACGCCGAGCGCGCTTCCGGCTACCGCTACTCCGCCCGCGCCTACCTCATCCAGCTGCGCCGCGAGGGCGCCGGCACCTGGCTGATCGACCCGATCGCCTTCAACTCCCACCTGCCGATGCTGCAGGGCGCGCTGACCGGCACCGAGTGGATCCTGCACGCCGCCACCCAGGACCTCCCCTGCCTGCGCGAGGTCGGCCTGGAGCCGGCCGCCCTGTTCGACACCGAGCTGGCCGGCCGCCTGCTCGGCTACCCCCGCGTCGGCCTGGCCACCCTGGTCGAGGAGATCCTCGGCCAGCGGATGCGCAAGGAGCACTCGGCCGCCGACTGGTCGACCCGGCCGCTGCCGACGCCGTGGCTGGAGTACGCCGCCCTCGACGTCGAGGTGCTGACCGAGCTGCGGACCCACATGATCGCCGAGCTCGAGACCTCCGGGAAGACCGAGTGGGCACGCCAGGAGTTCGAGAACCTGCTGGACTTCGAGCCGACCGTCCGCGTCGACGCCTGGCGCCGCACCAGCGGCGTGCACCGGCTGCGCGGACGCCGGGCCCTGGGCGCCGCCCGAGCCATGTGGGAGACCCGCGACCGCATCGCGGCCGAGCGCGACGTCACCCCCGGCCGGATCCTCCCCGACGCGGCGATCGTCGCGGCCGCTGCTGCGATGCCGACCGAGAAGGGCGCACTGCTGCGCACGAAGGGCTTCCACGGCCGAGGTGCCGAGCGCTACGTGCGCCAGTGGGTGGCCGCGTTGCAGGAGGTGGCCGAGATGGCCGAGGAGGACCTGCCCAGCAAGGCCCCTCGCGGCGACGGTCCTCCGCACCCCCGCACCTGGGCCGAGCGCGACCCGGTGGCAGCCGTCCGGTTCCAGCTCGCCCGCGCGTCCATCCTGGCGATGTCGGTGGACCTCTCGGTCCCGGTCGAGAACCTGCTCACCCCCGACTACCTGCGCCGCGCGATGTGGGCCCCGCCGGCCACCCGCGATCCGGGCGCGCTGGCCGAGGCGCTCGCGGCCCAGCTGTCGTCGTACGGCGCCCGGCCGTGGCAGACCGACCTGGTGACCCCGCCGCTCGTCGACGCCGTGCTCGGCGCCGATGAGCGCAGTCAGTCCGAGCCGCTCGACTCGGTCGACGAGGGCGACTCGGAGGACCCCTCCGTCGACCCCGGGGACTCGCTCTCCGGCACGTAGTCGGGGTCGAGGATGGGCCGCGAGACCTCGTCGATCTGCTCCGTCACGGCTTCGAGGTCGAGCTCCCCCGGCGACCTGAGCAGCTGCTCGATCAGGTCGGACTCGGCCATCTCCAGCCGGTGGCCGGTGCCCACCAGCGGCGGGATGACCATGCCACGGATCGAGGCGTTGAAGACCGTTGAGGTGGCCGGCGCCCGGGTGGGCTGCAAGAAGGCATCGGACCCGGCGACCGTGCTGTTGGCCGGCACCATGAACCCGGCGCTGACGACCTTCTGGACCGCCTCGTCGGAGATCAGGTCCGCGATGACGTCGGCTGCGGCCTGGGGGTCTGGGGCATCGGCGGAGATGCACAGCCCGGTGATGTCGCCGACCGTGGCGGCCGAGTCCAGGACCGGCATCGAGATCGCGTCGAAGTTGAGGCCCGGCACGGCGCGCAGTCCTGGCACCAGGTCGCGCTGCCCGGCGAGGATGCCGAGCTTGCCCCGCTCGAACCACTCCTGAGGTGACGCCTTCTTGAGCTGCCCGTCGGTCAGGGTGAGCTGGGCGTCACGGAGCACGGCGAGGCTGCGCTCGAGTGCGTCGCGGGTGTCGCCGTCGGAGAACGCCAGGGACTTCGGGTCGTCCTCGTCGTCGAAGACGTGGCCGCCGCCGGAGTAGATGTACGGCGCGAGGCCGCGCACGGTCGGCTCGACGTAGAAGCCGCGGGTCCCGCGGGCGGGCCGCGACGCGAACTCCGCCGCGGCCGTGAACTCGGCGAGGCTCCAGAACTCCTGACGGTCGGGGTTGGGGACGTTGAGCCCGCGGCGGGCCATCTTGTCGAAGTCCACGAGATCGGTGTTGATGTACATGACCTCGGGCGAGACGGAGTAGGCCATGCACTGAAGTCTGGCGTCGACGCCGAACGACTGCACCGCACCGCGGGCGAAGCCGTCACCGAAGTCGACGCCGCGCTCGTCGAGGAGCTCGTCGACCGGGCGCAGGGCGTTGCGTGCAAGAAGGCCGGGAAGGTCACGGCGGGAGATCATGAAGACGTCGGGCGGATCGCCGTCCTCGATGCCCTGCAGGGCTGCCCCCTTGTCGGCCCACTGCTCCAGCTCGACCTGGCCCGTCTGGGACGTGGTGTTGTAGTCCCTGACGATCGACTCGAAGGCGTTGAGCTCCTCCTCGCGCCCGAAGACGCCGAGGGTCACCGGGCCGGTCTCGGGCGAGGGGGTGCTGGTCGGCGACGACTGGCTCGACTCCGGAGACGGCGGATCGTCCTTCTCACCGCCCTGGCAGGCCACGAGCGCCGGGACCAGACACACCACCAGGCCGACGGCAGCGAGTCTGATCGGGCGGCGTCGGTGCATGCGGTGGCTCTCCTTCAGCGTGGGGACTGCGCCCACCCTAGCCACCCGCGACCAGTCGGGGCACACGCATTCCTCCGGCGGGACGAACCTCAGGCCAGGTCGTGGAAACGTCCCGCGGCCGCCACGACAGCGTCGAAGATGCCGTGGTCGAGCGCCGCGCCCTCGCGCCGGATGGCCGCCTCGTCGAGACGGATCAGCCTGTCCAGCCGCACCTCGCTCGGCCGGCCCTCGCGGTCCCAGCCCCCGGTGCCGACGTCCATCCAGTGTCGGCCGTACGCCGCCTCGTCGGCCGCGTCGCGGTCGTGGTCCTGGCTGGAGAGCATCAGGCCGAGCCACTGCCCGCCGGCGTCGCGGGCCAGCAGCAGCACCGGGCGGTCCTTGCCCTGCTGCGGGTCGTCCTCGTAGGGCACCCAGCCCCACACGACCTCGCCCGGGTCGGGCCGGCCGTCGGCCTCCGGCGCGTAGCGGGGACCCGTGACCGGAGTGGCCTGCGGAACCAGGCGGGAGAGGAGTCGACGCAGCATGCGAGCGAGTCTAGGGAGTGAGGGGTACGCCGGACCGGGAGCGCCTCACGGCGCGAGGCCGCTCGTAGCGGCTCATTTTGGGACCCGGGGCTGCCACAGCCCGACGTACCACCTGCTCAGTCTAGGACGTCACGCCAGCTCGCGACGCATTTCGAGATGGGCGGCCGACTCCAGCTGCTCGGCGAGGGTGAGCAGGCGCACCGTCTCGTCGTGACCGGCGTCCAGGCTGGCTCGTCCCGTCGTCACCACCCGCGCGAAGGCAGAGGCGCGGAGCAGGACGTCGGCGAAGTCGCCGGCCGTGATGCCGCGCAGCACGTCGTCGACCATGGCGCGCAGCTCGTCGGGACCGGGCGGGTCGGCGACGCCGGCCACCACCCGTGCGACCTGGGCCTGGGCGCGTCCCGCCTCGAACTGGGCGGCGACGCCTGCCGGGTCGGCGTACACCCAGGCGCGGATCAGGTAGAGACGCCACAGCGAGCCGGCCAGCGAGTCGGCCGGCGAGCCCGCCCACAGCTCCGCCAGCGTCTCCAGGCCCTCGGTCTCGGCCAGGTGCAGCACGCGGTCGGCGACATCGGCGTCGGCGCTGCCCCGGGCGCCGCGGACCAGCAGCGTCGCCGCTCGGTCGGCCGCCTCCTGCAGCATCGCCGGGTCGTCGCCCGCGTCGATCTCGTCGAAGAACCCCGCGCCCGGCGTCATCGGTCGGTGGTGGTCGCGCATGCCCGCCACCCTAGTTCGCCGCCGCCCGTGGGGTAGTCCGGTGCGTTTCAGGGCTCGAACGGCCCGATGCGCCCCGGTTTGCACCGGACTACCCGGCGAGCGCCTTGCGGATCCGCTGGTCGCCGCCCGTGGGGTAGTCCGGTGCGAATCACGGCTCGAACGGCCCGACACGCCCCGGTTTGCACCGGACTACCCGGCGAGGGCCTTGCGGATCCGCTGGTCGCTGACCGAACGGGTGGTACCGAGGTGCTGGGCGAAGAGGGAGACGCGGTACTCCTCCAGCAGCCAGCGGGCGGCGCGCTGCGACGGGCTGGGCGGACGCCCCCGGGGCAGCGCGTCGAGCTGGTGCAGCAACGACTCCTGCAGGTCGGTGACCTGGTCCATCAGCTGGCGGTCTCGGGCGACCTGCTCGTCGAGGCGATCGCGGCGGTGGTCGATCGCCGCCAAGTAGCGCGGGATCTGCCTCAGCTGTGCCGCGCCGGCGTCGCCGACGAACCCGCGTCGTACGAGCCGGTCGAGCTGCGCCCTCATGTCCGTCAGCGCCGGCAGGGTCATCAGCTCGGCGCGCCCGGTGAGGTTGCGGTCGGTGCGTCGCCACGCGTCTAGCACCCGCATCACCTCGTGCACGGTGGCCCGCAGGTTGACCTCGAGGTCGTCGCCGGCCGCGGCGAGCAGGGCGGCGTACGCCGACTCGTCCCGCACCACCGGACGTGCGTCGACGACGTCGCCGACCACGGCGGCGCGACAGTCCTCGAGCAGCTCCGCGACGTTGGGGTACGGCGACCCGGCGAGGCTCAGCTTCTCGGCGTTGTCGAGGCCTTCGAGGATGCGGGCCACCGGGTTCGCGGCGCGCGCGAGGTCGAGCAGGACCAGCCGGCGCACCCCGAGCCGGTGCCGCGACTCGGCCTCCTCCTGCGAACCGAAGATGCCCAGCCCGACGGTCTCCCCCTCGTCGACGAGGCCGGGGAACGCGAGCACCTCGTGACCGGCGCGACGCTGGGTGAAGGACGGCTCGACGGTGCCGAAGGTCCAGGTCGTCTGACCCGTCGCGGTGACCCCCGCGTCGGCGGCGACCTCGGCCATCGCCTTCGCGAAGGTCGGCAGCAACGGCGCCTTGAGCGCCTCGAGGTCCTTGCCCCGGGCAGCCTCCGCGCCGCTCTCGTCGACGACCCGGAAGGTGGGTCGCAGGTGCTCGGGCACCTTGCTCCAGTCCCACGCCTCGCGTGGGACGAGGATCCCGGTCGTCGAGCGGAGGTGTCGTTCCAGGGCGTCGAGCAGGGGCTCCTCGCCGGCCGGCACCTTGGCCAGGAAGTCGCGCGCGGTGTTGGGCGCAGGCACGAAGTGGACCCGCAGGTTCTTCGGCAGGCTGCGCACCAGGCTGGTGACCAGCTCCTCACGCAGCCCAGGCACCACCCACGAGAAGTCCTCGGCTTCGACCCGGTTGAGAGTGGCCACGGGTACGTCGATGGTGAGGCCGTCGTCGCGAGCGCCCGGCTCGAAGTGATAGCTGATCGGGAAGGTCAGCCCCTCCGAGCTGCCCCGCCACTCGGTCGGGAAGTCCTCCCCCGCCACCTCGCCGGCCGTGTCGTGGGTGAGCATGTCGAGGTCGAAGGTGAGCAGGTCGGGGTGCTCCCGACGTTCGCTCTTCCACCACTGGTCGAAGTGCGCGCCACTCACGACCTCGCGGCCGACCCGGGCGTCGTAGAAGTCGAAGAGCGTGTGCTCGTCGACGACGATGTCGCGGCGCCGGGCCCGGTGCTCGATCTCCTCGGCCTCGGCCAGCAGGGCTCGGTTCTGCTCGTAGAACCTGTGCCGGGTGTGCCATTCGCCGTAGACCAGCGCGTGCCGGATGAAGAGCTCCCGGGCGAGCGCGGGATCCACACGCCCGAAGTTGACCAGCCGGTCGGCGACCAGGGGGACGCCGTACAGCGTGACCTTCTCGTGAGCCATCACCGCGGCGCGCTTCTTCGACCAGTGCGGCTCGCTCCAGGTGCGCTTGACCAGGTGCGCGCCCAGCCGCTCGGCCCACTCGGGCTTGATGGCGGCGTTCTGGCGGGCCCACAGCCGCGACGTCTCCACCAGCTCGCCGGCCATCACGAACGCCGGGTTCTTGCCCCGGAGGCCGGAGCCCGGGAAGATCGCGAACCTCGCACCGCGCGCGCCGAGGTACTCCCGCATCGGCCGGCGCTCCCCCGGGCGGCCGTCCGCCCGCTCCTCGAGAGCGCCGATGTGGCTCAGCAGGCCGGAGAGCAGGGCCTGGTGGATCCCGTCGGCGTCCGGCTGGTCGGCCGGCCGGCCGGCGTCGATCTTCATCTCCCGGCACACCTGCCGCAGCTGCGACTCGAAGTCCTGCCACTCCCGCACCCGCAGGTAGTTGAGGTACTCCCGCTTGCACATCCGCCGGAACGCGCTGGACGACAGCTCGCGCTGCTGCTCCTTGATGTAGCGCCACAGGTTGAGCCAGGACAGGAAGTCGCTGCCCTCGGCCTTGAACCTCGCGTGCTGCTGGTCGGCCTGGGCCTGCTGCTCGGCCGGCCGCTCGCGCGGGTCCTGAAGGCTCAGGGCAGCAGCGATCACGACGACCTCGCGCACGCACCCCAGCCGCTCCGCCTCGAGCACCATCCGGCCCAGCCGCGGGTCGATCGGCAGCCGCGCCAGCCGTCGCCCCAGCTTGGTGAGCTGGGGACCAGCGATCTGTGCCGGACGGCGGACTCCGGCGGGCGACCCGGACACCAGCGCACCCAGCTCCTCCAGCAGCTGGACCCCGGCCGACACGTTGCGCTTGTCCGGCGGCTCGACGAACGGGAAGCGGGCGATGTCACCGAGCCCGAGCGACGTCATCTGGAGGATCACCGAGGCGAGGTTGGTGCGCAGGATCTCGGGCTCGGTGAACTCCGGCCGCGCCCCGAAGTCCTCCTCCGAGTAGAGCCGGATCGCGATGCCCGCCTCGACCCGACCGCATCGCCCCGACCGCTGGTTGGCCGACGCCTGGCTGATCGGCTCGACGGGCAGGCGTTGCACCTTCGTGCGCACCGAGTAGCGGCTGATCCGCGCGACGCCGGTGTCGACGACGTACCGGATGCCGGGCACGGTGAGCGAGGTCTCGGCGACGTTGGTGGCGAGTACGACGCGGCGCACGGTGGCGGGGTGCGAGGAGAAGACACGGTGCTGCTCCGCGGCCGACAGCCGGCTGAACAGCGGCACGATCTCCCACTGGCGGCCGGGTGTGGACGGCAGCTCCGCGAGCGCGTCGGCGGTGTCGCGGATCTCGCGTTCGCCCGGCAGGAACACGAGTACGTCGCCTGGCCCCGCACCCGAGAGCTCGCGCACGGCGTCGACGATCGCCTCGGTCTGGTCGCGCATCACCGCCTCGCCCTCGTCGTCCTCGTCGGGCAGCTCGAGGAGCGGCCGGTAGCGGACCTCCACCGGGTAGGTGCGCCCGGACACCTCCACGACGGGCGCGTCGAAGTGCTCGGCGAACCGGTCCACGTCGATCGTCGCGGAGGTGATGATCAGCTTGAGGTCGGGACGCTTCGGGAGCAGCCGCTTGAGGTAGCCCAGCAGGAAGTCGATGTTGAGGCTGCGCTCGTGCGCCTCGTCGATGATGATCGTGTCGTACTTGCGCAGCTGGCGGTCGCGCTGCAGCTCAGCCAGCAGGATGCCGTCGGTCATCAGCTTGACGCGGCTCTCCCGCGAGGTGCGGTCGGTGAAGCGCACCTGGTAGCCGATCAGGTCGCCCAGCTGCGTGCCGAGCTCCTCGGCGATCCGCTCCGCCACCGACCGCGCGGCGATGCGCCGGGGCTGGGTGTGCCCGATGAGCTGGTCCTTGCCGCGGCCCAGCTCGAGGCAGATCTTCGGCAGCTGGGTGGTCTTCCCCGACCCCGTCTCGCCGGCGATGATCACGACCTGGTGGTCACGGATGGCCGCAGCGATGTCGTCGCGACGCTGGCTGACCGGCAGCTCGGCGGGGTAGGTGATCTTCACAACCCGCCCATTGTCGCGTACTCCGGCAAGGGGGTTTCATCGGCGCCGCGGATGGCGGGGCTCCCCGGGAGTCACCGGATATCCGGTGACTCCCGGGGTTAGTGGCCTGTGCAATGGGCACGAACCCCACGACTCGCCCACGAACCTCGGTCGCGAACCATCGGACTAGCCACTCGAGGGCAGCGGCCCGGTTACCCCGTACGTCTCGACGAGCGTCGTGGCCATCGACTCCCATGGCGCGCGTAGGCGTTGGGCGTTGGGCGTTGGGACAGCACGAGCTAGACGGCGTCGGCCGCGGGCATCTATTCCCAGCCCGAGACGTCGACGTCCCGCGGGTGGTGGACGTGGAGACCCCGAGGAAGGTTTGCGTCTGGAACGACACGACCGACGCACGGTGCCGGACCCGAACACGCCGTCGACGGCGAGGCCGGCGCCGTACGTGTCGAACTGGGTCTGTGCCGCCCGGGTGGTGGAGGTGTCGGTCGGCACCTCCGCCGACGGGTCTAACGGGTCAGGTGTTCGCGGGATGCGTACGCCGCAACGACGCCGCGCCGCGACCGTGCAGCCACCAGCCGGCGGCGACCAGCAGCGCGCCGAAGGCGAGGAAGCCCAGGTCCCAGGAGAGCGGTGCGCCCAGGTCGTCTCGCACGTGGTGCACGCCGAGGAGGTGGTGGTCGACCAGGCCCTCGACCACGTTGAAGACGCCCCACCCGGCGATGACCAGCCCGAAGTGGTAGCTCCAGCTCGGCGCCAGCCGGCCCTGCTGCCAGTGCGCGATCGTCACGACCGACCCGGCCAGGACGAGCAGCCACGCGGCGATGTGGAAGAATCCGTCGGCCATCGTGTTCACCTCCAGCCCCGCGACCGTGGTCACCGGGTTGCCGGCCGTGTCGCTGACCATGTGGTGCCACTGCAGGATCTGGTGCAGCACGATCCCGTCGACGAAGCCGCCGAGTCCGAGCCCGAGGAGCAGGCCGGCGCCTCGCGAAGGAGGCGCCGGCGCCGCATCCACGGGCCGGGCCGTCAACGACTGGTGGCCGTGGTGGTCTTGCCGCGCAGGGCCTGGCGACCCAGCAGGCCGAGGCCGATCATGCCCACGCCCAGCACGAAGTGCAGCCAGTCGTCGGCGGTGTTGAGCGGCACGAAGTTGGCCTCGCTCAGCTTGTCGATCACCAGACCGTAGAGCCACAGCACGAGGTAGATGATGCCGCCGCCGATCAGGTAGGACACGGCTCCCTTCGTGCTCCGGGCCAGCGCCAGGCCCGCCACACCGAACAGCAGGTGGACGACGTTGTGCAGGATGCTGATCTGGAAGATCCCGAGCAGCTCGGCACCGCTCTCATGCCCGGCGAACTCCATCGAGTCGTAGTTGGTCGTGATGCCCGGGACGAAGCCCAGGACTCCGACGAGCAGGAAAACGGCGCCCACCGCCGTGGCGGCCAGGCGGACGGTCTTCCCTGCGTCGGTGCGTGCTCTGCGGTCGTAGTCGGCCATGGGTCTCACGTCTCCTTCGGGAGTGGTGTCCACCGGTACCCCGGGACGTGGGACGCATGCCAGACCCGGGTCAGGCCTGCGGTCGCGAGATCGGGATGCTCAGGGGATGGATCCCCGGCCGGCGTGCGCGGTACAGCCCGGCAGGCCGGCCCGGCCCCTGCGAGGGCCGCATACGACCCGTCTCGGCCACGAAGTCCTCGGTCTTGGTGACCTTGCGCTGGAAGTTGCCCGGGTCGAGGGGATGTCCCCACACGACCTCGTAGACCGAGCGCAGGTCGGAGAGGGTGAACTCCTCGGCCACGAAGGATGTCGCCAGCGTGGTGCGCTCGAGCTTCGTGCGCACCCGCTCGACGGCATCGGTGACGATCTGCTTGTGGTCGAAGCCGAGCCGGCCCCGGCTGCGGAGCAGCGGCTCGACGGCGTGCCATCCTGCCTCGCTCGCGTCGTCGCCGGCCCGGGCCGAGAGTGGCTCCGGCACGATCGCGACGTGGGCCACGCTGACGATGCGGCCGCGCGGGTCGCGACCGGGGGCGCCGTACGACGCCAGCTGCTCGAAGGGCACGTCGGTCAGACCTGTCTCCTCCCGCAGCTCGCGCCGCGCGGCGTCGGTGAGATCCTCGTCGGGGTCGACGAAGCCGCCAGGCAGCGCCAGCTTGCCGGCGTACGGCTCGTTGCGTCGCTTGACCAGCAGCACCTGCAGCTCGTCGTCGTGCACTGTCAGGATCGCGACGTCGACGGTGACGTAGAAGATGGGATGGTCGCTGGAGTACTTCGCCATCTCGAGACCATAACTAGTCTGCTCGACAATTTGAAGGTCGCGCGACGATCGGTCCCGCACTCAGGCTGCTGTCAGTTGACCTGGGTCGCGACGTGCAGCAGCTCCCCGAAGCCCATCCGCTCGATGAAGCGCCGCTGGGCCTCCGCCATGACCTCGTTGACCCGCTCCACGCCGGCGTCGGTGAAGTCGACCACGGTGCGGAAGGGCCGCGTGCCCGGCTCCAGAGCGAGAACCCGGACGATCTCCTGGGCGACGGCCCGCGGGTGCGCGTCGACACCCGGGGTGAACAGCTGCTCGGTGGCCTCGACGTTGCGCTCGACCAGCGAGTCCAGCTCGGCGTAGCCCTTGTTCCGCTCGGGATCGCCGGCGTGGCTGGCGTTCGGGAAGTGCTCGGTGCCCTGGGTGAAGGGGCCAGGCATCACGATCGTGGTCTCGATGCCGAGCGGGTTGAGCTCGTACGACGTCACCTGCGCAAGCGCGTCTGCAGCGAACTTCGACGCGACGTAGGGGCCGAGGAACGGCGGTACGACGGCCGACGTGGTGCTGCCGACGTACACCAGGGTGCCGGCCCGACGCTCCCGCATGTGCGGGAGCGCGGCGCGGTTCACCCGCTGGATCCCCAGGGCGTTGATGTCGAAGAGGTGCGCGATGTCCTCGGCCGTGAACGCCTCGACGTACCCGACGAAGAGGTGACCGGCGTTGTGGACGACCGTGTCGAGGCGGCCCGCTTGGTCGAGGACGGTGGCCACTGCAGCGTTGGCGGACTCCTCGGACTGGACGTCGAGCTCGACGACACGCAGGTCCACCTCGTCGCGGCGGGCCTCCTCGAGAAGCTCCGCGACTCGCGGGGCGTTGCGGCCGCGAATGTCGCGCATGCTCGCGTAGACGGTGTGCCCGGCGTGGGCCAGGGCCCGGGCGGTGAGGTTGCCGATGCCCGTGCCGGCACCGGTGACGAGGACGACGGATGGCGAGGCGGGTGACTCTGGTGACATGGCTTGTTCCTTCTGCTCTGCTGGTCGGGATGGGGGTGGGTCAGTGGACGTGGGAGTTGAGCATCGCCGTGACCTGGTCCTTGGCGCCGTTGACCTCGGCGTAGCGCAGGGGCTTGACCCGCTCGACGAGGATCTCGGTGGCCTCGGGCTGGTTCTGAAGGAGAGCAATGGCCTCGTCGATGAACTCGTCGAGGGGGAGGAAGGCCTCGTTCTCGGACTGGCCGGGCATCAGCTCGGTGCGCAGGGCGGGTGGGACCAGCTCGATGACCTGGACGGTCGTGTCGGCGAGCTGGGTGCGGATGCTCTGGGTGAACAGGTGGATGAAGGCCTTGGAGCCGTTGTAGGACGGGGTGACCCGCAGCGGGATGTGGGCGAGCCCGGAGGAGACCGTGATGATGGTGGCGGCCTCGCGCGTCTGCAGGTGCTCGACGAACGCGGCGATCAGTCGCAGCGGGCCAAGGACGTTGGTCTCCACGGTGCGTTCGGCCTCAGCGAGGAACCCGGCGGTGTGCACGTCCTCGGCGACCATGATCCCGGCCATCGCGATGAGCACGTTGACCTCGGGGTGTGCGGTGAGGACCTGGTCGCGGGCGGCCAGCACGGAGTCGGGGTCGGTGGTGTCGATCTCGACGGTCGCGAGCCCGTGCTCGGCGGCGAGCTGCTCGAGGAGGGTCACGCGGCGTCCGCCGATGATGACGGTGTTGCCGGCCTCCTGCAGCCGCAGGGCGAGCGCCAAGCCGATACCGGAGGTGGCTCCGGGGATGAAGACGGTGTTGCCTGAGATGTTCATTCTGTGGTGCCTCTCGGTAGGTGTTGGCACCACCATGCGGGGGGGATCTTCAGCGGCGGGAGAGGAGCTGTTGTCCTGGGATCGGCGGTCCCTGGCTGCGGTTCCGCAAAGGCCGCATGATGGGGACATGGACCGTGAGCAGCTCGCCGACTTCCTCCGCCGTCGCCGCGACGGGCTCCGTCCCCCCGACGTCGGCCTGCCCGTCAGCGCACGCCGCCGGACCGTGGGGCTGCGCCGCGAGGAGGTCGCCGCCCTGGCGGGGATGTCGACCGACTACTACACCCGGCTCGAGCAGGCACGCGGACCCCAGCCCTCGGAGCAGATGCTCACCGCGCTCGCCCGGGCCCTGCGCCTGTCCACCGACGAACGCGATCACCTCTACCGCCTCGCCGGGCACCACGCACCACGACGTCAGCCGCTCGACACCCACGTGGCACCGGCCCTGCAACGCGTTCTCGACCGGCTTGACGACACCCCGGCGCTGATCTTGTCGAGCCTGGGCGAGACCTTGCTCCAGAACCGGCTGGCCGGGGCCCTGTTCGGCGACCACACCCAGTACGTCGGGATGGCTCGCTCGGCCGTCTACCGCTGGTTCACCGACCCTCAGTCCCGGGCGCTCTATCCGCCAGAAGACCATCCGCGACAGGGCCGCGCCCAGGTCGCGAACCTCCGCGTCGCCTATGGCTCCGCGGGCCGGTCGTCACCGGCCGGGGCCATGGTCCGCAAGCTGCTCCGCGCCAGTCCCGAGTTCGCGGAGCTGTGGGAGCGACATGAGGTAGCCACCAGGTTCGAGGACCACAAGACACTCCTCCACCCCCAAGTCGGAGCCATCGAGCTGGACTGCCAGGCCCTCCTCACCGAGGACCAGTCACAGGCCCTCCTCGTCCTGACCGCTCCCCCACGCACCGAAGCCTCCGAGAAGCTCGCCCTGCTGGCAGTCCTCGGCCACGAGCAGTTCACGGCCTAGCGACCCGTCGCCCTCCTCGCGCGACCCAGCCTCACGAATCCATAACGAACGCCGATCACGGCTCGGGCCAGCGGCACAATCACACCCATGCCGGGCACCGCGACCGCACGAGCGGGTCTGCTCCTGTGCCTGCTCGCGGCTGTCACCGCCTGCAGCGTCGGCGACGCGAAGCCCGGCGGCGTACCGGCCGAGTCGACGGTGGTGCCCATGCCGGTAGGCCCGCTTCCGCCGCGGCCCCTGCCCTCGCAGCCGGCTGCCCGGGACCCGAGGTGGCCCCGCAGTTCCCACCGGGTGGGCTGCTGCCCGCGGGTGCGACGCAGGTCCGCATCTGCAACCTCCGCGGCGATCGGTGGACCATCAGAGGGCGACCTGTGGAGCAGGACTTCGGGGCACCGCGCGATGCGCTGACCACGAACGTCGACCGGGTCGTGGATCTGGTCAACGCCGGCACCGAGGCTCAGGGGGAGCTCATCTGCGCCGGTGTGGGTGGGCCTACGCAAGTGCTGTGGTTCAGCTACCCGGAGACCGACCTGGCGGTCACGTTCCACGACGGCGCGTGCGAGGACCTCGACCGCGGCGGGACGGCCGTCACGGGTGGCGACGCTGTCGCCGCGGAGCTGAGTCGACTGCTGTGGGAGCAACGCACCACCCGAGCGCCGCCGACCCTGAACGTGCGGGCCGACTGCTCATCCGGCCAGAATCGCGACACGCCCCTCATCCTCGACGAACGAGTCGACGCCGTGGATGCGGTCATCTGCGAGTACACCGCGGACGTCCACCAGGCGCGTCTCGGCCCCGACGAGCTGGCCGCCCTGAACGCTGAATTCCACGCGGAGGAGCACTCCTCGCCCGGGCCAGCGTGCGAGACACGCATGCTGCGGGGCGTCACCGTCTGGGGGGATCGCTTCTCCTGGTTCGGGTCCTGCTGGGACTTCGAGATCCCAGGCGCCTATCCGCGGGATCTGCGCTGGCAGCCTGGCCCCCAGCTGCGGGCCGCCCTCGACTCGCTGCCGCTGGACCCGCCCAGGAGGTAGGACGGCTCCGCGAATCTGAGTGGCGGCGCCCTCACCCGCGTGCGAGCCTCCGGCCCATGGAAGCTGCTGAGTTCTACACGGGAATCGTCGTGGACGCCTACGCCAAGCTGAAGTCGTCGACGTTCGACCCTGGGCCGTACCTGGAGTTCGTCACGGCTCACGGCCAGCCTGCGCTGGAGATCGGGTGTGGCGACGGCCAGCCGCTCCTCGACCTGTGTGCCGCCGGGCTCGACGTCGATGGGGTCGACTCGTCCCTCGACATGGTCGAGCGATGTCGCGCGAACGCAGCTGAGCGTGGCATCACCACCGGCATCTTCCACCAACGGGCCGAGAGCCTGAGCCTGAGCCTGGACCGACGCTACGCGTCCATCTACTTCGCGGGTCCCACCTTCAACCTGCTGGCCGAAGACGAGACGGCTCTTCGCGCTCTCCGGGCCATCCGTGACCACCTCACCGACGACGGCACGGCGCTGATCCCGCTCTGGGTGCCGGGCCCCACACCAGAGGACGAGCTGGGCGTCACTCGGTCCACTGATGAGGAGTCAGGCGTCGAGCTCAGGTACACCCCGCTGTCGGAGACCTATGACCAGGAGCATCGGACGCGCATCACGGTGACGCGGTACGAGCGGGTCACCGCAAACGGGACCGAGGTGGCATCGCGGGACTGGATGATCCACTGGCACACGCCTGACTCGATGCGTCGCATGTGCGCCGAGGCCGGGCTGGACGTGATCGGCCTGGTCGACGACGACACGAGTCGGGACGCGTCCCACGAGTCCGAGAGCTTCACGGCCACCGTGCGACGTACAGGTCCGGCCCTCGCTCTCTGAGCCGTTCCACGGCGACCCAGGTCGTCACTGGTCACGAGCCGGCGCGCCGGATGGACGGTTGTGCCGCCGGCAGGTCGACCTCTCCGGCAGGACCTGCGGGGTCCGGCTCGGACCCCTCCTGTGCCGAGGCTGCGGCCCCGCCCGGGCCACGCTCCTCCTAGCTCTGGCGGGTGTTGGTGGCGGACCGGGGATCCGGTAGCAGGTCCTCGATCTCGCGCTTGAGGGAGTCGGTGGCCTGCACGACGCGGCTGACCTGGTCGCGAAGGCTCCCGCAGCTGCCCTGGCCGAGGGCGAGATCGCCGAGAAGGGGTGAGAGCGCGTCGACCTCGTCGTGGATCCTGGCCAACGCGATCTTCGCGATGACCACGTCGGTTCGCTCAGCCTCTCGCCTACGGGCTCGGCTGGCTCTGCGGCTGAGGTTCCTGCAAACCGTGCACAACAGCGCGCTGCCGACGACTGGGTGATCGCCCGCCAGACATACAGGCTTCTCGTCGAGCTTGCGCCGTTGGACAGGCAGTCTCCTGGGATCGAGGCGCAGTCGGTCCAACGGGATGTGCGCAACGTAGGGGTACTCGGGATCTGCTGCGAGATCGTCCCCGGTCACGACAGAGCGTGGCATGACGCCCGAGGCCGGGTGCCCCGGTCGCCGTAGGAAGGACATGTTCTCGACGCTAGTTGCGTGGGATGCGGTCGACCACGGTCTTGACGCGATCTTGACGGGAACCGCCAGCTTCTTGACGCCTCGGGCTGGAAGAGTCCAGACATGGCCATCGTTCACAACGCCGTGTACTGCGATGACGGTCGCAAGCTGTCACCCGAATCGCTGGAGGTCACCTACGAGCTGCTGCGCGACAGCGATGGGATGGGTTGGATCGGGCTCTATCGCCCGACGGTCGAAGAGGTCGAGTCGGTCGGTACTGAGTTCGAGATCCATCCGCTCGCGATCGAGGACACGGTCTCGGCCCATCAGCGGCCGAAGCTCGAACGCTACGGCAACGTGCTGTTCACGGTGCTCCGTCCCGCGAGGTACGTCGACGGCGAGGAGCGGGTCGAGCTCGGCGAGCTCCACGTGTTCACCGGCTCCGACTTCGTTGTGACGGTGCGCTACGCCGAAACCCCGGATGTGGCTGCGATCCGCGGCCGGATGGAGGCCGACCACGAGTTGCTCGGCTTGGGACCGGAGGCGGTGCTCTATGCAGTCCTGGACCAGGTCGTCGACGAGTACGTGCCGGTTGTCGACAGGCTCGAGACTGACATCGACCAGATCGAGGCTGAGGTCTTCGCCGACCACCCCGGCGTGTCTCGGCGTATCTACTCCCTGTCCCGCCAGCTCGGCGTCTTCCACCGGGCGACGCATCCGCTGCAAGCGATGCTGGCAAGCCTGACCGAGGGCTTCGACAAATACGGAGTCGACGAGGAGCTTCGGCGATCTTTGCGCAACGTCGAGGACCACGTGCTCCGGGTCGTGGAGCGGGTCGAGGGGCTCCGCGGCCTTCTGCAGAACATGCTCAGTGTCAATGCCACGCTGGTCGCACATCGGCAGAACCTCGAGATCGAGCGGCTGACCGTCGCGAGCCTGCGACAGAGCGAGGAGGTCAAGCGGATCTCCTCGTGGGGCGCCATCTTGTTCGCACCGACGCTGGTCGGCACGGTCTACGGGATGAACTTCGACCACATGCCCGAGCTGGGCTGGCAGCTGGGCTACCCGTTCGCGCTCCTGCTCATGGTCGTGGTGGGCGCCGCGCTGTACGCGGTGTTCAAGCGCGTCGGCTGGCTGTGACGACGCGGGAGCGGCTGCCTGGCACCCCGCGAGATCGTCCACGCCCGCAGCGGTGAGGTCTCGTCTGATGTGGAGGATCAAGCGGCTCGGGTGGCATGACGGGACGCCTCAAGCAGGCTGGCGGCGAGCGCGACACACAGACCTGCCGAGGTTCCATGGCTCGTCGAGCCCGGTTCCTGTATGCGCTGGACCAACCGCTCGAGCACGTCGATGAGCTCACAGCCGCAGAGCAGGTAGTCCGAGTCCATCACCGGCGTCGAAAGTCCGTCAGCCAGGTCGTTCAACCGGTGAGCCCCTGCTCGTCGCAGAGCGTCGACGTCCGGTTGGTCCGGGGCCGGCAGCGATTCGCGGTGGGCAAGGACCCGGCGGGCCAGGTGGATGAGGAGGTCCTCGATATGGCTGATGTCCGCGACCAACTGCAACGAGTTGAAGGCCTGGACGAGGCAGTGACCGTGGACCTCGCCGATGGCGACCTCGCGTCGTACGTAGGTCTGGGCGGCGCCCACGGCCGAACGTCTGGCGCGCGAACCGCGGAGAACGCGCCGCGCCGCGTCGGGGTCGCTGTCCAGAAGCGCGGCGAGAGCGTCGGACCAGGCCTGAGCAGTGAGCCGGAGGAGCTTCTCGGCAGAACGGCCCGAGGAGGTCTGGGAGTAGTTGTCTGGTGTCGTCATACGACCATGCTGGCCATGGGTGAGGTGGTCGCGACTGCCGCTGATGACACCTTGTCGCAACATTGACGCGGTCCTAGCTCTGGCCCCTTGGCTGCTTCCGAGACCGGCAGCCACACTCGAAATCCCGCGACTCCGTTGCCTCGACCAGGCCCGGTCCTCGCACGTCTCTGAAAGGATCTCAGTGTCAGGCTCGAGTCGTGTGGTGGTTCCCCTTCGCAGTCTCGATCGCGGCGCCCGCGTGCTTTGGACGGCTCGTTCTCCGGACGGCTCCCGCATCGGCGTCGCTTTCACATCCCGGCGTCGGCTCGAGGAGACGATGGGTCCGAGCTGGGCCAGCGATGAGCTGAGCCTGGGGGCTCTCCGTGCGCTGCTGGCCCCCCTGGGCATCGGTCTCGTGCAGGTGGACCCGAACCTGATCGTGCCCCGGATGCAGCCATGGCCGGCCGCGGCCGGAATCGGACCTGAGGTCTCTGAGGAGCCGCACGCCGTCCCGGGCCGGTGCGCTGTGACCGGCACCCCACGTGCAGCAAGAGCGCGTTAAGCGGCGCTAAGACGGCATCAAGAAGTCCGGTTCTGAGTCTTCGCGGGTCTTGGCTGGCTGCATGAACTTTGAAAGCGGTCTCTTGATCGTGGCGGTCGTCGCGGTGGCGATGTACCTCCTCGCGGCCCTGATCCTCCCGGAGCGTTTCTAGTGTCTGACACCGTCAGCGGCCTGCTGTCCATCGCGGCGCTGCTTCTTCTCCTCGCCCTGTTGTACGTCCCGCTCGGTGACTACATGGCTCGCGTCTACTCGGGCGTGAAGCACTGGAGGGTCGAGCGCGGCGTGTACCGCCTCACCGGCGTGAACCCCGATGTGGAGCAGAGCCCCAGGTCGTACGCCGTGAGCGTCGTCGGCTTCTCCGCGGTCGGCGTCGTGCTGCTGATGGCCCTCCAGATCGGACAGGCCCATCTCCCGATGGCCCGGGACCTTCCGGGCGTTCCGTTCTGGATGTCGTTCAACACCGCGGCCTCGTTCGTGGCCAACACCAACTGGCAGTCCTATGGCGGTGAGTCGACGCTGGGCTTCACGGTGCAGATGGCCGGTCTGGCGGTCCAGAACTTCCTTTCCGCCGCGGTCGGCATGGCAGTCGCCGTGGCGCTGATCCGCGGGTTCGTCCGGGTCCGCAGCGGTTCACTGGGCAACTTCTGGGTCGACCTGACCCGTGGAACGCTGCGCATCCTGCTGCCGATCGCGTTCGTGGGCGCACTCTTGCTCATCGCCGGGGGCGTGGTGCAGAGCTTCTCTGACACCGCCATGACCACCTTGGCCGGGCACAACCAAGTGCTGACCGGCGGACCAGTGGCCAGCCAAGAGGTCATCAAGGTGCTCGGCACCAACGGGGGCGGATTCTTCAACGCCAACTCGGCTCACCCCTTCGAGAACCCCAACGGGTTCACCAACCTTCTGGAGATCCTCCTGATCCTGGTCATCCCGGTCGCACTGACGCGGACGCTGGGCACCATGCTCGGCCACCGCCGTCAGGGGCTCGCGGTCCTGGCTGCGATGGGAACGATGTGGGCGATCTCGCTGGTCGTCGTCACCGCTGCCGAGGTCGGGGCCCACTCGAACGCGGCTCAAGCGGCCGGCGCAGCCATGGAAGGCAAGGAGACCCGGCTCGGCGAATGGGCCACGGCGTTGTTCGCGGTGGCCACGACGGGCACCTCGACAGGTGCGGTGAACGCCAGCCATGACTCGTTGACGCCTGTAGGGGGCGGCATGGTCCTGCTGAACATGATGTTCGGCGAGGTCTCCCCCGGCGGCGTCGGCACCGGCCTGTACGGCATCTTGATCATGGCGATCCTGGCGGTCTTCATCGCCGGTCTCATGGTCGGTCGGACCCCAGAGCTCCTGGGCAAGAAGATCGGGTCTCGGCAGATGACCTACGTCGCTCTCTACACCTTGACCACCCCGGCGCTGGTCCTGGTCGGGACCGGGGTGGCGATCGCCCTGGGCTCCACCCCTGACGCGATGGGCAATCCGGGCGGTCACGGGTTCAGCGAGGTCCTCTACGCCTACACCTCGGGCGCCAACAACAACGGCAGCGCCTTCGGCGGGATCACCGTGACGTCGGACTTCTTCCAGATCACCATCGGCTTGGCGATGCTCCTGGGCCGGCTGGTGCCGATCGTCATGGTCCTGCTCCTAGCCGGCTCCCTGGCCGACCAGGGCAAGGTCCCGGTCACCGCGGGCACCCTGCCCACCCACAAGCCCTTGTTCGTCGGGCTCTTGGTCGGCGTCATCTTGATCATCACCGGCCTGACCTACTTCCCGGCTCTCGCCCTTGGACCCATTGCGGAGGCACTCGCATGAGCACGACCACACCCACGACGCCGACCGAACCGGATCCCGGTCCCGTGGAGTCACCGGAGACGGTGGTGCGCCGACCGGCTACCGGAATGACGCTGCGAACGTTGACCGCTCAGAGTCTCGAGCAGCTCCCCGAGGCCATTCGGAAGCTCGACCCTCGCCACATGTGGCGATCCCCGGTCATGTTCCTGGTCTGGCTCGGGTCCGTCGTCACCACCGTCGCAGCGATCGCCGATCCCAGTGTGTTCAGCATCTCGCTGGCGGGCTGGCTCTGGTTGACGGCGATATTCGGCAACCTGGCCGAAGCTGTCGCCGAGGGCCGCGGCAAGGCTCAGGCCGCATCGCTGCGGGCCGCCCGAAGTGACACGATCGCCAGACGCCTCGATGAAGACGGCACCGAGACCGAGGTCCCCGGAACCCAGCTCAACGTCGGCGACCGCGTCGTGGTCGAGGCGGGTCAGGTGATCCCGGGCGACGGTGACGTGATCGAGGGCATCGCCTCGGTCGACGAGTCGGCCATCACCGGCGAGTCCGCACCGGTGATCCGGGAGGCCGGTGGCGACCGCAGCGCGGTCACCGGCGGCACGAAGGTTCTCTCGGACCGCATCGTGGTCCGGATCACCGCCGCATCCGGAGAGACCTTCCTGGACAAGATGATCTCGTTGGTCGAAGGCACCTCACGTCGCAAGACCCCCAACGAGATCGCGCTGTCGATCCTCCTGGTCAGCCTCACGCTGGTCTTCCTGGCTGCGGTCGCCACGTTGGCACCGATGGCCGCGTACGCCGGGGCCCCGCAGGACCTCGTGGTGCTGGTGGCGCTGTTGGTGTGCCTGATCCCGACCACCATCGGGGCGCTGCTCTCGGCGATCGGGATCGCCGGCATGGACCGCCTTGTGCGGGTCAACGTGCTCGCGATGTCCGGCCGCGCGGTCGAGGCAGCTGGAGACGTCAGCACCCTTCTGCTGGACAAGACGGGCACCATCACCTACGGCAACCGGCAGGCAGCCGGGTTCCTCCCCGCCCCGCGCACCGGCCAAGACGACCTGCGCGACTCGGCTCGGCTGTCCAGCCTGGCCGACCAGACGCCCGAGGGCCGCAGCATCGTCGAGCTCGCCCTAGCCCTCGGCGCAGATGACACCGACCTGCCTCACGGCGCGGCGTTCGTCGAGTTCACCGCCCAGACCCGCATGTCGGGAATCGACCTGTCCGACGGCACCCAGATCCGCAAGGGAGCCGCATCCGCGGTCGCCGCCTGGGTCGGCACCAACCCCCCGGCAGAGGTCACCGACACCATCGACGACATCTCCCGCCAGGGGGGCACCCCGCTCGTGATCGCCCGCAAGCGCTCCGTGGGCGAGGCGGAGGTGCTCGGCGTCATCCACCTCAAGGACGTGGTCAAGGAAGGCATGACCGAACGGTTCGCCGAGCTGCGCTCGATGGGCATCCGAACCGTGATGATCACCGGCGACAACGCCCTGACGGCGAAGACCATCGCCGAGGAGGCCGGGGTCGACGACTTCCTCGCCGAGGCCACGCCCGAGGACAAGATGGACTACATCCGCAAGGAGCAGGCCGGCGGCCGCCTGGTCGCGATGACAGGTGACGGCACCAACGACGCCCCGGCCCTGGCCGCCGCAGATGTCGGGGTCGCGATGAACAGCGGCACCGCCGCCGCCAAGGAGGCCGGCAACATGGTCGACCTCGACTCCGATCCGACGAAGCTGATCGACATCGTGGAGATCGGCAAGCAGCTGCTGATCACCCGCGGGGCCCTCACGACGTTCTCGATCGCCAACGACATCGCGAAGTACTTCGCGATCATCCCGGCCATGTTCGTCGTCGCGTATCCCTCGCTGGACGCACTCAACGTCATGGGCCTGGCGACGCCACAGTCGGCGATCCTCTCAGCAGTGATCTTCAACGCGCTAATCATCGTCGCGCTGATCCCGCTCGCCTTGCGAGGTGTCCGGTTCCGCGCCGCGTCGGCCACCGAGATCCTGCGCCGCAACATGCTGGTGTTCGGCCTCGGCGGAGTCGTGGCGCCGTTCCTCGGCATCAAGCTCATCGACCTGCTCGTATCCACCATCCCAGGAATCGGCTGATCATGCTCACTGACCTCACTCGCCAATCACTCGCCGCGCTGCGAATCCTGATCGTCTTCACCGTGCTCCTCGGCATCGCCTACCCCGTCGTGGTCTTCGGCGCCGGCCAGGCCTTCGGGGATCGTGCCGACGGCCAACCCCTCCGACACGACGGACAGATCGTCGGCTCGCGACTGCTGGGCCAGAACTTCGAGGGCGCGGGGTGGTTCCACTCCCGGCCCTCCGCCAACGACTACGACGCCCTGGCCTCCGCCCCCAGCAACCTGGGTCCGTCGAACGCCGACCTGATCGACCTGATCGCGCAGCGCCGCGCCGCCGTGGCCGCCACGGAGTCCGTCGATGAGTCCGAGGTCCCGCCCGACGCGGTCACCGCATCCGGCTCTGGACTGGACCCGCACATCTCGCCGAAGTACGCCCAGCTCCAGGCCGCCCGCGTGGCTAAGGCCAACGGTCTCGACCCGGAAGCCGTGAAGGAGCTGATCGATGAGCACACCACCGGACGGGCTCTCGGCTTCCTCGGCGAGCCTGGTGTCAACGTCCTCGAGCTCAACCTCGCGATTGAGCTGGCTGCACAGGAATGACCTGCAGCGCGTGAGCTCGGCGAGGGTACACACTGACCTCATGGATCGGGGCCGCATGGATCGAGGCAGGCTCCGCGTCTACCTCGGGGCGGCGCCGGGGGTCGGCAAGACCGTCGCGATGCTCGAAGAGGGCGGTCGCAGGGCGGAGCGGGGCACCGACGTCGTGGTCGGGTACGTCGAGACCCATGGCCGATCCAAGACCACGGCCGCGACGCAGGGCTTGGAGGTGATCCCGCGGCGCACGGTCGCCTACAAGGACACGATCCACGAGGAGATGGACCTGCGCGCGATCCTGGCCAGGCGGCCTGCGGTCGCCTTGGTCGACGAGCTTGCCCACACCAACGTCCCCGGCAGCGGGAACGAGAAGCGATGGCAGGACGTCGAGGCTCTGCGCGACGCCGGGATCGAGGTGATCACCACCGTCAACATCCAGCACCTCGAGTCCCTCAACGACGTCACTGAGGCGATCACCGGGGTCCGTCAACGCGAGACCGTTCCCGACCACCTCGTCCGGGCGGCGGACCAGATCGAGCTGGTCGACATGAGCCCCCAGGCGCTGCGGCGCCGGATGGCCCACGGGAACATCTACTCCGCCGACAAGGTCGACGCCGCCCTGTCGCAGTACTTCCGCGAAGGCAACCTGACCGCGCTGCGCGAGCTGGCGCTGCTGTGGCTGGCCGACCGGGTCGACGAGGGGATGGAACGCTATCGCCAGCAACACGACATCGACTCCACCTGGGCCACCCGGGAGCGGATCATCGTTCCGGTCAGTGGAGGTCCGGAGTCCACGACGCTGATGAGGCGCGCGGCTCGGATCGCGTCTCGGGTCTCGGGAGGTGAGTGGCGGGCCCTCTACGTCACCCGTCGTGACGGGCTGACCGGGGTCTCCCCAACCATGCTGACCAAGCTCCGCAACAAGGCCACGGAGCTCGGCGGCACGTTCCATACCGTGGTCGGCGACGCCCCCGCCGAAGCCATCTTGGACTTCGCTCGCGCCGAGAACGCCACTCAGGTCGTCATCGGCGCGAGCCGCCGAGGCCGCCTCTCCTCCCTGCTCCGACCCGGGGTGGGAGAACGCGTCGTCGCGGGGTCGGGCGACATCGACATCCACATCGTCACGCACGACTACGCACGCCGCAGTGCCCCGAGTGCGCGGGCACCCGACAGCCTGGGCCGCCGGCGCCGGATCGCCGGCTACCTCTTCGGGCTCACCGCGCCACTGCTCCTCAGTCTGCTGTTGTGGTCGACCGGTGACCTCCACGGCCTGCCCTCGGAGGCGATGGCCCTCATGGTTGTCGTGGTCGCCACCGCCCTCATCGGCGGCCTGATCCCAGCCGTGCTCTCCGCACTCGTCAGTGGCGTGCTGCTCAACGTCCTGTTCACGCCGCCGCTCTACACCCTCACCATCGAGGAGCCAGAGAACGCCTTCGCGATCCTGCTCTTCGTCGCGGTCGGCATCGCGGTGGCCACCGTCGTCGACAACGCCGCTCGCCGTACCACCCAGGCAGCCAACGCACGCGCCGAGGCCGACGCTCTCACGGTGCTCTCGCACAGCCTGCTCACCGCCACCGGCGACACCGACGGGCTCCTGGCGTCGGCGTGCGAGCTGTTCAACGCACGCGGGGCCGCCATCATCCGCCGCGACGACGACGGCACGGAGAGGTTCGTCGCCAGCTGCGGCACCCCACCCCGCTCGCTCGAGGCGGCCGACATGAACGCCGTGATCGACGACCGGACCGCTCTCGCGCTGTCCGGCACCAACCTGCCGGCCTCGCAGCGGGGTCTGCTCAACGCCTATGCCGCCTACGCCAAGGTCATCGCCGAGCGTCGACAGGCTACGGCCGCCGAGGTCGAGCGGCTGCGCCTGGCCGAGGTGGACCGCACCCGGACCGCGCTGCTCGCCGCCGTCTCGCACGACCTGCGCTCACCGCTCGCCGCTGTCAAGGCCGGCGTCGACAGCCTGTGCAGCCCCGACGTGGCCTGGTCGCCCGAGGACGAAGCGGAGCTCCTGGCGACGATCCAGGAGGCCACCGACCGGCTCACGTCCCTGGTCACGAACCTGTTGGACATGAGCCGCATCCACACGGGCTCGGTCAACGTCGCGATCACCGAGGTCACTCTCGCGCGGGCGGTGCGCACCAGCCTGGCTCCGCTGCCGAGCGGGGAACGGATCGACCTCGCCGTCGAGGAGGACCTCGTGGTCCTTGCCGACCCCGGCCTCCTGGACCGGGTTCTGGCCAACATCTGCGAGAACGCGCTGAAGTACACCCCGCCGAACGCTCAGGTGCGCATCGATGCCACGCCGATCAGCGGGCATCGGGTGGCCCTCCGGATCGCCGACACCGGGCCCGGGATCCCTGACCACGACCACGCCCGGCTCTTCACGCCGTTCCAACGGCTCGGTGACGTCCCCCAACAAGACGGAGTGGGACTGGGGCTCGCTGTCGCGCGGGGGCTGACAGAGGCGATGGGTGGCACCATCACCACCGAGGAGACCCCGGGTGGCGGACTCACGTTCATCCTGGAGCTGCCGAGCACCACACCTGACCCCGGACCCGCCGTGAATTTTCGACCTAGCACCACAACCGCTCGCAGCGGCCGAGAGGAGAGCCCGTGACCTTCGTCCTCGTCGTCGACGACGACCCCGCGATCCGCCGTACCCTCAGCATCAATCTGCGTGCCCGGGAGTACGACGTGGAGACCGCCGGAGACGGCCGTTCGGCCCTCCAGATCGTCGACGAGCGCATGCCGGACATCATCCTGCTCGACCTCGGACTGCCTGATCTCGATGGCGTCACCGTCCTCAAGCGACTCCGCAGCTTCTCCGACGTGCGCGTCATCGTGGTCTCGGCTCGCACCGACTCCGACGACAAGGTCGAGGCCCTCGACGTCGGAGCCGACGACTACATCACCAAGCCCTTCTCCCTCGAGGAGCTGCTCGCCCGCATCCGCGCTGCCACCCGTCGCGCGGGCACCCAGGAACCACCACTGCGGGTCGAGGTCGACGGTCTCATCCTCGACATCAGCGACTCGCGAGCCGAGCGAGACGGCCAGGAGGCCCACCTGACTCCGACCGAGTGGAAGATCATCGAGCACCTCGTACGCCGACGTGGGCACCTCGTGCGACAGACCGAGCTCCTGCACGCGGTCTGGGGACCGACCTACGGACGACAGACCAACTACCTGCGGGTCCACATGGCCAGCATCCGCCGGAAGCTCGAGCGCGAGCCGGCCAACCCCACCCTGTTCATCACCGAGCCCGGCATGGGATACCGGTTCGCGCCCACCGTCACGAGCACTGCCTAGCGGGCGCCCCCCGGCAGGATTCCTGTCCGGCGACGACAAGAGCTCGTCAAGACGCACTAAGGGCGCATCAAGAGCGGCAGCCTCAACCGGTCGCGGGGCTAGCGTTCCGTTGTGACCACGTCGCCTCCTCGACCTCTCGGTGATCCGATGCAGATCGGGCTCAACCAATGGGTTCTCGGTATGAGGACGTCGATCGGGTCGCGTCGTTCAGCCACGCCCAGCAGGCCCGGAGCACACGCTGCGTACTGGAGCCTGCTGGGCTGGCAGCCAGCACTCCTCGATCCCCCTCGGCGGAGTCGGTGAAGGACCCGGCGAGCCAGGCCACCTGCCGGCCACCCGCGAACTACGCAGGAAGGGGCGCCCGGCCTTCTCAGGCTGCCTCCGAACCCTCGCTGCTCGCCGAGCCGGGCATCCGGTTCGCGATCGCCAACACAGCTCTCGTCCTCACCCTCTTCGCCACCGCGGTGGGCAACGCCTCCCTGCTCGCAACCACGACCATCACGGCGATCGTCGCGACACTCGCGACTGCCGGCCTCGCGCTCCGCTGGCGACTGCCCATTGCAGTCGTCGCGTGGGCCCTGCTGACCGGGTTCGTCGTCAACAAGTACGGCGAGCTCACCTTTCACAGCCCCGACGTCACACGACTCGTCCTCTTCATGACCGTCGTACCCGCGATCGCCACCTTGATCCCGACCGCGCCACGAACAGCCCCCAAGACCGGCACCGTCACCGGCCTCCACGCCGAGGTCGGCGCCACCGTCACCCAGGGCGCCGTCATCTGCGAGCTCAAGGACTGACGAGCGCGACCAGCTGCGGCAGCGAGAGCGTCAGCGCCCGCAGCAGCTCGTCCCTAGGATCGATGGCATGAGCCTGAAGACCGTCACCGACAAGGTCGTCGTCATCACGGGCGCCGGCTCCGGCATCGGCCGCGAGCTGGCCCTCCGCGCAGCACGCGGCGGGGCGCTGCTGGCCCTCTCCGACTGGAACGCCGACGGCCTCGCCGAGACCGTCGACCTGGTCAAGGCCGCCGGGGTGCGCGACGTGCGAGCCGACGTGGTCGACGTCTCCGACCGGGCCGCGATGGCGCAGTGGGCCGCGGCGGTCGCCGACCAGCTGGGCCGGGTCAACCTGGTGGTCAACAACGCCGGCGTCACCGCGACGGGCGACTTCGAGCACCTGAGCTACGACGACTTCGACTGGATCGTCGGCGTCAACCTGATGGGCGTCGTACACGGCACCAAGGAGTTCCTGCCGCACCTCATCGCCTCCGGCGACGGCGCCATCGTCAACGTCTCCTCGCTCTTCGGCCTGGTCTCGATGCCCGGGCAGTCGGCCTACAACGCCACCAAGTACGCCGTCCGCGGCTTCACCGAGGCCCTCCGCGAGGAGATGCTCGTGGCCGGTCACCCCGTCACCGTCACGTGCGTGCACCCCGGAGGCGTCAGGACCGGGATCTCCCGCAACGGCCGGAAGAACCCCGGCGAGGACGCCGAGGCCATCGACCGGCTCTTCGAGAGGAGGCTGGCCCGGATGCCGGCTGAGAAGGCGGCGCGGATCATCCTCGACGGCGCGCTGGCCGGGAAGGCGCGCGTGCTGGTCGGCGCCGACGCCCATCTCCTGCACCATTTCGCCCGGCTCACCGGATCGCGCTACCAGGACGTCGTGGCCCGGCTGAGCAGCCGGGTCGTCCCGCCCAAGAAGTAGATTCGCCCGGGTGACCCTCTCCCCCGGCGACCTGGTCCGCTGCGAGATCACCAAGTGGGGCGACCATCCGCACTGGGCCTACCCCGGCGTCTACCTCGGGACCGACCAGCACGGCGACTGGATCGGCTTCCCCGAGGGCACCGAGTTCCACCGGCCGGGTGCGGACTACACGGCGCCGTACGACCAGGTCGGGCTCCTGCCGCACGTCGACCTGGCCGAGCGCGGCTGGATGGCGGCGTTCCACTCTCCGCAGGGCCCGGTGCAGGTGTACGTCGACATCGCGACGCCGCCGGTCTGGGACGGCTCGGTGGTCCGCTCCGTCGACCTCGACCTCGACGTAGTGCGTGGCGCCAACGGGCGGGTCTGGGTCGACGACGAGGACGAGTTCGCCCAGCACCGGGTGTCGCTGGGCTACCCGGAGGAGCTGGTGCGGGCCGCCTGCGCGAGCTGCGACCACGTGCACGCGGCGGTGCGCGACAGGCTGCCGCCGTACGACGGGAGCCACCTGCTCTGGCTGGCCCGGCTCAGCGCTTTGGCGGGGTAGTCCGGGGCAAAATGGGGCTGAAACGGCTTTGAGAGCCCTGAAATGCACCGGACTACCCCGCCCGGCGGCGGGTCAGCGGCGACCGCGCGTCCGCAGGGGACCCACCAGCCGCGGGCCCGCGAGGCGGTCCTCGAGGCGCCGCGCCTCCCGCCGGAGCGGCTGCGCGACGTACTCGCCGAGGATCACGCCGGAGGCCAGCGCGATCGCGACGCCCGCAGCCGTCACCATGGCCAGCAGGCCCAGGGACACCCGGCCGCCGCCCTCGGCGAGCAACGACAGGCCGCGATAGATGGAGAGCCCGGGGAGCAGCGGCACGACGGCCGACACCACGATCACCAGGGGCGGCACCCGCACCCGTCCGGCCACGAAGTAGCTCACCAGCCCGATCACGAACGCCGCCGAGCCCGCGGCCCACGTGCGGCCCAGGCCCGCCTCGTCGACGAGGCGGTAGACGCCCGCGCCCCCGGCGGCGAGAGCCGCGATCGGCAGCAGCGCCCGCATCGGGGAGTACGACGCGAACGCGAACGCCGCGGCGCACACCGCCGAACCGACCACCAGCACCCAGGTCGCCTCCCAGCCCGAGTAGCCGGGCTCCAGCCGGCCCACGTCGACCCCGATCGCCTTGCCCAGCGAGAGCCCACCGCTCACCCCGGCGATGATGCCGGCCGTCGCGAGCAGGGCCTCCATCAGGCGCGCGGCGCTGGTGACGTAGAAGCCGGTCAGCGCGTCCTGCAGGGCGCCCATGAAGCCCACCCCGGCGAGCAGCATGACGATGTTCGCGGTGACGACCAGCGATGGGTCGACGTCGATCTCGGTGGCCGCGGCCGCCAGAGCGAAGAGCGTCGCCACCACTCCTCCCGCGACCTGCAAGTAGAACGTCGGCAGCCGACGCCTCGCCATCACGAGCTGGAGCCGGTCGATGCTCATGGCGGCGAGGCTCGCGATGCCGGCGACGACCAGGCCTCCACCGAGGAAGAACGCGACGCTGGCGCACATCACGCCCCAGGCGAGGGTGATCAGCCAGCGCGGCGTCGGGTGGCCGACGGAGACGATCGTGGCCATCCGGGTGCGGGCGAGGTAGACGTCGGCCCGGTCGTCGAGGACGTCGCGCACCAGGTGGTCGACGGCGGTGAGGTCGCGGTAGTCGATGTCGCGGTGCTTGACGTTGCGGATCATCGACAGCGCGGGCTCCTCCTCGTCGTACTGATAGCTCATAGCCAAGGACGTGAACGTCACGTCGATCTCGGGGTTGCGCAGGCCGAGGTGGTGCGCGACAGAGCCCATGGCCGCGGTCACGTCGGCCGCGCCGGCACCCGAGGAGAGCAGCACCTCGCCGATGCGCAGGCACAGGTCGATGGTGAGGTTGAGTTCCTTGACGTCGCTCATCGGAGGCGACGCTACCGAGCCCTGCGTCGGCGGCTCAGTAGCCGCCCTCGGGCGGCACCATCTCCAGGCGTACGCCGAGCAGCCGGACCGGCTTGACCTGCTCCACCCGCTCGAGCAGCGACACCGCGACGTCGCCCAGGGCGTCCGGGTCGTTGGTCGCCTCCTTGAGCGTGCGGACCCGGGTGACGGTGAAGAAGTTGGGGTACCTCACTTTGAGGTGCACGCGCGCGGCGGGCCGGCCCTCCCGGTCGATGTCGGCGACGACGCGCGTCGTCAGAGCGCGTACGGCGTCCGGGATCTCCGGCCACTCGAGGTCGCGCTGGTAGGTCTCCTCGCGCCCGTGGGCGCGGGGCACCCACGGCTCGTCGCTGACCGGGCTGGTGTCGACACCCCGGCCCAGTCGGTGGAACCACGGCCCCATCGTCGGGCCGAGCTCGGCGGCCAGCGCCGCGACGTCGGTCTCGGCGAGCTGGCGCACGGTCTCGATGCCGAGCGGGCTGAGCCGCTTCGCGGTCTTCTTGCCGACACCCCACAGCGCCGTGACCGACCGGTCGCCCATCTCGTCGAACCAGGTCTCGCTGCTGATCCGGTAGGCGCCCCGGGGCTTTCCGAAGTC
Source organism: Nocardioides sp. LHG3406-4 (assembly GCF_049897745.1). Lineage (NCBI taxonomy): Bacteria > Bacillati > Actinomycetota > Actinomycetes > Propionibacteriales > Nocardioidaceae > Nocardioides > Nocardioides sp. LHG3406-4. The sequence continues at coordinate 474,166 of NZ_JAFCWV010000001.1, forward strand.
GGTGGCGATCTTGGCCTGCAGCTTGTTGTCGCCGATCCCGACGGAGCAGTGCAGTCCGGTGGCGGCGAGCACCTGCTCGCGGATCTGCCGCGCGAACTCGAACGGGTCGCGCCCACCGGTGGCCACCGCGCCACGGGCCGCCACGAACGCCTCGTCCCAACCGAGCACCTCCACCACGACCGAGTCGCCGTCCCAGGTGAGGGACTTCAGGGTCGCCATCACCCGGGCCGAGGCGACGTCGTACGCCTTGTGGTCGACCGGCAGGATCACCGCCTCGGGGCACTTGCGCGCGGCGATCCGCAGCGGCATGCCCGACCCGACGCCGTACTCCCTGGCCTCGTACGACGCGGTCGACACGACCGCCCTCTCGGTGGGGTCGCCCCGGCCGCCGACGATGACAGGCAGGCCGGCGAGCTCGGGACGGCGCAGCACCTCGACCGCGGCGATGAACTGGTCGAGGTCGACGTGCAGCACCCAGGACGCGGTCATCGCGGTGGCGGAGGCAGTGCGTCGGACGCCTCCAGGGGACCCATCCCCGTCAGCAGCAGCAGGTCAGCGACCACCGCCCGCAGCTGGGCCAGCACGACCTCGGCGGTGAGGATGTCGGAGCGCTCGACCTTGCCGGTCGCCTGACCGACCTCGAGCAGCGCCGGCCGGGCCGCCTCGGCCATCCGGTTGGCGGCCAGCTCGTCGGCGGCCACGTCGGCCGCCGCCGCCAGCTCGCGGGCCACGATGGCGTAGGAGCCCGGGACCGGTCGGCGGTGGTACGCCGCGACGGCGGTGTGCCGCACCAGCACCCGCGTCGAGCGCAGCGCCCGGTCGAGCGGGTCGACGAGGTCGGCCATCCGGCGTACCTGTCCCTTGTGGCGCACCCGGAACGGCGAGGACGCCACCACCGAGAGGCCCTCGTCGGCCGCCGACTGCAGCTCGTTGATGAGGTAGTCGGTGGCCCGCGCGTCGGCCAGCAGCTCGAGGGCCGGCTCGACCTCGCCGTCGAGCATGATGTCCGCCGACGCCCGGAGCAGCTCGGCGACCTTGCGCACCACCACGGCCGCTTGCTCCCGTGGGCGCCGCAACGGCGCGGCAGGCACCACGGTGGCCGCGACGAGTGCCACCGCACCGCCCACCAGCGCGTCGGTCCAGCGCGTCAGCGCCTGGCCGGGATCGGGCACCAGGGTGCTGATGACGATCGACTGCACCGCGGCCTGGGTGACGAAGAGCTGGCCGCCGTCGAGCAGGAACGCGGTCGTCATGGCGAGCGCGACGATCAGCATGAGCTGCCACCAGCCGGTGCCCAGCCAGGCGACGAGCAGGTCGCCGAGCAGCACCCCGAGCGCCACCCCGATGGTGACCTCGGCGACCCTGCGCAGCCGCTGGCCGTACGACGTGCCGAGGCTCACCACAGCCGCGATGGGGGCGAAGAACGGGGTCTGGTGCCCGAGCAGGTCGGCCGCGATGAGCCACGCGGCCCCAGCGGCCAGCGCGCACTGGGCGATCTGGAACCGCTTGGCGCGCCACCGGTCGACGCGCGTCCGGACCGAGGTGCGGCTGCGGCTCCAGGCCCGATCCAGCGGCGTCGCCTCCATGGGGCCGATCGTGCCAGACGGAGGAGGTCCTTGTGGCGCAACCACGTGGCCGCGAGGATCACAAGATGGTGACCCCGATCGACCCCACTGGCCTGGGCTTCCTCCTGGCCGAGAACCGTGCCATGCCGATGCACGTCGGCGGGCTGCAGCTGTTCCGCAAGCCGGAGGGCGCGGGCCGGGGGTACGGGCGGGAGCTCTACGAGCACATGAGCGGCACCGAGCGCATCGCCCCGCTGTTCCTCAAGCATCCGCACCGGTCGCTGCGCACGGCCGGTCACCTGGTGTGGGAGCAGGACGAGCAGTTCGACATCGAGCACCACGTGCGGCACAGCGCGCTGCCCAAGCCGGGGCGGGTGCGCGAGCTGCTGGACCTGTGCGGCCTGCTCCACAGCTCGCGGCTCGCGTGGGAGCGCCCGCTCTGGGAGGCACACGTGATCGAGGGCCTGCGTGACGGTCGGGTCGCGATGTACACCAAGGTCCACCACTCACTCGTCGACGGGGTCGCCGCCATCCGGCTGATGGCCAGCGTGCTGTCGCCCGACCCAGCCACGCGCGGGATGCCGCCGCCCTGGGGCTACCGCGAGGAGCCGGCCGCCGAGGCGGCCGACGTCGCCGACATCCCCGGCCAGGCCCTGCGTACGGCGCTGGGCATCACCGCCGAGGCCGCCGGCATGCCCGCCGCCCTGATCAAGACCCTCACCAAGAGCGTGCGCAACGAGGCGTCCGCGGTGTCCCTCTACGCCCCCCGGACGATGCTCAACCAGCAGGTCACCGGCTCGCGGCGCTTCGCCGCGCAGGACTGGCCGATCGAGCGGATCCGCGGCGTCGGGAAGGTCACCGGCACCACCATCAACGACGTCGTCATCGCCATGTGCTCCGGCGCGCTGCGGTCCTACCTCCTGGACTTCGACGCGCTGCCCGAGCAGAGCCTGGTCGCGATGGTGCCGGTCGGGCTCAACGCCAAGCAGTCGCACATCGCGTCGACTGAGGGCGGCAACGCCCTCGGGTCGATCATGGTCAGGATGGGCACCGAGCTCACCGACCCGGGAGCCCGGCTGCGCTCGGTGCACGCCTCGATGAAGGACGGCAAGGAGGCGTTGTCGTCGATGACGCCCGTGCAGATCCTCGCGATGAGCGCGCTCGGCCAGGCGCCGGCGATCCTGACGCCGCTCCTGCGCATGCAGGGCATCGTGCGGCCGCCGTACAACGTGATCATCAGCAACGTGCCGGGTCCGCGCACCACGCAGTACTTCAACGGAGCGCGGCTGGTGGGCACCTACCCGCTCTCGATCCCGATCCACGGCATGGCGCTGAACATCACGTGCACGTCGTACGCCGGCCTGATGTGCTTCGGGCTCACCGGCTGCCGCCGCACCGTGCCCCACCTGCAACGGCTGCTGGGCTACCTCGACCACGAGCTCGGGGCACTGGAGCGGGCGGCCGGGGTTTCGTAGTCGTCGTCGTCGTGATCCCCGGATATCCGGGGATCACCACGGTTTGCCAGCGTTGCGACGCCCACGAACCGCAAGGAACGACGGCAGAGGTGGCTGGCCGCAGCGTTCAGGTGGGCATCTTGTCGCGCGCCTCGACCAACCCACCACCGAGTCGTACGTCGACGGCGCGCAGCCGGGCGCGGGTGATGTCGGCGACGGTGGCGAGTCCGGCGAGCTCCGCATTGGAGCCGGGACGCGTGGGCTGCCCGACCTCGATGGAGATGCACTGGCGACGCCCACCGTCGTCGGTGTTGGCCAGCGCGACGGCGTGGCCGGTCGTGCCGCTGCCGGCGAAGAAGTCGAGGACCGTCGCGTCGGCCGGCATCGTGCCGAGGATCCGCCGGATCAGCCCGGTCGGCTTCGGCGACTCGAAGACGTGGCCGACGATCTCCTTGAGCTCCGCCACAGCTGTGTCGGTCGACCCGATCTCCTGCGCCAGCCAGATCGTGCGCAGCTTCTTGCGGCGGCCTCCCGGGACGTCCGGGTGCAGCCAGTCGCGCTGGAAGACGTCGACGCGCTCACCCTGCCGACCGCGGATGGTGCGGCACACCAGGTCGTCGGCACGCTCGTCGATGCGCGGGCGCGACCAGCGCCAGACCGCGGGCCCGCCGTCGCCGAAGACCGGCCAGACCTCGAGGCCGCCGTCGAACGGTGCGGTCGCGACCCGGCCGCCGTGCGGGTCGCCGTACACCGGGAAGTGGAGGGTGCGGGCCGTGACGGGGTTGAACTTCTTGTTGGTGTTGCGCAGCGGGAGGTTGCGGTAGCGGCGCCCGTCGGCTGCGGTCTCCGGGAAGTCGGCGGGGTCGACGGTGTCGGTGGTGCTGGCGTCGAGCACGCAGCGCCGGGCGTCGCGCGCGTAGGCGAGCAGGTACTCGTGGCTCGTCGCGAAGCCCCCGCCGAGCTGGCGTCCCTTGGCGTTGAGGTTGACCACGATCTGGGCCAGGAAGTTCGCCTCGCCGAACACCTCGTCTATCAGCAGGCGCAGGTGCGCGACCTCGTTGTCGTCTATGCTCAGGAAGATCGCGCCGGTCTCCGCCAGGGTCTCGCGGGCGGCCTCCAGCCGGGGCCGCATCATCGCGGTCCAGGCAGCATGGCCGCCGTAGCGGTCCGCGTAGGCGAAGTCGTTGCCCGTGTTGTACGGCGGATCGGCGTACGCAAGGTCGACCGAACCCGGCGCGATGGTCGCCAGCACGTCGAGGTTGTCACCCTCCACGAACACGTTCCACGGCCTCGGGTCCACGCGGCGACCCTACTGGCGACACACATGGTCCAGCGGTTGCCGGCGGTCGCCATCTGGGTTGTTTACTCTGGAGCGCATGCCTTCCCTCAAGCGCTTTGTCCTGCCCGCCCTCAGCCTGGCCACCACGGCCTGCGTCGTCGCTTCGCTCGGAGCGGCCGCCCCCTCGTCGGCCGGACAGACCACGCCGGCTCCGCCGACGGCCCTCGCCGACGGACAGCGAGCGCCCGGCACCGGCACGGCCGAGCACCCGAAGCACAGCAGTGACGGGATCGCCGGATGGGTCGCCCAGGACCTGCCCGCCGGCCGGCGAAAGGTCACGATCGCCAACGAGGTCTCGTGGGACATGGCGCCCGGCATCAACTTCCGCCAGTGGGACCAGATCGACGGACGACAGCCGGTCGGTCAGATCCGCGCCCAGCTGCTCACCATCGACATCAACAACCCCGCCAACGAGCTCGATCTCGTGGCCCCCGCGAAGGTGCCGGTCCGCAAGCCGGTGAGCGAGCTGGCCGCCAAGGCCGGCGCCGTGGCAGCGGTCAACGGTGACTTCTTCGACATCGGTGACACCGGTGCCCCGCTGGGAGTCGGCAAGGACCGCGAGCTCGGCATGCGCCACGCTCCCAAGGCCGGCTGGAACAACTCCTTCTACGTCGGCGCCGACGGCCACCCCTATATCGGCCCGCTGCCCTACAAGGGCAAGCTGAAGCAGCACCCGAAGCTGAAGTTCTCCAACCACAACTCGCCGAGCATCCAGGCCAACGGCATCGGCGTCTTCGACAAGAACTGGGGTCCCACCCAGGGCTCGTCGGTCACCGCCGGTCAGAAGCGGGTCCGCGAGGTCGTCGTGGTCGGCGGCCGCGTGCGGTCCAACAAGACCAAGGTGTCGGAGGGGCTGAGGATCCGCGGCAAGGGGCTGGTCTTCGTCGCTCGAGGCATGGCCACCAAGATGCTCAAGAAGGTGAAGGTCGGCGAGAAGGCCACCGTCGTCGAGTCGCTCGCGTCGTCGCCGACGATGGCGATCAGCGGCGACCGTCCGCTGCTGACCAACGGCTCGCGCGTCGTCATCAACGACGTGCTGGCCCACCCCCGCACCGCGATCGGCATCGACGCCGACGGCGGCAAGGTGCTCATCTTGGTGATCGACGGACGCCAGTCGTTCAGCCGTGGCTACACGATGGTCGAGCTGGCCAACATGATGGCGGCCCTCGGTGCCGAGAACGCGCTCAACCTCGACGGCGGTGGGTCGTCGACCATGGTCGGGCACACGCCGACAGGTCAGCTCGCCGTACTCAACTCCCCGTCGGACGGCCACGAGCGCCTGGTGCCCAACGGCATCGGCGTCTTCTCGCGTCCCGTCAGCTGACGATCGGGCCAAGCTTGACGGTGTCGACGACGAGGATCGCCACCGACGTCATCGTCGCGAAGCACTGCACCTGACGCTTCGACATCACCGGAGAGACCTGTACGGCGCCGTCGACCCGCTCGACCCGCAGAGCCGTGGGCCGGTCGCAGCCGATGACGAGTACGGCGCCGACCAGCGTCTGGTCGGCGTCGATCTCGGGCGCGGTCGCCACCGCTGCCCGGATGTCCTCGGCCATCCGGGCGCCGGTGAACTGGGACGCGAACTCCTCCACCGCCGCCTCCGAGTCGAGGGGCACGGGCGTGGTCGAGACCGTGCCCCCCTCCTCGGTGTTGGTCAGCATCGCGACCTGGCTGAACGGGACGGGACCGTCGTCGCCGATCTCGGGAGAGGGCTCGTCGGTGGGCTGCTCTGACGGCTCTGACGCCTCCGTGCTCGGCTCGCCCGCCTGGGAGGTCTCGCTCGACGGGTCGGTCGCCGAGTCGTTCGGGTCCTGGGCGCAGGCAGCGAGACCCAGCGTGAGCAGGGTCGCCAGGCCGAGGCTGGGGATGCCGAGATTTCGTCGCATGGTGTTCCGACGTTAGCGAGTCGCGTCGAGTTCCCGGACGGGCGAGTTGTCCACAGGGGAGCCTCGGACGGTTTAACCGAGGCGACTTTGACGCATATTCTCGGGATTCTGGTTCTGACTCTCGGGAAGCAGGTACTCATGACCCGGCCCTCGAAACGGCCCTCGGCACGGCCCTCGACACGGCGGAGACTCGCCGCCCTGGCGGCCCTGGCGCTCCTGTTCGCCGGCTGCGGCGACGACCCGGAGCCGAAGATGCCCCCCTCGTCGGATCCCTCTCCGAGTACAACGACGACTCCGTCGCGCACCGCCGACGCCGCTGTGGAGCCGACGCTCCCGCCCGAGGCCAAGGGGAACGACGAGGCTGCGGCGGAGGCGTTCATTCGGTACTACTGGTCCCTCGCCAACTACGTGCAGGCCACGGGGCACGTGAAGGCGTTCCGCGAAGTGGCACTGCCGTCCTGCGTCACGTGCTCGCGCTCCGCTGACTACTTCGAGAGGTCGTATCGCAAAGGTGGATACCTGCGCGGTGGTGAGTACTCGATCACCCGCGTAAAAGTCGATCCCGGCGCAGAGGGCGCGGGAGTCCGCTCCTTCGTCGCCGAGGTGAGCCTGACAAGCGCCCCTTCAACCGAGCGTGCGACGGCCTCAGCGTCACCCATCGAGCACGACGCGACCAATCAATCAATCGTGATGAGCCTCCTGAGCAGTGGCTCCGGTTTCAAGGTCGCAAGTTGGGAGGGGAAATGAGGGCGCTCATCCGGGGGCTTTGCCTACTTTTCGCGAGCGTGGCAATCCTGTGTCCAAGCGGGTCCATGGCCGACGACACTGGCACTGAAACAGGAGACGGAGGCGTCATCGCCAAGGGCAGGGAGGGCGGCGAGCCGGGCGATTCCTCAGACACGGACGCTTCGAAGACACCGCCCTCGCAAGAACCCGGGACGTGGTCCGAAGTAGGCAAGGCCTGCGAAACCTTTGGCGCCGCGACGTGTCACGAGGTCAAGCGTTGCGCTGATGGCTCGATCCCCGATCTCTGGGTCAAGACCTACCGTGACGAACTCTTGGACCAATACGAGCAGTGTCCGGGCGACCCCGACCCAACCAACACGCCGCCCGTCGATCCCCGCAAAGAGCTGGAGAGGGTCGCTCTCCCCGAGGCCGTGATCACGGTCCAGCCACCCGACGGCGAGACGTTGGTCAACCTGCCGACCATCTTCTCGACCCAGGCGCAGACCTATACAGCCCCGCCCCTCGACGTACTCGGCCAGCAGGTCGTCTTCACCCTCACTCCCGAGACCTTCGTGTGGCATCACGGCGACGGCACCCAGCAGACCACCGACACGGCCGGCAGGAAGTACCAGGACGGCGACGAGCCGACGGACCTCATCCACCACATGTACGTGAAGACGGCCCAGGACCTCCCGGTCAGCGTCGACATCACCTGGTCGGCCACCTGGACCCTCAACGGCGAGGCTCAGGGAGCAGTCGACGGCACCGTCACCAAGGTCGGAGCGGCCCAGCAGCTCGACGTGCTCGAAGCGAAGCCGACTCTCGTCAACTGAGCTATCGGGCCAGGTCCACGCCGGCGTCGGCGGCGAGCACCTTGATCAGCGCCGACGCGTTCTCCTCGCCCCAGCCGCTCTCGACCGCACGCTCGATGGTTGTCACGGTCGCCTCGGTGCCCGGGACCTTGACCTCGAGGTCCTGCGCGAACTGCTTCACGAGTCGCCCGTCCTTGAGCATCAGCTTGAGCGCGAAGCTGGGCGAGTAGTCCCCCGCCACAACCGCCGACCCGACGCCGTCGAAGATCGGCGAGCGGAAGTCGGTGACCTTCAGGACGCCGAGCACGTCGTCGAGGTCCAGGCCGGCCTTCTTAGCCAGCGACAGCGACTCCCCGAGCGCCTCCAGCTGAGCGGCGACGATGAGGTTGCCGACGAGCTTCATCTTGGCGCCGTTGCCGGAACCGCCCATGTAGTGCACCGTCTCGCTGATCGCATCGAGCACATCGCGGGACGCATCGAAGGTCTCGCGGTCCCCTCCCGCGACGACCCACAGCCCGCCAGCGGCGGCCTCGCCCTTCGACCCGAAGACGGGGGCGTCGAGGAAGCGCACACCCCGGGCGGCGAAGGCCTCCGCCTCGGCGGCACTCTGGCCGGGCGAGATCGTGGACAGGTCGATGACGATGGAGCCGGTGTCGACCGACTCTGCGAGGCCGCCGGGAGCCAGGACGACCTGCTGCACCGCCTCGTCGTCGGCGAGGCAGTAGAGCACGAAGTCGGCGCCGGCCACAGCCTCGGGCAGGCTAGCGGCGCGCTGGGCGCCGATCAGCTGGGCGTCGTCGCTCGCGACCGGGCTGCGGTTCCACACGGTGACCTGATGACCCGCGCGCACGAGGTTGGCCACCATCCCGCGGCCCATCGTCCCGAGGCCGGTAAACGCAATCGTGCTCACAGTTGATCTCCATTGATAGAGGTTGAAGGGCTCGGCCCGTCGGGCACGGCCACGCGGATGATCGGAATCGGGTAGTCGGCGGCGCGGATCGGGTCGAAGAGCTCGTCGGTGATCCCCGCGGTCATGTCTTGCAGCGAGAGGACCTCGAAGAGGGCCTGGCGCTCGAACTTGGAGCTGTCGGCCACCAGGAAGGACGACGTGGCGATCTCGTGCATGGCGCGCTTGAGGGCGACCTCGTAGCCGTTCGTGTTGGTGATGCCGTTGGCGTTCACCGCGTCGGCACCGAACACGGCGACATCCACCTTGAGCCGCTCGAGCTGCTTGATCGCGTTGTCCCCCCACAGCGTGTAGACCTGCGGCAGGAGCTCGCCGCCGAGGACGACGAGGTGGGAGCTGGCCTGGTCGGCGATCTCGACCCCGATGCGCAGGTCGTTGGTGATGATCGTGAGGCCCTGGTGGTTGGCCAGGTGGCGAGCCACCTCGAGCGTCGTCGAGCCGCTGTCGAGGAGCACGGTCTGCCCTGAGCCGATCCGGTCGGCCATCGCCGCGCCGATCGCTGCCTTCTCCGCTCGGTGCTGACCCTCCTTCACGCTGAAGGCGGTGTCCTGGCGGACGACGGGGTCCGCGGCCGACACACCCCCATGGTTGCGACGGACCAGACCGCTGGCCTCCAGCTTGCTCAGGTCGCGCCTGATCGTCGACTGGTCGACGCCGAACGTGTCGGCGAGCGTGGTCACGTCGAGGTACCCGGACTCCCGGATCTGCGTCAGGATCGCGCTCCGTCGCGGACTGTTCAAGGGGGCACCTCCTCATGGGCGTGGCCAGTGTAGGGGACGAATACGGGCACGCGCCTGCACGAACCTGCACGTTTAGCGCGCGTTCATGACCGAATTCCGTCAGAAACGTTGACATTCGGGCAACAGCGGGAGCACGCTACGAGTCCCTAGGAGCGCCCGCCTGGCGTCGTACGACGACACGACAGGTCGCGGGGAACGTCTGTCCACGAGCGGCACGCTCGCCCATGAAGGAGTCAGGAAATGATGAAGCGCACGGGCTACCAGGCCCTCGTCGTCGGTGCGGCGACCCTCGCCCTCGCCGCATGCAGTACGACGGGCGGCTCGGGTGGAGCAGCGGACACGTCGGGTGACCTCGCCCCCGAGGACATGTCGATGGTCACCGTCGTCAAGCTCACCGGCGTCGGCTGGTTCGACCGGATGGAGGAGGGGGTCAACGCCTTCGCCGACCGGACCGGGATCGACGCGCGGCAGCAGGGCGCGGACGACGCCAGCCCGGAGAAGCAGATCCAGATCATCCAGGACCTGCTCCCGCAGAACCCCACGGCCATCACGGTCGTCCCCAACTCCCCCGAGGCGCTGGAGAACGTGCTGGCCTCGGCTCGCAAGCAGGGTGTCGTCGTGGTGTCGCACGAGGCGGCCGGGATGGAGAACGTCGACGCCGACATCGAGGCCTTCGACAACGACTCCTACGGACGTCTCATCGGCGAGAACCTGGCGGACTGCATGGGCGGCAAGGGCCAGTACGCCGCCTTCGTCGGCGGGCTCACCGCCAAGACCCACATGGACTGGGTGGCCGGTGGGCTGGCCTACATGAAGGAGAACGCGCCGGGCATCACACGCGTCTCCGACCCGATCGAGTCCAAGGAGGACGAGGGTGTGGCCTACGACCGGGCCAAGGAGATCCTCGCCAAGTACCCCGACATCAAGGGCTTCCAGGGGTCGGCGGGCACCGACGTGGCCGGCATCGCTCGCGCGGTCCAGGAGGCCGGCAAGCAGGACTCCATCTGCGTGATGGGCACCTCGATCCCGTCCGTGGCGAAGAAGTACCTCGCTGACGGCTCCATCGACAAGGCCTTCCTGTGGGACCCGGCTCTCGCCGGCGAGGCCCAGCTCGCCGCGGCCGAGCTGATCGCCCAGGGCAAGAAGATCGAGGAGGGCACCGACCTCGGCGTCAAGGGCTACGAGTCCCTGAAGCCGATCGAGGGCACCACCAACGCCTTCAGCGGTGAGGCCACGTTGATCGTCGACAAGGACAACGTCGACGACTTCGACTTCTGAGCGCGCACGATCGAGTGGGGCCCACTGCCGTCGCACGCAGTGGGCCCCTTCCTTGAGGGAGCATTGTGATGAGTGCAGAAGAGCCGGCCTCGGGCCAGGCCGGGGCGCCTGTCCTGGAAGTCCGCGACATCGTGAAGACGTACGGCGGGGTGACGGCGCTCGGCGGCGTCTCGCTCGCCCTCACCGCGGGCCACGTCCACGCCCTCGCGGGCGAGAACGGGTGCGGCAAGTCGACGCTGATCAAGATCATCAGCGGAGCAGAGCGACCCGACTCCGGTGAGATCGTGATCGACGGGGTGTCGCACTCCCACATGGCGCCGAAGGATGCCATCCGACTGGGCATCCAGGTCATCTACCAGGACTTCTCCCTGTTTCCCAGCCTCACCGTCGCCGAGAACATCGTGCTGACGTCCGCGGTCGCGAACCGGCGCAAGGTCTTCTCGCCCGGCGCCAACCGCCCCGCAGCCCAGCGCATCGTCGACGAGCTCGGCCTGACGCTCGACCTCGACAAGGACGTCGAGCGCCTGTCGGTCGCGGACAAGCAGCTGACCGCCATCTGCCGCGCGCTGGTCAACGACGCCCGGGTGATCATCATGGACGAGCCGACGACAGCGCTCACCCACTCCGAGGTCCAGCGGCTGTTCGGGCTCGTCCGCAAGCTGCAGGATCGCGGCGTCGCGCTGGTCTTCGTCAGCCACAAGCTCGAGGAGGCGCTGCAGGTCGCGCAGGACGTCACCATCCTGCGCAACGGTCAGCTCATCATCTCCGGGCCCGCCGAGGACTTCGACCGCCGTTCGGTCTCGCGCTACATGACCGGGCGGGACATCGACGAGTCCCGGCTGGTGAACGAGCCTCGCTACGACCGCGACCCGGTCCTGAGCGTGCGCGACCTGTCGCTGCCGGGTGCCTTCCAGGACATCAGCTTCGACCTGCATCCGGGCGAGATCCTCGGCCTGAGCGGGCTGCTCGGCTCGGGCCGCTCGGAGATCGCCGAGGCCCTCTTCGGCGTCATCCAGGCGGAGTCCGGGACGACAATGGTCGACGGCCGGCCGGTGACCATCCGCAGCATCCCGGACGCCATCCGGGCCGGCATCGGGTACGTGCCCGAGGACCGGCTGACGCAGGGACTGTTCCTGGACAAGTCGATCGCCGACAACGTCATCGCCAGCTCGCTGAACCGGCACCGGCGGCGGGCCGGGCTGCTCGACCGCAGCCGGATCGCGCGCACCATCACCGAGCAGTTCCAGAGCCTGCGCATCAAGGCCCCCAACGTCGCCGCCCCGGTCCGGAGCCTGTCGGGCGGGAACGCCCAGCGGGTCGTCCTGGCGAAGTGGCTGGCGAACCACCCGAAGGTGCTGATGCTGAACGGCCCGACGGTGGGCGTCGACGTGGGCTCCAAGGAGGAGATCCTGACCATCCTCCGCGCCCAGGCCGCCGCCGGCATGGCGATCATCGTGATCTCCGACGACGTGCCCGAGCTCGTCGCGGTGTGCAACCGGGTCCTCGTGGTCCACCAGGGCAGGCTGTCCGCCACCTTCACCGGTGACGAGATCGAGCTCGACGCGATCCAGGGAGCGATGGCCGCATGAGCTCCCTGCGCTCCTTCCGCCTCACTTCGCTCCGGGGCGCGAACAACGAGGGCGCCCTGGCCCTGATCCTGCTGCTCATCGTCGTCGTGATGTCGATCGTGAGCTCCGACTTCCTGAGCGCCGGCACGATCTTCTCGATCCTGCGCTCCTCGATCGTGCCGACCGTGCTCGCGCTGGGCGTCCTGATCGTGATCATCTCCGGCGGCATCGACGTCTCGTTCCCGGCGATCGCGATCTTCGCCGCCTACACCACCGTCGTACTCGTGGAGAACGGGAGCGTCCCGGATCTGGGCGTGGTCGGGATCCTCGTCATCTCGCTGGGGATCGGGGCCCTGCTCGGGTTGGTGAACGGTGGACTGATCTCCCGGTTCAGACTGCCCACCCTGATCGTGACCCTCGGGACACAGGGCATCTTCAAGGGGGTTCTGCTGGCCTACGTCGGGTCCCGCTACATCGCCGACCTGCCCAGCGGCATGAGCAGCTTCTCCACGATGAGCCTGCTGAAGGTGCCCTCCGGCGGTGAGACCGTGTCGCTGCACGCGCTGGTCGTGCCGGTGATCGTGCTGTGCATCGCGGTCAACGCGATGCTGCGCAACACCATGTTCGGGCGCGGCATCTTCGCCATCGGGGACGACATCGAGGCGGCTCGCCGCGTCGGCTTCTCCGTGGTGAACGTCCAGCTCGCCGTCTGTGTCCTCGCCGGCGTCCTCGCCGCGTTCGGCGGCGTTCTGCACGTGACGCTCACCCGCAGCGCCAACCCGCAGGACCTCCTTGGCACCGAGCTCGACGTGATCGCGGCAGTCGTGCTCGGGGGCGCGTCCATCTTCGGCGGCCGCGGCTCGGTGCTCGGCACCGTGCTGGGTGTCCTCCTGGTCCAGCTGATCAACAACAGCCTCATCCTGGTGGGCATCCCGTCGACCTGGCAGCGCACCGCGGTGGGGCTGCTGCTCGTCATCGGTGTCGGCGTCCAGGCGATCAACGCCCGCCGTGCCTCCCGGAGAGTCTTCGTCCACAAGGAAGCGGTGCCGACGTGACGAACGAGCCCGGACGCCCACAGTCCGACTCCGAGGCGGCGACGGCGAGCGTCGACGCGCACCAGCGTGTCGACAACGCGGTCTCCGCGGCCATCGGCCGGTTCCACGTCCAGCACGGAGTCGTGCGGATGATCGTGCTGACGGTCGTCGCGTTCGCGATCTTCGCCATCGCCCGGCCCACGATCTTCCTCAACCCCCTCAACCTCCAGAACATCGCCATCGCGGCGCCTGAGATCGGTCTGCTCGCGCTGGCGATCATGCTGGCCATGCTCACCGGCGGCATCGACCTGTCGGTCGTAGCGATCGCCAACATGACCGCGATCACCATCTCCGTGCTGTCCACCGAGTTCGGCGAGTCCGCAGGTCCAGGCGTCGTACTCCTCATCGTCCTGGCTGGCCTGCTGGTCGGCCTGGCCGGCGGGCTCCTCAACGGACTTCTGGTGGCCAAGGTCGGCATCACGCCGATCCTTGCCACGCTCGGCACGATGCAGATTCTCAACGGCCTGGCCCTCGTGTGGACGGGCGGCAAGACGCTGTACGGCGCCCCGCAGGCGCTCACCACCTTCGGGCAGACCGCGGTCGCAGGGGTGCCGGCACTCTTCGTGGTGCTGGTGCTGGTGGCCGTCGTGCTGGCCGTCGTCATCAACCGCACCGCGCTCGGCTCGAGCATCCTGCTGCAGGGCGCCAACCCGGTGGCGGCCCGCTTCTCCGGCATCCGCACCGAGCGCACCCTGATGCTCACCTACCTTCTCAGCAGTGCCCTGGCCGCGGTCGCGGGCATCCTGTTCGTCAGCCGCAACCCCACGGCGAGCGCCGACTACGGGTCGTCGTACGTGCTGCTCGTCATCGTGATCGCCGTCCTCGGCGGCACCAACCCGAACGGCGGATTCGGCACGGTGCTCGGCGTCGTGCTCGCCACCTTGACGCTGCAGATCGTCTCCAGCGGGTTCAACATCCTCCGGCTCACGTCCTACGACTACGCCATCGCCCAGGGTGCGATCCTCATCGTCGTGATGGTGCTCGACCAGATCACGACGAGGCGCCGTCGTTCCGCCGTACCCAAGTCTCCGAAGTCCACCATGAACGTGCCGCTACAGGGGTTGAGGAAGTCATGAAGAAGATCATCAACAGCCCGGAGACCTTCGTCGACGAGTTCATCGAGGGCATCCTGCTGGCCCACCCGGACCTGGTGAAGACCCCGGGCGAGGACCGCCGGGTGCTCGTGCGCGCGGACGCCCCCGTCAGCGGCAAGGTGGGCATCGTCACCGGGGGTGGCTCCGGTCACCTGCCGCTGTTCAAGGGGTACGTCGGCGAGGGTCTCTGCTCGGGCGTGGCCATCGGCAACGTGTTCTCCTCGCCGTCCTCCGAGCAGGTCTTCGAGACCACGAAGGCGGTCGACGGCGGAGCCGGGGTGCTCTACCTCTACGGCAACTACGGCGGGGACGTGCTGAACTTCGACCTCGCCGCCGACCTGGCCGAGCTCGAGGACATCGAGACCGCGACGGTGCTGGGCACCGACGACGTGGCCAGTCAGCCGAGGGAGCGCCGGGCCGACCGCCGGGGCGTCGCGGGCATCCTGTTCGCCTACAAGTGCGCCGGGGCCGCGGCCGAGCGCGGCGACAGCCTCGCCGAGGTGGCCGCCATCGCGCAGGCCGCCGTGGACAACACCGGGACCATGGGGATCGGGCTCTCGCCGACCATCCTCCCGACTGCCGGGAAGGCCACCTTCGAGCTCCCCGACGGGGAGATGGAGATCGGCATCGGCATCCACGGCGAGCCCGGCATCCATCGAGGCCGTCTCGAGACTGCCGACGAGATCGCGGACCGGCTGACCCGGCCGATCTTCGAGGACCTGGGGCTGAGCTCGGGTGACCGCGTGGCGGTGCTCGTGAACGGCCTGGGCGCCACCCCGCTGGAGGAGCTCTACGTGCTCTACCGCCGCGTCAGCCAGCTCGCGGGCGAGGCGGGCGTGCAGATCGAGAAGAGCTACGTCGGCCAGTACGCCACCAGCCTCGAGATGGCCGGCGCGTCCATCTCCGTGCTCAGGCTCGACGACGACCGCCTGGCGCTGCTCAACGCGCGCGCCGAGTCCCCGTTCTTCCGGGAGGGCTGACATGCAGGCACCTGAGCTCAAGTCGGCGATCACCGAGTCGATGACGCAGATCGCCACCCACTCCGACGAGCTGCGCGACCTCGACGCCGCCCTCGGCGACGGGGATCTCGGCATCACGATCTCCTCCGGCGCCAAGGCGGTGGTGACAGCCCTCGAGACGCTGGACGACACCGTCACGCCCGCCGAGATCGCCAAGGCGTGTGCCAAGGCGTTCGCCAACGCCAACCCGTCCACGATGGCCGCGCTGGTCGCGGGAGCGCTGCTGGCTGGTTCGAAGGCGTGGGCCGACAAGCCCGAGATCGGCCAGGTGGAGGCAGTGGAGTTCGGCCGGGCCGCCGCGGAGAGCATCTCCAAGCGGGGCAAGTCCGAGGTCGGGGACAAGACGGTCCTCGACGCCCTGGTGCCTGCCGTCGAGGCGCTCGCGGCAGCGCCCGACGGGGTCGCCGGCCTGCGGTCGGCCATCGCGGCGGCCGAGAAGGGCGTGGTCGACACCAAGGGCCTCCAGTCCCGGCGCGGCCGGGCGTCCTGGCTGCAGGAACGCAGCATCGGCCTGCAGGACCCCGGGGCCACCGCGCTGCTGAGGTTCCTCGAGTCCTGGCCGACGCCCCGGGCCTGAGCCGAACGCCGTCAGCCGGCGAGCACCGGGTCCGCGACGCCGTCGGCGATCAACGCGCGGTCGCCGACGTAGAGGTGGCACCCGGGCGCACGCAGGTCCTTCACGATGTCCCAGTGCAGCGACGACTCGTTCGTGCCGCCGCACTGGGGGTAGGCGCGACCCAGCGCGATGTGCACGGTGCCGAGGATCTTCTCGTCGATCAGGAGGTCGCCGGTCACGGTCCTGACGGCGGCGTTGGTCCCGATCCCCAGCTCTCCGACGCGGGACGCGCCCGGGTCGGTGGCCAGCAGCTCGCGCACGAGCGCCTCCCCTCGCTGGGCGGAGACGCCGGTGACGACGCCGTCGGTGAACTCCAGGCGGAGCCCCTCGATCTCGGATCCGGCGAACCAGAAGAGGCCGGGGAACGTGATGTGGCCGTGCACGCCCGTCTCGAGCGGGGCCGTGGCGAGCTCGCCGTCGGGCAGGTTCGCCTCGCCGGCGAACACCACCCAGGTGCGGCCGCCCACGGGGAGCGTGAGGTCGGTGTCCGGGCTGAGGATGCGGACCGTGTCGCTCGCGCCGAGCTCGGCCGCCAGGGTCTCCCAGGCGCCCCGCTTGGTCGCCCAGTCGTCGATGCAGCCGGCGAAGAACTCGTCGAGGAGGTCGTCGTAGTCGACGCCGATGAGCGCTGCCCACCCCGGAGTCGGGACGCGGACGAGCGCCCAGCGCGTCTGCTGCCAGCGCAGCGCGGACACCTCGCCCTTGCCGCGCCGCTGCAGGGCCAGCCGCTCGGCGTCGACCGGGCCCGGCACCGGGACCGCCATCGAGCGGAAGGAGACGTGGACGTCGGCCCAGAGCATCGACGACACCTCCAGCGGAGCGGGGGTCGCCAGCGTCTCGGCCAAGGCGAACGCCACCGCCGAGCGGTCGAAGCGCTCGTCGGTCAGCAGCACCTGGGGGATGCCGCCCCGGCGGTAGACCTCGTCTACGAAGGCCTCCACCGCTGGCATGGCGTCGGGGTCGGTGAGGAAGATGCTCACCTTCGACCCGCTGGCGACCTGCGTGCCGTCGGCGATCTGGCTGGCGAGCTGGGCCCAGCGGCTGGTCACGAGTTCTCCCTGTTGCCTGCTCGAGCGTGGATGAGGTCACGGGTGGCTCGGTAGAGCGCCTGGAAGTCGGAGTGGTCGGCGCGCAGCGACTCGCTGTCGGGGCCTGGCGCGACGGTGCGACCCGTCCGGCACCAGGCCAGCACTGCCGCCCGGTCCTCCAGGAAGCCGACGCCGTACGCCGCGAGCAGCGCGTCCCCGAAGGCGGCACCGGTGGTGTCGGCGATGGTCTGGCTCGTCTCGGCGATGTCGCTGACGGTCTGCAGGAAGAGCGGGTTCTTGGTGCCCCCGCCGACGGCGAAGACGCGGCTCGGGCGCCGGCCCGCGTCGTCGTACGCGGCGAGTGCGTCGGCGACGGAATGGCCCACGCCCTCGATCACCGCCCGGGCGACGTCGGCCCGGGTGTGCTGCAGCGTCAGTCCGGCGATCACCCCCCGACTGTCGGGATCATGGAGCGGGGTGCGCTCTCCGCTGAAGTAGGGGAGCACGAGCAGGCCGTGCGCGCCCGGGACCGACTCCTCCGCGAGGGCCAGCAGCGCGGCGAACATCTCGTCGTTGCTGCGGGTCCCCGAACGCAGGTCCAGCAGGTCGGCGAGCCAGTGCGTCAGCGTGCCGGCGGTCGAGGTGCCGGCCGCGAGGACGTAGGTGTCCGGGAAGACGTGCGGCGCCGACCAGAGCACGTCGTTGGGCGCCGGCTCGTCGAGCATCTGGATCATGTACGTCGAGGAGCCGTACATGAGCATCATGTCCCCCGGCTCCACCACCGAGGAGCTGACCGCCTCGGCCGGCGCGTCGGTGGTGCCCACGATGACCGGCGTGCCGACGGCGATGCCCGTGGCCGCGGAAGCCGCCTCGGTCACCTGGCCGGCCACCTCCGTCGCCCAGGCCAGCCGCGGCAGGCGCGGCTCGGAGACGACGTCCTCGCAGCCGGTCAGGTCCCAGCGCCGGCTGCCCAGGTCGTAGAGCGGGTGGAAGTACCCCGCGGTGCCGTGATCCATGACGACCTCGCCGGTCAGCCGGGCGACGAGGAACGTCTGGCTGGTCATGAAGTAGGCGGCCCGCTCGTAGACCTCCGGCTCGTTCTCCTTGAGCCAGAGGATCTTCGGGCCCGCCGACTGGCTGGTCAGGTGGTTGCCGCTCCGCGCGAAGATGGCGTCCCGCCCGAGCCGCTCGGTGAGGCTGGCGATCTGCGCCGTGGCGCGCGTGTCGACGCCGTACAGGATGGCGGGTCGGAGGGGGACGAGGTCGGCGTCGGTCGGCAGCACGCACGGCCCGATGGCACTCACCCCCACCGCCGTCACCTTCACCGGGAGGTCGTCGCCGCGACCCGTCACGGCCGGGTCGGCCAGCAACGAGCGGGAGACCTCGCACAGGCCCCGCCACCACACCGTCTCGGCGTCGTGCTCGGCACGGCCGGGCGCGGGGGCGGACATGGTGTGGGGCAGCCGGGCGGTGGCCACGACCTCTCCGGTCTGGTCGACCAGCACGCCCTTGGTCTCGAACGTCCCCACGTCGATCCCGAGGAAGAGGTCGGTCGCCACGGCCGCCATGGCTAGAGAGCTCCGCGAAGCTTGTGGACCTCACCCATCAGCTGCTCGACCCGGTGGGCGTCGACCGGGTTCTCGAAGACCCCGGACTCCTTGAAGAAGGTGCCCACGATGGCGGCGTCGGCGATGGAGAGCTGCTCGGCCACGTTGTCGGCGTTCACGCCGGTGTTCACGATGACCGGGGTCTGCCCCGCGTTGTCCTTCACGGTCTGCAGCACGCTGCTGTCGGTGGCCGCGCCGGCGGTGAGGCCGGACACGCACAGCCCGTCGGGGCGGCAGTTGAAGACGGTCGACTTCGTCAGGGAGGCGATGTCGCGCTCCGCGAGGTAGGCAGCGGACTCCGGCACGATGTTGAAGAGCAGGCGTACGTCGTCGCCGGCGACCGCGCTGCGGTGGCGCGCCGTCGCGCCGACGTTGGTGTTCCACACGCCGAAGTCGGAGGCGTAGACGCCGGTGAAGATCTCCCGGACGAACGTCGCGCCGGTCGCGACGGCCAGGTCGATCGAGGCGGTGGCGTCCCACAGCACGTTGACGCCGAACGGGACGCGGATGCTGTCGCGCAGCTGGCCGATGATCCGGGCCATCGTCACGTAGGTGATCGGCTCGACCTTCGTGAGGTAGGGCAGGCTGAACTCGTTGGAGATCAGGATGCCGTCGACCCCGCCCGCCTGGAGGTTCTCGATCTCGCGGGCCGCGAGCTCGACCACCCGGTCGACCCCGCCCGCCCGGTCGTAGCCGGGGTCCCCTGGCAGGGCCTGGAGGTGGCACATGGCCACCACGGGCTTGGGGGCCGGGAACACATCAGAGAGCCAGCTCACGGTGGCACACATCCTTACCGTCACGAGGGTGCAGAAACGAACACAGAATTGATCGAATGCTACATTAACTGTGTTCGGCTGACCATTGCCTGGAGGACCGGAACGATGAAGAACCTCCGCCACGACCGCATCCTCGACATCCTCCAGTCCGAGGGTCGCGTCGAGGTGAGCGAGCTGTCGCGACAGCTCGACGTCTCCGAGATGACCACCCGCCGGGACCTGCTGGAGCTGGAGTCCCTCGGCTCCCTACGGCGCGTGCGCGGCGGCGCGGTGCGGGAGCTGGGCCGCTCGTTCGAGCCGGGCTACCGCACCCGCCAGCACCACGCGCTGGTCAACAAGAAGGCGATCGCCGCGGCCGCGGCCGAGCTCGTCGCCGACGGCGACGCGATCGCGCTCGACGTCGGCTCCACCGTGCTGCACATGGTCGACCAGCTCGTCGGCCGCAGTGGCCTGAGCATCGTCACGTCCAACCTCCGGGTGGCGTGGGCGGTGGCGAACAACCACGCCCTGGAGCGCTCGGTCCGGCTCATCCTGGCCGGCGGCGTCGTCCGCCCCGACGAGCTCAACATGACCGGCAGCTCCGCCCAGGAGCACTACCGCCGCCTGCGCGTGGACACGGCGTTCATCGGGGTGGGCGGGGTCAACGCCACCGCCGGCCTGACCGACTACAACCTCGAGGACGCCGAGCTCAAGCGGGTGCTCGTCGACTCCGCGCGACGCGTGATCGTCCTCGCGGACTCCTCCAAGCTCGGCCACGAGACCTTCGCCCATGTCGCCGACCTCGGACAGGTCGACGCCCTGGTGACCGACGCGATGGCCGACGCCGAGGCCGTCGAGGAGCTCCGCGGGACCGGCCTGCACGTGGTCCTGGCACCGGTCCCCGCCGCCTGAGTCCTCACTGGGCCGGCCGTGCTCGTCGGGCGGCAGCTAGCCTCCTCGCATGCCTCGCTTCACCCGCGCCGAGCTCGAGTCCTACCGCGGGGCGGAGGTCCCCGACCTGCTGGGACCGGGGCTGCGGCTGCTGTTCGTCGGCATCAACCCGGGTCTGTGGACCGCCGCCACCCAGACCCACTTCGCGCACCCGGTCAACCGGTTCTACCCCGCTCTGCTCAAGGCCGGCATCATCGACCGCCGGATGGACCCGGCTGCCGGGATGACCGACGCCGACCGCGACTACCTCCGAGGGCGCGGCATCGGCATCACCAACCTCGTACGCCGCGCCACCAGCCGCGCCGACGAGCTCACCGCGGACGAGCTCCGCGCCGGGGCAGCGGCGCTGACGGCGCTCGTGGAGGAGATGCGGCCCAGCGTCGTCGCGGTGGCCGGCATCACGGCGTACCGACAGGCCTTCGGCGACCGCAAGGCCACCGCCGGGCGTCAGCCGCAGCGGCTGGGTGGGGCGGAGCTGTGGGTCGTGCCCAACCCGAGTGGCCTCAACGCGCACCACACCGTCGCCACCCTCGCCGACGCGTACGCCGAGCCCGCTCGCGCCGCCGGGATCCTGTGAGGCTCACCCGGGGAACTGCTGGTCCTTGCCCAACACCGTGAGCCCGCCCTCGACGTGGAAGCCGCGCTCCCGGTCGAGCGCCTGGTCGACGCCGACCGTCTCGCCCGGCGGCACGACCACGTTCTTGTCGAGGATCGCGTTGCGTACGACGGCGCCGGGGCCGACGCGGACGCCGTTGAGGAGCACCGAGTCGTAGATCTCGGCGCCGGCGTCGACGTAGACCTCCGGCGACAGGATCGACTTGCAGACCAGTCCCCCGGTGAGGACGGTGCCGGGCGACAGCAGCGACTCCTCCGCGACGGTCTGGCGCCCGTCGGCGGCCGGCGCGAGCTTGACCGGCGGCTGGGGCCCGTAGGACGTCATGATCGGCCAGTCGAAGTTGTAGAGGTTGAAGACGGGCAGCGGTGACACGACGTCCATGTGGGCGTCGTAGTACGACGCGAGCGTCCCGACGTCGCGCCAGTAGCCGCGGTCGCGGTCGGTCGACCCCGGGACGTCGTTGTCCTTGAAGTCGTAGACGTCAGCCTCGCCGTTGCGGACGAAGGCCGGCACGATGTCGCCGCCCATGTCGTGCTTCGAGCCGTCGAGGGAGGCGTCGTAGGTCACCGCCTCGACGAGCGACTTCGCGTCGAACACGTAGTTGCCCATGCTGGCCAGCACCTCCCCGGGGCTGTCCGGCAGCCCGGTGGGATCGCTGGGCTTCTCGAGGAACTCCCGGATGCGACGCGGGTCCCCGGGGTCGACGTCGATGACCCCGAACTGGTCGGCCATGCCGATCGGCTGCCGGATCGCGGCGACGGTGCATCGCGCCCCCGAGTCGACGTGCTGGGCGACCATCTGGCTGAAGTCCATGCGGTAGACGTGATCGGCGCCCACCACGACGACGATGTCGGGCTTCTCGTCGCGGATGAGGTTCAGCGACTGGTAGATCGCGTCGGCACTGCCGAGGTACCAGTGCTTGCCCAGCCGCTGCTGCGCCGGCACCGGAGCGACGTAGTCGCCGAGCATCGTCGCCATCCGCCAGGTCTGCGTGACGTGACGGTCGAGGCTGTGCGACTTGTACTGCGTCAGCACGACGACCTTCAGGTAGCCGCTGTTGACGACATTGGACAGCGCGAAGTCGATCAGCCGGTAGATCCCGGCGAACGGCACCGCGGGTTTGGCCCGGTCAGCGGTCAGCGGCATCAGCCGTTTGCCCTCTCCACCGGCGAGCACGATCGCGAGCACGTTCTTCCGCAGCATGGCGTCACCGTCGCATCCGCTCCTCGTCTTGTCGAGAACGGGTCCGAGTACGTTGCACCCATGCGCGTCGACCTACTGACCAAGGAGTACCCGCCGGAGGTGTACGGCGGCGCCGGCGTGCACGTCGCAGAGCTCGCCCGTGCGCTTCGGCGACGTGGCGACCTGACGACCCGGGTGCACGCCTTCGGCAGCCCCCGCGACGAGGCCGGCACCGCGTCGTACCCCGACCTGGCCGAGCTCGCCGGCACCAACGGTGCCTTGCGCACCATGGGCGTCGACCTGGCCATCGCGGACGCCTGCCTCGGGGCCGACCTCGTGCACTCGCACACGTGGTACGCCAACTTCGCGGGCCACGTCGCGGGCCTGCTGCACGGCATCCCCCACGTCGTGACCGCCCACTCGCTCGAGCCGCTGCGGCCGTGGAAGGCCGAGCAGCTGGGTGGGGGCTACGCCGTGTCGTCGTGGATCGAGCGGTCCGCGTACGAGTCGGCGGCCGGGGTCGTCGCGGTGTCCGCCGCGATGCGCGACGACGTGCTCCGCTGCTACCCCGCCGTCGACCCGGCCTTGGTGCAGGTCGTGCACAACGGCATCGACACCGACGAGTGGGCGCCGTTGCACGACCCCGACCGGGTGCGCGAGCTCGGCGTCGACCCAGACCGTCCGTCGGTGGTCTTCGTCGGCCGGATCACCCGGCAGAAGGGGCTGCCGTACTTCCTGCGCGCCGCCGCCCGGCTGCCGCCCGACTGCCAGCTCGTCCTCTGTGCCGGAGCCCCCGACACCCCCGAGATCCTGGCCGAGGTGGAGGCTCTCGTCGCCGACCTGGCCGCCACCCGCACCGGCGTCGTGTGGATCCGCGAGATGCTGCCGCGCCCCGACGTGGTCGCCCTGCTGTCCGCGGCCACCACCTTCGCGTGCCCGTCGGTCTACGAGCCCCTCGGCATCGTCAACCTGGAGGCGATGGCCTGCGAGACCGCTGTGGTCGCGACCGCCACCGGCGGCATCCCCGAGGTCGTCGTACCCGGGGAGACGGGGCTGCTCGTCCCCATCGACCAGGCCACCGACGGGACGGGCACCCCGCTCGACCCCGAGCAGTACGTCGCCGACTTCGCCGCGGCCCTCAACGAGGTGGTGGGGGACCCCGGCCGTGCCGCGGCCATGGGGCGGGCCGGCCGCCGGCGCGCCATCGACGCCTTCAGCTGGGATGCGATCGCCGCGCGGACCGTGGAGATCTACCGCTCCCTGCTGCGGACGTGACCACTCGTTCGACCATGCCCCGGGCATGGTCGAACGAGTGGTCGACGGGCGTCAGCGCCCCGCCAGCTCGTATGTCGCCTCCTCCTCGACGGCCTCGTCGCGCCGGGGGCTGCGCACGGGCCACCACGCCCGCTCGCCGAGCAGCACCAGGATCGCCGGCAGCATCACCAGTCGGATGACCGTGGCGTCGATGAGGATGGCCGCGGCCAGGCCGACGCCCATCATCTTCATCTCCATCATGCTGAGGGTCGCGAAGATGGCGAAGACCGACACCATCACGGCTGCGGCGCTGGTGACGACGCCCGCGGTGTCGGTGATCCCGCGACGCACGGCCACCGGGGCCGGCACTCCCGCGCGCACGTGCTCTCGGATCCGGCTCACGACGAACACCTGGTAGTCCATCGACAGGCCGACGAGCACCACCATCACGAAGACGGGGACCCAGTCGATGACGAACCCCGGGCTGGTGAAGTCCAGCGCCCCGGCGAACCAGCCGTGCTGGAAGACCAGTGTGAGGACGCCGAACGCCACCCCGACCGAGACCAGGTTCAGCACGGTCGAGACCAGCGCGATCGCGACGCTGCGGAACGCCAGCCCCATGACGAGCAGGGTCAGCAGCAGCACCATGCCGATCACCAGGGGCAGCCGATCGCGCAGGAGGTCGACGAAGTCCAGCGACTCCGCAGCACCCCCACCCACGGCGTACTCCGCGTCCAGTCCTTCCAGCGCCGCCGGAGCCAGCTCTCCACGCAGCGAGCGGAGGGCCGCGTCGACCTTCGGGTCCGACTCCTCGTAGGGCATGGCCAGCTCGAGCACCGAGGTCGTGCCGTCGGCCGACACCTGGACCGGGTCCCGGCCGGACCCCACGAAGTCGCCGGACGCGATGGCCGCCTCGTTCACCTGCGCGAGCGACTCCGCGACGGTTGCCTGGTCGGAGACGGCTGCTCGGACCACGAGCTGCGCCGACGTGCCTTCGACGGGGAACTCCTGGGCGATCCGGTTGAAGGTCTGCACCTCCGGGATGGAGGCGGGCAGGGTCTCGAGGTTGGCCGTGTGCATCTTCATGCCCAGCGCGGGCCCGGCCAGCAGGATGACGGCCACGCCCGACACGACGAGGGCGGCGACCGGACGGCGTACGACGGGGGCGATCACGCGGCTGCTGATCCCGCCCCGTCCGATGCGCCGGTTGAGCCGCCACAGCAGCGGGACGCGCGGCCGGTCGACCCAACGGCCCAGCTTCACCAGCAGCGCGGGCAGCACGGTGATCGAGCCGAGGACGGCGATGGCCACCACCAGGATCCCGCCGGAGGCCAGCGAGTTGAACGTGGTGTCGCCCAGGACGAAGAGCCCGGCCATCGACGCGATGACCGCGCCACCCGAGACGAGGATCGAGTGACCCGAGGTCTCGGCCGCGATCTCCACAGCGTCCAGCGTCGTTCGTCCAGCAGCACGCTCCTCACGCTCTCGCTTGAGGTAGAAGAGCGAGTAGTCCACCCCGACGGCCATGCCGATCAGCACGATCATGCTGCTGACGGTCGGCTCGGAGTGGACGAGGTGCGAGAGCGGGGCGGTCAGGCCGATCGTGGCGGCGACGCTGGTGGCCGCCAGCAGCACCGGGATCCCCGCCGCGATCAGGGCGCCGAAGGCGAGCAGCATCAAGATCAGCGTGATCGGGAGACTGATGCGTTCGGCGGCGGACAGGTCGTCGGCCACCCGGTCGTTGATGCTCTCGTCGAGCGTGAGGTCACCCGCCTCGCGAACCTGCAGGCCCGGGTACTCCTCCTGGACCTGCGCGGTCACGTCGGTCAGCTGCGTCGTCTCCTCGTGGTCCTTGGCGAGCTGGACGGCGATCAGCATGGCCGACCGGTCGCCGTTCCACTGCGCCTCGGACACCTGGTCGACTCCCGCGACGGCGGCCAGGTCAGCGCGCAGGGCGATGCCGGCGGACGTCGCGTCCTTCTCGTCCAGGGCGGCGTCACCGGGCGAGGTGACCAGCACGTACTCGGTGGTGGGCGACTGTAGCCCGGCGGCCTCGATCATGGTGTCGGCACGGCCGGACTCGCCGAGGCGGTAGTCGGCGTCGGTGGTCTCGGCGACGGGGATCGCGACCGCCAGGCCGACGGCGACGACCACGAACGCGAGCCAGGCGAGGATCGCGCGCCAGGGATGCAGTGCGCTCCAGCGAGCGGCCCGGATGGGGACCGCGGTGAGGGGGTTGGACATGGCGTTCTCCTGAGGTCGAGGTCGGTACGCCGTCCAGCCTCGGGCGCGCACGGACGCCCGTCAGGGGCGCCAGGACCCGTTCACCGGTGGTGCCAGCACCACCGCGGGCGGCCCCGGACTCGGGGAGGATGGGTCCATGAGCGCCACCTGGACACCCCCGAGCCGGCTGCGGCTGACGGCGTACGCCGCCGCCCAGGTGCTGACCGGGCTCGGTGCCCTGGTGCTGCTCGTCCTGACGATCCTCGGCGGCTGCCTCGTCGTCATCGCCTGGGGGATCCCACTGCTCTTCGTCGCGATCCCGGCCACCCGGTGGCTCGCCAACAGGAACCGGGCCATCGCCGCGGACGTGCTGGGCAGCCCGATCCCTCCGCAGTACCGCCCCCGCCCGCCCGGTGGGCCGATCGCCCGCGTGGTGGCCTGGGCCTCCGACCCGATGACGTGGCGTGACCTCGTCTGGCTGCCCGTCGCGGGCACCGTGGGCCTGCTCGTGGGAGTGCTGTGCCTCGTGCTGCTCCTGCTGGTGGTCACCGGCCCGCTGTGGTGGTTCGGCATCCGGCCGATCATGCGGGCTCGGTGTGCCATGGACCGCTGGTTCCTCTCCTACGGCCACACCGAGTGGCTCGAGCAGCGGGTCCAGGTCCTCACCGAGACGCGTGCGGACGCCCTGGACCACTCGGCTGCCGAGCTGCGCCGCCTCGAGCGAGACCTGCACGACGGTGCCCAGGCCCGGCTGGTCGCCCTGTCGATGAGCCTGGGCTTGGCGGACGCGATGTTCGAGTCCGACCCGGAGCAGGCGCGGGCGATGGTCAGCGACGCCCGGGAGACCACCACCGCGGCCCTCGGCGAGCTCCGTTCGGTGGTCCGTGGAATCCACCCGCCCGTGCTCGCCGACCGCGGCCTGGGCAGCGCCGTCGAGGCACTCGCCCTGGACATGGCGGTGCCAGTGGAGGTGGCCTCCCAGCTGCCCGCGCGGCCGTCCCCACCCGTGGAGTCCGCCGTCTACTTCGCGGTGGCCGAGTGCCTCGCCAACATCGGGAAGCACTCCGGCGCCGAGCGTGCCTGGATCCGGCTCTCGCACGACAAGGGGATGCTGGCGGTGCTGGTCGGCGACGACGGCCGGGGCGGCGCCGACCTGGCGGCCGGCACCGGGTTGCGGGGGGTGATGAGGCGACTGTCGGCCTTTGACGGCACGATGGTCGTGTCGAGCCCGACCGGCGGGCCGACGCTGGTCCGGCTGGAGGTCCCGTGCGACTTGTCCTCGCCGAGGACCATGCCCTCCTCCGGGCCGGCCTGACCCAGCTGCTGGAGCTCAACGGCTTCACGATCCTGGCTGCGGTCGGCAACGCCGCCGAGCTCGACCAGGCCCTCCGCGACCCCGACGCCGAGGGCGCGGTGGTCGACGTGCGCCTTCCGCCATCGCACACCGACGAGGGACTGCGCGCCGCCGTCGCCGTGCGTGCCGCACGCCCGGGCTTCCCGGTCATGGTGCTCTCGCAGTACGTCGAGCATCTCTATGCCCGTGAGCTTCTCGCCAGTGGCGAGGGGGCGATCGGCTACCTGCTCAAGGATCGCGTCTCCGACGTGGCGGAGTTCGTCGACGGCGTACGCCGGGTGGCCGCGGGCGCCACCGTCCTGGACCCCGAGGTGGTCGCGACGATCATGGCCCGGCGGCAGGTCGAGCCGATCGACCGGCTGACCGCTCGCGAGCGCGAGGTGCTCGCGCTGATGGCCGAGGGCCGCAGCAACGCCGCGATCGCCGCCGGCCTCGTCGTGAGCGAGAAGGCCGTCGCCAAGCACATCAACAGCATCTTCGCCAAGCTCGACCTGCCGCCTGCGCCCGACGACCACCGCCGGGTGCGTGCGGTGCTGACCTGGCTCAAGGTCTGACTATCGCTCCCTGCTCTCACCGGCCGTCATGAGCACGGCGTCGGTGTGGACCCGGTTGCCGCGCACCGAGACGAGGTAGAACCGGTCCTGCTCCGTCTCGAACCACACCCGGCCCTCCACGCTGTGCTGGAACGTCAGTCCCAGTCGGGCCAGTCGGGCACGGCGGGCGGTCGGGCGGAGGAACGTGTGCACGAGGAAGCGCAGCCAGGCAGCGGCGGTCTCCACCGACTCGCCGTCGCGGATGACCAGGCAGCAGCCCTCGACGCAGGCCACCCACGGACTCCATCCGTGGGGGCGGCCGGGCCAGAGACGGCGTACCCGCGGTGCCGCCTCCGCCGCGCGGTTCCCGTCGTGACGGACCAGCGGCTCCCGACTGAAGCCGGCGACGAAGGCGACCTCGTCGGAGTTGAGCGGCGGGTGCACCTGCAGCCGGCCCACGGGCTCGAGCGGTCTGGTCATCGTGTCGTCTCCAGTCGTCGGTGTGCGTGGTGACACCCTTCCCAGCCTTCGGTCTCCCCGAATCCGCCGGACTGCCGACTGTGGATAACCTCGCCGGTCGCGCGCCGATCTGGTGCACCGTGTGGGCATGAGCAGCTACCGACCCCACATCAGGAACGAGTACGACCTCGAGCGGGCATGGCGCATCATCGCGCCGCCACAAGAGCCTCGACCGCACTCCCTCTGGATCATGCTGATCGGCGAGGGGCGCCGGGCCTTCACCCAGCTGACCCAGGTCGAGGATGCGTTCACGGTCCCGCCGCCGGAGAGCGGCCACGTCCTTCCCGACTTCGTGAGGGAGCTCGTCGACGCCGTCCCGGCCGCGGTCGAGCGCATCGCGTTCCTCCGCACCCGACCCGGCCACTTCGGGCCCACCAACGAGGACCTCGCCTGGGCCGAGTGCCTGTACGCCGTCGCCGGCGAGGTCGCCCTGCGCTGCGAGACGGTCTTCTTGGCGACCGACCTCGTCTTGGTGCCGATGCCGCCTGCCGAGCGATCCTCGCTGGTCTCGGCCTAGGTCCGCGGGCCACACTTGTCGGCGTGGACCCACGCGACCGGCAGCTCGAGGAGACGATCCTCGCCCTGCTCGCCCGGACGAGACCCGGCGGGACGATCTGTCCGTCGGACGCCGCTCGCGCCGCCGGGAGCGAGGCCGACTGGCGCGAGCTGATGGAGGCTGTTCGTCAGGCGGCCGCCCGCCTGGTCGATGCCGGGGAGGTCGAGGTCACCCAGGGCGGCCGCGTCGTCGACCTGGAGTCGGCGAAGGGACCGATCCGGATCCGTAGGGCCTGATGGCTCAGTAGGGCCAGCCCGCCGGCGCTGCCCGACGGTGACCGTGTGCGGCGCATGGGGACCACTTCCCGAGATGGAGGAGGCATGTCAGTCGTGACGCCCACGATGCCATGGAGGTCCCGGCTCACGCGGTGGGGGCGCTGCCGAACCACTTCTCGTAGACGGTGTCGTACCCGCCGTCGGCCCTCAGGTCCGCCAGCACGTCGTTGATGGTCCGGAGCAGCTCGACGCTGCCGTTCTTCTTGACGGCCATGCCGTACTGCTCGCCGGTGTCGAACTCCGCGGCCACGCCGAAGTCCGGGTTGGAGGAGACGGCGTCGCCCACGACGGTGTTGTCGTAGACCGCGGCGTCCACGTCGCCCTGCTCGAGGGCTGTGCCCATGGCCGCAGCGTCCGCGAACGGCACGATCTCGGCGTCACCGGGCGCATTGTCGGTGACGTAGAGCTCTCCCGTGGTGCCGCCCTGCACGCCGATCCTCCTGCCCTCGAGGTCTGACAGCGCGTGCACGCCCGACCCCTTCTCGACGACCAGGGCCTGCGAGGCGTTGAAGTAGGGACTGGAGAAGTCGACGACCCGGGCACGGTCGCCGGTGATCGTCATAGCCGAGATCGCGACGTCGCACTCACCCGAGTTGAGCGACTCCCCGGACTGGATGGCGTCGAAGTCGGTGTCGACGATCTTCGCCTCGACGTCGAGCCGCTGTGCGACCTGGCCGACCAGGTCGATGTCGAAGCCGACGGGCTTGCCGCCCTTCTCGAACTCGAAGGGCTCGTACGGCATGTCCGTGCACACGGTCAGTGAGCCGGCGGTCATGACGGCTGGAGCCAGGGCTGCCGCTGCGGTGCCGTCCTTCGCGCAGCCGGCGGCACCGAGCAGGAGGACCAGCGCGACAGCGCCGGCGTACGCATCGCGGGACGGCATGTCAGACCACCTTCGCTGAGAGCGACGAGGTGAGTCGCTGCAGGGCGTACTCGGTGACGCGCACGAGCGCCCGTTTGGCGGACTCGCGGTCCCGGGCGTCGATGCCGATGATCGGTACGTCGTCCGGCAGGGCCAGCGCGTAGGCCACCTCGTCGAGGGCGTGGCGCTCGGCGCCGTCGAACTGGTTGACGGCCACGATGAACGGCAGCCCCTTGGACTCGAAGTAGTCCAGCGGCGAGAAGGAGTCGTCGAGACGAGCGGTGTCGACGAGCACGATGGCGCCGATGGCGCCGAGGCACAGGTCATCCCACATGAACCAGAACCGGCGCTGGCCCGGCGTCCCGAAGAGGTAGAGCACGAGGTCGTCGGCGAGGGTCAGCCGGCCGAAGTCCATCGCCACGGTGGTGGTCGCCTTGGCGGGCACCGCCCCCAGGTCGTCGACGCCCACGGACTCGTCGGTCACCAGAGCCTCGGTGCGCAGCGGCACGATCTCCGACACCGAGCCGACCAGGGTCGTCTTGCCCACGCCGAAGCCGCCGGCGATGACGATCTTCGTCGACGCAGCGGCGCGCGTGGCGCTAGAAGGCGCGTAGTCCACGGAGAGTCCTCTCGATGAGCTCGATCCGCTCGTCCTTCGACGAGCTCTCGGTGATGGTGGCCTGGACCTGGACGAAACCCTGCTCGACCAGGTCGCTGAGCAGGACCCGCGCGACACCGATCGGCATCGCGACCAGGGCCGACACCTCGGCCACCGAGCGGGTGTCGCAGACCGTCAGGATCCGGAGGGCTCCCGGGCTGAGGTCCGCCTCGACGTCGCGCGGCTGGCGTCGCAGGGTCGCCTCCAGTGGGAGGTCCACGGTCGCACGGGTGCGTCCGGCCGTGATGGTGTACGGCCGGATGAAGCGGGCCGGCGACACGACCTGGTCGCCCGCCCTCTCATCAGGCGCCATGAGCACTCATGTCCGGCCTCATGTGGCCACCCGGGCTCGAGCCTGCACCATCTGGCCGACCCGCTCGACCAGCAGGGCCATCTCGTACCCGACCTGGCCGATGTCCGCGGCCTCGTGGGTCAGGACGGCGAGGTTGGAGCCGTCACCCACGCTCATCAGCATCAGGTAGCCGTGCTCCATCTCCACGACGGTCTGGAGTACGGCGCCCCCGTCGAAGAGTCGGGCGGCGCCCACGCCGAGGCTGGCGAGCCCGGAGGACACCGCCGCGACCCGCTCCGCGCGATCGAGCGGGATGCTGGCGCTGCCGGCCATCAGGAGGCCGTCGGCAGACACGAGGATCGCGTGCGCGACATCGGTCACCTCGTTCACGAACCGGGTCACCAACCAGTCGAGGTTGCGCTCGTCGGCCGGAGTCGAGGCGTCCTGGCTGTGGAGGTCGGTCATGCGGGGCCTGCTTCCGTCTGCTCGGGGTCGGGAGCGGTGGCAGCGGCCAGCCGGCCTCGTGAGACGCCTGCCGCGTGGGCCGTGAGACGCGCCCGGACGGCCTCCGGGTCGCGAGCGGTGGTGCCGGCTGGCCTGGTGACGCCGCCCGGCACGAGCTGGCTGCCGGGACGGCGTACGGGAAGACCGCCAGGGGTGAGCGCCGACTCGGTCGACGCCTCGGCCACCACGTCTGCGCGCTCCCAGCCGGCTTCGACCTCGGAGGACGACCACGTCTGGTCGCTGCCGCCGGCGCTGAGCCAGGCCGAGCGCATGGACCGGAAGATCGGGGTGTCGACCTCCGTGACCGGAGCGGCTACGGGGGCCTCGACCACCGCGAGGGCCGCGACGACCGGGGCGCTGGGTGCGGTGGCAGCGCTGGGTGCCGTGCTAGCGCTGACGGGCGTGGGCGTGGGCGTCGGTGTCGGCGCCGGTGCGGGTGCGGGGGCAGGGGCAGGCTCCGCGGGACGCTCCAGGGTCGCGCCGCGCTGGCGCCGCGGCAGGCCCGTGACGCCGTTGATCCTGGCCTCGATCGAGTCGAGCTCGGGCTGCGAGACCGGGGCCGCCACAACGGGGGCGGGCTCCTGCTTCTCAGGCACCGGTGGGCTGACCTGGCGCACCGCCGCCGCCTGCAGGCGAGGAGCAGCTCCCTGGGCAAGGTCAGGGAGGATGGCCGCGGGCAGGAACACCGTGGCCGTCGTACCGCTGCCGGGATTGCCGCGCAGCGACACGTCGACGCCGTACCGCTGGGCGAGCCGGCTGACCACGAGCAGGCCCATCCGCCGCGCGGTCTCGGGGGTGACGTCGCCACCGGAGTGCAGGGTCTCGTTGATCTGCGCGAGGTAGTCGGCAGGGATGCCGAGGCCCGAGTCGACGATCTCGACCGTGACGCCTCCGGCCGCCGTGGTGGAGGCCAGCGTCACCGAGGACGACGGCGGCGAGTACGACAGGGCGTTGTCCACGAGCTCGGTGAGCAGGTGTACGACGTCGGCCGCGGCCTCGTCGTCGATGCGCAGGCTGCTCGTCGCACCGATTCGCACGCGTTGGTAGTCCTGCACGCCGGAGGTGGCTGCCTGCAATGCGTCCCCGACGGTGAGGCGCTCCTCGCCGCTGCTGAGCGTGGGGGCGTCGGCGAGGATCAGCAGGCTGTCCGCCGTACGCCGCATGCGAGCAGCCAGGTGGTCGAGGCGGAAGAGGCTCTCGAGCCTCGTGGGGTCCTCCTCGTCCTTCTCCAGCGCCTCGATGAGGCCGAGCTGCTGGTTGATGAGCGAGGTGTTGCGGCGCGACAGGGTCACGAACATCTCGCCGACCTGGGCACGCAGCCGGGCCTCCCCGGATGCCAGCAGCACGGCCTGGCGATGCATGTCGTCGACGGCGCGGGCGAGCTGGCCGATCTCCTCGTGCGTCGTGACGTCGATCGCGACGATCTCGCCCGGGTCCTCACCGGCACGGATGCGGGCGACGGCCTCAGGGAGACGCTCGTGGGCCACGGCGAGCGCGCCCTCACGCACCCGGCGGATCGGCTTGAGCAGCAGACGGGAGACCAGGAGCGCCAAAAGGATCGCGGCGAGCAGCGCGCCGATCGTGATCGCTGCGTTGATCTCGGCGCTGCGGCGTGCGCTGCTCGCCGCGTCGGCCAGCTGCGTGTCGATGCCGCCCAGCAGCGAGGAGACGAGCCCGTCGTACTCCGCATAGGCCTGCTTGCCGCCGAGGTCGGACCCACCGGTGCGGATCGTGCGGAACCGCTGGGCGTTCTCGGTGCGCAGCGTCGAGATGCCGGACTCGGAGTCGCCCAGGGCGCTGGCCAGGCGGTCGATCGCGGAGCCCTCGACACCGAGCTCGGCGAAAAGCTCGAGCGAGCCGGTCCGGCCGGTCCGCTCAGTGGCGACCAGCGCCTGCTGCATCGCCAGGGAGAAGCGCCCGGCCAGAGTCTGCGACAGCAGCTCGAGTCGCGGCTCGGGGTCGATCTGGGCATTCACGATGGTGGTGATCAGCTGGGTCACGCCGGACTGCAGCTGCCGCAGCTGCGCGATCCACGTGCCCGGGCTGAGCGTCTGCGTGTCCTCGCGCAGAGCGCGACTCAGGTCGAGCACGACGTCGACCTGGTAGCGCTGCTCCTTCGTCAGGTCGGCTGAGTCCCGCGCGTCGGAGATGCCGACAGCGGCGTTCTGCAGGTCGATCAGCGCACCGCCGAGGTCGGCCTCGCTGGTCTCGGTCGCGGTCTGCGCGGCGACCATGGCCCGCTCCGCCGCGGTGAGGTAGTCGACGGCAGGACGCAGCACGGTGACCTGGGAGGCACTGGCGGACGAGTTCGCCGACTCCTGGAGGTCGCTGTTGACCCGCAGCCCGCCGAGGGTGGCGGCGAGCAGGAGGGGTACGGCGAGGGCCAGCGCCACCTTGCGGCGCAGCGGCCACGCGGAAACGGCGAAAGGCGACGACTGCCCGTGGCGTGAGGGGCGCTCTCTGCTCATCGTTCCCCAGATGACTCGAGTCAGGCGCCGCCACCGGGCGACGGGCCCCAAGGCGGGGTCGACCCAAGATAGGTTTGGCGACAGTCGCCACGCCGGGGAACCGCGATTTTGGTCCGTCCGGTCATCCGCACTAGTCCGAACGGGTCATGGCCAGACCACCCGTCCCCCAATTTCTGGACGCGCCCGAGCCCACGGCGCCCTAGCCTCCGAAGATGAGACCCCTGCTTGCCGTGCCATGCGCCATGCTGACCGCGAGCACGGTGCTGGTGGCCTGGCCGTCGTACGCCATCTCGTCCCCGCCTGGCTCGTCCCCGCCCGACTCGTCCCCGGCATCCGACCTGGCGTCCGACCTGCCGCGGGACATCCACGGCACGGTCACCATCCACGTCAGCGCCGTCAGCCCCGATGGCAGCGACGACCGGACGTTCCGCCTCACCTTCCTCGGCGGGATCGACTCCCCCGGCACCCTCACCGCGCCTGTCGACGTGGCCACCTTGGGCTTCAGCACGACCTACCCGAGCACCGATCCCGAGACCGGCGAGGAAGACGTGTGCCGTCAGCAGACCTTCGTCGGCTTCAGGGCGGGCGAGACGTCACCCGCCGGGCGCGGCTGGATCGACGTCTCGGTCCCGAGGATCGACCAGGGCACGGGCAGGGCCGACGCCTTCCTCTCCGTCGTGCCAGGAGAGCCGTACGGCGAGGTCGGCACCGGCCCCTGCGGCGAACCGGACGAGCACACCGACGTCGTCCCCCTCGTCGGCGCCGAGCAGCACATCGAGGCGGCCAGCCTGCTCGGCCACGGCATCGGCCACCAGACCCAGCAGGACACCGCTTCCCCGGGCGGCATCGTGCTCACGTACGTCGACGGCGCCTGGCGCTCGAAGGGCTCGCGCTCCTCGACCTCGACCGACTACGGCACCCGCACGGTCACCGTGTCGTGGGACATCTGGTCGAGCGAGCCCAGCACCACCTGCACCGTCCCCTCGAGGAGGATGGTGCGCGGCAAGACCGTGACCACGGCCCGCAAGGCGCTCAGGAGGTACGGCTTCACCAAGAGCCGGGTGACTCGCATCCCCGCGTCATCAGTGCCGTCGGGTCGGGTGCACGGCCTGAGGTCGGGACCGGAGCGCATGTGGAGGTGCGGGAGCAAGGTCACGATCTACGTGGCACGGTGACCGAGCCGGCGCCGCTGGCTTCTGCCACCGCGCACGCGTGCTGAGCGCCACCAGCAGGACGGCGGCGCCCGGGTAGAGTCTCACCACAGACTCCCCTGGCGACGGCGCCAGGACGCGCACCCATGGTGCGCGCACCGCCCACTCTTCGTCACGCCGACGGCCTCGGTCCTGCACGCACTGACCCGCCGTTCGACGGTCCACGAACGGAGCACGCCCGTTGAGCACCGCCCTGTCCCGACCGGAGACCCACGTCGAACCGACGGTGATGAACGCACTGCGATCCCCGAGGTTGCTGCGAACCGAGGTCCTGGCCGGACTCGTCGTGGCGCTCGCGCTGATCCCGGAGGCGATCTCGTTCTCCATCATCGCCGGGGTCGACCCGCGCATCGGTCTCTTCGCCTCGTTCACCATGGCGGTCTCGATCTCGTTCCTCGGCGGCCGACCGGCCATGATCTCGGCGGCCACCGGTGCCGTCGCACTGGTCATTGCCCCGGTGATGCAGGATCACGGCTACCAGTACCTGGTCGCGACCGTCATCCTCGGCGGCGTCATCCAGGTCTGCCTTGCGGTGGTCGGAGTCGCGAAGCTGATGCGGTTCATCCCGCGCTCGGTGATGGTCGGGTTCGTGAACGCCCTGGCGATCTTGATCTTCGAGGCCCAGATCGACCACCTGGTCGACGTGCCGTGGCTGGTCTACCCGATGGTCGCTGTCGGCATCGCCGTCATCGTCGGGTTCCCGCGCATCAGCAGGGTCATCCCGGCGCCGCTGGTCGCGATCGTCGCCCTGACCGGGTTCACGGTCCTGGGTGCCGTCAACGTGCCCAACGTCGGTGACGAGGGCGAGCTGCCCAGCAGCCTGCCCTCTCTG
Source organism: Nocardioides sp. LHG3406-4 (assembly GCF_049897745.1). Taxonomy (NCBI): domain Bacteria; kingdom Bacillati; phylum Actinomycetota; class Actinomycetes; order Propionibacteriales; family Nocardioidaceae; genus Nocardioides; species Nocardioides sp. LHG3406-4. The sequence goes on from NZ_JAFCWV010000001.1 coordinate 510,007, forward strand.
CTCCTCCCCGACGTGCCGTTCAACCTCGACACCCTGCAGATCATCGCGCCGTACGCCCTCGCCATGGCGTTGGTCGGGATCCTCGAGTCGCTCCTGACCGCGAAGCTGGTCGACGACATCACCGACACCCACTCCGACAAGACCCGCGAGGCCTGGGGGCAGGGCACCGCCAACATCATCACGGGGTTCTTCGGCGGCATGGGCGGCTGCGCCATGATCGGGCAGACGATGATCAACGTGAAGGTCTCCGGTGCGCGAACCCGGGTGTCCACGTTCCTTGCCGGAGTCTTCCTGCTCATCCTCGTCGTCGGCTTCGGCGACGTCGTGGCGCTCATCCCGATGGCCGCGCTGGTCGCGGTCATGATCATGGTCTCGGTCGGCACGTTCGACTGGCACTCCATCCACCCCGCCACGCTGCGTCGGATGCCGAAGTCCGAGACGGTTGTCATGGTCGCCACGGTCGTCGTGACCGTGGCGACCCACAACCTCGCCATCGGCGTCATCGTCGGCGTACTGGTCGCGATGACCCTCTTCGCCCGCCGGGTCGCGCACCTGACCGAGACGCACCGCGACATCACCGAGGCCGCCAACGGGGACCCGACCGCTGTGTACCGGGTGACGGGTGAGCTGTTCTTCGCCTCCAGCAACGATCTCTACACCCAGTTCGACTACGTCGGCGATCCGGATCTAGTCGTCATCGACCTCACCGACGCCCACATCTGGGACGCCTCCACCGTCGCCTCGCTCGACGCCATCACGACCAAGTACGCACGCAAGGGCAGGCACGTCGAGATCATCGGCCTCGACCGGGCCAGCGCAGACCGGCACGCGCGCCTCACCGGACAGCTGTCCTCCCACTGAGCGAAGCGTCTCCGGCTCCAGGTCGGCGATGCCGCCGGGTTGACGGGCTCGGCTAGGTTGCGAGGATGCTTCCCGGCCTCGACGACCAGGCGACCGCGCACGCCGAGCAGCGGCTGCTCTACGAGCAGGAGATCTGGATCACGACGGTGCGGCCTGACGGACGACCGCAGGCATCCCCGGTCGGCTTTCTCTGGGACGGCGCCAGCTTCCTCATCCTGAGCCAGCCTGAGAGCCAGAAGGTCCGCAACCTGCGCGGCAACCCCCACGTCGCGCTGCACCTCGAGATCGACAGGCAGGCCGAGCGTGATGGCGGCGTCGTCACGCTCGAAGGAGTCGCCGAGCTCGACCCCGAACCGATCGGCGAACGCGACCGCCGTGTACACGGAGAAGTACGAGCAGTCGCTGCGCTCGGCGGAGCTGACGCCCGATGACCTGTTCGCCGAGTACTCAGCGGTGATCCGGGTGACTCCCACGCGAGTCCGCACCTACTAGACACATCCGGCAGGGCTCCTGGCCGACCTGCTCAGCGACGGCGACGAAACGTCCGGACACTGACCCAGCAGCCGAGACCGCACACGATCACGCCTGATCCAACAGCGACGGGAGTGACCCAGGGCTGCTGCGGAGTGCTGGCATCCGCCAGCAGTGGAGCGGCACCGAGCGCGACGGCCACGATCATCATCGCCAGCACTGTCACGTAGCCGAGCACCACGCTGCCGGCCAGGCCGACGATCAGGACCAGCGTCCGTCCCAGGGTTCGCAGGGCTTCTCGAGCTGGTCGTCGGATTGCTCAGCGAGATCCTCATGCCCTGGCATTCTCCTCGTGTGTCGGGTGGATGAGGCCACGCTCCTCCCTTGCCTGCCTGCGCGCATGCGCCGCAGTACTCACCTGGGGGCTGCGCTTCATGTGATCAGGGCAGGCCGGGTGCCGCCACGGTGACGGGCCGGAGGCCGGCCGCGTCCCGGCCCGGCGTCATCCCGAACTCCCTGCGGTACTCCCGGGTGAACTGAGACAGGTTGTCGTAGCCGACGGAGTACGCCGCCCCGGTGGCGTTCTCAGCGCCGCTGGCGAGAAGCAGCCGGGCCTGCTGCAGGCGGATCCGCTTCTGGAACTGGATGGGGCTCATCGTCGTCACGGCCCGGAACTGCCGGTGGTACGCCGACGTGCTCAGGCCCGCCTGATCGGCGAGCTCCTCCACGCGGAACGGCTCGGCGTAGTGCGTGCGGATCCACCGAATGGTGCGGCCGACGTGGGTCAGGCTGCTGTCGGCGAGGCCGATCTGGCGCACGATCGCACCCTGCGGGCTAGCCAGGAGCCGCCACATGATCTCCCGTTCGACCAGTGGCTGCAGGACGCGCGCGTCTGCCGGCTCGTCGAGGAGCCGTACCCGCCGAAGCACCGCGTCGAGCAGCCCGGCAGGGGCGCGGGCGACGCCGATCCCCGGCCGGGCGGCGCCCGCACCTGCGGGGGCCGTCTGATCCAGCAGCAGCGACGCCACGATCTCGGGTCGGAGGTCCAGGCCGACGCCGAGGAAGGGTGCCTCCTCGCTCGCCTCGGCGAAGAAGCCCGTCACGGGCAGGTCGACCGTCACGACGACGTACTCGCCCGCGCCGTAGTCGAAGACCTGCTCCCCCACGGCCAGGCGCTTGACCCCCTGGGCGACGAGCGCCAGGACGGGCTCCGCGATCGAGGAGGTGGGCGCCGTCGGGGCGCGAACGACGCTGAACGCCAGCCCCGCGCCACCGTCGCCACCCTCGCTCCCGCGCGAAGCATGCCGCAGGATCAGCGTCCGCAGCTCCGCCAGCCGGGTCCCGATGTCCACGGTCCGAAGGTACCCAGCCTCAGTACCGGACGTCGCTCTGCAGGAGCGGGGGGTAGACCTCCGACGGTTCTCCGTCGACCGTCGCCCCGGCGAACTGGAGCATCGCCCGCAGAGCGCCGTGCATCGGGGCCGGGTAGTCGAGCGTGGGCAGTGACACCGAGTCGAGGCGCGCGACCTGCTCCTCCTCAAGCGCGACGTCGAGGCCCGCGAGGTTGCCCTCGAGGTGGTCGAGCCGACGCGCCCCGACGATGGGCACGACTGTGCCCGGCCGCCCGCGGAGCCACGCGAGCGAGACCGCCGCTGCGGTGGACCCGAGCTCGTCGGCGACCTCGCCCACGACATCGATGACGGCGTACTCCTCCTCCGTGGGTCCGCCCACGAAGGCGGTACGTGCGGAGTCGGCGACCTGGGCGCCGCGCTGGTACTTGCCGGAGAGGAAGCCGTTCTTCAGCGGGCTCCAGGGCGTCAGCGCCAGCCCCTGGTCGAGCGCGAGCGGGGCGATCTCGCCCTCGACGGTGCGCGCCAGCAGGGAGTACTCCACCTGCAGCGCGACCAGCGGCGTCCAGCCACGCAGGCTCGCCATCGTCTGGGCCTGGGCGGTCACCCAGGCGGGAACGTTGGAGAAGCCGAGGTATCGGACCTTGCCGGACCGGACGAGGTCGTCGAGCGCCTGCATCGTCTCCTCGATCGGCGTGTGCCGGTCCCAGTTGTGGAGCCAGTAGAGGTCCACGTGGTCGGTCTGCAGCCGACGCAGGCTCTCCTCGAGCTGGGCAACGATCGAACGGCGCCCGGCACCACCACCGTTGGGGTCGCCCGGGTGCATGTTGCCGAAGAACTTCGAGGCCAGCACCACCCGGTCGCGCAGCCCGGGGCGAGCGGCGAAGTAGTCGCCGAGGATCCGCTCGGAGTGGCCGTTGGTGTAGAAGTTCGCGGTGTCGACGAAGTTGCCGCCGAGCTCCAGGTAGCGCGCCAGGATCCGCTGGGACTCCTCGACACTGCAGCCGGCGCCGCCGGGGTCCTCGCCGAACGTCATGGCGCCGAGGGCGAATGGGCTCACCCGCAGTCCGGAACGGCCCAGGGTCACGTAGTGGTCGAGCGGCATGGGAACGCCTTCCGAAGGTTCTGGTCCGATGGGTCGGACCGACTTCCTCCAGCCAACATCCGGTGCGCCTGCACGACGTAGACACATCCGCGCTCTGACTTGCACATTCCTCTCGCGCAGGGGAGGCAACCGGGCCGAAGGGGTCCGGAAATCTCCGGAAGCCGCTGCGAATGGCTTAGTGCGCGAAATGCGGAAGGCACGCGGCTGTGAATCTCTGTCGCCGTCGACTTCGCAGCTCTTCGGATACTTCCGCGAAATTCCACCGGCCTGGCTATTCCTCTGGACGACCCGCTTTCAGCGCTTTCCTGTCGGGGCCAAGTTCAGCTATTGCCAGGAGCCTGCTTCGGTCTGCTGTCGAATTCCGCACGAGCCGCGTCGATGGCGGCCATATTGGCGAGACTCCACTGAACGACGGGTCGCGTGGCATCGAGCAGCGTCCTGCCCATCGGGGTGAGCTCGTAGGTGACGTTGGGCGGCATGACGGCGTAGACGGTCCGGGTGAGGACCCCGTCTCGTTCCAGACCACGCAGGGTGACCGTCAGCATCCGCTGGCTGATGCCCTCGATGGAGCGCTTGAGCTCCGTGAACCGCTTCGGGCCGGCGCCGAGAGTGTCGACGACACCGAGTGACCACTTGTTGGCGACCAGATCCAAGACCTCGCGCGCTCGGCACCCGGGGCCCCCATCGGAATCGAGACGAGGTGTCGGGAGAGCAGCAGGGGCCGCGTCGGACATGGTCTACCTCCGTGGTTACCTCCGAGGAACCGAGGCATTGAAAAGTGCCTGATTGACCTCGCTCCTGAATGCTCCCAAGATGCTTGTGAACGATAGCAACGCTGGCGCCGGCGCCCGAAGAAGGGCTTGACCGGCTCGAGATCGGGACGTCACGCACTTTATCCGAGACGCAAAACCGCCTCCGCCTGCCCAAGACAAGCCAGTTCGTCCAACGCCTCAGAAAGTAGCCCTCTTTGTCCTCGATCGCCTTGACCGCATCCCAGGATCATCCGTTCAAAGCCTGCACGAGACCCACGGCCGCGGAGGGCCTCGGGGCGCGGTCGGACAGACCAGAGCTCAGATGCAGCGCTGTGCTCGCTCTTCGCGTCGAAGCGGTGAGCTACGCGTGAGGTTCGAGCTCGGTGCCTACAGCTTCGGCGTTGCGGGACGCGACTCCGAGGGCACGATGGTCACCAGTGCGCAGGCGGTGCGGAACGTCCTCGAGCAGATACGCGTCGCCGAGCAAGTGGGTCTCGACTTCTTCGGGGTCGGGGAGCACCACCACGAGCAGGTGCCGGTGTCCGCTCCCCTGTCGGTCATCAACGCCGCGGCTGCGATGACGTCGACCATCGTGCTGTCGACCGCGGTCAGTGTGCTCTCAACCGACGACCCGATCCGGCTGTACCAGCAGGCAGCCACCGCTGCCATCGTCAGCGGCGACCGGGTCGAGATCATTGCCGGCCGCGGCTCCTCCACAGAGTCCTTCCCGCTGTTCGGTCACAACCTCGACGACTACGACCGCCTCTACGCCGACAAGCTCGGTCTGCTCCTGGCGATCAACTCCCAGGAACGGGTCAGCTGGGAAAGCCCGTTCCGGCCACCCCTGGAGGAGGCCTTGGTGGTCCCTCGCCCGGAGAAGCCGCTCAAGGTCTGGCTCGGCACCGGCGGGAACCCAGGTTCGACGGTGCGGGCCGGCACTGCAGGCCTGCCCGTCTCCTACGGCGCGTTGAGCGGCACGCCCGAGCACTGGGGCCAGCTGGGGACGATGTATCGCCAGAGCGCCGCTCAGGCAGGTGTCGACCCGCAACGCATGGAGATCTCCCTCGCCAGCCACGGGTTCGTCGGCCGTGAGGGCCGCGCGACCAAGCAGCGCTTCCAGCAGCACGAGATGGCGTCGTTCGCGCTCGCGGGCCGGTCCCTCCCGTCCAGGTGGGAGTCGGTCGAAGCGAACTACTCCCCCGGCGGAATGGTCTTCGCCGGCGACCCTGTCGAGATCGCCGAGCGGATTATCGACCTCCACCAGCATCTCGGTCATCAACGTCAGTTCCTGCAGATGGACATCGGAGGCATGCCACACCGAGACGTCCTCGCCTCGATCGAGCTGCTCGGCACAGAAGTCGCGCCACGCGTACGCGCTGAGCTCGGCGTCAGTGACGACCTATGACGCGCATGGCCGCGTCGTGAGTGACACCTCGGCTGGCCTTGTGGTTCGCGACTACCGACAGGCGCTGGGCCAGTATCCGACCGGGGTCATCGTCATCACGACGCGCGGCTCCACCGGGTCCCGGATCGGGGTCACGGCGAACTCGTTCACGTCCGTCTCACTGGATCCGCCGTTGATCTCCTGGAGCCCTTCGAGGACCGCCTCGGATCTCCCCCAGCTGACCCGCGCACCCTACTTCGCGGTGAACGTGCTCGCAGCCGAGCAGCGCCATCTCGCGCGCCGATTCGCCCTGTCTGCCACGCAGGTGCGGGACAAGTTCGAGGACGTAGCCGTGACCGACGGCATCGGCGGGCTGCCCTTGATCGAGGGCGCGGTGGCGCGGTTCGAGTGCCGCACCGTCCGTCACATCGAGGCAGGTGACCACCTCATCATCCTCGGCGAGGTGCGACGGTACGACGTGAGCGGCGGTACGCCGCTGGTCTTCCACTCCGGTGACTACCACGTCGTGACGTCACACCCCGGCCCGTGACCGCCGGGCCTCGCCGCGAGGAGGACCGCGGCGTACTCCAGCGACGCCGCGCCGCGGTCGCCTCGGCAGGTGGGCGATCTCGCGCTCCGGGTCAGTCCCACGTCATGGTGATGGCGCGCTCGAAGCTCACATAGCCGGCCCGGCTGAAGGCGGCCGCCATGGGTGTGTTGTCGACGTCTGTCGCGGCGCGGATGCGGGGCACGTCGTGGGCCGCCAGGATGCGGGTGCCTTCTGCGAGGATGCCGTCGACGTAGCCGCGGCCGCGGTGCTCGGGCAGGACGCCGAGGTAGGCGATCACGGCGTGGTAGGCGTTGCGAGCGGGTACGACGAACCCGACCGGGTCGCCGCCTTCGCCCAAGGTCGCCACGCGCCACCACTCCCGTGGACTGGTGTATCGGGCCAACTCCTCGTCGTGGTGCCGTCTCGCTGCCAGCGCCGGCGTACCGTCACGCAGGTCGGCGCGGCTTCGAACGTCGAGGGTGCCGGCCAGGGCACGCGCCATGAGATCGAGCAGCTCGTCACCCTCCACATCACGGAACGCCAGGCGCGCATCGCCCGCGGGCACCGGCGTCTCCGGCCGCCACTCAAGACGCAGCCGCTCGTTCGACGACGTAGCGCCGGCGCGCTCGACGATGCCCTTGAGCGACTCCACCATCGCCCGCTCCGAGGGGTCGTCGCGCCATCCGGCGGAGAGGTACCTGCCGTACTCCGGAGTCGGCGACGCCGGGTCCAGGACGGACGCCGCGGCGGCGAGGAGCAGCGCCTCTGCGACCGCGGCCGCGTCCTCGACACCGGGGTCGAAGTCGAGGACGTCGAGCAGCAGCGGGCTGGACTCGTCCGGACGGCCCCACCAAGCGACCCTGGCCACGAGCCGGCCGCCTCGCAGGGCTACCCACATCCAGTCCGGGCGGCGTCGCCCGGCGTCGAGGTCGTCGGGGAGCTCGTGGTTGAGGGTGTAGGGAAGCTGGTTGAACAGCTCCACCTCGTCCACCCCGGTCAGGGAACGCAGCACGAGGTCGTCGCGGTCGGTCGTGCCCAGCGCCCGCAACGCGGGTGTCGCCAGGCCCGGTGGGCCGTACATGTCAGTCATGCGGTTTGCCTCGGTTCCTCGCGGTGTCGCGGTCAGCCGATCCTAGAGATGACGGCCTGAGCGCCGGCGACAGCCTGGTGGCTCGTGTCGCCTGTGCGGAAGGACCCGCGGGCGTAGATGGTCGTGGGCGCGGTGACCTCGATGATCTGGCTGCCGTTGGTCTGCCCGGCGTTGTCGGCGGCGGGGTTGTCGGGCAGGTCTGCGGTGAAGAGCGTGCCGGGGATGTTGGTGGCTGATCCGCCGTCGGGGCCCCGGTAGAGGGTGACTACGCCGTAGTTCTCGGGGTGGGCGGGGTTCAGGCTGTAGAACTGCGCCGTCACGTCGACGAGGTACCGCCCGGCCGTGAGGTCGAAGGTCAGCAGGTCGACCTCGGAGTCACTACCTCCGTCGAGCTGGTCGCCCGGCAGCGGCACGACCCAGTACCCGCTGTTCTGACTGGCGCCCGGAGTGGTGGCATCAGTGATGGCCAGCGACACGTCGTTGACCCCCGGCGTGCCGTTCGTGCCGGCGGCGCCGGTCTCGCCCTTGTCCCCCTTGTCGCCCTTGTCGCCCTTCGGGCCTACGGCGCCCTGCACGCCCTGCTCGCCCTTGTCGCCCTTCGGGCCCACGGCGCCCTCCTCACCCTCGGCGATGGCCACGCGCAAGCCCGGCTTCAACTTGTGCATGCCGACGCTCTGCGGAGCGATGTTGCGACCGGTGATGGTCTGCTTCGCGATCTGATCGCCCGTGACGAGCTTGCCGGCGACGGCGCCGGTGGCGCTACCTGCGACGAAGAGTCCGGCAGCGGCAACCACGGACAGAGTGACCTTGGTCGAACGGTTCATTGGGTTCCTAGGATGGGCGAGGTGAACGACGTGGCGACGCTAGTTCTTCCGGACGCGCTCCGCCGGGGAATCGGACGAGAAGGACCTCGTTCAGGTGCCCATCGACCAGTGGCCTAAAAGAGATCACAGGCCGAGCATCACCGGCGGGTCCGGGACGTCACCGGCGATCAGCGCCGCCAGCGGTGTGGCGAGGTCACGGGGTGAGAACAGGTCGGCTCCGCCGTACTCGGCGATGTCGTCGTGCCGCCACCATCGCATCCCGCTGATGTGCTCGGCGGCGAGGTCGTCATCGGACAGCGCACCACGAGGATCGAAGCGCGTGGTGCGGATGAGGAAGTAGTCGTTGACCACCCCGTCGTACCCGTCCGCATGGTCGGGTACGGCGACCTCCTGGTGCCAGACGTGAGGCACGTGGGCGTCGACGTCGACGACAAGCCCCGTCTCCTCGTGCAGCTCTCGGCGCAGTGCCGCCAGCGGCAGCTCACCGGGCTCGATGCCGCCGCCGGGGGCCGCCCATACGCCCGGAGCGCCCGTCGGCACAGCCGGATGCGGAAAGCTGAAGCGGCACAACAGGACACGGTCATCGTCGGCCAGGATGATCGCCCGGACGGCACGTCTCAGCCTCGCCGTGACAGGCGTCTCGCTCATGGACAGATCCTCAGGGGACCAGCGGCCGGGCCGCAAGCCGGTCGCGCTCACTCGGGTCGGGCGTTCCGCTGCGGTCACCGATCGCGGCATGGGCGGACGAGTCCGATCCTCCCCGCGATATAGCGTGAAGTCATGTACACCCCAACGTTCAACCGCGCCGACGATCAAGCGGAACTGCGGACGTTCGTTGCCCGGGCGCGCGCGGGCTGGTTGGTGACGAATGGCAAGGACGCTGCGCCTTCCGCCACCTATCTCCCCGTGCTGTGGCGAGACGACCGAGTGATCGCGCACTTCGCGAAGGCCAACTCCCACTGGCGTGAGATCTCACCCGATACACCTGCACTCGTCATCATCACCGGCCCAGAGGCTTACGTGTCACCGTCCTGGTACGCAGCGAAGGCCGAGCACGGCAAGGTCGTACCGACGTGGAACTACAGTGCCGTCCACCTGGCCGGTCTGGCGCGAGTGCATGAGGACACAGAGTGGCTTCGCATGGCCGTGGAGGAACTGACCAATGAGCATGAGCAGAGCCGCGAGGAACGCTGGGACGTCACCGACGCGCCGAGCTCCTACATCGACGGACAGTTGCGAGGAATCGTCGGTGTCGAGTTGACGGTGACGCGCGTGGAGGGAAAGGCGAAACTCAGCCAGAACCGTTCGCGAGCCGACCGCGAGGGTGTCGTCGCGGGGCTACGTGAGAGTGGCCGCGCGGAAGAACAGGGGGTCGCGGAGCAGATGGCGTCGAGGCTCGAGGAAGGCTGAGGCCCCCACACGCTCATCGGCGGATCCGGATGCGCTGATGTCGACAACCCTGTCAGGTGAGGCACCGGCCCGAGACGTCAGACGACAGAGAATTGATCTGAAAACGACAGGTGATCGGACACGTGATCAGACAGGTGATCAGACAGGTGATCAGACACCGCGTGATCAGTTGAGTCACTCTGACTAGAACTTCAGCGTCGAACTGAGGCCCCGAGGGGCGATCCCTCGGGACCTCAGTCATCCGGATATGCCGAGGCGCGGGCACACGTCGCCGTAGCGCCTCTCCGCCCACCAACGGCGCTGCGCCCGTTCGTGTCGTCCACTAGGCACGGGTTGGCTGACCAGTACACGTTCTACAAATTCGCCTCCCTTGTCGCTCATGGCAGTGCAGGTGGAACGGTCGGCACCCGACGGTCACTCAATGCCGACGTCGTTACGCACCGAACAGGCCCCGCTCTCGCGCTCGCTCCCATCGCGCTGTGGGGAGGGGTCCGCGGACACCGAAGCCTCCTGTCAGCGGTCGAGGCTCGCAAGCCCGACCTACCCGCATCCGAGTTGGAAGACGCGCTCCTAGCCATAGACGGCGTGTGGCCCGACTACTACGCAGCACTGAGCGACCTCGATGCCGAACTATGGCCAGACACGCCAACACAGCCGCCCACAGCCGTATTCGCCTATACCCAGACCGGCAAGGAGCGGTGGTACCTCCACCTGCCACAGGCCGGGGTACTCATCGAATCGAAGCCGACCGACCCAGCCTGAACGACGCACAAGCGGAGGCTTGCCGACGACTCGTTGCAGACGCACCCAGCCACCCAGCCTTCACGCCTACCCAACGTTGGGTGACGGCCACCTTCTGGGAAACAGCGATCACACCCAAGCACGACGGTCGAGTGCTTCCTGACACCCGTTGCTCACGACGCACCCTGACGGCTGGGAACTCCGCCCCTACGAGGAAAGTGAGTAGCGGGCCGAGCGGCTCATCCGACCTGTCGTCCGATACGTCATCCGACTGTCGTCCGACACCCGAGAGACCCGTTCTCTCGGGCCGAACTGCGTTCAGCCAGTCCCTACTTCTCCTCTGAGCGCCTGACCGATTGCGGACCTACACTCGCTTTTGTGGGGGATGACATGACGACACCGACGGGCTGGGACCAGAGCGAAGATCCAACGCTTGACTCGCCCGCACTTGGTGCTATCTCACTCGTCATCGCCGTGCTGAGCGCCTTGTGTGCTCTCACGTACTTCTTCAGCGTCCTGTCTTACTTGGGTGCAGCGATGCTTTGCCCTTGGGCCTTCTCTCGCGCGGTGTGCCTCGGAGCCGAGGGCTCGGCACCGGCGCCGTTGTGCTAGCCGCCACGGCTTGCGTTGTCGCGACCGCCGTTCTGGTCACTGTGGATGGCTGGGGCTCGCCTCATCCGATGTGTCGTCCGATACGTCACCCGACTGTCGGCCGACAGAGAACGTAGAAGGGCCCGAGGCGTCGCGCCCCGGGCCCTTCTAGGTGTCATTCGCTTCTGAGAGTCGTGCGACTCACTCGCGAGCTCACATCCGCTGTCGATTCTCATCCGATTGTCACTCGGATTCTCACCGGTGACGCAACGGACGCGAGGCGACTGTGAGTGAGGTGTGATTGCGCCGAAAGTCGCGTCTCAAGGATGTCGCCGCGGACGGCGAGACGCACGCACATGCCGATGAGAGTGTGTCCAGAACTCGGCGGGTGCGTCCGCGTGCTGGGTTGTCCTCGGCGGTGTCAGGCGCGGTCTGGCGTTCGGCCAGCCAGCCAAGCAAACGTTCCCGCTGCTACAGCGGCGACCGTCGCGAGGGTGAGGCCGAGTTGCTCGATCTCGACGCGGCCGATGTTGGTCAGTACAAGCAGCACGGCCGGGCAGCACACGGCAGCGACACCCGCGGCCAGCAGTCGGGCGGTCGGGCGGTTGTAGCGGGTCGTCTCGCGACGGATCACGAACATCAGTACGGCGCCTGCGACGAACCCGGTAATAGTCCCCAACGTCAGGCCCAACAGCCCGCCGAGGACCGCCGCCCCGTCGGAGTTTCCGACGAGTGGACCGATGCCTTCGGTGGGCGTTGCCAGCCAGCCGGAGACCGCCCCCGATCACCGTTCCAACCAAGACCCCCGTTGCAGGACCGGCGAGGAGCCACCACGCATCTGGCCCAGTGCCCCGGTTGTCATTCATGCTCCGAACCCTAGCCTTGCGCAACGACGAGTGACGCAAACGCCGTCGGGACGTCAGACGCTCAAGAAATCGTTTGGATCTGCCGCAGTGCGCGACCTGACGAAACGCACTCATCTGCCGCTGATGGTGCGCGGATCATGTCTAGGAGGCCACCTCCTCTTCGTCGAAAGGCCCCGGAACCAAATGGTTCCGGGGCCTTTCGTTGCCTCAGGGCCGGGACTCACTCGCGCGAATCCGGGACTCAGTCATGCGAATCTAGGACTCAACCGTGCGAATCTCGGGACTCAACGGTGAGAACTGTCATCAGCTGCAGCCGCTGGTGCTCCCGCATCCCTCGCACACGTAGCAGGAGCCGGCGGGGCGCATCTTGGTGCCGCAGGTGAAGCAGAGCGGGGAGTCGACGGCGGTGCCGGTGATCTTCTCCAGTAGCTCAGCGGAGGTGTGGGCCTCCTTGGCGGGCTCCGCGGGTACGGCGCGCTGCTCGGCACCGTGGGTGTCCTTGGTCTCGACGACCTCGGCGTCCACGGGCTCGGTGTCGACGCGGGCCTGGCGGCTCTCCTCGACCAGCGGGTCGGGGGTGTCGGCCTTGAGCGACTCGGCCTCGCTGATCTCGGCGAGCGGCTCGTAGGAGCCGGTCTCGAGGTGACGGCGACGCTCCTCGGCGGAGTAGATGCCGAGCATCGAGCGGTCCTCGAAGGACAGGTAGTCCAGAGCCAGGCGGCGGAAGATGTAGTCCATGATCGACTGCGACATCCGCACGTCCGGGTCGTCGGTGAGGCCGGCGGGCTCGAAGCGGAGGTTGGTGAACTTCGAGACGTAGGTCTCCAGCGGGACGCCGTACTGGAGACCGATCGAGACGGCGATCGAGAAGGCGTCCATGACACCGGCCAGGGTCGAGCCCTGCTTGCCGAGCTTGAGGAACACCTCGCCGAGCTGGCCGTCGTCGTGGGCACCGGAGGTCATGTAGCCCTCGGCGCCGCCCACGGTGAACGACGTGGTGCGCGAGACGCGAGACTTCGGCAGGCGCTTGCGGGTCGGGGCGTAGACGACCTTCTCGACGACCGTGGGCTCCGCGGGAGCCTCGGCGGACTTGCCGTCGTCGGCCTTGCCCTTGTTCTCGCCCTTGCCGCTGGACATCGGCTGGCCGACCTTGCAGTTGTCGCGGTAGATCGCGGTCGCCTTCAGGCCGAGCTTCCAGCTCTGCAGGTAGACGTCCTCGATCTCCTCGACCGTCGCGGTCTCAGGCAGGTTGACCGTCTTGGAGATGGCACCGGAGAGGAACGGCTGGCAGGCCGCCATCATCCGCACGTGGCCCATCGGCTTGAGGGAGCGCGCACCCATCGCGGTGTCGAAGACCTCGTAGTGCTCGGTCTTGAGGCCCGGCGCGTCGATGACGTGACCGTGCTCGGCGATGTAGGCGACGATCGCCTCGACCTTCTCGGCGTCGTAGCCGAGCTTGGTGAGCGCCCGCGGGATCGTCTGGTTGACGATCTGCATCGAGCCGCCGCCGACGAGCTTCTTGAACTTCACCAGGGAGAAGTCGGGCTCGATGCCGGTGGTGTCGCAGTCCATCATGAAGCCGATGGTGCCGGTCGGTGCGAGCACCGAGGCCTGCGCGTTGCGGAAGCCGTGGGTCTCACCCAGCTTCTGCACGTCGGCCCACGCCTTGGTGGCGAGCTTGTGGACCTGAGCGTCGGGGATCGCGAGGGTGCGGACCGCGTCGTTGGCGGCCTGGTGCTTGCGCATCACGCGCTTGTGGGCCTCGGCGTTGCGGGCGTAGCCGGCGTACGGGCCGACGACGCCGGCGATCTCGGCCGAGCGCTTGTAGGAGACGCCGGTCATCAGGGAGGTGATGGTCGCAGCCATCGTGCGGCCGCCGTCGGAGTCGTAGCCCAGGCCCATCGCCATCAGCAGCGCGCCGAGGTTGGCGTACCCGATGCCGAGCTGGCGGTAGTCGCGGGTCGTCTCGCCGATCGCCTCGGTCGGGAAGTCGGCGAAGCAGATGGAGATGTCCATCGCGGTGATGATCACCTCGACGGCCTTCACGAAAAGCTCACCGTCGAAGGTGTCGTCCTCCTTGAGGAACTTCAGGAGGTTCAGCGACGCCAGGTTGCACGAGGAGTTGTCGAGCGACATGTACTCGGAGCAGGGGTTGGACGCGGTGATCCGGCCCGTCTCCGGGTTGGTGTGCCAGTCGTTGATCGTGTCGTCGTACTGGAGGCCGGGGTCGGCGCACTCCCACGCAGCCTTGCTGATCTTGGTGAACAGCTCCCGGGCGTCGACGGTCTCGATGACCTCGCCGGTCGAGCGCGAGCGCAGGCCGAACGACGTGCCGTCCTCGACCGCGCGCATGAACTCGTCGCTGACCCGGACGGAGTTGTTGGCGTTCTGGTACTGCACCGAGGTGATGTCGGCGCCGCCGAGGTCCATGTCGAAGCCGGCGTCGCGCAGCGCGCGGATCTTGTCCTCCTCGCGCGCCTTGGTCTCGACGAACTCGACGATGTCGGGGTGGTCGACGTCCAGGACGACCATCTTGGCCGCCCGGCGGGTCGCGCCGCCGGACTTGATGGTACCGGCGGAGGCGTCGGCGCCGCGCATGAAGGAGACCGGGCCGGACGCGGTGCCGCCGCTGCTCAGCAGCTCCTTGGAGGAGCGGATGCGGGAGAGGTTGAGGCCGGCACCGGAGCCGCCCTTGAAGATGAAGCCCTCCTCCTTGTACCAGTTGAGGATCGAGTCCATCGAGTCGTCGACCGAGAGGATGAAGCAGGCGCTGACCTGCTGCGGCGAGGGGGTGCCGACGTTGAACCACACGGGAGAGTTGAAGGAGAAGTACTGGTTGACCAGCAGCCAGGTGAGCTCGTGCTCGAAGAGCTCGGCGTCGGCGGGGGTCGTGAAGTAGCCGTGGTCCTCACCGCCCTTGCGGTAGGTCTTCACGACCCGGTCGACGAGCTGCTTGAGGCTCCACTCGCGCGCGTCGGTGCCGACGGCGCCGCGGAAGTACTTGGTGGTGACGATCGTCGAGGCGTTGACGCTCCAGAAGTCCGGGAACTCCACACCGCGCTGCTCGAAGACGGTCTCGCCGCTCTTCCAGTTGGTCTGGACGACGTCGCGACGCTCCCAGGTGAGCTCGTCGTAGGGGTGCACGCCCTCGGTCGAGAAGACCCGCTCGATGCGCACTCCCGCCTGCTTACGTGAGCCCTGACTCGATGAGTCCTGCGCGGCGCCGGTGTTCACCGTCTCGGTCATTGTTCTCCTCGTGATCCCGTGAATGGTTCATCAACTGTGACGGCCGTGACGCGGTCGCCGATGTGGTGCGCCCGGCACGCAGCTTCCCCACTACGTGCCGGGCAGTCTGTGGTCAGCCCGTCTCCACCAGGACCGCGTCTGCGGCCTCGGGTGCGGGGGGTACGGCGCGCTCGGCGCGCAGCATGGCGATCTCGTCCTCGAAGTCGTCGGCGGACTCGAAGGCGCGGTAGACACTGGCGAAGCGCAGGTAGGCCACCTCGTCCAGCTCGCGCAGCGGTGCCAGGATCGCCAGCCCGACCTCGTGGGCGGGCACCTCGGCGAACCCCTCGCTGCGCAGGGTGTCCTCGACGGCCTGGCCCAGGCAGGCCAGCTGGTCCTCGGAGACCGGACGGCCCTTGCAGGCCTTCCGCACGCCGGTGATGGCCTTGTCCCGGGTGAAGGGCTCGGTGGCGCCGGAGCGCTTGAGCACGACCAGCTGCATCTGCTCGACGGTGCTGAAGCGCTTGCCGCAGTCCTGGCAGGTGCGCCGGCGGCGGATCTGGCCGCCGTCGTCGGAGACGCGCGAGTCGATGACCCGGGTGTCGGTGGTGCGGCAGTACGGGCAGTGCATCTCGCGGCCTCCTCTCGCATGCGACGCGCTCGTCACCCGGGCGCCCTGAAACACCCTGATGTAGGTGTAACGCCTGTGGAAGACGGTCTGTTTCCTGTGGAAGAACTGGCACGTGCTGTGAGCCGGACACCCGGTGCCTGTGCACTAGATGTGGATAACTACAACGGTGTAAGTCCTAGATGTAGTGGTAACCGTACGTCGCGCGCCCAGGGTTGGCAAGAAGGACGCGCCGAGATTTCGGACATCTCCGACGGCGCACGAGAAGCCGCAGGTCAGGGGCCCGATGGGCACTCGTGACCGGTCTGGGACGGCGGCGTGTCGTGCGCCTCGCGGGCATCGGACACAATGGCTTCCGTGACGGGGAAGCGGGGCGGGTCGCGCCGGGCGGAGAGGCCCGCGCGGGCGTTCCGACCGGCCGTTCTGGTGCACTCACTCGCCATCACCCTCCTGGTGGTCGCCTGGGGCTATCTGGTCTACGTCGCCATCGACTTCGGCGGCTCCGCGCGCGCCGGGGAACGCTCCGCCTGGTGGCTGCTGGGCCTGGCCTCGCTGGGCGCGGTGGCCTGCCTGTTCGCCGGGCTGATGCTGGTCAGCCGCCTGCAGAGGGTGCTCGGGTGGTCCCGGGCCGACAAGGTGGACGACGAGCACGCTGCTCCGCGGCCGCCCGGCGGCCGGCGAGCCGCCCGCTGAGCCTGACGCGCCTGACCTGACGCGCCCGACCTGACGCGCCCGGACGCCGCGAAGGGCGGGCCGTGATGGCCCGCCCTCCGTCTTCCCCGGCCCACCAGCCGGGGTCGAAGCGGCTGGTGGAGTATTCAGTTGTAGGTCTGGGTGATCATCTGGAGGGTCAGTCGGAGGTGGGGACCCGCAGCTTCTGACCGGCGGTGACCATCGCGGTCTCGAGCGCGTTGAGCCGCTCGATCCTGGCGACCATGTCGCGGGTGCTGCCGTCGCCCGCCGCCTCAGAGGCGATGCCCCACAGCGTCTCGCCCTGACCCACCATGACGACGCGCGTCGGCTCGGGCGTGCCGGCCTCGTCGGTCGCCACCGAGCCGGACCCGAAGAGCACGCCGAGCATCAGCACCACGGCCAGCGCCGCCAGGAGGACGACGAGACGTCCGCGCCGGGTGAGGCGCAGGTGGCCGGCGGTGCGTCGTGACGGCGTACGCACGTCGCGGACCGGCGTCAGCGTCAGGGCCGGGCTCAGCGTGGTGGTCATGGTGCTCATCTGGACCTCCTGGGGAAGGGGGTGATCTGCCTGTCGTGATCTGCCTGTCGTGATCTGCCTGTCTCGTCTCAGTCGATGTCTAGTGGCGAGCACCGACACTCTCGGTGGCTCGATCAGACGTTCGATCGAACATGTGTACGACGTTAGAGCATGTGTTCGAACGAATCAAGCATCTGCCCGAACGAGTGTTCGAAGCGTGTCGCGGCGGGTCGAGGGCCAGATCACGACACGCCTGTTCGAACACTTGTTTGAAGTCGGGTCGGGATCGGTCTACGGTGAGGCGACCGGCGAGACGAACCACCAGCTGTCACCCAGGAGGACCCATGGCCAAGACGAGCGGCACCGGCAAGAAGGTGCTCGAGCTGCCCGACGGGCCCCCTGACGCCACCGGACTGACCCCCCGCCAGCAGCGCGTCCTGGCCACGATCAAGGACTCCATCGAGATGCGCGGCTACCCGCCCAGCATGCGCGAGATCGGCGAGGTCGTCGGGCTGACGAGCTCGAGCAGCGTCGCCCACCAGCTCAAGACGCTGGAGGAGAAGGGCTTCCTCAAGCGCGATCCCAACCGCCCCCGGGCCCTCGAGGTCTTCCTGCCCGAGGTGATGGCCGCGCGCCGGTCGATCTCCCACGTGGAGGAGACCGCTGTCGACGAGTCCGGCATCGGCGACGCCATGCCGGCGGCCACCTACGTCCCCATGGTCGGACGCATCGCGGCCGGTGGCCCGATCCTGGCCGACGAGCGCGTCGAAGAGGTCATGCCGCTGCCCCGTTCGCTGGTCGGCGAGGGCACCCTCTTCCTCCTCCAGGTGTCCGGCGACTCGATGATCGACGCGGCCATCTGCAACGGCGACTACGTCGTGATCCGTCAGGAGCAGACCGCCGAGAACGGCCAGATCGTGGCCGCCCTCATCGACGGGGAGGCCACCGTCAAGACGCTGCAGCGCAAGGACGGCCAGGTCTGGCTGCTCCCCCACAACGACGCCTACGACCCGATCGACGGCACCGACGCCAGCATCCTCGGCATCGTCACGGCGGTCCTGCGTCGGGTGTGACGCACCCTTCGGCGCCGGTACGCCGCGGCGTTCCGGCGGCTGTCGGCGGCTGCACATAGGGTGCCCTGGTGAGCGCTCAGGACGACATCTCGGACCACCCGGACAGCCGGGTGCGCGAGGTGCTGGCCCAGGCGGTCGCGGCGCTCGGCGGTGAGCAGCGAGACGGTCAGGTGCAGATGGCCGAGGCGGTCGTCGAGGCCATGGAGGGCGGCGAGCACCTGCTCGTCCAGGCCGGCACCGGCACCGGCAAGTCGCTCGGCTACCTGGTCCCGAGCCTGCTCCACGGCAAGCGCGTCGTCGTCGCGACCGCGACGCTCGCCCTCCAGCACCAGCTCGTCGAGCGCGACCTGCCCCGGCTGGTCGAGGCGGTCGGCGGCACCCTCGACACGTCGTACGCCGTGTTGAAGGGCCGTTCCAACTACGCCTGCCTCCACCGGATCCGCGAGGGCGTCCCCGACGACCAGGGCGTGCTCGTCGACGTGCCGACCGGGTCCCTGGGCGGCGAGGTGGTCAAGCTGCGCGAGTGGGCCGAGGAGGAGAGCAAGGCCGGCGGCAGCGGCGAGCGCGACAACGCCCCGCGGCACACCGACCGGGTCTGGCGGCAGGTCAGCGTCAACCACCGCGAGTGCCTGGGCGCCACCAAGTGCCCCTTCGCGCAGGAGTGCTTCGCGGAGCGGGCCAAGGAGAAGGCCCAGCGGTCCCACCTCATCGTCACCAACCACTCGCTGCTCGCGATCGACGCGATCGAGGGGGTGCCGATGATCCCCGACTACGACGCGGTGGTGATCGACGAGGCGCACGAGCTCACGGCCCGCGTCACGCAGGCCGCCACCGACGAGCTGTCGGCCAACGACGTCGAGCGCGCCGCCCGCCGGGCGCAGCGCCACATCGAGGGATCCCAGGCCGACGACCTCGCTGACGCGGGCGACGCTCTCGCCGACGCGCTCTCGCGCACCGAGCCGGGCCGCATCGACACCCTGGGCGAGCAGCTCGCCGACGCCCTCGCGCTGGTCCGAGACGCCGCCCGCGCGCTCGTCTCGGCCTTCCCGAAGGAGGCCGCCGGTGCCGGCGAGGCCGACGCCGGCCGCACGCAGGCCAAGGGCTTCGCACAGGACGTCTTCGCCACCGTCGAGCGCATGGCTGCCCACGTCGAGGCCGACGTGCTCTGGCTCAACGAGGCCCGCGACCGGATGCCGGCCCGGCTCTGCGTCGCGCCGTTGCAGGTGTGGGGCCCGATGCGCGACAAGCTGCTCACCGACAAGACCGTGGTCTTCACCTCCGCCACCTTGATGCTCGGCGGCGACTTCAGCGCGGTCGCCACGTCGCTCGGGCTCAAGCCCTCGGAGCGAGTGCTCTCCGAGCCAGTCGAGCGCGCCGACGGCGTGCTGCCCTGGCGCGGCATCGACGTCGGGTCGCCGTTCGACTACGGCCAGCAGGCGATCCTCTACGTCGCGCGCCACCTGCCGCCACCGGGCCGTGACGGCCTCGGCACTGCGCAGCTCGACGAGATCGCCGAGCTGGTCGACGCCGCGGAGGGCCGCACCCTGGGCCTGTTCTCCTCACGCCGGGCCGCCGAGGCCGCGGCGGAGGCGATGCGCGAGCGGCTCCCCCACCTCACGACCCTGGCCCAGGGCGACGCCCAGTTGCCCGAGCTGGCGCGGCAGTTCGTGGACGACCCGCACACCTGCCTCTTCGGCACCCTGTCGCTGTGGCAGGGCCTCGACGTGCCCGGCGAGACCTGCCAGCTCGTGATCATCGACCGGATCCCGTTCCCCCGCCCCGACGACCCGCTCATGTCGGCGCGCCAGCGGGCCGCCGACAAGGCCGGCGGCAACGGCTTCATGCAGGTCGCGGCCACCCACGCGGCTCTCCTGCTCGCCCAGGGGTCCGGCCGCCTCATCCGCACGACCACCGACCGCGGCGTGGTCGCCGTACTCGACCCACGACTGTCAACCGCACGCTACGGCGGCTTCCTCAAGGCGAGCCTGCCCCCGATGTGGACGACCACCGACCCGGCGGTGGTGCGCAAGGCGCTGTCGCGACTGGCGTCTGGCTGACCTGCCCACGCGCGTCGGCTCGGCACAGTCCGGGGGGTAGTCCGGTGCAGATCAGGGGTGCTGAGCTGCACACAGGCCGATTTTGCACCGGACTACCTCGCGGGCGCCGGCACCAGGGCGCGGGTCAGCGCTTGCGGTTGAGCTGCCGGTCGACGCGGCTCTCGGACTGACCGAAAATCTTCGCCAGGAGCGGCACGCGGAACTTCCAGGCCACGACTGCGCCCACGACGACGAGCAGGATGATGAGCAGGGTCATGGGAGGAGAGTACGCCGCGGCCCGAGCACAGAGGCTCAGATCACTGCGCCGGAGTCCTCGGCCCGGCGGGTCCGGCCTACCTTCGCGGCCCGCGACATCGGCCACCGCTCCTGGAGGTAGGTCACCATCGGGGTCGCGGTGAACACCGAGGAGTAGGTGCCGATCACGAGACCGAGCAGCAGGGCGATCGCGAAGTCGCGCAGCGAGTCGCCGCCGAGCACGGCGAGCGCGGCCAGGATGAACATCGCGCCGAGGCCGGTGTTGACGGTGCGCGGCATCGTCTCCACGGCGGCCTTGTTGGCCAGCATGCTGAAGGTCTCCTCGGGACGTGAGCCCTGCCAGCGCTCGCGGACCCGGTCGAAGACCACGACGGTGTCGTTGACCGAGAGGCCGATGATGGTCAGCGCGGCGGCCAGGAAGATGCCGTCGATCGGCTTCCCCAGCCACGCGAAGACGCCCGTGACGATCACGACGTCGTGGAACATGGCGAGCACCGCCGCCAGGCCGAAGGTCCACTTGAACCGGAACGCGAGGTAGACCATCTGCACCAGCAGCGCGATCACGAAGGCGATCAGCGCCTTGTCGCGCAGCTCGGAGCCGAGCGAGGCGCCGATCTGCTCGTCCCGCTCCTTGGTGGCCCCGTCGGCGGCCGAGCCGATCGCGTCCTCGATCGCGATGGCCTCGTCGTTGGTGATCTCGCCGGTGCGCACGCTGATCTTGTCGTCGTCCGACTCCTGCACGGTGGCCTCGGGATAGCCCGCGTCAGCGACCACCTCGCGGGCGCGGTCGGCGGAGATCGGGGTGCCGGTGGAGTACTCCAGCACCCGGCCACCGGTGAACTCCACGCCGAGGTTCAACCCCTGGCTGACGATGCCTGAGACCGCGAGGACGAGCGCCGCCCCCGAGAGAGCCAGCCACAGCCCGCGACGCGACATCAGGTCGGGGTCGCGCCGCTCGAGCCAGGTACGCACCCTGCCGACCGAGCCGATGCCGCTGAAGGCCGGACGCTGCTCGACCCAGCGGTTGGCGACGCCGATCTCGGTGAGCACGCGCGCGATGATCAGCGCGGAGATCATGGAGGCGATCACACCGATCGACAGGGTGACGCCGAAGCCCTTGATCGGGCCGGAGCCCAGCAGGAACAGCAGGCCGGCCGCCAGCAGGGTGGTCACGTTGGAGTCGATGATCGCGCTCCAGGCCTTGTTGAAGCCGATCATCAGCGCCCGTCGCAGGCCGGCCGACGGGTTGGCGGCGTACTCCTCCCGGGCACGCTCGAAGACCAGCACGTTGGCGTCGATGGCCAGCCCGATCGCCAGCACGAAGCCGGCCAGGCCGGGCAGCGTGAGCGTCGACCCGAGGCCGACGAGCATGGCGTACGCCAACAGGGCGTACGACGTCAGCGCGAGCGTCGCGAGGAAGCCGACGAAGCGGTAGACCAGCGCGATGAAGAGCCCGGTGACCAGCAGTCCGAGCAGTGCCGCCTGCCACGACGCCTCGATCGCCGCCGCGCCGAGGGTCGGTCCGACGATCCGCTGCTCGATCACCTCGACCGGGATCGGCAGGGCACCGCCCTCGATGAGTACGGCGAGGTCCTTGGCCTCGTCGAGCGTGAACGAGCCGGTGATGTCGGTGGACCCGGTGATGTTCCCGCCACACGGCACGTTGACGGACGGTGAGGAGATGATCTCGCCGTCCAGCACGATCGCGATGCGGTTGGGGTCGCCCTGGGCGCACGCGGCGGTGGCCGACAGCGTGCCGAAGGCCCGGGACCCGTCACCGGAGAAGTCGACGGCCACCGTCCAGTCGGCGCTGTTGTCGCGCCGCACCGCCTCGGCGCCGGTGATGTCGTCGCCCTCGAGGGCCGTGGGCCCGACCTCGATGAGCTCGCCGCCCTCACCCGAGAGGACCTGGTTGCCCTGCTTCGACGGCTTCGTCTGCGCCGGGAGGCCGCCCTTGACCACCGGGTGCACGGTCAGCTGCGCCGTGCGCCCGATCGTCTCGACCGCCTGGCGCGGGTCCTGCACGTCGGGCAGCTCGACGATGATGCGGTTCTCGCCGGCCCGCGTAAGCGTCGGCTCGGAGATGCCGAGCGCGTCGACGCGGCCGCGCAGGACCTCGATCGCCCGGTCGGTCGCCTCGGCGTCGGCCACGACGCCGGACGGGGAGTCGGAGGCCTGCAGGGTGATCTGGGTGCCGCCGCGCAGGTCGAGCCCGAGCCGCGGCTCCTGCGTCAGGGCCAGGACGGCGCACCCGCCGAGGAGGCCGATGACGAGCAGGAGTCGGACGAGCGCACCACGAGACATGGAGCGCATCCTTCCTCAGCGAGCGGGGCGGCTCAAACCACCACACGCACGCAATGAGGGGCCCGGCAGCCGCCGGGCCCCTCATCTCGTGAGGACTACCGCTTCTTGGAGACCACGCCTGCGGCGCCACCACCGCGGCGGACGGGTTCGGCGACCGCGGTGACCTTGCCCTTCTTACCGAACTCCAGCGCGGTCGCGGCCCCGATCTCGGCGGCGCTGGTCAGCGCGTCACCGGCGGGGACGAGCTTGTGACCCAACGGAGTGAGCAGCGCGCCGTACGCCGTGATGAAGGCCGGCTCGGAGCTGACGGTGGCGGTGTTGCGCTGGGTGGCTCGCGGTGCCGCGATCGCCTCCTGGATCGTCATGCCGCGGTCGACGCGGTTGAAGATCATCTGCAGCACCGTCGTGATGATCGTCGACCCGCCCGGCGAGCCGAGCGCGAGGAAGGGCCTCTTGTTCTTCAGCACGATCGTCGGCGACATCGACGAGCGCGGGCGCTTGCCCGGCTGGATCCGGTTGGGGTCGGCCGCGTCGTAGGTCGTGGAGAAGTCGGTCAGCTCGTTGTTGAGCAGGAACCCACGCTTGGGTACGACGATGCCCGAGCCGCCGGTCTGCTCGATGGTGAGGGTGTACTCCACGACGTTGCCGTCCTTGTCGGAGACCGTCAGGTTGGTGGTGGAGATGTTCTCGGTGTCGGAGTCGACGGTGCCGCGCGTGCCGGGGGCCGGCGAGCAGACGCCGTCGTACGACGCCACGTTGCCGGCCGCGACCGGCTTGGTGAGCGCCTTCGCCGGGTCGATCGCGCAGGCGCGCTCCCTGGCGAAGGTGTCGCTGAGGAGGTTGCCCATGGGCACGTCGACGAACTTGGGGTCGCCGACGTACTTGCCGCGGTCGGCGAAGGCCAGCGCGCTCGCCTCGAGGTAGCGGTGGAGCGCGTCGGTGTCGGACATCGAGGCGATGTCGAACTGCTCGAGAATGTTGAGCGCCTCGCCGATCGTCGAGCCACCCGACGACGACGGCGCCATGCCGTAGACGTCGTAGCCGCGGTAGCCGACCTTGCTCGGCTTCTGCGTGAGGGCCTTGTACTTCTTCAGGTCCGCGCGGGTCATCGAGCCGACCGGCACGGGCAGCTTGGTGGTGCTGGTCTTCGGCGGCGCGGTCACCGCCTTCACGATCTCGCCGGCGAGCTTGCCGCCGTAGAACGCCTTGATGCCCTTGTCGGCGATGGAGTCGTAGGTGCGGGCCAGCTGCTTGTTGGTGAACTTGGAGCCGACAGCCGGGGCGTCGCCGCCGGGCAGGTAGAGCTTGCGGGTGGAGGTGAAGGCGTCGAAGCGCACCTTGTTGTCGAGCGTCTGCTGCCGGAAGGTGTCGTCGATGCGGAAGCCCTTGCGGGCGACCTTCGTCGCCGGCGCCATGGCACCGGCCAGGTCGAGGGTGCCCCACTTGCGCAGCGCCTTGTCCCACGTCGCCGGGGTGCCGGGCACGCCGACGGAGACGCCGCTGGTGACCAGCTCGGGCGTGAAGTTGTAGGCCTTGCCGGTCGCCGGGTCGATGAACGCGTCGCCCTTCATCGCGCCGGGAGCGGTCTCACGGCCGTCGATCGTCGACACCTTCTTCGTCTTCGCGTTGTAGTAGACGAAGTAGCCGCCACCCCCGATGCCGGCGCTGTAGGGCTCCGTCACGCCGAGCGTGGCCGCGGCGGCGACCGCCGCGTCGACGGCGTTGCCGCCCTGCTGGAGCACCTTGAGCCCGACCTTGGTGGCGGTGGGGTCGACGCTGGTGACCGCGCCGCCGTAGCCGACGGCCGTGGCCTTCTTGGTCGCCTTGGCAGCCTGCTGGCCGGACGGCGCGACCGAAGAGTCGCGCTGGCCCGCGGCCGTGGCCGAGGACTGGACGGCGCTGAGGCCGAGCGATCCGGCCAGCGCCAGGGCCAGGCCGGGGACGAGAATGGTGCTTCGCATGGTGAGTGCCTTCCGAGTGGTGGTCCGTTCACCTTCCCGCTACGACGGGGGTTTGTCGAGGCAACCCTCCGTACGCCGGACACCGCGGGCCCGCGAGCTGGTCGTCGATCGGTGAGCTGCGGTCCCTCGTCACGCAGTGAGACGCACGGACGCCGAGGACCGGTGGCGCGACCCGGTCAGACGGCGTACGCCGCCAGCTCGCCCGCGAGGTCGTCGTTGGCCCGGCCCGTGACGTGGGTGCCGTCGGCGGTGTGCTCCAGGGTGGCGATCTCACCCTGCTGGTGGATGCGGTTGAGCAGGTCGCCGCGCTCGTAGGGCAGCAGCGCGTCGAAGGCGACGTCCGGTCGCGGCAGCTCGTTCTCGATCACCGCGAGGGCGTCGGCGATGCCGGCGCCGGTGCGGGCGCTGACGACGACCGAGTGCGGCTCCCGCTGCTGCAGCCGCGCGATCACCATCGGGTCGGCGGCGTCGGCCTTGTTGATGACCACGAGCTCGGGCACCCGGTCGGCCTTGATCTCCGCGAGCACCTCGCGCACCGCGGCCAGCTGGCCCTCCGGGTCGGGGTGCGAGCCGTCGACGACGTGCAGGATGAGATCGGATTCGGCGACCTCCTCCAGGGTCGAGCGGAAGGCCTCGACGAGCTGGTGGGGCAGATGCCGCACGAACCCGACGGTGTCGGACATCGTGTAGACGCGGCCGTCGTTGGTGGTCGTACGCCGCGTCGTGGGGTCGAGCGTCGCGAAGAGCGAGTCCTCGACGAGCACCCCCGCGTTGGTCAGCCGGTTGAGCAGGGACGACTTGCCGGCGTTGGTGTAGCCCGCGATGGCGACGCTGGGAATGCGGTGCCGCTCCCGCTCCTGGCGCTTGGTCTCGCGGGTCCCCTTGAGGTCCTTGAGCTCGCGGCGCAGCTTGGCGATCTTGGTGTTGATGCGTCGCCGGTCGGTCTCGATCTTGGTCTCACCGGGGCCTCGGCCGCCGATGCCGCCGCCGTCGGCGCCGACCCGGCCACCGGCCTGGCGGGAGAGGCTGCCACCCCAGCCGCGCAGTCGCTGCTTCATGTAGTTGAGCTGGGCCAGCTCGACCTGCGCCTGGCCCTCCTTCGACTTCGCGTGCTGGGCGAAGATGTCGAGGATCAGCGCCGTGCGGTCGATCGCCTTGACCTTGAGCTTGTCCTCGAGGTTGCGGAGCTGGCTCGGCGCGAGGTCGCCGTCGAGGATCACCGTGTCGGCGCCGGTCGCCTGCACGATCTCCCTGACGGCGTCGACCTTGCCGCGACCGACGTACGTCGCCGGGTCGGGCCTGCCGCGGCGCTGGTAGACAGCCTCCAGCACCTCGGAGCCGGCCGTCTCGGCCAGCAGGGCGAGCTCGGCCATGGAGTTCTCGGCGTCCTGCACGGAGCCCTCGGTCCAGACGCCGACGAGCACGACCCGCTCCAGGCGAAGCTGGCGGTACTCGACCTCGGTGATGTCCTCGAGCTCGGTGCGCAGGCCGGCGACGCGGCGCAGGGCATGGCGCTCGGCCAGGTCCTGGGCGCCGGTGGAGTCGTCGTGGGTGCGGGCCTCCGGGTCGGGCCCGTCGGCGGAGACGACCTCGTAGGCGTCGTCGTCCCAGCCCTCGGTGGCGGTCAGCTCGGTGTCGAGCGAGAAGTCAGGTGCGTTCGTCATATGTCGTCGAGTCTAGGCGGGCGACGGAAGCCGGGCGAGGGCATTTCGTCCCGTCACGGGAGCAGGGCCGCGAGCGCCGGCTCCGCGGCCTCGCGCGGCAGGTGCCCGAGCATGACCAGCTCGGCCATGCCGTGCACCGTGGCCCACAGCGCCGCCGCCAGCGCCTGCGGGTCGCGACCCACGAATCCCGGCTCCTGCACCAGAGCCTCCACCTCCCCCGCCAGCAGCTCCTCGTTGCGCGCGATCAGCGGTGCCATCTCGACCGACGGCTCGCCGGCGGCGCAGTACTCCGGGTCGAACACGAGCGAGAAGGCTTGCGGGTGGTCGGCGGCGTACGCGACGTAGGCGGCGCCCAGCGCTCGGACGCGGGCGGGCGGGCCGGTCGCTGCAGAGACTGCGCCTTCCTGCGCCGCCAGCAGGTCGGCCATGGCCCGCACCCCGAGGGCGCCGAGCAGCGCGGCCCGGTCGCCGAAGTGGTGGTAGGGCGCGTTGTGGCTCACCCCAGCCCGGCGCGCGACCTCGCGCAGGCTGATCTTCGCCGCCGGCTGAGTCTGCAGCAGCGACAGCGCGGCGTCCTCGAGGGCGGACTGCAGATTTCCGTGGTGGTAGCTGGCTCCGGATCTTGACACGCGCAACATTCTACCGCAGTGTGGTCACTGTCCAGATTGTTGACAGTGTCCAGATACCGCAAAGGAACCCGCCATGACCAACACCCTCGTGATCGACGGCCACCCCGACGCCGGCTCTCTCACCGCGGCCCTCGCGCAGCAGTACGTCGCCGGCGCCAGCGGACCGGACAGCGGCAGGGTCGCCACCTTGACCCTGCGCGACCTCGACATCGACCCGGTCCTGCACGGCGGCTACCGCCGCGGTCAGCTCGTGGAGCCGGACCTCGCCCGGGCCCGCGAGCTCATCGAGTGGAGCGAGCACATCACCGTGCTCACCCCCGTCTGGTGGGGCTCGGTGCCGGCCCTCCTCAAGGGCTTCTTCGACCGGGCGCTCGTCATCGGGTGGGCGTTCCGCTACCAGGACAACGGCCGACCCGAGGGGTTGCTCGGCAGCCGCACCGGACGCCTCATGGTCACCTCGGACTCACCGCGGTGGTACCTCCCGCTGGTCGGCGACACCACCGTGCGCCAGGTGAAGGGCAGGACAATGGAGTTCTGCGGGATCAAGCCGGTCAGGCTCACCCGCTTCACCGACGTGCGCAACGCCACCGACGCGCGGCGCGACGCGTGGCTCGAGCAGAGCCGAGCGCTGGGTGCGAGCGACGCGGGCGCGACCGCAGCGCTGGGCGCGCAGGTGCCTACGGCTGCCTGAGCCGGGTCACTTGGGGGGCATCCGGATGCCGCCGTCGACGCGCACGGTCTCGCCGTTCATGTAGGAGTTCGTCACGCACTCGATGACCATGCTGGCCAGCTCGTCGGGCTGGCCGAGCCGCTTCGGGAAGAGCACCGACTCACCGAGCCTCGCCTTGAACGCCTCGGCCTGCTCGCCCTCGCCGTAGATCGGGGTGTCGATGAGGCCGGGAGCCACGGTGTTGACGCGCACCCCGATCGCGGCGAGGTCGCGGGCCACCGGGAGGGTCATGCCGACGATGCCGCCCTTCGACGAGGAGTACGCCGCCTGGCCGATCTGGCCGTCGAAGGCCGCCACGCTGGCCATGTTGACGATCGCGCCGCGCTCGCCGGTCTCGGTGGGCTCGAGGGTGCCCATCGCGGTGCCGGCGACCCGGATGGCGTCGAACGTGCCGATCAGATTGATGGCGATGACCCGCTTGTAGAGGTCCAGGTCGTGCGCGGAGTCGAGGGTGCCGTCGCGTCCGACCGTGCGGGCGGCCGGGCCGATCCCGGCGGAGTTGACCAGCACGCGCAGCGGACCCAGCTCGCCGGCCCGCCTGACGGCGTCCTCGATCTGCTGGGTGTCGGTGACGTCGACATGGGCGAACACGCCGCCGATCTCGGCGGCGAGGGCCTCGCCCTTCTCGTCCTGCACGTCGGCCACGACGACGCGCGCGCCCTTCGCGGCCAGCTGCCGGGCTACGGCTGCGCCGATGCCCGAGGCGGCGCCGGTGACGAGGGCGGATGCTCCGGTGATGTCCATGCCGCAGAGATTAGTGGCGGCAGGCCTAGAGGTCGGTGGTACCCCGGGCCACCACGACGGCCGGGCCCGTCAGCAGCACGCGGTCGTCGGTCGTCCACGTGACGGCGAGCTCGCCGCCGGGAACGTCGACTCGGTAGGTCACGGGACGGTCCACCCCGTCCGCCAGGGCGCTGGCCACCATCACCGCAGCCGCGCCGGTGCCGCAGCTGCGCGTCTCGCCGGCTCCTCGCTCGTGCACGCGCATCGCGACGTGCCGGTCACCGCGGCGTACGACGAACTCCACGTTGACGCCGCGGGGATAGACCTCGCGGTCGTGCTCGGGCGGCGCGAGCAGGTCTCCGGCGTCGGCCAGGTCGTCGACGAACGCCACCGCGTGCGGGTTGCCCATGTCGACGTGCAGCGCCGGCCAGGCCCGCTCGCTGACGCCGACCTTCGTCTCGCCCAGCGTCCGCGGGCTGCCGAGGTCGACGGTGAGCAGGTCGCCGTCGCCGTGCACGGTCTTCACCCCGTCGCGGGTGCCGATCTCGACCGGCAGTCGCACCAGCCCCTCCTCGACGAGGTGACGGGCGAAGACTCGGATGCCGTTGCCGCACATCTCGCTCGTTCCGCCGTCGGCGTTGCGGTAGTCCATGAACCACTCCGGCCCGTCGAGGCCCAAGGCGGCCGACCGGACCACCCGGAGCACCCCGTCGCCGCCCAGCCCGGCCCGGCGGTCGCACAGCGCGCGCACCCGGTCGGCGTCGAGGTCGCCGTGCACGCTGCCGTCGTGGTCGGGCAGCAGCACGAAGTCGTTTTCGGTGCCGTGGCCCAGGAGGAAGGGATAGGTCACCCGCTCAGTGTCCCACCGTCACCTGACGAGGGTGTATCGGCCGCACACGAGCTCGCGGTTGCGCACCACCTCCTCCAGCTTCAGCTCGAGGCGACGCGGGAGCAGCGGCGCGCCGGAACCGAGGGTCACCGGCGCCCACTGCACCCACACCTCGTCGAGCAGCCCGGCATCGGCGAACTGCCCGACCAGCTCGCCCCCGCCGACGATCCAGACGCCCAGCCCGCCAGCCGCCTCGACCATCTCGCGGTGCACGGCGGTCACGTCGCCCTGGGTGAAGGTCACGTGCTCCGTGGGCTGGAAGTCGCGATGGGTGAAGACCCACGTCGGCTTGGCGGACCACTCGCCCGGGTCGTTGTCGAGGATCCACTGCCAGGTCGTGGCACCCATCGCGCACGCACCGACGAGGGGGCGGAACGTCTCGAACCCCATGTCCTTCTCGTGGTCGACGTCGCGGCTCAGGAGCCACGACAGCGAGTTGTCGGCGTCGGCGATGAACCCGTCCACGGAGGATGCCGTGTAGTAGTAGGTCGTCATCGCACCAGCGTGCACCACCCCACCGACAGTCCTGATCGGTCAGCCGAGCGCTGCCGCGACCGCGCGCTCGGCGCGATCCGGGTCGTCGTACCGGATCCAGACGATGCGCGGGTCCTTCCGGAACCACGAGTCCTGGCGGCGCGCGAAGCGACGGGTAGCGACGAAGGTCCGCTCCCGGGCCTCGGCCATGCTCAGCTCCCCACGGAGGTACGCCGACACCTCGCGGTAGCCGATGGCGCGGCTCGCGGTTCGGCCCTCGGCGAGGCCCTCGGCGAGGAGTCGCTCGACCTCCTCGACGAAGCCGGTCTCGAACATCTCGTCCACCCGCGCCGAGATGCGCGCGTCGAGGGCGGGCCGGTCGATGTCGACGCCGATCTGCACGGTGGCCGGGTCGGCGTACTCGAGATCCGGCAGGCTGGCGCTGTAGGGCCGGCCGGTGATGGCGATGACCTCCAGGGCGCGGACGATGCGGCGGCCGTTCTCGACGAGGATGCGTCCGGCCGCCTCGGGGTCGAGCACTCGGAGCCGGTCGTGGAGTGCGGCCGGGCCCGCTGCCGCGAGCTCTGCCTCGAGCTCGCGTCGCATCGACTCGTCGGTGCCCGGGAACTCGAAGCGGTCGAGGATCGCCCGGGTGTAGAGCGCCGAGCCGCCCACCAGGAC
Organism: Nocardioides sp. LHG3406-4; assembly: GCF_049897745.1. NCBI lineage: Bacteria > Bacillati > Actinomycetota > Actinomycetes > Propionibacteriales > Nocardioidaceae > Nocardioides > Nocardioides sp. LHG3406-4. The sequence continues at coordinate 540,504 of NZ_JAFCWV010000001.1, forward strand.
CGGGGTCCGGTCGCGCGCACGGATCTCGGCGATGGCCGCCCGGGCCCAGCGCTGGAACTCCGCCACCGTCGCCGGGTCACGCACGCCCAGGGTGTCGAGCAGGTGGTGCGGGATGCCGCGCCGCGCGGCGACCGGGTGCTTTGCCGTACCGATGTCCATGCCGCGGTAGACCTGCATCGCGTCGGTGTTGACGATCTCGCCGTCGAGGCGCCCGGCGAGGTCGAGGGACAGGTCCGACTTCCCGGAGGCCGTCGCGCCGACGACGGCGACGGTCCGTCGAGAGTGCGCAGGGTGGGCCACGCTGGCTAGTCTCTCAAGTGCGGCGCCCATCGGGGCGACGCCGACACTAGGAGGGTTCATGGGATTCCTCGACAACGCCAAGGGCAAGCTGTCGAAGGCCGTCGACGACCACGGCGACAAGATCGCCGACGGGATCGACAAGGCCTCCGCGGCGATCGACAGCCGCACCGGCCGCAAGCACAGCGACAAGATCGCCTCCGGGGCAGCCAGGGTCAAGGACGCGCTCGACCGGCTCGACGGCAAGAACGACGACATCCGCGACACCACCACGCCGGGGCCGTCGGAGCCGCACGACCCCACCCTGCCGACCCACCCCGCACCGGCCGACCCGACCGACCCCATCCCGCCGGGCCCGCCCACCGACCCGTCCAACCCGACCGGGGCATCGCGCGGCCAGTAGGGCGTCTACCCTGCGCGGCATGCGCTTCGTCGTCGTGCCCGCCGCCTACGTCTACCTGCTCCGCGACATCGGCACAGGTCCCGAGGTGCTGCTCCAGCTGCGCCAGGGCACGGGCTACATGGACGGTCACTGGGCCGCCGCGGCAGCCGGCCACGTCGAGCGCGGCGAAACGGCGTACGACGCGGCCCACCGGGAGGCGCGCGAGGAGCTCGGGATCGACGGCATCGAGCTGGTCTTCGAGACGACCATGCAGCGCACCCGCCACGCCGACCCGATCGACGAACGGGTCGACTTCTTCTTCAGCGCGCGGTCCTGGGCCGGCGACCCGGTCATCGTGGAGCCGGACAAGTGCGCCGAGCTGCGGTGGTGCCGACTCGACGACCTGCCGGAGCCGGTGGTCCCCCACGAGCGTGTCGCGCTGGAGCATCTGGGTACCGGCACGCCGTACCTCACCCACGGTTTCTAACCCAAGGAGCAGTCATGGCAGACGACACGAAGCTCGGCCCTCAGCCAGATCCCGTGGTCGAGCCCGGGGAGCCCAACCCCGGCGGCGCCGACGCCGTCGACGAGACCCCTGCACCCCCGCTCCCCCGGGATCTGGGACCCGAAGGCAACCCGGCGGTCGAGGACGTGCTGCCGGAGGCGGTCGCCGAGCCCGACGACAAGTCCCAGGCACCCGAGGGAAAGGCTGCCGACCATGAATCCGGCACCGAGTCCGGCACCGAGTCCGAACCCCAAGCGGGCCAGGAGGCCGAGGACGGCTCGGTCGAGCCCCCGGCCTGACTCTCGTAGCCGAGCGGGAGCAACGACCCGTGCGAGCCCACCTCAGGCGGAGCGGCAGGCGTGGCAGAGCTGATACTCCCGCTCGGCTACTGCTGCCACCAGCACGGAGCGGACCTGCTCGGCGTCGAGCATCACGTCCTCCCACGTGAACCGGAGGACCAGCCAGCCTGCCACCGCCAGCGCGTTGTAGCGCCGTGCGTCGCGGACCAGCGCCGTCCGGCCGCCGTGCCACTCGAACGAGTCTGCCTCGATGGCCATCCGCAGCCGGGCGTCGACGAGGTCGGGCCGGCCGAGGAAGCGCCCGTCGCGGATCGGGACCTGTGGCTCCACCCGGAGGCCCTCGACCTCGTTGCAGATGGCCCGGAGCCCCGACTCGAACGGGTTGGCGGCGCGGCCGTCGGCGCCGCGCGCCGCGCGGCGCGCGGCGGAGCCTGGCCGACGCCGGTCCGCGGGCATCACGCGAGAGCGCCGCGAGGCGGCTAGGCGGGAAGCCGTCGCGCAGCGCGGAGTCGGCAACCGCCAGCGCCTCGGCGTAGGGCAGGGTGCGCAGGCAGTCGACGAGCGTCCGGTCGGCTGAGGTCACCAGGCCGTCGACGTCCTCCGGCGCGAGCCTCGACCAGTGCAGTGCGATGCCACGTCGCTGCTCCTCGGAGACCCGGCGGTTGCTGGCCACCGTGACGTGCGGGAGTGCCGGTGGGCGCAGGACCTGCCAGCCCAGGGCGAGTGCCGCGCTGAGGTGCGACACGGCCCCGCTCACCCGGTGCGCGGCGGCCAGCGATCGGTCGACCTGCGGGAGGGCGTAGCGGCCCCGCGCCAGCACGGACACGTCTCCGGCGGCGACCGCGGCGTCGACCTCCGCGCGGGGGCAGACGCGAAGGAGGGTGCCGCGCGTAGCTACGCCGCCCATCCGTTCGAGATGCTCCACGACCGGCATCGACCGAGCATGCCGCGAGGTCAGCCCGGTGCGTGCGCCTCATCCACAGGCGGGAGCGGCCGGCAGCGGCGTGGGTACGCCGAGCGCCGGCATGCCCAGCCCGACGGCAGCCGGGCCGGAGGGCGCCGAGGTGCGCGCCTCCCAGGCATCGCCCGATCGAGTACGACGCACGGCGAGCACCGCCCCGTCGGCGACCAGGTGGTGCGGTGCGGCCTTGGTGATCCGCACCTCGACCATGTCCCCCGGCCGGACGCCCTCAGCGCCCTCGGGGTTGAAGTGCACGAGGCGGTTGTCGGGGCCGCGGCCGGAGAGCCGATGCATGGCGGCGTCCTTGCGGCCCTCGCCCTCTGAGACCATCAGCTCGACGGTGGTGCCGACGAGCTTCTTGTTCTCGTCCCACGCGATGTCGTTGACGAGCTCGACGAGGCGGTTGTAGCGATCTGAGATCACCGCGGCCGGCACCTCGTCCGGCATCGTGGCCGCCGGCGTGCCGGGACGCTTGGAGTAGATGAAGGTGTAGGCGCCGGAGAAGCGGGCGCGGCGAACGACCTCAAGCGTCTGCTCGAAGTCCTCCTCGGTCTCGCCCGGGAAGCCCACGATGATGTCGGTGGTGATCGCGGCGTGCGGCATGGCCTCCCGCACCCGCTCGATGATGCCGAGGTACTTCGACTGACGGTAGGAGCGCCGCATCGCGCGCAGCACCCGGTCGGAGCCCGACTGCAGCGGCATGTGCAGCTGCGGCATCACCGTGGGCGTCTCGGCCATGGCCGCGATCACGTCGTCGGTGAACTCGGCTGGGTGCGGTGAGGTGAACCGAACGCGCTCGAGCCCGTCGATCTCGCCACATGCACGCAGCAGCTTGGAGAACGCCTGCCGGTCGCCGAACTCAACGCCGTACGCGTTGACGTTCTGGCCGAGCAGGGTGACCTCGCTGACGCCCTCGGCGACCAGGGCCCGGATCTCGGCGAGGACGTCGCCGGGCCGGCGGTCCTCCTCCTTGCCCCGCAGCGAGGGGACGATGCAGAACGTGCAGGTGTTGTTGCAGCCGACGGAGATCGAGACCCACGCGGCGTACGCCGACTGCCGCTTGGTCGGCAGCGTCGAGGGGAAGACCGACAGCGACTCGAGGATCTCGACCTGCGCCTCCTCCTGCACCCGCGCGCGCTCGAGCAGGGCCGGCAGGGAGCCGATGTTGTGGGTGCCGAAGACGACGTCGACGTACGGCGCCTTCTCGGTGATCGTCGCGCGGTCCTTCTGTGCGAGACAGCCGCCGACGGCGATCTGCATGCCGGGGCGGGCGGCCTTGACAGGCGCGAGGTGCGACAGGTTGCCGTAGAGCTTGTTGTCGGCGTTCTCGCGGACCGCGCAGGTGTTGAAGACGACCACGTCCGCCTGCTCATCCGGCGCAGCGGCGGCGTACCCCGCCTCCTCCAGCAGGCCGGTCAGCCGCTCGGAGTCGTGGACGTTCATCTGGCACCCGTAGGTGCGCACTTCGTAGGTACGCATCGCGCCACCAGAGTACGGCGATTGTGGATTCCCCTTCGAATCGTGCCGTGCGCTGCTACCTTGCCGCCTCACCACTCATCCGGAGGATCCATGCCACACTCCACGCCCACCGTCATCGGCGCGCTCCTGCTCGCTCTCACTCCGCTCGCGTTCGCGTCCAGCAGCGCATCGGCTGCGGCCGTGCGCTGCGACGGCAAGCGGGCGACGATCGTCAGCGGCGCCGAGCAGGTGACCGGTATGGCGAAGCGGGTGACCGGCACGGCGAAGGACGATGTGATCGTCGTGACCGGGCGCGGATCCGCCGTAGTCGCTGCGGGCGCGGGCGACGACACCATCTGCCTGCGGACCCGCGGCACCACGCTCGTGCGCGCGGGGAACGGCGACGACACCGTCCTCTCACAGGAGCGTCGAGGGCGTCCTGACGTTCTTCTCGGGCCGGGCGACGACACCTACTCCGGGAGCGGCGGCTCCGACCTGGTGCGCGAGACCCACGCCCGCGGAGGGCGTGCCGGCGGGGTCGACACCATCCGCACACGGGGCGGCGACGACTTCGTCATGATCGGCCCTCGCCGGGGAGCCAACCTCGACACCGTCGACCTCGGCAGCGGGGACGACTCGCTCATGGTCGTCGGCAAGGCCGGCAGCGGGGCGCGGCTGACCGGTGGTCCGGGCACGGACGTCCTCAGCCTGTACGTCGCCCGACGCGCCCGCCTGGCCGTCGACGCGCAGCATGGCACGGCGACGGTCGCCGACGAGTCGTACCTCCGCTGGTCCGCCTTCGACGCCTACGAGCTGTTCGCGAAGGGCACCCAGTCCTTCACCGGGAGCACGGGCGACGACACCGTCGGCTTCATCGGCCCAGGCTCGATCTCCGCGACCATGGGCGGCGGCGACGACACCGTCGCTACCTCGCCCATCATCGGCCACGCGGCAGGATTGGTCGACGGTGGCGAGGGCGACGACGCCTTGAAGTACCTCACCGAGTCCGACATCGTCGGCGACACGACGACCGGACAAGTCACGGCCGGTGGGACGACGTTGACAATGGCGTCGGTCGAGCGCCTGGCCGCGCGGACCTCGGGCAGCGTCTCGCTGACGGGCTCCGACGGCAACGACGACCTCCGCGCAGAGGGGTGCGCGGTCACGCTTCGTGGCGGGGCCGGCAACGACCACCTCGTGTCCGGGCAGGACCCGGAGGACGACGCATTCACCATCGCCTTCAGCTCAGCCGAGCCCCAGCGGTGCACGGCACCCACCAGCAACGTCCAGGGGGAGGCCGGCGATGACGTCCTGGTCGGCAACGACGTCTACTCCTCCTGGTCCGGACGCCGCTCCCGCCCGAGGCAGACCGTGCTCGACGGAGGGGACGGCGTTGACGTCGCCGTGGGCATGACGTCGCGCGGCCGCACCACCTGCATCGCCGAGACCCGTGTGTCCTGCGGTCCTGAGCGCGCGCAGTCTCTAGGCCAGGCGCCCGCGCCCACGACACCGTCGTCTCTCCCGCATTACCGCCGATACCTGGACTGACTCGTGGGGGGCGGGACGTAGGAATCCGGGGTGTAAGCGCAGGCCTGCACCCCCGGACCTGTCTCGAGTGCAATGCGCCCTCGCCGACCGCCGTGGAGTCTCGACGGAAGCGTCCGGATGGTCACGATTCGCACATGTTGACCGTGAGGAGATGTCCGATCGGGTCCCGTGTGGATAGGTTGCGGCCATGACTGTGCTTCAGCAGGAGCCGGCCGGCGCCGGCCACGGCGAACCCCTGGTCGTGCTCGAGGGCGTCGACAAGTACTTCGGGTCGCTGCGCGCGCTGGCCGACATCAACCTGTCCGTGAACCACGGCGAGGTCGTCGTCGTGATCGGTCCGTCCGGCTCCGGCAAGTCGACGCTGTGCCGCGCGATCAACCGGCTCGAGACGATCGACGCCGGCACGATCACCCTCGACGGCAAGCCGCTGCCCCAGGAGGGCAAGCAGCTCGCGGCGCTCCGTGCCGAGGTCGGGATGGTGTTCCAGAGCTTCAACCTCTTCGCCCACAAGACGATCCTCGAGAACGTCACCCTCGGCCCGATCAAGGTGCGCGGCCTCAAGAAGGCAGACGCCGAGAAGCACGCACACGACCTCCTCGATCGCGTCGGCGTGGCCCACCAGGCCGAGAAGTACCCCGCCCAGCTCTCCGGCGGCCAGCAGCAGCGCGTGGCGATCGCCCGGGCTCTCGCGATGGACCCGAAGGTGATGCTCTTCGACGAGCCGACCTCCGCGCTCGACCCGGAGATGATCAAGGAGGTCCTCGACGTCATGGTCGAGCTGGCCAGGGGCGGCATGACCATGATCGTCGTCACCCACGAGATGGGCTTCGCACGTACGGCGGCGGACCGCGTGGTCTTCATGGCCGATGGTGCGATCGTCGAGGAGAACACCCCTGAGGAGTTCTTCACCCACCCGACGTCCGACCGTGCCAAGGACTTCCTCGGCAAGATCCTCAAGCACTGACAAGTCGAACACATCAAGGGAGATGCACATGCGATTCACGAAGATCAAGGCCGCTGTGGCGGTAGCCGGGTTGGCCCTGAGCCTCACGGCCTGCGGCGGTGACGACGGCGGCGGCAGCGACACCGAGGTCGCCTCGGACACCGACTTCGAGTCCGGCACCACCATGGCCGACATCGCTGAGCGCGGCACCGTGACGATCGGCACCAAGTTCGACCAGCCGGGCTTCGGCCTGAAGAACCTCGAAGGTGACCCGGAGGGCTTCGACGTCGAGGTCGGCAAGATCATCGCGGGCGCCCTGGGCATCGCCGAGGACGACATCGAGTGGAAGGAGACGCCTTCCGACGTCCGTGAGCAGGTCATCGAGGACGGCGAGGTCGACTTCGTCGTGGCGACCTACACGATCAACGACGAGCGCAAGGAGCGGATCTCCTTCGCCGGTCCCTACTACGAGGCCGGCCAGATGCTGATGGTGATGTCCGACAACGACGCCATCACCGCTCCCGAGGACCTCAAGGCCAACCCCGACGCCAAGGTCTGCTCGGTCACCGGCTCCACCCCGGGCGAGAACATCAAGCAGTACCTCGCGAGCGAGGACCAGCTGGTGCTCTTCGACGTCTACGACAAGTGCGCCGACGCCCTCAGCAACGGCCAGGTCGACGTCGTGACCACCGACAACGTCATCCTCGCCGGCTTCGTCGGCGAGTCGGACGGTGAGTTCAAGCTGGTGGGCGACCAGTTCACCGAGGAGCCCTACGGCATCGGCATCACCAAGGGCGACACCGACTTCTGCGAGTTCATCAACGACACCCTCGCCGACAACGAGGACGCCTACACCACGGCGTGGGAGGAGACGGCCGGTCAGGTCGAGGGCACGGAGACGCCCACGCTCCCCGAGCCCGACCCGTGCGCCTGATCCATTGATCCACTGGTCGGGTGGCGCCTCTGGGCGCCACCCGACCTCCTCATGAAAGGCACGCGGTGGACGCGGTCACCGACAACCTCGACCTGTTCTGGTCCGGCTTCCTCCGGTCTCTGGGCATCTGCCTGTGGGCCCTGATCGGCTCGCTGGTGCTCGGCACGCTGATCGCAGCCTGCCGGGTCTCGCCGGTCTCGGCGCTGCGTGCCTTCGGCACGGCCTGGGTGACCGTGATCCGCAACTGCCCGCTCACCGTCGTGCTCTTCTTCATGGCGTTCGGCCTGCCGGAGGTGGGCGTCAACGCCTCGTTCTACCTCTTCGGCATCACCGCGCTGGTGATCTACACCAGCGCCTTCGTCTGTGAGGCGATCCGGTCGGGCATCAACTCTGTGCCGACCGGCCAGGCGGAGGCGGCCCGCGCCATCGGGCTGACGTTCACCCAGTCGCTCGGACAGGTGATCCTGCCCCAGGCGCTCCGCAGCACCGTTCCGCCACTCGGCAGCGTCCTGATCGCGATGTTCAAGAACTCCGCCGTGGTGGGCGCCTTCGGTGTGGGCCGGGACCTGTGGGCCGTCTACAAGAACCTGACCGGCGCCCAGGGCTACGACGGGCTCCCGGTCATGACCGGCGTGGCGATCGGCTACCTCTGCATCACCATCCCGGCCGGGCTCTTCCTGGCCTACGCCGAGCGCAAGGTGGCGATCGCCCGATGAGCAGCGTCCTGTACGACCAGCCCGGACCCCGAGCCAGGCGTCGCGCCCTGATCGGCACCGTCGTCGCCGTCCTGGCCCTGCTCGCCCTCGCGGCGCTGGTCGTGAAGCGTCTGGCCGACCGCGGTCAGTTCGAGGCAGAGCTGTGGTCGCCTCTCTTCAGCCCCTCCGACGAGAACTTCGACGCGGTCTGGCGGCTGCTCGGCCAGGGACTGGTGAACACCCTGGTCGCCGCCGCTCTCGCGATCAGCCTGTCGTTGGTGATCGGCACGCTGCTCGGCACGGCCCGGATGATGCTCGGCCGGGGTGTGCGCATCCCCCTCGTGGCCTTGATCGAGCTGTTCCGGGGCCTCCCGGTGGTCGTCACGATCCTCTACGTCTACGTGTTCATCCGCCAGCTGAAGCTCGACATCAGCGGCCTTCCCGGCGAGGACGGCCTGTGGTTCCTCGTCATCGCCCTGACGCTCTACAACTCGGTCATCATCGCCGAGATCATCCGGGCCGGGGTGGCCTCACTGCCCCGCGGCCAGGGGGAGGCGGCGCTGGCGATCGGGATGACGCAGCGCCAGGCGATGACCACCGTGCTGCTGCCGCAGGCCTTCCGGACCATGCTGCCCGCGCTGATCAGCCAGCTCGTCGTGGTCCTCAAGGACACCTCGCTGGCCGCGGTGGCCGCCGGCCTCTACACGGAGCTGCTGAGGCAGGGAAACCTGATCTCCCTCAACCTCGACAACCCGATCCAGGTGCTGCTGGTCGTCGCCGTCATCTTCATCGCGCTCAACTACGCGCTGTCGCGGCTCGCGACGTACGTCGAGCGGCGGCTCAGCAGGTCTCACGGTGCGCGGACGGCGATGGTCAAGGTCGAAGAGGTCGTCCCGCAGACCTGATCAGCCCAGCAGGGCCAGGTCCTCGCCGGTCAGCGTCAGGTCAAGCGCCTCGACACAGCCGAGCACCGACTCAGGCCTGCTCGCTCCCGGGATCGGGATGACGCACGGGTCGATCGCCAGCTGCCACGCCAGCGCCACCTGCTGCGGCGTCGCGTCGTACCGCAGCGCCACCTCGGCGAACGACGCGTGCTCGGAGCCGAGGCCCGACGCGTGCCGCATGCCGCCCAGCGGGCTCCAGGGCAGGAAGGCCAGTCCCAGCTCGGCGCACAGGCCGAGCTCGGGGCGCGAGGACCGGAAGCTCGGGGAGAACTCGTTCTGCACCGACACCAGGTGGTCGCCGAGGATCGCGTGCGCGGCCCGGATCTGGCCCGGGTCCGCGTTGGAGAGCCCCACCCGGCGTACCTTCCCGTCGTCCGCCAGCTCCTTGAACGCGCCGATCGTCTCCTCGTAGGGGACGGCGGGGTCGGGCCGGTGGTGCTGGTAGAGCCCGATCGACTCCACGCCGAGTCTGCGGAGCGAGCCCTCGACCGCCTCGCGGATCCACTCCGGCCGGCCGTCGACCGGCCAGTCGGCGCCGTCGCGCCGGATGCCGCCCTTGGTCGCGACGAGCACCTCGCTCGTGTCCGCGCCGTACGACGCCAGCGCCGCCGCGATCAGCTCCTCGTTGTGCCCCAGGCCGGTGCCGTCAGGTGCGTAGCAGTCGGCAGTGTCGATCAGCGTGATGCCGGCGTCGAGGGCGGCGTGGATCGTGACCTCGGCGCGGGCCGTCGCGTCGGGGCCCTGCGTCGAGAGCTGCATGCCCCCGAGACCGAGGGCGCTGACCTGGAGGTCGCCGAGGCGACGGGTGGGGAGGCTCATGGGCCCGACCCTAGCCACCCGGGCCGCTCGCTCATGTAACGCGTAGTTATGTGCATTGGGACCCCCGCACACCGGGCGCTCAGTGCACATAACTGCGCGTTACATGGAGCGGGGGGCGGCAGGCTCAGGAGCCGCGCAGCCAGGCCAGGATCCGGGCCGCGGTGTCGGCGGGCGAGAGCTCGCTGTTGTCGATGCGCAGGAAGCGGTGCCGGTCGAGGAGGTCCTCGGCGAGGGTACGGCGGCCGGGCACGGTGCTCATCACGTGGCGCTCGAGCTCGCGCACGTTCCCGTCGGACCACTCGACGTCGCGCTTGGAGGCCTTCGCCGCGAGGCGGTGCTCGGTGCGGTTGCGCTCCAGCCGGGTGTCGAGCGGCGCGGCCAGCTCGACGAACGCGACCTGCTTGCCCGCCACGACGTACGGCGCGATGTAGCGCTCGACCACGCGGAGGTCGCCCTCGTCGTCGAGCGGCCAGACGAACGTGAAGACCAGGTCGGTGTCGGAGGCGGCGGCCTCCTCGAGGATCCGCATGCGGAACTCGTCGTTGAGGACGTCGAAGGGCGGCGTGCCGTAGCCGAAGAGCTCCAGCAGCGGCTCGATCGTCATGTGGTTGTGGAAGAGCCGGAAGTCGCTCTGGTCGGCCACCGCGCGACCGACCGTCATCTTGCCGACAGCCGGCGGGCCGAAGATCACGAGCAGCATGCGCGCGATGGTGTCACGAGCGCTCCAGCACCTCGACCCGGTTTCCGTGGGCGTCGAAGGTGTGGATGCGGCGGTGCCCCTCGAACGTGTGCTCCTGGGACCGGTCGACGTCGAAGCCGAGCCCAGCCAGCCGTTCGGCGATCGCATCGAGGCGGTCGACCACGAGGGCGGGGTGCGCCTTGCGGGCCGGGGTGAACGGGTCCTCGACCCCCACGTGGATCTCGGCCGCGACGCCGCCGTGGTCGTCGTACGCACGGAACCAGGCGCCGCCGCGGCCCCGCAGGTCGGCCGGCTTCTCCACCTCGGTCAGGCCGAGCCCGTCGGCGTAGAAGCGCCGGGCGTCGTCCTCGCCCCCGGGCGGGATCGCGACCTGGACGTGGTGGAGAGCGATCACGCCGGCACCCGCGCCACCGCGAAGACGCGGCGGAAGGGCAGGGCCACGCCGTAGGGCCGCTGCGGGAACGCCTGCCGGAGACGCCTCTTGAACTCGGCGACGAACTGCTCGCGCAGGTCGTCGGGCAGCGCCGCGAGCACGGGGCGGGCGCTGGTGCCGGAGACCCAGTCGAAGACCGGGTCCTCCCCGGTGAGCAGGTGGAGGTAGGTCGTCTCCCACGCGTCGACGGTGCAGCCCAGCGCGGTGAGGGCGGCGACGTAGGTCTCGGGGTCGTGGCTCGCCGGCTCGGCGGTGCCCGCCGCGAGCTCGCGGTAGGGCTCCTCAGCGGCGAGCTCGGTCCGCAGGGTGTGGCTGGGCTCGTCGAAGTTGCCGGGGACCTGGAACGCGAACCAGCCGCCGGGGGCGACCTGCGCGACCAGACCGGCCAGCAGCTCGAGATGACCGGGCACCCACTGGAGCGTGGCGTTGGAGACGAGTACGTCGACCGGCTCGGCCGGCCGCCAGTCGCGCAGGTCGGCCACGTCGAAGTCGATCCCGGACCCGGCTGCGCGGGCCTTGTCGATCATCTCCGGGCTCGAGTCGACGCCGACCACGTGCGCCTCGGGCCAGCGGGCGACGAGCAGGGCGGTCAGGTTGCCCGGGCCGCAGCCGAGGTCGACGACGGTCCGCGGATCACGCGCTCCGACGCGGGCCAGGAGGTCCACGAAAGGTCGGCCGCGCTCGTCGGCGAAGGCGAGGTAGCGGTCCGGATCCCAGCGATAGGCCATGGCTCCATCGTGCGCGCAAGGTATCTTGATGTCAAGATTCTCGACGCATCTGGTTCAATGCACCAATGAGGGACGAGGTCGACACTCTGGTCGAGGCGTGGGCGCGTGAGCGCGGCGACCTCGACCTCGCCCCTGTCGAGGTGTTCAGCCGCATCGGCCGGCTGGCCCGCCGCCTCGACCTCGCCCGCAAGGACGCGTTCACCGCACACGGCATCGAGAGCTGGGAGTTCGACGTGCTGGCCGCCCTGCGGAGGGCCGGGGCGCCGTACGAGCTGTCCCCAGGACGGCTCCTGCGCGAGACCCTGGTGACCAGCGGCACCATGACCAACCGCGTCGACCGGCTCGTCGCGCGCAGCCTCGTCGATCGCCTGCCCGACCCCCGCGACCGCCGCGGCGTGCTGGTCCGGCTCACTCCCGAGGGCAAGACCGCCGTCGACGGCGCCTTCGAGGCGCTGCTCGAGGCGGAGAGCCTGCTGTTGGCCGACCTGTCCGCCCGCCAGCGCACCGAGCTCGCCGCCCTGCTGCGCGCCCTGCTCGCGCCGTTCTCACCCCCGGAGCCGTGACCGCGACAGCCGTCACCGTCCCGTCAACCGATCACTGCAGCGACTCGGAGGCCTCCAGCCACTCGTGCTCGACGCGCTCACGCTCGTCGTGCAGCGCGGCGCGCTGCTGGCCGAGCTCGGCCAGGCGCTCGTAGTCGGTGAGGTGCTCGGCCATCTCGAGCTCGAGCTTCGCCTCCTGCTCGGCAATCCGCTCGAGCTGGCGGTCGAGGCGGGCCAGCAGCTTGCGCGCCGTACGCTCCTCGGCACTGCCGGGCTTCGCCCGGGAGGTCGGCTGACCCTCCGTGACGCTCGGCGTGTACGACGTCTTGGCGGCCGCGGCGGCACGCAGACCGGCGGCCCGGCGCTCGAGGTACTCGTCGACGCCGCGCGGAAGCATCGAGATCTGGCCGTCACCGAGCAGCGCCCAGACGGAGTCGGTGACGCGCTCGAGGAAGTAGCGGTCGTGCGAGACGACCACCAGCGTGCCCGGCCAGCCGTCGAGGAAGTCCTCGAGGACGTTGAGGGTGTCGATGTCGAGGTCGTTGGTGGGCTCGTCGAGCAGCAGCACGTTGGGCTCGGTGAGCAACAGGCACAGCAGCTGGAAGCGCCGGCGCTCACCACCGGAGAGGTCGCCGATGCGCGCGGTGAGCCGGTCGCCGGTGAAGCCGAAGCGCTCGAGCATCGCGGTGGCGGTGATCTCGCCGTCGACCGTGCGGGTGACCCGGCTGATCGACTCGACGGTCGGCAGCACCCGCTGCTCCGGGTCGAGGTCGTCGAGCGCCTGGGTGAGGTGCTGGAGGGCGATGGTGCGGCCGTGCCTGACACGTCCGGCGTCCGGTGACAGGTCACCGGCCAGCAGCGAGAGCACCGACGTCTTGCCGGCGCCGTTGACGCCGACGATGCCGACCCGGTCGCCGGGACCGAGCCGCCAGGTGGCGTGCGAGAGCAGCTGCTTGTCGCCGCGGCTGAGGTCGGCGTCCTCGATGTCGATGACGTCCTTGCCGAGCCGCTGGGTGGCGAAGCGCTGCAGCTGGAGCCGGTCGCGCGGCTCGGGCACGTCCTCGATCAGGGCGGTGGCGGCCTCGATGCGGAACTTCGGCTTCGACGTGCGGGCCGGGGCACCGCGCCGCAGCCACGCGAGCTCCTTGCGGGCGAGGTTCTGGCGGCGTACCTCGGAGGAGGAGGCCTGGCGCTGCCGCTCGGCACGGGCCAGCACGAACGCGGCGTAGCCGCCGTCGTAGGAGTCGACCACGCCGTCGTGCACCTCCCACGTCGTCTCGCAGACGGCGTCGAGGAACCAGCGGTCGTGGGTGACGACGACCATCGCGGACGTGCGAGCCACCATGTGCTCGGCCAGCCAGGCGACGGCCTCGACGTCGAGGTGGTTGGTGGGCTCGTCGAGGATGACCAGGTCGTGGTCGCCCAGGAGCAGGGCAGCCAGGCTGCACCGGCGGCGCTCGCCGCCCGACAGCCCGAGGACGGCCCGGTCGAGAGAGACACCGGCGAGCAGCACCTCGACGATCTCGCGGGTGCGGGAGTCGGCGGCCCACTCGTGGTCGGCCTTGCCGCCGAGCACGGCCTCGCGCACGGAGTGGGTGTCGAGAAGCTCGTCGCCCTGGTGGAGGTAGCCGATGTGCAGGCTGCTCGCGTGCGAGACACGGCCCGTGTCGGGCTCCTCGAGCCCGGCCATGATCTCGAGCAGGGTGGTCTTGCCGTCGCCGTTGCGGCCGACGATGCCGATGCGCTCACCCTGCGAGATCCCGAGCGAGACCTCGGTGAGCAGTGGACGCACGCCGTAGGACTTCGAGACGCGTTCCAGGTTCAGGAGGTTGGCCATGTCCCTCCGATCCTGTCAGGGCAGCCGTGACCCCGCGGGGCCGGGGTTTGGTCCCACCCCTCCGAGGGTAGTTGCCGAGCACGGCAGAGGAGGTCCCGATGGCACTGGAAGTCGACGACGCCGAGCGCGTCGACCTGGCGACGGGCGACGTGAGAGACCTCCTCGACGTCCTGACGTTCCGCCCCGCCGATGCCTGAGCGTCTCCGGCTGCCGGTGGCGGCCGCCGTACTGGCCCTGGCGCTGGCGGGTTGTGGCGACGGGCCGTCGGTGACGGTCGAGCAGGCCACCACCGACTACACCGCGCTGGTCGACGACGTCGCGCAGGCGCTGGTCGACGACCTGGGCGTCACCAGCATGCCGCCGGCCGCCGGGAGCCTGGCGCCGGGGCCCGAGGAGGGCACCTGCTGGTTCAGGTCGCAGACCTACACCATCCCGGAGCGGCTCGGCATCGACGTGCCGATCGACGACGTCCGCGCCACGGTGGCCGACGTCGTCGAGCCCGAGGGCTGGGAGGTGATCGACGGAGAGATCCCCGGTGGCTACGAGGGACTCGACGCCGAGGGTCCTGACGACGCCACCCTGGAGCTGCGCGCCAAGAGCGTCACAGAGCTGCGGATCGTGGCGCTGGTCGACGGCGACTGCGAGCGCGAGGCGCTGCCGGTGGAGTGAGCGGGCCGCGGGTCAGTAGTCGACGAGGTGGGCGCCGGCCACGGGCCCGTTGGCGGTGAGCACCACCTCGCCGGCGCCGTCGAGACCGGCGGCCACCTCACGCGCGTGGTCGCCTGAGCCGCACAGGAACACGCAGGTCGGGCCGGAGCCGGAGACGATGCCGGCGAGCGCTCCGGCCCGCTCCCCCGCAGCGAGTACGTCGCGCAGCTCGGGCCGCAGGTCGAGGGCCGCGTCCTGCAGGTCGTTGTGGAGCAGCCCGGCGATCGCCTCGACGGGGTCGGCGAGGAAGGCGACGAGCCGGTGCGGCGGGGCCGGCTGCGCGGAGGCGTCGGGACGCAGCGCGTCGAAGTGGCGGTAGACCGACGGGGTCGACAGGCCCTCGTGCGCCGTGACCACCACCCACCAACGGGTGACGTCACCGCCGCGGACCGACTCGACCACCTCGCCTCGGCCGGTGCCGAGCGCGTTGCCGCCCATCAGCGCGAACGGCACGTCGCTCCCCAGCTCGGCGGCCAGCCGGAACAGGTCCTCGTCGGAGGTCTCGACGCCCCACAGCCGGTCGAGCGCGACGAGCGCAGCCGCGGCGTCGGCCGAGCCACCCGCCATCCCGCCGGCGACCGGGATGTCCTTGCGGATCACCACCTCGGCGTGGGCCGGACGGCCGTGCAGACCGGCGAGCAGGGTCGCGGCGCGGAAGACGATGTTGTCGTCGCCGAGCGGCACGTCGGCCGCGTCGACGTACGGCGCGGGCTCGAGGGCCAGCGACCAGGAGTCGGCCGGCCTCACGGTGACGTCGTCGTAGATCCCGATCGCGTGGTAGACGGTCAGCAGCGGGTGGAAGCCGTCGGCGCGGGGCGCGCCCACGCCGAGGTGCAGGTTGATCTTGGCGGGGGCGCGCACCGTCACCGAGGCCGGTGTCGCGGAGGTCACCGGAAGATCCCCTCGGCGATCCGCGCGAAGTCGGTCACGCCGATGACCTCGCCGCGCGCCTGCGGGTCCACACCGGCGGCGTGGAGCGCAGCCTCGGCGGCCTCGGCCGAGCCTGCGAGTCCCTTGAGGGTGGAGCGGAGCGTCTTGCGGCGCTGGGCGAACGCCGCGTCGACCACGGTGAACACCTGCTCCCGGGTGGCCGTGGTGACCGGCGGCTCACGTCGGGTCCAGGCGACCAGGCCCGAGTCCACGTTGGGCGCGGGCCAGAAGACGTTACGGCCGACGGTGCCGGCGCGGCGTACGTCGGCGAACCAGGCGGCCTTGACCGACGGCACGCCGTAGATCTTGCTGCCGGGGCCGGCCGCCAGCCGGTCGGCCACCTCGGCCTGCACCATCACCAGGCCGCGTTCGAGCGACGGCAGCAGGGTGAGCATGTGCAGCAGGACCGGGACGGACACGTTGTAGGGCAGGTTCGCCACCAGGGCCGTCGGGGGCGGGCCGGGAAGCCCCTCGACGCGCATCGCGTCGGCGAGCACCACCTCGAACCGGTCGGCCTGGTGGGGCGCGAAGTCGGCGATGGTCTGCGGCAGCAGGCCGGCCAACGCGGGGTCGACCTCGACGGCGACCACGCGGCGGGCCACGTCGAGCAGGGCGAGCGTGAGCGACCCTAGGCCCGGTCCGACCTCGACCACCACGTCGTCGGCGGTGATGCGGGAGTCCCGGACGATCCGCCGCACGGTGTTGGCATCGATCACGAAGTTCTGCCCGCGCTGCTTGGTGGGGCGCAGGTCGAGGCTGGCAGCCAGCGCACGAACGTCCGCCGGGCCGAGGAGTCTCGGCCCGGCGGAAGCGTCGTGGTTCACGCTGGTCAGGGTAGTGGTGAACCCTGCCGAGGCGTTGATCAGCGCGGCAGGCCGAGCTTCGCGGAGCAGCCCGGCCAGGCGCCGTACCCGCCGGAGGCGTCACGGAGCTTCGTGGCGATCGCGATCTGGGTCTCGCGGCTGGCCTGGCTGGGCAGCCCGCTGCCGCCGTAGGCCTGCCAGGTGCCGAGGTTGAACTGCAGGCCGCCGTAGTAGCCGTTGCCGGTGTTGATCGCCCAGTTGCCGCCCGACTCGCACTGGGCGAGGGCGTCCCAGACGGTGTTGCCGCTGGCGAAGTTGGGGCCGTCGGACCGGGTGCCGACGTTGACGATCGCGTCGGTGGGCTTGCGGGTCACCTCGGCGTCGACGACCTTGCGCGACACCAGCTCGCCGTTCTCGAAGCGCAGCTTGTAGGTGACGTCGCGCAGGCCGGGGCGGCCCTCACGCTCGGTCGAGGACTCGCCCTCAAGCATGGAGGAGTCGTCCTTCTTGATCGTGGCGAAGTCGATGACCTCGTCCTTGACCGCCTTCGTGACGACCTTGATGCGGGTGACCGACACCTTGTCGCCGTCGGTGATCTCCTTGCCGAGGGCCGGCTTGACCTGGTCGTCCGCGTCGACCGCGACACCGAGCTCGTCGAGGGCGTCCTCCACGGTGAGGGCGGTGACCCCGACCTCGCGATGCTTCTTGTCCGCGACCTTGACGGTGAGCTTCTTGGGGGTGATGACCTCGACGGCCATCCCACCGCGCTCGATGTCGGCTCCGCGGCTCACCGAGAGGTCGGCGCTGTGGAAGCTGCGACCGATCTGGCTGAGGGCCTCGCTGACGTTGGTCGCGGTCACCCAGTGGGTCTCCTCGTCGCCGTCCACGTTGAGCTCGAGTGGGCGGCCGAAGCGCACCGCGATCTCGGCACCGTCGCTGACCTGCTGGTCGAGCGAGGGAGCCACCACGTCGTGGGGGCCGACCTCGACGCCTTCATCGGCGAGGACTTCTCCGACCGTCCCGCCCATGGCGCTGACCTGCCGGGTCTCGCCGTCCAGGGACAGGGTCACCGACCGCGTCAGGGCTGCGTAGCCGACCGTCGTACCGGCGACCGCGGCGATCACGAAGCCGACCAGGACGGCCAGTACGGTCTTGCTCTTGCTGAGGTGTGCGATGCGTGAGCGCACGATTCTCCGAACGTCGAACTCCCCGGGCCTCGGGACCAGTGCTCCGCTCGTCCGACCGCGCGCAGCACTCACCGGTGGGGGAGTGGGGAAGCGAGCGGGGGTCTCGCGGAGGCGGCCGACTCATACTCCGAGCTCAACCTCGGGGCCACCTGGTGCACTGGCTGAAATCGTCCCGATCCCGGCCATCAGTCACAGAACGATAACGGCGAAGGGGTGGTATGCAAACTCGAACGCCGATACTCGTGCGCTGCGTCACGCCGCTCGGGCGGGGCGGATGTTCGCCCGGGCGGCACAGAACGTCTGCGGTTTGGGACCAATCCACGGCATTTCGGCGCCCAAACCTGCGGTTTGTGACCAAACCGCAGGTTCGCGGCCGCTCACCAGGTCCCGCCGAACGCCCTCTCGGTGTTGGCGTCCACGGCCGCGCACAGCTCGCCGAGGTCCCCGCCGCGGACCTCGGCCATCAGCCGCATCGTGTGCGGCACGAGGTACGACGCGTTCGGGCGGCCGCGATAGGGCACCGGTGTGAGGTACGGCGCGTCGGTCTCGACCAGGATCCGGTCCTGCGGCGCCATGGCCAGTGCCCCGCGCTGCGGGTCGGCGTTCTTGAACGTGACGGTGCCGGCGAAGCTGAGATGGGCGCCGCGGTCGAGACAGGCCCGGGCGAACGCCGCGTCACCGGAGAAACAGTGCATCACCCAGCGCTGCGGCGCACCCTCCTCGTCGAGGACGCGCAGGACGTCGGCGTGCGCGTCGCGGTCGTGGATGACCAGGGTCTTGTCGAGCCGTTTCGCCAGATCGATGTGGCGCCGGAAGCTGTCCTCCTGCGCGGCGAGTCCCTCCGGGCTGGTGCGGAAGTGGTCGAGCCCGGTCTCCCCCACCGCGCGCACCTTGTCGTGGGCCTGTGCGAGCCGCTCGATCTCGGCCATCGCGTCGTCGAGGCTGCCGGCCGCCGCGAGCTTGGGTGCCTCGTTGGGGTGCAGGGCCACGCCGGCGATCAGGGCGTCGTGGGTGGCCGCCGCGTCGACGGCCCAGCGCGCACCCGGCAGGTCGCAGCCGATCTGCACGATCCGGGTGACGTTGACGGCCCGGGCGGCCTCGATGGCCGCCGCGGGGTCGACCCAGTCGCCGTCGGCGATGTCGAGATGGCAGTGGTTGTCGACGACGGGATGAGGGAGGGGCTCGGGAGCCGGCGGCCGCTCCCGGTCACGTCGGGCGCCGGTCGTCTCCTCGGTCGCGGCGCGCTCGCGCAGCGGCCGGTCCTGGGTCCCGCTCATGAGCTGTGCACCAGGTTGTAGACCTCGCGCTTCGGCACCCCGGCGGCCCGGGCCACCTCCACGATGGCGTCCTTGCGACTCACTCCAGCCTCCTCCATGTGGGCCACGGCCGACCGCAGCGACTCCGGGTCGTTCGCGACGGTGGGTCCGCCCGGAGCCCCGGCCACCACGATGGTGACCTCGCCGCGCACTCCCCCGGCCGCCCATTCGGCGAGCTCGCGCAGGCCGCCGCGGCGTACCTCCTCGTGGGTCTTGGTCAGCTCCCGACACACGGCCGCGGGCCGGTCGTCGCCCCACGCCTGCGCCATCGCCGCCAGCGCCGCCTCGGTGCGGTGCGGCGCCTCGAAGAAGACGAGGGTGCGCTCCTCCGCGGCCAGCGCGGTCAGCCGCCGGGCTCGTTCGCCGGCCTTGCGCGGCAGGAAGCCCTCGAAGCAGAAGCGGTCGACGGGCAGGCCGCTGACGGCCAGGGCTGTCAGTACGGCGGAGGGCCCGGGCACGGCGGTCACCCGCACGCCCTGCTCGACGGCCGCGGCCACCAGCCGGTAGCCCGGGTCGGACACGCTCGGCATCCCCGCGTCGGTCACCAGCACGACCCGCTGCCCGGCCAGCAGGGCCTCGACCAGACTCGGGGTGCGGGCCGACTCGTTGCCCTCGAAGTACGACACGACCCGCCCGCTGATCGTGACGCCGAGGTCGGCGGTGAGCCGCCTGAGCCGGCGGGTGTCCTCGGCGGCGACGACGTCGGCGCCGGCGAGCTCCGCGGCGAGCCGGGCCGGGGCGTCCCCGGCCTGGCCGATCGGCGTACCCGCGAGCACCAGGACTCCGATCCCGCCCTCGTCGCTCATGCCCCCATCCTGCCCGGTCGGGTCCCGGCCCGCGGATACAGTGCCGGTCGTGAGCACCGGCGCGCCCCCTGAGCAGGAGACGGTCGCGCTCTCCCGGACGGTCTCGGGCGACGAGGTCCCGCTCGCGACCGAGCGCGCTCGGGGCTGGCGCTTCGCCGAGGACCCGATCGTCGGCTGGACCGGCGCCATCGCGATCACGGTGCTCGCCCTCTTCCTGCGCGTCTGGCGGCTCGGCACACCGCACCAGTTCTCCTTCGACGAGACCTACTACGCCAAGGACGCCTGGTCGATGCTCCACTTCGGCTACGTCCGCACCTACGTCGACGAGGCCGACCGCACGATCCTGAACGGTCAGACGACGGGCATCTGGAAGGACGAGCCGTCGATGATCGTCCACCCCGAGCTCGGCAAGTGGCTGATCGGGCTCGGCGAGAAGGCCTTCGGCATGGACCCCTTCGGCTGGCGCATCGCCGCCGCCGTGGTCGGGTCGCTGATGGTGCTGGTGATGTGCCGCTTCATCCGCCGGGTCACCGGCTCGACCTCTCTCGGCCTGGTCGGCGGCCTGCTGCTCTCCTTCGACGGCCTGCATCTGGTGCTCTCCCGGCTCGGGCTGCTCGACATCTTCCTGGCCTTCTTCCTGCTGTGCGGGGCGCACTGCCTCGTGGCCGACCGCGCCTGGTTCCGGCAGCGTCTCGCGCGTCGTACGACGTCTGCGTCCGGCTGGGGAGGCCGGGTCCTGTGGCGGCCGTGGCTGGTCGGCGCCGGGGTCTGCTTCGGGCTCGCGATCGGCACCAAGTGGACCGCGCTCTACCCGATGGCCGCGTTCGGCGTGCTGGTATGGCTGTGGAGCGCCGGTGCGCGGCGCAGCCACGGAGTGCGCTGGGCGACGGCGAGGTCGGCCCTGGTCGACGGCGTACCCGCCTTCTTCTCCCTCGTCATGGTCGCCCTCGTCGTCTACGTCGCGACCTGGGGCGGCTGGCTCGCCCACGCGGGAGAGTACGAGCGGTCGACGCTCAGCGACTCGCAGTACACGCAGTACGGCGGCGGCAAGCAGTGGCCCACCGCGACCGAGCCGGACGCCTCGGGCCTCGGGGAGGTGTCGCAGTCGCTGCGGTCGCTGGCGCACTACCACCGCGACGTCTACATGTTCCACGCGCACTTCCTCAACGACAGCACGCACGTCTACGCCTCCAAGCCGAGCGGCTGGCTGCTGATGAACCGCCCGGTGGGCGTCGACGCCCAGCTCGACATCAAGCCCGGCAGCCAGGGCTGCGAGGCACCGCCGGGCAGCGACTGCCTGCGCCAGGTGCTGCTGCTCGGCAACCCCGTGCTGTGGTGGGGCGGCTGTCTCGCGCTGCTCCTCGCGGTGGTCATGTGGGCCGGTGCGCGCGACTGGCGCTTCGGCGTGGCGGTCGTGGGCGTCGCCTCCACGTGGCTGCCCTGGCTGATGTACGACGACCGGCCGATCTTCATCTTCTACGCCATCTGCTGCCTGCCCTTCGTCGTGCTGGCGATCACGCTGGCCATGGGCAAGCTCATCGGCGCCTCACGCACGCCCTCACCGCGTCGTACGGCCGGGGTGATCGTCGCCGGCTCGTTCTTCGTGCTGGTGCTCGCGAACTTCGCCTGGTTCTGGCCGATCTGGACCGACGTCCTGCTCACCCACGACGAGTGGATGGACCGGGTCTGGTTCAAGCGCTGGATCTAGCGCCCACTGATTGGGAGCCGACTCCGAGCGGGTGCTATCTTTTCGGACGCACATGGGGCTGTGGCGCAGTTGGTAGCGCGTCTCGTTCGCAATGAGAAGGTCAGGGGTTCGAATCCCCTCAGCTCCACAGATTGCAGCAGAAGCGGCAGGTCCCTGACCTGCCGCTTCATGCATTTCCACACTCTTCGCCCTGCGAATCTCAGGGCGGCGATTCGCCGAGATCGCGGTTCCGTCCTGCTGCGGGCCTCGCCGAGCACACGCGTCCCGCACGCACGCGAGTTGGGGCAAGACATGCCCGCTCACCGCGTAAGACCGCCTTCGAGTCCGAACACAGGAAGATGTCCAGCTCGCGCCGACAGGGTGCGGGCGCATCGAGGAGGACCCCCATGTCTGCTGCACTTCCCACCACCCAGGCGTCTGACGGGGAACCGGTACCTGCCGAGGACATGCTCGCAGCGCTGACGAGCGCCGAGCTGGTGTACAGCGATGGAGCGACTCAGACCTTCGACCCGAACGGCTCGACGATCTACGTCGAACACGGTCAATCCACGACGGGCGAATGGGCCGTGGTCGAGGACGGTCGCTTCTCGTCGTTCTGGCCGCCCTCCTACCGTGCGACGTACGACGTGCGCTGGCTCGTCAAGGACGGTGGCGTCGTGGGCCTGAGCTTCACCGACGCCCACGGTCAACGCTACGACGGTCTCTACCGTTGAGCATGGCTGGAGGCTCGACGGTAGGTGACCGTCGCCCCTCTCACGTAGGAGGCCGGCGGGACCCGTGGCGCTCCCCGGCCCGGGACCAGAAGACGCAGAGGGGCGCCATGAGCTCCGGGGAGAGACGCATCAGCGACTGCACAGACCACCCAGGCCAGCGAGTCTCAGCCCGAATCCCGTCCACTGCCGAGGCGTCTCGCCGGCTCGCCGAAGCGTCCACCACAGGCACATCCAGGAGAGTGAGATGCACCATGCCATGACGCTGCAGGAGAGGTCGGCGGCGCGCGCCGCCGAGCTCCCCGGCGCGGAGCGGACCCAGCAGTCCACTGGGGACTGGGAGACCTGGAAGGTCGGCGGCAAGGTGTTCATGCTGCAGACCGCCATGCCGGGTGAACCGGTCGTGATCCTCAAGGCAGATCCCGCCGACGTGGTGTCGCTGCGCGTAGCTCACCGGGAGATCACGCCGGGCTACCACATGAACAAGATGCACTGGATCACCCTCCACCCTGGGGGCGGCCTGGCCACGGAGCTCGTCGACGACCTCGTGACCGAGTCGTACCTGCTCGTCGTCCAAGGGCTTCCCGCGCGGCACCGGCCCGTGGACCCCGAGACGTTCCGCCGTACTCTCCCGCGCAGCTGAACGGGGCGGCCCACGGTTGCGGCCGGACGTACGCCGGCACGACGCCCTCGACGGAGGAGACCACGGTCGAGGGTGCGGGCACCTGGCGGGTCCAGGTCAGCCTGCGTCGCAGCGAGTTCGAGAACCCCGTCGCCGTCGTCGCGTTCGAGGTGACGGACTGAGGATCGGGCTTCGAGGCCCTCACGATCGACCGCGACCGATCCCCGCGCCCGACTCAGGAGGCCACGGGTCCCGTGCTGTCCTGGTTGTGGAGCACCAGCCACTGGCCGCGCTCGCGGACGAAGGTGACACCGATCGCCAGCGGCTCGGGCGTGCCGCCAGGGGTCATCGTGAGCACGGAGTCGAACAGGACGAACGCGGTCTGGCACCGGTGCTTGACCGTCCGTACGACGTCGAGGGTCTGGGTCCAGGCGGGGTTGCCGAAGAAGGCCTCGACGAAGTCGGCGGAGGCCTTCTTGCCGACCAGGGTGGTGCCCTCCGCGAGCACCACGGTGACGTCGTCTGCGAGCAGGGCGTTGAAGCCGTCCGCGTCCTTCTCGAAGGTGGTCACCCGGTAGTCCTCGACCGCCGCCTCGAAGGAGCGCTCGCACCCCTTGGCGTGGTCGTGCGTGGAGGCCCCGGAGGCGGCGCCCGGGTTGGCAGCGACCACCGTGGTCGACAGGGCGGCGACGGACATCGTGGCGAGGGCGAGGATCAGCTTGGCGCGCATGTGGATCTCCTTGGGTGCGGGTAGTTTGCGGGACCCGACGAGGCTCGACCGATCCGGGGTCGCGGCGCGAACGATTCGACCTGGATCGAACCCTCGCGGCGTCCGGCGGCTTCCTCCTAGACTCACGGAGTGATCGAGGTGGAGCTGGACAGCGCGAGCCTCGCTCGCGTCTCCGTCCGCCCATCCCCGGTGCACGAGATCCTCGGCTGGCTGCGCACGGCCCGCCTCGGGGAGCGGCACCCGGTCCTGGGCCGTCCCCCGGACGCGACCAGGCGGCTGGTCGCGGACCCGGACGTCGCCCTCGTGGCGTCGATGATCTCCGGCACGGGCTACCGACCCGACTTCCTCACTCCACGGGCGCCGGCGCTGCTGGGTCAGCGGTCCGCGGGGCCGGTGGACCTCAACGTACAGCTGGAGCAGGTGGCGACCGCGCCCGCCGACCGGGTCGCGGAGCAGGTCGCGCTCTGGCTCGGGGCCGACCCGGCCGACGCCGGCCGGGTGCGCGCCGCGGCAGAGGACGGCACGCTGGCACGGCGCGCCGCCGAGGGGCTGGCGAGGTTCCGCGACGAGACGATGGCGGACTGGTGGGGCGATCTCCAGGGCCTGGTGCGCGACGAGGTCACCCGGGTCTCCAGGAGCGCGGCTCGCTTCGGCATGGGCACCGTCTTCGCCGGCATCCACCGACAGGTCAGCTGGGACGGCGCCTGCCTCCGGATCGACATGCCGTACGCCGAGCACGTGCGCTTCGTCGACCAGGAGCTGGTGCTCTCGCCGTCGGTCACGTCGTGGTCCCACCTGATCGTCCAGGTCTGCGGCGACGACGCCAGCCTGGTCTACCCGGCCAGCCGCGCGCTGCGCTCGGCCCGGGACGCCGCCGCGTTGGGCGACCTGCTGGGCCGTACCCGGGCGGGCATCCTGCGCGACCTGGTGGTCGAGCGGACGCCCACCGATCTCGCCTCCAGGCACGCCCTGGCCAAGCCGACCGTCTCCCACCACCTCGGCGTCCTCGTGCGCACCGGTCTGGTCTACCGGGAGCCCGACGGCAAGCAGGTGCACTACGGGCTCACCACCCGGGGCCGCTCCCTGGTGGATGGCTGAGTGGACGGCTGAGTGGACGGTTGATCCCCGGCCAACAGACCACTAGAAATCTTGACTGCCTCCAGAACGCGGGTCAGACTGCGGCGGTGGCCGCCACCTCCCGCTACGAGCAGATGCTGCGCGAGGCCGCCCTGCGGGTGACTCGTCCTCGCGTCGCGGTGCTGACGAAGGTGCACGGGAGCCCGCATGCCGACACGGACTCGATCATCCGTGCGGTGCGGGCCGATCTGCCCGACGTGTCACACCAGACGGTGTACGACGTGCTGCGTGCGCTCACGGAGGCTGGCCTCGTCCGGCGCATCCAGCCGGCCGGGTCCGTGGCCCGCTACGAGGCTCGGGTCGGGGACAACCACCACCACGTCGTGTGCCGTACGTGCGGAGCCATCTCCGACGTCGACTGCGCAGTCGGTGACGCGCCGTGCCTGACCGCCTCCGACGACCACGGCTACGCGATCGACGAGGCCGAGGTCGTCTACTGGGGCCATTGCCCCGAGTGCAGCCCGGCCGGCTGAGCAACCCGAGACAGACCCACCCATCCGGACCCAACCATCGAGACCCAACCATCCAGGACCACCGAGAAGGAGACGCACGACGTGTCTGAACACGGCAGCGAGAGTGAGAACCCGGTCATCGACTCCCCCACACCGAAGGGGACCCGGCCCCGGACCAACAAGGACTGGTGGCCCAACCAGCTCGACCTGCAGGTGCTCCACCAGCACTCGCCGGCGTCCAACCCGCTGGGCGCGGGGTTCGACTACGCCGAGGCCTTCAGCACGCTCGACGTCGAGGCGCTGAAGAGGGACGTCACCGAGCTGATGACCACCTCGCAGGACTGGTGGCCCGCCGACTTCGGCCACTACGGCGGCCTCTTCATCCGGATGAGCTGGCACTCCGCCGGCACCTACCGCATCGCCGACGGCCGGGGCGGGGCCGGCGACGGCGCCCAGCGCTTCGCCCCCCTCAACAGCTGGCCCGACAACGCGAACCTCGACAAGGCCCGCCGGCTGCTGTGGCCGGTCAAGAAGAAGTACGGCACGGCGATCTCCTGGGCCGACCTCCTGGTCCTCGCCGGCAACGTCGCCCTCGAGTCGATGGGCTTCAAGACGTTCGGCTTCGGCTTCGGGCGGGAGGACGTCTGGGAGCCGGAGGAGATCTTCTGGGGTCCCGAGGACGCCTGGCTCGGCGACGAGCGGTATGCCGGGGACCGCGAGCTCTCCGGATCGCTCGGCGCCGTGCAGATGGGCCTAATCTACGTCAACCCGGAGGGCCCGAACGGGACGCCCGACCCGCTGGCCGCGGCCCGCGACATCCGAGAGACGTTCCGCCGGATGGCGATGAACGACGAGGAGACCGTCGCCCTGATCGCAGGAGGACACTCCTTCGGCAAGACCCACGGGGCCGGACCGGCCGACCACGTGGGCCCCGAGCCCGAAGCCGCACCGCTCGAGGAGCAGGGCCTGGGCTGGCGCAGCACCTACGGCAGCGGCAAGGGCCCGGACGCGATCACCAGCGGCCTCGAGGTCACCTGGACCACCACGCCCACCCGCTGGAGCATCAACTTCTTCGAGAACCTCTTCGGATTCGAGTGGGAGCTGTCGAAGAGCCCCGCCGGGGCACACCAGTGGGTCGCGAAGGACGCCGAGGCCACGATCCCGGACCCCCACGACCCGCAGAAGAAGCGGCGCCCGACGATGCTGACGACCGACCTCGCCCTGCGCGTCGACCCCGCCTACGAGAAGGTCTCCAGGCGATTCCTGGAGAACCCCGAGCAGTTCGCCGAGGCCTTCGCCAAGGCCTGGTACAAGCTCCTGCACCGCGACATGGGACCCGTGTCCCGCTACCTCGGCCCGTGGGTGGCGGAGCCGCAGCTCTGGCAGGACCCGGTGCCCCCGGTCGACCACGAGCTCGTCACGGCCGACGACGTCGCCGTACTGAAGGAGAGGCTGCTGTCCTCGGGGCTGTCCGTCTCCCAGCTCGTCTCCACCGCCTGGGCCTCGGCGGCGAGCTTCCGGGGCACCGACAAGCGCGGCGGCGCCAACGGCGCGCGGATCCGGCTGGCGCCGCAGAAGGACTGGGAGGTCAACGAGCCGGCGCAGCTGGCCCGGGTGCTGCCGGTGCTCGAGCAGGTGCAACAGGACTTCAACGCCGCCCAGTCCGGGGGCAAGCGGGTCTCGCTGGCCGACCTGATCGTGCTCGGCGGGTGCGCCGCGGTCGAGCAGGCGGCCAGGAACGCCGGCGTCGACGTCCAGGTTCCGTTCACGCCCGGGCGCACCGACGCCTCGCAGGAGCAGACCGACGTGGAGTCGTTCACCGTGCTCGAGCCGCGGGCCGACGGCTTCCGCAACTACCTCCGGGTCGGGGAGAAGCTGCCGCCCGAGACGCTGTTGCTCGACCGTGCCTACATGCTGGAGCTGAGCGCGCCCGAGATGACGGTGCTGGTCGGCGGCATGCGGGCGCTGGGCACCAACGTCGACGGCACCCGGCACGGCGTCTTCACCGAGCGCGCCGAGGCGCTGACGAACGACTTCTTCGTGACCCTGCTCGACCAGGACACGGAGTGGAAGGCGTCGGCCTCGAGCGAGAACGTGTTCGAGGGCCGCGACCGCGCCAGCGGCGAGGTCACCCGCACCGCCACGGCCGTGGACCTGGTCTTCGGCGCGAACTCCCAGCTCCGGGCACTCGCCGAGGTGTACGCGAGCGACGACGCCGAGGAGAGGCTGGTGCACGACTTCGTCGCCGCCTGGGTCAAGGTGATGAACCTCGACCGGTTCGACCTCGCCTGAGCATCAGCGTCCAGGTCGGCCCTCGCGGCCGGCCTGGACGCGCGCGTGGGTGCGGGTTAGGAACCCACGGCGCGGTGGTCGTCGGCGGCAGCCTTGTCGGCCTTCGCCTGGTCCTCGGCCGAGCGCGCGAGGGCGGAGTCGACCTCGCTGCGACCCGAGCTCCACACGCCGGTCGAGTCGAGGTCGATGGTCTGCACGCTGCGTCGTACGGCGGCGGGCTTCGAGACGTAGGTCGGCAGCGTCACCGGCACCATGTCCCACATCGACGGGTCGGTTGACACCAGGGACGAGGCGGTGACGGCCTCCTCGGCGATGTCGGAGCCCAGGTCGGCACGCACGGGCGGGATGCCGGCCGAGGTGTCGTCGTCCTCGTCGGCCACCTCGGGCGCGGTCCGCGTGGCGGGGACGAAGGCGGCGCGCTCCCGCTTCACCATCAGCCGGCAGGCGACCAGCCAGGCCACGAGCAGGCCGGCCGGGATGGCGACGTACGCCCACGCGATGACGGACGCAGAAGCCACGGCGATCACGGCGAAGTTGACGAGCAGGATCAGGGTGAGCACGTTGCGACGGCGGCGGGCGGCGCGATTGGCGGCGGCGCGCTGCGTGTCGGCGGTGACCGCCACCGGCGGCTGGCCCTTGGTCTCGACCACGGGCACGGACACGGAGCGGCCGGGAGTGACGACCAGGCGGGCGTCGCGGCGGCCGACGGGCTCCCGCCGGGCCAGCACCCGCATGGTCTGGGAGAAGCGGTCGACCGAGCGGCTGCGCTGGACCTCGTCGTGGTGCCGGAGCGCCTTGGGGACGAGGTACACGCCCCACGCGACGGCAAGGGCCACGAAGATGAGAGCGCTGAGGTCCACGGTCTGAGGTTATGAGCGACAGCGCAGGTTGAGACGGATGTCAACAGGTGTGTCGCAGGGCAACCTGTGTGACTGATGTGATCGCGACCCTGGGTAGTCCGGTGCAGATCAGGGCTCCGAGGCCGCTCACAGCCCCGATTTGCCCCGGACTACCCGTCGGACAGTCGCGACAGCAGGCCGTGCGGGGCCTCCTCGACGGTCACCGCGTAGATGCGGTGGTCGCGCCAGTCCCCGTCGATGTGCAGGAAGCGCGGCGCGTAGCCCACCTCCCGCAGCCCGAGCTTCTCCACCACCCGCAGCGAGTTGGTGTTCTCGGGCCGGATGCAGATCTCGATGCGGTGCAGGCCCGCCGTCAGGAAGCAGTGGTCGATGACCATCGCGACCGCCTGGGGCATCAGCCCTCGCCCGGCGACCGCCTCGTCGATCCAGTAGCCGATCGACGCGAACTGCGCCGACCCGCGCACGATGTTGTTCACCGTCACCTGCCCGACGAACCGGCCGTCGACCTCGATCGCGAACGGCATCGCCATCCCGTCGCGGGCCAGCCTGCGCAGGCGACGCACCAGGGCACGGTACGACGACGGCCGGGCGCCGGTGGTCGGCCCGGGTGGCACGGTCGCCTCCCAGTGCCGCAGCCAGTCTGCGTTGCGCTCGCGCACCTCGCGCCATGCCTCGCCGTCGCCTCTGCTCAGCGGCCGCACGGTGATCGCGCCGTGCGTCAGCCGCGCCGGCCAGCCGGGAGCCACCGGGAGCTCACGCACCAGCCGCATGGTCGCTGCCGACTACCTGCTCGACAGCGTGCACCAGCACCGGCTCGAGCACGGCCAGGCCGTCCTTCACGCCGCCGCGCGACCCGGGCAGGTTGACCACCAGGCACTGCCCCGCGACGCCCGCGAGACCGCGCGACAGCATCGCCGTCGGCACTCCCTTCGCCTGCCCATGCGCCCGGATCGCCTCGGCCATGCCGGGCACCTCGCGGTCGAGCAAGGGCCGGGTGGCCTCGGGGGTGCGGTCCGTGGGGGTGAGGCCGGTGCCGCCGGTGGTGAGCACGACGCGGGCCCCGGCGTCGATCGCGGACCGGATCGCGGCTGCCACCGGTTCGCCGTCGGGCACCACCGCCGGCTCGCCGCACGAGAAGCCGGCACCGCGCAGGAAGTCGACGATCAGCGGGCCCGTCTCGTCGGCGTACACCCCGGCCGCGGCGCGGTTGGAGGCGACCACCACGGCGCCCGGCAGGGTCACCGGGACCAGTCCCCGGACGTGCCGCCGGTCTTGGTCTCGACGCGTACGTCGGTGATGACGGCGCCCTTGTCGACCGCCTTCACCATGTCGATGACGGTGAGCGCCGCGACCGAGACAGCCGTCAGCGCCTCCATCTCGACGCCGGTGCGGTCGGTGGTGGTGACGGTGGCGCGGATGTCGACGGACTCGTCGGTGACGACGAGGTCGACGCCGACCGACGAGAGGGCCAGCGGGTGGCAGAGCGGGATCAGCGACGGGGTCTGCTTGGCGCCCATGATGCCCGCCAGCCGCGCGACCGCGAGGGTGTCGCCCTTCGGCACCCCGGCGCCACGCAGCAGCTCCACGACGGCGGCCGACACCAGCACCCGACCCGACGCAGAGGCGGTCCGGGCGGTGACCGGCTTGCCCGACACGTCGACCATGCGGGCGGCGCCGGACTCGTCGACGTGGGTCAGCCGGTCACCCATCAGAACTCCTCGTCCAGTCGCAGGACCTGAACCATCTCACCTGCAGTCATCGACGTGGTCTCCTCGGGTACGACGATCAGCGCGTTGCTCGCGGCCAGGTCGCCCAGCAGGTGGGACCCGTGCCCGCCGACCGGACTCACGAACGGGCCACCGCGGTCGACGGCGTACGCACCGCGGACGAACTGCCGCTTGCCCGCCGGCGAGGAGAACGGGTGGGTGAGCCGGGCGCGTGCCGACGGACGGGAGTAGGGCAGCTTGCCCATCATCCGGCGCAGGGCGGGGAGCACGAAGGTCTCGAAGGAGATGTAGGCCGACACCGGGTTGCCGGGCAGCGTGAAGATCGGCGTGCGGTCCTCGCCGACGACGCCGAACCCCTGCGGCTTGCCCGGCTGCATCGCGACACCGCCGAACCACACCGTGCCGAGTGACGACAACGCCTCCTTGACGACGTCGAAGTCGCCTTCGCTCACCCCGCCGGAGGTCACCACGAGATCGGCCCGCACGAGCTGGTCGGTGAGCGCGTCGGTGAACGCCCGCGGGTCGTCCGGCACGATGCCGACGCGGTAGGCGATGGCGCCGGCCCGGCGGGCCGCCGCGGCCAGCAGGAACGAGTTGCCGTCGTAGATGGAGTCGTGGCCGAGCTGGGTGCCGGGCTCGCGCAGCTCGGAACCGGTGGAGATCACCACGACGCGGGGCCGCGGCCGCGACCGCACCGTGGAGCGCCCGACGGCGGCGAGCAGGCCGAGGTGCCGCGGGCCGAGCACGGTGCCGTGCTCGATGAGCACCTCGCCCTCAGCGACGTCCTCGCCGACGCGGCGGATGTGCTGGCCCTCGGTCGGCGCCTTGGTGATGACGACGCGCGCGACGCCGCGATCGGTCCACTCGTAGGGCACGACGCTGTCGGCGCCGGTGGGCATCGGCGCCCCGGTCATGATCTTGACGGCGGTGCCGGGCGACATCGCCATCAGTCGCGCCTGGCCAGCGCCGATCTCCCCCACTACCGGCAGGTGCACAGGGCTCTCGTCGCTGGCGGTGGCGACGTCGCGCACGCACACGGCGTACCCGTCCATGCCGGAGTTGTCGAAGCTCGGCAGCGAGATCGGCGCGACGACGTCCTCGGCGACCGCGAGGTCGAGCGCCTCCATCAGCGGCTGCGGGAAGTCCTGCAGCGGTGAGACCGTCGACAGGATGCGGTCGAGGAACTCCGGGACGGGGGTGAGGTCGGCCTGCGGCGTCACTCGGAACCCTGCCGCAGCTCGGTGCCGCCGGGGACGCGCTGGGCGGAATCGGCGTCGAGGCTGACGTCGCCGACGACCTTGACCCCGTGGCCGAAGGTGAAGTCGCCGTCGATCGTGAGGGACTTGGCGTCGCGCAGCGACGGGGCGCCGTCGGGGAACCGCTTGTCGAAGTCGCCGACCAGCTTGTAGAAGTCGCCGTCGAGCTCGACGTACGGCACGGCGTCGCTCGCCTGGTCGAGCACGAAGTCGCGGCCGAGGTCGTAGATGTCGGAGCGCAGCACCAGCAGGTCGTTGGTCGTCTTGACGGGCACGAACCGGTCGCGGCCCACCTCGATGGTGCGGGCTCCGTCGAACACCTCGATGGCGGCGCCCATGGCGGTCTCGATCTGGATCACCTCGGGGGTGCTCGGGTCACCCGGGTCGACGTGCTTGACGTTGCGGATCAGCGGCAGGCCGAGGATGCCGTCGCGCGCGTCGAGCGCCTCCTGCATGGCCCGCAGGTCGAACCACAGGTTGTTGGTGGAGGTGTACTTGTGCCGGTCGAGGTCGGCCAGCGCCTTCAGGTCCTTCGGAGGCGTCTGCGCGCTCTCGCGGAGCACGACGCGACCGTCGTTGAGGCGCTTGGCGAAGTGGCCGCCCTTGCGATCGGAGGGGCTGCGGCGAACCGCCTCGATCGCGAACGGCGCGCCGGACGTGGCGAACCAGCCGGCCACCCGGGCGTCCGGCACCGCGCCGAGGTTGTCGGAGTTGGACACGAAGACGTGGCGGTAGCCCGCCTCGATCAGCCGGCCGAGCAGCCCGGTGCCGCGCAGCGCGGTGTAAAGGTCGCCGTGACCGGGCGGGCACCACTCGAGGTCGGGGTCCTTCGGATAGCTCACGGGGAGCAGCCCGTCGACGAGCAGCTTGGGCTCCTTGTTCTGCAGGAACTCCAGTGGCAGGCCCTCGACGGGGAGATCCTCGTATCGACTGAGCGCGGCCATGGTGTCGCCGGAGGTGCGGAAGCTGTTCATGAAGATCAGCGGGAGCGGCGCGTCGTACTCGCCGCGCAGGTGCAGCACCTGGCGCGCGATGATGTCGAGGAAGGACAGGCCGCGGCGTACGCAAAGCAGCGACTTGGCGCGGTCCATGCCCATCGAGGTGCCGAGGCCGCCGTTGAGCTTGATCACCGCGGTGTGCTTGATCGCCTCCGCGGCGTCCTCGTCGGCGACGTCGACGTCGGCGAGCGACTCCATCTCCAGGGGCTCGATCGTCGACTCCGGGATCATCCCGGTCTCGCCGTGCTCGAGGAGCCGGTAGTAGTGCGCGAACGTCTCGATGGCGACCTCGTCGACGCCCGCGTCGCGCATCTTGGTGCGCGCGATCTCCAGGCCAGTGCTACCCATGCACTCGATCGTAGGCTGACCGCGTGAACCTGACACCCGGGCCCCCGTCGGCAGCCAAGGTGGCGCTGCGCGACCAGGTCCTGGCGGCCCGGCGACGCCGACCCCTGGGTGAGGCCGCCGACGACGCCGCCCGCATCGCGCGGCACCTGCTGGCCGCCCCGGAGGTACGCCGCGCGGCCACCGTCGCGGCGTACGTCGGCGTCGGTCGCGAGCCCGGCACCGGGTTGCTGCTCGACGCGCTCGGCGAGGCCGGCAAGCGGGTCGTGCTGCCGGTGCTGCTGCCCGACGGCGACCTCGACTGGGCCGTGTACACCGGCTCGGCGGAGCTGGTCGCGGCCGGGCGGGGGCTGCTCGAGCCCGTCTCGCCACCGCTCGGCGTCGACTCCGTCGCCACCGCCGATGTGGTGGTCGTGCCGGGGCTCGCCGTCTCCTCCACGGGCATGCGGCTGGGCCGCGGCGGCGGGTCCTACGACCGCGCGCTCGCCCGGGTGCCGGTCGGCACGTTCACTTGTGTCGTGGTGTACGACGACGAGGTCGGCCGCGACGTGCCCGCCGAGGCGCACGACCGCCGAGTCGCGGCGGCGGTGTCGCCGTCGGGGGTGGTGCGGTTCTGAGGCTGACCTCCCTATTGGGGTCACCGGATATCCGGTGACTCCCGGGGTTAGCGCCCTCTGCGTTGGGCACAAACCCCACGACTCGCGCACGAACCCCGGCGGCCAGCGCGTCAGTCGCCGGCCGACGGGACCAGCACCAAGGTGTCGTCGGCCGCCTCCTCGACCGCCTCCCGGCTGAACAGCCACGGCAGCGTCCGGCCCTCGACGAACAGCTCGGTCTGGTCGTCGTAGTGGTCGCTGGCCGGGTGGCCCGAGACGCCGGTGAGGTTGACCCAGCGCGAGTCGTCGAAGTCGGCCAGCGAGACGACCATCCGCATCGAGGGCGCGCTCGTGACGGCGTACCCGTCGGTGGCGTCCCAACCCGTCGCGTTGACGACGCTCGAGCCGCCGCCGACCTCGGCGCCGTCGCGGTTGACCAGCCGCTCGATCGCCCCGATGCCAGACTCCCCCAACGTCGAGCTGTGCAGGTTGAGCCGGTGCAGGTGGCCCCAGGTCCAGTCGTCGGCATTGCGGGCCTGCCGCTCGGTCATCTCGTCGCGAGCCTCGATCATCGCCTGGCGCAGGATGTCGTCGCGGGTCTCGACGTCGTCGGTGGTGAGGTCGTCCCACCACGGTCCGGCCGGCGCGGTCAGCAGGCCCTCCATCACACCGAACCAGCGGTCGCCGCCCGTGGGCCAGATCCGCTCGCGCAGCTCGTCGTGGAAGGTGAGCCTCAGCAGGTTGCTCCAGACCACGTTGAAGTACGCCGCCGCGCCGCTGTCGGCGTGGTCCTGGAAGTCCCACTCCCGCAGCAGCTGCTGGCCACGTGAGTAGTAGCCGCGGGGCAGCTCGACGTCGAGCAGGTACGGCACCAGCGTCGGCGCCAGCGGGTTGTGCTCGTCGAGCTGGATCTGCGCCATCTCGCTCACCGACAGGTCGCCCTCCGCCTCGATCAGGTCGCGGATGCGCTGCGAGCGGTAGCCGCGGTCCCAGTCCGTCGTCAGCTGGTAGGGGTAGTCGGACCCGACCACGGCCTGGTTGGCCGTCACCACGAACCCCTCGTCGGGGTCGAGCACGCTCGGCAGGGCCGTGAACGGCACGTAGTCGCCGGTCCAGTCGTTCTCCGGCAGCCAGCCCGGTGCGGGCAGCCGGCCGTCGTTTCCCGACTTGCGGATCGGCACGCGACCCGGCGCCTGGTAGCCGATGTGCCCCGCGCGGTCGGCATACACGAGGTTCTGCGCGGGTACGTCGAACCTGCTGGCCGCCTCGCGGAAGGACTCCCAGTCGCTGGCCCGGTTGAGGTCGAAGATCGCGTCGGCGGTCGGTCCGGGCTGCAGCGCCGTCCACTGCAGGGCCACGGCGTACCCGTTGCCCCGGTCGGCTGTGGCCTCCGGGTCTTCCGGGTCGGCGGGCGCGTTGGCGCCGACGCTGCTGATCTCCGGCGAGACGTCGGAGAGCAGCGGCCCGTGGTCGGTGGAGCGGACCTGGAACGTGAAGTCCTCGCCGTCGCGCACCTTGATCGTCTCGGTGTGCTGCTCGAGCGGCCGCCATTCGCCGTCGTACTTCCACTCGCCCGCCCGCACCTGCTCGAGATAGAGGTCGGACACGTCGGGACCCAGGTTGGTGAAGCCCCAGGCGATGTCGGCGTTGTGACCGATGATGACGCCGGGCACGCCCGAGAACGTGAAGCCGGCGACGTCGAGGGTGCAGTCCTCGTCGATCGTGCGGCAGTGCAGCCCGAGCTGCATCCAGATGCCCGGCTGGCTGATACCCAGGTGCGGGTCGTTGGCCAGCAGGGGCATGCCGGTGGCCGAGTGCTCGCCGTCGACGACCCAGCTGTTGGAGCCGATGCCGTCGCCCTTGCCGAGCAGCGCGGGCAGCGCGGCGACGTCGTCGCTGAGCCGCTCGAGCTCGTCGACGGCGGCCGCGGGGTACGCCGGCCGCTGCGGCTTGCGGGTGGCGTTGCGGGTCGCGTCCTGCTCGTAGACGCCGTCGACCACGGCGCCCTGGGTGACGATCGGGCGGTGGGCCTGCTCGTCGTAGGGCGGGTAGAGCTGGTCGACCTCGGCCGGGTCGTGGTCGAGGCCGGCGATGACCCGGTCCATCTCGTCGGCCATGTTGCCGCGCAGGTCCCAGGCCATCGCCTTGAGCCAGGCGAGCGAGTCGACGGCCGTCCACGGCTCCGGCGTGTAAGTGAGCCCGCCGAGGCGGAGGAGGGTGTACTCCACGGCGATGCCTGCCGGGTCGTGCTGGTCGAGGTAGGCGTTGACGCCCGCGGCGTACTGCTCCAGCGCCTCGCGGGTCTCGGGCTCCAGCAGCGCGACCTCCTCCTCGGCGACCGCCCGCCAGCCCATGGTGCGGATGAACTTGTCGGTCTCGAGCCCGGTCTCGCCGAACAGCTCCGAGAGCCGGCCGGCGGTGACGTGCCGGCGTACGTCCATCTCGAAGAAGCGCTCCTGGGCGTGCACGAAGCCCTGCGCGCGCATCAGGTCGGCGTCGGAGTCGGCGTAGATCTGGGCGATGCCCATGTCGTCGCGGACGACCTCGACCCGGGCCTGGAGTCCCGGCACCGCGAGCTCCCCGTCGGTCTGGGGCAGCGGCGTGCGGTAGAAGACCCAGCCGACGACCAGGCCCGCGACCAGGACGAGGACGAGCCCGAGCGCGACGTAGACAGCCCACCTGGCGGCCGTGGGCCAGCCGCGGAACACCCGCCACCAGGGCGTGGCGGACGGGGAGGCGTCGCTGCCGGGTGGGGTGGGGGGCGGGGTGGCCGCGTGCTGGGTCATCGCCGGACATTGTGCCCGGTAAGACGCCTGGTTCCGGTCACGTACGATGGACTGCCGTGCCGACATATCAGTACGCATGCACCGTCTGCGGTCACGCGTTCGAGCAGTTCCAGAGCTTCAGCGACGACGCGCTGACCCATTGCCCCGAGTGCGACGGGCGGCTGCGCAAGGTCTTCAACGCCGTGGGCGTGGTGTTCAAGGGCTCGGGGTTCTACCGCAACGACAGCCGTTCCGCCGAGTCGAGTACGACGAAGACGGCGGCCACCACCTCCTCCGACTCCTCGAAGTCGGACGCCAAGCCGGCCACGCCGTCGAAGTCGTCCGACTCCGGCTCCTCGAGCTCCGGGGCGTCCGGGTCGTCGGGGTCGAAGGCCACCTCCGACTGACCCCTGTGGACGAGCGCCGCCGGGCGAGGGCGATTCCGCCTAGCGTCGGGGCATGGCTGCCACGTTCACCGACCTGCGCGACCGTGGGGGCGAGCGCGCCCGCGGGATGCGCCGCCTCCTTCGCCGCCGGGTGCTGGCCCACCGCAGGCTGCTCGCGTTCCTCTGTGCCGCCGCGGCGGTCCTGGTCGGCGTGCTGGCGACCCGGCCCCCGGCGCCGCCGAGCGACGTCGTGCTCGTCGCCGCGCGCGACCTGCCGTCCGGCACGGTCCTCGCCGCCGCCGACCTGACCGAGGTGGCGTACGCCGACGGCACGGCACCCACCTCCCTCGACCCGCGACCACTCGGCCGCACTCTGGCGGCGCCGTTACGCCGCGGCGAGGCGGTGACGGACGTGCGGCTGGTCTCTCCCACGCTCGCCGAGGGCTACCCCGGCCTCGCGGCCTACCCGGTACGCATCCCCGACGCCGATGCCGTGGCACTGCTGCGGGTCGGTGACCGGATCGACGTCCTCGCCACCGACCCGGAGTCCGGGGAGGCCGACGTCGTGCTCACCGACGCGCCCGTGCTGGCGCTCCCGGCCACCGATCAGTCGACCCGCACCGAGGGCCTGGCCGGACGGCTAGTGGTGCTGGGGGTGCCCGAGACGCGACTGGCCGACGTCGGCGGGGTGGCGGCGACCCAGTTCCTCAGCGTGGTCCTGAGCCGCTAGCCTCCTGGTCGTCCTGCCTCGGCACGCTCCCACGGGGAGCGACTAGGAGCCCTCATGAGTGGATTCAAGAACTTCATCCTGCGCGGCAGCCTCGTCGACCTGGCCGTGGCGGTCATCATCGGCACCGCCTTCGGTGCCGTCGTGGCCAGGTTCACCGAGTGGCTGACCGGCCTGATGCCCAACGGTGCCGGGTCGGAGTACTTCAGCACGGGCGAGCAGACGTTCGGGGCCTTCCTCAACGCCGTCATCTCGTTCGTGCTGCTGGCCGCGGTCGTCTACTTCTTCGTGGTGCTGCCCTACACCAAGGCCAAGGAGAGGTTCTTCCCGAACGAGCCGGCCGGCACGCCCGCCGACATCGCCCTGCTCGAGGAGATCCGTGACCTCCTCAAGGCGAGCCGCAGCGTCTGACCGACCCCTGAGACTCGCGCGATCAGCCGTGGTGCGGCGGCACCTGGGCGCGCAGCCACTCCTCGGCGCTGGACTCCTGTCGCGGCGCCTCCGGCTCGCGCTCGTCGTTCGTGGTGTCCGGGAGGACGTCGCCGAACACCTCCGCCAGCCGCTTGCGGCGTGCCCACTCGGGCTCGGGGACGTCGTCCCCGGTCATGCGCAGAGGCCGTTCTCGGCGGCGTTCTCAGCAGCCTCCTGGGACTCCTGGTCCGACGGTGACGTCGTCCCCGACGGCGAGGTGGTGTCCGACGGCGACTCCGAGCCCGACGGCGACTCCGACCCGGAGGGAGACTCGGTCGACGAGGGCGACTCGCCCTTGCCCGGCGCGGTCGCGGCGTTGATCGCGCCGGAGGTGAGGCGCTTGCTGAGCGGCTCGTCGTTGCGGATCTTGCGCCACAGCGACTTGGCCTCCGGCGTCCAGACGACGCGGCCGCTGAACTCGGGCCGCTCGTCGTACTTGAAGGGGACGGTCAGGAACTGGATGTTGTCGAGGCCGATGCTCTGGAACTGGACGCCCAGGCCGCCGATCTTGCTGAGGTTCTTCAGGCCGGGATCGACGGTCAGTGACTTGGTGACCGCCCGCAGGAACCCGATCAACCGGTCGGGCCGGGCCAGGGTGCCGCCGGAGATGACCTTCTTCGCCATCGCGGCGATGAACGTCTGCTGACGCGTGATGCGGCTGATGTCGGAGCCGTCGCCGACCTCGTGACGCACCCGCACATAGCTCAGTGCCTCGGCGCCCTTGATGTCGCGCCTGCCGGCCGGGATGGAGATGTTGTGCGCGGGGTCCTCGATGTCCTCGGGGATGCAGACCGGGACGCCGTGGATGGCGTCGACCATGTCCCTGAAGCCGTTGAAGTCGAGGACGACGTAGTGGTCGATCGCGATGTGGGTGAGCTCTTGGAACTGCTCGATCGTGCAGGCCTGCTGGCCGAGGCTGTAGGCGGCGTTCCACATCTGGTCGGTGCCGCCGGCGATCTCGTTGTTCTTGCCGCAGTCAGGGCGGGTGACGAGCGAGTCACGCGGAATGCTCACGCCGTACGCCCGCGAGCGGTCGGCCGAGAGGTGCAGCAGGATCGTCGTGTCGGAGCCGGCCGCGCCCACCTCACCGTCGATCTGGTTGCCCTCGCCCTCGCGGGTGTCGGACCCCATCACCAGGACGTTGATCGGCTGCTTGGGTCCCTCGACCTTGACCTTCTCGGGAGTGTTGTCGACCTCGCCCATCACGTCGACGACGTTGAGGTTCCCGCTGAGGCTGCGGTAGAAGTACACGACGGACAGGCCGGTGACCAGCGCCAGCACCACGAGCGAGGAGAGCAGCACGTAGGCCACCGTGTGCTTCTTCTTGCCGCGCCCGCGTCTCTTGGGGCGTCTCGTGGGCGCGGCGGGACGCTCCGATGGCTCGTCTGTATGTGCGTCGGACACGCGGGTGCACCTCGGGCTGCTGACAGGCCGGAGAAGACCGGCGGGGCTGAACTGGGGTCGAACCTACGCGACCTCGGCAAACAGTGTGCTAGCCCGGCCGCCGTACGCCAATTCCGCCGTGCTATCGCTCGGTCAGCGCGAGCGAGGGTCCGCGGGGCCGGTGCCCCACGGACCCTCGTTCGGAGCGGCCCGGCCTCAGCTGGTGATCGCGGTCGGCTGGTCGCTGCTCTCGCCGATCTCGATCTTGCGGGGCTTGGCTCGTTCGGCGACCGGGACCAGGAGGCGCAGCACGCCCGCGTCGTAGCTCGCCTGGATGTGCTCGAGGTCGAGGTTGTCGCCCAGGACGAGCTGCCGGCTGAAGGCACCCCTGGGCCGCTCGGAGGCGAGCATCTCCCAGTCGCCGTTGCGGCCGACGCGCTCGGCCCGGACCGTCAGGACGTTCCGCTCGATGTCGAGGTCGATGGAGTCCTTCACGACCCCGGGCAGGTCGAACTCGATGACGAACTGGTCGCCCTCCCGCCAGGCGTCCATCGGCATCACCGCCGGACGATTGGTGGTGCCCAGCAGCTGCTGAGTGAGGCGGTCGAAGTCGCGGAAGGGGTCGGTGTTGCGAAGCAGCATGGGAAGCTCCTCTCGTCTTGGTGTCAGATGACCTGTAACATCTGATAGAGATTTTGTACCACTCACATGTGAGTAGTTCAAGCCCGGAGGAGATGCGATGTCCGAGCCGTACGTCGGGGTCTACGCCATCTCGGTCGCCGCCTCGATGGTCTCCATGGAGATCCAGAACCTGCGCGTCTACGAACGCCGGGGCCTGGTCACGCCCGACCGGACGCCGGGCGGCACCCGCCTCTACAGCCCCGACGACATCGAGGTCCTCACCCGGATCCGCGACCTGCTCGCAGAGGGGCTGAACCTGGCCGGCATCGCCCGGGTGCTCGAGCTGGAGGACGTCGTCCAGCGACTGCGCGAGCGCCTCGGGGACGAAGAGGCCGCATCCGCGTGAGCGCTCGAACAACGGCGCTCGAACGAGGTGGTGGTGCCCCAGGCCAGAGTCGAACTGGCGACCTTTCGCTTAGGAGGCGGCTGCTCTATCCACTGAGCTACTGGGGCCTGGCCGTCTCTCCGACCGGCCGAGGGAACATCTTGCCACGCAGCCGCGAGGTCGCCCGCGCGGACCCACGCCCCGCGGTAGTCCGGTGCAGAATGCGGCTCGCGGGGGTCCAGGAGCCCCGAAACGCACCGGACTACCGGGCGAGACCGGGTCAGGCGACGACCTCGAAGGTGATGCCGTCGGCCCGCAGGCGATCGATCAGCGCCTGGCCCATGGCCTGTGCGGTGGTGACCTGGCCGGCGGTGGGCGGCAGGTCGTCGAAGGCGAGGCACAAGGCGCTCTGCGCGAGCATCTTCGAGGTCTCGGTGTAGCCGGGGTCGCCGCCGGAGACCTTCGTGCGCACCGTCTGGCCGCCGGCCTCGCCGACGAAGTGGACGGTGAACCACGATGCGTCGCGCCGGGCCGCGTCGGGCCCTTCCCCGCGCGGCACCCGCCTGAGGGCCAGCTCGCGCAGCGGCCTCACCTGGGCGGCGAGGCCGAGTAGCCCGGCGCCGAGAGCGCCGCCGACGGCGTACGGCAGGGTGCGGGTGCCGGCGAAGTGCGAGTAGCGGAACCTCGGTCCGTACGCCGGCAGGGCGGCGCCGCTGCGCGCGACGATGATCGGGTCGATCGTCGGGAGCGGCAGGAGCCAGTAGCCCAGCACGGGGTCCCGGTGCGGCCGCGCGCCAGTCGGCTTCGACGACCGCCCCTCGGGGCGAGGCTCGGCGGAGCGGCGCGCGCTCCGGGCCTCCCTCATCTCCCCACGCCGGGAGAAGGAGTGCATCGCCGAGTGGAAGGTGCCGCCCGAGAACGTCGCCTTGAGCCGGACCACCCCACGCAGCGAGATCGCCTGGTCGTCGGGCAGATGGCCGACGGTGAAGAGCGCGCCGAGGTCGTGCGGCACCGAGTCGAAGCCGCAGGCGTGCACGAGGCGAGCGCCCGAGTCGACGGCCGTCTCGTGGTGGGCGGCCCACATCAGGTCGACGAACTCCGGCTCCCCGGTGAGATCGACGTAGTCGGTGCCGGCCGCCGCGCACGCGGCGACCAGCGGCTCGCCGTACTCGAGGTAGGGGCCGACGGTGGTGATCACGACGCGGGCGCGCTCGGCGACGGCCGCGAGGGTGTCGGGGTCGGTGACGTCGGCGTGGAGGAGCGGCAGCTCGTCCCAACGCTCGTCGAGGGATGCGAGACGGTCGCGCACGGTCTCCAGCTTGTCGGCGTTCCGGCCGGCCAGCGCCCACCGCAGCCCGGGGGGCGCGTGGGTGGCGAGGTAGTCGGCGGTGAGTCCGCCGGTGAAGCCGGTCGCTCCGAAGAGCACGATGTCGAGCTCGCGGGCCGCAGGCA
Organism: Nocardioides sp. LHG3406-4; assembly: GCF_049897745.1. Classification (NCBI taxonomy): domain Bacteria; kingdom Bacillati; phylum Actinomycetota; class Actinomycetes; order Propionibacteriales; family Nocardioidaceae; genus Nocardioides; species Nocardioides sp. LHG3406-4. The sequence goes on from NZ_JAFCWV010000001.1 coordinate 581,902, forward strand.
TCCCGTCATCGTCGCAGCCGCGGAACCGCGACGGCACCCCGACCGTCCGAGTGCACATGAGACGACGGGTGATCGCGGCAGTGACGGGTACGGCGGCCCTGGCCACTGCGTTCGGTGCGGGCGTGCTCGTGGCGACCGGTGATGCCGGAGTGTCGTCGCCCCCAGGTGTGCGCACCCCACCGGTGCAGCTGGTCAACGCCGATCTCACGGCGCCGGACTCCTGCGAGGACCTGCTCGACTCCTACGTCCAGCGAGCGATCGACCGGGTCGGGCCGTGGGGGTGGGGCGGTGGCGGCGTCGTCTACGCCGCCGAGGGCGAGCGCGCCGCCGCGTCCGACTCTCTCGGGGCCGCGCCGACGACCACCCGTGCCACCAACGGCGACACCGGGACCAACGTGCAGGAGGCCGGGGTCGACGAGCCCGACGTGGTGAAGACCGACGGCGAGCACGTCTTCCGGATCAACGACGACGAGCTCACGACGTACGACGCCACCGGCGAGGAGGTCGTCGAGCTCGCCAGCCTCGACCTCGACGGCATCGCCGATGCCGAGATGCTGCTCGTCGGCGATCGGCTGGTCGTGACCGGCGCCAACCTGCCGCGCCGCGACGGCGACACCCGCATGGTCGTGGTCGACGTGAGCGACCCGGCAGCGCCCACGGTCTCTGGGACCTGGGTGTACGACGCTGCGCTGGTCACGATGCGACTCAACGACGACGTGGTGCGGCTGGTGCTCAGCACGGGGTTGCCGGAGCTCGACTTCGTGACGCCCGAGGAGGACCGGGGCGAGCCGAGCGCGCGCCGCGAGAACGAGGCGGTGGTGCGCGACAGCACCCTCGACGACTGGCTGCCGAACGTCGTGGCGGTGACCGACGACGACACCGTCGACCCGGCGACCGGCGAGCTCGTCGCGGACTGCTCCGAGGTGGCGGTGCCGGCCGACGACGAGGCCGCCCTGGGCACGATGACCGTGGTCGCGCTGGACCCGGGCGGGACGACCGACCGGACGGTCTCGGCAGTCGCTACCGACGCGCAGACGACGTACTTCTCCGCGGACCGGATGTATCTCGCGACCAGCGCGGGCTGGGGCTGGTGCTGCGTGGAGAGCCTCACCAGCCCGTTCTCGGACTCCACCGTCCCTCAGGTCGACGGCACCACCCAGCTCTTCGCCTTCAGCCTCGACGGCGCGACCACCGAGTACGTCGCCTCCGGCGAGGTCGACGGCGAGATCCGCGACCGCTGGGCGATGGACTCCGCCGACGGGGTGCTCCGCCTGGCCCTCGGTGCCACGTCGGCGACCGGGAGCTTCAACTCCGTGGTGACCCTGCGCGAGGACGACGACGAGCTCGTCGAGGTGGGCCGTCTCGACGGGCTGGGGCCCCACGAGGACATCCGCTCGGTGCGCTGGTTCGACGACCTCGCCATCCTCGTGACGTTCCGCCAGGTCGACCCGCTGTACGCCGTCGACCTCAGCGACGTCGAGGAGCCCGAGTCGCTCGGGATGCTCAAGATCCCGGGCTACAGCGAGTACCTGCACCCGCTCGGCGCGGACCGGATGATCGGCGTCGGGCAGGACGCCACGCTGGCGGGCACGACGACGGGCGCCCAGGCCGCCCTCTTCGACGTCACCGACCTCACCGACCCGCGCCGCCTCGACACGGTGGAGTACCCCCGGATGTCCCAGGCCGGCGCCGCGACCGACCCGCGCCAGTTCACGTGGCTGCCCGAGCAGCGCATCGCGCTGACGGTCGTCTCGAAGGGCTGGGAGGGTCGCACCGGCTGGGTCTCGGTGCTGCGGCTGGGAGACGGCCGGATGGAGGGTGAGCTGCTGCCGGTGGAGTACGGCGACGAGATCGCCGAGGTCCGGATGGTGCCGTTGCCGTCGGGCCGGGTCGTGCTGGTCACCGGCGACGGGCTGTCTTTCCTGGACCTGTAGAGCCCTCGCTCCCGTCGTACTCTGGGGGCATGTGCCGCAACATCAGACCCCTCAACAACTTCGAGCCGCCGGCCACCGGCGACGAGGTGGCCGCCGCCGCGCTGCAGTACGTCCGCAAGGTCAGCGGGACCACCAAGCCGTCCCAGGCGAACAAGGAGGCGTTCGACGCCGCCGTGCACGAGATCGCGCACGTCACCCGGCACCTGCTCGACAGCCTGGTCACCACCGCCCCGCCGAAGGACCGCGACGTCGAGGCCGCCAAGACGCGCGCCCGGGCGGAGCTCCGGTACGCCCGGTGACACTCCCCCGGGTCGTCGACTTCCTGGCCGGCCGGCCACTCGTCGTACTCACCGGGGCGGGGCTGTCGACCGACTCGGGCATTCCCGACTACCGCGGCCCGGGCTCGGTGCCGCGGCAGCCGATGACCTTCCAGGAGTTCCGCTCGGGGCCGGCGGCGCGCCGCCACTACTGGGCGCGCAGCCATGTCGGCTGGGGGCGGATGGGCACCGCGGCCCCCAACGCCGGGCACCTCGCGCTGGCTCGCCTCGACCCCGAGCTGCTGATCACCCAGAACGTCGACGGGCTCCACGAGCGGGCCGGGTCGCAGCGGCTCGTCGCCCTGCACGGCCGGGTGGCCGACGTCATCTGCCTCGACTGCCGGGAGACGTCGCCGCGGGTCGCGATGCAGGAGCGGATGGCCGCCCTCAACCCGGGCTGGGCCGAACGGCACGCCGACGTCGCCGCCCGCCCGGACGGTGACGTGGACCTCGCCGAGACCGCGGACTTCATAGTGCCCGACTGTGCGGGGTGCGGCGGCGTGCTGAAGCCGGACGTGGTGTTCTTCGGCGAGAACGTGCCGCCCCCGCGCGTGGAGCGGTGCTATGCGGCGGTGGAGGCACTCGGCGAGGTCGGCGCCCTGCTGGTGGTCGGGTCGTCGCTGACGGTGATGAGCGGGCTGAGGTTCGTCAAGCGCGCGGCGAGCCGGGGCACTCCGGTCGTCATCGTCAACCGGGGGGCGACTCGCGGCGACGCGCTGGCGTCGTACACCGTGGAGGCGGGGTGCAGCGAGTTCCTGACCGCGCTGGTCGACCGCGCCGGCGAGCCGCGAGTGGGTGCCGCAGGACGTGGCCGGTCGGCGGAGCTGTCGGCCTGATCGCCGCGGCTCCGTTGGTGCTCCCGACCGCAGCCTTGCCGTCGTTCGTTGCGCTTTGCCGGCGTTGCAACGCCGTCGAAGCGTCGTGATCCCCGGATATCCGGGGATCACGACCACCGCGCTCGCCTCAGAGCGCCCGCACGAAGATGTGGTCGGCCGCCTCGAGGTCGACCTCGGCGGTCTCGCCGCCGGAGCCGACCAGGACCCCGCCGGCGGTGGCGATCACGGTGACCGTCTTGTCGGGCAGCGCGCCGACGCGGCGCAGCGCGCTCATCAGCACCTCGTCCTTCTGCATCTCCTCGGAGATCCGGCGGATGTGCACGCGCGACTCGGCGCCTCCGGCCGCGGTGGCGAGCGGCTGGACGCCCTCCATGAACTCCTCGCCGAGGCCGGACTCGCCGAGCTCGCTGAGGCCCGGGATCGGGTTGCCGTACGGCGAGGACGTGGGGTGGTCGAGCAGCTCGATCAGGCGCCGCTCGACCGTCTCGGACATGACGTGCTCCCAGCGGCAGGCCTCCGCGTGCACCAGCTCCCAGTCGAGGCCGATGACGTCGGTGAGCAGGCGCTCGGCGAGCCGGTGTTTGCGCATGACCCGGGTCGCGAGCCGCAGACCCTCGTCGGTGAGCTGGAGGTGGCGGTCACCCTCGACCGTGACCAGGCCGTCGCGCTCCATGCGGGCCACCGTCTGCGACACGGTCGGGCCGCTCTGGTGCAGCCGCTCGGCGATGCGGGCACGCAGCGGGACGATGCCCTCTTCGACCAGCTCGTAGATGGTGCGGAGGTACATCTCGGTGGTGTCGATCAGGTCGCTCACCAAGCCATTGTGTCCTATGCCCCCGCATCGGGTGGGCCCCCAGGTGGCAGGGTTGGGACCGTGACCGAGCTGATCGTGCCCACCCGCTACTGCGGCCCACCGTCGTCGGGCAACGGCGGCTGGACCGCCGGCGCCCTGGCCGCGCTGGTGGACGCCGAGCGCCGCGGTGCCCCCGCCGACGCGTGGCCCGCCATCGAGGTCTCGCTCCGCAGGCCACCGCCTCTCGAGACGGAGATGGCGGTCACCGTGCGTGACGGCGTCACGCTCGCCCTGCACGACGGCGCCACCGTGGCCGAGGCGAGACCGGTGGAGGCCGCCCTCGAGACCGTGGAGCCCGTCGAGGTCAGGCTCGCCCGGGCCGCCCGGGCGGCGTACCCGGGGCTGCGCTCCCATCCGTTCCCCACCTGCTTCGTGTGCGGGACAGCGCGTGAGGAGGGCGACGGGCTGCGGATCTTCCCCGGCCCGGTCGCGCCCGCCGGCGCTGCGACCCGCGTCGCGGCGACCTGGACGCCGCACCCGAGCCTGGCTCAGGACCAGCCCGCCGACCCCGACGACGTACGCCGTACGTCGCTCGCCGTGACCTGGGCCGCACTCGACTGCGTGGGCGGCTGGGCGGGTGACCTGGAGGAGCGCCTGATGGTCCTCGGCCGGATCACCGCGCAGGTCGACACCCTGCCGGTGGTCGGCGACGAGCACGTGGTCGTCGGCCAGGCCCGGGGACGCGAGGGCCGCAAGACCTTCACGGCGGCCGCGCTCTACGACCCCGACGGCCGGGTGGTCGCCCGGGCCGAGCACGTCTGGATCGCCATCGACCCGAAGGACTTCGCATGACTCCGCCCGACCCGACGGCAGAGCACCACCAGTGGTGGCGCGACGCCGTGGTCTACCAGGTCTACGTCCGCAGCTTCGCCGACAGCGACGGCGACGGCATCGGCGACCTGCCGGGCATCACGTCCCGGCTGCCGTACCTGCGGGATCTGGGGGTCGACGCCGTGTGGATCACGCCGTTCTACACCTCCCCCCAGCACGACCACGGGTACGACGTCGCCGACTACCGCGACGTCGACCCGCTGTTCGGCTCGCTGGCCGACGCCGACGAGCTGCTGGGCCGCGCCCACGAGCTCGGCCTCAGGGTGATCGTCGACCTGGTGCCCAACCACACGTCCAGTGAGCACGCGTGGTTCCGCGCGGCCGTGGCCGCGGGGCCAGGCTCTCCGGAGCGGGCCCGCTATCTCTTCCGGGCGGGCCGCGGTCCCGACGGCAGCGAGCCGCCCAACAACTGGCTGTCGGTCTTCGGCGGCCCGGCGTGGACCCGGCTGCCCGACGGGGAGTGGTACCTCCACCTCTTCGACGCCACCCAGCCCGACCTCGACTGGCGCAACCCGGAGGTGCCGGCCATGTTCGAGGAAGTGCTGCGATTCTGGCTCGATCGGGGCGTCGACGGCTTCCGTATCGACGTCGCCCACGGCCTGTTCAAGGAGGAGACGCTGCGCGACCAGGTCAGGCCGGCCGGCGAGACCGCCCCGGCACCCGGGTCCGCACCCGCGCCGGGCGACAGCATGGTGGCGCGCACCCTCGCCGACGAGCCGATGTGGGACCAGCCGGAGGTGCACGAGATCTACCGCTCGTGGCACCGGATCCTCGACGAGGCGGGGCCCGACAAGATGGCGGTCGCCGAGGCCTGGACCCAGACGCCCGAGTCGATGGCGCGCTTCGTGCGGCCCGACGAGCTCGACCAGGCCTTCAACTTCTCGTGGCTGCTGGCCGACTGGTCGGCCGAGGCCTTCCGCGACGTCATCACCGGCACCCTTGAGGCCGTGGCCCCAGTGGGCGCAGCCCCGACATGGGTGCTCAGCAACCACGACGTGGTGCGCCACCCGACGCGGTACGGCGGCGGTGCGCAGGGCCTGGCCCGCGCCCGCGCGGCGACCCTGACGATGCTCGCGCTGCCGGGGTCGTCGTACGTCTACCAGGGCGAGGAGCTCGGCCTGGCGCAGGTCGACGTGGCTCCCGAGCACCGCCAGGACCCGTCCTGGTTCCGGACCGGCGAGCCCGGGCGCGACGGCTGCCGGGTGCCGATCCCGTGGTCGGGCGCCGAGCCGCCCTTCGGTTTCGGGCCCGGGCCGGATCAGCCGTGGATCCCGCAGCCCGCGGGCTGGTCGGCGCTGACCGTCGAGGCGCAGACCCGTGCGGAGGGGTCGACGCTGGAGTTCTACCGGGCGGCGCTGGCGGCGCGGCGTACGTTCGCGGCCACCGCCGGTGAGGACGTCGAGATGATCGGTGACGACGAGGCGGTGCTGGCGTTCCGGCGCGGGCCGGTGACGGTCGTGCTCAACTGCGGTACGGCGCCGGCGGCGCTGCCCCCCGGGGACGTGTTCGCCGCGTCGGGTGACCTCCCGGGCGGGGTGCTACCTCCGGACACCGCGGTCTGGCTGCGCTGAGCCGACGAGCTCGGCCGCGTCGAGCGAGGCGTTGTAGCGCGCCATCAGGTCGGCGAACCCCTCGAGCTCCTCGTCGTCCCAGTCGCTCAGCCGCTCGTCGAGGAACTGGCGTCGCAGCGCGTTGACCTCGTGGTGCCGGCGGCGCCCCTTCGCGGTGACGCGCAGGATGCTGGCGCGACCGTCGTCGGGGTCGGGGCGGCGCTCGACGAACCCGAGCTCCACGAGGTGCTGCACCTGCCGGCTCACGGCGCCCTTGTCGATCGCGAACTTCTCGGCGATCGCCGAGGACCGCTGCGGTCCCAGGTCTGCGACGTACCCCAGGATGAGGTAGGCCGCCGGCTGGAGGTCGGGGTGCACCATCAAGGCACGCGCGGTGATGACCCGCCTGACCCGGCGGATCAGCACCCCGACCTCGCGCTCGATGCCCAGGAGCGCCTCAGTGCGGCTCATCGGCCCTGCAGCTCCGCGGTCGCCTCGGGGGCAAACTCGTCCTCGCGCAGCACCGTGGTGCGCAGCGGGACCTCCTTGATGAGCAGCACGAAGACGAACGCGGCCAAGGCGAAGGGCACCGACACCAGGAAGATGTGGCCGATCGCGGTGCCGAACGCGTGCTCGAAGAGCTCGCGCACCGGGGCGGGCAGCGTGGACAGGTCGGGGATCGAGTTGCTCTCCCCGGCCTCCTGCTCGATGCCCAGCTTGGCCAGGCCGCGCGCCACGGAGCCGGCCACCTGGTGGCTGAGCACCGCGCCCAGCACCGAGACGCCGACCGAGCCGCCCATCGAGCGGAAGAAGGCCACCACCGAGGAGGCGGCGCCCATGTCGGACTGCGCGGTGATGTTCTGCACGGCCAGCACGAGGTTCTGCATCGTCGCGCCCAGGCCGAGCCCGAGCACGGCCATGAAGAGGCCCACGACCACGAGCGGGGTGGTCTCGTCGATGCTCGCGAGCATGGCCAGGCCGGCCACGACGAGCACCATGCCGCCGACGAGGAACCTCTTCCACGCGCCGGTCTTGCTGATCAGCCGGCCGCTGACGATGCTCGAGACCAGCAGACCGCCGACCATGCAGATGGACATCAGGCCGGCGTGCGTGGGCGACATGCCCCGGGCGAGCTGGAAGTACTGGGACAGGTAGACGGTCGCGCCGAACATGGAGATGCCGATCAGCACCGACGCCGCGGTCGCGAGCGAGGTGGTGCGGTCCTTGAAGAGTCGCAGCGGGATGATCGGCTCCACGGCGTACCGCGCCTCGACGAGCACGGCGAGCGCGAGCACGATCACGCCGGCCGCGACGAGCGCGAGGCTGGTGCCCGAGCCCCAGGCGAACTGGCCGCCGGCGAGGGAGACCCAGACGAGCAGCAGGGACACGCCGCCCACAAGGAGGGTGGCGCCGGCGTAGTCGATGTGGACCTCGCGACGGATCACCGGCAGGTGCAGCGTCTTCTGGAGTACGGCGAACGCCGCGACCGCGACCGGCAGCGCCATGAAGAAGCACCAGCGCCAGCCGACGGTGTCGACGAGCAGGCCGCCGATGAGGGGGCCGGAGACGGTGGCCATCGCGAACGTGGCACCGATGTAGCCGGAGTAGCGACCACGCTCGCGCGGGGTCACCATGCTCGCGATCACGACCTGGACCAGGGCGGTCAGGCCGCCGACACCCAGGCCCTGGATGGCGCGGGCGCCGATCAGCACCTCCATCGACGGCGCGAAGCCGGCGATCAGCGATCCGATGGAGAAGATGACCAGCGCGGACTGGACCAGGATCTTCTTGCTGAACAGGTCGGCGAGCTTTCCCCAGATCGGGGTGGTCGCCGTCATCGTCAGGAGCGTCGCCACCACGACCCAGGTGTAGCCGGTCTGGCTGCCCCCCAGGTCGGTGATGATGCGCGGCAGCGCGTTGGAGACGACCGTGCTGGAGAGCATGGCGACGAACATCGCGAGGAGGAGACCCGAGAGGGCCTCGAGCACCTCACGGTGGCTCATCCGGCCCGCTTCCTCCGCCGGCTCGGGGGCCGGGGAGGGAGCGACTGATGCGGAGGACGGGGGTACTGCCTGGGACACGGGTTCTCGATTCACGATCTTGAGTACGGAGGCCTGACACCTGCAAAAAGGTTGTCGAGCGCAACTATATTCCCAAACCCCTGAAACACCCACTCGGCGACGTGTATACAAGGGCCCATGGCTGTCATCTCGGTCTGCGTCGTCGACGACGCAGAGATCATTCGCTTCGGGATCAAGGCGGTGATCGAGTCCGTCGATGACGTCAAGCTGATCGGCGAGGCCGCCACGGCCGCGGAAGGACTCGCCCAGATCCTGCGGCTGCAACCCGACGTGGTGATCATCGACGGCGACCTCCCCGACGCCAAGGCCTCCGACCTGGTCCGCGCCCTGCGCGAGCGAGCGCCGGACGTCGCGACGCTCGTGCTGACCAACGACAAGGACGACGACGCAGTCGTCGACGCGATCCTGGCCGGAGCGGCGGGCTACGCGCTCAAGCGCATCGGCGGCAGCGCCCTGCTGGGCGGGGTGCGCGCGCTGGCCGCCGGCCAGTCGATGCTCGACCCGCATGCCGTGACACACCTGCTCAACAGGATGAAGGGGCCGGTGCACACCACGGGTGAGCTGGCCTCGCTCAGCTCGCGCGAGCGCCGCATCCTGTGGCAGATCGGTCAGGGCCTGACGAACCGGCAGATCGGCGAGCAGCTGCACATCGCGGAGAAGACGGTCAAGAACAACGTCACCCAGATGCTGGCCAAGCTCGGGCTCGAGCGCCGCACCCAGGCCGCCGTACTCGCCTCGCGGCTATCGGACCAGTTGGAGGAGCAGGGCGCCTGACGGCTCGCCGACGCAGGGGCCGACCAGGGGCCGATCAGGAGTTCTTGCGCCTGGCGAGCGACTCCCGCAGCGAGGCGACGATGTCGTCGGTGGGCGACGCGGCCTGCTTGTTGGTCTGCTCGAGCTCGGCGAGCAGCTCGGCGCGGTGCACCTTCACGTCGCGGGGGGCGTCGATGCCGACCCTGACGATGTCGCCTCGGACCTCGAGGATCGTGATGGCGATGTTGTCGCCGACCACGACGCTCTCACCAATGCGACGGCTCAGAACCAGCATAGGTGCACGCTACGCCACCAGGGGCGCGGCGAGCTGCAGGGCCGGGTCGTCGAGGATGACCTGGGCCCCCTTCAGGGTGCGAGTGTTGACCAGGATGGGGGCAAGCAGGTTGGCCGTCGTGTCGGAGAGCGACGTGCCTGCGCTGAGAACGACGAGCACGAGCACGTCCTCCACCGCCTCGATGCCGAGCTCGGCGACGGTGGCGTCGTCGACGACCGGCGCGTAGTCGGGGAAGAAGCTCACGGCCGACACCACGAGGAAGCGCATCTGGGGGTCGTCGAGCGACCGCAGGGCGCAGAGCACGCCGTCGTCGTCGAGCTGCATCAGGGCGAAGCGGCTCAGGTGCGGGAAGCCCGGCACCGGCCGGCTCATCTCGATCACCGGCAACTCGGGCATCTGACTCCTCACCTGCTCGCTGACCTGCGTGCGCGCCATGATGGCACTCCTCATCGGAGGAAGTCGATCAGGCTCGGCTGCATCACCCGAGCGGTCGCGGCCAGGGCTGCCTGGTACGCCGTCTCCTGGAGCTTCAGCTCCATCAACGCCTTCGGCAGGTCGGTGTTCTCGACCTCCGACAGCGAGGTCTTGATGGAGAGCTCGGCGTCGAGCGCGGCCTGCTCGGCTGCCTCGACACGGACGGTGCGACTGCCGACGTCGGCCAGCGCGGTGGTCACCCGGCCCAGGCCGGTCTGCAGGGCGTCCAGGCCGACTGCGGTCGCGGCCGAGTCGCCGGTGCGGATGGCCCCGGCCAGGGCGCTGAGGTCGTCGAAGAGGTTGGCGCCGTTGGGACCGATGATGCTGGCGCCGTCGACATTCACGTCGATGCGTACCCCGGGAGCCACGGCACGGGTCACCCCGCCCGCCACGCCCACGAAAGCGCCGCTGTCGTCGTAGGCCTTGGAACCCGCGGTGATGCCGCCGAAGATCGGCCGGTCGAGGTACGTCGTGTTGGAGACCTTGATGAGGCTGTCGCGGATCCCCTCGATCTCCACGGCCAGGGCGTTGCGGGCGTCAGCGCTCAGCGCGCCGGTGTTCGCGCCCTGCAGCCCGAGCTCGCGGGCCTTGCGGATCTGGAGGCTCATCGAGGAGAGCGTGCTGTCGGCTGTGTTGAGCCAGGCCAGACCGTCAGCGGTGTTGCGCAGGTACTGCTGCTGCTCGCCCAGCTCCTTGCGCAGGTTCATGGCCGAGGCGGCGTCGATGGGCGAGTCTGAGGGCCGGTTGATGATGCGCCCGGTCGAGATCTGCTCCTGGACCCGTGCCAGGCGGGTCAGCCCGAGCTGCATGCCGGCGAGCGAACGCTGCGACATCATGGTCTGGGTCATCCGGGAGATCATCGGCCCACCAGCCCGGTGCGGTTGATGAGGGTGTCGAGCACGGCGTCCACGGTCGTGATCACCCGGGAGGCTGCCTCGTAGGCACGCTGCGCGGAGAGCATGTTGATCATCTCCTCGTCGATGTTGACCCCGGCGAGCTGCTCGCGAGAGCCGTCGACCTGGGCGGTGAGCACCTGCTGGTTGGCGGCCAGCCGGTGCACGGAGGCGACGCGCGCGCCGAACCCGCTCACCAGCGTCTTGTAGGCGTCCAGGCCGGCCGTCGCCTCGGAGAGCTCGTGGGCGTTCGAGCCGTCGAGCCCACCCCCGGGCAGGCCCGATGCCGCCAGCCCGCCAGGGGCGGTGATGGCGACGGTGAGCGACGCGGCCGCGTCGGCCGGGTCGTAGGAGAACAGGGGCTGGCCGGGGTTCCCGGCGGCGTCGAACCCCGCGGCGTGCTGGGCGTTGACCTCGTCGGCGAACGTCTTCGCGACCCCGTCGAGGCTGGCGAGGTAGTCGGGCAGCGTGACGTTGAGCAGCTCGGCGACGGCACCGGTCTCGCCGAGGACGGCGCCGTTGACCGGGATCGTGGTGACGCCGTCGGAGACCCGGAACGTCACGGGCGAGCCGTCGGCACTGCCGTCGGCAGCCACCCCGGACGCGATCTCGAGGCGGTTGGCCGTCGAGCCGGCGACCAGGGACACCCCGCCGACGGTGACGTCGACGCCACCGTCGCTGCGGATCTTGGCCGTCGCGCCGGTCAGTTCGGAGAGCCGCAGGGACAGCGCGTCGCGCTGGTCGAGCAGCACGTTGGCGTCGGAGCCCGTCAGGCTGGCGGTGGCGATGCTCTTGTTGGTCTCGGCCAGGTCGGAGGCGATCACGTTGACCTCGTCCACCGTGACCTGGAGGCGGAACCGCTGGTCGGAGGCCTCCTCGGTGATGTTGCCGGCCTGGTTGCGCAGCGCGGCGACCACCTCGGCTGCGCGCGAGAGCACCTGGGTGCGAGCCGCGTCCTGGTCGGGGTGGTTGGCGAGGTCCTGCCAGCCGGTCCCGAACTTGGCCATCGCGGCCGAGACACCGGCGTCACCGGGCTCGCCGATCCCCGACTCGACGCGGTCGAGCACGGAGGAGATGCGGTCCAGGTAGGCCTGGTTGGAGTGCTCGGTGCGAGCCCGCGCGTCGAGCAGCGGGTCGACCATCCGGCTGATGCTGTTGACGGCCACGCCGTCGCCGGAGCCGGCGTACCGCGACCACATCGAGAGCTGCGGCGGAGCACCGACCGAGCCCGCCTCGATGCGGCGGCGGGCGTAGCCCTCGGTGGCCTGGTTGGCGATGTTTCCGGCGGCCACGTCCATCGCCACCTGGTTGTAGCGCAGCGCGCTCAGGCCGGTGTTGAAGGACGAGAAGGACCCGGACACGTCACAGGGTCCTGTCGAGCAGTCGCGGAGGCGTGCTGGTGACCACCGCGGCGCCTTCGGGGGTGTAGCCGTCGACGGCCTCGCCGAGCGCCATGATCGTCTCGTGGGCGGAGCGGTAGCCCACCGTGATGAGCTCGCGGTTGGAGTCGGCGAGCGCGGTGATCTCCCGGGTCAGCGACTCGAAGGCGTCGCCGTGCTCGTTGAGGAGCTCGTCCCAGGGGGCGTCGGCGGCCCGCGCCAGCGCGCGGAGGCTCGGGTTCGACTCGAGCGCGACGGAGGCGGCGGCCTCGTCGGCCGCCACGGCTCGCAGGACCTCGGTCTCGCGCAGCGTGGTGAGGACGGCCTCGACCTCACGGGTCGCGTGCATCAGCCAGCGGGAGTTGCCCGTGACCAGGACGAGTCGCTCCACCTCGAGCTTGTAGAGCAGCGTGTCCAGGAGCTCGCGCTCACGCCACAGGATGAGCGACAGCTTCTCCACGGCGTTCTCCTCTCTCGGCGGCCCTCGTGGTTCGGGGGCGGGTGCACCCCTTCCATCGGGCACCGCGCGGCACTCCTGAGCACTTCCGCACCCGAGTTTCCTGCCCCACCCGGATCATGGCCGCCGGGACCTTGGGCCCGACCTTGTGTCCAGACTCCCTAATATTGGGTATTGCCCCTCGGCGGACCCCGGGCGTCCGGCAGCGTCTGCGCCTGTGACCGAGACGTTGGCCCAGCCGAACCCTTCCCCCGCGGCGTTGTCGACCGATGAGCTGATCACCGCCAACATGGCGGTCGTCGGCCACATCGTGCGCGAGACGATGGGCCGCCTCCCGTCGTACGTCGACCGCGACGACCTCACCTCTGCCGGGCTCACGGCGCTCGTCACCGCGGCCCGGTCCTTCGACCCCGAGCGGGGTGTCCCGTTCGCGCGCTACGCCGCGACGCGCATCCGCGGCGCCGTCCTGGACGAGCTGCGCGGGATCGACTGGGCGTCGCGCACGGTGCGCCGCCGGGCCCGCGAGCTCGACGCCACCCGCTCCGCCCTGGCCGTGTCCCTCGGCCGCCCCGCGACCCCCGAGGAGGTCGCCAGCGCCACAGGCCTGACCGCCCGCGACGTGGCGGCGAACGAGGACGACATCGCCCGGGCCCAGGTCCTGTCGCTCCAGGGGTCCGAGGACTCGACGCTGGACGACCTCATCCCCAACCACGGCCCGAGCCCGGAGGCGATCCTCGAGCACCGCGAGCGACTGACCTACATGGTCGGCGCCATCGCCGAGCTCCCCGATCGCCTGCGCGTCGTCGTGGAGGGCTACTTCCTCGCCGAGCGGCCGATGGCAGAGATCGCCGAGGAGCTCGGCGTGAGCGAGTCACGCGTCTCGCAGCTGCGGGCCGAGGCGCTCGTCCTGCTCCGTGACGCGATCAACCACGGCCTCGAGCCGGAGCTGGTCGTCCCCAGCTCCCGCCCGGGTGGCTGCGTCGACCGCCGCCGCCACGCGTACTTCGACGCGGTGGCCACCCGGCACGCGGTGTCCTCCGGTCGCCGCGCCGTACCCGCGGCGCTCGACGCCACGGCATGACCCGGCATCCGGAGGCGCTGCCCGCCGGTCCCAGAACGCGGCCGACGGATCCCGGCGAGAAATCTCCAGAAAACTTCTCATGGCCTCCCGCACCGGGCCGATGAGGTAGCCGGAGCCCACGGACGGGCTCCGCGAAAACATTCCAGGAAGGAAACACATCATGTCGCTCCGAATCAACCAGAACATCGACGCCTTCAACTCCTACCGCAACCTGTCGGTGACCCAGGGCCAGATGTCGAAGTCGCTGGAGAAGCTGTCCAGCGGATTCCGCATCAACCGTGCCGCGGACGACGCTGCCGGTCTGGCCATCTCCGAGGGCCTCCGCTCGCAGGTCGGCGGCCTCAAGGTCGGCGTCCGCAACGCCCAGGACGGCATCTCCGTCGCCCAGACCGCGGAAGGTGCCCTCACCGAGGTCCACTCGATGCTGCAGCGCATGAACGACCTCTCGGTGCAGTACGCCAACGGCACCCAGAACGCGGACTCGCAGGCTGCCCTGTCCTCCGAGTTCACCCAGCTGCAGAACGAGATCGTCCGGATCACCGACAACACCAAGTTCAACGGTGTGGACCTCTTCGCCGGCACCGACCTGAAGTTCCAGGTCGGCTCCGACGCCGCGGACGCCATCACGGTGACCGGTGCCGACGCCCTCAAGGCCGTCGACACCTCCGCCGCCGTGATCACGGACAGCGCCACCGTCCAGACCGCGATCACCGCCATCTCGACGCAGCGTGCCTCGCTCGGTGCCTACCAGAACCGGTTCGAGCACACCATCAACTCGGTGAACGTCGCGATCGAGAACCTGTCCGCGTCGGAGAGCCGCATCCGCGACACCGATATGGCCTCCGAGATGGTGAACTTCACCCGCTCGCAGATCCTGTCGCAGGCCGGTACGGCGATGCTCGCGCAGGCGAACCAGGCGCCCCAGGGCGTCCTCTCCCTGCTCCGCTGATCCTCGGTCGCCGCCTGAGGGTGGCGGCGGCTGAACCAGCGGTGTCCAGGCTTCGTGGGGAGCCGCGACACACCCGCAGCACCCGTTCCCGGCGAGGGGCCACTCGCCCCTCGCCGGGAGCCTGCATTTCAGCCCCTCCCCTGCAGGGGCGCAGCTCCGAGATCGCATCCAGAGACCACAGCCAGTGCCGAGACCCGGGAGGACGACATGCCAGCTGCGAGCATCGGCGGCCTGAGCAGCGGCCTGGACACCGCCGGAATCATCGCCCAGCTCATGCAGCTCGAGTCCATCCCGCAGGACCGGCTCAAGGCCAAGCTCACCACCGAGCAGTCCACGCTCAAGACGATCCAGGACCTCAACGCGAAGTTCGCGGCGATCACCACCGCGGCCGCCGACCTGACCAAGCCCGGCGCCTGGTCCCCGCTCAAGGCCACCAGCTCGCACGAGGGCGTCACCGTCAGCACGACCACCGGCACCGCGTCCGGCAACGTCAGTCTCCGGGTCGACCAGCTCGCCCAGGCGCACTCACTCCGTTTCGCGGGCGCCGCGACGACCAGTGACGTCGTCGTCTCCGGCGGCACCACCGTCGATCTCACGATCAACGGCGTGACCAAGACGCTCGACACCGGCGACGGCACCCTGGGTGGCCTCGTCAACTCCCTGAACGCCTCCGGCACCGGCGTACGCGCGAGCACGATGAAGCTCGACGACGGCACCTACCGGCTGACCGTGCAGTCCGCGGCGACGGGCGCCGCGTCGGCCTTCACGCTCACCTCCTCCGACGGCAGCGCCCTGCTCGGTGGGGCGACCGTCCAGGCCGGCCAGGACGCCGCGATCACCGTCGGGTCCGACGTCATCCACTCGACGAGCAACACCTTCCCCGGCCTGCTGTCGGGCGTCGACGTCACGATCAGCAGCAAGGCGCTCGGGCAGACGGTGACCCTCGACATCGCCGGCGACGCCACCGCCGCCCGCGACAAAGCCAAGGGACTGGTCGACAAAGTCAACGAGCTGCTGACGCAGATCGAGAAGCTGACGGCGTACGACCCCGCCACCAAGAAGTCCGGCGCGCTGGGTGGCAACAACTCGATCCGTGACCTGCGCAACCAGCTCCTCACCGCGGTCTACCCCGACTCCGGCAGCACGATGGCCGGCTTCGGCGTGCAGACCGACCGCTACGGCAAGCTCGTCTTCGACCCTGCCGCGTTCGACAAGGCGTACGCCGCCGACCCGGCCGCGACGTCCGCGTCGTTCTCGGACTTCTCCAGCCGCATCGAGGCGGTCGGCAAGGGCGCCAGCGACAAGTTCGACGGCAGCCTCACACAGATGGCCTCCGGCGCCACCCAGCAGATCGACCGCCTCCAGGACAGCATCGACGCCTGGGACAACAGGCTCGAGCTGCGTCAGCTGACCCTGACCCGCCAGTACACCGCCCTCGAGACGGCCCTGTCCCGGCTCGACAGCCAGTCCAGCTGGCTGTCCGGACAGCTCGGCTCGTCGTCCGGTTCCTCGGAATAAGGAAAGAGACATGACGCCCAACGCACGCGCGACCTACCTCGACGCGTCGATCGCCACCGCCAGCCCTGCGCGGCTGCTGGTCATGCTCTTCGACAGGCTGCAGCTCGACATCGGCCGCGCCCTCGAGGCCCAGGGGAACGGCGATCACCAGACCGCCCACCACGAGCTGCTGCATGCGCAGGACATCGTGCTGGAGCTGCGCGTCAGCCTCAAGCCCGAGCTGTTCGACGGCGGCCCCGCGCTGGCCCAGCTCTACGACTACCTCTACGCACAGCTCGTGCAGGCGAACGTGAGGCGCGATCCCGCTGTGACCGCCGAGTGCCAGCAGCTGGCCGGCCAGCTCGGTGACACCTGGCGCGAGGCCGCGATGCAGCTGGCGGTGAGCGCGTGACGGCCATGGCGCTCCACACACCGGAGATCGAGCTGACCTGGGCCACCGAGCTGGACCGGCTCGAGCTCGAGCTCTGCCAGATCGAGCGTCACCAGCTCGACAGCGCCACCGGCACCTTCGACCACCAACCCGCACTGGGGTGGGAGGAGCCGCGCGACCTCGGCCCCATCCCGCCGGCGCTGATGCCCCGTGCCCGGCAGATCCTCGTGCGCCAGCAGCAGCTCGCCGCCGGGCTGACCGACGCCCTGCAGCGCGTCATGCGCCAGCAGCGGTACACCGCACGGGTCACCCAGGCCGTCAACGCCGCACAGCTCCCCGTCTACCTCGACATCACTGCCTGAGACGTCGCCGGGACCTGCCGGCCAGCCGCCTCCGACCCCGGTCCGAGGCGGCTGGCCGGCTTCCGCACGTGCGAATGCGCCCGGGCCCGACCCCGACTTCGGGTGGATCCCGCGGGACCTTGGTCCCCTGCTTCGTCCGCCCCGGGCCATCTTCGGATGTTTACCCTCAATTGGGGATGAGCACGGCCGAAGATCCCAACTGAGCACGGATCGCTCACTCCCGCCGAAGGACCGGCACCCCCCTCGCTTCTCAGAGAGGTACGTCGTGTCCTTCGCGATATCCGATGCCGTCAGCCACGTGCTCAACAGCGCGCTGGACGGCGTCTCGCTTCGGCAGAACGTCATCGCCGACAACATCGCCAACGTCGACACTCCCGGCTTCCGCGCCTCCTCGGTGGACTTCGAGACCTCGCTGCGCTCGGCCATCGCGACCGGCGACATCGAGACGTCCCAGACCACGGCGACCGAGATGCCCACCGACACCCCGATCGGGGCCAACGGCAACAACGTCGACCTCCGCAAGGAGACGCTCGCCGCGATGCAGTCGCAGTTCCAGTACCAGATGATGAGCCGGGCCGTCTCCGACCGGCACAACCTCCTCCGCGCCTCCCTGAGCAGTCAGTGATGGGCGCCTTCGAGTCCCTGCGGATCGCCAACACCAGCCTGGGCATGCACCAGACCTGGCTCGACTCGCTCGCCGACAACATCGCCAACGCGAACACCATCACCGGCACCGACGAGGACGCCTTCCAGGCCCAGATGGTCATCGCCCGCGCCCGCCCCGACGGAGGCGTCGACGTGGCCGGCATCGCGGAGGGCGACCCGGAAGGCCGGCTGGTCTTCTCCCCCGACCACCCGTTGGCCGACGCGGACGGCTACGTCCGGTCGCCTGACATCGACCTCGGGTCGCAGATGTCGCAGCTGGTGATGGCCCAGCGGGGCTTCCAGGCGGCGGTCCAGGTCACCAAGACAGCCCAGGACGGCTACAACGCCGCCCTCCAGATCGGAAGGTCCTGATGAGTATCGGAGGCATCGAGGGTGTCGGCTTCACGCCGTTCACCGCTCCCGTCGCCGGCAGCGAGACGGTCACCCTCGGGAAGTCGTCGTCGGCCGAGGGCCCCAACAAGGCCTTCGGCGACATGCTGGTCGACGGCCTGCAGAACCTCGAGAACGTCACCGACCGAGCCGACGGCCTCGCGGTCCAGGCGGCCACCGGCGACCTGTCGAACATCCACGACTACACCGTCGCGGCCTCCGAGGCAGCGGTCACGACCCAGCTCACCGTCGCGGTGCGTAACCGCGCGGTCGAGGCCTTCAACGAGATCATGCGGATGCAGGTCTGATGCGCCACAACATCACGCGGTCCCTGAGCCGCTACCAGAGCACCTTCAACTCCTTCGCCCCCGGGCAGAAGGTCGTCGCCGTCGTCGGCACCCTCGGCCTGCTGCTGGCAGGCTTCATGGTGTTCCGCTGGGCATCGACCCCCGACTACAGCCCGCTCTTCAGCAACATGTCGTCGAAGGACGCCTCCGCGGTCATCGAGAAGCTCGACGCGGACGGCGTCCCCTACGAGATCAGCGGTGGCGGCGGGACCGTGATGGTGCCCCAGGACAAGGTCTACGCGACCAGGATCGCGCTGAGCGGCGAGGGCCTGCCCACCAGCTCCGACGGCGGCTACTCCCTGCTGGACTCGCAGTCGATCTCGGCCTCGCAGTTCCAGGAGCAGACGGCCTTCAAGCGGGCGATGGAGGGCGAGCTCTCGCGCACCATCGGCGCCATCGACGGCGTCGAGACCGCTGTCGTGCACCTGGCCATGCCCGAGAAGCAGGTCTTCGCCGACGAGCAGGACCCGACCACCGCCTCGGTGCTGGTCGCCACCGCCGCCGGAGCCACCCTCCAGCCCAACCAGGTGCAGGCGATCGTGCACCTGGTGGCCTCGTCCATCGACGGGCTCGACCCGGCCAAGGTCACCGTCGCCGACGCGACTGGCCAGGTTCTCTCCGTCGACGACGGCACCGGCAGCGGCAGCGCCAGCACCCGCAGCCAGCAGGTCGAGGACTACCAGGACCAGATGACGACGAAGATCCAGCAGATGCTTGACCGCGTCGTCGGCTCGGGCAACTCCAAGGTCACCGTCTCGGCCAACCTCGACTTCGACAAGTCGGTGCAGGAGTCCAAGTCCTACACGACCAAGGAGAACGCCAAGCCGCTCTCCGAGTCGGTGCAGACCGAGGAGTACAAGGGTCCCGGCGGATCCAGCATCGGCGGCGTCGTCGGCCCCGACGGCCAGATGGAGCCGACCGGCGGCGCCGGCAAGGACGGCGCGTACAAGAAGGAGTCGAAGACCTCCGACAACGCCGTCGACACCGTCGTCGAGCACCGCGAGTCGGCACCGGGCGCACCCGAGCTGGTCTCCGTCTCCGCGGTGCTCGACTCCGCCGCGGCCCGCGACATCAGCACCGAGGACGTCGCCGCGCTCATCGTCGCCGGCGCCGGACTCGACGAGGCGCGTGGGGACCTCGTGGAGGTGCAGGCGATGCCCTTCGACCGCACCGCCGAGGAGGCCGCGAAGAAGGAGCTCGAGGACGCCGCAGCCGCCGAGAAGAAGGCCAACATGAACGAGGCGATCCGCAACGGCGCCCTGGGCGGCGTCGTCGCGCTGATCCTGGCTCTGGCGTGGTTCAAGGGCCGCAAGCGGGCCAAGGCGCGCGACCAGGCCACCACGTACGTCGTCGAGCAGCTCCGCAACGAGTCGGCAGCTCGCACGGCGACCCCGGTCGAGCCGCCGCCCGCGGTGCTAGCGCTCGAGTCCACCGAGCAGGCCAAGGCCGAGGAGATGCGCGCCGAGCTGGCCGCCCTGGTCGAACGGCAGCCCGAGGAAGTCGCCTCCCTGCTCCGCGGCTGGCTGGTGCAGAACTGATGTCCGAGGGAACAGTCGCCGTCGCCAACGCCGGGGTCCGCAAGGCAGCGATCGTGCTGATCCAGCTGGGCCGCGACCGGGCCGCCTCCGTGATGGCGCACATGTCGGAGGCCGAGGTCGAGGCCGTGTCGGCCGAGATCGCCCGCCTCGACAACGTCAACGCCGCCGAGAGCGGCCAGATCCTCGAGGAGTTCCGCGACCTGCTCACCGCTCGCGCGCACATCCAGCAGGGTGGCCTGGCGTTCGCCCAGCAGATCCTCGAGCAGTCCCTCGGTGCCGAGCGCGCCGCGGAGATCATCGAGCGCCTCAACGCCGCCGTCGTACAGATGCCGTTCCAGTTCCTGCACCGTGCCGACCCGGCCCAGCTGCGCTCCTTCATCGCCGACGAGCACCCGCAGGTCATCGCGATGGTGCTGGCGCACATGACGGCCGAGAAGGCCTCGCTCCTGCTGTCGGGCCTGCCGCCCGAGCAGCAGGCGCAGGTCGCGCACCGGATCGCGGTCATGGACCGCACCTCGCCCGAGATCATCCGCACCGTCGAGGCCACGCTGGAGCGCAAGCTCTCCTCCATGCTGCAGCCGACCGAGACCTCGCGCGTCGGCGGCGTCGACCCGCTGGTCAACATCATCAACCGCTCCGACCGGGCCACCGAGCGGCAGATCATCGAGGGCCTCGAGAACCTGGACCAAGTGCTGGCCGAAGAGGTGCGCAGCCGGATGTTCATGTTCGAGGACATCACCATGATCGACGACCGCTCCGTGCAGCAGATCCTGCGGGGCGTCGACACCGCGACGCTGTCGCTGGCGCTCAAGGGCGTGGCCGAGGAGGTCCGCTCGAAGATCACCACGAACCTGTCCCAGCGCGCCGCCGAGGGCCTCGTCGAGGAGATCGAGCTGCTCGGACCGGTGCGGCTCGTCCAGGTCGAGGAGGCACAGCAGGCGGTCATCCGCACGATGCGCCAGCTCGAGGAGAAGGGCGAGATCTCGATCCGCCGAGCCAACGAGGAGGAGTACGTTGTCTGAGGCGCTGGCGGCTGACTTCCGTCCCACCACGACCGGCATCCCGCAGGACGCCGACATCTCCACGATCGCGACGGTCGCGACCCTGCCCGAGCTTCGCAAGGGGCACTGGACGAGGTACGGCAACAGCGGCGTGCTCGCCGACGAGGTCACCGAGCACGCGCTCGCCGCCCTCGCGGAGACCACTCGCGCCGCCGCCCGCTCGCAGGGTTACGCCATCGGGTGGACCGAGGGTCGTCGCGATGCCGAGGCATCGGCGTACGTCGCCGCGCGCCGGCACCAGGAGGAGGCCGACCTGGATCGTCAGCGCCACGAGGCCGAGCACCGCGCGGCCCTGGACGTGCTGAAGAGGACCACCGCCCAGCTCGTGACCGCCATCGACGAGTGCCGTCGCGACGTCGACGAGCGCGCCACCGACCTCGCCTTCGAGCTCACCCGCACGATCGTCGGCGCGGCACAGGAGCGCGAGACCGACGGAGACGTCGTACGCCGAGTGCTGGCCGCGACGCCGCAGCAGACCGGCGTCACGGTGCGGGTCAACCCCCGCACCGGCGCGCAGGCCGACCTGTCGGGACTCACCAGCCAGGGCATCACCGTCGTCGTCGACCCCACCCTGGACCAGGGCGACGTGCTCATCGAGACCGACGCTCGCGTCGTCGACCTGCGCGTCTCCACCGCCATGGCCCGCGTCGGGGAGGCCCTCCGGTGAGTGTCCTCACTGAGTCGGTGCGCCGGGCAGCGCTCGATGCCGCCCGGCCGATCGTGCTCGGCCGCGTGACGCGCGTGCTGGGCCTGCAGGTCCAGGTCAGCGGGCTGGCCGCCGCCATCGGCGACGTGGTCTCGATCGGTGAGCGCAACCCCGTGCTGGCCGAGGTGGCTGCCAGCGGTCCGGCCGGCCTCACCTGCCTGCCGCTCGGCTCGACGACCGGTCTCACGGCAGGTGTGTCCGTGCGGCACACCGGCGGCCCGCTGGCGATCCACGTCGGTGAGCAGCTGCTCGGCCGAGTGGTCGACGGCATCGGCCGGCCCGTCGACGGTGGTCCGTCCCTCACCGGGCTCGAGACCGTGGGCGTCAACCTCACTCCTCCCCAGGCGCTGCAGCGGCCCCGCATCGACCACCAGATCGGCACCGGCGTCCGGGCTGTCGACGCTCTCACCCCGCTCGGCCGCGGCCAGCGCCTCGGCATCATGGCCGGCTCGGGTGTCGGCAAGTCGAGCCTGCTCTCGATGGTCGCCCGCGGGACCGACGCCGACGTCTCGGTCATCGCCCTGGTCGGCGAGCGTGGCCGCGAGGTGCGCGAGTTCATCGAGAACGACCTGGGTCCCGAGGGCCTGGCCCGCTCCGTCGTGGTGGTGGCGACATCTGACGCACCGCCCGTCGAACGGCTGCGCGCGGCCTTCGTCGCGACCCGCATCGCCGAGTGGTTCCGCGACAGCGGACGCCACGTGATGCTGATGATGGACAGCCTCACCCGCGTCGCCATGGCCCAGCGCGAGATCGGGCTCTCGGCCGGCGAGCCGCCCGCCACGCGGGGCTACCCGCCCAGCGTCTTCGCCCTCCTCCCCCAGCTCCTCGAGCGGGCCGGCACCTCGCCGGAGGGCAGCATCACCGGCCTCTACACGGTGCTCATCGAGGGCGACGACCTCCAGGACCCCGTCGGCGACACCGCCCGGTCGATCCTCGACGGCCACATCGTCCTCTCGCGCCGGCTCGCCACCTCGGGCCACTTCCCCAGCATCGACGTGCTCGAGTCGATCAGCCGGGTCACCTCCGCCGTGACGACGGTCGACCAGCGCGCCGACGCGACACGGATGCGCCGCCTGATGGCCGCGCACCGCGACGTCCGCGAGCTCGTCGAGATCGGTGCCTACGTCAGCGGCGCCGACGCCGACGCCGACGCAGCCATCGCCGCGATGCCTGCCATGGACGCCTTCCTGCGCCAGGAGATGGGCGAGGCGAGCCCGCTCGCGACCACCTGGGCGCGGCTGCACGACGTCGTCGGCCATGGGCCCGGGGCAGCCCGATGACCGCGAAGCACGACGCCGGCCTCCGGGCCGTCGCGCGAGTCCGAGATGTCCGCGAGCGCGACAGCAGGCACGGACTGTCGACCGCCATCGCGGAGCACGCGGCTGTCGAGGCGGGAGTGCGCACTCTCGAGGGCCAGCTCGCCGCACAGGCGTCCTTCGTCTCGGGGACCTCGGTGACCTACCTGGCCGACCGCAGGCACGCCCTCGCGGTGGGCGAGGCGCTGATCGGCCGACGCGAGGACCTTCGCGTCTCGGCCTCCGTCATGGCCGCGGCCACCGCGCACTGGCGCAGCGACCGGTCCCGCCTGGAGGCGGTGACCATGCTGCTCGAGCGTCGTGCGGAGCAGCGTCGTGCAGAACGTGCCCGCATCGAGGCCCACCACCTCGACGACATCGCCGGCCAGGGCTGGCTGCGCCGCAGGCAGGCCATGGACGAGGAGGGCGACGCGTGACCATCAACGACGTGACCTCCCGGATCTCCCAGATCCAGTCGCAGATCAACCTGCTGACCCCGGCCAGCAACCCGGTGTCGAGCGCCGCCTTCGCCAACGCCCTCAGCGCGACGTCGCTGACGTCGACGGCGAGCGGCGGGATGGCCAGCGCCGGGGCCACCGCCGACGGGTTGGCCGTGGTCGAGGAGGCCAAGCAGTACGTCGGTGTCCCCTACGTGTGGGGCGGCACGAGCCCGACCGGCATGGACTGCTCCGGACTCGTGCAGCTGGTCTACAAGGAGTTCGGCTACGACCTGCCGCGCGTCTCCGCCGACCAGGCCAGAGCGGGCCGGCCCGTGGCGAGCATGGCGGAGGCCCGCCCCGGCGACCTGATCGCGTGGGACAACTCCAGCCGCAACAGCGGCGTCGACCACATCGCCATCTACATGGGCGACGGCAAGATGATCGAGGCCCCGCGCACGGGCCTGGACGTCCGCATCGTCGACGTGCCCTCCACGCCCGACGTCATCCGTCGCATCCTGCCCGACGCGGCCCCGGTGACGTCGACCTCGCCCACGACGACGGCGAGCGTCTCCGGTGGCGGCGTCCCCAGCTTCGTGCCGTACGCCGACGCCTTCAACACCGCGGGCCGCACCTACGGCATCGACCCGATGCTGCTGTCGGCGGTCGCCCGCCAGGAGTCCGGCTTCGATGCGGCCGCCGTGAGCTCGGCCGGCGCCCAGGGCCTCATGCAGCTGATGCCGGCGACCGCGAAGGGCCTGGGCGTGACCGACCCGTTCGACCCCACCCAGTCCGTGGCCGGTGCCGCGCGCCTCCTCAAGGACCTGATGAGCCGCTTCGGCAGCACCGAGCTCGCGCTGGCCGCCTACAACGCCGGGCCGGGTGCCGTCCTGAAGTACGACGGCGTCCCGCCGTACGCCGAGACCCAGAACTACGTCCGTTCGATCATGACGACCATGGAGGCCACCACATGAGCGGGATCTCGATGATGCCCGCGGCGCCAGTCGCCGTGCCCACCCCCGCGCCGGCGGCCTCGAAGGCGGGCGATGCCGCCGCGGAGCCGGGCGTGTTCGCCAGCCTGATGGCCGGGCTGCTCGGGGAGGACACGGCAGTCGCCACCGGCGACGCCGGAGGTGCCGGCGGTGCTGCGACCGACGAGACGGACCAGACCGTCGCGGACGCCGACTCGGTGCTCGTGGCCGCGGCCGTGCCGGTTGCCAACCCGGCGGCTGCCGCCATCGCGACGCCCGTCGCGGTCGCTCCGGCCGCGCCGGGCACGGCGGATTCAGAGGGCTCGACCGAGTCCACGACGTCGACCCTGCCCCAGGTGGCCGCCGACGGCGGGGTCGAGGTCACGCGCACCTACGGCTGCACCACCGGAATGGTCGTCAAGGGCGGCCCTCGGGCTCCCGAGCTGCCTGGCCTGCCGGGTACGCCGGGTCAGCCCGCGGCCTCGACCCAGCCGGGCCAGCCGGGCGGCGTACCCGCGACCGGACCGGCGCCAGAGGGCGCCGGCGACGGCACGGCTTCCCCGGGCACCGCCCAGGCCGTCCCCGCCACCGCGGCCACCGCCGTCCCGGCGCCCGCCACCGCCACCGACCCGGGTGCAGCCGCCCCTGCTACCGCGGCCCCGCAGCCCGTCGTGCCGAACGCGGCGGTGACGCCTCCGGCGGTCACCGCGCCGCTCACCGCGGCGGGGCCGGTGCATGCCGGCCCGCACCACATCCCCGACCAGGTCACGGCCCAGGTCTTCCCCGAGATCGGCCGGCTCGCGGTGCGTGCGAGCTCGGGCGGAGAGGGCATTCACCGGATCACCCTCAACCTGCACCCGGAGACCTTGGGCGACGTCCGGGTCACCCTGTCGGTGCGCGGCGGGGAGATGAAGATCAACATCCACGCGGCCACCGAAGCCGGGCGGATCATGGCCGAGGGCCTCCCCGAGCTCCGCCGGCTGCTCGGCCACGCGGGGGCCGACGCGATCGTCGCCGTACGCGACACCGGCGCCGGAGGCGCCACTTTGAGCACTGCCGACCAGGGGAGCAACCGCTCCGACCTGAGCCGCAGCGGGTACGACGCGCACCAGCAGCAGCGCGACGCCCAGGGCCGAGACGCACGGACGCGTGAGGGCCACTTCGCCACGGATGGCTCGAACAGCGGACCACGGGGCTCAGCCTCCGGTCCGCTCAACCAGGTCCGCGCCAGCCGCTCTGCGGGTGTCGACGTGACCGTGTGAGGAGCCACCGTGTCGATTCCCCCCGTGGAAAGCGTCACGACCGGCATGTTCGGTCCCGTCGAGAACGCCGGGACCGCCAGCACCGCCGGTGAGGACAAGGAGATGTTCCTGAAGCTCCTGGTCGCCCAGATGAAGTACCAGGACCCGATGAACCCCACCGACTCCAGCCAGTTCCTGGCCCAGTCTGCACAGTTCACGGCCCTGGAGAAGATGCAGGCCGTCGCCGACCAGACCGGACAGCTGCTGGCCGCCCAGGTGGCGTTCGGGGCAACCGGCCTCGTCGGCCGCCAGGTCACCTACCTGGACGAGGCGGGGGCGACCGCGTCCGGGCTCGTCTCCGGCGTCACCTTCGGAGCCGACGGTCCCGTGCTCGACGTGGCCGGCAAGACGGTTCCGCTCGGGTCCGTCCAGTCCGTCGCCACCGCCGGTACCGCGCCCACCACGCCGCCCACCACCCCACCCACCCAGACCATCTCCGCCTGAGCGGACAAGAAAGGAACCACCATGCTTCGCTCTCTCTTCGCCGGCATCAGCGGCCTCCGCGTGAACCAGACCATGCTCGACGTGACCGGCAACAACATCGCCAACGCCAACACCACCGGCTTCAAGGCCAGCACCACCGTCTTCAAGGACACGCTGAGCCAGATGCTCACCGGCGCGTCGGGCTCGACCGCCGACCAGGGTGGCACCAACCCCATCCAGATCGGCCTCGGCGTGCAGCTGGCCTCCACCAATACCAACTTCAACCAGGGCTCGGCCCAGAGCACCGGCCGCGCCACCGACTTGATGCTCCAGGGCGACGGCTTCTTCGTCGTCGAGTCCAACGGCCAGCAGGTCTACACCCGCGCCGGCGCGTTCAACTTCGACGAGACCGACTTCCTGGTCACCCCGGCCGGAGCCCGCGTGCAGGGCTACGCCCTGGACGCCACCGGCGTGCCCACCGGTGGACTCACCGATGTCACCCTCGGCACCGCCGGCCTCACGCCGCCCGTGCCCGCGGGCGTCGAGCTGAAGACGTACACGATCGGCGCGTCGGGCATCGTCCGCGGCGTCTTCTCCGACGGCGTCCAGCGCGACATGATGCAGATCGCGATCGCCGACTTCAACAACCCGATGGGCCTGGAGAAGGTGGGCGAGACGAGCTTCCGCGAGTCCGCCAACTCCGGCGCCGCGCAGCTCGGCGTGTCGGGCCAGGGCGCCCGCGGCACCCTGCTGGCAGGCTCCGTCGAGATGTCGAACGTCGACCTGGCAGCCGAGTTCACCAACCTGATCCTCGCCCAGCGCGGCTTCCAGGCCTCCAGCCGCGTCATCACCACCTCCGACCAGGTGCTCGAGGAGCTCGTGAACATCAAGCGCTAGCTCTCGGCGCCTCCTGGGGGCGCGGCCGGCTCCACGGGGGGTCGGCCGCGCCTCTTTTCAATTGGCTCGTCATCGTCTTCCGAGGACCCGTCGCACGCGGGCTACTTCGCGCTCAACGGCCCGCGTCGAGAGCCCGGTGACCGTCCACATTCCCGGACAGCGCGATCATGGGCGGTCGCTCGTAGTAGCCATCGAAGAAGTTGGAGTCGTTGTCCGTCGCGTAGCTCAACGCGAAACTGCCGTAGTGGTCGGCCGCCACAGCTCTTCATCCCCGTTCCGGGTGACCCTATTCGGAGCTGCGGCCGACGTTCTCCCGCTGCTCGCGTGCTCGCGCCCTGGGTCGCGGTCCGTGGCGCAGGGCCAACCAGATCGCGATCACCGCGGCGGCAAGCAGTGCGAACAAGAGCATCGTGAGGACGACGAGTTCACCGACAGTGGGAAGGAGGGGGTCTGGTTGACCGCTCTCGTCGGCGAGGATTCGCAGAGTCAGCATGGCGACGAAGGTACGGCAAGATGCCCGCCGAGCGGCGCAGCCGGATCCACGTCACGGGCAGGCCGTCGTACCAGCTGAGCGGGTGCTGCACCGTGCAGACCACGAGCGGGCAGCGACCGCGACCCGAAGGCGGCGGGTTCATCCGATCGGGCGTCGGGCGTTCTCCACGTTCGCCTGGTGAGGGCCGGAGAGCCAGTCCTGGTCCAGGCGCGCGTCGACCGGTTCCTGCCCTCGCCGCAACGCGTCGATGTAGGCATGGTCGGCAGCCAAGCGGGCAGCTACCTGGGGAGCCTCGGCAACGGCGCCGTGGCCGGGTACGACGACATCGACGTGCCTGGCAGCCTCACCCAGCCGGTCGAGCGCTGTCTCGTAGGCGCGCGCCTGATCGGGGCGGCGAGGGTCCAGGAGCGGGATCAGGACGTCGGAGAGCATGTCGCCGGCGAGCAGGACGCCGCGGTCCGCGAGGAGCAGCGCGGCGTGGCCGATGGCGTGCGCCTCATGCTCGACGATCGTGCCCGGCACGGGTCCGCCGGCCGCCGGCAGCGGGGTGACGAGCCCGATCAGCTCGAGGGGAACGCCCGAGGCGCTGCCCGCCGCCATCGTCTGCGCTCGCTCTCGCGCTTCAGTCGCAGCGTGGGCGCCGGCGGTAGTGGCGTAGCGGGGCGCGTCGCCAAACCGCGGATGCCAGAGCAGGTGGTCCCAGTGGGGGTGGGTGGAGAACCCGGCGACCACCGGAAGGTCGAGCCGGTCGAGGTCATCGGCGAGCTCGTCCAGATCGGACCCGTCGATGCCGGGATCGACCAGGACCAGCCCATCCTCCACGCGCACTACGACGGTATTGCTCCAGACCCATGCGCTCTGACGGACCCAGACGCCGTCGGCCACCTGACTCAGCATCGATGGATGCTGACAGGTGCGTGCACCCAGGCGCAATCACGCTGGGTCGTGAGAGCGCCCCGGCCGCTATGGCTAGGAGACGAAGGACGTCGCCGCGTCACCGAAGTCGACCGTGCGGACCTCCCTGCCCCCGGCGGCGAGCTCGGCCGAGGCACGTGCGACTGCCGTGCGACACCGTTCGGCCGCTGCGTCCAGGCCCAGGTGATCGAGCATCATGCCCGCGGACAGGATCGCTGCCGCCGGGTGCGCGCGACCGGATCCTGCGATGTCGGGCGCCGAGCCGTGAACGGGCTCGAACATGCTGGGGAAGGCGCCGTCCAGGTTCAGGTTCGCGCTGGCTGCGAACCCCAAGCCACCGGCGATGGCTGCACCGAGGTCGGAGAGGATGTCTCCGAAGAGGTTGTCGGTCACGATGACGTCGAAGGTGTCTGGTCTCTGGACCATGTGCAGCGTCATCGCGTCGACGTGGGCGTAGTCGACCTCGACGTCGGGGAAGGCAGCGCTCTCCGAGTCGCTCACCGACGACCAGATCCGGCCGGCGTCGACGAGGATGTTGGTCTTGTGGCACACGGTGACATGCCGTCGCCGGCTCGTGGCGAGACTGAAGGCGTAGTTGATGGCCGCCCGGGTCGCGGCGTGCGTGGTGACCGAGGTCTGCACCGCGGTCGCGTACGGCGTGCCGGTCTGTGCGGCACTGGAGCCGCCGGCGTACAGACCCTCGGTGTTCTCCCGGACGATGACCATGTCGCAGCGGTCGGGCGTCAGGTCCCGTAGCGGACTGGCCACTCCCTCGAGCAGCTTCACCGGGCGGACGTTGACGGACTGGCGGAAGTGACGGCGGATGCCGACGATGACGCCCCGCTCGAGAATGCCGGGCGGCACGCGTGGGTCGCCCAGCGCGCCGAGAAGGATCGCGTCGGCCTTCGCCAGTCGGGCGAGGTCCTCGTCGTCGAGCACGTGACCCGACTCCAGGTAGCGTCGCGCTCCCAGGTCGACGGCCTCGGGCTCGAGCGTCACACCGTCGACCCGGGCCGCTGCCGTGGCTACCTTGAGTGCTTCGTCGGTCACCTCGGGGCCGATCCCGTCGCCGGCGATGACGGCGATCGTCCTGGTCGACATCAGGCGGCCCGATCCGTGGTGATGGTGAGCCCGGCCTGTTCCAGGTCGTGCGCCAGGCGGAGCAGCGAGCTCTCGGCGTACCAGCCTCCGACGAGCATCACGCCGACCGGCAGACCCCCGGGACCCGGGACTGGCACGGACAGTGCTGGGTGCCCGGTGTGGTTGTACGCGCAGGTGTTGGAGATGAGCGCCGGATCCAGGGCCATCCGCACCGATTCGAGGTCGGGAACCGTGGTCGAAGGCAAGGATGGCGCCTGGATGCAGGTCGTCGGCATCAGCAGCACGTCGACGTCCGAGAGCAGCGCGTCGTACTGCCTGCGCAACGCCACCGCCACGTTCTGGGCCCGCGCGTAGTAGGCGCCCCCGTACTTGTCCCACAGGTAGCCGCCGACCGAGGCGGCGAACTTCACGCTGGCGAAGAGCCGGTCTCCGCGCTGCTCGAGGCCTGCCGAGCCGACCAGGCCGATGCGCTCGTCGTAGAAGCCCTTGCCGATCGGGCCGACGCCGCCGGACCCGAGCATGTACTGGGCGGCGCCCTGCAGCAGCAGCGAGCCGTGCACGTCCATGGCACTGCTGTGCAACGGGACGGACACAGGGGTGACGTCGTGCCCGAGCTCCGCGACCGCTCGAGCGACGGTGCGGACCGTCTCGTCCACGTCGGGATCGGACAGGTCCTGACGGTCGAAGCCCTCGGCGAGGATGCCCACCCGCAGGGGCCCCCGGGTCTCGCCGAGCCGGCTGACGTAGTCCTCGTCATCGTGGTGACTCTGCCGTGGGTCCAGCCCGTCGAAGCCGGCGATCGCTGTGAGCAGCCTGGCCACCGCCTCCACGCTGCCCCCGATGGGGCCGAGGTGGTCCAGGCTCGGGTCGATGGGTGCGCACCCGGTGTAGGGAATCAGCCCGTACGTCGGCTTCATGCCGTAGACGCCGCACAGACTCGCGGGGATGCGGATGCTTCCGCCCTGGTCGGCGCCGATGCCCGAGTGCACGGCACCGGAGGCCACCAGTGCCGCTACGCCGCTCGAGGACCCGCCCGCCGAACGCGACGGGTCGCGAGGATTGCGGACCTGTCCCGTGGCCGCCGAGACGCTGGCGCCCGAGAGGCACATGTCCTCCGTCGTGGCCAGGCCCCGGATCCGGCCTCCTGCGTCGAGCACCCGGGTCACGACGGTGGCGTCGAAGGCGGCGGTGTTGCCCTCCAGGATGGTCGAGCCTGCGGTCATGGGCTGACCGGCCACGGGGATGATGTCCTTGAGCACGATGTCGTGCCCGGCGAGGACCCCGTTGTCGGCGCCCTCGACGTCACAGCGCCACACCCAGCCGTTGTGCTCGTTCTCCGACGCTTGGGGCCGGGCCCCTGCGGTGCGGGGATAGCCCGACGGCAGCTCGAAAGCCTCCACGCCGCCCAGTCGGTCGCATCCGTCGAACGTCCCGCGTCCGAGGGTCGCCAGCAGCTCGGCCTCCTCGTCCGAGAGTCGCACTCCTCGGCGGGCGGCGGCATCCAGCAGCTCGCGCGGATGCGGGTCGTAGATCACCATCGTTGTCTCGTCCTTCGTCTGAGCAGGGAAAGTGCCGGAGCCTCGTGTCACATGGGCGGGGTGTAGCGCCCGTCCTGGGCGGTCCACCCGCCGTCGACGGTCAGCATCGAGCCGGTCACGAACGTGCTGGCGTCGCTCACCAGGTAGACGACCGCGCCGGTGAGCTCCGACGGCCTCGCCCAGCGCCCCAGGGCGGACTTGGCCGCATAGGCCCGGTTCCAGTCCTCGTTCGCCCGCAACGGCTCGGTGAGCGCGGTCTCGACCACGCCCGGACGGATGGCGTTGGCTCGCACGTTCTGCGGCCCGAACTCGCAGGCGGCCGTCCGGAGCAGCATCTCCAGCCCGGCCTTGGTGGCGGCGTACACCCCTTGCCCCTGCTCGACCGTCGTGGCCCGGATGGAGGAGAACCCGACGATGCTGCCGCCGCCGTTGGCGGCCATGCGTGGTCCGAAGGCGCGAAGCAGACGGAAGGAGGCGCCGAGATTGAGCTCCGTGACGCGCTGGAAGTCCTCGTCGGTGTAGTCGCTGATGAGCTTCCGCACGTTGATCGCCGGGGTGAACACCAGCGCGTCGACGGCCCCGACGCGCTCGGCGAACGCGTCGACGGCCTCACCGTCGAGGAGGTCCACCGCGTGCCCCTCGCTGCCGTTGCCGAGGGTGGGAGCCAGCTCGTCGACGGACGACTGGTCGCGGTCGGCAGCAAGGACGCGCGCCCCGTGAGCGGCCAGCGCGTAGGCACACTCCCGCCCGATGCCGCTGGCCGCGCCGAACAGCACGACCGTCTTGCCGGTGAGGTCGAACAGGCTGCGGTACGCGTCGATCTCCCGAGCCTGCGTGGGACCGCCCACAGCAGACGTGGTCATGACCGGATCACCGCCATCTTGGTGACGGTGAGCTCCTCGATGGCGTAGCGAGGCCCTTCGCGTCCGATGCCCGAGTCCTTCACCCCTCCGTACGGCATGGTGTCGGACCGGAATCCTGGAACCTCGTTCACGATCACTCCTCCAACTTTGAGGCGGCGGATTGCCGTCATTGCGGTGCTCAGGGACGCGGTGAACACGCTCGCGTGCAGGCCGTAGCGAGAGTCGTTGACCACGTCGAAGGCCGTGTCGAGGTCCGGCACCGACCGCGCCACGACCACCGGCCCGAACACCTCCTCGCTCCAGACGACGTGGTCGGTGTCGACGTCACGCAGCACGGTCGGCACCAGCGCGTCCACAGCACCTCCCGCTACGACGCTCGCACCGTGCTCGAGGGCGTCTCCGATCCACTCGCGCACCCGCGTCGTGGACGTCTCGTCGATGAGTCTGCTCACCTGGGTGGCCTCGTCGCGGGGGTCACCCACGCGCACCTCCGTCGCCCGGTCGGCCACCAGCTTGAGGAAGTCGTCGTAGACCGGCTCCTCGACGATGAGTCGCTGCACCGAGATGCACGCCTGGCCGGAGGCGTAGAAGCCACCGTTGACTGCAGCGTCGGCAGCAGCCTCGAGGTTCGCGTCGGCGGCCACCACCAGCGCCGCATTGCTGCCCAGCTCCAACAGCACCTTGCGAGGAGCCGCGGCACGAGCGATGCGGTGCCCGACGGCAGCCGAGCCGGTGA
This sequence comes from Nocardioides sp. LHG3406-4, assembly GCF_049897745.1. Lineage (NCBI taxonomy): Bacteria > Bacillati > Actinomycetota > Actinomycetes > Propionibacteriales > Nocardioidaceae > Nocardioides > Nocardioides sp. LHG3406-4. The sequence goes on from NZ_JAFCWV010000001.1 coordinate 614,492, forward strand.
AGGAGACCGCGCCGATGCGCGGGTCCGTGGTGAGCGCCTCACCCACGTCGACGCCCCCGGTCACCACCTGCACCAGGGCCGGCGACGCGCCCACCGCGCTCGCGGCGTCGCGCAGCACCTTGGCGAGCCACAGCGTGGCCAGCGGGGTCTGCGGCGCCGGCTTGCAGATGACGGGACAGCCGGCGGCCACCGCCGGTGCGACCTTGTGCATGGCCAGGAGGAAGGGGTAGTTGAAGCCGGCGATCCCGACGACCACCCCGATCGGCACACGCTGGTAGTACGCGACGAGCCCGTCGCCCGAAGGCAGCAGGTCGACCGGCACGGTCTCGCCGTGGAGGCGCATCGACTCCTGGGCCGAGAGAAGGAGGGTCAGCAGCGCCCGCTGGACCTCGACGCGGCAGTCCCGCAGGGGCTTGCCGGTCTCGAGGACGAGCAGCTGCTCGAGCTCGGCTGCCTTCGCGGCGATGGTTGCGTGAGCTCGCATCAGCAGCTCGTGCCGCAGCCGGGCCGGAAGGTCGGCTGCCTCGTCCTCGACCGCCAGCGCCGCCTCGATGGCCTTGCGTGCCAGGTCGGCGGTGCCGGTCGGGGCGCGCGAGATCTCCGACCCGTCGTACGGGAAGTGGACGGGCTCGGTGGTCGGTGTGTCGATCCAGTCGTCGCCGATCGGGAGCCCGGTCGGGACTTCAAGCGGAAGGTGCATGGGGAGCGTCTCCTGACGGATTCGTCGAGAAAGTCGGGTGGTGGTCTGTCGGACGGTCGTCGCGCTTGGCCGGGCGGAACTTCAGGACGGGAGACGCGGCGAGCAAGGCCTGGGTGTACTCGTGGCGCGGGTTGCCGTAGACGTCGACGGTGCTACCCGTCTCGACGATGGACCCCTCACTCAGGACAGCCACGGTGTCGCACACACGGCGGACGACCGCCAGGTCGTGCGAGACGAAGACCATGCTGACGCCGGTCTGCTCGGTCAGCTCGTTCAAGAGGTTGAGGATCTGGGCCCGGACGGAGACGTCGAGCGCGCTCACCGGCTCGTCGGCGACCAGGACGGAGGGGGCGGGCGCAAGCGCCCGGGCGATGCTGATGCGTTGGCGCTGTCCTCCGGAGAACTGGTGGGGGTAGCGGTCGGCGGCGCGCTGAGGGAGCCCTACGGCGTCCAGCATTTCCTTGACCCGCCGGTCGACGGTGGCCCGGTCCCGCCCGATGAGCGCCTCCGCGATCACGGCGCGCACGGTCATGCGGGGGTCCAGGGAGCTCATGGGGTCCTGGAAGACGAACTGGAGGTTGCGTCGCAGGGCCTTCAGCTTGCGTTCGGGCTGCGACGAGATGACCTGTCCGTTGAAGAGGACCTCGCCCTCGGATGGACGGTCGAGCGCCGCGAGGATGCGGATCAGGGTCGACTTGCCGGAGCCGGACTCTCCGACGATCCCGAGCTTCTCCCCCTTGTATAGGCGGAAGGAGACGCCCTTGAGGGCGTGCACGCCCTGCTTTCCACCCCGGAGGCTGCCGCTCCTGCCGTAGACGCGGTGCACGTCTCGCACCTCCACCACAGGGGCGTCATCGGTCGACATCAGTTGGCACCTTCCCGGTCCGTCGGGTGCCAGCACGCGACTTCCCGTCCCATCGTGATGGCGCGCGGTGGCATCTCGAGACACCGCTCGGTCTCCCGCGGGCAACGGTTCCGGTACACGCAGCCGGCGGGGAACTGCCCAGCCGCCGGCACGTTGCCGGGAATCGTCGACAGCACCGGGCTGTCGACGCTGTCGCTGAGGTCGGAGCACTCCAGCAGACCCAGCGTGTAGGGGTGCTGCGGGCGGGTGAAGACATCCTCGATCGTGCCTGCCTCGACGATCGTGCCGCCGTACATGACGAGCACGCGGTCGCAGATGCCCGAGACGACCGCCAGATCGTGGGTGATGAACAGCAACCCGCTGTCCTGAGCGACGACCTCGGCGGTGATCAGGTCGAGGACCTGGGCCTGCACCGTGACGTCGAGCGCGGTCGTCGGCTCGTCACAGATGAGCAGGGAAGGTCGGTTGGCCATCGCGATCGCCAGGACGACCCGCTGGCGTTGTCCCCCCGACAGCTGGTGGGGGTAGGCGTCCGCGGCCCGCGTCGGGTCGGGGAGCCGCACCTCGCCCAGCATGCGCACGGTCTCTGCGCGCGCATCCCTGCGGGACATCGAGCGCTGGTGCAGCCGCAACACCTCGGCGACCTGCTTGCCGATCTTCTGGGTCGGGTTCAAGGCGGTGAGGGGTTCTTGGAAGACCATCGAGATGCGATCGCCGCGAAGGCTCGCGAGCTTCTTCTCCGAGACGTCCAGCAGATCGACCCCCGCGTCGGACAGCTCGGCCGAGCCGGTGCTCGTGAGCCCCTCGGGGAGGAGGCCCATCAGAGCCAGGCTCGTGAGCGACTTGCCCGAGCCTGACTCGCCGATCAGCGCGACCCGCTCTCCGCGGTTGACCGCAAAGCTCACGTCCCGGACCAGGCTGAGGTCGGGTGTGTTGATGGCAAGTCCACGGACGTCCAGCACGCGATCGGCGTCCCGGCCGGTTCCTGCCTGGCGCCGTGTCGAGTCGCTGCTCAAGGAGGTGCTCACCTTCGGTCGTCCAAACGGGGGTCGAAGTGGTCTCGAAGACCGTCACCCAGCAGGTTGAAGCCCAGCACCGCCACGCAGATCGCCCCTGCCGGCCAGAGGCTGAGCAGTGGGTGGCTCGACAGCGCCGTCTGCGCCTGCTGGAGCATGAGTCCCCACGAAGGGGTCGGTGGCGTCGTTCCGAAGCCGAGGAAGGAGAGGCCGGACTCGGCCAGCACGGCGACGCCGTACACGACCGATGCCTGCACCAGCAGGATGCCCGAGATGTTGGGGAGCACGTGGCGGACGACGATCGACAGGCGACCGTGACCGGCCACACGGGCCGCCATCACGTACTCGCTGGACAGCACCTGGAGCGTGCCGGCCCGCGCCAGCCTGGCGAAGCCTGGCGCCACGGCGATCCCGATCGCCAGCATGGCGGTCTGGGTGCTGCTGCCCCAGATCGAGCCGAAGGCGATGGCGAGCAGCAGCGCCGGGAACACGAGCAGCAGGTCGATGACCTTCTCAGCGACCACCGAGACGAAGCCTGAGCTCATCGCTGCGAAGACCCCGAGCGGAACTCCGATCAGGCCTCCGACGCCGACGGTGATCAGACCGACCAGCAGGGCGATGCGGGCGCCTGCCAGCAGATTGCTGAAGACATCGCGCCCCAGCGCGTCGGTTCCGAGCCAGTGCTCGCCCGACGGCGACAGGAACCGGGACGCAGCATCCACCTGCACGGGGTTGTAGGGGGTCCAGACGAACGAGAGCAATGCCGCCACGACGACGGCGGCGACGATGGTGCCGCCGATCATGGCGCTCAGGGACAGGGAGCGGCGCTTGCGGGTGGCCGAGCCGCCCAGCTCGATGCTGCCGCCTTCGGAGATGTTGGCAGAAGTGACGCTCATGTTGCTTTCCTCAGTCGCGGGTCGACGCAGACGTAGAGCAGGTCGACGATCAGGTTGACCGTGAGGATCACAGCGACGATCAGCATCACGATCCCCTGCACCAACAGCTGATCCCGGTTCGTCGCCCCGGTCAGGAGCAGGTCGCCCAGGCCAGGAATCACGAAGACCTTCTCCACGATGATCGTGTCGACCAGGAGCGCCGCCACCATCAGCCCCAGCACCGTGAGGACCGGAACGAGCATGTTCCGCAGTCCGTGTCGCAGGAAGGCGCGCCCCCGGGTCAGGCCCTTGGCCCGCGCCGTTCTCATGTAGTCCTGGTTGAGAACCTCGAGGGTCGCGGATCGCACGTAGCGGCTGAGCAGTGCGGCCTGGACCAGGCCCAGCGTGACGATCGGCATGCAGATGCTCTTCAAGAACGGCACGAGGCCCTCCGTGGGCACCGTCCACCCGCCTGAGGGCAGGACACCCAGCTTCACGGCGAAGATCGTGACCAGGACGATCGCGAGGACGAAGCTGGGTACGGCGATGCCGATCACCGAGCCGGCGACGAGCAGCGTGCCGGTGAAGTGCCGGCGACGGACCGCTGCCAGCACGCCGATCGGGATCGCCACCAGGACCGAGAGGATGAGGCTCAGCACCACCAGCCACATGGTGACCTGTGCCCGCTCGGCGATCTGCGGGCCGATCTCGGCACGGGTGATGTACGACGTCCCGAAGTCACCGCGTGCGACTCCCGAGAACCACGTCGCGTACTGCTGCACGAGAGGCTTGTCGGTGCCGAACTCCTCGCGGGTCTGGGCAAGCGCCTCCGGCGTCGCGTTCACGCCGAGCGCGACCTGTGCAGGATCGCCCGGCACCACCGCCATCAGCCCGAAGATGAGGACGGACGCGACCCACATGGTCACGACGAACGTCGCGATGCGCTTGCCCAGACGAAGGATCACGACATCAGCTCCAAGCCAGCTTGCTGACGTCGAGGCCTTCCGAGATGGCGTTCTTCGGCATGCCCTCGAGGTCGGAGCTCACGATGCTGACGTTGGCGGCGAGGTAGAGCCAGTCGGAGACGGCGTCGTCGGAGAGAAGCTGCATCGCTGCCGCGTAGTCCTCCACCTGCTCCTCCGAGGTCCCGGTGTCGCCCTTCTTCATGAGCTGCTGGAACTCCGGGCTGTCGTACCGGAAGTAGTAGTCGGGGTCTGCGTAGATGGCCAGGTCGCGCGACTCGACGTGTCCGATGATCGACATGTCGTAGTCGGCCTTGGTGAAGACCTCGTCCAGCCACGTAGCCGGGAACTCCATCGTCTTGATGTTGGCCGTGATGCCGATGTTCGCCAGGTCGGACTTGACCACCTGAGCGGCGGACACGGCTGCCGGCAGCGTGGGCACGTCGAAGTCGAAGCTCGCGTTCGACACCCCCGCCTCGGCCAGCAGCTGCTTGGCCTTCTCCGGGTCGTAGGGATAGTCGCCCGAGAGGTCCTTGAACCACGGGTCGGTCGGCGGGACCATGCTTCCCGTGAGCTCGCCGTACCCGTTGGCCACTGCAGTCCGCAGCGCGTCCCGGTCGACGGCGTAGTTGACCGCCTGGCGGACTCGCTTGTCGGCGAAGAGACCGGTCTCGTTGTTCATGGACAGCACCCACTTGGTGGTGCTCGTGCCCTCGACGATGTCGAGCTCGTCGTCGTCCTTGAACTGGTCGATGACGTTGTAGTCCGGGATGTTGTAGATCACGTCGAGGCCGCCGGACTGCAGCGCGGCGATCTGGGCGTTGACGTCGTCGAAGTACTTCAGCGTCACCGTCTTGACCGCCGGCGCATCGCCCCAGTAGTCGTCACGGCGCGTCAGCGTGATCGACGTGTCTCGGTTGAAGTCGCTCATCTCGAACGGCCCCGTGCCGATCGGGGAGTTCGCGAGGTCGTCCACACCTTCGCTGTCGAACATCGCGCCGACGCGCGTGGCCATGTTGTAGAGCCAGTCGTTGCTGGGATTCGCCAGCGTGACGGCGACCTCGGTGGGTGAGACCACCTCGACCTTGTCGACGACGTCCATCTTGTTCTTCAACGAGATCGTCCACGCGTCGCTCTTCACCCGCTCGATGCTGAACTTGACGTCGTCGGCGGTGAAGTCGGCGCCGTCGGAGAACGTCACGTCCGGCTGGAGGTGGAACGTGTAGGTCTTGCCGTCCTTGGAGAGGTCCCAGGACTCGGCGAGCGCAGGCACGATCTCACCGTCGTCGTTCAGGGCCACGAGGCCCTGGTACACGTTGCCGAGCAGCGCCTGGGGGATGGCTGCCCCGTCCGTCTTCGTGAAGTCCAGGTTCGCCGGGGCGCCGATGTTGAGGGCCACGGTGACGGTGTCCTTCTCGCCATCGCCGCCGGCGCTGCTGCTGGAGCCGGCGCCCGCCGAACATCCGGCAAGGACGCCGAGGGTGAGGACGGTGATCCCTGTCGTAACCCAAGATCGCCTAGTCGCCATGACACGCCTTTCGCTCGTGCTAACTGGTCAGGCCAGCACACTTAGTGGTGCACATCACCCTGACATGGCGATCGGTGCCGGTCAATGAGTTGACCCCGAAAACTTACTACTGGTCTGTCCAGTGAACTAGCCGTACGCTGTGTCGACGACCGACAGCGGATAGCCGAGGAGACGGGGAGGCTGGTTGGTGGTGACGCACTCTCTCGACCTGGCCTATCTCGATGCCCTGACGATGGGCGAGCGGTTCCGCTCCCGTGACCTCTCCCCGGTCGAGGTCGTCGACGCCGTGCACACGGTGGTCGAGGCTCGAGAGCCCTACCTCAACGCGTTCCACGTCCGATCGCTCGAGGACGCTCGCGCCTCAGCCGAGGCGAGCGAGCAGCGGTGGAGGGACGGCACGCCACTCAGCGCCCTCGACGGGGTTCCGATCACTCTCAAGGAGAACATCGCCAGGGTCGGCGTGCCGATGGCGTTCGGGAACGCGGGCGTGACCCCGAAGACGCCCGACCGGTCCGCGCCGACGACCCTGCGAGTCGAACGGGCCGGCCTGGTGCTGCTGGGTTCGACGGTGATGCCCGACTGGGGAATGCTGTCCTCCGGCGTCTCGAGCCTGCACGGCGTCACGAGAAGCCCCCTCGACCTCCGGTGGACCACGGGTGGATCGAGCTCCGGAGCGGGAGCCGCGGCAGCCGGTGGGTACGGGCCGATCCACATGGGGACCGACATCGGCGGATCGATCCGTCTGCCCAGTGCTTGGCTGGGACTGTGCGGCCTCAAGCCGAGCTTCGGCCGAGTCCCACTCGACTCCCCCTATCTCGCCCGGGTCGTGGGACCGATGGCCCGCACGGTCCGCGAGCTGACGGCCATCATGGAGATCGTCGCGGGATTCGATCCCGTCGACTACACGGCCCTTCCTCCTGCGGAGATCGACTGGAACGAGCGCGACTGGGATCCCCAGGGCCTTCGCGTGGGACTGCTGCTGGACGCCGGATGCGGCGGACCGACCGATCCCGTCGTGCGCGCCGCGGTGGAGGAGTGTGCCCGCGTCTTCGAGGGGGCCGGCGCCGTCGTGGAACCACTGCTCCCCTTCATGTCGCAGGAGCTGCTGGACGCCCTCGACCTGTTCTGGCGGGTGCGTTCGTGGGTCGACCACCGCGCCCTCGGCCCGGAGGCGCGGAACAGGGTCCTGCCCTACGTCGCCAACTGGTGCACGGCCGGCTCGGACACCTCCGGGGCCGACGTGATGCGCTGCTACCAGGCGATCATGGAGATCCAGCAGCTGACCACGCGCGCGACGGAGCGCTTCGACGTCGTCCTCTCCCCGGTTGCGCCCGTCAATGCCTTCGCGGCCGAGGAGCCGATGCCGTACCACGGCGACCAGGCGACGATGCATCACATCGGGTTCACGGCGCCCTACAGTCTGTCCGGGCAGCCCGCGGTCTCCGTCAACTGTGGCTTCACCGACGACCGTCGGCCCATCGGGGTCCAGCTCGCAGGTCGCAGGTTCGACGATGCCGGCGTGCTCAGAGCCTCGGAGTGGTACGAGCAGGCTCGACCCCCAAGCGCGGCTCCCGCCTGGCCCAGCGATCAGGTCGTACCGTCCCATTGGTCCGCGCACCACGCACAGACACAGGAACGCCGATGAGCACTCACAAGAAGTTCGAGCAGGTGAAGTCGGTTCGGCTGTATCAACGGATCGTGGAGCAGATCGAGGACGCGATCGCTCGCGGGGAGCTGCAACCCGGCGCCCGCCTTCCCAGCGAACGTGAGCTGGTCGTCCAGTTCGGGACGAGCCGACCGACCGTCCGGGAGGCGCTGCGCGTGCTCGAGAGCAACGGGGTGGTGCGGTCGCGTCCCGGGGACCCCAACGGTCCCGAGATCCTCCCCTTCTCGCCTGTGACTCTGCAGAAGCAGCTGACCCGCATGCTGAACTCCGAGGGCCTGAACACCGCGTCGCTCATCACGTTCAGGATGATCCTGGACGGTTGCGGCAGTCAGCTCGCCGCGCAGCTGCGCACGGATGCCGAGCTCGAGGTGATGGAGCAGCGGATAGCTGCGATGGCCGATGCGATCGACGCGGGGTACGAAGCCTTCGGCGAGGCCGACATCGCCTTTCACGACGCGATCGCGGCCGCTACCCGCAACGCCCTGCTGCCGGTGTGCAACGACGTCGTGCGCTCGGTGGTCGTCACCCTGATCTCCGACAAGGTCGCGAGCTCCCAGAACAGCAAGGCCCTGATGCTGGAGTCGTTGGAGCACCACCGCGAGGTGCTGGCCGCCATCCGGGACGGGGACGGCACCGCGGCGTCCCGCATCTCGTGCCGCAACCTCTACGACTACTACAACGGATATGTCTCCGCGGAGGATCGGCCGGCCCTCGGGGCGATGCTGCATCCTGACGATCTCGCGGAGAGGCAGGGCACGACCGGAGGCTAACCTTGAGCTCGGCCCCAGCCGCGGTCTGGCCGACGCGCTTCATCCGGTCGACGACCACGGGTTGCGCCTACGCGGACAGCATCGCGTTGCTCGGATCCGCAAGGATCTCACCGGTGCGGACGAGCACGGCGGACCCCAGCTGGCCGTCCACCAGGCGATGGTCGAACGACAGGGCGAGCTGAGCGACCTCGCGGATCTGGATCTCGTCGTCGACGACCCAGGGCTGCCGCCGGACGGCACCGAACGCCAGGATCGCGGACTCCCCGGGGTTCAGGATCGGGGTGCCGCCGTCGACGCCCAAGGCGCCGATGTTCGTGATAGTGACGGTTCCGCCCCTCAGGTCGCCGGGCTGCGTCCTGCCCGCCCTCGCCGTCTCGATGAGCTGCTCGAGAGCATCGGCCAGCGCCGGGAGCCGCAGTGCGTGCGCGTCCTTGATGTTCGGCACCAGCAGGCCGCGCGGCGTGGCGGCCGCGATGCCGAGATTGACGAAGTCCTTCCGCACGATCTCGTGCGTGCTGTCGTCCCAGCTCGCGTTGATCTCGGGGTAGGCCCGTACTGCCAGCACGAAGGCGCGGGCGACCAGCAGGAGCGGGTTCACCCGCACCCCGTGCCAGGCACGATCCTTCTTGAGCCGACGCACCAGCTCCATCGACCGAGTGACGTCGACGGTCAGCCACTCGGTCACATGGGGAGCGGTGAAGGCCGACCGCACCATCGCCTCGGCGGTCGCCTTGCGCACCCCCTTCACGGGGATGCGCGTCTCCCGCGGATCCTCGTCCTGGCGAAGCAATGCAGGCTGCTCCGGGCTGGGCGCGGAAGCGCGTTCCACATCCTCTGCCGTGATCAGAGCCCCGGGGCGAGCGAGTGCCTCGAGATCGACGCCGAGGGTGCGCGCGAGCATCCGCACGGGCGGCGTGGTCCGCGCGCGGTTCCCTTCGGCGCCGTCGGTCACAGCACCGGGAGAGCCGGCGGGCGACGGGCCGCCGGCCGCACTGCGCGTCGCGCCGAGCCGCCGTAGCCGACCCGCTGCCTCCTTCGGCCCCGGCCCGACCAGCACCTGCGGCTTCTCGTCCGGCTCGGTGGCGTCGGCCGGAGCCGTCGGCGTGCCATCACCGATCACGATGAGGGGCGTGCCCACGTCTGCGGTGGCGCCGGCGTCGACCAGGATCTGCTCCACGACTCCCGCGAACGGGGACGGCAGCTCCACGACCGACTTGGCGGTCTCGATGTCGACGAGCACGTCGTTGATCTCGACCTCGTCCCCGACCGCGACGTGCCACGCCACGACTTCTGCCTCGGTGAGTCCCTCACCGACGTCGGGCAGCTTGAATGCCTGCGATTCGCTCATGCTCGTGCCTCTGTTCGGGAGAGGAGGTGCGTGGACACGACGTCCCGATCAGAACGACAGTGCTCGGTCGATCGCATCGAGCACGCGGTCGACATCGGGGAGGAAGTCGTCCTCGACCTTCGCGGGTGGGTAGGGCAGGTTGTAGGACCCGACCCGCAGGACCGGTGCCTTGAGGGCGTAGAAGCAGGCCTCCGTCACCGTGGCGGCGATCTCGGCGCCGATCCCCAGATAGGTCGATGCCTCGTGGACCACGACCATCCGGCCGGTGACCTCGGCACACCGCCGCAACGCCGGGACATCGAGTGGGGCGAGCGTGCGCAGGTCTACGACTCCCACCGAGAACCCGTCCTCCGCGGCAGCGTCGGCGGCGGCCAGGGCGGTCTTCACAGTGGGGCCGTGAGCCACGAGAGTGACATCGGTGCCGGTCCGCCAGACACGGGCGCGATCGAGCGACGCGGGCTCGGCCTCGAGGTCCACCTCGCCCTTGTCCCAGTAGCGACGCTTCGGCTCGTAGAAGATCACCGGGTCGTCACTGCGGATCGCGGCGCGCATCATGCGGTAGGCGTCCGCCGGGCTCGAGCAGGAGACCACCCGCAGCCCGGCCGTATGGGCGAAGTAGGCCTCGTTGGACTCACTGTGGTGCTCGACCGCGCCGATGCCGCCCCCGACCGGGATCCGGATGACCACGGGGAGCTTCACGCGCCCGGCAGACCGCGCTCGCATCTTCGCCAGCTGGGACACGATCTGGTCGAAGGCCGGATAGACGAATCCGTCGAACTGGATCTCGCAGACGGGCCGGTATCCCCGAAGAGCGAGCCCGATCGCCGTGCCGACGATGGCGGACTCCGCGAGGGGCGAGTCCACGACCCGATCCGCTCCGAACTCCTTCTGAAGCCCGTCGGTCACCCGGAAGACGCCACCGAGGGCACCGACGTCCTCTCCCATGACGATGACGCGATCGTCCTCGGTCATCGCCCGGCGCAGACCTGCGTTGACGGCCTTGCCGAGGGTGAGCGTGGTCGTGGTCGTGGTCGACGGACCCTGGGTCGCCGCGGTCACGTCAGGCCCCCGCCATCGACTCGAGGTAGCGCCGTCGCCCCGCACGTTCCTCCTCGACCATCGGATGGGGCTCCGCGTAGGCGTGGGCGAACGCGGCGTCGAGGTCGGGGTCCTCGATGGCCCGGCACGCGGCCCTGACTTCGAGCGACAGCTCCTCGAGCTCGTCGTCGAGGTCGGTGAAGTAGCTCTGAGGGACGCCGAGGCCGTCCATCAGCGTGCGGACCCGGCGCAGGGGGTCCTTGGCCTCCCAGGCCTCGAACTCAGCCGGGTCCCGATAGCGGTTCGGGTCGTCGGACGTGGAGTGCCCAGCCATCCGGAAGGTGACCGCCTCGATGAGCGCCGGTCCCTCGCCCGACCTGACCAGCTCGGCCGCCGCCTGCGTCACGGCATGGACTGCGAGGACGTCGTTGCCGTCGACATAGAAGCTGCGCAGCCCGAACCCTGCCGAGCGCTGGTGCAGCGGTGCGGCGTACTGGAGCTCTGTGGGGGTCGAGATGGCCCACTGGTTGTTCTGGCAGATGAAGAGGACGGGCAGGCTGCGGGCCGCCGCCCAGTTGAACGCCTCGTTGACGTCGCCCTGGCTCGCGGCGCCGTCGCCGAAGTAGGTGGTGACGACGTGCTGGCCACCGTCCAGCTTGGCGCCCATGGCGTAGCCGGTGGCGTGCAACGTCTGGGTGCCGAGGACCAGGGAGTAGAAGTGGAACCGGTGATCCTCGGGGTCCCAGCCCGCGTGCGTAGCCCCGCGCCACTGGCTGAGCAGCTCGGCCGGCGTCACGCCGCGGACCATCGCGGCCGGGTGCTCGCGGTAGGAGGGGAAGACCCAGTCGGCCTCTCGCAGTGCGCGCATGGAGCCCACCTGGGCCGCTTCCTGGCCCCACGACTGGAGCCACAGGCCGAGCTCCCCCTGCCGCTGCAGGGCGAGCGCCTCCTGGTCGAGGCGCCGGGCACGGGCCATGTCGCGGTAGAGCACCTGCACCAGGTCCAGGTCCATCTCGTAGCGGCGGCCCAGCTCGGTGAGCTGGCCGTCCGGCGTCACGAACTGGACCGCGTCCACCCGGCTCGGCGTCCACTCGGTCTCGAGCTCCTGCGCGGTCAGGGGCGGCCGAAGGCTTCGTGCTGTCCGGCTGGGCGCGGCGTCGGCCACGACCTCGTGCTTGAGATCGGTCATCGGGGCTCCTTGTGCCTGTAGGCGGGATCTTGTCTCCGCGCGCCCCACCGCGGCGGGGTCTCCGACCGCAGGGGAACGACCGGCGTCGGCTGGGCAGTCGACGAGGGCGGCGCGCGCAGTGGGGCGGGGCTCTATCCGGCGGACTCGTGCACGACTGCGCTCAGCCTGCGCACGGGCACCAGCTCGACGTCGGTCACGTGGATGAGGTTGCCGAGGGTCGCGGCCACGGTCCTGGCTTGTCGAGCGGTCGTCGTGATCGTCGCGTCGAACCGCCTGCTGTCGGCGACGGGCGCCGTCAGCTGGGCGGTCAGCACCTCCACCCCCCGTCGATGGAGGACGGAGACCAGGGCGAGGAGGACCGACGGATCTCGGCCGCACAGCGTCACCGCGACCGAGTAGGACGCCTGTGCCTCGACGCCGGCGCCAGCGCCAACTCCAGGGCCAGCTCCAGGGCCAGGGCCAGGGGAGGTGTACTGCGGAAGGTGCACAGAGACGCTCCGATCGGGCCAGGAAGTGACAGTTGTTCGACATTAGTCGTGCTAGTTGCCATCCAAAGTCTCTGAGAGCGTGGCAAACTCGTCAAGTCATCCTCATACAACGTTACGCTTTGCCAAGCTAGCCACCCTGAAACGAGCCGGAGGTCTACACAATGCCAACGCTCGACCGGCTGGACGTCGAGCTGTTGTCGAGGCTCATCGACAATGCCCGAGTGGGAGTCGCCGAGCTCGCCTCGGCGCTGGGGGTGAGTCGCGCCACCATCCAGCAACGGATGCGTCGGCTCGAGGAGGAGGGCATCCTCATCGGCTTCCAGCCGATCATCGACCTGTCGGTCGTGGGCATGTCGGTCCAGGCTCTGGTGAGCCTCGAGATCGACCAACGCGAGATGCCCGCCATCATCGCGGGACTGCGCCGGCTGCCGGAGGTGCTCGAAGTCAGGATCCAGGCCGGCCGGGAGGACCTGCTCGTCCACGTCGCCATCGCATCACTCGAGGAGCTGCAGCGCCTCACAGCTGCGATCGTGGACCTCGACGGGGTGCGCAAGACCACGTCCACCTTCACGGTCTCGACCCCGATCCGTCACCGCGTCCTGCCGCTGCTGAACGAGATCACGAAGGACGCCGGCTGGGGTCGGTCGACGCCGGCGCCTCACTAGCCTCGCGGTGCGCAGCGCGGGCCGAGCACGGCGGCAAACGCGACCGGTCGCCCCCGAGGACGAGCCCAGGTCGACCCCGGATTCCCTCAAGTGCCCCGCGCCCCTGCCGATGGAAGCGGTGCGAGGGAACCACGGACGGTTCCTGGTACAGCACAAGGATGGTGCACCCGATGATCACGCTCACGCGTCTCTCCGGCTCCGAGTTCGCCCTGAACTCCGACCTGATCGAGCGCGCCGACTGCACGCCGGACACGGTCATCACCATGATCGACGGCAAGAAGTACGTCGTGTGCGAGTCGCTGACCGAGGTCGTGGCCGCCATCCGGGCGCACCGGGCTGAGACGATCGCGCTGTCCGCCCTCGTCGCCGAGAACCCGCACGCCCTGCTGGCCGGCCGGATGGCACCGGCCCCCGCACCCGGGTCGGCGCCGCCGCACCTGGCCGCGGTCGCCGTACTCCCCCACCCTGCCGCAGAGGGCGATGACCACGACTCCGACCGCGACGAGGCCGGGGAGCTCTGATGGACCCGGCATCCGCGGTCGGCATCGGCCTGGCCTTCGTCGTCATCATCGTCTCGAACATGCTCGAGGGTGGAAACCCGATGAGCCTCATGCTGCTGCCCCCGCTGCTGCTCGTCTTCGGCACGACGCTCCTGATCAGCATGGCCGGCAGCACCATCCCCGACACCAAGCGCTCGATGGCCGCGCTCAAGACCGCCTTCACCAGCAAGGTGCCGCCCGCCCACGAGGTGGTCCCGACCGTGGTCGCGCTGGCCGACAAGGCCCGCCGCGAGGGCCTGCTGGCCCTGGAGGAGATGACCGCCGAGATCGACGACCCCTTCCTCGTCCGGGGCGTGAGCATGGCCATCGACGGCACCGATCCCGAGGAGGTCCGCGAGATCCTCGAGTCGTCGGTCTACGCCAAGCGCGCCGCCGACAAGCAGGCAGCGAAGTTCTTCGCCGACGCCGGTGCCTACGCGCCGACCATCGGGATCATCGGCACCGTCATGGGCCTGGTGCACGTGCTGGAGAACCTCGCCCAGCCCGAGGAGCTCGGTCACCTGATCGCGGCCGCCTTCATCGCCACGCTGTGGGGCGTGATGTCCGCCAACGTGCTGTGGCTGCCGATCGCCAGCCGGCTCAAGCGCCTCAGCGAGCTCGAGGTCACCCGCATGGAGCTGGTGATCGAGGGCGTCGCCGCCATCCAGTCCGGCTCCAACCCGCGCGTCGTCGCGGCCAAGCTCTACTCCCTGCTGCCCGAGGGCGCCGAGGACCAGGCCGGCAAGTCGGCTGCGAAGAAGGCGGCCTGACATGGCCAAGAAGCGCGTCATAGAGGAGGAGCACGACAACCACGAGCGCTGGCTCGTCACGTACGCCGACATGGTCACCCTCCTGATGGTGCTGTTCATCGTGATGTTCGCGATGAGCGCCGTCGACCAGCGCAAGTTCAACGAGCTCAAGAGCGGCCTCGCCGCGGGATTCGGCCAGCCCGAGGCGATGCTCGACGGCGGAGCGTCGATCCTCGAGCAGCCCGGCTCCGCGGCGGCCGAGTCGATCGTGCCGCAGGCCCAGGCGGCCGACATGGCGCCCGAGGCACGAGACGCGGTCACCCGCGCGGTGGCCCAGAGCGACCGCCTCCAGGAGCAGCGCAAGTACGCCGACGCCCAGGCCGAGGTCAGCCGGCTCGAGGAGGTGCTCGAGCGCCTCCAGAAGGCCCTTCGGGCGCATGGCCTCGAGAACGACGTCCGCACCACCATCGACGAGCGCGGCCTGGTCGTCAGCCTGGTGTCGCGCCACGTCGTCTTCGCCCCCAACGTCGCCAACCTGACCGCACGCGGGCAGAAGGTCGTCGACACCCTGGCTCCGGTGCTCAAGGACATCCCGGACAAGCTCCAGATCGACGGCCACACCAACCAGGTGAAGGTGAAGCCGGCGCTCTACCCGACCGACTGGGAGCTCTCCGCCGCCCGCGCCGTCACCGTGCTGCGACGGCTCGGTGAGAAGTGGCGGATCCCCGGCCAGCGCCTCACGGCGTCCGCGTTCGGCCACGAGCGCCCGCTCGTCGACCCCTCGAAGCCCGGCTCCCAGGCCGTCAACAAGCGCGTCGACATCGTCATCCTCACCTCACTGCCCGCCGAGACCCGGGAGCTCATCCGCGAGGTCGTCGACAAAGATCCCGATCCAGGAGCCCAAGGAGCACAGTCATGAGCGTCACCAACCTGGCGCCCAACGCCACGTCCGCGGCCGCACCCGAGGACGAGCCGAAGAAGAAGGGCGGCAAGAAGAAGAAGCTGTTGATCCTGCTCGCGCTGGTCGTGGTCGGCGCAGCCGCCTGGTTCTTCCTCCTCAAGCCACCCGCAGCCGCCCCGGCCCCCGAGCCGGGCGAGACGGTGGCCCTGGAGCCGATCCAGCTGAACCTCGAGGGCGGCCACTACCTGCGCCTCGGGATGGCCCTCCAGCTCACCGCCGACGTGCACGAGGAGGTCGACGGCAGCAAGGCGCTCGACGCCGCGATCGACCTCTTCAGCGGCCGCGAGGTGGCTGAGGTCAACACCGGCAAGCAGCGGGAGGACCTCAAGACCGAGCTGCTCAAGCGACTCAAGGAGGCCTACCACCACGACGTGCTGGACGTGTACTTCACCGAGTTCGTGACGCAGTAGGGAGGTTTCTCCTCAGGTCTAGTCCATGGGGGCCGATACGGCCTCCGTGAACCCCTCAGCGCCCGCTCCCGCGAGCACGCCCGTCGGCTCTCGCGCGCGCCGTCGCGCCCGCACGGTGCCAGCCGTGGCGTACGACTTCCGGCGTCCGATCCAGCTCTCCCGAGAGCACTCCCGCATCCTGCAGCTGGGCTTCGACGGCTTCGCGCGCCAGGCGACGACGGTCTTCACCTCGGCGCTGCGCACCGTGTGCCAGGTGCAGCTGCTGACCATCGACCAGCGCAGCTACGCCGAGTACGTCGACTCGCTCAACGCCCCGACGTACCTCACGAAGTTCTCGGCCGACCCCATGCCCGGGCACGGTGTCCTCGAGATCCCGCTCCCGGCGACGATGGCCTGCGTCGACCACATGCTGGGCGGCCCGGGCATGGACCACCAGCCGGTCCGCCCGCTGACCGACATCGAGGGCGCGATCGTGCGCACGTTCGTCGAGCGCCTCCTCGGCGAGATGACCTACAGCCTCGCCGGCATCCTGGAGCTGGCGCCGACCGTGACCGGCATCGAGTACAGCCCCCAGTTCGCCCAGGTGGCAGGCGCCGCCGACGTGATGGTCGTGGGCACCTTCTCCCTGCGCATCGACACCCGGACCTCCCCGATGACGATCTGCCTGCCCTTCAACGGGCTGCAGCCCCACCTGGCCCGGGCGGCCGCGCCGGCGCCGGTCTCCGACCGCGAGCGCACCCAGCGCGCGCACGCCGCCGAGCTGCTCGCCGAGGCCTTCAACGACGTCCCGGTCGACGTGGCGGTGCGTTTCCGCAGCACGCGCCTGGATCCCGGTGCCCTCAGCAACGTGGCGGTCGGCGACGTGCTGCGGCTGACGCACCCCGCGTCGGCGCCGCTCGACGTGGCCGTCGACGACACGCCCTTCGCCCACGCCACTGCCGGCGCAACCCGCAACCGACTCGCGGCGCTCATCGTCGCGACCCCCAAGGAGAACCGATGACCGCGCCCACCACCGAGGCCCCCGCAGGTACGGCGACCGCCGCGGCCGTCGCCGCCGCCACCGCAGCCGCCGGCGTACTGCCGTCGGTGCACCCCCTCGTCGCCGGTGAACCGCATGTGGGTGACGACGCCGTCGCCGCGTCCTTCGCAGGCGGCGCCGTGGCCGGCGTCTCCGGGGGTGGCCGCATCGGCATCCTGGTGGGTGCCGACCTGGTCGACGCCCTCTCCTCGAGCCCGGTCGCGGGCCTCGACCTGGCGGCCGCCGTACAGCCCGCGTTCGACGCCGCGGCCACGTCGCTGGGCCACCGTGCCGAGGTGGGGCGCCAGCTGTCTCCGGCGGAGGTCGTCGCCGACCTCGGCGAGCCGTTCACCGTCGTCAGCCTGGCCGCCTCCGACGACGTCATCGCCGCCCTGCTCGTCCCGACCAGCCTGCTGAAGGGTGCGGCCGAGCCGGGAACCGCTGCCGTGCACCCGGTGTCGGCCGCCGCCGACGTCCCTCCCCGGGGCATCGAGCTGCTGCACGGCGTCGACATGGAGGTGACGGTGGAGCTGGGTCGCACCCGGATGACGGTGCGCGACCTGCTCGCGCTCGCGCCGGGCGCCGTGCTCGAGCTCGACCGCGCCGCCGGCAGTCCCGCCGACCTGCTGGTCAACGGACGCCTGATCGCGCGCGGCGAGGTCGTCGTGATCGACGAGGACTTCGGCCTGCGCGTCACCGAGATCGTCGACGAGAAGGCCGCGGTCTGAGTCGTGCTTGAGCTCGTTGTCCGGCTCGTCTTCTCCCTGGCGGTCGTGGTCGGACTCCTCCTGCTGCTCGCGCGCTTCAGCGCGAAGCGGTTCACCAGCGGTGCCAGCTCACCGATCCGGGTGCTGCACCGCCAGTCGCTGAGCCGCAACGGCTCGGTGGCGCTGGTCGCCGTCGGCGACCGGGTCCTGGTGCTCGGCACCACCGACCAGCAGGTCAGCCTGCTCACCGAGCTCGACCCCGACGAGGTCGACATCCCCGAGCCGACCAGCATCTTCCGGCCTAAGGCCGGCGAGGCCTCGATCGCGCTCGACCACGCGGATGACGCGGTCGCCGGCGGCCGTCCGGCCACGCCGGTCGCAGGCTCGATCCTCTCCCCGCAGACATGGCGGCAGGCCATCGAGGCTGCCACCCGGCGGGTGTCATGACCCGTCTGCAGCGCCTCGGGTTCCTGCTGCTCGTGGTGGTTGGCCTCTCCGCCCTCCCCCTCGCGATGTCCTCGCTCCTCGGTGACGCGGCCTCGGCCGCCGTGCCGTCGACCTCGGTCTCCGCCTCGACCCTCGAGACCGCGGCCGCCGCCCTGCCGATGGCTCCCGACGGACCCCGCGGCCCCCAGGGTCCCAACGACACGTCGGTGCGCATCGACCTCGGGGGCCTGACCGACAAGCCGAGCACCTCGGTGACCGTCGTGGTCGCCATGACGCTGCTGTCGCTCCTGCCGGCGCTGCTGCTCACCTGCACCAGCTTCACCAAGATCCTCGTGGTGCTGGGCCTGACCCGCAACGCGCTCGGCCTCCAGCAGATCCCCAACAACCAGGTGCTGGCCGGGCTGGCGCTGTTCTTGAGCCTGTTCATCATGGGGCCGGTGCTGTCGCAGATGAACGACGTCGGGCTCCAGCCCTATCTCGACGGCGACAAGGGCACCAACCAGGCCTACCAGGACGGCATCGAGCCGCTCCGCACGTTCATGCTCGACCAGTCGGGCGACGACGAGCTGAGGCTGCTCACGAGCGTCGCCGGCCGGGACCTGCCCGAGGACCGCTCCGAGGTCGGGATGAGCACCCTGGTGCCGGCGTTCGTGCTGTCGGAGCTGAAGCAGGCGTTCATCATCGGCTTCATCATCTTCATCCCCTTCCTGGTGATCGACATCGTCGTGAGCGGGGCGCTGATGGCGCTCGGCATGATGATGATGCCGCCGGTGATGGTGTCCCTTCCCTTCAAGCTGCTGCTGTTCGTCCTGGTCGACGGCTGGGCGCTGATCATCAAGTCACTCGTCACGAGCTACGGATAGGCGTGCCCTCATGACCGACACCGTCATCATCGAGCTCGCGCTGCGCACCATGCTCGTCTCGCTCAAGCTGTCCGCGCCGATCCTGCTGACCTCTCTCGTCATCGGCTTCGCCATCTCGCTGTTCCAGTCGATGACCCAGATCCAGGAGTTCACGCTCTCCTTCGTCCCCAAGCTGATCGGCGTGGGCGTGGCCCTGCTGATCTGCGGCAACTGGATGCTGCACACCCTCATCACCTTCACGCTCGACCTGTTCGAGGCGCTGCCCTCGATGCTCGCCTGACGGCCGGCGACCGATGACCATCACCCTCGACGGGCAACCCGCGCTGGCCCTGCTGCTGGCCTCGGTGCGCATCGTGGCCTGGATGGCCGTCGTACCCCCGTTCTCGTCGCGCTCCGTGCCGGCGATGGCGAAGGTGGTGCTCTCGCTCGGCCTGGCGCTGGCCGTGGCGCCCGAGCTGGCCGACTCCGCCATCCCGGTCGACACCTTCGGATTCATCGTCGCGGTGGTCACCCAGGTCGCGATCGGGGTGTCGATGGGCTTCGTGACCTTCCTGCTCTTCGCGGCCATCACCACCGCCGGCGCGCTGATCGACACGTTCGGCGGCTTCGCGCTCGCCGCCGCCTACGACCCGCTCTCGATGAACATGAACACCGTCTTCGGCAAGTTCCAGCAGATGCTCGGCACGATGCTGCTGTTCGCCACCGGCGGGCACCTGATCGTCGTGGGCGGCCTGCTCAGCACGTTCGAGATCCTGCCCCTGGGAGGCACGCCCGACGTGTCCAACGGGCTCGGCATGCTCACCACGGCGATGCGGATGTTCTTCGCCACCGCCGTGCAGATCGCGCTGCCGATGATCGCCGTGCTCTTCCTCGCCGACGTGGGTCTGGCGCTGCTCACCAAGGTCGCACCGCAGCTCAACGCCATCAACGTGATGTTCCCGGCCAAGATCGGGCTGACCCTGCTGCTCGTGGGGCTGTCCTTCCCGGTCCTGCCGGAGGCGGTCGCCCAGCTCGTCGAGCTCTCCAACGAGGCCATGGCCACGATCGCGGGAGCCACCTGATGAGCGAGGAGAAGACTGAGAAGCCCACCGACCGCAAGCGCAAGCAGTCGCGCAAGGAGGGGCAGGTCCCCCGCACCCAGGAGCTCGGCGGCTGGGCCTCGATGCTGCTGGTCGGACTGGCCCTGCCGCCGCTGATGAGCCGGGAGGTGGGCGCGCTGACCCACCTGATGACCACCGCCCTCACCGCGACCGCCGACGTCGACCGTGCGCTGGCGCTCGAGATCCTCGGTCAGGGGCTGTGGCACGTGCTCTTCACCCTGGTGATCCTCGGCGCGGCCGTGATGGTCGTCGGCGTCGCCGCCACGCTCTCGCAGGGCGGGTTCTACCTGGCGACGAAGTCGATGCAGCCGAAGCTCTCCAAGCTGTCGCTGCTGCAGGGCGCCAAGCGGATCTTCGGCGCCCAGGCGGCGTGGGAGGGCGTCAAGATGGTCATCAAGAGCGCCCTGGTCGGCGTCCTGGTCTACATGGCCATCCGCTCCCTCATGCCGCTGATCGGCGGCATGGTCCCGATGTCGATCGTGATCGACCAATTCTTCGGCAGCGCGCTGAGCCTGATCCGCAACATCGCGGTCGCCGGGCTGGTGCTCGCCGTCGCCGACTACGCGATGGCCCGGCGCCGGGTGGGCAAGCAGACCCGGATGAGCAAGCAGGAGGTGAAGCAGGAGCACAAGAACACCGAGGGCGACCCCCTCCTCAAGAGCGCCATCCGCTCCCGCCAGCTCGCCGCCGCCCGCAACCGGATGATGTCGGACGTGCCGACCGCAGACGTCGTACTCGTCAACCCGACGCATGTGGCGATCGCACTGCAGTACGACGCCGAGCGCGGCGCGCCCAGAGTGGTCGCCCGCGGCGCCGGTGAGGTGGCCACGAAGATTCGCGCGAAGGCGACCGAGGCCGGCGTGCCGCTGGTGCGCGACGTCCCGCTGGCACGCGCGCTCTACGGCTCCACCAAGGTGGGCCAGGAGGTGCCGCCCGAGCTGTTCAACGCGGTCGCCCAGGTGCTCGCCTTCGTCATCAGCCGTCGCAACTCCGGCCGGACCGGCGGGGAGCACAACTCCCCGCGCGCGGCCGGCGAGCTGCCCCCGGTGCCCCGGGTGAGGCCTCGTCGACCGAATCCCTCAGGTGGGTCCGGCAGCGGCCGATAGGAGTGCCGGACACACGGACGGTGTCTCGAACGCGCCATGGATGGCCGCCGTATCGGCGACTTGAAAGGCAGCCCCGTGCCCCGCAAAGGCTTGACCCAGCTCGCTGTCCCGGTCGGGATCGTCTTCATCGTCGTGATGCTGGTCGTCCCGCTGCCGTCCATGGTCCTGGACCTGCTCATCGCGCTCAACATCACCGCGGCCCTGCTGGTGCTGCTCACCGCGATGTTCGTCCACCGCCCGCTCGACTTCGCGGCGTTCCCCGCCGTGATCCTCGTGCTCACCCTCTTCCGGCTGGCCCTCAACGTCAGCGCCACCCGCCTGGTCCTGCTCGACGGCTACGCCGGCAAGGTGATCGACACGTTCGGCCACTTCGTCGTCGGCGGCTCCCTGATTGTCGGCCTCATCGTCTTCGTCATCTTGCTGATCATCCAGTTCGTGGTGATCACCAACGGTGCCGGCCGGGTGGCCGAGGTCGGCGCCCGATTCACCCTCGACGCGATGCCCGGCAAGCAGATGGCCATCGACGCCGACCTCAACTCCGGGCTGATCGACGAGAACGAGGCCCGGCGCCGGCGCACCGAGGTGCACCAGGAGGCCGACTTCTACGGCGCGATGGACGGTGCCTCGAAGTTCGTCAAGGGCGACGCGGTGGCCGCCATCGTGATCACGCTGGTCAACCTCATCGGCGGCTTCGGCGTCGGCATGGCGCAGAAGGGCCTGTCCTTCGGCGACGCCGTCCACACCTACAGCCTGCTCTCGATCGGCGACGGCCTGGTCTCCCAGATCCCCGCCCTGCTGCTCTCGGTCGCCACCGGCCTCATCGTCACGCGCAACTCAGGCGAGGACGACATGGGCTCGGACATCCTGCGCCAGATGGGCGCCAACAAGATGCCGCTGCGGGTGTCGGGCTTCGCCGCGTTCTCCCTGTGCCTGATCCCCGGCCTGCCCAAGATCCCGTTCCTGATCGCCGGCGGCATCATGCTGCTCTTCTCCACACGCGTCCCGGAGAAGCCCGACCCGGCGGCCGACGCTGCTGCTGCCGCCGCGGAGCTGGTGCCCTCCCCCGACTCCCCCGAGCTGCTGGCAGCGGAGATCCTGGTCGACCCGCTCGGCCTGGAGCTGGCCGCCGACATGATCGACCTCGTCGACCCGGCCGCCGGCGGTGACCTGCTCGACCGCGTCAAGGCACTGCGCCGCAAGGTCGCCGGCGACATCGGGATCGTCGTACCCCCAGTGCGCACCCGCGACAACATCGACCTGCCGATGCACCACTACGCCATCAGGCTCTTCGGCGTCGAGGTCGCGCGCGGAGAGGCGCCGGCCGGCACCGTGCTGGCGATCGGCGACATGCTCGGCGCGTTGCCGGGTACGCCGACGGTCGAGCCGGTCTTCGGCCTCGAGGCCAAGTGGATCCCCGCGTCCATGCGGCACCAGGCCGAGCTCGGTGGCGCCACGGTCGTCGACCGGGCGTCCGTCATCACCACGCACCTGGCCGAGATCGTCACCACCCAGGCGGCCCGACTGCTCGGCCGCGAGGACGTGCGGGTGCTGACCGACATGGTCAAGCGCAGCCACCCGATCGTCATCGAGGAGCTCACCCCCGTGCAGCTCAGCCTCGGCGAGGTGCAGCGAGTGCTGCAGTCGCTGCTCGACGAGAAGGTCTCGATCCGCGACCTGGTGCAGATCTTCGAGGCCCTCTCCCTGAAGGCACCCAGCACGCATGACCTCGACGCACTCGTGGAGGCGGCGCGCAACACCCTCGGGCCCGCCATCGTCGCGCCGTACGTCGCCGACGGCACCGTGCACGTCATCAGCCTCGAGCCGGCGCTCGAGCAGCGGATGCTCGAAGCCTTGCGCGGCACCGAGCACGGCCCCGTCATCGCCCTGGACCCGACCCTCGGACAGCAGGTGCTCATGGACATCACCCGGCTCGCCACCGAGGCAGAGAACCAGAACCTGCGCCCGGTGCTCACCTGTGCGCCGCAGATCCGCCCGGCTCTGCGGCGGATGGTGCGGCCCACCTTCGACCGGTTGCCCGTGCTCTCCTACCCCGAGCTCCTCGGGGCAGGCAACGTCCGCTCCCTCGGTGTCATCGCCGTCGAGGCGCACGCGGTGATGGCATGAGGACCTCATGAGCCCGCTGTCGCCGATGGTGCTGGGCGCCGCCGCCCTGGTCACCTCACCGGCCATCTACGACACGGTGGTCGAGCAGTCGCTGCCGCTGGACCAGGCGCTGATCCGCTACCTCGTCGCCGTGGCGATCTGCTGGGCACTGCTCAGCGTGCTCACGGAGTTCGCCCTCAAGCCGCCTCCCGCAGCACGAGCGGCCGGTGCCGACGACGCGGAGACCGCCGTGCTCGACATCGCGGCACCCGCGGAGAAGCCCGCCAGCTAGCGGAGCCCGCGAAATAGCAGCGACCCGCAGGCTTGTCCCTCTCCACCTGGATCGCCGGGAGGTGGGACTCCCCGGGGGATGAGCTCCGGGGACCTGCGGGTCGGGCAACTGCTTGTGGATTACCAGCGGCACCCTGCGAACAGGTCGCGCGCCTTCCACTGGCAGGCGCTGCTAGCGAGCAGTCACCTCACGCATCCGAAAGTTCTTCATGTCTCGGACCACCTCCTTTCCGTGTGGGACAACCGTACGGCGCGATGCCGACGAGGCCAAGGGATTTATCCCCACCAGGTGGTAGAACGGCCCGATGGCCCGCACCATCACCCGAGACAACCTCGGCGCCTGGCTCATCAAGGCCGCTCCGGACACCGGCATCGACCTGCCCGCCATCGTCGAGCGCGGTGGCCAGCGCGTCACCAGTCGGTGCGTGGCTCGCGGCTACCGGTCGAGGCTGATGGCCGAGGGCGACGTCGTCCTCTTGTGGGTCTCGGGCGACGGACGGCGGCTGGCTCGCGGCATCTGGGGCGTCGGCCACGTCGTGGGGCCGGTCCATGACGACGGCGACGACACCATCGGGGGCAGCGAGGTGCCGCTCGACATCCCTCTGCTCGCCGACGCGGTCCCGGCCGGCGCCCTGGTCGCCGCCGGCATCGACGACCTCGAGGTGCAGCGCATGCCCCAGGGCTCGAACCCGTCGTGGGTCTCGAAGGAGCAGCTAGCCAGGATCGCGCCCCTGCTGCCGCCTGAGGCCGGTCAGGTGGTCGCCGCGGCGAACTGGGCGTTGTAGAGCCGCGCGTAGGCCCCGTCGTCGGCCAGCAGCGACTCGTGCGTGCCCTGCTCGACGATGGCGCCGTCCTCCATCACCAGGATCAGGTCGGCGTCGCGGATCGTCGAGAGCCGGTGCGCGATGACGAACGACGTGCGGTCGCTGCGCAGGGCGGCCATCGCGTGCTGCAGCAGCAGCTCGGTGCGCGTGTCCACCGACGACGTCGCCTCGTCCAGGATCAGCAGCGCCGGGTCGGACAGGAAGGCGCGCGCGATGGTGACCAGCTGACGTTCCCCGGCCGAGAGGTTGGACCCCTCCTCGTCGATGACCGTGTCGTAGCCGTCGGGCAGGGAGTGCACGAAGCGGTCGACGAACGTCGCCTCCGCCGCTTCGAGGATGTCCGCCTCGGACGCCCCCGGACGGCCGTAGGCGATGTTGTCGCGAATGCTGCCCGCGAAGAGCCAGGTGTCCTGCAGGACCATGCCGACCTGGCTGCGCAGCGCACCCCGCGGCATCGACGTGACGTCGACCCCGTCGAGCAGGATCCGGCCGGCCTGCGGGTCGTAGAACCGCATCACCAGGTTGACCAGCGTCGTCTTGCCGGCCCCGGTGGGGCCGACGATCGCGACGGTGTGACCCGACTGCGCCACGAGCGACAGGTCGGTGATCAGCGGCGTCGCCTCGTCGTACGAGAAGGAGACGCCCTCGAACCGGACCTCACCGCGCCGCTCGCTCTCGTCCGCCGGTGCGCCGTGGGCGTCGGGGACCTGCTCCTCGGCGTCGAGCAGCTCGAAGACCCGCTCGGCCGAGGCCACCCCCGACTGCAGCACGTTGGTCATCGAGGCGACCTGCGTCAGCGGCTGGGTGAACTGGCGGGAGTACTGGATGAACGCCTGTACGTCGCCCAGGGACATCGTCCCGCTGGCGACGCGCAGCCCGCCCAGCACGGCGATCACGACGAAGTTGAGGTTCCCGATGAACATCATCACCGGCATGATCAGCCCGCTGACGAACTGGGCGCCGAAGGAAGCCTGGAAGAGCGCGTCGTTCTGCTCGTCGAAGGTGCGCTCCACCTCCTTCTGGCGACCGAAGACCTTCACCAGCGCGTGGCCGGAGAACGTCTCCTCGATGTGCGCGTTGAGGGCGCCCGTCTGCCGCCACTGCGCGACGAACAGCCCCTGGGACCGCTTCATCACCGCGCCGGTGACCCACATCGTGATCGGCACCGTCACCAGCGCGACCAGCGCCAGCAGCGGCGAGATCCAGAGCATCATCGCCAGCACGCCGACCACCGTCAGCAGCGACGTGAGCAGCTGGCTCATCGTCTGGCTGAGGGTCTGGGACACGTTGTCGATGTCGTTGGTGACCCGGCTGAGGAGCTCGCCGCGAGGCTGCTTGTCGAAGTAGCTCAGCGGCAGCCGGTTGACCTTGTCCTCGACGTCGCCGCGCATCCGGCGCACGGTGTTCTGCACGACGTCGTTGAGGAGGTAGCCCTGCAGCCAGGCCAGCAGCGACGCGGCGACGTACAGGGCCAGGACGAGCAGCAGCACCCGGCCGACGGCGTCGAAGTCGACTCCCCGGCCCGGGACCAGGTCGCGCATCGACTCGATCATGTCGGCGCGGCGGTCCTCGCCCTGGCCGCGCAGCGCCTGGACCGCCTGCTCGCGCGTGCTCCCGGCGGGCAGCTGGCTGCCGAGGAGGCCGGCGAAGATGAGGTCGGTGGCCCGGCCCAGCACCTTGGGGCCGATCGACATCAGGAAGACGCTGCCGATGGCGAGGCCGACCACCGCGAACGCCTTGGCACGCTCCGGGCGCAGCCGCCCGAGCAGACGTTTGGCCGACGGCTTGAACTCCGACGCCTTGCCGCCGACCATGCCGCCGCCGAACGGTCCGCGCCCCGGGCCACCCGGCCCGGCCTGCACGCGCTCGGTCTCCTTCAGCTTGCCGTCGCTCGTCATGCCGCCTCCTCCGCGCTCAGCTGGGACGCGACGATCTCCTGGTACGTCGAGCAGTCCGCCAGCAGCTCGTCGTGGGTGCCCCGGCCGACCACCTCGCCGTCCTCCATCACGAGGATCAGGTCGGCGTCGCGGATGGTGGACACGCGTTGCGCCACGATCACCACCGTGGCATCGCGGGTCTCGGGTCTCAGCGCCGCGCGCAGCCGGGCGTCGGTCGCCAGGTCGAGGGCGGAGAACGAGTCGTCGAAGAGGTAGATCCCGGGGCGCCGTACGAGCGCCCGGGCGATCGCGATCCGCTGCCGCTGCCCGCCGCTGACGTTGGTGCCCCCCTGGGTGATGGGGGCGTCGAGGCCCTCGGGCATGGCCTCGACGAAGTCGCGGCCCTGGGCGATCTCGAGGGCGCGCCACAGCTCGTCGTCGGTCGCGTCGGGCTTGCCGTGCAGGAGGTTGCTCCGGACCGTCCCGGAGAAGAGATAGGCCTTCTGCGGCACCAGTCCGAGCGCTCCCCACAGCACGTCGGGGTCGAGGTTGCGCACGTCGACGCCGTCGACGAGCACCCGCCCGCCGGTGGCGTCGAAGAGGCGCGGCACGAGGTTGACCAGCGTGCTCTTGCCCGCGCCCGTCGAGCCGATGATGGCCACGGTCTGGCCGGGCGTCGCGGCGAAGGACACGTCGCGCACGACGGGCACGTCGGCCCCCGGGTAGGTGAACTCGACGTGGTCGAGCTCGAGCCGGCCCCGCCCGCCCACGAGGGTCACCGGCTCGGCGGGCGGGACGACCGAGGTCTCCGTGCCGAGCACCTCCATGATCCGCTCGGCGCACACGGACGCGCGCGGGATCATCATCATCATGAAGGTCGCCATCATCACCGACATCAGGATCTGCACGAGGTAGGCGAGGAACGCGGTCAGCGACCCGACGTCCATCTGGCCGCTCGCGACGCGGTGACCGCCGAACCACAGGACGGCGACCGACGAGGCGTTCAGGATCAAGATGACGACCGGGAACAGCAGCGCCTGCCAGCGTCCGGCGCGCAGCGCGACCGCCGTGAGGTCGTCGTTGGCGGCGGCGAAGCGCTCGGTCTCGTGGGCCTCGCGCACGAACGCCCGCACGACCCGCACCCCGGTGATCTGCTCGCGCAGCAGCCGGTTGACCTCGTCGATCTTCTCCTGCATCGCGCGGAAGCTCGGCACCATCCGCACGACGATCAGCGACACCGAGACGAGCAGCGCCGGGATGCACACGGCGAGCAGCCACGAGAGCCCGAAGTCCTCGCGCATCGCCATGAACACGCCGCCCACCATCATGATCGGCGCGGCCACCATCAGCGTGCAGGACATCAGCACGAGCATCTGCACCTGCTGCACGTCGTTGGTCTCGCGGGTGATCAGCGACGGCGCGCCGAACTGCTGGAGCTCACGCTGGCTGAACGAGCCCACGCGGTGGAAGATCGCGGCGCGCAGGTCGCGGCCGAAGGCCATCGCCGTACGCGCGGAGAACCAGACGGCGGCGACCGAGCACGCGATCTGTGCGAGGGCGACGACGAGCATCACCCCACCGGTGCGCATGATGTAGCCGACGTCGCCCACGGCGACGCCCTCGTCGATGATGTCGGCGTTGAGGCTGGGCAGGTAGAGCACCGCCACCGTGCCGACGAACTGCAGGCCGACCACGGCCAGCAGCCAGGTCCGGTAGGGCTCGAGGTGCTCGCGCACGAGGCGCACCAACATGTCAGTCCTCCTCGAGGAGTACGCCGTGGAGCAGGGCGTCCACGATCTGGGTGGGGGTCAGCGGACGGCCGTCGGAGATGCCGTGGTGGCTGGCGCTGAAGGTCAGCAGGTTGATGAGGTGCACGACCTCGTCGACCGGCCGGCGGAGCCGGGCGGCGTCCGGCTCGAGGAGGGCGGCCAGGAGGGCGCGCAGCGTGCGGCGCCCGGCCTCGTGCGCCTCGTGGTCGTGCTGGGGTGGCGACACCATCCCCACGGCGGCCATCAGGCCGAACACCGCCAGGTAGCGCTGCTGCAACGCGGTGACGTAGGCGACCAGCTTCTGCTCGAGAGGCAGGGCGGGATCGATCCCCCGGACCCGTGCGGGCAGCTCACCCGGCTCGAAGGCCTGCGCGATGGCCGCCTCGACGAGCTCGTCCTTGGAGCCGAAGACCCGGAAGATCGTGCCCTCGGCCACGCCCGCGGCCTCGGCGATCAGCCGGGTCGTGACGTTGCGGCCGTGCTGGTAGAGCAGCGGCCGGGTCACGGCGATCAGGGCGGCGCGACGGTCGTCGGGCTCCATGCGGGGGGCGCGGGGGGTCACCCGCAGCACTATAAGTGAGTGAGTGCTCACTCACAACTGGTTTTCGTCGACGGACGGTCCTCAGGGGGCGAGCCGGTGGGTGGTCCAGCCGGTGCTGTCGGGAGTACGCCGGTAGACCAGGCGGTCGTGCATCCGCCCGGGACGTCCCTGCCAGAACTCCACCTCGGTCGGGTGCACGGCATAGCCGCCCCAGTGCGGGGGCGGCGGCACCTCGACGCCCTCGAACCGGGCGGTCACCTCGTCGTAGGCCGCGGCGAGCTCGTCTCGCGAGGCGACCTCCGACGACTGCTGCGAGGCCCAGGCGCCGAGCTGCGACCCCCGTGGCCGGGTCGCGAAGTACGCCGCCACCTCGGGCTGCGGCAGCGACCACGCCTCGCCGGTCACCCGCACCTGGCGCTCCAGCGCATGCCAGGGGAAGAGCAGCGCACAGCGCGGGTTGCCGGCCAGGTCGACGCCCTTGGCCGAGAAGCGGTTGGTGAAGAAGTGGAGGCCGCGCTGGTCGAGGCCCTTGAGCAGGACCATGCGCGAGGAGGGCTGGCCCTCCCTGGAGACCGTCGAGACCACCATCGCGTTGGGCTCGTGGACCCCGGCGGCCATCGCCTCCTCGAGCCACCGGCGGAACATCTCCATCGGGTCGGCGGCCAGGTCGGCCTCGGCGAGCCCGCCGGCGGCGTACTCCGCGCGCAGCGCGGCCAGGTCCAGGTTCATGCCCTCAACCCTAGGGTGCCGTGCATGCCGGCCACGGGGGGCGCGTGCCAGGGTGGTGGACATGGGCAGCGACGACATCGGCCGCTGGGACGCCGAGGCGGCCCGCTTCGACGAGGCGCCCGATCACGGCCTGCTCGACCCGCAGACACGCGACGCGTGGCGAGAGCTGCTCCTCGAGCTGCTCCCGCCGGCGCCGGCGCGCATCGCCGACCTCGGGTGCGGCACCGGCACCCTGGCGCTGCTGCTGGCCGCCGAGGGGTATGACGTCGACGGAGTCGACTTCTCCCCCAGGATGATCCAGCAGGCACGCGCGAAGGCCGGCGTCACCTCCGGCGTGCGGTTCGTGGAGGGCGACGCGTCCGCGCCGCCGCTGGACCCCGCGTCGTACGACGTCGTCCTCGGCCGACACGTCCTCTGGGCGATGCCTGCACCAGAGGACGCGCTCGGTCGGTGGGCCGACCTGCTCGCACCGGGCGGCCGGCTGGTGCTGGTCGAAGGCTCATGGCACACGGGTGCCGGCCTGACCGCACGCGAGACGGAGGCCCTCGTCTCGTCGCTCGGCCGCACCGCCACGACCAGGCGCCTGACCGAGTCGGTGCTCTGGGGACGGGAGATCGACGACGAGCGCTACGTGGTGGTCAGCCCCGCAACCGGGTGACCAACTCTCACGGGCTACCCCGGCCCGAGACCCGACTCGATCGCGAAGACGACCAGCTGCGCCCGGTCGCGGGCGTGCAGCTTCACCATGGCACGGCTCACGTGGGTGCGGACGGTGTCGGGGCTGACCACCAGCTCCTCGGCGATCTCCTGGTTGGACCGGCCGGTCGCCACCCAGCCCGCGATCTCCCGTTCCCGCTCGGTGAGGTCGTCGAGGCGAGGATGCGGCTGGGCGGGGCGGCGCACCGTCCCGAAGTGCTCGATCACGCGCCGGGTCACCGATGGCGCCAGCAGGGACCCGCCGTCGGCCACCACGTGGATCGCCTCGAGCAGGGCGGCCGGCTCGGCGTCCTTGAGCAGGAAGCCGCTGGCCCCGGCGCGCAGGGCCTCGAAGACGTACTCGTCGATCTCGAAGGTGGTCAGCATGACCACTCGGACGGCGGTCAGGTCGGCATCGGCGGTCACCTCGGCGAGCAGGCCGAGCCCGTCGAGCACGGGCATCCGGATGTCGCAGAGCACCACGTCGGGACGGGTGCGGCGCAGCATCTCCAGCCCCTCGCGACCGTCGTTCGCCTCGCCGACGAGCTCGAGGTCGGGCTCGCTGCCGACCAGCGTCGCCAGCCCCATCCGGACCAGCGGCTGGTCGTCGACCAGCGCGACCCGGATCACGGCGACTCGATCCGAACCGTGGCCCGGACGCGAAATCCCTCGGCCGAGCCGCCGGCCTCCAGAGTGCCGCCGAGTGCCTCGACGCGGGAGCGCATGCCCGAGATGCCCATGCCCCCATCCTGCCCGGCCGTGACCGTGCCGTGGCCGTCGTCGACAACGGTGACGACGAGCCGGTCGCCCCGTCGCCCCAGCGCGACAGTGGCTCGGGTGGCCCGTGCGTGGCGGAGCACGTTGGTGAGCGACTCCTGCACGACGACGTACGCCGCATGGTCGATTGCCGCCGGGAGCTCGCCCGGATCGGTCGTCAGGTCCACTGCCAGCCCGCCCGCACGCACCCGGTCGACGAGGGCGGGGATGGCGTCCACGCCCGGGAGCGCCCGCCGGGGCGCCCGCTGGCCCGACATCCGCGCCAGCTCGGACCGGAGCTCGTCGAGCGCCTCCCGGCTCTGGTCGCGGATCGCCTCGAGGCTGGCGCGGGCTCGGGCGGGCTCCTGGTCGAGGACGTGCAGCGCCACGCCCGCCTGCATCGCGATCACGGCGAGTCCGTGGCCGACGCCGTCGTGCAGGTCCTGCGCCATCCGGAGCCGCTCCTCGGCGGCCGCCCGCTGGACGCGGTCGGCGCGCGCCTCCCGACGGGCGCGAAGGGCCGTCCCGACCGCTCCACTGGCCGCCACGAGGGCCGCCTCCCCCAGCATCTGCCACGCCGTCTGCTGCCAGTCGACGTCGCTGCTGGCCGCGCGCACCCCCTGGCCGACTGCGATCAGCGTCACCGCGGCAGCTGACCACGACCACCACTCGCGCGGCGGGCGGGCGTTGGCGACGACGAGGGTGGTCAGGGGCACGGTGAGGTAGATCGGGCCGTCTGAGTAGCCGAGCGCGAAGTACGTCGCCACGATCAGCCCGTTGCCGCCGATCGCGAGCGCCGGCCACCGGTGCAGCAGCAGGGTCAGCGCAGCCAGGACCGCGACCGTCACGGCGGGCACCAGCTGGCTGCGCCCGGTGCCGTCACCGGCCCCGTTGGCGCCTGCCGTGCCGGCTGCGACCAGCACGGCCAGCGGCAGCACCCACCACGAGCGCGTCAGTCCGGTCATGCCACGAGGCTAGGGCGGATCGGGGCCGGCGGCGTCAGCGCTGCCGCCGACACGGCGTACGCAGTCCTGCGTACGCGGGTGCCGCCTCCGGGCGGACGCGCCGCACCACGAGGGCGACGACGGTGGAGCCATGACCGATCTAGTGGTGGAGACAGACCGACTGACGAAGAAGTACGGCGACCGTCTGGCGGTCGACTCCGTCAGCATGACCGTGCGGTGCGGCGAGGTGTACGGCTTCCTCGGTCCCAATGGGGCCGGGAAGACGACCACGCTGCGGATGATGCTGGGGCTGATCCGACCGACGTCCGGCACAGCCAACATCCTGGGGCGGCCCGCGGGTGGGCCTGAGGTGACCAGCCGGGTCGGCGCGCTGATCGAAGGGCCCGGCTTCTTCCCCTACCTCTCCGGACGCGACAACCTCCGAGTGCTCGCTCGCTACGGCGGTCTCGCCGAGTCGGAGGTCGACGAGGCGTTGAGGCGCGTCGACCTGACCGACCGCGCAAACGACCGGTTCAAGCGCTACTCGCTCGGCATGAAGCAGCGACTGGGCGTCGCCGCGGCGCTGATGGGCGAGCCCGAGCTGATCGTGCTCGACGAGCCCACCAACGGCCTCGATCCCGCCGGCATGGCCGACATGCGGGCACTGGTGGTCGAGCTCGCGCGGGGCGGCCAGACGGTGCTGCTGTCCAGCCACCTGCTCGCCGAGGTCCAGGAGATCTGCGACCGGGTGGGCGTCATCAACGGCGGCAGGCTGCTGCGCGAGTCGACCGTGGCCGAGTTGCGGGGCGACACGACGCTGCGGATCCGCGCCACCCCGGACGACCGGGCGCTCGCGATCGCGATGCGCGTCGCCGGCGACGACGGCGTGCGAGTGACCGCTCAGGGGCTGATCCTCGACCTGCCCGCCAGCGCTGCACCCGACCTCACCCGCCAGCTGGTGGCCGCCGATGTGGACGTCCACGAGGTGGCACCCATGGAACGAACCCTGGAGGAGGTCTTCTTCGAGATGACCACCGCCGTCGTCGACGAGATGGAGACCGTGTCATGACTGCACCGATCACTGCACTGACCACTGGGCTGACCACTGGGCCCTGGTCGAACCTGGCCCGCAGCACCCAGGCCGAGCTGCTGCGGATGCGCAAGTGGCCTGCCGTCTGGGTCACCCTCGGGGCCTGGCTGGCCCTGGCGCTGATGTTCGGCTACCTGTTCAGCTACCTGTCCTACAAGACCGGCGACCTGACCTTCGCCGACGAGGGTTCCACGCGGGCGGCCCTGCTCGCCGGCCTGCTCCCCGGGGCGGTCCCCGACGTGCTCCTCCGGGGCATGCCGATGTTCGGTGGCGCCCTGATGATGGTGCTGGGTGCGATCGTCGCCGGCAACGGCTACGGCTGGGGTACCTGGAAGACCGTCTTCACCCAGGGCCCGTCACGCACCTCGTCGGTGCTCGGCTCCCTGGCTGCGATGAGCATCTTCATCGTGGGGACCGTGCTCGCGACGCTGGCGCTGTACGTCGGCGTATCGCTGCTCATCGCGACCACCGAGTCGCAGGCCGTCGTGTGGCCTGCCGCCTCCGAGCTGGCGCAGTCCGTCGGCGGCGGGCTGCTGGTGCTCGAGATGTGGGCGCTGGCCGGCTTCGCGCTCGGCACCCTCGCACGTGGACCGGCGCTCTCGGTCGGCCTGGGGCTGGTCTGGGCGCTGGTGCTCGAGAACCTGCTCCGTGGCGTCGGCGCCCTGCTGGGGCCGGTGGAGTCGTTCACGACCGTGCTCCCCGGCACCGCGGCCGGGTCGCTGGTCGGCGCCTTGATCGGGGGAGGCACCAGCTCGGCCGACACCCCCGGTGTGCTCGACGTCCTGTCCGGCACCCAGGCCACGATCACGGTGCTGGCGTACGTCGTGGTGCTGCCGCTTGTGGCGCTGGTCCTGGTGCGCCGTCGCGACGTGACCTGAGGTGCGTCGTGGTCAGCCCGGCGGCTGGGTGAGGTACCAGCTGGTCCGTGCCTTGCCGCCCTGCCTGCTCAGCGAGAAGTGCATGTGGTCGCGGTGCCGCAGGGTGTCCGAGCAGGTGCGCACCTTGCGGCACGACGAGCTCTTGTAGCGCTTGGGCTCGAAGGCGTCGTACGACGCGTACATCCGGTCGTTCCAGATGATGTACATGATGCCCATCTCCCGAGCCAGCGCGTGCGGGTTGCCCTCCGCGTCCGGTGCGAGCAGCGCACCGAGGATGGCGTCCGCCAGCGCCACGTCGGCGGGGTTGCTCGCGGAGAGCACCCAGTCGAAGGCCCGACCCTCCGAGTGCTCCGAGACGCCTCCGCTGCACGGTCGGCTGATCGCGCCCCAGCCACCGCCGTGCGCCGTCAGCCAGGTCGCGAGCGCGACCGCCCCCGGCTTGTCGTGGTGCGAGCAGTTGCGCTGCGGCTGGTAGCGCGCGTAGTCGTCGATGACCCCGGCATGGGCCGGCGTCGCGAGCCCGGAGAGCAGCGTCGTCACCAGAGCCGTGACGGCGATGCTCAGGGCGCGCGTGATCTTCCCCTGGTGCATGGTGGTCCTTCCTGCAGCCGCTTCCCAACGGCAGCCCAGAACCTACGAGCCCGTGGCGCTCCCCGCCCCCGGAACGGCGGAATTCGGACCGATCGGACCA
Source organism: Nocardioides sp. LHG3406-4 (assembly GCF_049897745.1). Taxonomy (NCBI): domain Bacteria; kingdom Bacillati; phylum Actinomycetota; class Actinomycetes; order Propionibacteriales; family Nocardioidaceae; genus Nocardioides; species Nocardioides sp. LHG3406-4. Next base: position 648,691 of record NZ_JAFCWV010000001.1, read on the forward strand.
GTCCACGCCCCGGGTGACACAATGGAGTCTGCTGACAGCGTCGTCAGATGACACCCGATCCCGACCTGCAAGGAATCCCGGTGACCGACGCCATCACGATCCCCGACAGCCTCAAGCCCTCCGACGGCCGCTTCGGCTCAGGGCCCTCCAAGATCCATCCCGCCCACCTCGACGCCCTCGCCGCGACCGGCACGTCCCTGATGGGCACGTCCCACCGTCAGGCCCCGGTCAAGGACACCGTCGGCCGCGTGCGCGAGGGCCTCGCCGCCCTCTTCAGCCTCCCCGAGGGCTACCAGATCGTGCTCGGCAACGGCGGCGCGACCGCCTTCTGGGACATCGCCGCGTTCGGACTCGTTCGCGAGAAGAGCCAGCACCTCGCCTTCGGTGAGTTCTCCACGAAGTTCGCCGGCTCGACCAAGGCGGCGCCGTGGCTCGCCGACCCGTCGGTCATCAAGGCCGACCCGGGCTCGCTGCCCGAGCCGGTCGCCGAGGACGGCGTCGACGCCTACGCCTGGGCGCACAACGAGACGTCCACCGGGGTGATGGCGCCGGTACGCCGTCCCGCCGGCATCGCCGACGACGCCCTCGTCCTGGTCGACGCCACGTCCGGCGCGGGTGGCCTCCCCGTCGACCTGAGCGAGGTCGACGCCTACTACTTCGCCCCGCAGAAGTCCTTCGCCTCCGACGGCGGCTTGTGGCTCGCCGCCATGTCGCCCCGGGCCCTGGCCCGGGTCGAGGAGATCGCCGCCACCGACCGCTACGTGCCGCCGTTCTTCGACCTGCCGACCGCGATCGACAACTCCGCGAAGAACCAGACCTACAACACCCCGTCGGTCGCCGCGCTCTTCCTGATGGCCGAGCAGCTCGACTGGATGAACGCCAACGGCGGCCTGAGCGGGATGGTCGAGCGCACCACCGCCTCGTCCGACGCGCTCTACGGCTGGGCGGAGAAGCAGCCCTTCACCACGCCGTACGTCGCGGAGCCGGCCCATCGCTCCCTGGTCGTCGGCACCATCGACTTCGACGACGCCATCCCGGCGGACGCGGTCGCCAAGACGCTGCGCGCCAATGGCATCGTCGACACCGAGCCCTACCGCAAGCTCGGCCGCAACCAGCTCCGCATCGCGATGTACCCGGCCGTCGACCCGGCCGACGTGCAGGCTCTCACCGCCTGCATCGACTACGTGGTGGAGCGCACCAGCAGCTCGTAGGCCTCGGCACCGAAGGCGACCATCCGGGCCATCTCCACATCAGTGGGGGTGGCCCGGAGCGTCTCCACCGCGGCGTCGACGGCGTCGTCGAGCGGCCAGCCGTAGATGCCCGCGCTGACCAGCGGGAAGGCGACGGTGCGGGCCCCGAGCTCGTCGGCGACGGCGAGCGCGCCGGAGTAGCAGCTCGTCAGCAGCCCCCGGTCGGTCTGGCCTGCCCGTCGGTTCGGACCGACCACGTGGATGACCCAGCGGGCGGGCAGGTCCCCGGCGGTGGTCCACCCCGCGCGGCCGGTGGGGAGCCCGTCGGGGAATCGCCGCACGCAGTCCTCCAGCACGGCCGGGCCTCCGGCAGCGTGGATCGCTCCGTCGACCCCGCCGCCACCTCGCATCCGTGAGCTCGCGGCGTTGACCAGCGCGTCGACGTGCTGCTCGGTGATGTCGCCCTGCACGACCTCGATCCTCATCGCAGCAGGCGCAGCACAGCGCGCTCCAGGGCCGCCTGCCGCTCGTCCGGGCTGTCGAAGGTGCGCCGGGTGGTGCCGGAGAGGGTCCGTCCCTGCTCGTAGGCGTCGATCACGCGCGGGTCGACGTACGCCGACCGCGCCAGGGCGGGCGTGTTGCCGAGGAAGGACGCCACCTCCTTCATCGCCCCCGCGACGGCCCGCTTCCGCGACGCCTCGCTATCACCGAGCTCGGGGGTCTCGGCCAGCGCGGCGGCGGCCAGCACGGTGGCGTGCCAGGTCCGGAAGTCCTTCGCCGTGACCTCGAGTCCGGTGCTCGCCCGGACGTAGGCGTTGACCAGCTCCGGCAGCAGGGAGCGCCACGACCGGCCGTCCTTGTAGGACAGCAGCCTCGGGTCCTCACCACGGCGACGGCGCATCACCTCGATGGTCTCGATCACGACCCGGTCGTCGATCTCGATCTCGTGGTCGACCCCGGACTTGCCCATGAAGGCGAAGACGAGCCGGTCCTGGCGGCGGCGGACGTGGCGGCGCTCAAGGGTGGTCAGGCCGAAGCTGCCGTGGGAGTCGGCGTACACGTCGTTGCCGATGCGGAAGTAGCCCAGGTCGAGCAGTCGTACGGCGGCGGCGCACGCACGCTCCAGCGGCATGCCCTCGCGGCCCAGGTCGGCGACGACGAGCTCGCGGGCCCTGGCGAGGGCCTTGCCGAAGAGCTGCATCCGCTCGAACTTCTCGGCGTCGCGCCGCGCCCGCCACTGCGGGTGGTAGAGGTACTGCCGTCGTCCGGCGTCGTCGGTGCCGACCGCCTGGAGGTGGCCGTTCTCGTACGGCGTGATCCACACGTCCTGCCACGCCGGCGGGATCACCAGGTCCTTGGCCCGCTGCGCGTCGTCGGCGCCCAGCCGCTTGCCGTGCTCGTCGACGTAGGCGAATCCCCGGCCCGCGCGGCGCCGGGTCCAGCCCGGCTGGTCGGGCGACGTCCTACGCAGCCGAGTCATGAGGTCAGGATATTGGGCCGACCAGCTGGGTCCCGATCAGCGCGGCCGTCGCGAAGCGCGAACGCCTGCGAAGACGACCAGCCCGAAGAGCACGAACCCCGTCACCCAGGGCAGCACCGGCCGACCCTCGGCCGCCGGGGCCGTGGCGTCGGCCTCGGACGCGTCGCTGGGCGACGCGCTCGGACTGGCCGCAGGAGCCGCCATCGCGCGACGTACGTCGTCCGGCAGGGTCACCTTCAGCACCGGCGCGCGCTGGCCCTCCGAGCTGACGAAGACCTCGCCGTCGGGTGACACCGCGATGCCCTCACCCTGCTGTTGCCGCGGCAGCTCGAACGAGCCGACGGACTCCAGCGATGGCCAGCTGTAGACCAGCGCCTGCGTGTAGGTGCGCACGATCAGGTGGCGGCCGTCGGGGAAGAACGCGGCGTCGGTGACGATGCCGGTGACATCGCCGACGGCGGCCAGCCGGTTCGGCCCGTCGGCTGTCAGCTCGCGCGGGGCGGCGTACAGCTGACCGCCGAACACGGCCTTGCTGATCACGAACAGCTGGCCGGTGCGCGGGTGGGTGACCAGAGCCTCGGCGTCGCGGGCTCCGTCGGGGTAGCGAAGCTCGTAGCCCTCGCCGGGCGACCCGTCCAGCGGCACGCGCCGCACCGAGACGCTGCTCCGGGAGTTGGTGTTGTCGCCGATGTCGCCGACCCACACGGCGTCCCGGCCGGCAGGGGCCACCGCCTCGACGTCGTCGGCCTCCCCCGGCCAGGTGACCTCGTCGGTGGTGTCGCCCGTGGCCGGGTCGACGACGAAGACCCGCGCGGAGTCGCCGCTGTCGTTGACGGTGACGAACCTGTCCCCCACCAGCGCCAGCCCGCTCGACTCCACGATGTCGGGGTCGGTGAAGTGGAAGACCACGTCTCTCTCGTCGGCCTCCGGGGGCCCGCCCGTGGTCGCGAAGCCGAGTACGAAGGGGATGGCGACGGCGAGTGCCGCCGCCCCGCGCTGGAGCGCGTCAGGCACGCGCATCGAGGAGTACGGCGAGCCGCGGGTCCAGTCCCCACGTGGCCACCAGGTCGTCGTACTCGTCGCGGACGCCGCCGCCCTTGACCGGGGAGCCCGCCCGCACCGCGCGGAGCATCGTGTTGCGCGGCGTGTGCTTGCTCTCGACGAACTGCATGACGTCCACCCGGTAGCCCTGGATGCGCATCAACGAGGCCCGGATCCCGTCGGTGAGGGTGTCGGCCAGCCGCTCGCGGAGGATGCCGTGGCGGGTCAGGGCGGCGTACGGCGCCGGCGTGGGCGTGCGGCGCAGCTGCGCCGCGACGTCGTGGTGGCAGCACGGTGCGGCGAGGACCAGCGAGGCCTGCCACTCCACGGCTCGTGCCAGGGCCTCGTCGGTGGCGGTGTCGCAGGCGTGCAGGGCGAGCACCACCTCGGGAGCCGGATCGAGCTCCGCGCCGAGGATGCTGCCCACGACGAAGTCGGCGTCGACGCCGAGACCCTCCGCGAGCTCCGCGTTGTGGTCGCGCGACTGCTCGCGGACGTCGACGCCGGTCAGCCGCACCGGCAGCCCGCGCACGTCGGCGAGGTAGCGCTGGGCGGCGAAGGTGAGGTAGGCGTTACCGCAGCCGAGGTCGGCGATGCGCAGGGGGTCCTCCGCCGTCGGGCGTCGGAGGTGCCCCTTGGCGAGCGCGTCGGTGATCGAGGTGTCGAGCAGGCGGAGGAACTCCTCGACCTGGCGGTACTTCGCCTGCCGACTGGGCTTCATCCGCCCCGATGCGTCGGAGAGCCCGAGCGCCACGAAGACGGGGTCGTCCTCGGCCAGGAGCCGGTCCTTGTCGCGGTCGTGGTCGCGTTCTGGTGCGACCGCTTCCACCCGGTCGGTGGTGTGCACCACGGCCTCGAGCCGCTTGGTCACCCGCACCTGGTGCTGCTGGGTCGTGGTCTCGACGTGCCAGTTGGCGAAGGGCTCGTCGAGGAGGTCGTCGACCGCGTCGCGGGCGGCGTCCCCCGCCGGGTGGTTGGCGGTGTGCGCCTGGGTGTCGTCGTAGGAGGTGACCTGGAGGTGCCGGCCCCCCTTGAGGTCGACGTAGCGGAACTCCACCCGCCGCCAGCGCGGTGTGGTGCCCTTCTGCCGACCCGAGGCGACCGCCTTGACGAGGACGTCGGGGTCGAGGATGTGGCTGCGCATCCGGGCGAGCACGCGCAGCAGCGGCTCGCTCATCGGTTCAGCACCGCCGTGACCACGACGACGACCAGCAGACTGACCAGCGCCAGCGGGATGAGGAGGCGGCGATGGCGGGGGTTCACCCGACGATTCTAGGGCCGTGGGTGGTCTCCTCGGGATTCCACCACTGCCGGAGGCGTCGCCGACGCCCGCGCGACGAAGCGCCGCGAGAACCTGCACTCACGGGCTCACTCACCGGGCAGCCGCTTGTAGAAGCGCATCCTCAGCACCGTCGCCACGACGAAGCCCACGACGAACAGCGCCAGGAGCAGCAGTCCCCAGGGCCACAACGACGGGGTCGGGTCCTCGGCCACCACCATCGTCAGGACCGAGACGGCGGCGAGCAGCAGCATCACCAGGGCGCCGAGGTGGTACATGTCGTCCTGGAGCCGTCGTCGCGCCACCCGCTGGTTCTCGGGGCGCTCCCAGAAGTCCTGGTCCGGCAGGGTCACCATGCTGAAGGGCAACCGCCAGGCCGACATCGCGAGGGCGAAGAACAGCACGCCCACGCCGATGCCCACCGCACCCATCTCGAGCACGGCACGAGTCGGCGTACCCCAGCGGTCGGGCGTGCCGTCTGCGCCGAAGTGCAGCGGCACCAGGTCGGGCAGCACGAACCACTCGACCACCAGACAGGCTGCCCAGATCGTGACGGCGAGCCAGTAGAAGCGCCGACCCGTCACCAGTTCTCCATGGAGCCTCGGAAGATGCCGGCCAGGTCGTCGGCGCCGGCCTCGCGGGGTGCGGTGGCCAGCAGCCTCGTCTGCTGCAAGGTGCCGTCGACCAGGTCGTCGACGTCGGCCTCCCCGTACCCGACCTCCGCCAGGCCACTGGGGAAGCCGATGTCGCGCATCAGCGTCCGGAGCACGTCGGGAAGAGTGCCGCCGTCACCGGTGGTGACCGTGGGATCGAGCAGCGCGGCGGCGCGCAGGTGACGGTCGGGCGCGGCCTCGAACGTGAACCCGAACGCTGCCGGCGCGGTCAGCGACACGGCCATGCCGTGCGGCACGAGCGGCTCGGCGTCGGGGTACCCCTCGGGGCGGAAGTCGCGGACCCGCCCGGCGATCGGGTAGGCGTTGGCGTGCGGGAGGTGCACGCCGGCGTTGCCGAAGCCGAGCCCGGCGAAGGTCGCCGCCATCGCCATCTGCTCCCTCGCCGGCCGGCCGGAGTCCTGGGCACCGTCGCGTACGGCGATGCGCAACGCCCCGGACAGCATGGCCAGCGCCTTCTCCGACCACAGGTCCGCGATCGGGTTCGCCCCGCAGTAGGGCACCCGCTGCTCCGGTGACTTCGCGTCGAAGTCGGAGTACCAGCGCGCGGTGTAGCTCTCCAGGGCGTGGCAGAGGACGTCCATCCCCGCGGCGGCGGTCACCATGGCCGGCTGGGTCGTGGTGAGGTCGGGGTCGACGACCGCCAGGGTCGGGCGCAGCCGCGTGTGGCTGATCCCGGTCTTCACCCTCAGCGAGAGCACGTCGAGCACGCAGATCGCGGTCGCCTCGCTCCCGGTGCCCGTCGTGGTCGGCACCGCAACCAGCGGCAGCAGCGGTCTCGTCGGCACCCGGCCCTCGCCCACTGGCGCGTTGAGGTACTCCGACAGCTCACCGTCGTTGGTGGTGAGCAGGTTGACCGCCTTCGCGGTGTCGATGCTGCTGCCGCCGCCGACGGCCACGATCGCGTCGAACGGGCCGGTGTCGCGAGCCGCGGCCACCGCCTCCTCGATCGAGGCGTCCGTCGGCTCCACGTGCACCCGGTCGTACGTCGTCACCTCAAGCCCGGCGGCTGACAGCTGCTCCGCGATGCGCGCCGGGTGCCCGGTCGCCGCGACCCCGGCATCGGTCACCAACAGCACCCGGCGGACGGCGTACTGGCTGAGGTCGAAGGCGATCTCGGCGGAGGCCCCCGAGCCGAACTTCAGCGCCGGTGCGGCATAGGTGAAGACCGTCTCCCTCATGCGCTCAGTATGCCGACTCCGGGTCCCCGCCCAGTCGCAGCGCGTGCTGCACCACGTCGAGCACCGGCACCACCCCCGACTCGATGTCCGCGAGCGGCACCCACGCGACCGCATCGGTCGTGCCGCCCACCTCGACGACGTGCGGCTCCACGCCGTCGGCCACGCTGGCCTCGAAGATGAGGTGCACGCCGTGGTAGTCCTCGAAGCGGCCCGACGGCGCGACTCCGGAGAAGTGCAGGTCGTGCACGTCGAGCAGCTCTCCCACCTCGCACGCCACCCCGCACTCCTCCTGCACCTCGCGCGCCAGGGCCGCGATCGGGCGCTCACCGTGGTCGATGCCACCCCCCGGCAGAGCCCAGCGGCCGGGAAACGCTGCGCGGTCCGAGAGCCGGGTCAGCAGCACCTCGTCGTCGGTCGAGCGGGCCGAGACCCGGCGGATGAGCGCGTACGCCGCGACCCGTTGCAGCTGGAACGGCTGGTGGTCGGCCAGCGCCTCGAGCACCATCGGCACGACCGGCACGGCTCCCGACATCACGTCGGCCAGCGGCAGCCAGGCCGCCTCCACCGTCGACCCGTCCACCTCGACCACGCGCGGCTCGGGTGCGTCGGGGGCGACCCACCCGTCGTAGACGATCCGGATCGCCTGGGCGTTGACCAGCCGGCCCTGGCGGCGTACTCCCTGCAGGTGCGCGGAGTAGACGTGCGAGGTGCCACTCACCTCCGCGTCGAGGCCGGTCTCCTCGTGGATCTCGCGCAGCACCGCCGCCCGGGGGTCCTCGCCGTGCTCGAGGCCACCGCCCGGCAACGTCCACAGCTCGTCGGGTGTGACGCGAGCCGCCAGCCGGCTCAGCAGGATGTCGTCACCCCGCAGGATCACGGCGTACGCCGCGACCCGTTGCACCTGCGGAAGATCCTCCATGTCGACGACCTTATGCCGTGACTACGCTGACCGGGTGGCAGCCGGCGACGGGCGTGACCCTTGGCTCGACAACGTGAAGATGGTGCTGGTCACCATCGTGGTGGTCGGGCACGCCGTCGTTCTGCTGCCGTCCAGCGACCTGGGTTCGCAGGCCTACGACTTCATCTACTACTTCCACATCCCGGCCTTCGTGCTCGTCACCGGCTACCTCTCGCGCTCGTTCCGCTGGAACCGGCGGTACCTCTTCAGCGCCGCCACCACGCTGCTCATCCCGTACGTCGTCTACGAGTGGGCGATGGTGAACTTCCGCGTCCACGTCACCCACGAGGTCGACAGCCTCGACCGGATGTGGCTCAACCCGCACTGGCCGATGTGGTACCTCATCGTGCTGCTGATGTGGCGCCTGCTGACGCCGATCCTCAAGCTGCACTGGGTGTTCGTGCCGATCGCGGTGGGCGTCAGCCTGCTCGCCGGGCTGCGCGACACCGAGCTGTTCGACATCAACCGGATGCTGGGCCTGCTGCCGTTCTTCGTGCTGGGCCTGCACCTGCCGAAGGCGGCCCTGAGCGCCGCGAAGGCGAGATGGACCGGTCTCCTCGGTGTCGTCGTGCTCCTGCTCATCTGGCAGCTCGCCGCCCAGACCGACGACCACTGGGGCACCCAGTGGCTCTACTACCGCGCGTCGTACGACGATCTCGGCGCCACCGCCGGCGACGGCATGTGGATCCGGCTGCGCCTGATGCTGATCGCCGTGGCCGGCGTCCTCGCCGTGCTGTCACTGGTCCCGCGCCGGCGCTCGTTCCTCTCCGCGATGGGCGCCTGGACGATGGTCGTCTACCTGCTGCACGGGTTCGTCATCAGGTACGTCGAGGCGCAGGACTACCAGGACTGGCTGCCCGCCCACGAGTGGGCGAGCCTGCTCGTCACGGTCGCGCTCGCCGTGCTCCTGGCGATGCTGCTGGCCTCGCCGCTGCTGGCGCGCCGCCTCAACTTCCTCGTCGACCCGGTCAACGCCGTCCTCGCGCTCAGGCGAACGGCGGACGAGCGTCGCGCGCCAGCGAGCGACGCCCCGCCCAGCGCCACACCCGCGCCGCCCGGTCGCGATCCTCGTCGGTGACGAGGTTGCCCATCCAGCGCAGAGCGAGTGTCATCAGCCAGTCGGAGCGCATCCCGGCGGGACCGAGCGCGGGCAGCAGTCTCGGCACGGTGACGAGGCCGGCGAGGCGCCGGGCGATGGAGAACGACTCGCCGTAGTGCTCGCGCAGCAGGACCGGCCACACGTCGCCGAGCTCGTCGCCTGCCGCCAGCACCTCGGCCACCAGCCTCCCGCCCTCGAGGCCGTAGTCGATGCCCTCGCCGTTGAGCGGGTTGACGCAGCCGGCCGCATCGCCGACCAGCGCCCAGTTGCGGCCCGCCACGTGGGACACCGCGCCACCCATCGGCAACAGGGCCGAGGTCGGCATCCGCAGGTCGCCGGTCAGCTCGAACTCGTCGCGGCGCTCGTCGGCGTAGAACGACATCAGCGGCTTGATCGCGATGTTGGCCGGGCGCTTGGCGGTGGCCAGCGTGCCGACGCCGAGATTCACCTCGCCACTGCCGAGAGGGAAGATCCAGCCGTAGCCGGAGAGGATCTCGCCGTCCTCGCCGCGCAGCTCGAGGTGGGAGCTGATCCACGGGTCGTCCGCCATCGCGGAGTCGACGTAGGCGCGGCCGGCGACGCCGTACACCGTGTCGCGGTGCCACTCGCGCCCCAGCAGCTTGCCCAGCGGGGAGCGCACGCCGTCGGCCACGACGAGTCGCCGGCACTGCACCTCGACGACCTGGCCGTCACGCTCGATCTCGACGGACCGCACCCGCTCGCCGTCCATGTGTACGCCGACCGCTCGGGCGCCGTCGACGGCCGCGGCGCCGGACTTGATGGCGGTGGTGCGCAGGTGGTCGTCGAGCTCCGTGCGGGCGACGGCGGAGCCCCAGTCGGGCAGTGAGCCACCCGGCCACGGCAGGAGCAGGGTCTGGCCGAAGCCGTGGGCGCGCAGGCCCTGGTTGACGGTGTGCGCACGCAGCCAGTCGCCGAGGCCCAGGCGCTCCAGCTCCCCGATGGCGCGCGGGGTGAGCCCGTCGCCGCAGGTCTTGTCCCGAGGGAAGACCGCGGCGTCGACCAGCAGGGTGTCGAGACCCGCGCGAGCCGACCACGCCGCCGCGGCGGAGCCCGCCGGACCGGCACCGACGACGAGCACGTCGGTGCTGAGCGGCAGGTTCGCGGTCACCCGCCGATTCTCTCAGCCGCGCCCCGACGCACCCAATCCAGCCCGCCCCCACTGCCGCCGGTTGAGGTGAGAAGCCGCCCCGCCACCGCCGCTGGTTGAGGTGCGAAGGCGCCCCGGCGCCGCCGCCGCTGGTTGAGGTGCGAAGGCGCCCTGGCGCCTGAGCCTCGAAACCAAGGCGGTGAAGTCCTTGGTTTCGAGGCTCGCTGCGCTCGCACCTCAACCAGCTGACCCCACCCGCGGCATGACACATGTCAGCACGACCGATGACAGCGCGCACTACTGCGGGCGTCCCGTGACCGGTTGGCTGGTGAGCATGAACCACGCAATCGACGTACACGAGCTGCGCCGGGTCTACGGAAGCGGCGCCCAGGCCTTCGAGGCCGTGCGCGGGGTCGACCTCCAGGTCGAGCCCGGCACCGTCCACGCCCTCCTGGGAGTCAACGGCGCCGGCAAGACCTCGGTACTAGAGGTCGTCGAGGGTCTCGCCAGTGCGTCCGGCGGCACAGTGCGCGTGCTCGGCCTCGACCCGGTCGCAGACCGTCGCGAGGTACGCCGTCGCGTGGGCGTCCTGCTCCAGCGCAGCGGCTTCCCGGGCGACCTCACCGTGCGGGAGACCCTGCGGATGTGGGCCGCCACGGTGACCGGCCCGCGACCTGTCGGGGAGTCGCTCAAGCTGCTCGACCTGGCAGGGCGTGCCGACGTACGCATGCGGGCCCTGTCGGGTGGGGAGCAGCGTCGCGTCGACCTCGCCTGCACGCTCACCGGTCGACCGGAGGTGCTCATGCTCGACGAGCCGACCACCGGCCTCGACCCCGAGAGCCGGCACCGTGTCTGGGAGCTGATCGAGTCGCTGCGCGACGACGGCGTGGCCGTGCTGCTCACGACCCACTACCTCGACGAGGCCGAGGCGCTCGCCGACCGGATCTCGATCATGCGCGCCGGCCGAATCGTGATGTCCGGCACGCGTGAGGAGATCGTGGCTGGGCAGCCCTCCGTCATCTCCTTCCGCACGCCGCCGTACGACCTGCCTCCGCTCGCCTCGGCCACGGTCCAGCAGGACGCCACTCGCACGACGGTGCAGGCCGACGACCTTCAGCAGACCCTCACCACCCTGCTCGGCTGGGCTCTTGAGCACGACGTCCGGCTCGCAGACCTCTCTGCCCGCACCGCCTCGCTCGAGTCGATCTTCCTGGGCATCGCCCAAGGATCCGGGCAACGCGCGACGGACGACACCCACGTCACCGAGGAGGTGGCCCGATGACTGCCCGAGTGCTGCTGGGTCTCGCCCAGTCCAACGCCCTGCTCATGGGCCGCAACATGCTCACCGTCGTCTACGCGGTGGTCGTGCCGCTGGCGCCGTTGGCCCTGCTGGTCGCCATCGGGGAGCGGACCGGTGAGGCCGGCGCCATCCCGGTCAGCCTGTGCCTGCTCATGGCTCTGCTCTTCCCGGTCTACTACAACCTGCTCTCGATGTTCGTGACCCGCCGCGACGAGCTCGTCCTCAAGCGACTGCGCTCGGGCGAGGCGACCGACGCCGAGATCGTCGTCTCGATGGCACTGCCGGGGGTGGCGCTCGTGTTCGTCGTGGCCGCCGTTGCGGCCGTCCTGGCCGGCGTACTCGGCTTCGGCCTGCCCGGCAACCCCATCCTCCTGGTCGTCGGGCTCGCGATCAGCTGCGGCGCCTTCGCCGCGCTGGCCCTCTGGACCGCCGCGTGGACGAGGAACGCGGAGGCGGCCCAGCTCACCAGCGCCCCCGTCCTGTTGCTCGCGATGGCCGGCACCGCCCGGGCGGCGTTCCCCGAAGATGCCCAGCCCTGGCTCGACCTCCTGCCCGGGGCCGCCCTCGAGGATCTCGTCCGGGTCGCCTGGTTCGGCCTCGAGCCCGGCATCTCCGGCACTGAGACGATCGCCTGGTCGGCCACCTGGGCGGAGGCCCTTCCGGCGCTGGGCTGTCTCGTCGGCTGGACCGTCGTCGGCGTCCTGCTCGCCGGCCGGGCCATGCGCTGGGAGCCACGTGACTGACGCGGTCCTCCCCGCACGGCCTGTCAGGATGGGCGTCGTGAGGACCGCAGGCTGGTGGGCGCGCCGTACCCAGGTCGAACGCGTCGTCGTCTACACCCTGGGTTCCGTCTACGTCCTCTACTGGTTCCTCCTGGCCCTGGCCGGGCTCGGCGCCGTCTCGGCGATGCGGTCGCCGCTGGCGGTGACGCTCGGGTCGGCGGGCACGCTGGCCCTGGGAGTGGCAGGCACGCTCGTGCTCCGCAGCTCGACCCGCCTGCACCCGCACACCGCGCCACTGCCGTGGCGCCCGATGTCACTGCTGCTGGCCCTGGTGCTCGTCGCGACGGGACTGAGCCTCCTGCTCCCCCAGGACCCACGGACCGGCTTCTCGCTCGTCATCGTGGCCGCGCTCGCGTGGGGGGCCGGCGGACTGCTCGATACCCGCATCCGCACCGGAGTCCTGCTCGCGTGCGCCGCCATCGCCGGCCTGCTCAGCGGCAGCATCGGCTTCGCGCTCTACGGCCTCGCCGCCTCCGCCTTCTTGGTGTTCACGGTCCAGAGCTCGCTGTGGCTGATGGGCGTGGTCACCTCTCTCGAGCGTGCCCGCGACAACGAGGCTGAGCTCGCCGTCGCCCGCGAACGGCTCCGCTTCTCCCAGGACGTCCACGACGTGATGGGGCGACGACTGTCGACGATCGCCGTCCAGGCCGAGCTCGCGGCCGCCCTCGCGGCCCGCGGCGACAGCAGGGCCACCGACCAGGTCCTCGAGATCCGCTCCACCGCCCACGAGGCGCTGCGCGAGGCCCGCGAGCTCGCCCGGGGCTACCGGCCGCTGCACCTGCCGACCGAGGTCGAGGGCGCGGTGTCCCTCCTGGGCTCCGCCGGCATCGCCGCCGAGGCCGAGCTGGACGGCGTACCTGCAGACCGCCACGAGCCGGTGGCCCGGGTGATCCGCGAGGCCGTCACGAACGTGCTCCGCCACTCGCGGGCCAGCCGCGTCGAGATGACGTACGCCGACCAGGAGCTGGTCGTCGCCAACGACGGTGTGATGCCTGAGCGGCCCAGCGGCGGTGACGGCAGTGGCCTCGCCACCCTGGCCGACCACCTGGCCCAGCACGGTGCCCGCGTCACCTCCGGAGCCGACGGCGACCGCTTCGTCGTCCGCGTCTCCTTCGCACCGGCCGCCAGCGAGGTCGAGGCATGATCCGCGTCCTGCTCGCCGACGACGAGCACCTCATCCGGGTGGCGCTCGCCCAGATGCTCGATCTCGAGGAGGACATCACGGTCGTCGGCCAGGCGTCCACGGGACCGGAAGCCGTCGCGCAGGCCAGGATGCTGGGTCTCGACGTCGCGGTGCTCGACCTGCAGATGCCGGACCTGGACGGCATCGCCGTCGCCGCGCGGATCGCCGACCTGCTCCCGGGCTGCGGCTGTCTCGTCGTCACCAGCCACGGCCGCCCCGGTCTCCTCAAGCGCGCCCTCTCGACCGGAGTCCGAGGCTTCCTGCCCAAGACCACCTCGGCGCAGACCCTGGCCGCCGCGGTTCGCGAGGTCGCCGCCGGCGGCCGCTACGTCGACCCCGGTCTGGCAGCCGAGGCGATGGCCCTGGGCGACTCGCCGCTCACCCCCAGCGAGACCGCCGTACTCGAGGCCGCCGCGGACGGTGCGCCCGTGGAGGAGATCGCCCGCCGGACCCACCTGGCCGGCGGCACCGTGCGCAACTACCTCTCCAGTGCGGCCACCAAGCTCTCCGCCGCCAACCGCCACGAGGCCGTCAACACCGCTCGACGGATGGGCTGGATCTGAGGCACGTGCCAAGACTGCCCCACATGACACCGACCCCGGCGCCCATGACGGGCGCCGGGGTCGGTGGTGGGACTGACTAGTTCTGGTACGACCCGAAGTCGAAGTCGTCCAGGGCGACGGCCTGGCCGGTGCCGGCGCCGAAGTCGTAGTCGTAGGAGTCGTAGCCGGTGACGGAGTACGCCGCGGCCCGGGCCTCCTCGGTGGGCTCCACCCGGATGTTGCGGTACCGCTCGAGGCCGGTACCAGCCGGGATCAGCTTGCCGATGATCACGTTCTCCTTCAGGCCACGCAGCGAGTCGCTGCGTCCGTGGATCGCCGCGTCCGTGAGCACCCGGGTGGTCTCCTGGAAGGAGGCCGCCGAGAGCCACGACTCGGTGGCCAGCGACGCCTTGGTGATGCCCATCAGCTCGGCACGACCCGAGGCCGGCTTGCCGCCCTCGGAGACCACGCGACGGTTCTCCTCCTCGAAGCGGGCACGGTCGACCAGGTCGGACGGCAGCAGGTTGGTGTCACCCGACTCGATGACCGTCACGCGACGCAGCATCTGCCGCACGATGATCTCGATGTGCTTGTCGTGGATCGACACGCCCTGGCTGCGGTACACCTGCTGGACCTCGTCGACGAGGTGCTGCTGGGCCCGGCGGATGCCGAGGATCCGGAGCACCTCCTTCGGGTCGGGGGTACCGACCGTCAGCTGCTGGCCGACCTCGATGTGGTCGCCGTCGGCGACCGAGAGGCGCGAGCGCTTGGAGACGGGGTACTCGATCGGCTCGCTGCCGTCGTCGGGAGTGACGATGACCTTGCGAGCCTTGTCGGTCTCCTCGATCTCGATGCGGCCGGCGGCCTCGGAGATCGGGGAGAGGCCCTTGGGCTGACGGGCCTCGAAGAGCTCGACCACGCGGGGCAGACCCTGCGTGATGTCGTCCGCGGAGGCCACACCACCGGTGTGGAACGTACGCATCGTCAGCTGCGTGCCGGGCTCACCGATCGACTGGGCGGCGATGATGCCGACCGCCTCGCCGATGTCGACGATCTTGCCGGTGGCCAGCGAGCGGCCGTAGCACTTGGCGCACGTGCCGGTCTTGGCGTCACAGGTCAGCACGGAGCGGACCTTGACCTCCTCGACGCCGGCGGCCACGAGCTCGCCGATCTTGACGTCGCCAAGGTCCTCGCCCGCCGCGGCGAGCACGTCGCCGGTGTCGGGGTGGGTGACCTCGCCCGCGGCCGAGCGGGCGTACGCCGAGGTCTCGGCGTTGTCGTCCTTGCGGACCACGCCGTCCTCACCGCGGACACCGATCACCTTGGGCAGGCCGCGCTCGGTGCCGCAGTCCTCCTCGCGGATGATGACGTCCTGCGACACGTCCACCAGACGACGGGTCAGGTAGCCCGAGTCGGCGGTACGCAGCGCGGTGTCGGCCAGGCCCTTGCGGGCACCGTGGGTGGAGATGAAGTACTCCAGCACCGACAGGCCCTCACGGAAGTTGGCCTTGATCGGGCGCGGGATGATCTCGCCCTTCGGGTTGGCCACCAGACCACGCATGGCGGCGACCTGGCGGATCTGCATCATGTTTCCGGACGCGCCGGAGTCGACCATCATGAAGATGGGGTTCGTCCGGTCGAACGTCGCCTCCATGGCCTTGGCCACTTCGTTGGACGCCTGGGTCCAGATCTCGATGAGCTCCTGACGACGCTCGTCGTCGGTCACCAGACCGCGCTCGAACTGCTTCTGCACCTTGTCGGCCTGGGCCTCGTAGCCCTTGAGGATCTCGGCCTTCTCCGGCGGCGTGGTGACGTCGTCGATGGAGACCGTGACACCCGAGCGGGTCGCCCAGTGGAAGCCGGCGTCCTTGAGGGCGTCGAGCGAGGCAGCGACCTCGACCTTGGTGTAGCGCTCGGCGAGGTCGTTGACGATCGCGCCGAGGGCCTTCTTGCCCACCTCGTAGTTCACGAAGGGGTAGTCGACCGGCAGGGTCTCGTTGAAGAGCGCCCGGCCCAGCGTGGTGTCGACGGTGAGGGACGTGCCCTCCTCCCAGTCGGCGCCGAGCTCGAGGTCGAGCGGCGGCACGACGCCGTCGAGACGGATCTTGACCTTGCTCTGCAGCGAGATCTCCCCCCGGTCGAAGGCCATGATCGCCTCGGCGGGCGACGAGAACGCGCGGCCCTCGCCCGGCTCGCCGTCGCGGTCGGTGGTGAGGAAGAACAGCCCGATGATCATGTCCTGGGTCGGCATGGTCACGGGGCGGCCGTCGGACGGCTTGAGGATGTTGTTCGTCGACAGCATCAGGATCCGCGCCTCGGCCTGGGCCTCGGCCGACAGCGGCAGGTGCACCGCCATCTGGTCACCGTCGAAGTCGGCGTTGAACGCCGTGCACACGAGCGGGTGGATCTGGATGGCCTTGCCCTCGATCAGCTGGGGCTCGAAGGCCTGGATGCCCAGACGGTGCAGCGTGGGCGCGCGGTTGAGCAGCACCGGGTGCTCGGTGATGACCTCTTCGAGGACGTCCCACACGACCGGGCGGGCGCGCTCGACCATCCGCTTGGCGGACTTGATGTTCTGCGCGTGCGAAAGGTCGACCAGACGCTTCATGACGAACGGCTTGAACAGCTCGAGCGCCATCTGCTTGGGCAGACCGCACTGGTGCAGCTTGAGCTGCGGGCCCGACACGATGACCGAGCGGCCGGAGTAGTCGACGCGCTTGCCGAGCAGGTTCTGGCGGAAGCGACCCTGCTTGCCCTTGAGCATGTCGGACAGCGACTTCAGCGGCCGGTTGCCCGGGCCGGTGACCGGACGACCGCGGCGACCGTTGTCGAACAGCGAGTCGACGGCCTCCTGCAGCATCCGCTTCTCGTTGTTGACGATGATCTCGGGCGCACCGAGGTCGAGCAGCCGCTTGAGGCGGTTGTTCCGGTTGATGACGCGGCGGTACAGGTCGTTGAGGTCGGAGGTGGCGAAGCGGCCACCGTCGAGCTGCACCATCGGACGCAGGTCCGGCGGGATGACGGGTACGGCGTCGAGCACCATGCCGATCGGCTGGTTGCCGGTCTTGCGGAACGCGTCGACGACCTTGAGGCGCTTGAGGGCGCGGACCTTGCGCTGGCCCTTGCCGTTCTCGATGGTGTCGCGCAGCGACGCCACCTCGGCGTTGATGTCGAAGTCCTGGAGGCGCTTCTGGATCGCCGTGGCGCCCATGTGGCCCTCGAAGTACTTGCCGAACCAGTTCTTCATCTCGCGGTACAGCAGCTCGTCGCCGAGCAGGTCCTGCACCTTGAGCGCCTTGAACGTGCTCCACACCTCGTCGAGGCGGGAGAGCTCGCTCTCCGAGCGCTTGCGGATGGCGGCCATCTCGCGCTCGGCGCCGTCCTTGGTCTTGCGGCGCTGGTCGGCCTTGGCACCCTCGGCCTCGAGGGCCGCGAGGTCCTCCTCGAGCTTCTTGGCGCGCTCGTCGATCATGGAGTCGCGACGCTTCTCGAGGCGGTCGCGCTCGAGGCCGACCTTGTTCTCGAGGGTCGACATGTCCTTGTGGCGGGCGTCCTCGTCGACCGAGGTGATCATGTACGCCGCGAAGTAGATGACCTTCTCGAGGTCCTTCGGGGCGAGGTCGAGCAGGTAGCCGAGGCGCGACGGCACGCCCTTGAAGTACCAGATGTGGGTGACGGGGGCGGCGAGCTCGATGTGGCCCATCCGCTCACGACGCACCTTGGAGCGGGTGACCTCGACGCCGCAGCGCTCGCAGATGATGCCCTTGAAGCGCACGCGCTTGTACTTGCCGCAGTAGCACTCCCAGTCCCGGGTGGGACCGAAGATCTTCTCGCAGAAGAGGCCGTCGCGCTCGGGCTTGAGCGTGCGGTAGTTGATGGTCTCCGGCTTCTTGACCTCGCCGTGGCTCCACCCGCGGATGTCCTCCGCGGTGGCCAGGCCGATCTGAAGCTGATCGAAGAAGTTCACGTCCAGCAAGGTGTGGTCCTTTGGTTGCTGTTTGAGTCAGTGGTTAGCGACTGGGTTCCCGGCCGGGCGCTGGTTGAGGGGTTGCGCCGGCAACCTCTCGAAACCACCGCCCGGCGGGGAGACACTCAGACTTCTTCGACGCTGCTGGGCTCGCGACGCGACAGGTCGATGCCGAGCTCCTCGGCCGCCCGGAAGACGTCTTCCTCGGCGTCCTTCATCTCGATGGCGGTGCCGTCCTGGGACAGGACCTCCACGTTGAGGCAGAGCGACTGCATCTCCTTGACGAGAACCTTGAACGACTCGGGGATGCCGGAGTCGGGGATGTTCTCGCCCTTGACGATGGCCTCGTAGACCTTCACGCGGCCGGGGACGTCGTCGGACTTGATCGTCAGCAGCTCCTGGAGCGCGTAGGCGGCGCCGTACGCCTCCATCGCCCAGACCTCCATCTCACCGAAGCGCTGGCCACCGAACTGGGCCTTACCGCCGAGCGGCTGCTGGGTGATCATGGAGTACGGGCCGGTGCTGCGGGCGTGGATCTTGTCGTCCACCAGGTGGTGCAGCTTGAGGATGTACATGTAGCCGACCGACACCGGGTCCGGGAACGGCTCGCCGGAGCGGCCGTCGAACAGGTCGGCCTTTCCGGTCGCGTCGATCATCCGGACGCCGTCTCGAGTGGGGTACGTCGCGCCGAGCAGGCCGGTGATCTCGTCCTCGCGGGCACCGTCGAAGACCGGGGTGGCCAGCTTGGTGCCGGGCGCCGCCTTGTCTGCGTGGATCGAGATCAGGCGGTCCTTCCACTCGGCCGAGCCCTGGTCGTCGTGCAGGTTGAGGTCCCAGCCCTGCTTGGCCAGCCAGCCCAGGTGCAGCTCGAGGATCTGGCCGATGTTCATCCGTCGCGGCACACCCAGCGGGTTGAGCACGACGTCGACCGGGGTGCCGTCCTCCATGAACGGCATGTCCTCGATCGGCAGGATCTTCGCGATGACGCCCTTGTTGCCGTGGCGGCCGGCGAGCTTGTCGCCCACCGAGATCTTCCGCTTCTGCGCGACGTAGACGCGCACCAGCTGGTTGACACCCGGGGGCAGCTCGTCGCCGTCCTCGCGGTCGAAGACGCGGACGCCGATGACCGTGCCGGACTCACCGTGCGGGACCTTCATCGACGTGTCGCGGACCTCGCGGGCCTTCTCGCCGAAGATCGCGCGGAGCAGCCGCTCCTCGGGGGTGAGCTCGGTCTCGCCCTTGGGCGTGACCTTGCCGACGAGGATGTCACCGGTGGTGACCTCGGCGCCGATGCGGATGATGCCGCGCTCGTCGAGGTCGGCCAGGCCCTCCTCGGAGACGTTCGGGATGTCCCGGGTGATCTCCTCGGGGCCGAGCTTGGTGTCGCGGGCGTCGACCTCGTGCTCCTCGATGTGGATCGAGGTGAGGACGTCCTCCTGAACCAGGCGCTGGCTCAAGATGATGGCGTCCTCGTAGTTGTGGCCCTGCCACGGCATGAAGGCGACGAGCAGGTTGGTGCCCAGCGCGATCTCGGCCTTGTCAGTGCACGGGCCGTCGGCGATCGGCGTACCGACCTCGAGGCGTGCGCCCTCCTTGACCAGGGGGCGCTGGTTGATGCAGGTGCCCTGGTTGGAGCGCTTGAACTTGGCCAGCTTGTAGGTCTCGTAGGTGCCGTCGTCGTTCATCGTCTCGATGAAGTCGGCCGACACCTGCTTGACCACGCCCGCCTTGGCCGCGACGACCACGTCACCGGCGTCGACGGCGGCGCGGTACTCCATGCCGGTGCCGACCAGTGGCGAGTCGCTGACGACCAGCGGCACAGCCTGACGCTGCATGTTGGCGCCCATGAGCGCGCGGTTGGCGTCGTCGTGCTCGAGGAACGGGATCAGCGCGGTGGCCACGGAGACCATCTGCCGCGGCGAGACGTCCATGTAGTCGACGTCGCCGGCCAGGATCTCGGAGACCTCACCACGCTTCTGGCGGACCAGCACGCGCTCCTCGAGGAACTTGCCGTTCTTGTCGATCGGCGCGTTCGCCTGCGCGATGACGTAGCGGTCCTCGTCGTCGGCGGTGAGGTAGTGGATCTCGTCGGTGACCTTGCCCTTGACGACCTTGCGGTACGGCGTCTCGACGAAGCCGAACGGGTTGATCCGTCCGTAGGAGGCGAGCGAGCCGATCAGGCCGATGTTCGGGCCTTCCGGGGTCTCGATGGGGCACATGCGGCCGTAGTGCGACGGGTGGACGTCACGGACCTCCATGCCGGCGCGGTCGCGGGAGAGACCACCCGGGCCGAGGGCGTTCAGCCGACGCTTGTGCGTCAGGCCCGCGATCGGGTTGGTCTGGTCCATGAACTGGCTCAGCTGCGAGGTGCCGAAGAACTCCTTCAGCGCCGCGACGACCGGGCGGATGTTGATCAGGGACTGAGGCGTGATGGCCTCGACGTCCTGGGTCGTCATCCGCTCGCGGACCACGCGCTCCATGCGCGCCAGACCGGTGCGGAGCTGGTTCTGGATCAGCTCGCCCACGGTGCGCATGCGGCGGTTGCCGAAGTGGTCGATGTCGTCGGCGGAGACCTTGATCGGCTTCGCGTCGGGACCCATCACGACCTTGCCGGACGGGTCGACCATGTCGACCGGCTCGGCGGGGGCGCCGCTGGCGTGCAGCTGCACGATGAAGCGGATGGCCGCGACGATGTCGTTGATCGTCAGCGTCTGCTTGTCGAAGGCCTCGGCGACGCCGAGCTTCTTGTTGATCTTGTAGCGACCGACCTTGGCCAGGTCGTAGCGCTTGGGGTTGAAGTAGTAGTTCTTCAACAGCGTCAGCGCGGCCTCACGCGTGGGCGGCTCGCCCGGGCGCAGCTTGCGGTAGATGTCGAGGAGGGCGTCGTCGGGACCCTGGGTGTTGTCCTTCTCCTCGGTCAGCTGGATCGACTCGTACTGACGCAGCTCGGCCATCGTGGCCTCGTAGTCGTACGGGTCGCCCTCGTAGCCCTCTTCGTTCGCCAGCGCCTGGAGCGCCTTGAGGAGCACGGTGACGTTCTGCTTGCGCTTCCGGTCCAGGCGTACGCCGACCAGGTCGCGCTTGTCGATCTCGAACTCGAGCCACGCACCGCGCGACGGGATCATCTTCGCGGTGTAGATGTCCTTGTCGGAGGTCTTGTCGGGGCTGCGCTCGAAGTAGGAGCCGGGCGACCGGACCAGCTGCGAGACGACGACACGCTCGGTGCCGTTGATGATGAAGGTGCCCTTGCGGGTCATCATCGGGAACTCGCCCATGAAGACGGTCTGGGCCTTGATCTCACCGGTGGTGTTGTTGGTGAACTCGGCCGAGACGTAGAGGGGGCGGGAGAAGGTGAAGTCCTTCTCCTTGCACTCCTCCTCGGTGTACTTGGGGTCCACGAAGACCGGGTTCTCGAAGGAGAGCGACATCGAGTCGTTGAAGTCCTCGATGGGGGAGATCTCCTCGAAGATCTCCTGGAGACCGGACTTGGACGAGACGTCCTCGCCGTTCGCCTGACGGCTGGCGACGGTCTCCTCCCACTGCTCGTCACCGATCAGCCAGTGGAAGCTGTCGGTCTGGAGAGCCAGGAGAGCGGGGACTTCGAGAGATTCTTTGATCTTCGCGAACGACATGCGGTTCGTCGTGAAGGTGTTACCAGCGGAGCTGCGCGCGGCCAAGAGTCGTCCTTCGAACAAGCTGGAAGGGTGAATGGCGCCGACCAACCACAACGACACCCCTCCGGACAGGGTGAAGCGCATTTGAGAGCAGGCGCAAAGAGGAATCGTAGCGCATCAGTGCGCGCTCCACAATCCCCGGTCCCGGCCGGGAGCAGGGAGCGCCGTAGCGCCACCAGCTCGACCGTCGGTCTCGCGTTGCCGACGATGATGAACCGCGGAAGCGGTCAGGTCAAGCACATCGCCCAAAACCGGCGCGAGCCGTCCGCTCAGCCCTGGGTCTGGAGCTCGTCGACGAGCCACTCCCCGTCGACGTCCTGCATGGTGACCGTCACGTAGTTCTGGTAGACCACGGGCTCGGTCGTCTCCTTGTTGGTCGTCTCCTGGTCCACGAACAGCACCACCTCGACCCGGTCGTCGCCCGAGCGCGCCAGGCCGCTGCTGACCAGCTTCGCGACCACCACGGGCTGCACTGACCCGGCGTTCTCCTCGACGATGGAGAACGTCTTGTCGTAGAGCGGCTTGTACTTCGAGGTCAGGTAGGACTGCGCGGCCGCGCGGTCCTGGTCGAGGTGGCGGTAGTCGTAGGAGAGGATCGGCACGATCGCCTCCTCGGCCGCCTTCTGCGCCGCCGCCGCGGACTCCTCGGAGTCGCTGCCGCCACGCAGGAGGAAGAGCGCCGCAGCCGCGCCGGCCACGGTCAGGACCGCTGCCGCGAGCGCGACGAGGAGCCAGCCCGACACGCCGGTCGAGGTGTGGGCACTCGCCGGGCCGCCGGTTGAGGTGCGAGGGCGCTCTGGCGCCTCCGGGCCGCCGGTTGAGGTGCGAGGGCGCTCTGGCGCCCGAGCCTCGAAACCAAGGTCCGGCTCCTCCGCCTCGGCGAGCTCGGCGTCGTACGCCGCCCGGCGGGTGGGGTCGAGCAGCACCTCGGCGGCCCGGTTGAGCGTCTGGAAGCGCCGGTCCGTGGGCTCGAGGTCGGCGATGGCCGCCTTCCAGGCCGCCCGGACCTCGTCGGCGTCGGCCGTCGGATCGACGTCGAGCACGTCGTACCAGCTGGGGCTCGCGCTCATGGGGTGGCCCCCGGCGAGGGCTCGATCGACTGGAACGACTCGGGCGGGGACTCCAGCGCACGGGAGGCGGTGTCCCAGTCGTCGACCAGCCACTCGCCGTCGATCTTCACCAGCTCGACGACGTAGCGGAACGGCACCGGCTCGGAGTCGACGCGCTTCTTGCCCTCGGCCAGCGACTGGTCGATGCGGCCGGCCACCAGGGCCTGCGCCGAGTCGGAGTCGATGTCGGCCACGCCGGTGGCGAAGACCTCGCCCTTGCGCGCGATGCCGGCCTGCACCACGGTCTGCTCGGCGATCGAGACGTTCTTGTCGAAGTCGGCGGCGAACTTGGGGGTCAGCAGCTCGCTGACCCCGTCGCGGTACTCGGGCATCTGCTCCTTGTCGTCGAGCAGGTCGGGCCCGTAGGTGTTGATCCGCAGCGCGAACTGCTGCGCGGTCGACATCACCTGCTCGCGCTCGGCCTGCACGTCGTCCTCGTCGCCGCGCAGGAGCAGCCAGACGAGGATTGCTGCGCTGACGACGAGCAGCACCGCGAGGACACCCGCCAGCAGCCGGCGGAACGTGGTCGCGGTGGGGCGGTCGTCGGAAGCGGGGGGCATCAGTCCTGGGCCAGCAGGGGCTGGAGGAACAACCACTTCCACGACTCCTCTCCGAAGGCCTGCGGCGCCACGCTACCGGTGGACTGCAGCCGTGCGATCTTTCGCTCGTCCCACGTCACCTGCCCGGTCTCCGGGTCGTACGCCGCGACTGCAGGCGCACGGTAGGCGGCCCCGGCGCGCGGGGCGTTCTGCGCCCCTCGGGCGTTGGACTGGCCGGCCGGCTCGGCACAGTGCGCCGACATGTTCATCGACCGGTTCTCGCCGTCCTGCGGCGGGCGGGTGTCGGTGCTCTCGTAGCCCGCGTGGCACACCGGAGGGTTCTCGGTGAGGACCATGCCGAAGTGGGCGTCGAAGTTGCCCGTGTGTGCGTCGCGCGACACGACGGTGAACCCGCCCTCCACGACGTACGGGTAGACGACCAGCAGCTGCTCGACACCGTCGAGGTGCTTGACGACCACCTCGCCGGTGGTGACGAGGTTGTTGATCAGCTCTGCCAGGTCGACGCGGTTCTCCTCGAGGAACGTGCGCAGCTGGTTGGCGGTGGCGCTGCCGTTGTCGATGACCGCGCGGAGGTCCTTGTCCGACCCGGCGAGGGCGCCGCTGAAGAGCGACAGGTCCTTGGCGAACGCGCGGATCGGGCCCTCGGATGCGATCTGGCCCTTGAGCACGGTGTTGGCGTCGCGGATCAGCGCCGTCGTGATGTCGAAGTTGTCGTTGGCCTCGTCGATGAACGCGGTGCCGGAGTCGATGATCGTCTGGAGGTCCTGCCCGGTGCCGCCGAAGGCGGTGCCGAACTCCGACACCACCGTCTGCAGCGACTCCTTGTCGACGCTCTCGACGGTGTTGGTGAGGTCGGTCAGCAGCGTGTCGGTGGCGATCGGGATCGCCGTGTCGTCTTGGGCGATCTCGGACCGGTCGGTCAGGAACGGCCCGTGGTCGACCGTGGGCTGGAGCTCGACGTACTGCTCCCCCACCGCCGACCGGTTGCCCACCAGCGCCTCGGTCTCGGCGGGGATGCGGTCGAAGTCCTTGTCGACGGCGAGGTGGATGTCGACGCCGTCGTCGGTCAGCACCATCTTCGAGACCTGGCCGACCCGCACGCCGCGGTAGGACACCTCGGCGCCCGCGAAGGCGCCGCCGGAGTCGGCGAAGTGCGCGACGACGGTGTAGGTGTCGTCGTAGAACACCCGGTCGAGGCGAGCGTAGCGAGCGCCCACGAAGGTGACGCCCATCAGGGTGATGACGACGAAGACGAGCAGCTGGAGCTTGGTACGACGCGTGATCATCGGCTGGCCGTCCTTCCGGGGCTCGTCACCATCGCCGGCACGAGGAGCCGGACCAGCGAGGGATCGTAGGTGGCCATCAGCTCACCGAACGTGGGGCCGGCACCCGGTGGGCGCTGCGGCCCGGCCGGCGGCCGGCCCAGGCCCGGCAGGCCGGGCAGGCTCGGCAGACCGAGGGTCGGAATCGGGAGCGTGGGAAGCGGCGGGAGCGGGCCGTTGGAGGGCAGGCCGGGGATCGCGTTGAGCTGCTTGCAGACGTCCTTGTTCTGGTTCTCCGGCTTCTGGCACTCGTCTCGCAGCTTGGTGAGGTCACGCAGGTTGTTCAGCACCTTCTGGCACTCCGGGCTGAGGAGGCTCCCGCTCTGGAGGCACGCCAGCACGTTGTCGATGATGATCGTCGGGTCGAGGATCGTCGGCAGGTTGGTGGGCAGGGTGGGCAGGTCGGTGGTGTCGCCGACCTGGAGGAGGTCGAGGTCGAGCTGGATGGACAGGTTGGTGTAGTCGCCCATGTGGAGGTTGCGGGCGACCTGCGGGTCCCGGCCGACGACCTCGTCGACGAAGGGGTAGGTCAAGAACACGTTGAAGGCGTTGGCGAAGTTGTCGCCCGACGCCGCGAACTGCGTCAGCACCGGGGCGAGCTGCTCGAGGGAGTTGACCGTCGACGCCTTCGACTGCGAGATCACCTGCACCCCGACCGAGCTGAGCTCGTCGAGTGCCTCGAGCATCCTGACGAGGTCGGCACGCTGCTTGTCGATCGAGTCGAGCGCCGAGGGCAGCTCGTCGAGGGCTGCGTCGATCGTCGGCTGTTCCTCGCGCACCGAGAGCGCGAGCCGGTTGAGGCTCTCGATCGCGTCGACGATGTCGGCCTTGTTGTCGTCGAGCTGGGTGACCAGGGTGCGGATCTGGGTGAGCACGGACCTGGCCGACCCCTCGCGCCCCTCGAGGGCGAGGTTCAGCTCGGAGGTGATGGTCTTGAGCTGGGCCACGCCGCCGCCGTTGAGGATCAGGCTCAGGGCACCCAGCACCTCCTCGACCTCGGGGTTGCGCCCGGTGCGCTCGATCGGGATGACGTCGCCGCTCTCCAGCGGGGCCGAGCTCGCACCGGCTGCGGGCGGCTCGAGGCTGACGAACTTCTCGCCCAGCAGGCTGGTCTGCCGGATCTGGGCCGTGGCGTTGGCGGGGATCTTCACGTCGTTGCGTACCTGGAGCGTGACCTTGGCGGCGTAGCCGTCGAGCTCGATGTCGGTGACCTTGCCGACGCTCAGGTCGTCGACCTTGACGGTCGACTGGGGCACCAGGTCGAGGACGTCGGTGAACTCCACGGTCACCGTCAGCGGGTCGTCGCCGACGTCGGGGCCGCCGGGCAGGGGCAGCTTGTAGACGTCGAAGTCGCAGGCCGACGTGGCGAGCACCATGGCCAGCAGGAGCAGCAGCGCCCGGACAGGTCGACCCAGCCTCGACGGAGTCATCGCTCCACCTCCACGAGGCCACCGAGCGTCGGGTCGGTCAGCGGCTGCGAACGGGTCGCCACACCGCCGAGCGCGGCCGACCTGGGGAGCGCATCCTTGATCAGGTCGCACACCCGGCCGCTCTTGTCGGCCTGGCCGGTGAGCCCGCAGAGCAAGGTGGCGGGATCGGCGGAGATCTGGTTGATCAGCTCGCCGATGTTGGCCCGGGTGTCGAGAGTGCCGGCCTGAGGGTTGTAGGTCAGGGCCAGGTTGTTCAGCGCCAGGGGCGCGGTGCGCAGCACCTCGTCGAGGGCGTCGCGCTGCTTCACGAGGACCTTCGACACCCGGTTGAGGCCCTTGATGTTGCGGCCCAGGATCTCGCGGTTCTCCTGCACGAACGACGACACCTGGGTGAGGGCGCCGGCGAGGTTCTTCAGCGATGCCTTCAGCTCCTGGCGCTCCCCCGCGAGCATGTCGGACACCTGGGCGATCGAGGTGTTGAAGTCGCGGACCGTCTGGTCGTTGTCGGCCAGGGTCTTGATGAAGGCCCCGAGCTGCGCGGTGCTGCCGAACAGCTCCTCCTTGTTGTCGTCGAGCGTCTTCGTCAGCTTGCCGAAGTTCTCGATCGTGGTGTTGAACGCCTCCCCCTGACCGCCGAAGTTCTCGGCCGTGGTGTCCAGGAGGTCCGACAGCGCACCCTGGCGGTTGGCCCCCGTCGGTCCGAGCGCGACCGTCAGGCTGTCGATGCTGCTGTAGATCTGGTCGAGCTCCAGCGGGACGGCGGTGTGCTCGACGTCGAGCTCGACGCCGTCGGCCAGCACCTCGCCGCCGGTGTAGACGGGGGTGATCTGCACGAACCGGTCACCCACGATGCTCGGCGAGATGACGGCCGCCTTGGCGCCGGCGGACAGCTTGGTGTCCGCGTCGTACTCCATCGTGACGACGACGTCGGTGCCGGAGGGCCGGACCTCGGTGACCGTGCCGACCGAGACCCCGAGCACGCGGACGTCGCTGCCCTCGTAGACCGAGATGACCCGCGGGAAGTGCGCCACCAGGGTCTTGTGCTTCTCGCCGCCGAACATCGTCAGCGCGGCCGCGACCACCAGGGCGCCGATGACCGCGGGCACCAGGAGCTTCCTCAGACCGTCCATGTCAGCCCACCTGCGGAACGGGAGGGAGGTTCTGGATGTAGGTGTCGAACCACGGTCCAGTGCCGAGCGTGTTCGCGAAGACGCGGTAGAAGGGCGCCATCAGCCGCAGGCTGTTGTCGAGGTTGTCCTCGTTCTTGTTCAGCACCGCGACGACGCTCTCCAGGTGGGTGAGGGCGGGCTTGAGGTCGGCCCGGCTCTGCTCGACCAGCGCGGTGAGCTCCCGCGACAGCGTCGAGGTCGAGGTCAGCAGGTTGTGCACCGACTCGCGCCGAGCGACCAGCGCCCGGAACAGCACGTCGGCGTCGTGCATCAGCCCGACGATGTCCTGGTCGCGCTTGTCGAGGACCGTCGCGACCCGGTCGAGGTTGGTGAGCAGGCTGTTGAGCTGGGTGTCCTTGGCGGCGATGTTGCTCGAGAGCCTAGAGACGCCGTCGAGCGCCGCCTTGAACTCGTCGGGGGTGTTGCGCGTCAGGTCGGCGAGCGTGGTGAGCGACTCGGCGAGCTGGTCGGTGTCGATCTCCTCCGCCGTGTCGGCCAGTCCGGAGAAGGCCTCCACCACGTCGTACGGCGAGGTGGTGCGCTCGACGGGGATCTCGGACTCCTCCTCCAGCTGCCCGGGGCCGGCCGGCTCGATGGCGAGGAACATCGCGCCGAGGAGGGTCTTCACCTTGATGGACGCACGGGTGTCGGCGCCGAACTCCGCGGCGCTGTCGACCTTGAAGGTCACCTGGACGTGGTCCCCGTCGAGCTCGACGCTGTTGACCTTGCCGACCCGGACCCCGGCGATGCGCACCTCGTCGTTGGGCTTGAGGCCTCCGGACTCGGAGAAGGCGGCGTAGTAGGTGTCGCCGCCGCCGATGACCGGGAGGTCGTCGGCGCGGAAGGCCGCCATGATCAGCGCGGCTATGACGGCCAGGCTGGCCGCCCCCACGATCACCGGGTTGCGCTCACGGAAGGGGATCATCGCAACGAGCACCTGTCCGATCCGGTGTTGTAGTCGACGGGCAGCTGCTGGCCCGCGGGCAGCTTGATCCGGCCCTTGAACTCGCAGAGGTAGAAGTTGAACCACGAGCCGTAAGTCGCGGTGCGGCCGATCTTCTCGAGCTTGATCGGCAGCACCTGCAGCGCCCGGTCGAGCTCGCCCTTGTTGCGGTCGAGGTTGCCGGCGAAGGCGCGCAGCTGCTTGATGTCCTCGACGAGGGGCGGGCGGATGTCCGACACCAGGCCGGCGGTCTCGACCGAGAGCGCCGAGATCGCGTCGAGCGAGCCGAGGATGGCCTGCCGGTCGTCCTTGAGGCCGCCCACCAGCTGACGGAACGAGCCGATGAGCTGGGAGAGCTGCTCGTCGCGGTCACCGAGGTGGTCGAGGACCTGGTTGAGGTTGTCGATGAGGGCGGAGATGACCTCGTCCCGGTCGGCGAGGGTCGACGTCACCGAGGCGGTGTGCTGGAGCAGGCCCTCGAGTGTGCCGCCCTCTCCCTGGAAGACCTGCACGATCTCGTAGGACAGCTGGTTCAGGTCGGAGGGAGACAGGGCCTGGAACAACGGCTTGAAGCCGTTGAACAGCACGGTCAGGTCCAGCGCCGGCGAGGTGCGGGAGACCGGGATGGTCGATCCCGGGGAGAGCCTGCCGGTGCCGCCGACCTCCTGGCGGAGGGAGATGTAGCGCTGGCCGACCAGGTTGCGGTAGCGGATCGCGGCGTTGGTGGCACCGGTGATCGCCGTGTCGGGCTCGACGGCGAAGGTCACCAGGGCCCGCGTCCGGTCGACGATCTCGACGTCCTTCACCACGCCGACCTTCACGCCGGCGATGCGGACGTCGTCGCCCTTGACGACGCCCGTCGCCTCGGTGAACTCGGCCTTGTACTCCTTGGTGCCACCGAAGGACACGTTGCCGATCGTCACGACCAGGACCCCGGTCGCGACGGTGGTCACCAGGATGAAGATCAGCAGCTTGGTCAGGTCGCCGGCGGTGCGCCGGTCGAGGAGCTTCATCACGGGCTCCCTTCGGCGAGGCCGACCTGCGCGCCGCGGGCCATCGGCCCGAGGAGGAGCACGCCGATGTCGGGTACGTCGGAGGCGGCCGAGCCGAGTGCCGGACCCATGAGCTCCTTGAGCACCGCCGACTCCTCCGGGCTCCCGGCGTAGCCGTAGCCACCGGTCCAGGTCGTTCCGTAGCCCGGCGCGACCCGCGAGATGCCCTTGCCCGTCGGCTCGTCGACGCCGTCGTCGAAGTCGGGCTGGAAGCGCATGGGATTGGCCTGGGAGAACGATGGAGCCGGCAGGCTCCCGCAGTGGGGCCCACTCTTGTCGGCGTACCGCGGCCGGTCCGCAGCGGTGTAGCCGCGTGGCTGGTTGGGCAGCAGCTCGAGGTTGATGTGCAGTGTGAAGTTGCGGAAGGCCTGGGCCTGCAGCGCACCGGCGCGGACGATGCCGTCGAGGAGGCAGGGGTACTCCGGGGCGTACTTCGCCAGGACGGTGAGCTGCTGCTCGCTGACCTGCCCCAGCCGGATGATGTTGTCGCCGTTCTCGTCCAGGAACGTCCGGGTCGTGTCGGAGAAGGCGCCGATGTCCTTGAAGAGCGCGTTCAGCTTGTCCTCGCGGCCCTCGAGCGTGCCGGTGGTCTTGATGGTGTCGCGCAGGATCGTCGCAACCTCCGGCAGGACGTCGCTGTAGATGTCGGAGACCCGGGAGGTCAGCCTGAGGTCCTCGACGAGCGGCAAGATCTGCGGGTTCATCCGCTTCAGGTACAGGTCGACGGTCTCGAGGCTCTCCCCGAGCTGGTCGCCCCGGCCCTCGAGCGCGGTCGCCAGCGCGTTCAGCGTCGTGTTGATCTCGGCCGGCTGGACCGTGCGCAGCAGCGGGTAGAGGTCGGAGAGGACCTCCTCGACCTCCGTGGACACGTGGGTGCGCGGGATGGTCTCGTCGATGCCGATCGGCTGGCGGACCGGCTGGTCGGGAACGATGAGGGAGACGTACTTCTCGCCGAACAGCGTCTTCGGCACGATCGAGCCGGTGACGTTGGCCGGGATGGTGTCGCGCTGGTCGGGGTAGATGCCCAGGGTGAGGCGGGCGCCGTCGGCGTTGCTGTCGAACGCCAGCACCTCACCGACCTGGACGCCGCGGATCTTGACGTCCGCGCGGGTGGGCATCTGGAGACCGATCTTCGAGGTCTGGAGGTAGACCTCGTCGTAGTCGGTGAACTTCTTCGTGAAGACCGCGTAGGTCAGCCACACCCCGCCCAGCAGCAGGCACAGGAAGGCGATGCCGAGCACCTTGAGGCTCCGCAACGGGTTCATCGGCTCACCCGGCCAGTCTGACGGTCGTCGTGGTGCCCCAGATGGCCATCGACAGCAGCAGGTCGATGACGTTGATCGCGACGATGCTCGTGCGGACGGCGCGGCCGACGGCCACGCCCACGCCGGCCGGGCCGCCCGAGGCGGTGTAGCCGTGGTAGCAGTGGATCAGGATGACCGTCACGGCGAACACCAGCACCTTGCCGAACGACCACAGCACGTCGCCCGGGGGCAGGAACTGGTTGAAGTAGTGGTCGTAGGTCCCGGCGCTCTGCCCGAAGAACTGGGTGAGGGTCAGCCGGGTCGCGAAGTACGACGACAGCAGGCCGACGACGTACAGGGGGATGATCGCGATGAGGCCGCCGATGATGCGGGTGGTCACGAGGAACGGCAGGGACGGGATCGCCATCACCTCGAGCGCGTCGACCTCCTCGGAGATGCGCATCGCACCGAGCTGCGCGGTGAAGCCGCAGCCGACGGTCGCGGCCAAGGCGATGCCGGCCACCAGGGGCGCGATCTCGCGGGTGTTGAAGTAGGCCGAGAGGAAGCCGGAGAAGGCGGCGGTGCCGATCTGGTTGAGGGCAGCGTAGCCCTGGAGGCCGACCTCCGTGCCGGTGAAGAAGCACATGGCGGTGATGACGCCGACCGTGCCGCCGATGACCGCGAGCGAGCCGGAGCCGAGGGTGACCTCGGCGAGGATGCGCAGGATCTCCTTCTTGTACCGCTTGATCGTGCGGGGGGTCCACGCGATGGCACGGAGGTAGAACGCCAGCTGGCCGCCCAGGTCGTCGATGATCTGGACGGGGCGCTCGTAGACGGACTTGATCGAGGCCATGGTGCTAACCCGTCTTCGGTGGCACGAGCTGGAGGTAGATGGCGCTCATCACGAAGTTGACGACGAACAGCAGCATGAAGCTGATCACCACGGACTCGTTGACGGCGTCGCCCACGCCCTTAGGACCACCGTCGGCGTTCATGCCCTTATAGGACGCGACGATCGCCGCGATCAGGCCGAAGACGAGCGCCTTAGCCATGCCCTGCCACAGGTCGGGCAGCTGCGCGAGTGCGGTGAAGCTCGCTAAATAGGCCCCTGGTGTGCCGTCCTGCAGCACGACGTTGAAGACGTAGCCGCCGGCGACGCCGACGACGCTCACCAGGCCGTTGAGGAACACCGCGACGAGCATGCAGGCCAGGACGCGGGGCACCACCAGCCGCTGGATCGGGTCGATGCCGAGCACCATCATCGCGTCGAGCTCCTCGCGGATCTTGCGGGCGCCCAGGTCGGCTGCGATCGCCGACCCGCCGGCTCCGGCGATGAGCAGCGACGTGGCGATCGGACCCGCCTCGCGTACGACGGCGAGCACCGCCGCCGAGCCCGTGAAGGACTGCGCGCCGAACTGCTTGATGAGCCCGCCCACCTGGAGCGCGATGACCGCGCCGAAGGGGATCGCGACCAGGGCGGTCGGCACGATCGTCACCGAGGCGATGAACCACGCCTGCTGCAGGAACTCCCGCAGCTGGAACGGCCGCCGGAACAGGCCCCGGCCCACGTCGAGACCGAAGGCGAACAGCTTGCCGGCGGTCCCGATGGGCGCAAGGGCCCGGGACGAGGTCATGGACGACACGTGGGTCAGCCCCTCTGCGCCAGGCCCGCGTTGAGCTCGAACGAGCCGGGGGGCGGCGTCACTCCGTTGTCGCGGCACCACTCGCCGGGCGCTCGCTGGCTGCGCCGCGGGATGCCGTTGGAGGGCTCGAGCTGCATCGGGATGGGTGGCAGTGGCGGCATCTCGAAGCCCTTCTCGGCCGCGAGCTCGTCGGCGTCCTTCTCCTCCGACATCCCGATCGGGCCGACGGTCTGGGCGTTGAGGAACTGGCGCACCACCGGCTCCTCCGACGACAGGAGCATCTCGCGCGGACCGAACATCGCCAGGTGCCGGTGGTAGAGCAGGCCGATGTTGTCGGGCACCGTGCGGGCGGTGTTGATGTCGTGGGTGACGATCAGGAACGTCGCGTCGATCTGGGCGTTGAGGTCGATGAACAGCTGGTTGATGAAGGACGTGCGGACCGGGTCGAGGCCGGAGTCGGGCTCGTCGATCAGCAGGATCTCCGGGTCGAGGACCAGCGCCCGGGCCAGCCCGGCGCGCTTGCGCATGCCGCCGGAGATCTCACCGGGCAGCTTGCCCTCCGCTCCGAGCAGGCCGACGAGGTCCATCTTCTCCATGACGATGTCGCGGACCTCCGACTCCGACTTGCGGGTGTGCTCCCGCAGCGGGAAGGCGACGTTGTCGTAGAGGTTCATCGAGCCGAACATGGCGCCGTCCTGGAAGAGGACGCCGAACAGCTTGCGGATCTCGTACAGGTCCTTCTCGGAGCAGGTCGCGATGTCGGTGCCCTCGATCAGGATCGAGCCGGCGTCGGGCTTGAGCAGGCCGATGAGCGTCTTGAGGAAGACCGACTTGCCGGTGCCGGACGGGCCGAGCATGACCGAGACCTCGCCGGCGGGGATGTCCAGCGTGACGTCGCCCCAGATGAGCTGCTTCCCGAAGGACTTCGTGAGGCCGTCGACCCTGATCTCAACGCCCATGGCGTCAAACTCCCTCTCGACTCGAACCTCACGGCGAACGCTCCCCCGACACGGTGCTCACCGGGAGGCTCCTGGTGCTGGCGACTGCGGCCCAGCGGTCCTACGCCGATCCCTCCTCAGCACAACGCCGACACCGCGGCGAGGTTACGCCGCATTTGGGTCCGCGTCACCGCAACGACACACAGTGTCGCGCCGGTTGACACGATCGCCTACCGACTGGTAACCACCCTGTGACCTGCGAAGAACCGGATCCGCGGCAGGCGGCAGGAGAGACGTCCGGGTACGCGACAGGGCGGCCACCCGGTGGGGTGACCGCCCTGCGGTGCCGCGAGTGCGCGGCGGGGTCCGACGGACCGACTAGCGGATCGTCACTTGACGGTGACGGAGGCGCCGGCCGCCTCGAGGGCGTCCTTCGCCTTCTCCGCGGTGGCCTTGTCGACCTTCTCGAGGATCTCCTTGGGAGCCGACTCAACGAGGTCCTTGGCCTCCTTCAGACCGAGCGAAGTGAGGGCGCGCACCTCCTTGATGACGTTGATCTTCTTGTCGCCGGCGGCGTCGAGGATCACGTCGAACTCGTCCTGCTCGGCGGCGGCTTCGCCACCGGCAGCGCCACCGGCGGCCGGGGCGGCGGCCACGGCGACGGGAGCAGCGGCGGTCACGCCGAAGGTCTCCTCGAACTGCTTCACGAACTCGGAGAGCTCGATGAGGGTCATCTCCTTGAACGCGTCGAGGAGCTCGTCAGTGCTGAGCTTCGCCATGATGGCGGTTCCTTCCATTCGGTGGCCGGTCCGCGAGTGCGAGCCGACCGGGTTTCAGGTGGTGGGTAACGACGTACGACCGGGTGCGGTCAGGCGTCGCTGGATTCGGCGGTCTCGGCAGCCTCGTCGGTCGCCTCCGCGGCGGGGGCGGCATCCTCGGTGGGAGCGGCCTCCTCTGCGGGAGCGGCCTCGTCGGCGGCCGGGGCCTCCTCGGCAGCGGCCGCTGTACCGGCACCACCTGCGAGGATCGAGGGGTCCGCCTCAGCCTTCGCCTGCAGGGCGCCGGCGAGCCGGGCAGCCTGCGAGAGCGGGGCGTTGAGGAGGTAGACGGCCTGGGAGAGCGACGCGAGCATGGCGCCCGCGAGCTTGCCCATCAGCACCTCGCGCGACTCGAGGTCGGCCAGCTTGGCCACCTCTGCCGCGTCGAGCGCGTTGCCGTCCAGGACTCCACCCTTGATGACAAGGGCGGGGTTTGCCTTGGCGAAGTCACGCAGACCCTTGGCAGCCTCGACGACATCGCCACTGATGAAGGCGATGGCGGTGGGGCCGTTGAGCAGGTCGTCGAAGCCGGAGATCCCCGCGTCCTTGGCGGCGATCTTGGCGAGCGTGTTCTTGACCACGGCGTAGCTGGCGTTCTCGCCGAGGGAGCGCCGCAGTTCCTGCAGCTGCTTCACGGTGAGACCGCGGTACTCGGTCAGCACAGCACCGGCGGCACCGTTGAACGACTCAACGATCTCCGCAACGGCAGCAGTCTTGTCTGGCCGCGCCATGGGTCTCCTTCCGGACGGAGAGACCACCGCGCCGACCCCGTGAGATGACGAACGCCCCGAGCACAGGCTCGAGGCGTGGACTTCGCAGCGGACTGCGGGGTCTTGCTCTCACCTGCGCAGGTCGTCCGCTCTCGCGGAACCTTCGGTCGGGCTGCATGCACAGCCTGACTACCGGCGGTCTCTGGTTTCGTCGAGAAGAGTACGCCGCGACGGTGGGCGCGCAAAATCCGGGCCGGCCGATCAAGTCTGCCCCATCAAATCCGCCGATCGGCCCCGCCGTACTCCCCGGCATGTTGAGATCGTACGATGGACCCGAAGCTGACCTCCCTGAGCCAGGTGCTCGAGCGGGTCGATGGACGGCTGCTCGACCCCGAGTCCGACGCGCAGGTGTGGCCGACCGGCTTCCCGCTCCTCGACCAGGAGCTCGGAGGCGGCTTGCGGCCGGGCACGCTCAACCTGCTCGGCGGCGCCCAGGGCGAGGGCAAGACCACGTTCGCGCTGCAGGTCGCGCGCAGCTGCGCACGGTCCGGACGGCCTGCACTCCTCCTGTCCTTCGAGCTCGAGGCCGAGGCACTGCTCCAGAAGGTCATCTCGGCCGAGGCCGCTGAGGCGGCGAGCAGCTCGATGCCGCTCAGCGTCCGCCAGGTGCGAGCGGCGTTCGAGGGGACCGACGGCGCCGGTGGACTGCCCGAGCGCCTGGGCGAGCACGCCGGCGGCCTCGAGGCCCTGGCGGCCGTGAGCGATTACGCCCCGCGCCTGCACATCCACCGGTCCACCACGACCCAGACGAGCCTCGACGTGATCGCCGCCGCCATCAAGGACGTGCTGGCTGAGCACGGCGTCCCGCCGCTGGTGGTCGTCGACTACCTGCAGAAGGTCAGGGTCTCCGAGCACCTCGACCAGGACGAGCAGGTCACGCAGGTGACCGAGCGCCTCAAAGACCTGAGCATCGAGTTCGAGTGCCCGGTGCTCGCCGTCTCCGCCTCCGACCGGGCCGGCCTCGAGCCCGGCACCCGGATGCGCGCCCGCAACCTGCGCGGCTCCACCGCGCTGGCCTACGAGGCCGACGTCGTGCTGATCCTGGCCAACAAGGCCGACGTGGTCGCCCGCCACCACCTCGTGTACGGCGCCAACAACGGCGAGCACTTCAAGGGCTGGTCGGTGGTGACCGTGGAGAAGAACCGCGGCGGTCGCACCGGCGGCGAGGTGGAGTTCCGCAAGCACTTCGAGTGCGGCCGGTTCGTCCCCGACGGCCGGGCCGTGACGGAGAAGCTGGTCGACGAGCGGGTCTTCACCGAGTAGCAGCGCCCCCGGCATGCCGACGGCCCGGCCACCGTGAGGTGACCGGGCCGCCGGAGGGTACGCCGGGCGTCAGGCCTGGGGCGCGTCGTCGTCGGAGGCGACGTTCTTGGTGCGGTTGGGGTCGACCTGGACGCCGGGGCCCATGGTCGTGGAGACGGTGACCTTCTTGATGTAGCGGCCCTTGGAGCTGGCCGGCTTGAGCCGGAGCACCTCCTCGAGCGCCGCGGCGTAGTTCTCGGCGAGCTGGACCTCGGAGAAGGAGGCCTTGCCGATGATGAAGTGCAGGTTGGCGTGCCGGTCGACGCGGAACTCGATCTTGCCGCCCTTGATGTCGGTCACGGCCTTGGCGACGTCGGGCGTCACGGTGCCGGTCTTGGGGTTCGGCATCAGGCTGCGCGGGCCGAGCACCCGGCCCAGGCGGCCGACCTTGCCCATCATGTCGGGGGTCGCGACCACGGCGTCGAAGTCGAGCCAGCCGCCGTTCACCTTCTCGATCAGCTCGTCGCCGCCGACGAAGTCGGCGCCGGCCTCACGGGCGGCCTCGGCCTTGTCGCCGTTCGCGAAGACGAGGACCCGGGCGGTCTTGCCGGTGCCGTGCGGGAGGTTGACGGTGCCGCGGACCATCTGGTCGGCCTTGCGGGGGTCGACGCCGAGGCGCATGACCACGTCGACGGTCTCGTCGAACTTCTTCTTGCTGCCGCCCTTGGCGAACTTGATCGCGGACAGCGGGGAGTAGAGCTCGTCCTGGACGAACTGCTCTGCCGCTGCACGGTAGGTCTTGCTGCGCTGCATGAGGTTCTTCTCTCTACGAAGGTGTGGTCAGGTGAGCCAGCGCGGCTCTGCCACAGGTGTTTGGTTTCGAGACGCGTCACGCAGCCCCTCGCTCCGCTCGGGTCTGCCTCGACGCTCCTCAACCTTCGAGCCTCGTCCTGGCCTTCGCAAGGTCAGGCGCGGGGCTCTCGCTGCTGGGGAAGGTCAGTCGGTGCGGACGCCCATGGAGCGGGCGGTTCCCTCGACGATCTTCATGGCTGCGTCGATGTCGTTGGCGTTGAGGTCGGGCAGCTTGGTCTGGGCGATCTCGCGCACCTGGTCCTTGGTCAGCTTGCCGACCTTGTCGGTGTGCGGGGTGCCCGAGCCCTTCTTCAGGCCGGCGGCCTTCTTGATGAGCTCCGCGGCCGGGGGGGTCTTGGTGATGAACGTGAACGAACGGTCCTCGTAGATGGTGATCTCGACGGGGATGACGTTGCCACGCATCGACTCGGTCTGCGCGTTGTAGGCCTTGCAGAAGTCCATGATGTTCACGCCGTGGGGACCGAGGGCGGTACCCACCGGAGGCGCCGGAGTCGCTGCGCCAGCCTGCAGCTGCACCTTGACGAGGGCAGCGATCTTCTTCTTGGGAGGCATTGCCTTCTTCTCTTTCTCTCACGTGGTCATGACGGGGCGTTCCCCTGCCACTGGTGTTGCTGGTTCTGTTGCTGGTCTATCTCTTGCCTGGTCTATCTCTTACTGGGTCTCTTGCCGGGTTTCGCGACGTGTCCCGCACCCTCGCTTCGCTCAGGTGTACGTCGACACTCCTCAACCTCTTCGTCCTGCGTGGCCCTCGCAAGCTCGGGCCACGGGACTCAGACTTTCTGAATCTGGTTGAAGCTCAGCTCGACCGGGGTCTCCCGGCCGAAGATCTCGACGAGGGCCTTGACCCTCTGGGACTCCGCGTTGATCTCGGTGATCGTGGCGTGGAGCGTGGCGAACGGCCCGTCGACGACCATCACCGAGTCGGAGACGTCGAAGTCGGCGACCTCCACCGGCTTGCGGGCGGCGGCGGTGGAACCGGCCGGCGTACCGGCGGCGGCCTCGGCCTCGGCCTCCGCGACCGCGACGGCGGCCGGGGCGAGCATGTCCTCGACCTCGCTCATCGACAACGGCACCGGGTGGTGGCTGTGGCCGACGAAGCCGGTGACCGACGGCGTGTGGCGCACGGCCGACCAGGACTCGTCGGTGAGGTCCATGCGGACCAGGACGTAGCCGGGCAGGACGGTGCGGGTGACCATCTTGCGCTGGCCGTTCTTGATCTCGGCGACCTCTTCGGTCGGCACGACGATCTCGTGGATGTAGTCGACCATGTCGAGCGCCTGGATGCGGTTCTCGAGGTTCTGCTTGACCCGCTTCTCCATGCCGGAGTAGGTGTGCACGACGAACCACTCGCCCGGCTTGGCCCACAGCTCCCGGCGGAACGCCTCGAGCGGGTCGTCGGGGGCGGGAGGCTCGGTGCTGGCGTCCTCGTCAGCCGAGTCGGCGTCCGTCTCGTCGCCCGTCTCGTCGGCGTTCTCGTCGACGGGGGCCTCGTCCACGGCGGCTTCGTCGGTCGCGCCCGCGTCGGCGTCCTGGGCGTCGGGCGCCTCGACGTCGGCGCTCGTGGGCTCCTCACCCTGCTCGCCCTGGTCGGCGGTCTGCTCGGTGGCCTCGGCAGGCTCCACGCCAGCGTCGACGATCTCCTCGACCGGCTCGTTCTGCTCCGACACGTGCTGCTCCGTCACTTGTTGACTCTCGCCCTCGTGGGCGAATGGGACTGCTGACTGGCTCACTAGTTGCCGCCGGCGAAGACGGCGAAGATGAGCCGGCCGAAGGCCAGGTCGAGGACCGAGACCAGCGCCATCATGAAGACCACGAACACCATGACCACGATGAAGTACGTGATCAGCTGCTCCTGGGTCGGCCAGACGACCTTGCGAAGCTCGGCGACCACCTGGCGATAGAACGTGGCCGGGCTCGTGCGCTGCTTGTCCTTGCCGCCACCACGTGGCTCGCGGACCGCGCTGCTCTCCGACACGTTGCTACCTCTCAGGTTGACCGTGACTCTGGGACTGACTCTCGGGACTGATTCACTGCGACTTCACTGCGACCAATGACTGCGTTGCAGGGCACGAGGGACTTGAACCCCCAACCTTCGGTTTTGGAGACCGATGCTCTGCCAGTTGAGCTAGTGCCCTCCGGATGTCCCCGTGGCCTTCGACCGCCGGATCCACACCGTGGAGAGGGCAGCGCGAAACCCTTGGGAAACCACCGAGGCAGAACTCTACCGGGGGGCTGAAGGAGAGTCGAACCGGCGTGCCCAGCCCTCGGCTCCCCCCGATGGGCGTCGGTCGGCCGGCCCTACGATGGTGCCATGAGCGAGCAGCCCACCAGCACCGTCAACCCACGCGACCGACGGGTCTCGACGCGCATCGGCGCGATCGCCGAGTCCGCGACGCTCAAGGTGGACTCGAAGGCCAAGGCGCTGAAGGCCGAGGGCCGCCCGGTGATCGGGTTCGGCGCCGGCGAGCCCGACTTCCCGACACCCGGCTACATCGTCGAGGCGGCCGTCGAGGCCTGTCGCGACCCGAAGAACCACCGCTACACCCCGGCCGGGGGGCTCCCCGAGCTGAAGAAGGCGATCGCCGCGAAGACGCTGCGCGACAGCGGCTACGCCGTGGACCCCGCGCAGGTGCTGGTCACCAACGGCGGCAAGCAGGCGATCTACGCGGCGTTCGCGGCGATGCTCGACCCGGGTGACGAGGTGATCGTCCCCGCGCCGTACTGGACGACGTACCCCGAGTCGATCCGGCTCGCCGGCGGCGTGCCCGTCGACGTGCTCGCCGATGAAACGCAGGACTACAAGGTCACCGTCGAGCAGCTCGAGGCCGCGCGCACCGAGCGCACGAAGGTGCTGCTGTTCGTCTCGCCGTCCAACCCGACCGGCGCCGTCTACACCGCCGACGAGATCCGCGCCATCGGCCAGTGGGTCGAGGACCACAATCTGTGGGTGCTCACCGACGAGATCTACGAGCACCTCGTCTACGACGGCGCCGACACCGGCTCCCTTCCGGTGCTCTGCCCGTTCCTCGCCGACAACTGCGTGGTCGTCAACGGCGTGGCCAAGACCTACGCCATGACCGGCTGGCGGGTCGGCTGGATGATCGGCCCGACCGACCTGGTCAAGGCCGCCACCAACCTCCAGTCGCACGCGACCTCCAACGTCTCCAACGTCGCCCAGCGCGCGGCGCTCGCCGCTGTGTCGGGCGACCTGTCGGCGGTCGAGGAGATGAAGACGGCCTTCGACAGGCGGCGGCACACCATCGTGTCGATGCTCAACGAGATCGAAGGCGTGCTCTGCCCGATGCCGGGAGGCGCGTTCTACGCCTACCCGTCGGTGAAGGGGCTGCTCGGCAAGGAGTACGCCGGACGTGTCATCGAGACCTCCGCCGAGCTGGCCGAGTACATCCTCGAGGAGGCGGAGGTCGCGGTGGTGCCCGGTGAGGCGTTCGGGTCGCCCGGCTACGTGCGGATGTCCTACGCCCTCGGCGACGACGACCTCATCGAAGGCGTGAGCCGCCTCCAGAAGCTCTTCGCCTGAGTTGATCCCCACCGCGCCCGACGAGCCGGGCATGGAGACCCGCGACGTCCGGACGCTGCCGAAGGCGCACCTGCACCTGCACTTCACCGGCTCCATGCGCCACGGCACCCTGCTCGAGCTCGCGGAGCGCGACGGCATCCACCTGCCCGACTCACTCGTCGAGGACTGGCCGCCACGGCTGTCCGCGGCGGACGAGAAGGGCTGGTTCCGCTTCCAGCGGCTCTACGACGTCGCCAGGTCGGTGCTGCGGACCGAGGGCGACGTACGCCGCCTGGTCCGGGAGGCCGCCGAGGACGACGTGCGCGACGGCGGCCGGTGGCTGGAGATCCAGGTGGACCCGAGCGGCTACGCCGCCAGGTTCGGGGGCATCACCGCGTTCACCGACCTCGTGCTCGACGCGGTCGCCGAGGCCTCGCGGGCCACCGGCCTCGGCATGGCCGTCGTCATCGCGGCCAACCGCACCCGCCATCCCCTCGACGCGCGGACGCTGGCCCGGCTGGCGGGGCAGTACGCCGGGCGGGGCGTGGTCGGGTTCGGCCTGTCCAACGACGAGCGGCGCGGGCGGACCTCGGAGTTCGCCGGCGCGTTCCGCATCGCGGAGCAGGCCGGCCTCCTGCTCGCCCCGCACGGTGGTGAGCTCCTCGGCCCCGACCACATCGCCGTGTGCCTCGACCAGCTGCACGCGGGCCGCCTGGGCCACGGCGTACGCGCCGCGGAGGACCCCGACCTGCTCGCGCGGATCGTCGACCGCGGGGTGGCCCTGGAGGTCTGCCCGGTGTCGAACGTGGCCCTGGGCGTCTACTCCGACCTGACGTCGGTGCCGCTGCCCGAGCTGCTGGCCGCCGGCGCCACCGTGGCGCTCGGCGCCGACGACCCCCTGCTCTTCGGCTCCCGGCTGGCCGGCCAGTACGCCACCATGCGGGTCGCCCACGACCTGAGCGACGCCCAGCTCGCCGAGCTCGCACGGATGTCGTTCCGGGCGTCCTGCGCGCCCACCGACGTCGTGGAGAAGGGCTTGGCAGACATCGCGACATGGCTGCGCTCTCCTGAGAGGATGGGGTCGTGACGCCACCCGACGAGCCCCGCAACCTGCCGGAGGACTACCTCCGGGAGAACCGGGAGGCGAACCAGCCTGCCCAGCCGGCCCAGCCAGCCCAGCCTTGGCCGCAGCAGAACCCGTACGAGCCGACGTCGCCGTACCCGCAGCAGGGCGCCTACGGCCAGCCACCGCGGGGCTACGTCGGTCCCGGCTACGGCCAGGCGCCACCGGTGCCCGGCTACGCGTACGGCGGACCGGTTACGGCCCCGCCGCACCCGTCGGCGATGACCGCGATGGTGCTGGGGATCATCGGCCTCGGCGGCATCATGTTCTGCGCCGGACTCACGCTCGTGCTGTCGCCGTTCGCGTGGGCGATCGGCCGCAAGGCGGTCCGAGAGATCGACGCCAGCCCCGGCACCCACTCCGGCCGGGACCAGGCCAAGGGCGGCGAGATCATGGGCATCATCGGCACGGTGCTGCTGGCCCTGGGCGTGATCGCGGTGACCCTGCTGATCATCGGCATCGTGGCGGCGACGGACTCCGACTTCGACCAGAGCCCGGTCTCGCCGGTCGACCCGTCCGTGCAGACCGACAGGTCTTAGAGCGTCAGCCCGACCAGGACCGGCTCGTTGACGAGCCGTACGCCGAAGCGCGCCTGCACAACGTCGCGCACCTCGCGGGCCAGGGCGACCAGCTCCGACGCGGTGGCGCCACCGCGGTTGGTGAGGGCCAGCGTGTGCTTGGTCGAGAGGCTCACCCGGCCGGTGCCGTGCCCCCTGGCGAACCCGGCGCGCTCGATCAGCCAGGCAGCGCTCGTCTTGAGCGTGCCGTCGGGCTGCGGCCAGCGCGGCGCGTCGGCGGGCAGCGCAGCCGCCTGCTCGGGGGTGAGGAACGGGTTGGTGAAGAACGACCCCGCGCTCCACGTGTCGTGGTCGGCGGCGTCGAGCACCATGCCCTTGCCTCTGCGCAGCGCCAGCACCGCCTCACGTACCGCATCGATCGGGGCGCGCTCCCCCTGGCCGATGCCGAGCCGCGTGGCGAGCTCGGCAAACCGCACCGGCGCTCCGAGGGTCCCCTGCGGGAGCTGGAAGGTGACGTCGAGGACGACATGGCGGCCGGGGTCGGCCTTGAACCGGCTGTGCCGGTAGGAGAAGCCGCAGTCGGCGCTGGCGAAGCTGCGGACGCCGTTGAGCCGGCGGTCCCACACGCGGACCCGGGCGATCGTCTGGGAGACCTCCTGGCCGTAGGCGCCGACGTTCTGGATCGGGGTGGCCCCGACCGACCCGGGTATCCCGGAGAGCGCCTCGATGCCCACCCACCCCGACTCGACGGCGTGCGCCACGACGGTGTCCCAGCTCTCCCCTGCAGCGACCGTCAGGGTCACACCCGAGCAGGACGGCGCGTCGCCCGGCTCCGCGTCGGCCACCAGGCCACGGGTCGCCACCTTGACCACCGTGCCGGGGAAGCCCTCGTCGGCGACGACGAGGTTGCTGCCTCCGGCGAGGACGAGGACCGGCTCGCCGGCGGCGTCGGCCGCGGAGACCGCAGCCACCAGCTCGGCCTCGCTCGTCGCCTCGACCCAGTGCCGGGCCGCGCCCCCGAGCCGCAGGGTCGTGTGGTCCCTGAGCAGCTCGGGCGCGTGCGGCTCAGCCACGCACGACCGCTCTGGGCATGCCGAGCACCTTCTCGCCGCCGCAGGTGACGGTCAGGGTCACCGTGGTGAGCCCCTCGGACTCCCCGCTGACGACTCCGGCGACCTCGATCTCGACGCCCGGATCCTCGGGTACGACGACGGGCTGGGTGAACTTGCAGCCGAAGCTGACGACCTCGGCGCTCGGGAACCACCGCTCGACGGCACGGGCAGCCAGCGCCATGGTGTACATGCCGTGCGCGATGACGCCCGGCAGGCCGACCTGGCGGGCGACGGCGTCGTCCTGGTGGATCGGGTTGTCGTCGCCGCTGGCCCGGGCGTAGCGCACCAGGTCGGCACGGGTGACGGTGAAGGTCTGGGTGGCGAGGCCGCTCATGCGTCCGCTCCTCTGTGCACGAGGGTGGCGCTGGTGGTGCAGACGAGCGCTCCATCGGCGTCGGTGACCTCGGAGGTGGTGCCGATGATGTCGGCGCCGCCGATGTGGCGCAGGCTGCTGACGGTGAGCGTCGCGGAGAGGACGTCGCCGGGGCGGATCGACCGCTCGTAGGCGAACTTCTGCTCGCCGTGGACGATCCGGAAAAGGTCGATCCGCTCAGCCTCGAGGAACGCGTTCATCGCGTCGAAGGCGAGCACGATCGGGTACGTCGCGGGCGCCGGGCCGCCGGCGTACGTCCCGCCGGTCGAGGCGACGAAGGTGGCGATGCCCTCCTCCGTCACCGAGAACGCGGGGGTGGGCGGGAAGCTGCGCCCGACGAGGGACTGGTCGACCGGCATGGCCGCCAACCTACCGCGCTGGAATTCAGTGCTGAAATGCGCCGACCCGCCGCGGACGCCGCGGCGGGTCGAGATGCTCGGGTGCGCTGGGTCAGCGGGTCTCGCGGTGCACGGTGTGCTTGCGGTCACGCGGGCAGAACTTCTTCATCTCCATGCGGTCGGGATCGTTCCGACGGTTCTTCTTGGTGATGTAGTTGCGCTCCTTGCACTCGACGCATGCGAGCGTGATCTTGGGGCGAACGTCAGAGCTCTTGCTGGCCACGGGAAGTCCTTCGTCGAATCGGGTGGTGCTGTGCCGGGGGTCCGGCTGCGGTGCGTCACATCTGTACTGAGTAGCGGGGGCGGGACTCGAACCCGCGACACCACGATTATGAGCCGTGTGCTCTAACCACCTGAGCTACCCCGCCACCGGGACGGGTGACTCGCCAACAATAGACGCGAACCCAACCCAGAGCCCCTTTACGGAATCGAACCGTAGACCTTCTCCTTACCATGGAGACGCTCTGCCGACTGAGCTAAAGGGGCAACGACGGAGAAGAATACACAGGCGCCACGGAGACATGAAATCGCACTCGGGGACGCCCGTCGAGCCCCCGAAGCCAGCCCCGGAGCCGGCCCTGGATCCGGCCCGGGAGTCAGCCCTGGATCCGGGCGAACGGACGTGCTTCCTCCAGCTCGTAGGCCAGCTGCAGCAGCAGGGCCTCGCGGCCCCAGCCGGCGCTGAACATCATCCCCTGCGGAAGCCCTGCGGCGGTCGTCTGGAGGGGCAGGGAGATGGCCGGGTCGCCGGTCGCGTTCTGCAGCGGCGTGAAGGCCACCCAGTCCTTCAGCGCGTCCAGGACGTCGTCGTACGGCCCCATCGGGTCGAGCTCGCCGACCGCGGGGGTCTGGGTGGCCAGCGTCGGCGTCAAGGTGACGTCGTACGTAGCGTAGTGGCGGGCCGAGCGGTACTTCGAGGCGCCGACCGAGGCGATGGCGAAGGGCAGCCGGTGCAGGTGCCGGCGGCAGTGGCGGGCCAGCCCGACGGTGAGGTTGTCGAGGTTGGCGGGATCCCAGGTGGGGCCGTAGGTGCGCTTGCCGCCGG
Organism: Nocardioides sp. LHG3406-4; assembly: GCF_049897745.1. Taxonomy (NCBI): domain Bacteria; kingdom Bacillati; phylum Actinomycetota; class Actinomycetes; order Propionibacteriales; family Nocardioidaceae; genus Nocardioides; species Nocardioides sp. LHG3406-4. The sequence continues at coordinate 693,345 of NZ_JAFCWV010000001.1, forward strand.
CGACGACCGCCAGCGCGAGCATCGACCAGTAGAGGACGAAGTGGTCGGCGAACGAGTCGGGCACGGGCGGGTCGATCTCCTCCACCTCGTGGCCGAGGTCGGCGAGCAGGGCCGCCGTCTGGAGGGTGAGGTCCCGCACCTCCGGGCTGGCGGAGCGGCCGACGCCGGTGGTCGTCACCGCGACCCGCAGCCGCTTGCGGCCGGGCCTGGTCACGTCGCCGATGGGCGCGAGGCGGTGGTTGCGGAAGACCTTCTCGGCCTCGCGGTAGAACGCCGCCGTGTCGCGGACCGACCGGGTGACCACCCCGTCGGAGACGATGCGGACCGGCATGTCGCGCATCAGCTTGTCCTGGGCCAGCCGGTTGCGGGTCGGCTTGAGGCCGACCAGCCCGTTGACCGACGCCGGGATGCGGATCGAGCCGCCGCCGTCGTTCGCGTGCGCGATCGGCACGGCGCCCGCGGCGACCAGGGCCGCCGACCCGGCCGAGGACGCGCCGGCGTAGTGGTCGCGGTGCCACGGACCGCGTACCGGGCCCTGCCGGGGGTGGTTGACGATGCCGTTGAAGCCGAACTCCGAGAGCCGGGTCTTGCCGAGCGGCAGCAGGCCCGTGGCGAGGTACATCCGCGCGAAGTCGCCGTCGGCCGTGGCGGGGCCGGCCACGAACGCGTCGGTGCCGTGCTGGGTCGGCATCCCGGCCACGTCGACGTTGTCCTTGACGAACGTCGGGACCCCGGCGAAGAAGCCGCCGCGCGGCGCGAGACCCTCGGCGCGGGCCCGGTCGAAGGCCTCGTGGGCGACCGCGCCCACCTCGGGGTCGACCGTCGTCGTACGCGCGATGGCGGCCTCGACCAGCTCCGGTACGCCGACCGCCCGAGCCGCGACGGCCTGGGCGAGACCGACCGCGTCGAGGTCGGCGAGTGCGTCGTCGGCGAAGGCGTGCAGCGGGCGCATGGGGGTCAGCGTAGGGCGGGGTGGGTGGTGGTGATCCCCGGATATCCGGGGATCACCGCGCTTCGCCGGCGTTGCAACCCCCACGAAGCGCAAGGAGCGCCAGCAAAGATGCCGATCTCGGGCGCTAGCGCAGCAGCACGAGAAGCACCGGCAGCAGGAGGCTGGTCGCCAGGGCAGTGAGCCCCATGGAGAGCCCGGCGAAGGCGCCCTCGGTCTCGTCCTCCGCGAGCGCGCGGCTGGTGCCGATGCCGTGGGAGACCGCCCCGAGCGCCAGCCCTCGCGCACGGCGATCGCGGATGCGAGCCAGGGTGAGCACCGCCGGGCCGGCCACCGCACCGAGGACTCCGGCAGTGACCGTCAGCACCGCGGTCACCTGCGGCAGACCGCCCTGCTGCCCCGACAGCGCGATGGAGACGGGTGTCGTGACGGCCTTCGGCGCCATCGTCGTCGCCAGCAGGTCTCCCCCACCGCACAGCCGCACCAGCGTGTACGCCGTCACGACGGACACCACGGCCCCGAGCGGGATCGCCACGAGCATGGGCAGGGCGACGCCGCGCAGGCGTCGTACCTGCCGGTGGAGGGGTACGGCGAGGGCCACCGTCGCCGGGCCGAGCCAGAAGGACACCAGCTCGGTGCCGTCGCGGTAGTCGGCGTAGTCGACGCCGGTGACCAGCAGCACGCCGCCGACCAGCACGATGGCGACCAGCACCGGCTGGGCGAGGGAGTGGCCACCAGTGCGGTCGCGTAGCCGACAGCCGAGCCAGTAGGCGGTCAGGGTGAGGAGCAGGAACGACAGCGTGCTGGTCACGCGCGCCGACCCAGCAGCGAGACCAGGGCGCCGACCGTGAGCAGCCCGGCCAGCCACGAGGCGACGAGCGCCACACCGATCGGCACGGCATCGGCCCGGAGCAGGGAGAGGTAGGCGACGACGCCGACACCTGCCGGCACGAACAGCAGCTGGAGGTGGCGAAGCAGCACCCCGGACACTCGGACGACCCCTGCGTCGTCGGACGGCCTCCGCCACTGCAGCACGGCGAACAGGACCACCATGCCGACGACGGGACCTGGGACGGGGAACCCGGTCAGGTCGACCACGACCTGCCCGACCAGCTGGCATGCCAGCAGGGCGATGAGCCCGCCGAGCATCAGTCCGCGGAGGTGCCGCGGCGGAAGCAGCCGACCAGGTGGGGGTCGATGATGCCGACCGCCTCCAGGAGCGCGAACATCGTGGTGGGGCCGACGAACACGAACCCCTGCTTCTTCAGCGCCTTCGAGAGCGCCAGCGACTCGGGCGAGGTCGTGGTCATCTCCTCGGTCGTGGCGGGCGCAGGCGCGACGTCGGGCGCGAACGACTCGATGAAGGCGGGCAGTCCGCCGCGCTCGCGCAGCGCCACGGTGGCCTTGGCGTTGGTGATGGTGGCGGCGACCTTGAGGCGGTTGCGCACGATGCGCGGGTCGGCCATCAGGCGGGCCTCGTCGGCGTCGTCGTACCGCGCGATGACCTCGGCGTCGAACCCGGCGAACACCTCACGGAAGGCCTCGCGCTTGCGCAGGATCGTCAGCCACGACAGGCCGGACTGGAAGGCCTCGAGGGTGAGGCGCTCGAGGTATGCCGCCTCGCCGGAGATGCGCATCCCCCACTCGGTGTCGTGGTAGTCCCGGCTCAGGGTTTCTCCGGTGGCCCACGGGCAGCGCGCCAGGCCGTCCTCGCCCACGATCGGTCCGCTCACCCCCGCAACCTATCCGTTGAGTTGCGGCTCCGTCTCCGTCGAGTTGCGCCTGGGTCTCCGTCGAGTTGCGCCTGCGTCTCCGTCGAGGTGCGCCTCTCGCACGGAGCGGGGCACGCAGGCGCGACTCAACGGGAACGCGGGCGCGACTCAACAGGCACGCGGGCGCGACTCAACGGGAACGCGGGCGCGACTCAACAGGCACGCGGGCGCGACTCAACGGGAACGGAGGCGGGCGTTGGGGAGGGGCGGGGCCGGGATCGGGGGTATGTCGCTGACGACGCCGAAGCGGCCGTCGACGATGCCCGCGGCGGTGATCTGGGCCTGCCACTCGTCGCGGTAGCCGACGATCTCCTCGTGGGTGCGGCCGACGAAGTTCCACCACATGACGATCGACTCACCGAACGGCGGACCGCCGAGCACGATCACCCGCGCGTCGTCGTGCGCGGTCAGCACGAGCGAGGCGCACCCCGGGGCGGCGTAGGCGAGTTCGCCGGGCTTGACCTCCTGCCCGTCGAGGTCGACGGCCCCGTGGTCGACCAGGACCCCGTGCTCGAAGCCCGACTCCACGTCGAGGTCGAGCCGGGTCCCGGCGGCGAGGGTGACCTCGGCGCCGAGCAGCGGTGTGTACGTCGTCACCGGAGAGGTCTGCCCCAGCAGGGAGCCGAGGAAGACCTGAGCCGCCCACCCGTCGCCGTCGGCGACCGGCGGGACGTAGTGGTCGAACCCGGGCCCGACGTCGCGGGCGTCGTCGGGCAGCGCCACCCACAGCTGTACGCCGTGCAGCTCGCGGGTGTCCGGAGTCGAGATCTCGGAGTGGCTGATTCCCCGGCCGGCGGTCATCAGGTTGAGCTCGCCCGGTCGCACCATCGCCTGGTTGCCGGCACTGTCGCGGTGCTCGATCTCGCCGGTGAAGAGCCAGCTCACCGTCTGCAGCCCGGTGTGCGGATGCGGGGCGACGCTCATGCCGCCGGTCTCGGCGACCGGGTCGGGTCCGTAGTGGTCGGCGAAGCACCATGCCCCGATCAGCGAGCGATGCCGCGCCGGGAGGGTACGGCGTACGCGCATGGCCCGGGGGCCGCCCAGCGGCACCTCCCTGGGCGTCACCAGCTGGATGTGGCCGGTGGTGTCGCCGGCTTCGGCCCGGATCTCGGCGGGGTCCCGCTCTGGGTTCGTCATCAGCTCAGGTGGTGGGGGTCGTCGTCGCGGCGCGAGCCGGATCCCTGGTCGGGCGACCCCGCGCTCCCGGTGTCCGGCGGCGTGCCCGGCCGCTCGAGCCGCACGACGACCGCCTTGGAGGCCGGCTGGTTGCTGCCCTCGGCCGTCGAGTCGAGCGGCACCAGCGGGTTGGTCTCGGGATAGTAGGCCGCCGCACACCCGCGCGGCTGGTCGTAGGAGACGATGCGGAACGCGCGCGCCACCCGCTCGGAGCCGTCGCGCCACTCGCTCACCAGGTCGACGACGTCGCCGTCACGGTGGCCCAGCGCGGTGATGTCGTCGGGGTGCACGAACACCACCCGACGGCCGCCCTTGATGCCGCGATAGCGGTCGTCGAGGCCGTAGATCGTGGTGTTGAACTGGTCGTGCGACCGGAGGGTCTGCAGCAGCAGCCGGCCCTTCGGCACGCCCAGCACCTCGATCGGGGTCGAGGTGATCATGGCCTTGCCCACCTTGGTCTCGAAGATGCGGTTGTCGCGGGGCGGGTGGGGCAGCACGAACCCGCCGGGCCGGTCGACCTTCTCGTCGTACGACGCGCAGCCGGGCACGACGCGGGCGATCCGCCTCCGGATCTCGGTGTAGTCGTCGCGCATCGCCGCCCAGGGCACCGGGGAGTCGGGCAGCGTGGCCAGAGCCAGCGAGCAGACGATGTCGACCTCCGAGCGGAGGTGCTTCGACGCCGGCTCGAGTGGACCGTGCGAGGCGTGCACCGCCGACATGGAGTCCTCGACCGTGACGCGCTGTGCCCGGCCGCCGGTCAGGTCCTTCTCCGAACGGCCCAGCACCGGCAGGATCAGGGCCTCGCCGCCGGTGACGACGTGGGATCGGTTGAGCTTGGTCGACACGTGCACGGTGAGCGCCGCGCTGCGCATCGCCGCCTCGGTGACCTCGGTGTCGGGAGCCGCCCCGACGAAGTTGCCGCCCATCCCGAAGAAGACCCGCGCCTTCCCGTCGCGCAGCGCCCGGATCGCCTCGACGGTGTCGTAGCCACGCTCGCGCGGCGGCTCGAAGCCGAACTCGTCGCGCAGGGCGTCAAGGAAGTGGTCGGGCACCCGCTCCCAGATGCCCATCGTGCGGTCGCCCTGCACGTTGGAGTGGCCGCGGACCGGGCACAGGCCGGCGCCGGGCTTGCCGATGTTCCCCTGCAGCAGCGCGACGTTGACGATCTCCTTGATGGTGGCGACGGCGTTGTGGTGCTGGGTGATGCCCATCGCCCAGCAGGTGACGGTGGCGTCCGACTCGGCGAACATCCGGGCGACCTCGGTGATCTGGTCGCGGGTCAGCCCGGTCGACCGCGCCACCTTCTCCCAGTCGAGCGTCGCCACGTGGGCGACGTACTCGTCGAAGCCGGCGGTGTACCGGTCCAGGAAGTCGCGGTCGAGGGCGTTCCACTCGATGAGCAGCGAGCCGATGGCCTGGAAGAGGGCGAGGTCGCCGTTGAGCCGGATCGGCAGGTGCACGTCGGCCAGCGCGGTGCCGGCGCCGACGACGCCGCGGGGGCGCTGCGGGTTCTTGAACCGGACGAGCCCGGCCTCCTCGAGGGGGTTGACGGAGATGATCTTCGCACCGTGCCGCTTGGCCTCCTCGAGGGCGGAGAGCATGCGCGGGTGGTTGGTGCCGGGGTTCTGCCCGACGACCACGATCAGCTTCGCCCGGTGGATGTCGTCGAGGCTGACCGACCCCTTGCCGATCCCGATGGTCTCGACCAGGGCGGCCCCCGAGGACTCGTGGCACATGTTCGAGCAGTCGGGAAGGTTGTTGGTGCCGAACGAGCGCACGAACAGCTGGTAGGCGAAGGCCGCCTCGTTGGAGGTCTTGCCCGACGTGTAGAACACTGCCTGGTCGGGGTCCTCGAGGCGGTTGAGGTGGTCGGCGATCATCGAGAAGGCGTCGTCCCACCCGATCGGCTCGTAGTGGGTGCCGCCGGCGCGCCGCACCATGGGCTCGGTGAGCCGCCCCTGTTGGCCGAGCCAGTACTCCGTGCGGTCCTCCAGGTCGGCCAGGGAGTGCTCGGCGAAGAAGCGCCGGTCGAGCAGGGTCCGGGTGGCCTCCTCGGCGACCGCCTTGGCGCCATTCTCGCAGAACTCCGCGGTGTGCCGGTGGGACGGGTCCGGGTCGGGCCACGCGCAGCCCTGGCAGTCGAAGCCGTCGGTCTGGTTGAGCTTGAGGAGGGTCTGCGCGCTCCGGCGGACACCCATGGCCTTGACGGCCCGCTTCATGGACACCCCGACGGCGGTCACCCCGGCCGCGACGTGCGGGGCGGTCTCGACCTCGAGGTCGGACTCGTCGATGTCCTTGGTCGGTCCAGTGCGACTCATCTCACCATCTTCACTCCGATCCCTCCGGAGGTAAACGCGGGGTCGGAATACCCGGGACGTGAGGCGGTTGGCCACCATGTGTCCGCACTCTTCGAGCCCCTTGCCATCGGCGCGATCGCCGCGCCCCACCGGGTGCTGATGGCACCCCTCACCCGGCAGCGCGCGGCCCAGCCCGGCGACCTGCCCACCGACCTGATGCGCGACTACTACGTGCAGCGCGCGGGAGCCGGGCTGATCGTCTCGGAGGGCACGCAGATCTCACCCGAGGCCAAGGGGTACGCCGGCACCCCCGGCCTCCACAGCGACGAGCAGGTGGTGGCCTGGCGGCGCATCACGGACGCCGTACACGAGGCGGGCGGCCGGATCGCGGCGCAGCTGTGGCACACCGGCCGCGTCTCGCACCCGTCGCTGCACGACGGGGCGCTGCCGGTCTCGGCCAGTGCCGTGGCCCACGACGGTCGCACCTCGCTCTTCGACGGGGACGGCGCCGTGGTGCGCGTCGACTGCCCGACACCCCGGGCGCTGGCGACCGACGAGCTGCCCCGGCTCGTGGAGGACTTCGCGCACGCCACGCGGCAGGCGCGGGCGGCCGGCTTCGACGGGGTGGAGATCCACGCGGCGCACGGCTACCTCCTGCACCAGTTCCTGTCCCCGGTGTCGAACCGCCGCACCGACGGGTACGGCGCGACCACGACCGGCCGGGTCCGGCTGCCGCTCGAGGTGGTCGACGCGGTGGTCGACGCGTGGGATCCCGGGCACGTCGGCATCCGCATCTCCCCGCTCGGCGCGTTCCACGGCCTGACCGACGACGAGGGCGCGGAGACCGGCCTCCACCTCGCCGCCGAGCTGGCGCTCCGCGGCCTGGCGTTCCTGCACCTCTCGGAGCCCGACTGGGCCGGCGGAGCCGCGCTCGACGACGACTTCCGCGAGAAGCTGCGCACGGCGTTCCCCGGCGTGATCGTCGGGGCCGGGAACTACGACCGGCCGAAGGCGGAGCAGATGCTCGACCGCGGGTACGTCGACGCGGTCGCCTTCGGACGGGCGTACATCGCGAACCCCGACCTCCCCGAGCGGTTGCGGCACGGCTGGCCGCTCAACGACCTCGACAAGCCGACGGTCTACGGCGGCGGCCCGGCCGGCTACACCGACTACCCGGCGTACGCCGTCGACTGACGGCTGGGCTGCGGGTTATTGCGTCGCACGATGGGCGTGCGGCACCTAGTCTGGACCTTCAATGCAGGACTTCCCACCACGGATCGCGACGTTCTTCACCGGCACGGACGACGCCCCCACATCCGACCCTGACACCCGGTCGCCCGCGGCGTTCCTCAGGTGGATGGTGCGGCAGCAGTGGCAGGTGGTCCTGCTGGCGTCGCTGGCCTGCCTGCTGTGGCTCCTGCCGCTGACGTTCGGCCCCTACATCTTCGGACGCGCGGTCGACGAGGGCATCCTGGCAGGGTCGACGACGCACCTGCTGGCGTGGTCGGGAGCCATGCTCGCCGTGGTCGTGGTGGGCGGCATCTTCGGCGTGGTCTTCCACACCCTCATCGTGCGCACCTGGCTGATCAGCCTGTACGGCACGACCCAGATGGTCACCCGCAAGATCGCCCAGATGGGGCACGTGCTCCCGCGCCGCTCACCGACCGGGGAGGTGCTCAGCGTCGCGTCGAGCGACTCCGACGAGTTCGGCGCACTGACCGAGATCGTCGCGCGCGCCGCGGCGCAGTTCGTCTCCTACCTCACGGTCGCGGCGATCGTCTTGTCGATGTCGTGGCAGCTCGGCGTGCTCGTGCTGGTGGCCGCTCCGGTGCTGCTGGGTGCGGCTCTGCCGCTGCTCCGGCCGCTGCACCGCCGCCAGCAGGTCGAGCGGAGCCGCAACTCCGAGCTGACCTCGATGGCCACCGACATCGTGGCCGGGCTGCGCATCCTGCGCGGCATCGGAGGCGAGCTGACCTTCGGCCGCAACTACGCCAACCAATCGCAGCTGGCCCGCAAGGCCGGCGTCTCCTCGGGCATCTGGCAGGCGGCCGTCGAGGCGGTCGGCGTACTGCTGTCGGGCATCTTCCTGGTGAGCCTGGTCTGGCTCGGCACCCGGCAGGTCAACTCCGGCCAGCTCAGCGTGGGCCAGCTGGTGAGCTTCCTGGGCTACGGCCTCTTCATGGTCGGCCCGATCCGCACCTTCTTCGAGCTCGCCCAGAAGTCCACCCGGGCGTTGGTGAGCGCTCGCAAGGCGATCGCGATCTTCGAGCAGCGCCCGCCCTGGCGCGAGGCCGCCGAGCCGGTGCCGCTCGACGGCAGCGCCGAGATCGCCGACGAGCTCAGTGGCTTCACCGCACGACCCGGGCAGCTCACCGTGGTGGTGAGCGCGGTACCCGAGCAGAGCGCCGCCCTGGCCGACCGGCTCGGTCGCTACCTCCCGCCCGACACCGACCCCGTGGGCGAGGACGACGGCGCCGGCCTCAAGGGCCGGGCCGCGCGGCGGGCCCGTGCCGACCGCGAACGGCGCCGCGCCCGCATCGCCGCACGCGACGAGGAGGCCGCCACCCGTGAGTGGGGCGTGCGGCTCGGCGGCGTCGACCTGTCGGCGGCGCGCCTCGACGACGTACGCCGCCAGGTCCTCGTGAGCGACACCGGCAGCGGGCTGTTCGCGGGCACCCTCCAGGACGCCATCGACCCGCACGGCCGGCTGACCCGCGAGCAGGCCGAGGAGGCGCTGCGGGTCGCGAACGCCGAGGACGTCTACGACGCGCTGCCCGAAGGCTGGCAGGGCCAGCTCGACGAGCGTGGCCGCGGACTCTCCGGCGGACAGCGGCAGCGGGTCGTGCTGGCGCGCGCCCTCGCGGTCGATGCCCCGATCCTGGTGCTGGTCGAGCCGACCTCCGCGGTCGACGCCCACACCGAGGCCCGGATCGCCGAGCGGGTGAGCGAGCTGCGGCGCGGCCGGACCACGGTGGTGTGCACGGTCTCGCCGTTGTGGCTGCACCACGCCGACCGCGTCGTACTCCTCCAGGACGGCCAGGTCGTGGCCGACGGCGAGCACGCCGACCTCCTCGAGAACGACCCGGTCTACCGCGGCGTCGTGGCGCGGGCGCTCGACGAGGAAGGGGTCTCCCCATGACCGACCTCCTCGCCACCTCCCCCGACACCTGGCGCGACCGCGACCTCGACCCGCCGGCCATCCCACCCGAGCTGCGCCCGCCGGTCGACGCGAGGCCTCGGGAGCGGCTCACCGCGCTCCGACAGCGGCACGACCTGCGCCGACAGCGGGCGGAGGACGTCTACTCCGCCTCCCGCAACCCCGAGCGCGGCTGGCCGGTCTCGGGCAACCGCGCGGTGCTGACGTTCTTCCGCGACCTGCTGCGCAGCAGGCGCGGGCTCTTCACCGCCCTGGTCGCGTTCAACGCGCTCGCCGCAGCCACCGGACTGGTGGTGCCGCGGCTCCTGGGCGAGCTGGTCAACACCACGGTCGACGGCAGCGGCGGACTGCCACTCGGAGAGCTCGCCCTGGTGATCATCGGGGTGGTGCTGGCGCAGTCGGCCTTCACCTTCGTGGCGCAGCGCACCTCGACGCTGTTCGGCCAGGACCTCCTGTCGACGGCGCGCGAGTACATCGTTCGCACCATCCTGCGACTGCCGCTCGGTGCGGTCGAGACGGCGAGCACCGGCGACCTGGTCACCCGCGTGACCCGCGACGTCGGCACGATGAGCCGGTCGGTGCAGTTCGGCCTGCCCATGGCGATCATCTCGCTGCTGACCGTGACGCTCTCGATCGGCGCGATGCTCCTCAACTCCGTCATCCTGGCGGTGCCCGCGCTCGCGACGTTCGCCACCTCGACCTGGGCGGTGCGCAGCTACCTGCGACGCGCGCCGAAGGGCTACATCACCGAGGGCGCGACGTACTCCCGTATCAACACCACCCTGACCGAGACCGTCGAAGGCGCCCGCACCCTCGAGTCCCTGGGCCTGTCCGGCCTGCGGGTGCGCGCCGGCGACGACGACATCGAGGTGTCCTCGCAGGCCGAGCGCTACGGCATGACGCTGCGCAACATCCTCTTCATCTCACTCAACTTCGCCTTCCAGCTGCCGCGCGTCATCACCCTCCTGGTCGGCGCCTACGCCTACAGCCGGGGCTGGGTCGACCTGGGTCAGATCACCGCCGCCGTGCTGTACGTCGAGGCGCTGGCCGACCCGCTCGACCGGCTGATCGGCGAGGTCGACCGGCTGCAGGTCGGCGCGGCGTCGACGAGTCGGCTGCTCGGCATCGCGGAGGTGAGGCCCGACCGCGAGGCCGGGGACCGGCTGCCTGAGGGGGTCGAGCTCGTCGGCACCGACCTCCGGTTCGCCTACCGCCAGGGCCACGACGTACTGCACGGCGTGGACCTCAGCCTGAGCGTCGGGGAGCGGCTGGCCATCGTCGGTCCGAGCGGCTCGGGCAAGTCGACGCTGGGCCGTCTGCTCTCCGGCATCAACCGGCCACGCACCGGGTCGGCCACGATCGGCGGCGTCGAGCTGGTCGACCTGCCGCTGGAGGTGCTGCGCACCGAGGTCGCGCTCGTCACCCAGGAGCATCACGTCTTCATCGGATCGGTGCGCGACAACATCGTGCTGGCGCGGGAGGACTCCGACGACGACGCCGTGCGCGAGGCCCTGAGCGCCGTCGGGTCGCTGCTGTGGGTCGAGCGCCTGCCACAGGGCCTGGACACGGTCATCGGGTCCGGGCGCTACGCGCTCACGCCCGCCCAGGCCCAGCAGGTCGCGCTGGCGCGGCTGATCATCGCCGACCCGCACACGCTGGTGCTCGACGAGGCGACCTCGCTCATCGACCCGCGCACCGCGCGCACGCTCGAGGGCTCGATGAACAACCTCCTCGCCGGCCGCACGGTCGTCGCGATCGCCCACCGGCTGCACACCGCGCACGACGCCGACCGCATCGCGGTGGTCATCGACGGGCGCATCGTCGAGCTCGGCAGCCACGACGAGCTGGTCGAGCTCGACGGCGAGTACGCCGCGCTCTGGCGCGCCTGGACGTCGTAGGCCGCTCGCCGGGCACGTCGGTACTAGCACCAACGGACACTCGAGAACTGAACGCGACCGCGCCTAGCGTCGTATTGGTGAGTGGGGCCCATCCGGGGCTCCGTCTCCACCGACGAGAGGTAGGTCGCCATGGGAATCCGTCCTTACACCCTGAGCAGCCGACGGGGCCGCCACGGCCGCGGCCGCGGGCATGGAACGAGCACCCGCACGCGCACCGGAAGCCGCACCGGCACGGGCACGCGCACCCGCACCCGCACGGGGCACTGATCCCAGCTGCCCCCAGGGCCGGGCGGGAGCGCGTCGACCGCGCCCCCGCCCGTCCACCTGTCTCGATGTTCCGCCCTCCCAGGTTGGAGACCGCGTGACCACCCACGTCCCGGCGCCCGCGCCGGCCGCCCGGCTGCGCGAGATCGTGCGCGCCTTCTGGCCGTACGCCGCGCCACGGCGTCTCGGGATGCTGGCCGGCATGGCGCTCGCCGTCGCCGGCCCGCTGTTCACCGCTGCCGAGATCTGGCTCTTCAAGGTGGTGGTCGACGACATCCTCGTGCCGCGGGACTTCACGCTCTTCCCCGTCGTCGCGCTGACCTACCTCGGCCTGACGCTGGCCCAGGCGCTGGTCGGCGGGGCCGACCGGATGCTCTCGACCTGGCTCACCCAGCGGTTCCTCATCGACCTGCGGCAGAGCCTCCTGCGCCATCTCGGGTCGCTGCCCCTCGACTTCTTCTCCCGGAGCCGGGTGGGCGACCTGCTCGCGCGGGTCTCCGGCGACGTCTCCGCCATCGAGGGCTTCCTGGTCTCGGGCAGCACGCGGGCGCTGACCTACCTGGTCGAGCTCGTGGTGTTCACCGCCGCTCTGTTCTGGCTCCAGCCGACGCTGGCCCTCGTGTCGCTCTGCGCCGCTCCGCTGTTCTGGCTGTCGTCGAGGCACTTCTCCCGCCGGATGCGCGAGGTCTCTCGCGAGCGTCAGCGCCGCTCCGGGTCGATCAGCACCGCGATCGAGCAGACCATCGGCACCATGCCCCTGGTGCAGGCCTACGACCGGGTGGACGACGAGGTCGTGCGGTACGGCGTGGAGGCCGAGGCCAAGTACCGCGCCGAGATGGCCTCCGCGCGCCTTCGTTCGCTCTACGCCCCCACCGTGGACCTCATCGAGCTGGTCGGCGCGCTCGTGGTCATCGGCGTCGGCGCGTGGCTGCTGTCCCGGGGCCGGATGACGGTGGGCGAGCTGCTGGCCTTCCTCACCTATCTCAGCCGGCTCTTCGGGCCGATCCGCGGGCTCGGCAGCACCCTCACCTCGGCGTACTCGGCAGCGGCGGGAGCCGAACGCGTCCTCGAGCTCCTGCGCGCGGAGCCGCTGCCCGCAGACCGGCCCGACGCCGTGACCGTGCAGCGCAGCCGCGCCGACCTCGCCTTCGAGCACGTCACCTACGCCTACCCCGGATCGGACACCCCCGCGGTCCGGGACGTGACGTTCCGCGTGCGGCCGGGCGAGGTGGTGGCAGTAGTGGGCGCGAGCGGGGCCGGCAAGTCCACCGTGGCACGGCTGCTGACCCGCAGCGTCGACCCCACGGCCGGTCGGGTGACCCTCGACGGGCGCGACGTACGCGACGTCACTCGCACGAGTCTTCGCGCCCAGACGGCGGTGGTGCTGCAGGAGACCCTGCTGCGCGACGGCACGGTGCGCGAGAACATCGCGTTCGGACGGCCGGGCGCCGACGACACCGCGATCGAGCGGGCCGCCGTGCTGGCCGACGCCGACGAGTTCGTACGCCGGCTCCCCGACGGCTACGACACCCAGGTGGGTGACCGCGGTCGGCGGCTGTCCGGTGGTCAGGCGCAACGGGTGGCGATCGCGCGCGCCCTCCTGCGCGACGCGCCGGTGCTGCTGCTCGACGAGCCGACCTCGGGCCTCGACGCGGGCAGCACCGGCCGGGTCGTCGCCCCGTTGCTCCGGCTGATGGACGGCCGCTCGACGCTGATGATCTCCCACAACCTCACCACCACCCGGCACGCCACCCGGATCCTCGTCCTCGAGGATGGCCGGCTGGTGGAGCAGGGCACCCACGAGGAGCTGCTGCGGGAAAGCGGGGTCTACGCCGACCTGTGGCTGCTGGCACATCCGGGTGAGCTGTCCGCCCCCAGGGTGAAGGCATGAGCGCCGTCGACGTCGTCGCGCACGAGCCACCGGTGCTCTCGCCCGGCGCGGAGCTCGTGCCGGGGCTGCGGGTGATCGACCTGCTCTCGCGCGGCAGGGCGCTCGACGTCTACGAGGTGTTCTCGGCCGACCTGCTGTGCAGCGTCGTGGCGAAGACCGCGCGACCCGACCGGGCACACGTCCAGCGGGTGCGCGACCGGCTGCTCCTGGAGGGCGAGCTGCTGCTGCGCTTCGCCCACCCGCACCTGCCGCGCGCCTTCGGCGTCATCCGCGAGCCGGTGCCGGTCGTCGTACTCGAGACCATCGCCGGCCCGACGCTGGAGGAGATCGTCGACACCCGCTCCCGGCGGCTGCCGGTCGCCGACCTGGCGCACCTGGGGCGGCAGCTGTGCTCGGCCACGCACTACCTCCATCGCGCCGGCTACCTGCACCTCGACATCCGGCCCGGCAACGTCGTGGTGCGCGACGGGGTCGCCGTACTCATCGACCTCAGCATCGCCCTGCCGCCCGGTCCCGTACGCCGCGGCCTCGGGTCGAGGGAGTACCTGGCTCCCGAGCAGGCGCATGGTGGCGTGGCGAGTGCCGCGACCGACGTGTGGGGCATCGGGGCCACCCTCTTCGAGGCTGCCACCGGCGCGGCGCCGTTCGCACCACTCGACGAGGCGGAGGACACGGCGTGGGACGAGGGAGCCTTCCTCCAGGTGGCCCGCCCGGCGCCGAGCCTCGCCGCCTTCAGCCGTCGCCTGCCCGCCACCCTGAGCGGCGTCATCGCCGCCTGCCTGTCTCCGGATCCGTACGACCGCCCCACGGTGCCGGAGATCCACGAGCAGCTGGGCCTGCTCGTCACCGAGGGCTGAGCCTGCGGCACCCCGTTGAGTCGCGCGTCCGTACCCGCCGAGTCGCGCGTCCGTGCCCGTTGAGTTGCGCCTCACGCACCGTTGAGTCGCGCCTGCGTACCCGCCGAGTTGCGCCTCACGCATCGCTGAGTCGCGCCTGCGTACCCGGCCAGAACGATGACGCGACTCACTGGGCACGGAGACGCCACTCAACGGGTACGGGGGCGCAACTCACTGGGCACGGGGGCGCAACTCAACGAGCACTCAGGAGTTGCTGAAGACGGCGGGGCCGCCGTCGTCGGTCTGGTCGGAGGCGGACGGGCCACGGCCGGCCCAGGTCCAGGCGTAGTCCGGGTCCTCGCACGCGAGGCCGCCCTCGCCGAGCTCGAGCGGCGCGAAGGTGTCGACCATGACCGCCGACTCGTCGAAGAACTCCGCGCCCAGGGACGCCTCGATCGCCGACGGCTGCGGGCCGTGGGCGTAGCCGCCAGGGTGCAGCGAGATCGAGCCGATCCCGATGCCGGACCCCTTGCGGGCCTCGTAGTCCCCGCCGACGTAGAACATCACCTCGTCGGAGTCGACGTTGGAGTGGTAGTACGGCACCGGGATCGCGAGCTCGTGGTAGTCGACCTTGCGGGGCAGGAAGTTGCAGATCACGAAGTTCCAGCCCTCGAAGACCTGGTGCACGGGCGGCGGCTGGTGGATCTTGCCGGTGATCGGCATGAAGTCCTCGACGTTGAACGTGTAGGGGTACAGGCAGCCGTCCCAGCCGACCACGTCGAACGGGTGCGTGGCATACGTCATGGTGGTGCCGACCACGGCGCCCCCAGCTCGGTGCTTGACCAGCACCTCGACATCGGCGCCCTCGACGAGCAGCGGCTCGGTGGGGCCGTGCAGGTCGCGTTCGCAGTACGGCGCGTGCTCGAGGAACTGCCCGAAGCGCGAGAGGTAGCGCTTGGGCGCATGGATGTGGCTGTTGGCCTCGATCGGGTAGAGCCGGGACGGCTCGCTCGGCACCCACCGGTGCGTGGTGGAGCGCGGGACCACCACGTAGTCGCCGGTGCGGTACGGCACCACACCGAACACGGTCTCGACGGTGCCGGCGCCCGCCTCGACGTAGACGCACTCGTCGCCGATCGCGTTGCGGTAGAGCGGCGAGGGCTCGGTGCCGGTGACGACGTAGCCGATCCGCACGTCGTTGTTGCCGAGGATCATCCGCCGCCCGGTGACGGGGTCACCGCCGGCGGACCCGAGCTCGTGCAGCCTGAGGTGCCGCGCCTTCAGCGGGTGGTTGGGCGTGCGGGTCTGGTCGGGCAGCTCCCACACGACGCTGTCGACGAGCGCCGACGGCACCCCGCGGTGGTAGAGCAGGGCCGAGTCGGATGAGAAGCCCTCCTCGCCCATCAGCTCCTCGCGGTAGAGGTTGCCCTGGGGGTCGCGATGCTGGGTGTGCCGCTTGGGCGGGATGTCGCCGACGGTGCGATAGAAGGCCATGAGATCCTCGCATTCCGATTATCGGACGCTTGCGTCCGCTATCCGCGTCGAGGTTAGAGTAACTCTCGTGTCAAACCCTCCCCCGTCGCGTTTCTGGCCGTCGTGGTCCGGCCTCGTCGACGACGCTGCGACCTTCCCGCCGGGCAACGCCGCCCTCGACGACGCCGTCGAGGCGTACGCCGCCCGGGAGGGCGAGTGGTACGCCGACCTCGTCGGCTCGCTCGTCGTCAAGGACACCGACATCGGGTCGGTCGGCCGAGCCCTGCCGCTCTCGGTGGTGGTCACCGGGGGCGCGGGTGCCGTGGCCGGCGCCCTGAAGCTCGTGGAGCGCCGCGACCACCGGCTCAAGGGCCTGGAGATCGCCCTGCGCGACCCCGACGACCTGGCCGGCAACGCCCGCCGGGTCGTCGCCGCGGTCGACGCGGCCCGCGGCGAGGGGCTGCTGGACGAGGAGGCGCCGGTCTTCGTGGAGCTTCCCCAGGGCGAGGTCACGTGGGGCTGGCAGGCGGCCGCCGACGAGGTGGCGTCGGCCGAGCTCCGGCTGAAGTTCCGCACCGGCGGCGTCGAGGCCCATCTCTTCCCCACAGCAGCCGAGCTGACGACCTGGGTGGACGCCGCGCTCGATCGCGAGACCCCGTTCAAGTGCACGGCCGGGCTGCACAACGCCGTACGCCATCGTGACGACGAGACGGGCTTCGAGCACCACGGCTTCCTCAACGTCCTGCTCGCCACCCGGGCGCTGTTCGACGGCGCGACCACCAGCGAGGCCGTCGAGCTGCTCGAGTCGCGCGACGGCGCCCGACTCGCCGAACGAGCCGACGGCATCGACCTGGCCGGGGCCAGGCGATGGTTCACCTCCTTCGGCTCCTGCTCGGTGCGGGAGCCCCTCGACGACCTGCTCGCCCTCGGACTCCTCCAGGAGACGCCATGACCACCAGCTGGGTCGAGGGAGCCACGGGCTCCGGGTTCGACGTCGACCACCTGCCGTACGCCGTCTTCGAGCGGCCCGGCGAGGAGCCCCGCGTCGGTGCCCGCATCGGCGACTTCGTGGTCGACCTCGCCCCGGTCGCGGCCGGCGACATGCTGGCGGTCGGACACCTCTTCGAGGCCGCGTCGCTGAACCCGCTGATGGCCGGCGGCCGTCCGGTGTGGGAGTCGGTGCGGCAGTGGCTGACCGGGATGCTCACCGACGAGACCGAGCGCGACCTCATCGAGCCGAGCCTGGTGCCGGTGTCCGACGTGGCGCTGCGGATGCCGTTCGAGGTCGGCGACTACGTCGACTTCTACGCCTCGCTCGACCACGCCTCCAACGTCGGCCGCATCTTCCGTCCCGACCAGGACGAGCCGCTGCTGCCAAACTGGCGGCACCTCCCGGTCGGCTACCACGGCCGGGCCGGCACCGTCGTGCCGTCGGGCACCGACATCATCCGGCCGCAGGGGCAGCGGAAGGCACCCGCGGACGACCTCCCGACGTTCGGCCCGTCGATGCGCCTCGACGTGGAGGCCGAGCTCGGGTTCGTCGTCGGCACCGGCTCGGGGCTGGGCAACCGCATCCCCACCGAGGCGTTCGCCGACCATGTCTTCGGGGTGGTCGGGCTCAACGACTGGAGCGCGCGCGACATCCAGGCGTGGGAGTACGTCCCGCTCGGGCCGTTCCTGGGCAAGAGCTTCGCCACGTCCATCTCCCCGTGGGTCACGCCGCTCGACGCGCTGGACGCCGCGTGGGTCGACCTCCCCGGGCAGGACCCCGAGCCGCTGCCCTACCTCTCACCCGGCGCCACCCGCGGACTCGACATCGAGGTGGAGGTCGTGCTGAACGACGAGGTCGTCTCGCGGCCGTCGTACTCCTCGATGTACTGGTCGCCCGCCCAGATGCTCGCCCACCTCACCGTCAACGGCGCCTCCACCCGCACCGGCGACCTGTGGGCGTCGGGCACCATCAGCGGGCCCGAGCGTCACCAGCGCGGGTCGTTCCTCGAGCTGTCGTGGGGCGGCAAGGAGCCGTTCACCGCGGTCGGTCGCGAGCGGACCTTCCTCGAGGACGGCGACGTCGTGGTGCTCCGCTACTCCGCGCCCGGTGCGGCCGGCGGGCGCCTCACCCTCGGCGAGGTCGCGGGCACGGTCGTCCCGGCCCGCGACTGACTACGCTCGGCGCGTGATCCAGTACGGGCAGTACCCCGACCCCGGGCACGTCGTCGCGCACCTCTCCGATCCGCACCTGCTCGCGGGCGGTGTCCGGCAGTACGGCGCCGTCGACACCGAGGCGCGCCTGCGGGCCGCGCTGGGACGGCTCAGCCACCTGACCCCGGCGCCGCAGGCACTGGTGTTCACCGGCGACCTGGCAGACAAGGCGGAGCCCGCGGCGTACGCCCTGCTGCGCGAGATCGTCGAACCGCTCGCGGCCGACCTCGGCGCCGAGGTCGTCTGGACGATGGGCAACCACGACGAGCGGGCGGAGTACGCCGCCGGGCTCTTCGACGAGGACGGCGGGGACGGCGGGGACGGCGCCGGCCCGCAGGACCGCGTCCACGACGTGGGCGGCCTGCGCATCATCGCTCTCGACACCAGCGTCCCGGGCTTCCACCACGGCGAGCTGACGGGCGACCAGCTCGTCTGGCTGGCCGAGGAGCTGGCCACGCCGGCGCCGCACGGCACCCTGCTCGCGATGCACCACGCGCCGATCCCGGTGCCGATGACCCCCGCGGCGGGGATCATCGAGCTGCTCGACCAGGACCTCCTGGCCACCACGATCGCCGGCACCGACGTGCGGGGCATCCTCGGCGGCCACTTCCACTTCTCGTCGTACTCCACCTTCGCCGGCGTCCCGGTGAGCGTCGCGTCGGCCACCTGCTACACCTCGGATCCCGCCCCCGAGGGCCGGTTCATCTCCGGGGTCGACGGCCACCAGTCCCTCACGATGCTGCACGTGTACGCCGACCGCATCGTGCACTCGATCGTGCCCGTGGCCGCGGCGCCCGAGGTCAGCGGCTTCCCCTCCGACGTGTCGGCCCAGGTCGAGGCCCTGTCGGCCGACGAGCGGCGCGACCTGCTCTCCCGCAAGGACTCGCCCTTCTACGTCACCGACGCGGGCAAGGTGATCGAGTAGCGCGGTTCCGCTAGCCCTGGGTGGTCAGGGCCGCGAAGCGGTCCAGGTAGAGGGGCCAGCCGGCGTCTCCCTCGATGCCGTCGCGGACGGCCTCCCAGCCGGGTCCGTGCCGGTCGATGCCGCGGTGCTCCAGCTCGACGCGGGTCCGCTCGGGCCCGTCGGCCACGAACCTGACCTCGACCTCGCTGGCGTTCGCGGCGTCCGACTCGAGCTGCCAGGTCGGACCGATGTCCCAGCTGAACACCACCCGGCTCGGGGGCTCGTAGGCGAGGACCCGAGCCCACCGGCACTCGCTGCCGTCCTCGCCCACGTCGTAGATGTGTCCGTCCACCCGGGGCTCGAACATTGTGCGGGCGATCGGGACACCCAGCAGGTTGTGCTCGCGGGGCTTGAAGTCACCGAACCGCTCGGTGAACACGGCGAACGCCTGCTCCAGCGGGACGTCCACGACGACGTGCTTGCGCACCGATGCATCTGCGGCCTGGGTCATGTCTTCTCCTGGGTGGGTTCCTCGGTGGTCTTCACGTAGCCAGTCAGGGCCCTGCTCCAGAAGGTGTCGAGCTGGTCGCGCAGGGCGGCGACCCCCTCCGGGTTGAGCCGGTAGATGCGACGCGTGCCCTCCGCGTGCTCGGCGACCAGCCCGGCCTCCTTGAGCACCTTCAGGTGCTGGGAGACCGCCGGACGGCTCACGGGCAGCTCGTCGGCGAGCTCGCCGACCGCGCGCGGGCCCTCAGCCAGGCACTCGAAGATCGCCCGCCTGGTCCGGTCGCCCAGGGCACTCAGCCCGTCGACACCTTGGTTCGTGCTCACGAACGGTAAGTTACTGCTTACCTTCGCTCCAGCGCAAGGCCCTGGACCTACACGCCTTCCTCGCCGATTCCCGGGTGTGCCCACGCCTTGCCGGCCCGCATCTGCTCGACGGCGCCGGGGTGCACCCGCTCGAGGTGCGCGATCCCCCGCCGGCGGTAGCGGAGGATCTGGACGATGCCGAGGCCCCAGAACACGTACTGCACGGCCATCGCGGCCCGGAAGTCGGCCAGGACGTAGGCGTCCATGCCCCCCTCCTGACGCAGGTCGAGCACCACGCCGATGAGCGCCATGCACACCAGGGACGCGATGAAGCCACCGACGTTGACGATGCCGTTGGCCCGGCCCAGGGCATGCACCGGCGTGAACGACCGCGCAAGGTCGAAGGCGACCATGGAGGCCGGGCCGCCGGACGCGGTGGCGAAGGCGAGGAGCACGACCAGCCAGCCCGGAGCCGGCGACGCACGCATCAGGACGACGGCCCACACGGCCATCATCGTGAAGACGACGCCGAGCACGATCCACGACCGGTAGAACGGGAAGCGCGCCACCAGCGCGCCGAGCGCGAAGCCGCTGACGATGACCCAGCCGGTCATCGCCATCAGCAGCGTGCCGGCCGCGGCCTCCGACCAGCCCTGCCCGCGCACGAGGAACGGGAAGCCCCAGAGCAGCGCGAAGACGGTGACGCTGAACTGCGACGTGAAGTGCGACCACATGCCCAGCCGGGTGCCGGGGTTGCCCCACACCAGCCGCACTGACTGCGCCAGCGCGCGCAGCTTGAGGGTGACCACCGCGCTCCGGCGGTAGGGCGAGTCCTTGACGAGCATGACGACCAGCACCATCAGCACCACACCCATGCTCGAGGCGACCGCGAAGGCGCGGGTCCAGCCGAGCTCGCGCAGCAGGAACGACAGCGGCGCGGCCGCCACGATCGCGCCCAGCTGGCCGGCGATGCCGGTGACCTGGGTGACCATCGGTGCCTGGCGGACGAGGAACCAGACGGTCACGAGCCGGATGACGCTCACGAACACCACCGCGTCCCCGGCGCCCAGCACGGCGCGGGCCAGCAGCGCCGCGGGGAAGGACGTCGCCAGGCCGAACCCGAGCTGCCCGGCCGTCATGAGCACCAGACCCGCGAGCAGGAGCCGGCGCGAGCCGAAGCGGTCGAGCAGGACACCCACCGGCACCTGCAGGGCGGCGTACACCAGCAGCTGGAGCACGGTGAAGAAGGCGAGCTGGGTGGCCGCGACGTCGAAGCGCTCGGCCGCGAGCAGCCCGGCTACACCGAGCGAGCTGCGGTGGAACACGGCGAGCACGTAGACCGAGAGCGCAACGACCCAGATCACCCAGGCCCGGCGCCGGCCGATGTCGTGGACCTGCTCACGCTCCACGACCTCAGGCACGGCCACAGTCTCGCACCGGCGAGACCGCATCGACGCATGCACGTGCCCGGCTGGGGATGCCGGCGGTGGGCACTCCGTCGAGCCGCCCAATCCGGCCGTTATGGTGTGCGCCGAAGATGGAGCAGTCGCTGCGCCCGGCACTGCTTGTGGACGACGGCGACTGGAGCACTCTCGTGACCCGCCCGACCAGCCTGGCGCTCCCGGCGGCGAGGGGCTGGTTCCTGAGGCTGCTCTTCGTCACCGTGGTGATCCAGACGGCGGTGTACGTCGTGCGCCCGATGGTGTCCTACCAGGCCCTGGCCCTCGGGGCCGACAACACCCAGCTCGGTCTCGTCGCGGGCGCCTACGCCAGCCTGAGCCTCTTCGTGGCGGTCCCGATCGGTCGATGGGTCGATCGGTGGGGCGAACTGCTGTTCGTGTTCCTGGGGGGCGCGGTGATCGGCGGCGTGGCTCTCTCGCTGGTCTTCATCCACAGCCTCGTCGCGCTGGCCATCAGTCAGGCCGCCCTCGGCTTCGGGCACATCGCCTGCGTGGTCGGCAGCCAGACCCTGGTCGCCAACCAGGGTCCACCCGAAGAGCGCGACGCTCGCTTCGGCCTCTTCACCGTGGCCGTCTCGACCGGGCAGCTCATCGGACCGGCTCTCGGCGGCCTTCTGGGCGGCAGCGGTGGAGCGGGGTTCGACGGCACCTTGGTGTTCGGCACCACTGCCGCCCTCACCCTGCCGGGTGTGCTGCTGGCGATCTGGATGTGGCGCCGGACCGCTCGTCCTCCTCGCGCGCACCCCGAGCCCACGCGACCACGCGAGTCCTCCTGGCGGGCGACCCATCGGGTGCTCCGGATCCCGAGCATGCCGCACGCGATGATCGCCAGCCTGACCGTGCTCACGACGATCGACCTGATCGCGGTCTACCTGCCGGCGTACGGCGAGGCCCACGGCATGGCGGTCGAGACCGTGGGTCTGCTCCTGGCGGTGCGCGCGGCCGCCTCGATGGCCTCGCGCCTGCTGATGCTGCGGCTGATCCGATGGCTGGGCCGCAAGCGCCTGCTTCTGGCCAGCATCGTCCTGCCCGCCCTGGCACTGTTGGTGCTGCCCTTCCTGGAGGCGCCGGTCGCACTGGGGATCGTGCTGCTGGTGGCGGGGCTCGGTCTCGGTCTCGGCCAGCCCGTGACCCTCTCGTGGGTCGCGGACCGAGCGCCGCGCGACGTCCGTGGCCTGGCCATCGGGGTCCGCCTCAGCGGCAACCGCTTCGGCCAGGTGGTGCTGCCGCTCGGTGTGGGTGTGATCGCGGGCGGAGCCGGACTGACCGCCGCCTTCATCGCCATGGGGGCGATGCTCGGAGGCAGCGCCGCAGCGGTCCTCGGCGCGGACTTCGGGTCCACCGAGGCAGAGCTCTGAGCTCCCGGAGACGAAGAACACCCCCGGTCGGCGAGGACCGGGGGTGTCTCGTGGCAGGTGCAGGATTCGAACCTGCGTAGGCATAAGCCGACGGATTTACAGTCCGTTCCCATTGGCCGCTCGGGCAACCTGCCAGGGTGGTTGCGGCGGGGCCGTGTGGCGCCGCCGCGAGCAGGACGAAACAATAGCGCAGGCACGACGCCGAAAGAAAACAGCACCGGGAGGACACCCATGGCCGACTCGTCGTTCGACATCGTCAGCAAGCTCGACCGCCAGGAGGTCGACAACGCCCTGGGGCAGGCGGCGCGGGAGATCGCCACCCGCTTCGACTTCAAGGGCACCGGGGCCACCATCGAGTGGCAGGGCGAGCAGGCCATCGAGATCACCGCCTCCGCCGACGACCGGGCGACCGCGGTGCTCGACGTCTTCAAGGACAAGCTGATCAAGCGTCAGCAGAGCCTGAAGATCCTCGACGCCTCCGAGCCGCGTGCGTCGGGCCAGCAGTCGAAGATCTCCATCGCACTCAAGGAGGGCATCAGCTCCGAGGACGCGAAGAAGATCTCCAAGCTGATCCGCGACGAGGGGCCCAAGGGCGTCAAGGCCCAGGTCCAGGGCGACGAGCTGCGGGTGTCGTCGAAGAAGCGCGACGACCTGCAGGCCGTCCAGGCCCTGGTGAAGGCGCAGGACTACGACTTCGCGGTGCAGTTCACCAACTACCGCTGAGCCCGCAGGTCAGGCGCCGGTGACCTGCACCTGGCGATCCGCGAACGCGCCACAGCGCCAGGCTCGTCACGACATGATGACGCGCATGGACAACGTCGACCTGCACCTCTCTCAACTCGCTACGTGGCTGGTCCGGACCGTGGGGTCGGCCTTGCTCTGGGCCACTTTCATCCCGCTGGTGCTCGGTGCGATCGTGCTGGGAGTCAAGGCTCCCGAGATGCTGTGGTTGGCGATCATCAGCGGGCCGCTCGTCTTCGGCTGGCGGCTCGCGGCGGCAGAAGCTCCGATGCCCGCAGAGATGCCCGTGAAGATCCCTGACGAGTAGTCGTCGACGGTCCGCTGCTCACCCCACCGCCTTCATCCGGGGTACACGGAGCCGGGCAGGTGCGGGGCGGTGGCGATCTCGATGTTGTGAGGTCGCAGCGTCGCGCCTCCCAGGGGCGCAGGACTACGACTTCGCGGTGCAGTTCACCAACTACCGCTGAGCCGGCCCGGTCAGCGACCGGTGACGTACGCCGTCGCCGCCGCGTTCCAGCCGCGGCCGACGTCGTCAGGCTCGGGTCCGGCCCGGTCCGTACGGCGAGGAAGAGGTCGCCCTCCTCCGGCTCCGCTCCCGCCGACGTGCGGTAGTCGTTGAAGACCTCGAGGGTCGAGCCCCGCCCGGCGGCACCGACGGCGTCCAGCTGTGCGCGCAGCATGGGCCACAGCCGGCCGCCGTACTCCGCGGGCGTGAGCCGCCGCGGGGGCACGACGCCGGGCAGCCGGATCGTGGTGACACCGTTGACGACACCGGTCGGGAGCGTCGGGTCCAGCTCACCGGTCACGACGGGCCCGAGGGAGAGCTCGCGCACCTCGACGTCCGGCGCCTGATCGATGCTCGACGAGAAGGCGTCCCAGGCTGCGACCTGCTCAGGCGTCAGGGGGTTGCCGCCCAGCACCGCCACGGGGCCGTGGCCCCGCACCCGCTCGGAGTCCCCCGTGCTCACGATGGTGGGAGCATCGGCCACGAGGTCGCTGTGCAGGAGCGTGGTGGCGATCTCCCCGACCCGGACCGGGTCGAAGCCGGGGACCCTGACCTTCAGGTCCTGGTCGTGGTCGACGACGACGGTCGCGTCGGGCACCAGGCCGGCGGCCTCGACGAGCCAGGCCGCGCGTACGCTGATCGGTGCCTCGTCCGCGACCGCCGCCCCGGCCCGGACTCCCCACCAGACACCGGATGGCACGGCCTGGCCGGCGGCGGGAGAGCCGGGGTCGACCCATTCCGTGGTCCCGGCGCCCAGGTAGACCGCCCCGGCGACTGGGGCGTTCTCGCCCACGGCGTACTCCTGCTCGTGGTCGAGGACCTCGTCGACGACGGCGCTGATCTCCTCGGCGGTCGCGCCCGCCTCCGCGTCCACCACCACCTGCGTGACCTCGACGTCCTCCTCGACGCTTCGGCGCTCGATCGTGGCCGCGGTCATCCCGGGCAGCTCAGCGAGCCGCTCCTCGTCCGAGGAGGCTCCGGCTCCCTCCCCGGGTTCGCCGCCGGACCCGGCACACGCTGTCAGCGACACGGCGAGCGCCAGGAGGACGGCGGCGCGCCGTGATCCTGCCCGAGACATGCCCCATGCTTACCCCACCGCCTTCATCCGAGGTACGACGACCGCGCCGGCCGACGGGGTCAGCCAGACCGTGCCGCCCTCCTCGATGCCCAGTGAGCGCGCGTGGGTGCGCGTCAGCACGACCGTGACGTCGTCGCCGTCGACCGTCAGCACGGACGCCCGCACCTCGAAGCCGATGCGCAGCAGGCGGGACACCTCGCCCTCGACGGAGCCGGGCAGGTGCGGGGCGGTGGCGATCTCGATGTCGTGCGGTCGCAGCGTCGCGCCTCCCAGGGAGGTGACGTCGCCGAGGAACGACATGACGAAGTCGTTGGCCGGCTCGTCGTACAGGGCGTCGGGGGTGCCGACCTGCTCGACCCGGCCCTCGTTGATGACCACGATCTCGTCGGCGACCTCGAGGGCCTCCTCCTGGTCGTGGGTCACGAAGACCGTCGTCACGTGCACCTCGTCGTGCAGCCGGCGCAGCCACTCACGCAGCTCCTTGCGGACCTTCGCGTCGAGGGCGCCGAACGGCTCGTCGAGGAGCAGCACCTTCGGCTCGACGGCGAGTGCCCGGGCCAGCGCCATCCGCTGACGCTGGCCTCCCGAGAGCTGCGAGGGCAGCCGGTGCGCGAACTGCGAGAGGTGCACCAGCTTGAGCAGCTCGTCCACCCGCTCGGCCACCTCAGCCTTGGGGCGCTTGCGTATCTCCAGCCCGAACGCGACGTTGCGCGCCACGGAGAGGTGCTTGAACACGGCGTAGTGCTGGAAGACGAAGCCCACGTTGCGCTTCTGCGGCGGCAGCCTCGTGGCGTCGACCCCCTCGATCGACACGCTGCCGGCGTCGGCGGTGTCGAGGCCGGCGATGATCCGCAGCAGCGTCGACTTGCCGCCGCCGGAGGGCCCGAGCAGCGCGGTCAGCTGGCCGGTGGGCAGGGACACGGTGACGTCGTCGAGAGCGACGAAGTCACCGAACCTCTTGGTGAGGCCGGAGACGTCGATGGACATCAGTGTGACTCCTTGGGTCGGAGGAGGGAGACGACGACGATGCAGAGCACCGAGACGAAGGCGAGCAGGAAGGATGTCGCATAGGCCGACGACTGCTCGAAGTTCTGGTACTTCTGCTCGACGACGAGGGTGGCGGTCTGGGTCTGCCCGGTGAAGTTGCCCGAGACGATCTTCACCGCGCCGAACTCACCGAGCGAGCGAGCCAGGGAGAGCACGACGCCGTACACGACCGCCCACTTGATGCTGGGCAGCGTGATCCGCCGGAACGTCTGCAGCGCGTCGGCCCCGAGCGAGCGGGCCGCCTGCTCCTGGTCGTCGCCGATCTCGTGCAGCACCGGCACCACCTCGCGGATCACCAGCGGCAGCGCCACGAAGCAGGTGGCCATGATCATGCCCGGCGAGTCGAAGATGACCTGGAGGCCGTTGCTCTCCAGGGTCGGACCGAACCAGCCGGTGCGGCCGTTGTAGACCAGCAACAGGGCGAGGCCGACGACGACCGGCGAGACCGACATCGGCAGGTCGACCAGCGCAGAGAGGAGCCGCTTGCCCGGGAACTCGAAGCGCACCAGCAGCAACGACATGCCGACGCCGAAGACGAGGTTGATGACCACGGCCCACAGCGCGACCTCGCCGGTGAGCAGGAGGGCGCCCTGCACCGACTCGTCGGTCACGGTCTCGCGCAGGGTGGTGATGCCGTCCTCGAACGTGTGCCGGACGACGAGCGCCACCGGCCACGCGACGAGCAGGAAGACGTATCCGACCGCAAGCAGCCGCAGCGCCCACTTGACGGGGGCCGAGGCCCTAACCACGACGGGCCACCCGTCGCTGGAGGATGTCGAGCACGACGATGACGAACAGCGCGACGGCCAGCATGATCGTCGCCAGCGCGGCAGCGGAGGCGTTGTTGCCGTTCTCGATGAAGGTCAGCACGCGCACCGACACCACCTCCGTCTCGAACGGCAGGTTGCCGCTGAGCAGGACCAGCGAGCCGTACTCCGAGATCGCGCGGGCGAACGACAGCGCGGCACCGGCGGCGACGGCGGGCAGCAGGCTGGGCAGCACCACCCGCCGGAACGTCGTGAGCGGCGAGGCGCCCAGGGACGCGGCCGCCTCCTCCACGTCGTGCTCGAGCTCCTCGAGCACCGGCTGCACGGTGCGTACGACGAACGGCAGGGTCACGAACGCCAGCGCCAGCCACACGGCCCTGGTGGTGTTGGCCCACTCCAGCCCGAGCGGGCCGCCCTTGCCGTAGAGACCGAGGAGCACCAGGCCGGCCACGATCGTCGGCAGCGCGAAGGGGATGTCGATGACCACGTCGAGGGCGCGCCTGCCCCAGAACCGGTCGCGGACCAGCACCCAGGCGATGACGGTGCCCAGCACCGCGTTCATCGCGGTGACCATCAGCGCCTGTCCGACGGTCAGCCGGATCGCGGCCCAGGTCTGCGCGTTGCCCAGCGTGTCGGCGTACTGTCCCCAGCCGTTGCTGCCTGCGGTGACCACGATCGCCGACAGCGGGAGGAGCACGAGCAGGCTGAACCACGTCATGGCCAGTCCGAGGCCCAGCGCCGAGCCGCGACCGAGCGTGCTGTGGAAGGCAGACCCCCATCCCGGGCGGCTGCGCTCCGTCCGGGACGGGGTGAGGACCGCTGCGGTCATGCGGTCTTGCCCGTGTCCTGCTGCAGCTGCGGGATGATGCCGAGCGCGCCGCCGTCCTCGCCGTCGGCGAAGAACTTGGTGGCCGCGTCGGCCCAGCCGCCGAAGTCGTCGTCGATGGTGAGCAGAGTGCCGGGAGTCGGGAACGGGTCGGCCGGGTCGTTGGCGCCCTCGACCTCGGTCGCGACCCCGTCGATGACCGGGCGGAAGCCGCTCTTGGCGTACTCCTCCTGCGCGACCGGGCCGAGCAGGAAGTCGAGGAACGACTGGGCCGCAGGCTGGGCGTCAGTGGTGACGGCCCCGGGGTTCTCGATCAGCAGCGTCTCGGGCGGGATGATGTAGTCGACGGCCTCGCCGTTCTGCCGGGCCAGGATCGCCTCGTTCTCGTAGGACAGCAGCACGTCGCCGTTCCCGGAGGTGAAGGCCGTGGTCGCCTCGCGGCCGGAGCCCGGCAGGGCGATAGTGTTCTCGAGCAGCTTCCGGGTGTACTCGGTCGCCTCCTCCTCCGTGCCGCCGTCGGCGGTCACGTGGCCGTAGCCGGCGAGGATGTTCCAGCGTGCCGAGCCCGACGAGCCCGGGTTGGGCGTGATGATCTCGACCCCCGGCTCGACCAGGTCGTCCCAGGTCCGGATGTTCTTGGGGTTGCCCTCACGGACGACGAACACGACGACCGACGACGTGACGATGCCCTTGGTCGGGCCGTCCTTCCAGTCCTTGCCGACCAGACCGGCGTCGACGAGCCGGGTGACGTCGGTCTCGAGGGAGAAGTGGACGTAGTCGGCGTCGAGCCCACCTGCCACCGCGCGCGACTGGTCGCCGGAGGCGCCGTACGACGTCTTGAAGGTGACGTCCTTACCCGCGTCGGTGTCCTCGAAGTCCTCGAAGACGGGCTTGTTGGCGGCCTCGAGCACCGAGTAGCCGACCACGCTGAGCGGGTCGTTCCCGGAGGAGGCGCCGCTGCTGGCGGAGCACGCGGTGGTGGCGAGCAGGCCGACTACAGCCGCGGCGAGTGCGATCCGGCCGCGGCCGGTCTTGAGCTGGGTCTTCATGGCTTCCTCACGTCAGGGGGTCCGCCGAGTCCGGACCGATCTGTTCTAAGTCGCGTACTTTACTCGATAATGCTGGCTTACTCGTCATTGAACGTCGCAGTCTGAGACGTGTCGCGCATTACGCCACGCGGTCGTCCACGTCGGGAGACGATGGGGATCGGGTCGACAGCGGCGATATCGTGGGTGGTTGCACCACGACCGCAAGGACGAGAACCAGAGAGAAGGCGTCAGGTGACCCCGCCGTGACCAAGCAGGTCAAGCAGCTCGACCGCGTCATCATCCGGTTCGCAGGCGACTCGGGCGACGGCATGCAGCTGACCGGCGACCGCTTCACCCAGGAGTCCGCGGCGTTCGGGAACGACCTCTCGACGCTGCCCAACTTCCCGGCCGAGATCCGCGCCCCGCAGGGCACGCTCCCCGGCGTGTCGAGCTTCCAGGTGCACTTCGCCGACCACGACATCCTCACCCCCGGGGACGCCCCCGACGTGCTGGTGGCGATGAACCCCGCAGCGCTGCGCGCCAACCTCGGCGACCTGCCCCAGGGCGCCACGATCATCGTCGACACCCACGACTTCAGCGGCCGCAACCTCAGCAAGGCGGGCTACACCACGTCGCCGCTCGAGGACGACACGCTCGCGGCGTACGCCGTCCATCCCCTCGACCTCACCGGCATGACCGTGGCGGCGGTCAAGGAGTTCGGCCTGTCCCGCAAGGACGCCGCGCGCGCGAAGAACATGTTCGCCCTCGGCCTGCTCTCCTGGATGTACGGCCGGCCCACCGAGTCGACGCTGGAGTTCCTGAGCCGCAGGTTCGCCAAGGTCCCCGACATCCGCGACGCGAACATCACCGCGTTCAAGAGCGGCTGGAACTTCGGCGAGACCACCGAGGCGTTCGTGGTGAGCTACGAGATCAAGCCGGCGCCCATGCCACCGGGCACCTACCGCAACATCACCGGCAATCTCGCCCTGTCCTACGGCCTCGTCGCCGGCGGCGTGCAGTCGGGGCTGCCGGTCTTCCTCGGCTCCTACCCGATCACGCCCGCCTCCGACATCCTCCATGAGCTGAGCAAGCACAAGGCGTTCGGCGTCACGACGTTCCAGGCCGAGGACGAGATCGCGGGCGTGGGCGCCGCGATCGGCGCCTCCTTCGCCGGCACGCTGGGCATCACCACCACCTCCGGCCCCGGCCTCGCCCTCAAGTCGGAGGCCATCGGCCTCGCCGTCATGACCGAGCTGCCACTGGTCGTCATCGACGTGCAGCGCGGCGGTCCCTCGACCGGGCTGCCCACCAAGACCGAGCAGGCTGACCTGCTGCAGGCGATGTTCGGCCGCAACGGCGAGTCACCGGTGCCGATCGTGGCGCCGCAGTCGCCGGGCGACTGCTTCGACGCCGCCCTGGAGGCGGTGCGCATCGCGGTCACCTACCGCACCCCGGTGCTGCTGCTGTCCGACGGGATGCTCGCCAACGGCTCGGAGCCGTGGCGGGTCCCGGAGCTCTCGGAGCTGCCGGAGATCGACCCCGGCTTCGCGACGACGCCCAACCACGCGCTCGACGACGGGGCGGCCGACTTCTGGCCCTACCTGCGCGACGAGCAGACCCTGGCCCGGCCGTGGGCGATCCCCGGCACCCCCGGGCTCGAGCACCGCATCGGCGGTCTCGAGAAGGGCGACGGGCACGGCAACATCTCCTACGACCCGTCCAACCACGACTTCATGGTCCGCACCCGCCAGGCCAAGGTCGACCGCGTCGCCGACTCCCTGCCGCCCCTCGAGGTCGACGACCCCACGGGCGACGCCAAGGTCCTGGTGCTCGGCTGGGGCTCCACCTACGGCCCGATCGGAGCCGGCGTACGCCGGGTGCGCAAGGCCGGCTACCGCGTGGCCCAGACGCACCTGCGCCACCTCAACCCCTTCCCGCACGACCTGGGCGACATCTTGGGCCGCTACGACAAGGTGCTGGTGCCCGAGATGAACCTCGGCCAGCTGTCGATGCTGCTGCGGGCGAAGTACCTCGTCGACGTGGTCGGCTACAACCACGTCCGTGGGCTGCCGCTGAAGGCCGCGGAGCTGGCCGAGGCCATCGGCGAGCTCGTGGCGCAGGCCGAGGGCATCGACGTCAACCTCGCCACCACCGCCCCTGAGGAGGCGCTGTCGTGACCACCACCGACCTGCCGTTCCCCGGCCTGACGTCGGGCATCGACTCGGTCCCCACCCTGCAGCCTGGCGAAACCCCCCAGACCGGCAAGGACTTCACCTCCGACCAGGAGGTGCGCTGGTGCCCGGGCTGCGGTGACTACGCCGTGCTCAAGGCGGTCCAGGGCTTCCTCCCCGACCTCGGCCTGCGCCGCGAGAACATCGTCTTCGTCTCCGGCATCGGCTGCTCGTCGCGGTTCCCCTACTACCTCGACACCTACGGCATGCACTCCATCCACGGCCGCGCGCCGTCGATCGCGACCGGCATCGCCACCGCGCGCGAGGACCTCTCGGTCTGGGTCGTCACCGGCGACGGAGACGCGCTGTCGATCGGCGGCAACCACCTGATCCATGCGCTGCGCCGCAACGTCAACATGACGATCCTGCTCTTCAACAACCGCATCTACGGGCTGACCAAGGGCCAGTACTCCCCGACCTCCGAGCCGGGCAAGGTCACCAAGTCGACGCCGATGGGCTCGGTCGACCACCCGTTCAACCCGGTGTCGCTGGCCCTCGGGGCAGAGGGCACGTTCGTCGCGCGCACCATCGACTCCGACCGCAAGCACCTCACCTCGGTGCTGTCGGCGGCAGCCGCGCACCGGGGCACGTCGTTCGTGGAGATCTACCAGAACTGCCCGATCTTCAACGACGGCGCCTTCGACGCGATCAAGAGCCCGGACACCAAGGCCGACGCGATCATCCCGCTGGTGCACGGCGAGCCGATCCGCTTCGGCGTCCAGTCCGCCTCCGGGGAGGGCTCCAAGGGCCTGATCCGCGACACCGAGACCGGCGGGGTCAAGGTCGTGACGGTGGCCGACGTGCGCGAGGACGCCCTCCTGGTGCACGACGCCCACAACCCCGACCCGACGATGGCCTTCGCGATCTCGCGGCTGACCGACTCGGGCTACCTCAACCAGTCGCCGATCGGCATCTTCCGCCAGGTCGAGCGGGCGACGTACGACGATCAGGCACGCGCGCAGATCAGCACCGCCCGCGGAGACGCCTCGGGCGATCCGGCCCAGCGTCTCGGCGCCCTCATCGGCGGCGGCGACACCTGGACCGTCGTCTGAGCCGGCCGGCACCCGCGGACTCCCAGACATGACGAAGGCCCCGCCGAGCGGCGGGGCCTTCGTCGTGTCCTCAGCGTGGACGCGTCACTTGACGAACGTGGCGATGACGTCGCTGTACGACGCGGCGTAGCCGCCCTGCTCGTTGACCTTGATGCGCCACTTCCACTTGCCCTTGAGCGGCGCGTAGATCTTCGTGCTGTAGTTGCCGTAGGCGCTCGTCGTGATCTTGTCGACGGTCTTGAAGTCGCACCCACGGCACTTCTTCTTCTGCACGAGGGCCTTGCCGTTGGGGTAGGCCTCGATGTTCCCGGTGAGCTTGAAGGACTTGTAGGTCTTCGGCTGCGTGTCATGGGTGATGACGCGCTCCGGCAACGAGCCGGTGGCGCCGGCCGGAAGGGCCGACGAGCCGATCAGCACGGCAACGAACAAGGCGATCAGTGCGCGGACGATCCGCATGTAGCTTCCCCCTGGGAGTCGATGGTCGTGAGGGGCGGCCTGCAGCCGCCCGCCAGTAAGACCGCTTCATCGTAGAGGCATCACGCGACATATGCTCCGAGAGTGCTGGAATCGCGTCGAGGACTCGGCTTCGGCACCGGCGCCTACCTCCTCTGGGGCGCGTTCCCCCTCTACTGGCCACTGCTCGAGCCGGCCGGCGCCATCGAGATCCTGGCTCACCGCATCCTGTGGTCGGCGGTCACCATGGGCCTGCTCGTCGTGGTGCTCGGGCGCAGCGCCCACGTTGCCGCCGTGGTGCGCGACCGGCGACGACTGACGCTGCTGGCGCTCGCCGCCGGGGTGATCAGCCTCAACTGGGCGACCTTCATCTACGGGGTGAACAACCACCGGGTCGTCGAGACCTCGCTCGGCTACTTCATCAACCCGCTCGTGACGGTGCTCCTGGGCGTCTACGTGCTGGGCGAGCGGCTCCGGCGGGTCCAGTGGATCGCCCTCGGGATCGCCGTGCTCGCCGTGGTGGTGCTGACGGTCGACTACGGGCGACCGCCGTGGATCGCCCTGGTGCTGGCCGGCAGCTTCGGTGCCTACGGGCTCGCCAAGAAGCAGGCGGACACCGGCGCGGTCGAGTCGTTGGCGGTCGAGACGGCGATCTCGGGACCGTTCGCCGCGGCGTACGTCGGATGGCTCGTCGCCAGCGGCTCCTCGAGCTTCGGCAGCCACGGCGGGGGTCACGCACTGCTCTTCACCACCACCGGCATCGTCACGGCCATCCCGCTGATCCTCTTCGGGGCAGCCGCGACCCGGCTCCCGCTGGTGGCGATGGGTCTTCTGCAGTACCTCGCCCCGATCGTCCAGTTCGCCCTCGGCGTGCTGTGGTTCCACGAGGACATGCCGCCGGAGCGCTGGGTGGGCTTCGTCCTGGTCTGGCTCGCGCTGGCCATGTTCACCGTCGAGAGCCTGCGCCACCGGCGCCAGCTCCGGCTGGCAGTGGAGTGTGCCCCGGTCTGAGCGAGGGAGGCGGCGGGCAGGCCCCTGCGGGCCCACCCGCCGTTGCGCCTCGTGGACGTGGTCGGCGGCCTCTGCGGGACGCTCGTCACGCACCTCCTCGGCGCATCCCTCCCCCGGTCAGTGCCCGAGACCGGTCTTGTCCACCGCACGGTGGAAGCGCATCCCCGCCAGGCCGCCGAGGAGGGCGCCGCCCAGGGTGACCACGACCGCGACGACCAGGGCGATGACTCCCCCGGTCGTCAGGGTCCCCTCGTCGACAGGAAGGCGCGGGAAGCTGTTGAGCTCCTTCAGCACGTTGAACTCGGCACCTGCCAGCGCTCCCACCGCGGCGACGACGAGCGCGATCGCGATCGCCCACAGCCACACGGCAAGGCCCTGCTTGAGGCCGTTGAAGCGCGCCATCCGCCCTGCGACGTAGCCACCGCAGTAGTAGGCGACGAAGAGGACGACAAGCAGCACGATGCCTCCGACCAGGCCGACGGTGTCGGCCTGCGCCTGCGCGGCGTCGGCGGCCTGGCCCACCTCGGTCCCGGTGGCCACGCCGACGGCTGCGCCGGCCGCCGCTGCCAGGGCAGTGAGGAGGACCGCCATGCCCATGGCCGTCAGCCACCCGAAGAACGCGGAGCCGAGCTTGATCCCGCCGTGCTCCTCCTTCTCACGACTCAGAACCGCGCGCCGGGAGCCGGGCGTGGCCTCGCCGTCGCCGAAGGAGTCGGCGTGGTCGGGGCCGGGCTGCACCCGGTTGGCTCCGCCGGTGGTGCCCCTGTGGTCAGCCATCGGCGCGGCCGCCCTCGGGTCGCCTGGTGGCCTCGGTCTCGTCGAGCTCGATCTGCTCCTTGCGAACGGTCTCGTCGACCTGCTGCTCCTCGGTCACCGTGTCCTTGTCGACGCGGACGCGCTCGACGGGGACGGTCTCCTTGCCGACGACCACCCGCTCCTCGTTGAGGACCACCTCGTGCTCCTCGGTCGTGATGTCACCGCCGGACATCGCGTCGCCACGGTTGGCCTCGGTGATGGGCTCACGCTCGAGCCGCACCTCCTCGCGGCTGACCGGCACGGTCGTGGTGACGTCCTCGGTCACGACGTACTTGCGCAACCGGACCCGTCCCGCCTCCCGGGTCTCCTTGCCGACGTGGAGCTGTTCCTCCGAGCGGGTCATCGCCGAGTCGGTGTCGGCCCCCGAGGTGTCGTGGCCCGCCCCCCGGTCGACGGAGCCGTCGTACGACGTGCCGTAGTCGAGGTCGCCCCAGCCGTAATAGGCGTACAGCGCCCCCTCCTCCTCTTCGCTGAGGTGACCGTCCGAGTCGTCGATGCGCGGCGCGTCCTTGACCTTGTCCTTGTCGTAGGGGACGCGCAGGTCGTCGCCCGTCATCTCCGCTTCGCGCAGCGGGACGAACGACTCGCCGCCCCCGAACATCCCGGTCTTCACCGTGACCCACTCGGGCTGGCCGGTCTGGTCGTCGGCGAACAGCTGGCCGACGCCGCCGATCTTGTTTCCATCGGTGTCGACGACGTTCCCGCCGCCGCTGAGCAGTCGTTGAGCCTGGTCCGTGGTGAGCATGAGTCCTCCTCCGTCGGGTGTAGCAAGTCGGTGCACCGGTCGGTGTCACCGAGAGGCACTGCTGGGGTTTCAGTACTGCCGGGTGCCGTCCACCGGCTGGGCGCCGTACGCCGCCGGGTCGTAGCTGGTCGCACCGGTGGTCGGGCTGTCGTCCTGCGTGTACTCCCGCGCCCGGTCCGTGGCCTGCCGGGCCTGCTCCCGGACGCTCGGGGCCTTGGCTGCGTGCTCCTTGATGCGCGGAGCCTCCTCCTCGGCATTGCTGAGGTAGCCCTCCCAGCGCTGCTGCATGGGCTTGACCAGGCCGCCGCCGACTCCGACCACGATCACTCCGACGACCGCCGCCAGGATCGCGATCAGCACGGGCAGGGTCACGGTGGTGGCGACGCCGACCTGGTTGAGCGCGGCCACGACACCGAGGAACAGGATGAACACCGAGGCGGCGTTCGCCACGACCTTGCCGTAGGACAGGCCGCCGAGCGTGCCCTCGATCAGCACCTTCACCGCGGCCGCGATGGACGAGGCGACCACCACGATGATGATGGCGACGATGATGCTGGGCAGGAACGTGATGACCTGGGTGAGCAGGTCGCTGATCGGGTTCGGCCCGAAGACGCCGAACGCCAGCTGCAGCACGAACAGCATCAGCGTGTAGTAGACGAGCTTGGCGATGATGTCGCTGGCGTCCATCTTGGAGTTCTCGAGGGCCCTCTTGACCCCACCTCGCTCGACCGCGCGGTCGAAGCCGACCCGCTCGAGCAGCGCGCTCAGTGCCTTGCCGATCAGCTTCGCGACGATGATCCCCACGATCAGGATGATCAGGAAGAGCACGAGCTTCGGTACGAACTCGGCGATCGTGCTCAGGCCGTCACTCAGGCCGTCTTCTAGGGCGTCCATGAACTCTTCCTCCGTGTCTGCGGACCCGGCGGTGGCGGGCAACGGCCCGCGACCTGCCCGAGAGTGCTTCACCAGGCTGACGAGCGCGTCGCGCCACCGAGGTCCGGGGCGCCACGTTTGTGGCTTACGTCGTAAACGGAACCATAGCCCGATAATAAATACAACTGCATAAACTCCCGATAAACGGGTAGTCAGCAGCCCGGCGGGGAGGCCCGCCGGGAGATCGGCCGCTCAGGCCTCCACGTGCTCGCTGCGGATGAGCGTGAGGCGTCCCAGGAGCTCTTCGAGCGCCTCCTCGAACTCCGCAGCCGCGTGGTCCTCCGAGAGGCCGGGCCGCAGCCGCCGCACGGTGGGGAACGCGGCCAGGCTCATGGATCCGTCGGCGTCGTCCTCCAGCACGTCGAGCGGTCCGACGTCCGCCCCGTGGGTGGACACCTCGAGGAGCAGGTGACCGAGGAGGAAGCTGGTGAACGCCCGGTAGCCGGCGACGGCAGCCTCGTCGGTGAAGCCTTCGTCGGTCAGGCCCGACAAGAAGGCCTCCACCCAGTCGAGGCTGCGCAGGGGTGGCCGCAGCCACGGCGCCTCGGTCGGGCGCGACGCGACGAGCGGGAAGGCCTTCGGATGGCGCAGCGCCACCCGGCGTACGCCGTGGGCCAGCCGCTGCAGGAAGTCCTGCCAACCGTCGCTGGGTGCCTCGGGGACCTCGTCGTCGACCTGCATGCCGGCCACGAGCCTCTCGACGACCGCGTCGAGCAGCTCCTCCTTGCCGGAGACGTAGCGGTAGAGCGCCATCGCCTCGACGTCGAGCATCGCGCCGAGCCGGCGCATCGTGAGGCCGGGCAGGCCGTGCTCGTCGATGAAGGCGATGGCGGTGGCGACGATGAGCTCGTGGTCGAGCGGCCTCGACTTCGACGGCAGGGGCCTGCCCCGCACGAGTGCCGCGTCGACGTCCGTCGTGTCCTCGGTCGCTGCCATAGTCCTCCACCTCTTCGAGGCGAGCCTAGACCTCTCGGCCGGGAGGGGCAGGTCAGGCGGTGCGGTCGGCCACGATGTCCGCGAACGCCTCGAGGGCCTCCCGGACCGGGCCCTCGGGCAGGACCGAGAGCAGCGCCTTGGCCTCGGCCGTCCGGGCGGCGACGTAGGAGCGCGCCTGCTCCATGGCCGGATGCCGGCGCAGCAGCTCGAGCGCCTCGGCGTGCAGGGCGTCGTCGGACAGGTCGGCGTCGAGGAGCTCCAGCAGCCGGGCGTCCGCGGGGTCGGTCGACGCGCGGGCCATCAGCACGGGCAGCGTCGGGACGCCCTCGCGCAGGTCGGTGCCGGGCGTCTTGCCCGACGCCGCCGAATCCGACGCGACGTCGAGGATGTCGTCGCTGAGCTGGAACGCGGCGCCGACGATCTCGCCGTACTTCGTGAGCGCCTCCTCCGCCTCGGCACTCGCGCCGCCGAAGCGGGCGCCGTAGCGCGCGGAGGTGGCGATCAAGGCGCCCGTCTTCCCGGCCACGACGTCGAGGTAGTGCTCGAGCGGGTCCTCCCCGGGCGCCGGCTCGACGGTCTCGAGGATCTGGCCCTCGACCAGCCGGGTGAAGGTCTGGGCCTGGATGCGGACGGCGTCGGCACCGAGGTCGGCCGTCAGCTCCGACGACTTCGAGAACAGGAAGTCGCCGGTGAGGATCGCGACGTGGTTGTCCCAGCGGGCGTTGGCCGAGGCCGCACCGCGCCGGAGGTCGGCCTCGTCCATGACGTCGTCGTGGTAGAGCGACGCGAGGTGCGTCAGCTCGACCACGCAGGCCGCCCGGATCACCCGGTCGGAGTCGGTCGTGTCGCCCACCTCGGCTGCGAGCAGCACGAGCAGCGGGCGGAACCGCTTCCCGCCGGCGTCCATCAGGTGGCTGGCCGCCTCGGTGATGAACGGAGCCCGGCTGCGGACGTGCTCGGAGAGCGCCTCCTCGACCTCGCCCATGCGCCTCGCGAGCCGCTCGGCCATGGCCGCGTCGGTGACGGGCAGGGCGAGTCCGGCAGCTGCGTCGAGACTGGGGTCGGTGGTCACCTGATGAATTCTCCCGCACGTGCCGCGAGGTCCAGCAGCGGACCCGGCAGTACGCCGAGCATCAGGGTCGCCGCGGCCCCCACCGCGATGGTCGTGGCGGTCAGCACCGACGGGTGCGCCACGCTGGGACCGTCGCCGACGGGGTCGGTGAAGTACATCAGCACGATGACCCGGACGTAGAGGTAGATGGCGATGATGCTGGCCACCACGGCGGCCACCACGACCGGCCATGCCCCGGCGGCGAGCGCGACCGAGAAGACCGCCCACTTGCCGACGAAGCCGGACGTCAGCGGGATGCCGGCCATCGCGAGCAGGAAGAAGGCGAACACGCCGGCGACGACCGGCGACTCCTTGCCGAGCCCCGCCCAGCGGCTCAGCGCGGTCGCCTCACCGGCCGAGTCCCGCACCAGCCCGACCACGGCGAACGCACCGAGGGTGGCGAGGCCGTAGGTGGCCAGGTAGAACAGCACGGCCTGCAGCGAGCTGATCTCGCCGGGGCTGAGGTCGCCGGTCGCCTGGACGCCCAGGACGCCGGTGAGGATGAAGCCGGTGTGCGCCACCGAGGAGTAGGCCAGCAGCCGCTTGATGTCGGTCTGGGTCAGCGCGAGGACCGCGCCGACCATCATCGTCAAGATGGCGATGACCCACATCATCGGCTGCCACGACCAGCGGTCGGCACCGAAGGCGACGTAGAAGAGGCGCAGGATCGCGCCGAAGGCGGCGACCTTCGTGCCGGCCGCCATGAAGGCGGTGACCGGGGTCGGGGCTCCCTGGTAGACATCGGGGGTCCACGCCTGGAAGGGGGCGGCACCGACCTTGAAGAGCAGCCCGACCGCGAGGAGCCCGATGCCGACAAGCAGCATCGCGCGGTTGTCGACGTCGTTGCGCACGGCCTCGCTGATCTCGGCGAACTGCATGGACCCGGAGAAGCCGTAGATCAGCGCCGCGCCGTAGAGGAAGAAGCCGGAAGAGAACGCGCCGAGCAGGAAGTACTTGAGCGCGGCCTCCTGGCTCAGCAGCCGACGGCGCCGGGCGAGACCGGTCAGCAGGTAGAGCGGCAAGGAGAGGACCTCGAGCGCCACGAACATGGTCAGCAGGTCGTTGGCCGCCGGGAAGAGCAGCATGCCGAAGACAGCGAACATCAGCAGCGGGTAGACCTCGGTGTGGTCGAGGCCGCGCGTCGAGGCGGTGCGCTCCGCGTCGGTGCCCGGCAGCGCGGCGGCCTGTCCGGCGAACGCCGAGACTCCCCCGTCGAGGTGCCGCTCGGCGAAGAGCAGCGCGCCGAGGACCGCCAGGATCAGGATCAGCCCCCACAGGAACAGCGTCGGACCGTCGAGGGCGAGGGTCCCGCCGACGGCGAGCACCCCCCGGGCACGGCCGTCGGCGTACGTCGGCACCTCGCGGGCCACGAAGCCCACCATCACCAGCGCGGCGACGAGTCCGCCGACCGCGAGGATGCTCTGCGAGAGGTAGCGGTGTGCTCGCGGCACGAAGGCCTCGATGAGCACGCCGGCGCACGCGACGCCGAAGACGATCAGCAGCGGAGCCAGCTCGAAGTACTCGACGTCCGGCTTCACGAACTCGTTCACTGGTGCGCCCCCTCGGCGACGTCGTGGTCAGCGGCGGGCACGGTGGGTGCCTCGTCGGTGACACCGACCTGTGTCAGCGTCGTCTCGACGTTCGGGTTGATGATGTCGAGCAGCGGCATCGGGTAGAAGCCGAAGAGCACGAGCGCCAGGATCAACGGCGCCAGGGTGCCGACCTCGCGACGGTCCAGGTCTCGGAAGGTCTCGATCTCGGGACCGGCGGGCCCGGTGAACGTGCGCTGGTACATCCACAGGATGTAGACCGCCGACAGCACGATCGCGGTCACGGCGACCGCACCGGCCCACCACGCATGGCCGAAGGCGGCGATGATGACCAGCATCTCCGACACGAAGGGCGAGAGACCCGGCAGGCCGCAGGCGGCGAGGCCGGTGATCAGGAACAGCCCGGCCAGCACCGGCGCCCGCTTCTCGATGCCGCCCATCTGGCTGATCAGCGAGGTGCCGCGGCGGCGGATGAGGAAGCCGGCGACGAGGAACAGCGCCGCGGTGGCGATGCCGTGGTTGACCATGTAGAGGATCGCGCCGCTGCCGCCCTGGCTGGAGAAGACGAAGATGCCCAGCACGATCAGGCCGAAGTGCGACAGCGAGGTGAGGCCGATCAGGCGCAGGATGTCGTCCTGACCGATCGCCACCAGGGCGCCGTACACGATCGAGATCAGCGCGAGCACGACGACGACCGGCGTCGCCCACTGCGAGGCGTCGGGCAGCAGGCCGAGGCAGAACCGCAGCATGCCGAAGGTGCCGATCTTGTCGAGGATGCACACCAGCAGCACCGACGTGCCGGTGGTGGCCTTCTCGGTCGTGTCGGCCAGCCAGGTGTGCACGGGGAACATCGGCGCTTTGATCGCGAACGCGACGAAGAAGCCCACGAACAGCCACTTCTGGGTGTCGCCCGCGATGTCGAGCCCGGCGAGGTCCTCGAGCAGGTACGACGGCGTGCCCTGGTTGGCGGACACGACGTACAGCCCGATCACCGATCCGAGCATGACCAGGCCGCCGGCCAGCTGGTAGATCAGGAACTTCGTCGCCGCGCGGCCGCGACCGGCTCGGCCGAAGCCGCCGATCAGGAAGTAGGCCGGGATCAGCGTCGCCTCGAACACGACGTAGAAGAAGAAGACGTCGGTCGCGGTGAACACCGCGAGGCTCATGGCCTCCAGGGCGAGGGTCCACGCGAAGAACGCGCGGGTGTTGCCCTCGTCGGAGTCACGCCACGAGGCCAGCATCACGATGGGGATCAGGACGACGGTCAGCAGCACCATCAGCAGGCCGAGGCCGTCGACGCCGACGGCGTAGCTGGCGCCGAACGCGCCGATCCACTCGTGCTTCTCCTCGGCCTGGAAGCCGCCGCCGGCCGAGAAGTCGAGGGCCACGACCACCGCGGGCACCAGCGCCAGCAGGGCGAAGGCCACACCGACCTGCTTCGCCAGCGGGGCGCCCGGACGGCTCGGCAGGAACGCCGTGACGACGGCACCGACCAGGGGCACCAGGATCAGCGTCGTCAACCAGGGAAAGTCGTTCATTTTCTGGGTCCCCGTTCACAGCGGAGCGAAGCGAGCATTCGAATGGGGTGAATCATGCGAGGTTCACCGCCAGCAGTGCGAGCACGACGAGCAGGACGCCGCCGAGCAGTGAGAGTGCGTAGGACCGGACGTAGCCGTTCTGGACGCGGCGCAGGACACCCGAGAGCCCGCCCAGGGTCGAGGCGCCGCCCTCGACGACACCGTCGACGCCGACCCGGTCCATAGTGGTGAGCCCACCCACCAGCCGGTAGCCGGGACGCACCACGAAGGCGTCGTTGAAGGCGTCGCCGTAGACGTCGGCGCGCGCGGCCCGGGTGACGAAGGAGACGTCGCGCGGAGCGGTGCGCGGCACCTCACGGCGGCCGACCAGCAGCCAGGCGACGGCCACGCCGACAGCCACCACGGCCACGGCGAGCAGGGTGACGACGATGGGCGCCAGCGGCGGCTCGTGGTGCTCGGCGACGCCCGTCACCGGGCTGAGCCAGTCGACGATCCAGTCGCCGAGGAGCAGCACGCCACCCAGGACCGACAGTGCGGCGAGTACGACGAGCGGGATCGTCATCACCTGCGGGGACTCGTGCGGGTGCACGCCCTTCTCCCAGCGCTTCTTGGTGAAGAAGGTCATCAGCATCAACCGGGTCATGTAGAACGCGGTGATGCCGGCTCCGGCCAGGGCGGCCAGGCCGACCACCCAGTTGTCCGCGAGCGCGGTCTCGATGATCTTGTCCTTGGACCAGAAGCCCGAGAAGCCCGGGAACCCGATGATGGCGAGGTAGCCCATCGAGAAGGTCAGGAACGTCACCGGCATCGCCTTGCTCAGCGCGCCGTAGTGACGCATGTCGACGTCGTCGTTCATGCCGTGCATGACCGAGCCGGCGCCGAGGAACATGTTGGCCTTGAAGAAGCCGTGCGTCAGCAGGTGGAAGATCGCGAACGGGTAGCCCGCGGTGCCGAGGCCCGCGGCCAGCATCATGTAGCCGATCTGGCTCATGGTCGAGCCGGCGAGCGCCTTCTTGATGTCGTCCTTGGCGCAGCCGATGACCGCGCCCCACAGCAGCGTGACGGCACCGACGACCACGACCGCGGTCTGCGCGGTGGGCGCGAGCTCGAAGATGAAGTTGGAGCGGGTGACGAGGTAGACGCCGGCGGTGACCATCGTCGCCGCGTGGATGAGCGCCGACACCGGGGTCGGGCCCTCCATGGCGTCGAGGAGCCAGGCCTGCAGGGGCACCTGGGCGGACTTGCCGCACGCGCCGAGGAGCAGCAGCAGGCCGATCGCGGTGAGGGTGCCCTCGGAGGCGCCGCCCGCAGCCTCGCTGATGGCCGAGAAGTCGGTGGTGCCGAACGTCGCGAACATCAAGGCGATCGCCAGCGACAGGCCGATGTCACCGACCCGGTTGATGACGAACGCCTTCTTGGCGGCGGCGGCGGCGGAGTGCTTGTGCTGCCAGAAGCCGATCAGCAGGTACGACGCGAGGCCGACGCCCTCCCAGCCCAGGAACAGGCCGAGGAAGTTCGCCGACAGCACCAGCATCAGCATGGCGGCCACAAAGAGGTTGAGGTAGCCGAAGAAGCGGCGACGCCGCTCGTCGTGCTCCATGTAGCCGATGGAGTAGACGTGGATCAGCGAGCCCACACCGGTGATCAGCAGCAGGAAGAGGGCCGACAGCGGGTCGTAGAGCAGGTCCATGCCCACGTCGAGCCCGCCGGCCTGGAACCAGGTGTAGAGGTGCTGCCCGATCTGGCGCTCGCCCTCGTCCCGGCCGAGCAGGGTCACGAACAGCACCAGGCTGAGCGCGAAGGACGCGACCGCGGCGGCGACGCCGATCAGGTGCCCCCAGCGGTCCAGGGCGCTCCGGCCGCCAGGCCGGGTGAGCGCCCCGCCGACGAGCAGGATCACCGCTCCGGCCAGCGGCAGCGCGATCACCAGCCACAGCAGGGAGAGGACGCCGTCTGCCGAGCTCGGGTCGACCACCGGGATGGCGCCCTCTTCTAGTCCGATCAACATGTGTGCAAGCCCCTCAGTACTTCAGCAGGCTGGCGTCGTCGACCGAGGCCGAGCGACGGGTCCGGAAGATGGTCATGATGATCGCCAGGCCGACCACGACCTCGGCAGCCGCGACGACCATCACGAAGAAGGCGGCGATCTGCCCGTCGAGGTTGCCGTGCTGCTTG
Organism: Nocardioides sp. LHG3406-4; assembly: GCF_049897745.1. Classification (NCBI taxonomy): domain Bacteria; kingdom Bacillati; phylum Actinomycetota; class Actinomycetes; order Propionibacteriales; family Nocardioidaceae; genus Nocardioides; species Nocardioides sp. LHG3406-4. The sequence continues at coordinate 736,335 of NZ_JAFCWV010000001.1, forward strand.
GCGAACGCGACGAAGGCCAGGTTGCAGGCGTTCAGCATCAGCTCGACGCACATGAACACCACGATGGCGTTGCGCCGGGTGAGCACCCCGACGCAGCCGATGGTGAACAGGATCGCGGAGAGGACGACGTACTCGGTCATCGCTCGTCCTCCTCGGTGTTGGCCGGGGCGCCGCCCTTGCCGCTCGTCTCGGGCATCGACGCCGGGTCGACGCCGAGCTGGCGCTGCACCTCGGTGATGTCGTCGGCCATCGCCGGCGCGGAGCGCACCGTGCCGCGCGCCGCGAGCACGCGGGAGACCGAGACCTCGGACGCGGTGCCGTCGGGGAGCAGGGCCGGGGTGTCGACGGCGTTGTGGCGGGCGTAGACACCGGGTGACGGCAACGGGCCGGGGTGCTTGCCGCTGGCGGCGTAGTCCTGCATGCGCTGGGCGGCGAGCGAGGCCTGGGTCGCCTTGGGCTCGAGGCGCTCGCGGTGGGCCAGCACCATCGCCCCGATGGCGGCGGTGATGAGCAGCGCGCTGGTGGCCTCGAAGGCGAAGACGTAGTGGCTGAAGAGGATGTTGGCGAGTCCCTGGATGTTGCCCCCCTCGTTGGCGTCGTCGAGCCCGACGACCGCGCCGAGCGAGATCTGGCCCAGCCCGACGACGAGCACCAGGCCGAGCAGGAGGCCGGCGACGACGGCCATCACGCGCTGGCCCCTGATCGTCTCGACGACCGAGTCGGACGCGTCAACGCCGACCAGCATGAGCACGAAGAGGAAGAGCATCAAGATCGCGCCGGTGTAGACGATGATCTGCACCGCGAAGAGGAACGGCGCGTCCAGCACGGCGTACAGGACGGCGAGGCTGATCATCACCACGGCGAGGAGGAGAGCCGCGTGCACGGCCTTCCGGACGAACAGGATGCCGAGGGCGGCGACGACCATGATCGGAGCGAGGATCCAGAAGGCCATCAGTGGGCACCTCCCGCGGGGGTCTCCTGCGCGCCGGGGCTGGAGAAGTTGCCGCGGTAGTAGTCGCCCTCGTCGCTGCCCAGACGCATGGGGTGCGGCGGCTGCTCCATGCCGGGCAGGAGCGGGGCGAGCAGGTCGCTCTTCTCGTAGATCAGGTCGGCCCGGTTGGTGTCGGCCAGCTCGTACTCGTTCGTCATCGTCAGCGCGCGGGTCGGGCACGCCTCGATGCACAGGCCGCAGAGGATGCAGCGCAGGTAGTTGATCTGGTAGACGCGGCCGTAGCGCTCACCTGGGCTGAACCGCTCGCCGCCCTCGCCGTCGGTGTTCGAGCCACCCTCGACGTAGATGGCGTCCGCCGGGCAGGCCCAGGCGCAGAGCTCGCACCCGATGCACTTCTCCAGGCCGTCGGGCCAGCGGTTGAGCTGGTGCCGGCCGTGGAAGCGCGGCGCCGTCGGCATCTTCTCGAAGGGGTACTGCTCGGTGACGACCTTCTTGAACATGGTCCGGAAGGTGACCCCGAAACCCGCGACGGGGTCCCAGAACTGCTCCTTGAACGTCTTGGACTCAGGCTCGGCCATCAGATCTCCTCACCATCGGCGCTCACGGAGGAGGCCGTCGTGGTCGTGCGGAAGGTGAGCGGGGCTGCGGCGCCTCGGACGGCGCCGCTCTCGGGCATGGGCGGGACGGGGAAGCCACCGGCGTAGGGGTCCGGCGGACCGGCCGGCGCCTCGTCGCGGTCGACGGAACGCCTCTTGTCCAGCACGTCGCCGAGGAAGAAGACCATCAGGAACACCGCGAACAGCACACCGATGGCACCCATCACGTAGCGCTGGTCGAGCGCATCCTCACCCGACAGCACGCGGATGGTCGCCACGGCGACGATCCACACCAGGGAGACCGGGATGAGCACCTTCCAGCCGAAGGCCATGAACTGGTCGTAGCGCAGCCGCGGCAGCGACCCGCGCAGCCAGATGAAGAAGAAGATGAAGGCGAGCACCTTGCCGAAGAACCACAGCACGGGCCAGTAGCCCTCGTTGGCGCCGTCCCAGATCGAGATCGGCCACGGTGCCCGCCAGCCGCCCAGGAACAGCGTGGTGGCGAGTGCCGACACGGTCGCCATGTTGATGTACTCGGCGAGGAAGAACAGCGCGAACTTCAGGCTGGAGTACTCGGTGTGGAACCCGCCGACCAGCTCGCCCTCGGCCTCGGGAAGGTCGAAGGGAGCGCGGTTGGTCTCGCCGACCATCGAGATCACGTAGATGACGAAGGACGGCAGCAGGATGAGCGCGAACCAGCCCGGCACGGGCACCTCGAGGCCGAGCACGTCGAGGGTGTTGGTGCTCGCCTGCGCCTCGACGATCCCGGACGTCGACATCGAGCCGGCGTAGAGGAACACCGCGACGAGGGCGAGCCCCATCGCGACCTCGTAGGAGATCATCTGGGCGCTGGACCGCAGGCCGCCGAGCAGGGAGTACGTCGACCCTGAGGACCAGCCGCCGAGCACGATGCCGTAGATGCCGACCGAGGCGATCGCCATCACGAAGAGCACCGCGACCGGCATGTCGGTCAGCTGGAGGGGCGTGGTGCGGTCGGTGAAGGGCAGCCCCACCTCCGGCCCGAACGGGATCACCGAGAACGTCACGAACGCGGGGATCACCGCGATCACGGGCGCGATCAGGAAGACCACCTTGTCGGCGGCCTTGGGGATGATGTCCTCCTTCAGCGCCAGCTTCACACCGTCCGCGAGCGACTGCAGCAGGCCGAAGGGGCCGTGCACGTTGGGGCCGATGCGGTGCTGCATGCGCGCCACCACCCGGCGTTCCCACCAGATGTTGAAGAGCGTCAGCAGCACCAGGACGATGAAGATGACGACGGCCTTGATGATGACCAGCCACCACGGGTCCTTGCCGAAGGCGGACAGGTCGTCGACCATCGGCAGGATCGAAGGCGTGGCGAGGATCGAGGTCGCGCTCATGCCCCTGCTCCCTTCACGGTGACCGAGCTGCCGGGTGACGCGAGGTCTGCCAGCACCCCTCGGCCCACGGAGTTGGCCGGCACCCACACGACGCCGTCGGGCAGGTCCGCGACCTCGACCGGCAGCGTGACCGAGCCGCGGTCTCCGGTCAGGGTCGCCTGCGGGACGGCGCCCGGGTCGAGCATGCCGAAGAGGTCGTCGTACGCCGTCTGGCCGAGGCGGGCGACCGGCCGGCGGGCGGTGGCGCGCAGGTGGGCGTCGGCGTCCTGCATCGAGCCGTTGTCGATCATCTGCTTCCAGGTGGCCAGCCTCAGCGAGCCCGCCTTGGCGCGCGGCACCTTCGCAGGCCTGCCCTGCTCGAACGCCGGCCGGGCACCGTCCCAGGGGCCGAGGGACGACATCTCCGCGCGGACCGCCTCGACGGTGCGGAAGCCGATCGGCGCGTCCAGCTCATCGGCGATGCCGGAGAGGATGCGCAAGTCGGGAAGCGACGCGGGGTTGCTGAACACGGCCTCGAAGGCGCGCACCCGGCCGTCCCACGTCACGAACGTGCCGGCCTTGTCGGTGACCGGCGCGACCGGGAAGACCACGTCGGCGGCCCGGGTCACGTCGGTCTCGCGCAGCTCGAGGGCGACCACGAACGCGGCCGCCTCGATCGCCGCGCGGGTGGCCGCAGGGTCGCGGGTGTCGTCGGGGTCGACGCCGCCGATGACCAGGCCGCGCACGTCACCGGACACGAGCCCGGCGACGATCGCGTCGGCGTCACGGCCGGCCTTGTCGGGCAGCGAGTCGACACCCCAAGCGGCAGCCGCGTCGACGCGGGCACGCGCATCGGTGACCGGTCGCCCACCGGGCAGCAGGGTCGGCAGGCAGCCGGCCTCGACCGCGCCGCGGTCACCGGCCCGGCGCGGCACCCAGGCCAGCCGGGCGCCGGTGCGGCCGGCCAGCTCCACGGCCGCGGCGAGCGCTCCCGGCGAGGTCGCCAGCCGCTCGCCGAGCATGATGACGCTGTGCGCGTCGACGCCGACACCGGTGCCGCTGGAGTCCAGGCCGGCCAGTGCCGCAGCCTCGTCGCCCGGCGCGGTGGGCACGAGCTGGCCGCCGAGCTTGGTCAGGCCGCGGGTGGTGTACGGCGCGACGGAGACGACGCGGGTCGTGCCCTTGGTCGCCTTGCGCAGCCGCAGGAAGATCGTGCCGGCCTCGTCCTCCGGCTCGAAGCCGACGAGCACGACGACCGAGGCCTTGTCGAAGTCGGCGTACGTGACGTCACCGGAGAGCGCGACGTGCGACCCGAGGAACGACGTCTCCTCCGCCGACAGCGGACGGGAGCGGAAGTCGATGTCGTTGGTGGCCAGCGCGACGCGGGCGAACTTCGCGTAGGCGTAGGCGTCCTCGGCGGTGACGCGCCCGCCGGTGAGCACGGCGCCGGCGCCGGCCTCACGCAGGCCGCGTGCGGCCACGGCGAAGGCCTCGGGCCACGACGCGGGACGCAGCTCGCCGGTCTCCTCGTCGCGCACGGAGGGGTACGACAGCCGGTCGGCCGCCTGGGCGTAGCTGAACGCGAAGCGGTCCTTGTCGGTGATCCACTCCTCGTTGACCTCGGGGTCGTTGCCGGCGAGCCGCCGCATGACCTTGCCGCGCCGGTGGTCGACGCGGATCGCCGCACCGCACGCGTCGTGCTCGGCGATCGAGGGGTTGGAGACGAGGTCGAAGGGCCGCGACCGGAAGCGGTACTCCGCCGAGGTCAGCGCGCCCACCGGGCAGATCTGGATGGTGTTGCCCGAGAAGTAGGACTCGAAGGGCTCCTTCTCGTAGATGCCCACCTGCTGGAGCGCTCCCCGCTCGATGAGCGCGATGAACGGGTCGCCGGCGATCTCCTCGGAGAAGCGGGTGCACCGGGCGCAGAGCACGCAGCGCTCGCGGTCGAGCAGCACCTGCGCCGAGATGTTGATCGGCTTCGGGAACGTGCGCTTGACGCCGTCGTAGCGCGACTCACCGCGGCCGTTGGACATGGCCTGGTTCTGCAGCGGGCACTCGCCGCCCTTGTCGCAGACCGGGCAGTCGAGCGGGTGGTTGACGAGCAGGAACTCCATGATCCCCTGCTGGGCCTTGTCGGCGCCCGGGGAGGAGATCTGGGTCCTGACCTCCATGCCCTCCGTCGCGACGATCGTGCAGGAGGCCTGCGGCTTCATCCGGCCGGGCGGGCCCTGCATCTGCTTGAGGGTCCCGTCGGGACCGGGCAGCGCGACCTCGACGAGGCACTGGCGGCAGGCGCCGACGGGCGCGAGCAGCGGGTGGTCGCAGAACCGCGGAATCTGTACGCCGACCTGCTCGGCGGCGCGGATGACCAGGGTGCCCGGCGGCACGCTGACCGAGATGCCGTCGATCGTCAGCGTGACCAGGTCGGTCTTCTCAGGGGTGGTCGTCATCAGGCAGTCGCTCCTGCCGGTGCGAAGAGGGTCGCGGCCGCCGGGTCGAAGGGGCAGCCACCGTTGGTGAAGTGCGCGACGAACTCGTCGCGGAAGTACTGGATCGACGACTGGATCGGGCTGACCGCACCGTCGGCGAGCGCACAGAACGAGCGCCCGAGGATGTTGTCGCACTGGTCGAGCATGATGTCGAGGTCGGCCTCGGTGCCCTGGCCGTTCTCGAGCCGGGCCAGCGTCTGCACCAGCCACCACGTGCCCTCGCGGCACGGCGTGCACTTCCCGCAGGACTCGTGCTTGTAGAACTCGGTCCAGCGCAGCGTCGCACGGACCACACACACGGTCTCGTCGAAGATCTGCAGGGCGCGGGTGCCGAGCATCGAGCCGGCCGCGCCGACACCCTCGAAGTCGAGGGGCACGTCGAGGTGCTCGGCCGTGAGCATCGGGGTCGAGGAGCCGCCCGGCGTCCAGAACTTCAGCTGGTGGCCGCCGCGCATGCCGCCCGCCAGGTCGATCAGCGTCCGCAGGGTGATCCCGAGCGGGGCTTCGTACTGACCGGGCTTGTTGACGTGGCCGGAGAGGCTGAAGATGCCGTAGCCCTTGGAGCGCTCGGTGCCCATGGAGGAGAACCAGGCGGCGCCCTTGTCGAGGATGCTGGGCACCGAGGCGATGGACTCGACGTTGTTGATGACCGTGGGGCTGGCGTAGAGACCGGCGACGGCCGGGAACGGCGGGCGCAGCCGCGGCTGGCCGCGGCGACCCTCGAGGGAGTCGAGGAGCGCGGTCTCCTCGCCACAGATGTAGGCACCGGCTCCGGCGTGCACCACCAGGTCGAGGTCGTAGCCCGAGCCGTGGATGTCCTTGCCGAGGTGGCCGGCGGCGTAGGCCTCCTCGACGGCGCTCTGAAGCCGGCGGATGACGTGGAGAACCTCGCCACGGACGTAGATGAACGCCGTGTTGGCGCGGATCGCGAACGAGCTGATGATGACGCCCTCGATGAGGGTGTGCGGGCTGGCCATCATGAGCGGGATGTCCTTGCAGGTGCCCGGCTCCGACTCGTCGGCGTTCACCACGAGGTACTTGGGCTTGGGGTTGTCCTGCGGGATGAAGCCCCACTTCATGCCGGTGGGGAAGCCCGCGCCGCCGCGGCCGCGAAGACCGGAGTCCTTGACCGCGGCGATGACGTCCTCGGGCGCCATCTCGAGCGCCTTCCTCAGCCCGGCGTAGCCGCCCTGGTCCTCGTAGGAGGAGAGGGTCCAGCTCCGGTCGGTGCCCCAGTTGTCCGTCAGCACGGGGGTGAGTACGTCGGTCACTGGGAGCCGCCTTCCTGCGCGGGTGGGGCCGTCGTGGCTGCGGAGTGGGGCGCCGTCCAGCCCTGGTCGCGAGCGATGCCCAGGCCGACCAGCGAGGCCGGGCCGGCCGACGGGCCCTCGTCGGCGAGGCCGTCGTTGAACCCGGCGAGGACGCGCTCGGCCTCACGCCAGGTGCAGATCCGCGGCCCACGGGTCGAGCGGACCTCGACCCCGGCGCGCAGGTCGTCGACCAGCTGCGTGGCGGACTCCGGCGTCTGGTTGTCCATGAACTCCCAGTTGACCATCACGACCGGTGCGTAGTCGCACGCGGCGTTGCACTCGATGTGCTCGAGGGTGATGGCCTGGTCGTCTGTCGTCTCGTCGTTGCCGACGCCGAGGTGGTCCTTGAGGCGCTCGAAGATCACGTCGCCGCCCATCACCGCGCACAGCGTGTTGGTGCACACGCCGACGTGGTAGTCGCCGACGGGCTTGCGCTTGAACATCGTGTAGAAGGTCGCGACCCCGCTGACCTCGGCCGCGGTGAGGTCGAGGATCTCCGCACAGGTCTCGATGCCCTCGGGCGTGATCCGCCCCGCCGCGGACTGCACGAGGTGCAGCATCGGCAGCAGGCCCGACCGCTTGTGCGGGTAGCGCGCCGCGATCTCCACCAGCTCGGCGTACGTCGTCTCGTCGATGCCCGACGCGAGCTGTCGGTCCTCGCCCGGCTGTCCGTCTGCCTGTCCGTCTGCCTGTGTCGAGGTCATCGGTCGACTCCTCCCATGACCGGGTCGATGGACGCGATCGCCACGATCACGTCTGCGACCATGCCGCCCTCGCTCATCACGCTGGTCGCCTGCAGGTTGGTGAACGACGGGTCGCGGAAGTGGGCCCGGAACGGGCGGGTTCCGCCGTCGGAGACCACGTGGGCGCCGAGCTCGCCGCGCGGCGACTCCACCGGCACGTAGGCCTGTCCGGCAGGCACCCGGAAGCCCTCCGTCACCAGCTTGAAGTGGTGGATCAGCGCCTCCATGGACTCGCCCATGATGTGCTTGATGTGGTCGAGGCTGTTGCCCATGCCGTCGCTGCCGATGGCCAGCTGGCTCGGCCAGGCGATCTTCTTGTCGGCGACCATGACCGGCGCGCCCTCCAGCCCGGCGAGGCGCTCGACGCACTGCTCGACGATCTTGAGCGACTCGTGCATCTCGGCCAGGCGCACCCGGAAGCGGCCGTAGGCGTCGGCGGTGTCCCACGTCTGGACGTCGAAGTCGTAGGTCTCGTAGCCGGAGTAGGGCTGCGTCTTGCGCAGGTCCCAGGCGTAGCCGGTGGCTCGCAGCGGCGGTCCGGTGAGGCCGAGCGCCAGGCAGCCGGCCAGGTCGAGGTGGCCGACGTTGTCGAGGCGGGCCTTGAAGATCGGGTTGGCGTTGCAGAGGGCGGCGTACTCGGGCAACCGCTTCTTCATCAGCGCGATGAAGTCGCGGATCTCGTCGAGGGCGCCGGGCGGCAGGTCCTGGGCGACTCCGCCCGGGCGGATGAACGCGTGGTTCATGCGCAGCCCCGTGATCAGCTCGAAGAGATCGAGCACCAGCTCACGCTCGCGGAATCCGATCGTCATCACCGTCAGCGCGCCGATCTCCATGCCTCCGGTGGCGATCGCCACCAGGTGGGAGGAGATGCGGTTGAGCTCCATGAGCAGGACCCGCATGACCTGGGCCTTCTCGGGGATGTCCGCCTCGATGTCGAGCAGCCGCTCGACGCCGAGCGCGTAGGTCGCCTCGTTGTAGAACGGGGAGAGGTAGTCCATCCGGGTGCAGAACGTGGTGCCCTGGACCCAGGTGCGGTACTCCATGTTCTTCTCGATGCCGGTGTGGAGGTAGCCGATGCCGCAGCGGGCCTCGGTGACCGTCTCGCCCTCGAGCTCGAGGATCAGGCGGAGCACGCCGTGGGTCGAGGGGTGCTGCGGCCCCATGTTGACGACGACCCGCTCGTCGGCGGAGTCGCCCAGGCCCTCGGTGATGGAGTCCCAGTCCTGGCCGGTGACGGTGAACACCTTGCCCTGGCTGGTGTCGGAGGGCTGTGCGTAGAGATCTTCGGTGGTAGCCATCAGTTGTATGACCTCCGCTGGTCCGGCGGCGGGATGCTGCCGCCCTTGTACTCCACGGGAATGCCGCCGAGGGGGTAGTCCTTGCGCTGCGGGTGCCCCGGCCAGTCGTCGGGCATGAGGATGCGGGTGAGCGCGGGGTGCCCGTCGAAGACGATGCCGAACATGTCCCAGGTCTCGCGCTCGTGCCAGTCGAGAGTGGGGTAGATGCTCACCAGCGACGGGATGTGCGGGTCGGTGTCGGGGGTGCTGACCTCGAGCCGGATCCGGCGGTTGTGAGTCATCGAGAGCAGGTGGTAGACGGCGTGCAGCTCCCGGCCGGCGTCGTCGGGGTAGTGCACGCCACTCACGCCCGAGCAGAACTCGAAGCGCAGCAGCTCGTCGTCGCGCAGCATCTGGGCGACGAACGGGAGGTCCTCCCGGCGCACGTGGAAGGTGATCTCGCCGCGGTGCACCACGACCCGCTCCACGGCCGCGTCGAGGTCGGTCTGGCCCAGCCGTGCCTCGAGGGCGTCGGCGACCTCGTCGAACCAGCCGCCGTAGGGGCGTTGGGTCGAGCCGGGGTAGACGATCGGCGAGACCAGCCCGCCGTACCCGCTGGTGTCACCGGTGCCGCGGGTGCCGAACATGCCGTGGCGTACGCCGACGGCCTGCTCGACGGTCGCGCCCTCCGGCACCAGGTCGGCGGCGCGGGTGCGGTCCTCGCGGGCAGGGCTTCGCTGGGCGCCGTCCTGCGGCACCGCGGGGGTGTCGGCGGTGGGGGCGACGGAGACGGGCTGCTCGTTCTTGGAGGCGGTGGTGGAGTCGGTCTTGCTCTCGTCCTTGTTTTCGTCGCTCACCGGAGCAGGCCCCTCATCTGCGAGGTCGGCAGCGCGGTCAGGGCTGCGGACTCCTGCTCCTCGATCTCAGCGCGGCGGTTGGCTCCGAGCTTGGTGTGCTGGACCTGGTCGTGGAGCTTGAGGATCGCGTCGATCAGCATCTCCGGGCGGGGCGGGCACCCCGGCAGGTACATGTCGACGGGCACGACGTGGTCGACGCCCTGCACGATCGCGTAGTTGTTGAACATGCCGCCAGAGCTCGCGCAGACGCCCATCGCGAGGACGTACTTGGGCTCGGCCATCTGGTCGTAGATCTGGCGCAGGACCGGGGCCATCTTCTGGCTCACCCGGCCGGCCACGATCATCAGGTCGGCCTGTCGGGGGCTGGCCCGGAAGACCTCCATGCCGAAGCGGGCCAGGTCGTACTTGGGGCCACCGCTCGTCATCATCTCGATGGCGCAGCACGCCAGGCCGAAGGTGGCCGGCCAGAAGGACGCCTTGCGCATGTAGCCCGCGACGCCCTCGACGGTGGTCAGGAGCACGCCACTGGGCAGCTTCTCTTCTATACCCACGATTACCTCAGTCCCATTCCAGCCCGCCGCGACGCCAGACGTAGGCGTAGGCGACGAACACGGTGGCGATGAACAGCACCATCTCGATCAGGCCGAAGAACGCCATCGCGTCGAAGTGCACGGCCCACGGGTACAAGAAGATGATCTCGATGTCGAAGACGATGAAGAGCATCGCGGTGATGTAGTACTTCACCGGGAAGCGCCCGCCGCCCACCGGCTGCGGGGTCGGCTCGATGCCGCACTCGTAGGAGTCGAGCTTGGCCCGGTTGTACCGCTTCGGGCCCACCAGCGAGCTCATGATCACCGAGAAGATCGCGAAGCCCGCCGCGAGGAGGGCCAACGCCAGGACTGGCGTGTAGAGCTCCATGCCGTGCGTTCCCTTCCGTCGTACCGCCCCGCCTAGGACCCCGGTCAGGTGACCCTGCAGATGACCTGCAAGCGACCGTGCAAGTCACGCTGCATGTGACCTTGTGAAAGTCTTCACGAGTGGCTCGGCCACAGTCTAGGCGCACGTCCGGGTTCCGTCATCCCGGGGTCCGCACCGCTCGAAAGCCCCGCTGACCTGGGCATTTTGTCAATGCCGCCGTTGCGTAATTGGCGGCGCGGAGGGCCCGCCTCAGGCGGTGGCTCGGTGCAGCGCGACCACGCCACCGGTGAGGTTCCGCCAGGCCGGATCGCGCCAGCCGGCCTCGGCGACCAGGGACGCCAGGCCGGCCTGGTCGGGCCAGGCGCGGATCGACTCCGCCAGGTAGACGTACGCGTCCGGGCTCGACGACACGGCGCGCGCGACGGTGGGCAGCGCCCTCATCAGGTACTCGATGTAGACGGTGCGGAACGGCGCCCACGTGGGGTGGCTGAACTCGCACACGACGAGCCGGCCGCCGGGTCGCGTCACCCGGTGCATCTCGCGCAGCCCGGCGAGCGGGTCGACGATGTTGCGCAGCCCGAAGGAGATCGTCACCGCGTCGAAGGTGTCGTCCGCGAACGGCAGCCGGGTGCCGTCTCCGGCGGTGAACGGCAGCGCCGGTCGGGCCGCCTTCCCCACCCGGAGCATCCCGAGCGAGAAGTCGCACGGCACCACGAGGGCCCCGGCGTCGGCGAACGGCTGGCTGGACGTGCCGGTGCCGGCGGCCAGGTCGAGCACCCGCTCCCCCCGCTGCGGCGCGACCGCGTCGATCACGTCGCGGCGCCAGCGCCGGTCCTGCCCGAGGGACAGCACGTCGTTGGTGACGTCGTACCGCCGGGCGACGGCGTCGAACATGCGACGGACGTCGGAGGGTTGCTTGTCGAGTTCTGCGCGAGCCACGGGCCGGAGCCTACGTCGACCGGCTCGACGACTGCCGAGGAGCAACCAAATGCCCGGCATCCGCGTCTACCTCAGTGACACTGGACGCCGACGAACACAGGTCAACGGATGGGAATGCGATGAGGGCGCTGCGCGCGCTGACGGTGACCGTGCTGACGGTCGCGGTGCTGGCGGCCACCACCGTCGGCGCCGCTCTCGCCGTGCGCTGGTACGCCGACCGGCAGAGCGAGCCGGCGGCCGCGAGCGACGTCGTACCCGAGCCGACACCCACGCCGACGACGCCGGTGGAGGTGCAGCCCGCCACCCCGACCGCCCCGACCACACCGCCCCCCGCCCCGGAGGCGCCCGAGCTCGTCCTCTCGCAGGGCGACGACGGCGAGCAGGTGCGCGAGCTCCAGCACCGCCTGTTCCAGCTCGCGTGGTGGCCCGAGCTGACCACCGGGCGCTACGACGGGGAGACAAGGGAGGCGGTCCGCGGGTTCCAGCAGAAGCGCGGCCTCGAGACCACCGGCCAGGTCGACGAGAGGACCTGGCGGCGACTCACGTCGATGACCGAGACGCCGACGCACGACGAGAAGTTCAACGTGCTGCGCCCTGGCCCGGCGCTCCTCGCGCCCGGTGCGAGCGGCGAGCAGGTGCGCGGCGTACAGGCCCGTCTCAAGCAGATCGCCTGGCTCTTCGGCGACGTGAGCGGCACCTACGACGACGCCACCGTCAAGGCCGTGCGCGGGTTCCAGGCCAAGCGCGAGATCCCCGCGACCGGCGACATCGACCAGCGCACGCTCGACCGGCTCACCGCGATGACCTACACGCCGACCTACGAGCAGCTGCACAACATCCAGCCCAAGCCCGCCGCCCTGGATCCGCGCTGCCGGAGCGGCCGCGTGCTCTGCATCGACAAGAGCTCGCAGTCGCTGCGCTGGGTGGTCGACGGCGAGGTGGTGGAGACCTTCGAGGTCCGCTTCGGCTCCGACGAGCTGCCCACGCGCGAGGGTGACTTCTCGGTGTTCTCCAAGTCCCGCGACCACGTCTCCAGCCTCTACGACACCTCGATGCCGTTCGCGATGTTCTTCTCCGGCGGCCAGGCCGTGCACTACTCGCCGGACTTTGCGGCCAACGGGTACGCCGGCGCCTCGCACGGCTGTGTCAACGTGCGGGACTTCGATGGGGTCGCCTGGCTCTTCGACCAGGTCCGGATCGGCGACCGGGTGATCGTCTACCGGTCCTGACGGGAGCTCAGGAGCGCAGGCGTAGGCTCTGGGCTCGTGACGAGCAGCGCGACCCCCGGCGACTCCGGGGCCGAGTCCACCGGCCGGCCACTCGTCGTACACACCGTCCGGGTCGACCCTGCGGCGGTGCCGCACCTGCTCGACCGGCTCCCCGAGGGCGACGCCAGCACGTGGCTGCGCAAGGGCGAGGGCCTGGTCGGCTGGGGTACGGCGGCCCGCATCCGCACCACCGGGTCGACCCGCTTCGCCGACGCCGACAAGTGGTGGAGCGAGCAGGTCGTGCGCGCCCAGGTGACCGACGAGGTCGGCGAGCCCGGCACCGGACTGGTCTGCTTCGGCTCCTTCGCCTTCGCCGACGAGCCCGGCGACTCGGTGCTGACCGTGCCCCAGGTCGTCTTCGGCCGGCGCGGTGAGACCACCTGGCTGACCACGGTGGGCCCGGCCGAGCTCGACGCCTTCGCCCCGATGGCTGCCGCGTCGGCGCCCGCCGAGGTGAGCTTCGCCGACGGCGCCCTCAACGGCGAGCAGTGGATGACGGTGGTCGCCGACGCGGTGGCCCGCATCAACGCAGGCGACCTCGAGAAGGTCGTCCTGGCACGTGACCTCATCGCGACGGCGACCGAGCCGGTCGACGTGCGCTGGCCGCTGCGCCGGCTCGCCGCGGACTACCCGATGTGCTGGACCTTCCACGTCGACGGCCTCTTCGGCGCCACCCCCGAGATGCTCGTGCGCCGCGAGCGCGGGCTGGTGACCTCGCGCGTGCTCGCCGGCACCATCCGGCGTACGGGCGACGACGGGCGCGACCTCGCGCTCTCCGCCACGCTCGCACGCAGCTCGAAGGACCTGGAGGAGCACGAGTACGCCGTGCGCTCGGTCGCCGACGCCCTCGAGCCGCACTGCTCCTCGATGAACGTGCCGGAGACGCCGTTCGTCCTGCACCTCCCCAACGTCATGCACCTGGCCACCGACGTGGCGGGCGTCGCGCACGACGCCGCCACGGTGTCGAGCCTGCGGCTGGCCGAGGCACTGCACCCCTCCGCCGCGGTCGGCGGCACGCCGACACCTGCGGCGGTCGCGCTCATCTCCGAGATCGAGGGCATGGACCGCGGCCGCTACGCCGGGCCGGTCGGCTGGATGGACGCCACGGGCGACGGCGAGTGGGGCATCGCGCTGCGCTCCGCGCTCCTCGACGGTGCCACCGTGCGGCTGTTCGCGGGCTGCGGAATCGTCGGCGACTCCGATCCGGAGGCCGAGCTCGCCGAGTCGCAGGCGAAGCTGGTGCCGGTCCGCGACGCCCTCACCATCCGCTGACCTCACAGCGCCTGATCCGTCGCGGTGCCCTTGTCGCAGCGGTGAGTCAGCCACATTCTGCGGACCTTCGAATGTGGCTCAGTCACCGCTGAGGCGCGGCGCCCCGTGCGGGGCGGTGTCGTAGCCACATTCGTCCGTCGCAGCGGTGGCCCAGCCACGTTCTGCGGCTCCGAGAATGTGGCTCAGCCACCGCTCAGCCACGAGTCCCCCGGCACCGGTGACCCAGCCACACTCCACCGCGCCACGAATGTGGCTCAGCCACCGCCGAGGCGCGTCGCCCCGGCACCGGTGTCGTAGCCACATTCGTCCGTCGCTGCGGTGACCCAGCCACACTTCACCACGCCACGAATGTGGCTCAGCCACCGCTCAAGGCGACGAGCCGGGAGACGTCAGGGCGAGCCGAGGTCCAGGTCCCGGCCGTCGCCGGGGCGGGCGTACTGCTGACCGGCGTCGCCGAGGAAGCGCCCGAGATGGGTGTCCAGGATGCCCAGCCCCACGGGCGAGTAGACGCGGTCGTGGATGGCCAGGTTGCGCGGCGCGCCCACGGCGAGGGCGAAGTCGATCGCCTCGGACACCTTCTGCCACGGCGCGCAGATCGGCGCGCACAGCACGTCGACGTCCTCGCCGGGCAGGGTGAACGCGTCGCCGGGGTGGTAGACCCGGCGGTCCCCGAGCGTCAGCACGTAGCCGGAGTTGTGGACGCGCGGCAGGTCGGAGTAGATGACGGCGTGCAGCTCGCCGACCGCGCGCACCGGCACGCCGGCCGCCTCGAAGCCGGACCCCGGGGCGACGACGGTCACCCTCTCGATCAGGTCCGGTGCGTCCTCCCGGATCCGGGCGGCCACCGGCTCGATCGTGAAGATGGGCGCGTCGCACGCACGTAGGTGGGCCGGCAGGTAGTGGTCAGGGTGCTCGTGCGTGAGGAGTACGGCGTCGGCGCCGTCGGTGGCACCGGCGTCGGTGAAGGATCCGGGGTCGAGGACCAACGACCGTCCGTCGTACTCGATGCGCACGCAGGAGTGACCGAGCTTCGTCAACCGCATGCCGCACAGTATGGCTCCCCCGATCCCAGCAGACTCGTCTCCCGGCGGCCTGGGCTCTCTGGAAGGCTGGGCGCATGCTCCATCCACCACCCGGTGTGAGCCTGCGGCTCGCCACGCTCGAGGACGTCGAGGCGTGCGCCCGGCTGCACCTGGAGTGCTGGCGGGCGGCGTACTCCCCCATCGTGGACAGCGCGCGGCTCGAGGCCGCCCTCGACCTCGAGCGCTCGGCGCGGAACTGGCGCACCCAGATCGAGGGCGGGCGGGAACGACTGATCGCCGTGCGGGACGACCGACCGGTCGGCTTCGTGTCGTCGGGGCCGGGCCGGGACGACGACCCGCCGACCGAGCTGGAGCTCTACGCGCTCTACGTCGCCGAGGCCGAGTGGGGCCGCGGGATCGGGCGGCTGCTGCTCGCGGAGGAGCTGGGCGGTGACTCCGCGTCGCTGTGGGTCTTCGAGGACAACGCCCGCGCGCGCGGCTTCTACGCCCGGCAGGGGTTCGCGCCCGACGGCGCGCGGAAGAAGGACGACGAGCTCGACGCCTGGGAGATCCGGATGGTGCGCCGGGTGGACCGGCCGGTTCGCGCCTGACCGATCGGACCAACTTTCGGCCGACTCCGGCCGGTGAAGCAAAGGGAAACCGGCCGGGCGGTTATGGTGGAACGCGTCGCCGCCACTGGTTCATGGGGCTGGCGGCCTGACCATCACCCAACGCCCGAACAGGACTCATTCATGTCTGGACGCCGACTCATCGTCGGGAGCATGGCCGCACTCTTGATGCCCGCCTCGCTGCTCCTGGCCTCGCAAGCCAACTCCGAGACGGAGCCCCCCGCACCGTCATCCCTGGCCACCAAGGCCCAGGCCCAGAAGGCCAAGACCCGCGTCGCCATCCAGGTGATGCCGCAGATCAGCCAGTACGGCAAGAAGGCCGCCAGCCCGGGCTCCGCCAGGGCCGCCGTCACCGTCAAGGTGAAGCCGCAACGCCCGGGCACCAAGGTGCTCCTGCAGGTGAAGGCCGGTTCGGCCTGGAAGAAGGCCGGCAAGGCCGTCACCAGCAAGAAGGGCGTGGCGAACTTCAACACCGCCGCCACCCGCAGCGGCAAGCCCGTCACGCTGCGCGCCAAGGTCGGCAAGGTCGCCACCAAGCCGGTGAGCAACGCGAAGTGGATCACCCCCCTCTTCTCCGACGGCTTCGACGGCACGACCCTGGGCACCCAGTGGTCCCACCGGATCCCCGACTACAACCCGGAGGGCTTCCGCGCCTGCTCGAAGGGCGGCCCCGAGGCCGTCCGCGTCGGCGGTGGCACCGTGCGCCTCAGCGTCATCAAGGACCCCACCCGCTCCGACCTGTGCACCGCCAAGCAGGACGGCCGGGTCCTCGGCAAGTACGCCTACCGCCTCAACGGCCACATCTCGACTGAGGACCAGGTCTCCTTCAAGTACGGCTTTGCCGCCGCGCGCATGAAGTTCCAGAAGATGCGCGGCCAGCACGCCAGCTTCTGGCTGCAGCCCGACACCGAGGTTCCGGGTGGCGCGGAGATCGACGTCATCGAGTGGTTCGGCAAGGGTGCCGCCCAGGGCGGTCTCACCAGCTTCACCTACCACCGCGACAGCAAGGGCAAGCTGATCAAGACCGGTGACTGGATCAAGGACTCCGAGAAGTTCCTGGCCAACAAGAAGGACGACTGGTTCAAGGCCTACCACGTCTTCTCCGTCGAGTGGACGCCCAGCGCCTACATCTTCCGCATCGACGGCAAGGAGACCTACCGCAGCACGAAGGGCATCTCCAACCAGCCCGAGTTCCCGATCCTGTCCCTGCTCAGCTCGGACTACGAGATCCCGAACATCGGCTCGGACAGCAAGCTCCCCCAGCACTCGTACGTCGACTGGGTGCGCATCTGGCAGTCCTGAGCCCCGGCTCAGCGGAGCAACACCTCGCACCACAGCGACATCGCGTCGCACCCTCGGGTGCGGCGCGATGTCGCATTCTGCCGCCGTCGCTCGAGCCTCAGAGGGCGGCGCCGTGGACGTGGACGCGCACCCCGCCGTGGCTCACCGTCTCGCGCTCGAAGGTGAGGCCGATCCTCTCCGCCACGCGCTGGGAGGGGACGTTGTCGGGGCGCGTGATCGCGATCAGTCGGCCGATCCCCCGGGCCCGCGCGAGGTCGCGGCACGCGGCCGCCGCCTCGGTGGCGAGCCCGCGGCCCTGGAAGGCCGGCAGGAGGTGGTAGCCGACCTCGAGGTGCTCCTCACCGTCGACCTGCTGCCAGGTCAGGCCACAGTCCCCCACGAATGCGCCCGTGCCGTCGTGCAGGATCCACAGCCCGAACCCGTCACGCGCATAGTTGGCCTCGTTCCACCGGATCCAGTCCAGGGCCTCGGCCCGCGTCTTCGGCCGTGGGTAATGCGTCATCACTGTGGGATCCCCCAGCAGGCGCGCCATGTCGTCCAGGTCGTCCGGCCGCATCCGGCGGAACGTCAGGCGCGACGACGTGGGCGCGTGCTCGGCCAGGCTCATGGTCAGGCGGTCTGGTGGTGCACGTAGCACCACCGCCACTCCTCGCCCTGCTCGGCGGTCTCCATCACCGGATGTGCCGACTCGTGGAAGTGGGCGGTGGCGTGCTGGCCGGGCGACGAGTCGCAGCAGCCGATCTCGCCGCACTCCAGGCACTGGCGCAGCGCGACCCACCTGGTCCCGTCGATCAGGCACTGGGCGCACATGGGCTCGGGCTCGGTCTCGACCGACGGGTAGGCCACGAGCTCGGGGCACTCCTCGTCGTGGATGCCGCCTCCCGGCAGGTTCCTGCGGTCGCTGCGCTCCTCGGTGGCGACGTCCAGCATCGACTCCTCGATGTCGAGCATCGACAAGACGTCAGCGACCACCTCGGAGGCGACGGTCCCGCCGGAGCGGATCTCCAGCACGCGCTCGCGCTCGGCCTCGATCATCGCCAGGCGCACGCGGGCGTACAGCTCGCTCGGCGCCTCGATCTCGGACGTCGTCGACAGCCGCTCCCAGGCGGCGAAGTTCCGTTGGTCGATGCGCTGGCGGATCAGGCCGACGACGTCGTGCGGGTCGTCGTACTCGAGATGCTCGAGCTTTTCGAACCCCGCCTTGGACGCCTGCTGCAGCAGGGTCGCGCGGGCCAGGGCGTCGGAGGCGGGATCGGGCGCGGGTACGTCGAGGCGCCTGGCCAGCCACGGGAGGGACAGCCCCTGGATGAACAGGGTGCCGGCCACCACGGTGAAGGCGACGAGCAGCAGGACCTCGCGGTGCTCGACGTCGGAGGGGATGACGAAGGCGGCGGCCAGCGTCACCACGCCACGCATGCCGGCCCAGCCGAGGATGAAGGTGTAGGTCCACGGTGGCCGGGCGTCGTAGCGGTCCGGCCCCGGGCGCACGAGGAGGAGCCGGGCCGGGAAGACCCATGCCATCCGCAGCACGATCACCGCGACCAGGGTGGCACCGGAGACGACTCCCACCCGGCCCCACGAGACCCCGCCGATGCTGACGTCGTCGATGATCCAGCGCGCTTGGAGGCCGATGAGCAGGAAGACGGCGTTCTCGAGCATGAAGGAGACGGTGCGCCAGTTCATCCGCTCGGCGATCCGGCTCTGCGCGGTCTGCACGATCGGCGCCTTGTGGCCCAGCAGCAGACCCGCGACCACCACCGAGACCACACCGGAGGCGTGCACGCGCTCGGCGCTGATGTAGGCGGCGAACGGCACGACGAACGAGATGGCCGTGTCCAGCACCGGGTCCTCCACCCGCTTGCGCATGCGGGCGACGACGTAGAAGAAGACGAACCCGATGAGGACCCCGCCGACCGCCGCTCTGATGAAGTCCTCCGCCACCTCGAAGGCCGCCACCCCGCCCGCGCCGGCCCCGATCGCGGTGCGCAGCGCGACCAGGGCCGTCGCGTCGTTCATCAGGGACTCGCCCTCGAGGACCGTGACGATCCTGCGCGGCAGGCCGATGTTGCGCCCGATCGCCGTGGCGGCCACCGCGTCCGGCGGCGCGACGACGGCCCCGATCGCGAAGGCGGCGGGCCAGCTGAGGTCGGGCAGGAGGGCGTGCACCAGGACGGCGACGCCGGTGGTGGTGAAGACCACCAGCCCCACCGAGAGCAGGAGGATCACCCGCCGGTTCGCGTTGAAGTCGACCAGCGAGGTCTGTACGGCGGCGGCGTAGAGCAGCGGCGGCAGCAGGCCCAGGAGCACGACCTCCGGGCCGAGCTGGATCTCGGGCAGCATCGGCAGGAAGGACCCGGCGATGCCGACGGCGATCAGGAGCAGGGGTGCCGGGAGGGAGAGTCGGCTCGCCACCGCCGTGCCGGTGAGGACGACGACTGCCAGGGCGACGAGCAAGAATGCGATCTCCACCGAGCCAGTGTGCCGGACGTCGGCGACCCTGACCGCAGGCGACCACCGCTCAGCTCAGGCGGGCTCCGCCACCCACAGCATCGGATCGCCCCAGCCGAGCTCATCGACCCCGTGCTTGCCGAACGCCAGCACCACCAGGGTGCGCCGGTGGGCGGCGAAGGTCAGCACGTGCGCGATCATCCCGCCGTAGGTGAAGACCTCGGCGGGCTCGCACAGCGCGTCCACGAACGTGTCGTCCAGCCGGGCGGAGTCGACGACGTCGCGCACGTGGGCGAGGTACGTCGGCCCCTCGGCCGCCAGCCGCTGCCGCAGCGACGACAGCGACTCGTGCTCCTCGACCGACCAGTCGTAGTCGCGGGAGGCCATCGCGGCGTTCCACATGCCCATCTGCCCGACCAGCCGTGACAGCAGCGAGCGGATGGTCTGCCGATCGTCGTCGACGCTGACCTCGATGGGCTCGTCGAGCTGCTCCTCGCTCAGTCGCTCGGCCAGCCGGATCATCTCGCCGGTCAGCCAGATGTGGTGCTCGACCATCTTCGTCATCAGTTCCATGGCAGTGACCTCGTCTCGCGCGGGCAGCCGCAGGCTGCCGGGTGGGTGGAAGTGGACGTCGCTCGGCGCCTCGATCTGGATGTGTCCCG
Source organism: Nocardioides sp. LHG3406-4 (assembly GCF_049897745.1). Classification (NCBI taxonomy): domain Bacteria; kingdom Bacillati; phylum Actinomycetota; class Actinomycetes; order Propionibacteriales; family Nocardioidaceae; genus Nocardioides; species Nocardioides sp. LHG3406-4. The sequence goes on from NZ_JAFCWV010000001.1 coordinate 756,377, forward strand.
GCTTGCGCCGCCACGACGCCGGCGGGACGCCGTACGCCTTGGCGAAGGCCCGCGTGAACGCCTCGTGGGAGCCGTAGCCCGCCTCCACGGCGATGTCGATCAGCGGCGCGGTGGTGGTGATCATCCGGTACGCCGCCCGCTCGAGGAGGATGCGCCGGCGGAAGGCCGTCGGCGGCTCGCCCGCGACCGAGCGGATCATCCGGTCGAAGTGGAACCGGGAGAAGCCCAGCCGGGCCGCCCACTCCGGACCGGGGGCGATCGCGGCGTCGTCGGACCCGGTCGAGGCGAGCGCCTCGGTCAGGTGGTCGACGAACCCGGCGAAGGTGTCGGTGGCAACGCTCATGGGATGAGGGTGTCGCGTCGTCGCGGCTGCGCCTTGATCACGCTTGCCCAGATCGCTCCCGGCCTGGTCATGCTGGGCCGGCGCGGTCGGGGGCCAGGGACCCGACACCGGACTTGTAGTGCGTCTCGTACCTGAAGCGCAGGTTCTCGGGCGACGGCGGAAGCAGCACCGAGGCGACCTGGCCCACGATGTCGCCCTCGAGGTGCACGCTCAGGTGCACGTTGCGGTCGGCCGGGACCTCGAAGGTCACCGGACCCCACACGACGACGTACTGCCGGCCGTCGATGCTCACGATCGGGCGGTACCTGCTGGCCACGATCGAGTTGCCGGTCGTGAGACCGACGGTGACGGTACGTCGCGGCCCGGTGTGCCACTCGACGTACGGGACGACGCCGGGCGTGGAGGAGAGGGACTGCGTGTCGGTCTGGGTCATGGGGCCATGATGCCCAGCCGGACGGGGGATCATGTGCGTCACGACCCCGCAAGGCTCGACGGCACCGCGTAGGTCAGCTCGACGCCGTCGGCCCAGGTGGAGCACGCGCAGCCGTCCGGGTCGGGCAGCGCCTCGATCGCGGTGCGGAGGATGCCGCCGAGCCTGTCGAGGTTCTGCTTGAACATCGCGAAGACCTCCTCCTGCCCGACGCCCTGGCCCGACTCGGCACCGGCGTCCATGTCGGTGACCAGCGCGATCGCGGCGTAGCACTGGCGCATCTCGCGGGCCAGCATCGCCTCGGGCGCACCGGTCATGTTGATGAGGTCCCAGCCCTGGTCGGCGTAGTGGCGCGACTCCGCCCGCGTGGAGAAGCGCGGACCCTCGATGACGACCATGGTCCCGCCAGGGGTGATGTCGGCACCGGCCGTGGCCAGGGCACCGCTCACACCGGGGCAGTAGGGGTCGGCGAAGGGGAGGTGCACCGCGCCCGTCTCGACGTACGACGAGACCCGGCGATGCGTGCGGTCGACCAGCTGGTCCGGCACGACGATGTCGCCCGGCTCGACGCGCGTGCTCAGGCCGCCGACGGCGCAGGGCGCGAGCACCTGACGCACGCCCAGAGAGCGCAGCGCCCACAGGTTCGCGCGGTAGTTGATCGCGTGCGGCGGGTGCTCGTGGTGCGGCCCGTGGCGCGGCAGGAACGCCACACTGCGACCGGCCACGGTGCCGATCGCGACGGACGCCGACGGGTCGCCGTACGGCGTCCTGATCCGGTGCTCGCTGGCGTCGTCGAGGAAGGAGTAGAAGCCGGTGCCGCCGATGACTGCGACGTCGGCGCGCTGGATCGGTGCGGTCACGCGGCCACTCTGCCAGGTGCGAGCTCGCGAGCCTCGAGACCTCTACGGCACCAGCGCGCGGATCCTGGCGTCGAGGTCGCGGCGGTTGTCGCGGCGCACCCGCACCTCGACGATCTCGATGCCGCCGTTGGGTGAGGCCAGCGCCTGCTCGAGCTCGGGCAGCGACTCGACGCGCCAGTGCGGGGTCCCGCTCGCGGCGCACAGCGCGGCCAGGTCGACGTGGTGCGGGGTGCCGAAGAGGCGGTCGTAGGCACCGGCGTACGCCGCGTCGCCCTGCTCGAGCATCGCGAAGATCGAGCCGCCGTCGTCGTTGACGACCACGATGGTCAGGTCGGGCCGCTCCTCGGCCGGCCCCAGGAACAGCCCGCTGGCGTCGTGCAGGAAGGTCACGTCACCCATCACGGCGAAGGCCCGGTCCGACGGCCGGCCCAGCGCCGCCCCGATCGCAGTGGAGATCGTGCCGTCGATGCCGGCCAGCCCGCGGTTCGCGACGACCTTGCGTCGGGCGCCGACGGCGTACCTCGGCACCATCAGGTCGAGGTCGCGGATCGGGCTGGAGGCGCCGACCACGAGCAGTCCGCCGGGCGGCAGGGCCGTGGCTACAGCCCCCAGCACCTCGTACGGCGTGAGGTCGGGCTCGGCGGCCAGCAGCGCGTCGAGCTGGGTGGCGACCGAGGCATCGGCCGCGTGCCACTCGCCGATCCACCCGGGCTCCCCCGGATCGCAGGCGAGCGCGTCGAACTCGACGTCGACCTCGAACGGCCGCTCGGCCCAGACCCCAGGTGAGCGCTGGGCCCACACCTCGACGTCCGAGCGAGCTAGCAGCCGGGTGACCGGGCGCGACAGCGTTGGGTGACCGTAGACGACGACGCGCTCGATACGGCCGCCGAGCTCACCGTCGAGCAGGAGCCGGTAGCAGCGCAGGGCGCTCTCGCCGGTGCGCGAGCCGCTGGACGGCTCGGCGAACAGCGGCCACCCGGCCCGCTCCGCCAGCACCCGTGCGGGCGGTCCGGCGTCGTCGCCGGCCACCACGACGGTGAGCGGCCCGGCCGGGATCGGGGTGCCGTCGCCGTACTTCGGCCACCGGCGCTCGCGCGCCGCCGGCACCTCGGGCAGCCAGCCGCCCTCGTCGTCGTCGGGCAGCAGCGGGTCGTCGAGCTGCACGTTGAGGTGCGTCGGCGCGTCGTCGGCAAGCTCGAAGTCCCCGGACCCGGCCGCGAGGTCCTGCGTCCGCACCAGCGGCCCGAAGACGCCCACCTGGTCGGTCGTCTGGTTGGCGTTGGTGCCGCGCAGCGAGGCCGGCCGGTCGGCGGTCACGGCGATCAGGCCGACCGCCGCGTGCGCCGCCTCGAGCACCGCGGGGTGGAGGTTGGCGACCGCCGTGCCCGACGTGCACAACACCGCGGCCCGGGCGCCGACCTTGCTCAGGCCGAGGGCCACGAACCCGGCCGAGCGCTCGTCGAGACGCGAGTGCAGCCGGAGCCGACCGGCCTCGGCGGCGGCGTACACCGCGAACGACAGCGGTGCGTTGCGCGAGCCCGGGGCGACGACGACGTCGGTGACGCCGGCCTCGACGAGGGTGGCGACGATGCCCCGGGCGAGATCGGTCGACGGGTTGCTCACGAGGGGCGATCCTGCCGTACGCCGCGCACCTCGCTGAGGCGGTGCTCCCAGTGCACTCGTCGGTCGGCAGCGGCGGCGAGCCGGGCCAGCGCCTTCTCGTCGACCACCGGGACCGTCACCGGCAGCCAGCCGTCGACGGGCAGCAGCGGCTCGACGACCACGTCCTCGTGGAAGAGCTGCACGGTCGCCAGGCCGCACGCGTGCTCGAGGCTCGGGAGCGCGGCGGCCAGCGCCACACCGGCGGCGATGCCGACCGACGTCTCGAGCGCGGAGGAGACGACGACCGGGAGCCCGATGTCCTCGGCGATCCGCAGGCACGCCCGCACCCCGCCGAGCGGCTGCACCTTGAGCACCGCGATGTCGGCGGCCTCGAGGTCCCGGACCCGGTAGGGATCGGTCGCCCGGCGGATCGACTCGTCGGCGGCGATCGGCACGTCCACGCGACGGCGGACCCGGGCGAGGTCCTCCACGTCGGCGCACGGCTGCTCGACGTACTCCAGCCCACCCGCGGCGCGGTCGAGCACCGGGATCGACGACACGGCCTGGTCGAGCGACCAGAGACCGTTGACGTCGATGCGGACCTTGCCGGCCGGGCCGAGCGCATCGCGCACCGCCTCGACGCGGGCCTGGTCGTCGGCGAGGGTCTGGCCCGGCTCGGCCACCTTGACCTTCGCGGTCCGGCAGCCACCGGCCGTGACGATCTGGTGAGCGCGGACCGCGTCGACCGCCGGGACGGTGACGTTGACCGGCACCCGGTCGCGCACGGCCGTCGGCCAGTCACCGGCCGCAGCCTCCTCGGCGCAGCGCAGCCACGGCTCGGCGACCTCGGGCGAGTACTCCAGGAAGGGGCTCCACTCCCCCCACCCGCCGCCCTCCCCGCGCAGCAGCACCCCCTCGCGGACGGTGATGCCGCGGAAGCGGGTCCGCATCGGGATAGAGAAGACGTTCATGCGAGCTCCCGCAGTGCTATCTCTCTGAGGGCGACCCGGTCGACCTTGCCGTTGCCGAGCAGCGGCAGCGCATCGAGTACGACGACCTGCCGCGGCGCCCACGACCGCGGGTGCTCGGCGGACACCCAGTCGCGGGCCTCGTCGAGCTCGATCCCTCCCGTGACGAAGGCGACCACGCGCTGGCCCCACTCGACGTCGTCGACGCCCAGCACCTCGCAGCTGCCCACGCGGGGGTGCGCGCGCAGCCGGGCGGCGACGGCTGGCAGCGGCACGTTGACGCCCCCGCTGATCACCACGTCGTCGAGCCGGCCGAGCACCTGGAGCCGACCGTCCTCGTCGAGTCGGCCGGCGTCGCTGGTGAGGTACCACCCGTCGACCAGGGTCTCGGCCGTGAGCGCCGGGTCGCCGTCGTACCCGGAGAAGAGCGTCGGGCCTCCGATCCGAACCCGCGAGTCGGTGCCGACGGCCACCGCCACGCCGTCGAGCGGCAGCCCGTCGTACACGCAGCCGCCCGCGGTCTCGCTCGCGCCGTACGTCGCGACGAGGCGCAGTCCTGCGTCCTCGGCACGGCTGCGCAGCGCCGGGTCGATCGGGCCGCCCCCCAGCAGGATCGTGTGCATGCCGCGCAGCGCGGCGACGTCGTCGGGCGAGTCGAGCAGCCGGTGCAGCTGGGTGGGCACGAGCGAGGTGAGCTCCGCGTCGCCCCAGCCGTCGAGCGCCGGCTCGTGCCCGGCGACCAGCGAGCGGACCACGACCTGGACGCCCGCGACGTACGACGACGGCAGGACCAGCGCCCACCGACCCGCGTGGCCGAGCCGGCGGGTCGAGGCGGTCACGGAGGCGAGCACGGCGTCGCGCGTCAACACCACGCGCTTGGGGGTGCCGGTGGAGCCCGACGTGGTGATGAGCAGCCGCTCGGGGTCGTCGGCGCCGAGCCAGCGCGTCAGCGCCGCGACAGCAGCCGCCGGGTCGTCGGGCGGGCGCAGGAAAGTCACGCGAGGCACGCTAGTCGCAGTGGAAGAATCCCCCGCGATGACCTCACGACTCCCGGGTTGGCTGGTGATCGCCGGCATCGTCGTCCTCGCGACGGTCGACATCCATCCGTCGGCGTGAGCCGCCGAGGGCCACCTTGCCCGGGCGAAGCCGCCTGCGAAGGCGGCGCCACCCGCCTGATTGGATACCCCGGTGACCACCACCGCCGACTGGATCGCCGGGGCGCGCCCGCGCACCCTGCCCGCCGCGATCGCCCCCGTGCTCGCGGGCACCGGCGTTGCGACGTACACCGACGGGCTGGTGTGGTGGAAGGCGCTGCTCGCCCTGGTCGTCAGCCTGGCCCTGCAGGTGGGCGTCAACTACGCCAACGATTACTCCGACGGGATCCGCGGGACCGACGACGCTCGGGTGGGCCCGATGCGACTCGTCGGATCTGCAGCGGCCACCCCTCGGGCCGTGAAGACCGCGGCCTTCCTGGCCTTCGCGGTCGCCGCCGCCGCGGGCCTGGCGCTCGCCGCCACCACGGCCTGGTGGCTGGTCGCCGTGGGCCTCGCGTGCGTCCTCGCCGCCTGGTTCTATACCGGCGGCTCGAGGCCCTACGGCTACCTCGGCCTCGGCGAGGTCATGGTGTTCGTGTTCTTCGGCCTGGTCGCGGTGGTCGGCACGGCCTACGTCCAGACCGAGGCCTGGCTCTGGCCCGCGCTCTACGCCGGCGTCGGTGTCGGCGCTCTCGCCTGCGCGATCCTGGTGGCCAACAACCTGCGCGACATCCACACCGACGTCGAGGCCGGCAAGCGGACCCTCGCCGTACGCCTCGGAGAGCGGCGCACCCGCTACCTCTACCTGCTGCTCGTCCTCGCCGCCGCCTTCGCGATCGTCGCTATCGCCGCTGCCACGACGTGGTGGGTGCTGGGCGCGCTGGCGTTCCTGGTCATCGTCCTCCCACCCGTGCGCGCCGTGCTCGGCGGCGCCAGCGGCCCCGCACTCATCCCCGTGCTCGCCCAGACCGGCCTCGCCCAGCTGTGGTGGGCCGCGCTCGTGGTGGTGTTCCTGCTGGTGCCGTGAGCGTGCTGTTGGGATACCCGGGTACCCGGGTATCCCGTCGCCTAGCGGGGGTTGCAACCCCCGTGAAGCGTCAGGACGCCCCGCGAAGTTTCGCTGTCATGCTCCCCGAGGAGTACGTCGTGCGAGCAAGCGTCGGATGCGCCCAGCGGTCGTCGCCGGCCGCGCCAGATCCGCCCACGTGATGCGGATGCACACCCACCCAGTCAAGAGGCAGACGCGCTCCTCGCGTCGCTTCTCCCGCATGAGGAACTCATCGAGGGTCTCGCCCTCGAGCCTGAACCTCTGATACTTCTCGCGCCCGTCGAACTCGAGGAACACGCCGTACTGCGGCCAGGCGAAGTCGAGTCGTGCAAAGAGTGCGCCGTGCTCGTCGTACACCTTGACCTGCGGAGTGGGCCGCGGCAGGTGCTGGCCCCAGCACATGAAGAGAGTGCGCGACTCCCCTACAGACTCGATACGTGGGTCAGCCAGGCGCATCACGATCTCGGCGGACAAGCTGTGCGGCCAGAACCGGAGATCCGAGGCGAGTGCCGTGACCTCGTCCACCGTGGTGGCTCCGGCGTTCAACAACCCGTTGACGACGACCAGAGCTGACTCGACGGACGAGACCGTCGTCATCTCGACCGCGACCCGGGACGCCATCGTCACGCGCACATCTCGCAGCTCGACGACGTGATCGTCGGGAAGCACGCCGCAGTGCCTCACGACGTTCGCCTCTCGTCGCCCGGTCTGACCGTCCGTGCGGGTGACGTGCACCTCGAGAAGGTTGGCGTTCCAGACCGGCACTCCCAGCTCGATCGCCGCCGAATGGTGGCTCAGGACCGTCGTGGGGTGCGACGCACGCAGCACAGCCCTGCACAGGACGCGATGCTGGTCGGCGTCCGAGAGCGAGCGCCACATCTCGCCGGAGCAGTAGGCACCGCGGCGCACCCGATGCCACACACCACCACGAACGAGGGCGCGAATGGCACGGTCGCTGTACCCCTCGGCCACTGCCTCGCGCCGTAGGAAGACCGCGTCTGTCAGATCCACGAGATCAGCGTTCATGGGCTCCACCGTGCCCAGATGGCCGTCGCCCGGCACCTGGCCGTCGTCGAACCTGTGGAAAACCTCCACACCAGCCCGAGCTTCACGGGGCGTTCGTGCGCCTTACGAGGGTTGCAACCCCCGTGAAGCGTCGCGATACCCGGGTACCCGGGTATCGCGACCGCAAAGCCCCTACTCCGCGTCCTCGCGCCCCCGGCGCGCCTCGAAGGCGGAGGTGGCGCGCTGCGCGCGCAGCTCGACCCGGCGGGCGAAGGCCTCGCGCTGGCGGTTGAGCAGGAAGTACGACGCGATGCCGGAGACGATGAACGCGAGGACCACCGACCAGACGGCGTTGACGCTGTCCTGGCCGGACACGAGCGACCACACGCCGATCACGACGAGCAGGGACGCGACGAACACGACGAGGCGCATGGCGGTGTAGACGACGAACTCCTTCACCCCACCAGCCTAGGCGGTGCCGCCCACCCCGCGCTCGGTGGAGCCGAAGGGGAGACCCCATCCTCACCAGACACGACATACATTGGTGGGGTGCTGAAGTTCCTGCTGATCGTCTTCATCGTCGCTCTCGCGGTGTACTTGCTGGTCCGCGTGATCGAACGGCGAGGCGTGCAGGGCATGCCCCAGCGCTCACGGAAGCCGCGCAAGCCGCAGCGGCCCGCCTCCCCCGACGACGACCCAGACTTCCTGCGCGACCTCGACCGGAAGAACCGGAAGAAGCGTCAGAGGGACGAACCGGACTCCACCTGAGCCACGACGCTCGAGGGCGGCGAGATCGGCGCCGCGCCCTCGGCGTACGAGTGCTGGGACGTCGTGGAGAAGTAGTTGATCCCGATGAAGTTGAACCACAGCGTGGCCAGCCCGAGCACCGCCACCCACGCGGCGTTGCGGCCGCGCCAGCCCGCGGTGGTGCGGGCGTGCAGGTACGCCGCGTAGACGACCCAGGTGATGAACGCCCAGACCTCCTTGGGGTCCCAGTTCCAGTAGGAGCTCCACGCCTGGTGCGCCCAGATCGGGCCGGTGATCAGCACCGCGAACGTCCACACCGGGAAGCCGAAGGCGTGCATCCGGTAGGAGATGCGGTCCAGCCCACGCAGGTCGGGCACCCGCGCGAGGTAGCCGGTGGCCCGGTCCTGGTGCTTGCTGCGTGACTTCAGCAGGTAGAGCAGCGACGCGATGCCGCCGAGGGTGAACGCACCGGTCGCGACCACCGCCGACACGACGTGGATGACCAGCCACGGCGAGTAGAGCGCCTCGGTCAGCGGGGCGACGGGGTCGTAGAGCCAGATCACGGCGGCCATCAGCACGCTCACGACGAAGCCGACGACGATCGGGGCCATCCACTCCAGCCGGAACCGGCGGTAGAGCACCAGGTAGAAGAGCGCGACGAAGAAGCTGCCCGACACCGTGAACTCGTACATGTTGCCCCAGGGCACCCGGTTGGGGTCGGCGGCCATGCCCCGGCCGACGAGCCCGACGAAGTGCACCGCGACGGCGATCACGGTGAGGAGTACGCCGAGCCGCCCGAGCATCGCGGTCCGGCCGGTCGTCACCTCGGTGTCGGCCGGCAGCCTGCGCAGCGCGGCCCACTGACCGAGGTGGCACAGCAGTGCGAGGAAGTAGACGACGCCGGCGACGGCCACCGCCTGGTTGCTGAGGGTCTCCCAGGACTGGTCGCTCACGCGTCCTCCTTGATGGCTTCCATGATGTCGGTGAGCTCCTCGGCAACGTCGCCACCGTCGGTACGGTCCAGGCCGCCAAGCTGGACCAGTGTCTGCACACCCTCGCGCCGGACACGAATCCAGACCCGCCGCGGGCGGATGAACAGCGAGCCGAGCAGCCCGAGCAGCGCCAGGCTCACCCCCGCCAGGGCGACGAGCTTGCCCGGCGTACGGCTGATCTGGATCTTGTTCCAGCGCTCCAGCTTGTCGAAGGTGACCGACCCGGCGCCGTCCGGCAGCTTCACCGTGTCGCCGATCCTCATGTCGAGCCGGAACATCGACCCGTCGGGCTTGGTGACGAGGTGGGCCCGGGACTTGTCGAGGACGTAGACCGACTGGGCGGCACCGGTGTCCATGCTCAGGTCCCCTGTGTAGACCTGCATCGACAGCAACGGGTCGAGCGCGTCGCCGAAGGCGGAGTAGGGCCCGCCCTGCTTGCCTGGCGTGAACGCGAAGGTGGGGTAGAGCTCGCCCTCCAGCCCGATCTGCGTCGGCCGGGCGTCGGCCGCCCGCACGACCCCGAAGGACTGGAACGTCTGGTCGGTGGGCAGGAACACCGTCGGCCCGCTGTAGGTGACGTCGCCGTTGCCGTCGGTGATCGTGATGACCGGGGCGTAGCCGTGGCCGATCAGGAACACCTCGGTGTCACCGATGCTCAGCGGGTGGTTGACCTTGAGGTCGTAGGTCTTGTCCGGGGCGTCGGGCGACTCGCGGTAGGTCAGGTGCGAGACGAACTTCTGCGCCATCCCCTTGCGTGGCCCGCTCGTCAGCCAGTCGACGTCGAAGTCGGTCACGTCGAACGAGAAGGGCTCCATCCACTCCGGGCGGAACAGGCTGCCCGGCAGGAAGTCGTCGTAGCTGCGCACGTCGTTGGCGAAGCCGTTGCCGACGACGACGATCGTGCCGCCCTTGTAGCCGAACAGGCTGCCCACCCCGAACCCCACGAGCACCACGACGACCGAGATGTGGAACAGCAGGTTCCCTGCCTCGCGCAGGTAGCCCCGCTCGGCGGCCACCACGCCCTCGGCGGCATCGACCCGGAAGCGGCGCTTGCGCAGCACCTTCGCCGCCCGCGCGACCACGTCGTCGACCCCCTCACCCGTCGTGTACGACGCCTGGTGCGGGAGCCGCTCGAGGTGCCGTGGCGCCTTGGGCGGCCGGGCCCGCATGGCCCGCCAGTAGACGAAGGAGCGCGGGATGATGCAGCCGATCAGGGAGATCATCAGGAGCAGGTAGATCGCGGCGAACCACGGGGAGTCGTAGACCGAGAACAGCCCGATCTTCTCGTAGATCGGGGTCAGCGTCGGGTGCGCGTCCTGCCAGCGGGAGGTCTTCAGGGAGTCGACGTCCGACTGCGGGATGACCGACCCGGGCACCGCCGCCAGCGCGAGCAGCAGCAGCAGGATCAGCGCGGTCCGCATGGAGGTGAGCTGGCGCCAGGCCCAGCGCAGGGTCTCCCGCAGGGTCAGCTCACTGGGGCGCCGACCGGGGTCGGCGCCGCGGGCGGGGTCGCTCATACGGGTGCCTCTGTTCCGAGGATGAGGTTGACCTGCAGCCAGGTGACCAGGTCGCCCCACCAGCCGGTGACGAGCAGGATGCCGACGACGACGAGCATGAGGCCCCCGATGCGCATCACCCAGACCTGGTGGCGGCGTACCCACGCGAACGCACCGAGCGCGCGCCGGTAGGCGAGCCCCGCCACGACGAACGGGATGCCGAGCCCCAGCGCGTAGACGCTCGAGAGCAGGGCGCCCCGGCCCGCGGTGGCCTCGTTGATGGAGAGGCTGCTGATCACGCCCAGCGTCGGGCCGATGCACGGTGTCCAGCCGAGGCCGAACAGGATGCCCAGCAGGGGCGCGGCGGCGAGGCCCACCGACGGCACCTGGTGGACCCGCCAGTCGCGCTGCAGCCCCGGCACCAGGCCGGCGAACGCCAGCCCGAGCACGATCGTGAGCGAGCCGAGCACGACGGTGATCTGGCGCTGGTAGTCGATCAGCCAGTAGCCCAGGGCACCCGACAGCGTGCCGATCGCGACGAACACGGCGGAGAAGCCGAGCACGAACAGCACCGAGCCGAGCAGCATCCGGCCGCGGTGCCGGTCCGCCTCACCCCCGGCCAGGTCGGCACCGGAGAGGCCGGTGGCGTAGGAGAGGTAGCCGGGCAGCAGCGGGATCACGCAGGGCGAGAAGAACGAGACGAGGCCGGCGACGAGAGCGACCGGCAGCGCCAGCAGGAGGGAACCGGAGGCCGCCTGCCCGGAGAACCACTCACCCATCTTCGGTGGCCACCTCGTCGACGAGGTCGGTGAGGGTCTGGGTCGAGGGGAGCCGGCCGAGCACGGACGCGGCGACCCGGCCCTTCCGGTCGAGCACCACGGTCGCGGGGATGGAGCGCGGCGTGAGCGTCCGGTAGAAGGCCAGCAGCGCCTTGTTGTCCGGGGAGTAGATCGAGGGGAACTCGATGCCGTTGTTGCGCGCGAAGCTCTGGGCCTGGGCCTGGTTGGAGTCGCGGATGTTGATCCCGAGGTACGACGCGACGTCGGCGGTCTGCTCCGCCGCCGCCACCAGGTCGGGAACCTCGGCCCGGCACGGAGGGCACCACGAGCCCCAGACGTTGATGACCACGACCTTGCCGCGCAGGTCGTCGAGGTCGACCTCGTTGCCGTCGAGGTCGGAGCCGGCGAGCTCGACGGGGTCGCCCCGGTCGGCACGGTCGACCTGGCTGACGGTGCCGTCACCGGTGATGTAGCCCTTGCCGCCGGTGCCGGACACCGACGTGCAGCCGGTCAGTGCCGACAGGAGGCCCAGCAGGAGGGCCAGCAGGACGGCCGGCACCAGCGTGACGGTGCGGGTCATGAGGGACGCTTCGGGTCGGGAGCGCCACCGGCGGAGAAGGGGGCGGACTTGTCCTTGACCGGGATGAGGTCACCGGCCGGCTCGGAGTAGCTGACCTGCGAGAGCGTGTCGCCGGTGAAGTGCAGCGACGTGAGCGAGCAGAGGGTGCACTGGCGGCTGCGCGGGTGGTGCAGGTAGCGACGCTTCTCCACGTGCAGCCGCGTGGTCCAGATCGGCAGCTGGTGCGACACGACGACCGCCTCGTGGCCCCTGGCGGCGTCGCGGGCCGCGTGCACGGCCGCCATCATCCGCGCCGCCATCACGTCGTACGGCTCGCCCCACGACGGCTTGAACGGGTTGTACAGGTGCCGCCACAGCCGGGGCCGCTTGATGATCGTCATCGCGCCCTCGCCGAAGTTGAGCCCCTCGAACCGGTTGACCGACTCGATGACCCGGTCGTCGGTGACGATCGACAGCCCGCGACGCTCGGCGAGGGGTGCGGCCGTCTCCTGCGCCCGCTCCAGCGGGGAGACGCGCAGGTGCACGATGTCGCGGTCGCCGATCGAGTCGGCGATGCGCTGGGCCATCGTGTGGCCCAGGTCGGAGAGGTGGAAGCCCGGGCGACGCCCGTAGAGCACGCCGTCGGGGTTGTGCACCTCGCCGTGCCGGAGCAGGTGCACGATGGTCTTCTCGAGCGTGGCCATCAGCGTCCTTCCTGGGAGGTGACCGCAGCCGCCGCGCGGGCGGCGGCCGGCAGGGCGTCGAGCACCGTCTGCACGGCGCGGTCGTCGTGGGCCGAGGAGAGGAACCACGCCTCGTACGCCGACGGCGGGAGGTAGACCCCCGCGTCGAGCATGGCGTGGAAAAACGCCGCGAACGCCGCGGTGTCCTGGGTGGCGGCGTCGTCGAAGCAGCGCACCGGCGAGCCGGTGAAGAACACCGAGAACATCGTGCCCGCGGCTTGGACGACGTGGGGTACGCCGGCCGCTGCGAGCGCGTCGGAGGCGGCCTGCCGGATCGTCGTGCCGGCGGCGTCGATGTGGGCGTAGACGTCGTCGGTGGCCAGGCGCAGGGTGGCCAGCCCGGCCGTGGTGGCGACGGGGTTCCCCGACAGTGTGCCGGCCTGGTAGACCGGTCCCTCCGGCGAGAGCCGGGACATCACGTCGCGGCGGCCGCCGAACGCGGCGGCCGGGAAGCCTCCGCCCATCACCTTGCCGAAGGTCATCAGGTCGGGGGTCCACCCCTCGTGGGCGCCGTCGAGGCCCCAGCCGCCCTGCCGGGTGGCGCGGAAGCCGGTCATCACCTCGTCGGAGACGAAGAGCGCGCCGGCCTCGCGGCAGGTGAGAGCGAGGAACTCGTTGAACCCCGGCTCGGGCGGCACCACGCCCATGTTGCCGGGCACCGCCTCGGTGATCAGGGCCGCGATGCGCGGGCCGTGCTCGGCGAACGCGGCCTTCACGGCGGCCCGGTCGTTGTAGGGCAGCACGAGCGTCAGCTCCGTCGAGGACGCCGGGACGCCGGGGCTGCCGGGCACCGCGAACTCGTGGTGGGTGGCGACGCCCGACCCGGCCGAGGCCAGCAGCGAGTCGACGTGGCCGTGGTAGCAGCCGGCGAACTTCACGATCACGTCGCGGCCGGTGAAGCCGCGGGCCAGCCGGATCGCCGACATCGTCGCCTCGGTGCCGGAGGAGACGAAGCGCACCGCCTCGACGGGCGTCCGGTCGACGATCTCCTCGGCGAGCTCGACCTCGGGCTCCGTCGGGGTGCCGTACGACGTCCCGCGGGCGACCGCGGCCGAGACCGCCGCCATCACGTCGGGGTGGGCGTGACCCAGCAGCATCGGCCCCCAGGAGCAGATCAGGTCGACGTACTCACGGCCGTCGACGTCGGTCAGCCACGCGCCGCGGGCCGACCGGATGAAGCGCGGTGTGCCCCCCACCGCGTTGAACGCACGCACCGGCGAGTTCACCCCGCCCGGGGTCACCGCACGGGCGCGGTCGAAGAGAGCGGCCGAGGCCGGAGCGGGAGACGGGGTCACCCGTTCATTGTCTCGTAGCACCCCAGGAGCGGGCACGACGGGTGGACGCGCCGCCCCGCTCGGCCTACATTCGAGGTGGCCGGCATTCCCGGCCCCCGCGTTCGGCGTCACGGGCGGGCGAGCACACCGTCTCTCTCGTAACTCCCCGTGACACCATTCGTTGGGTCATCGTCGCCCGCTCGCGCGGGGCGACGACGGGGGACCGCAACACTCGGCATCAGGGGAGCCAATGTCGGCATCACGCTTCGGACGGATCCAGAAGGCCACGGCGATCGTGCCGCTGGCCCTGCTCTCGGCCGCGTGGACGGCGAGCCTGGCCGGGGTGGGCGCGGGCACCGCCTCAGCGGACGGGGAGGGGACCACGCTCCCCGACGGCACCCGGGTGCCCAGCCAGGCCGTCGAGGCCCCGGCCAGCATGTCGGTCCCCGGTGTCGTGGCCCCGGGCATCGGCGGCAGCAGCGCCCGGAGCGTGGTGGCGTCGGCGTCCCCCAGCGGCATCCCCGCGGCGGCGCTGGCGGCCTACCAGCGGGCCGAGGCCGTGATCAACTCCGCCGACAAGAGCTGCCACGTCTCGTGGCAGCTCATCGCGGCGATCGGTCGGGTCGAGTCCGACCACGGCCGCTACGCCGGCAACGTCCTCGACGACAACGGGCTGGCCAAGCCCGGCATCTACGGCGTCCCGCTCAACGGCCGGGGCGACACCCAGGAGATCGGCGACACGGACGCCGGCCAGTACGACAACGACACGACCTTCGACCGCGCGGTCGGCCCGATGCAGTTCATCCCGTCCACTTGGGCCGTGGTGGGCGTCGACGGTGACAGCGACGGCAAGCGCAACCCTCAGGACATCGACGACGCGGCGCTCGCGACCGCGGTCTATCTCTGCTCGGGCGACGAGGACCTCTCCGGCGAGGCCGGTCAGCGGGCCACCGTCTACCGCTACAACCACAGCAACGACTACGTCGACCTGGTGCTGTCGATCATGCACGCCTACCTCGACGGCGACTACCTCTCCCTGCCCAACACGACGACGGCCGCGCGCGTGTTCCTGCCCGACACCACCGGCCCCGGCGGCCGGGGCAGGGGCGGTACGGGAGACGGCAGGAGCGGCGCGGACCGGGACGGCAAGGACAAGGACAAGGGCGACAAGGGAGACCGGGGCGACGGCCGCGACGACCCGACCGCGCCTCCCACCGCCCCACCGACCAAGCCGCCCGCCGACCCGCCGACGAACCCGCCCACCAAGGACCCCGGCAACCCGCCGACCAAGGTGCCCACCAACCCGCCCACGGTGAGCGTGCCGACTGTCCTGCCGACCGACCTGCCCACGCTCACGGTGCCCTCGGTCGGGCCGGTCCTGACCTACGCCCAGGCCCAGGCCCAGTGCATCGCCTCGGGCATCTCGGTGCTCAACGTCCAGGCGCTGACCACCTGCATCAACAACCTGCTCCACCCCTGACGGCTCGGCAGGCGCGCCGCTTTGGCCCCCGTCGGGCCGGGGGTGCGGCTCAGCGAGCGAGCAGCCGGGCGGCCTCGGCGGCCCAGTAGGTCAGCACCACGTCGGCGCCTGCGCGCCGGATCGACGTGAGCGTCTCGAGGATCGCCGCCTCCCGGTCGATCCAGCCGTTCGCCGCGGCCGCCTCGACCATGGCGTACTCACCCGAGACGTTGTAGGCCGCGACCGGCACGTCGACCGCGTCGCGCACCATCCGGATGACGTCGAGATAGGCCAGGGCGGGCTTGACCATGACGATGTCGGCGCCCTGGTCGATGTCGAGCAGGGCCTCGCGCACGCCTTCGAGGGCGTTGGCGGGATCCTGCTGGTAGGTGCGCCGGTCACCGTCGAGGGACGAGTCGACGGCCTCGCGGAAGGGACCGAAGTAGGCGGAGGCGTACTTCGCGGAGTAGGCGAGGATCGAGACGTCGGCGTGCTCGACGCTGTCGAGAGCGGAGCGCACCACCTCGACCTGACCGTCCATCATGCCGCTGGGTCCGACCATGTCGACGCCGGCACTCGCCTGCGCGACAGCCATCCGGGCATAGGCCTCGAGGGTCCGGTCGTTGTCGACCTGGCCGTCGACGGTGAGCAGCCCGCAGTGGCCGTGGTCGGTGAACTCGTCGAGGCACAGGTCGCTCATGACCGTGAGCCCGTCGCCCACCTCGGCGACGACGTCGGTGATGGCGAGGTTGAGGACGCCGGCCGGGTCGATCGCGCCAGACCCGACGGCGTCCTTGTGCTCGGGGATGCCGAAGAGCATCACGCCGCCCAGCCCCAGCTCGGCCGCCTCGGCCGCGGCCCGGAGCAGCGAGCTGCGGGAGTGCTGCACGACGCCGGGCATCGAGCTGACCGGTCGGGGCTCCGAGAGCCCCTCGCGGATGAACAGCGGCAGCACCAGCTGGCGGGCCTCGAGCGACGTCTCGGCCACCATCCGCCGCAGCGACGGCGTACGGCGCAGGCGGCGTGGCCGGATCACCGGGCCGGTGGTCACCGGCTCGATGTCGGGCGCTCCCCCGGCGGCCACTACTTCGAGCTGACCTTCCGGCGGCCCGAGGGCTTTCGCTCGGACGGCCGCGTGACCGGCTGGCCGGCGTCCAGCATCGCCAGGCGTCGGGCCGAGCCGAAGTCGGCGAGCGCGTCGACCAGCTCGTGCACGTCGGGCCGTGGCGCGAGCACGTCGACCCGCAGCCCGTGCTCCTCGGCCGTCTTGGCGGTGGCGGGCCCGATGACCGCGATGATCGTCGACGGGTGCGGCTTGCCGGCAATGCCGACCAGGTTGCGCACCGTGCTCGACGAGGTGAAGACCACGGCGTCGAACTTGCCGGTCTTGATCGCGTCCCGCGTCGGCGCCGGCGGCGGGGTGGCCCGCACCGTGCGGTAGGCCGTGACGTCGTCGCACTCCCAGCCCAGGTCGATGAGACCGGCGACCAGGGTCTCGGTGGCGATGTCGGCGCGCGGCAGGAAGACCCGGTTGATGGGATCGAGCAGGTCGTCGTACTCCGGCCAGTCGGCCAGCAGGCCGGCGGCGGACTGCTCGCCGGACGGCATCAGGTCGGCCCGCAGGCCCCACCCGGCGATCGCCTCGGCGGTCTTGTCACCGACAGCGGCGATCTTGAGCCCGGAGAAGGCGCGGGCGTCGAGGCCGTACTCCTCGAACTTCTCGCGGACAGCCTTGACGGCGTTGACCGACGTGAACGCGATCCACTCGTAGCGGCCCTCGACCAGGCCGCGCACGGCCTTGTCCATCTGGAGCGGGTTGCGGGGCGGCTCGACCGAGATGGTCGGGACCTCCTCGGGCACGGCGCCGTAGCCCCGCAGGCGGGTGGAGACGGTGCCGGCCTGCTCCTTGGTGCGGGGCACCAGTACGCGCCAGCCGAAGAGCGGCTTGGTCTCGAACCACGACAGCGTCTGGCGCAGGTCGACGACGTCGCCGACCACGATGATCGCCGGCGGGGCGACGCGAGCGGCTCGCACGTCGGCGGCCACCTGCTCGAGCGTGGAGACCAGCGTGGTCTGCTCGGTGGTGGTGCCGACCCGGGTGACGGCGACCGGGGTCTGCGGCGAGCGACCGGCGGTGACGAGCGCGGCGGCGGTCTCGCCGATGCAGCCGACGCCCGAGAGCAGCACGAGCGTTCGCTCGTCGGCGTACTGGCTCCAGTCGACGGGTCCGCCGCAGGTCACCACCGCGATCTCGCGGTTGGTCTTGGTCGTCAGCGGGATGCCGGCGTACGCCGGGACCGCCGAGACCGACGAGACGCCGGGCACGATCTCGAAGCCGATGCCGGCCTTGACGCAGGCCTGCGCCTCTTCGGGGCCGGAGGAGTAGAGGAACGGGTCGCCGGTCATCAGGCGCACCACGCGGGACCTCTTGCCGTGCCTGACGACGACCTTCGACCGGTTGGCGTGGGTGAGCGGCTGCCCGTCGTCGCCGAAGCCGCCGTCGACGAACTCCGGGCCGGCCGGTGGCTCACCAACAGGCTGGACGGCTGGCTGGCCGTCGGCCTCAGGGTCGGTGTCGGCCGGTGCAGGCAGGCCGAGCAGCGTGCGCACCATCTGCTCGTGCTCGGGGGCCTCGGTGACGACCACCTCGGCCTCGCGCAGGAGCTCGACGGCGCGCACCGTCAACAGACCGGGGTCACCGGGGCCAGCGCCGACGAACGCCACCCAGCCACGAGTGCTGGTGGTCTTGTCGTTCGTGCCGGACTTGGCGGGAGCGGTGGTCTTGCCTCGAGTCATGCGTGCTGCTTCCTCACTGTGCCTTCATTGCTTCGGGCGTTGAACCGGGCGCTGCTTCGGGCGTTGGATCGGGCGCTGCTTGGGGCGCTGCTGGTGCCATCAGGGCTGCTGCTCCGTCGGCGAGCATCTCGCCCGCCAGTCGGGAGCCGACGCCCACCGCGTCCTCGGGTGCACCGGTCGCGCTCATCCGGACCGACAACCCACCGTCGAGGGACAGGGCGATCGCCCGGACCCACAGCTCGTCCCCGTCCTCGCCTTCGACGACCTCGGCCAAGGCTCCCAGCGGTGCAGAGCACCCGGCCTCGAGTGCTGCCAGCACGGCCCGCTCGGCCTCGATGGCAACCCTCGTGTGGGGATCGTCCAACGTCGCGAGCGCTTCCACCAATTCGGCGGCGTCGGCGCGGCACTCGACGGCGAGCGCGCCCTGGCCCGGAGCGGGCAGCATCTGGAGCGGGTCGAGGACCTCGGTGACTTCGTCGAGACGGCCCAGGCGAGCGAGGCCGGCACGGGCCAGGACGACGGCGTCGTACGTCCCGTCGGTGACCTTGCGGATGCGGGTGTCGACGTTGCCGCGGATGCCCACGACGTCGAGCCCGAGGCCGAGCGCGTGGAGCTGGGCGGCCCGACGAGGGCTGCCGGTGCCGACGCGCGAGCCGGGGGGCAGCTCGCCCAGGGTGAGCCCGTCGCGGGCGACGACGACGTCGCGCGGGTCCTCGCGGGCGGGGACGGCGGCCAGTGCGATGCCTGCTGCCGGCCCGGTCGGGAGATCCTTGAGCGAGTGGACGGCGAGGTCGACCTCGCCTGCGAGCAGGGCCTCGCGCAGCGCGCTGACGAAGACGCCGGTGCCCCCGAGCTGGGCCAGCGGCGCGCCGGTGCGGTCTCCCTCGGTGCTGACCTCGACGAGCTCCACCTCACGGCCGAGCCGCTCGCGGACCATCGCGGCCACCAGGCCGGACTGGGTGGTCGCCAGGGTCGAGGCCCGGGTGCCCAGACGCAGGGGCACAGGGGGGATGGTCATCGCTCGCCCTCCCCGCGCTCGACGCCGGCGCGCGTGACCGCCTCGACCGCGTCGGGATCGAGCGAGAAGAGCTCGGCGAGCGCGGCGGCGTAGGACACCGCCCCGGTCTCGTTGGCCAGCTCCTTGACGCGGACGGTCGGCTGGTGGAGCAGCTTGTCGGCGACCCGGCGCAGGGTCTGCAGGACCTCCGCCCGGATGCCGGGGTCGAGGTCGGCGAGCCGGGCGTCGAGGCGCGCCATCTCGGTGTCGACGACCCCGGTGGCCATCGAGCGCAGCGCCACGACGGTCGGGGTGACCTGCGACTGCCGGCGAGCGGAGAGGAAGGCCGAGATCTCCTGCGCGACGATCTCGCGGACGCCGGCCACGTCCTTGGCGGCCGGCACGTCGCGCAGCTGGTCGGCGAGCATGGCCAGGTCGGTGAGGCGGACGTTCGGCAGCTCCGTGACCGCCGGGTCGACGTCGTGAGGCAGGGCCAGGTCGATGATCTCGAGCGGCTCGTCGCGGCCGCCGCGGGCGGCCTCGACCGTCGCCTTGGTGACGAGGAGGCCCGAGGCGCCGGTGCAGGTGATGAGTACGTCGGCCTCGGCCAGCGCGCCGGACAGTGACTCCAGCGGCAGCGACCGGGCGGCGTACTCCCGGGCGAGCCGGTCGGCCTTCTCGCTGGAACGGTTCACGACGGTGATCGACGCGGCCCCCAGACGCGAGACGGTGGCGGTGGCGAGCGACGCCATCGCCCCGGCCCCGACGACCACGACGTGCGCGCCGGCGACGCCTCCGCGCACACCGGTGGCGTGGTCGAGGGCCGCCGTCACCAGCGACGGAGCGGCACCGTCGATGTCGGTCTCGGCGTGGGTGCGCTTGCCGACGCGCAGCGCCTGCTGGAAGAGCAGGTTGAGGGCCGGGCCGAGAGTGCCGAGCTCCTGGCCGGCACGCAGCGCCTCACGTGCCTGCCCGAGGATCTGGCCCTCGCCGACGACCATCGAGTCGAGGCCGGCGGCGACGTGGAACAGGTGCGAGACGGCACCGTCGTCGTAGTGGACGTAGAGGTGCGGCACCAACGACTCGGTCGGCTCGTCGGCGCGGTCGACGATGAGCCGGCTGACCTCCTCGACGCTGCCGTGGAAGCGGTCGACGTCGGCATAGATCTCGAGGCGGTTGCACGTCGCGATGACGGCTGCCTCGCTCACGTGCTCGCTCGCCGCCGCGTCGAGCGCGAGCTTGCGGGCGCCGTCGGCGTCGAGCGCCAGCCGCTCCAGCAGCGCGACCGGGGCGGTCTTGTGGGAGATGCCCACCACGAGCACGCTCATGCGATCACCTCGGCGGCCGATGACTTGCGCTGCTCGTGGTAGGCCAAGATCTGCAGCTCGATGGACAGGTCGACCTTGCGTACGTCGACACCGTCGGGCACCGAGATGACCCCGGGCGCGAAGTTGAGGATGCTGGTGATGCCGGCCGCGACCATCCGGTCGGCGACGTCCTGGGCGGCGATCGCGGGAGTGGCGATGACCCCGATGGCGACGTCCTGCTCGGCCACGATCTGCTCGAGGTCGTCGAACGGGCGGACGTCGACGCCCGCGACGACCTCCTCGTGCCGGCTCGGGTCGGCGTCGAGCAGCGCCACGACGCGGAAGCCGCGGCTGCGGAAGCCGGAGTAGTTGGCCAGCGCGTGGCCCAGGTTGCCGATGCCGACGATGACGACGGGCCAGTCCTGGGTCACCCCGATCTCGCGGGCGATCTGGTAGCGCAGGTACTCCACGTCGTACCCAACACCACGGGTGCCGTAGGAGCCCAGGTAGGAGAGGTCCTTGCGGAGCTTGGCGCTGTTGACGCCCGCGGCCTGGGCGAGCTCCTCGCTGGAGCAGGTGGCCGTGCCGGTGTCGACGAGCGTGGTCAGGGCACGGAGGTAGACCGGCAGTCGCGCGACCGTCGCCTCGGGGATGTCCCGGGCCGGGTCGGCGGAGTTCCGTGCGCTCACTGGTGCTTCTTTCCAGCAGACCGATCCCGGACTAGCGACGGTCCGTTTCAGGTCGGTCGGCGCATTCACTGTAGGAGTTTGTGAACGTGAGAACAAACTGAGCGGGCCGCGTGTGACCAGACCCACCCCGACCCCTCGGGGCTACCCCCGGTCGGTGGCCAGGGCGGCGCGGAGGCGAGCGGGGTCGACGCGCCAGAAGTCGTGCTGGCGGCCGTCGACGAAGGTCACCGGGACCTCCTCGCCGAAACGGTCCTGGAGAGCCGCGTCGGTGTCGACGTCGACCTCGTCGAACTCCTCGCCGAGCTCCGCGCAGACCGCGGCGACGACGGCCCTGGCCTCGTCGCAGAGGTGGCAGCCGTCGCGGCCGTAGAGGGTGACCCGGGCGGTCACTCGAGCAGGCCGTGCGCGCGGCGGCGCTCGAGGCCCCGCAGCCGCCCCTTCTGCACCTTGCCGGTGACGGTCAGCGGCAGCTCGTCGACGACCTCGATCCGGGCCGGCTGCTTGAACCGCGCCAGCCGCGTGCCGACGTGGGCTCGGACGGCCTCGGCGACGTCGGCCGACGGCGTCGCGGGTACGACGTAGGCGATCACCGCCTCGCCGGTGCTCTCGTCGGGGGCGCCGATCACCGCCGCGTCGGCGACCGCGGGCACCTCGCGGATGACGTCCTCGACCTCGGAGGGGTAGACGTTGAACCCGGAGACGATGACGAGCTCCTTGAGGCGGTCGACCAGGAACAGGTCGCCGGTGGCGTCGAGGAAGCCGACGTCCCCCGTCGCCCACCAGCCGTCGGCGTCGGGGCCGCCGGCGCCGTCGGGCCAGTAGCCGCTGAAGAGGTTGTCGCCGCGGATCGAGATCTCGCCCGGGTCCTCACCGGCCGGCGTCGCGCCGCGGTCGTCGACCAGCCGGATGTCGATGCCGGGCAGGGCCGCACCGACCGAGCCCGGCTGCGCCACCTGGCTGCACAGGGTGCTGGTGACGACCGGTGCCGCCTCGGTGAGGCCGTACCCCTGGTGGATGTCGATGCCCGACGTCGCCTTGAACCGCTCGATGACCTCCGAGCTCAGCGGGGCCGAGCCCGAGAGCATCAGGCGGACCGGACCGAGCCGCTCGGCGAGCCGCTCGACCTGCAGCCAGTGCGCGAACACCGGCGGCGCGACCGGGACGACCGAGCAGGCCTCGTCCTCGATGAGGTAGAGCGTGCTCTGCGGGTCGTAGCGGTCGACCAGCAGCAGCTTGGCGCGGTGACGCAGCACTCCGCCGAGCACCGCGTTGAGGCCGTAGACGTGGAAGAGCGGCAGCACGCCCAGCACCACGTCGTCGCCGTGGATCATCGGCGGCTCGACCCGGGCCACCTGGTCGATGTTGGCCAGCAGCGCCCGATGGGTCAGCATCGCCCCGCGCGGGCGTCCGGACGTGCCGCTCGTGTAGAGGAGCGCGGCCAGCTTCTCCGGGTCGCGCAGCGGAGGCACCGCCCTGGCCTCGGGCGCCAACAGGTCGTCGTACGACGTCTCGCCCTCGGTCGTGGCGACGCCGACGAGCACGACGTGGGGCCGGGACGGCAGCCGCGACGCGGCCTCGCGCACGGTCTCGGCGGTGTCGGCGTCGGCGATCACGACCCGGGACCCGGAGTCCGCGAGCATCCGCTCGAGCTCGTCGGCCGTGGACCGCGGATTGACCGGTACGGCGACCGCCTGGGCCCGCAGCACCCCGAGATAGGACGTCACGAACTCGAGGCGGTTGCCCAGCACGACCATGACTCGGGACCCGGCGAGCGCGCCGAGGTGACCGAGGCCGGTCGCGAGCCGCGCCACCTCGTCCTCCAGCGCCTCCCAGGTGAGGGACCGCCCACCGGCCTCGACGACGGCCAGCCGCTCAGGACACTCGTCACAGGCGAGCGCCACGAGCTCTGAGACGTCGGTGATGCGCGGCATGAGGTGATACTTCCACACCCGAGGGGCCCCCGATCTGGCCCTAGGCTGTGGCCGTGAGCCCGCCCGAGAAGCCGCGACGCGCGTCCAACCTGCAGCGCCGATCGAAGCTCGCCGGCGAGGCCGCAGCCGCCGCGGCGGAGGTGGAGACGGCCCTCGACCACCCCGTCGACACCGACAGCGCCGCCTTCTTCGACGTCGACAACACCGTCATGCAGGGTGCGAGCATCTTCCACCTGGCCCGTGGCCTGCACCGCCGCGAGTTCTTCACGACGCGCGAGATCCTGGGTGCGGCCTGGAAGCAGGCCTACTTCCGCATCGTCGGCGTCGAGGACCCCGAGCACGTCGCCGACGCGCGCAGCTCGGCGCTGAGCTTCATCGCCGGCCACACCGTCACCGAGCTCGAGGAGCTGGGCGAGGAGATCTTCGACGAGGCGATGGCCCACCGCATCTGGCCGGGCACCCGCGCCCTCGCGCAGCTGCACCTCGACGAGGGGCAGCGGGTCTGGCTGGTGACCGCGGCCCCCATCGAGATCGCCCAGATCATCGCCCGACGCCTCGGCCTCACCGGGGCGATGGGCACCGTCGCCGAGCACGAGAACGGCGTCTACACCGGCCGCCTCGTGGGCGAGATGCTCCACGGGCCCGCCAAGGCCGAGGCGGTCAAGGCACTGGCCGCCCGAGAGGGCCTGGACCTGGCGCGCTGCTCGGCGTACTCCGACTCGGCCAACGACCTGCCCATGCTCTCGCTCGTCGGCGACCCGGTCGCGATCAACCCCGACGCCACGCTTCGCGCGCACGCCCGCCAGCAGGGCTGGCGCATCCGCGACTACCGCACCGGGCGCAAGGCCGCGCGTGCCGGGCTGATGGCCGCCGCGCTCGCCGGCGCCGCGGCGGGCACCGTCGCCGCGGGCATGGCGCTCAAGGAGCGGCGCGGGCACTCCTGAGCCTTCCGGGCGAATCTGCGCCGAAACGGTTCACATCGAGCGCAAGCCCCCCTACTCTTGGGTGGGCCGTGGGGGACGGCCGTGGGAGGACGTACACATGCTGGGAGAGCACGATCTTGCGCGTGGTCTCGACGCGCTTCGATGGGCCGTCCTCGCCGTCAGCAGTCCCCGGCTCTCGCCGGCCGGGCCGTCCATCCTGTACGCCGAGGCGGCGATGCCGTCCGAGCGCGAGCCGGCTCTCGCCGGCGGCAGCGGACCGGGCGGCTTCGGCGACGCCGACCTCGCCGCGTCCTCCGAGGAGTCCGAGGCCGACCGCACCCGGCTGATCGCCCTGGTCGAGCTGGCGCGCACCGGTGACAAGGAGGCGTTCGGCCTCCTCTTCGACCACTACCACCCGTCGGTGCACCGCTTCCTCTACTACCGGACGCGCTCGGTGACCCTCGCCGACGACCTCGCCTCCGAGACGTTCTTCCGGGCGCTGCGCGCCATGAACGGCTTCCGTTGGCAGGGCAAGGACTTCGGCGCGTGGCTGATGACCATCGCGCGCAACCTCGCCACCGACCACTTCAAGTCCGGACGCACCCGGCTGGAGATGACGACCGACGACATGGCCGCCCATGACGACGTCACCGACGGCCCCGAGGACGAGGTGCTCGCCGGGCTCACCAACGAGGTCCTGCTGCGCGCCCTCAAGGACCTGCCCGCCGAGCAGCGCGACTGCCTGGTGATGAGGTTCCTCCAGGGCTTCTCGATCGCCGAGACCGCGGCGGTCCTCGAGCGCAGCGAGGGCGCCGTCAAGCAGCTCCAGCTGCGCGGCGTACGCAACCTGGCCAAGCGCCTGCCCGAGGAGGTGCTGTCCTGATGCGAGCAGCGGTCTGGACGTCCCGTCCCCTCTGCGTAACCTCCGAGGACCACCCGTCGTTGGATCGGTCGAACGCACTTTCGGACGATCGAGCCGGAAGCCAGGCAGCTCAGCGAGGACGGCGGCGATGACACTTGTCTTCACTGCCCGTCGGCAGGCCGAGGAGTTCGAGAGCGCCTTGTCGGGGAGCCTCGACCTCTCGAGCGTGACCGGGCGCGACGCGGCCGCTCTCGCGCCCCTGCTCGAGCTCGTCGGCCAGATCCGCGCGGTCGCTCCACCGACCCCGCGTGCCGACTATGTCGCCGACCTGCGGGCCCGGCTGATGGCCGAGGCCGACTCGGTGCTGGTGCAGGTCGAAACGGCCTCCGAGGCCCGACTAAGGCTCCCGGCCCCAGCCACCGGCGTACGCCGCCGCCAGCGCCGCATCGCGGCCGTGCTCGGCGGAGCGGCGTTGGTCGGCGCCACCGCCTCGGTGGCCGTGGCAGCCCAGGGCGCGCTGCCGGGCGAGACGCTCTACCCGGTCAAGCGGGCGATCGAGGACGTCCGCACCGACGTGACCATGGACGACCGGTCGAAGGCCTCCATGCTGCTCGCGAACGCCACGGACCGCCTCGAGGAGGTCGACCAGGTCGCACGCGACGGCAGTCCCAGCGGGGTCGCCGCGCTGCCGGGCGCGCTCGACACCTTCTCCAGCCAGGCCACCCAGGCGGGCGACCTGCTGCTCGACGACTACCGACGCACGGGCCGCGAGCGCTCCGTCACCGAGCTGCGCGACTTCAACGGCACCAGCATGACCATGCTCGCGCGGGTCGAGGAGATCCTGCCCGCCGGCTCCCGCGACGAGCTGGTGCAGGCCGCCCGCACCCTCGCCGCGCTGGACGCCCGGGCCGCCACGGCGTGCCCGACCTGCGACGGTGCCGGCGTCTCCGAGATCCCCACGGTGCTGGCCTCCGCCGGGATCTCGGGTGCGGTGAGCCTGCCGGCCTCCCTGCCCGGCAGCGAGCCGCCCCGGCCCACCGACGTCCCCGGCGGCGACGCCGCCGACGGCGGCCGGCACACCGGCGACCGGGGGGACACCGGAGCCACGGACACCTCAGACACCGGCGACACGGGCGACACGGGCGACCCGCGGGTCGACACCGGCGACATCGGGGACAAGACCGGTGACACCGGTGACACCGGTGACACCGGTGACAAGGGACGCGACACGGGTGACAAGACCGGCACCCCACCGGTGCCGAACCCACCCGCGCCGCCACCCACGCAGCCGCCCGGCAGCACCACGGACATCGGCAAGGACACCGCCGACACCGCGACCGACGTGATCGACACCATCACCGGCCCCCTGACCGGCACCGGCACCAACGACGGCGGGGTCGTCGGTGGCGTGGTCGACGGCGTCGAGGACGTCCTCCAGGGCACCGGCGAGGTTGTCGACGGCACGCTCGGCGGGCTCTCCGGCACCCTCGGTGGCATCACGGGCGGGCTCGGCAATCTCACAGGCGGGCTCACAGGCGGGCTCACGGGCGGTCTCGGCGGCCGGCACCCCTGATCAGGGGAGGGTCAGCCGAAGACCGACTGCCGGTCGAGCAGCAGGGTGTAGAGCGTCTGCTGGATCGTCTCGCGCACCTGATCGGTGACGTTGAAGACGAGCATCGGGTCCTCGGCCTCGGCCTCACCGTAGGAGTCGGTGCGGATCGGCTCCCCGAACTCCAGCAGCCACTTCGACGGCAACGGCACCAGGCCCAGGGGGCCGAGCCACGGGAAGAGCGGCGTGATCGGGATGTACGGCATGCCGAGCAGCCGCGCCAGGGACGGGAGGTTGCCGACCAGCGGGTAGATCTCCTCGGCGCCGACGACCGAGAGCGGCACGATGGGTACGCCGGTGCGCAGCGCCGCGGAGACGAACCCGCCACGACCGAACCGCTGCAGCTTGTAGCGCTCGGACCACTGCTTGCCGATGCCCTTGAAGCCCTCGGGCCAGACGCCCACGAGCTCGCCGTCGTTGAGCATCCGCTCGGCGTCATCGTTGCACGCGAGCGTGGCGCCGCCCTTGCGGGCCATGCTGCTCACCATCGGCATCTTGAAGAGCAGGTCGGCGCCGAGCGGGCGCAGGAAGCGGCCGGTGCGGTCGTGGATGGCGACCATCGTCATCAGCCCGTCGACCGGGACCGTGCCGGAGTGGTTGGACACCACCAGGGCGCCGCCGTCGGTGGGGATGTTCTCGATGCCACGCACCTCGATGCGGAACCACTTCTCCGCGATCGGACGCAGCGCCGCCAGGAAGAACCGCTCGGTGAACTCCTGGTCGAAGCCGTACTCGTCGACGGTGTAGCCCCCTTCGAGGCGCCGGCGCAGGAAGGCGAGGAACTCGGCCAGGCGGCGCTCCCACTCGTCGCCGAAGAGCTCCGCGGCGGCCTGCTGGAAGGCGCCGAGCCAGTCGCCGACCGGGATGCCGGCCAGCGGGTGGCGGTCGCTGGCGGTGGTCGCACTGGTCTGCGGCTCGGGGCTCGCGGGCTTCGCGGAGGCGCGGGGCCTCCGGGGCTCGGCCGGGTCCGACGCCGGCGGCGTCGGCCTCTCGACGGTCGGCCTCTCGACGGCCGGCTTCCCGGGGACCGGCGCCGGCGCCGGCTTGCGGGCCGGCTTGCTCTTCGCGGGAGCCAGGCTGCGGGCGGCCGACGAGGGCTTGGCCTTTCCGGTGCCGCGGCCGGGCCGCCCGGAGGTGCCGATCGGGATGATCTGCGCGTCGTGCTCAGACACTGACGACACCCCCGGCGGTGCGCCGCGGGGCGCCCAGGGACACCCCGAAGTCCGCGAAGGCCATCTCGGTGGTGAAGCTCGGGGTGAACTCCAGCTCGGCGCGCATCCGCGTGGTGTCGACGCCGCGGCCGTAGGTGAGGAAGCCGATCTGCTCGGGCGAGAAGTCGGCCAGCCGTGCCGAGCGCAGCAGGCTGCCCGTGCGGCCCACGGCGAAGCCGGGCAGCGGCACGCTCGGCTTCTCGATGCGTCGCAGCGCCTGCGAGAGCATGAGTACGCCGTCACCCGCGACGTTGAAGGTGCCGCTGACCTCGCGCGTGGCAGCGTGCCGGAGCACCGCCAGCAGGTCGTCCTCGTGGAGGAACTGGAGCCGTGGGTTGAAGCCGAGCACGGTCGGCACCAGGGGCAGCCGGAAGTAGGAGGTGATCGGGCTGACGACGTGCGGGCCGATCACGTTGGCCGCGCGGAGCAGGGTCACCGCGACGTCGGGACGGCGGCGGGCGAACCCGCGGACGTAGCCCTCGATCTCGTAGACGTCCTTGGCGTAGCCGGAGCGGGGCAGCGACTTGGGGCCCATGTCCTCGGTGAACATGGCCGGGTCGCGGCTGCTGGCGCCGTACACCGTGGTAGTCGACTTCACGACCAGACGCCGCACGCCCGGAGCCGCCTGGCAGGCCGCGAGGAGCTGCATCGTCCCGATGACGTTGAGCTCCTTCATCGTGTTGCGGCCACCGGCGCTGCCGGGGGTCGCGATCACGCTCATGTGGACGACGGTGTCGACGTCCTCCTTGGCGATGACCTTGGCGATGACGGAGTTGCGGATGTCGGCGCGGACGAAGGAGACGGCGCCGATGTCACCACGCGGCGGGACGACGTCCACGCCGATGACGCGATCGATGGAGGGGTCGGCCGTGGCCGCCCGCGCGAAGCGGCGCCCGATGTCCCGGGAGACACCCGTGACCAGAACGACCCGCCCCATGATCGGGACAGACTTACTTTCCGAGCTTGCGACGCTGCACGCGCGTCTTCTTCAGGAGCTTGCGGTGCTTCTTCTTGGCCATGCGCTTGCGCCGCTTCTTGATGACAGAACCCACGGGAAACCTTTCAACAAACGTGTGTGGCGGTTCCGGCAGGAGGCCAGACCGACCTGCACAGCCTACTTGCCGTGGCTCAGGGCGGAGAATCCGGTCTCCGCGGCACGGGACCGGAACGCCCCCCGTGGGTCAACCCGCGTTGAAGAAGCTCTTGTGGAGGTACTCGTTGACGTCCTCCTCGGTCACTCGGAACGAGCGCCCCACACGAACGGCAGGGAGCTCGCCGTTGTGGACGAGGCGGTAGACCGTCATCTTCGACACCCTCATCATCGAAGCGACTTCGGCAATCGTCAGGAACTTCACGTCCGACATATCAGCTGCAGCCATGGTGCACCGATCCTTGCTCGCGGCACGGCACCGGCTTCCCCGCCGGTGTCACAAACGTGGCGCACGTGGTGAGACTAGGGCCTCCTGTGACCGGGGGGAAGGGTGTGACTGAAGAAACTTGAGTTGCGACGGCGTGTCGCGTTGCAAATGGCCCATTCGAGCCAGGCGTCCATCCCCTCGTTGGGCCCTTCCCTGGACCCCTCCGGGGCTCCCCTCGGGCTGCGAGTCAGGGAAACGGGTCGAGGCCGTGCAGCGGGAACACCGCGAGCCTGGTTCCGTGGATCGCCCGGTCCAGCCAGGTCGCCGGGTCGTACCCCAGGCTCCAGTCCCGCCAGGCCGGGTCGCGGCCGTCGGTCATCCGGTGCGGCGCCGTACGCCCGGTCACGGTGGCTACGTGGTCGCGCCACTGCGGCGGGGTGGGGGTGTCGGGAGCCAGCGCCCGGCCCGAGACGATCGCGAGCAGATGGGTCCAGGCTCGCGGCACGACGTCGACGATCGCGTACCCGCCGCCGCCGGTCGCCACCCACCGGCCGTCACAGACCTCGTGGGCGAGCTCGTGGAGGGCGAGGTACGCCGCCCGCTGCCCGTCGACGCTGAGCATCAGGTGCGCGAGCGGGTCCTCCATGTGCGAGTCGCAGCCGTGCTGGGTCACCAGGACCTGGGGTTCGAACTCCCTGAGCAACGGGGGCACGACGGCATGGAAGGCGCGCAGCCAGCCACCGTCGCCCGTGCCCGGCGGGAGGGCGACGTTGACCGCCGTGCCCTCCGCGTCGGGCCCGCCCGTGTCGTCCGGGAAGCCGGTGCCCGGGAAGAGCATCTGCCCCGTCTCGTGCAGGGAGATCGTGAGCACCCGCGGGTCGTCGTAGAAGATCGCCTCGACGCCGTCGCCGTGGTGCACGTCGACGTCGACGTAGGCCACTCGCTCGGCGCCCTGGTCGAGGAGCCACTGGATGCCGACCGCCACGTCGTTGTAGATGCAGAACCCGCTGGCCCGGTCGGGCATCGCGTGGTGGAGGCCGCCGGCGACGTTCGCGCTGTGCAGGGACTCGCCGCTCCACACCTGGCGGCAGGCCTCGGCGGTGGCCCCGACCACGTGCGCGGCCGCCAGGTGCATCCCCTCGAAGACGGGGTCGTCGTCGGTGCCGAGGCCGTGCTCGAGGTCGGTCTCGCCCGGAGTCGTCCCACAGCGGGTGACCGCCTCGATCAGGCCGCGGGTGTGGACCGTCGCGACGAGGTCGTCGTCCGCCACGGGCGCGGGTACGACGCGCAGGTGCTCGAGGACGCCGAGCTCGTCGGCCAGCCGCATCGTGAGGTCGACGCGCACCGGCGACATGGGGTGGGCGGGGCCGAAGTCGTACTCGGTGAGGGTTTTGTCGAAGACCACTGTCGCCGGCCCCGCGCAGTCCACCATGGCCGCGAGGCTACTCCGCGGTCGCCATCGGGTGGTTCAATGGACACGTGCCGAACACCTGTATCCAGCTGTGGTGGGCCGCCTGAGGCGGACCACCCTTCGAGCACACCATCGAACAGGCCGCCCACGGGCGGCCTGTCGTGATTTCCGGCGAGGTCTCCGGGGGCGCCCCGACCCAAGGAGACCCCCATGACCACCCTCTCGCTCATCCAGCCGACCGGCCGGCTGACCCTCGGCAACCTGCTCGGCGCGCTGCGCCCGATGGTCGAGCGGCAGGCCGACGCCTTCTACGGCATCGCCGACCTGCACGCCCTGACGGTCCGCCACTCCCCGGCTGCCCTGCGAGCCCGCACCGAGGAGATCGCCGCGCTCATGCTCGCCGTCGGCCTGGACCGCTCGACCCTGTTCCTGCAGAGCCGGGTGCCGGCGCACGCGCAGCTGGCCTACCTGCTCGAGTGCACGGCGTACACGGGCGAGCTGAACCGGATGATCCAGTTCAAGGAGAAGGGCCGCGGCAACGACGCCACCCGCACCTCGCTCTACACCTATCCGGTGCTGATGGCCGCCGACATCCTGCTCTACCGGGCCGAGCAGGTGCCGGTCGGCGACGACCAGCGGCAGCACGTCGAGCTGACGCGCGACCTCGCCCTGCGCTTCAACGCCACCTACGGCCCGGTGTTCACCGTGCCGGAGATGGTTGCGCCGGCAGCCGGCGCGCGGGTGATGTCGCTCTCGGACCCCTCGGTCAAGATGGGCAAGAGCAACGCCGACGAGACCGGCACGGTCTACCTGCTCGACCCGCCCGACGTCGTACGCCGCAAGGTGGCCCGCGCGGTGACCGACTCCGACGTCGGCGCCGACGCGGTCCGCCACGACCGCGCAGCCAAGCCGGGCGTCACGAACCTGCTCGAGATCCTGGCCGCCTGCGGGGGCTCGCCGGCCGGCATCACGACGTATGGCGCTCTCAAGGCTGCCGTCACCGACGCGGTCGTGGGGCTGCTCGACCCGCTCCAGAAGGCGTACGCCGACCTCGCCGACGACGCTGCGCACGTGCGGTCGGTCTTCGCGGCAGGTGAGCACCGCTGTCGCGAGGTGACGGGACCAGTGCTGGCTGCCGCCGGGTCGGCGATGGGGCTCGCGTGAGGCGTGCATCTGGCGCTTCGGTGCCACACTGGAGGGATGAGCACCCCTGAGATCAACGCGTCCGCGCTGGGCCTGGACTTCCCCCAGTCGCTGGCCGTCTACGCGACGTATGCCGAGGCGCAGAAGGCGGTCGACCACCTGGCCGACCAGGAGTTCCCGGTCGAGAACTGCATGATCGTCGGCACCGACCTCAAGCAGGTCGAGCGCATCACCGGGCGGCTCACCTTCGCGCGGGTGGCCATGCTGGGTGCGCTGTCGGGTCTGTGGCTGGGTGCGTTCGTCGGGCTGCTCTTCGCGATCTTCGTCGACGGCAACCTGGTGACGATGCTGATCTCGACGGCGCTCTTCGGGCTGGTCTTCGGAGCGGTGTGGGCCATCGTCGGCTACGCGTTCACCCGCGGCGAGCGGGACTTCTCCTCCGTGAAGGCGGTGGTGGCCACCCGCTATGAGGTGCTCGTCGAGCACAAGCACCGCGAGAGGGCGCGCGAGATCCTCGCGGCCACCCCCGGCCTGCTGCCCGACCCCTTCGCGGGCTAGGCGCCCTCGGCCAGCTCGCGCGAACGGTCGCGAGCGGCCTCCATGGCCGCGAGGAACGCGGCCCGGACCTTGTGGCTCTCCAGCTCGCGCAGCGCGGCCGCGGTTGTGCCGGCCGGGGAGGTGACCTGCTCCCGGAGCACGGCGGGGTGGGTGCCGGTCTCGCGCAGCATCATCCCCGAGCCGACCACGGTCTGGATGACGAGCTCGGTGGCGGTGGCGCGCGGCAGGCCCAGGTGCACGCCGGCCTCGATCATCGACTCGACGACGAAGAAGATGTACGCCGGCCCGGAGCCGGAGATCGCGGTGACGGCGTCCATCTGCTTCTCGGGGACGCGCAGCACCTTGCCGCACGACGCCATCAGCGACTCGGCCTCGGCCAGGTGCGCCTCGTCGCAGTGCTTGCCCGGGGAGATCGCGGCCATCCCCTCGTCGACCAGGGCGGGGGTGTTGGGCATGACCCGGACGACGGCCACGCCGTCGGGCACGCGCGACTCGATGTAGGCCGTGGTGATGCCCGCGGCCAGCGAGACCACGAGCTGTCCGGGGCGCAGGTCCGGGGCGATCTCGGTGAGCAGGGCGTCCATGTCCTGCGGCTTGACGACCAGGGCGAGGGTCTCGGCCTTGCGCGCCGCGTCGCGGTTGCTGACGACGGCGACGCCATACCGCTCCTCGAGCTCACGGGCGCGGTCGGGTCGCTTCTCTCCGACCAGCAGGTCGTCGACGCGGCGCCCGGCGCGGACGAGCCCGGACAGCAGGGTCTCCCCCATCACTCCGGCGCCGAGGATCGAGGTCTGGGTCATGGCGCCATTGTGGACCGGATCACTTCTTGGAGACGAGGGACCTCAGGAACATGGACAGGTTCTGCGGGCGCTCGGCCAGCCGGCGGATCAGGTAGCCGTACCACTCGACGCCGTAGGGGACGTAGACGCGCACCGTCTCGCCGCTCTCGGCCAGCCGTCGCTGCTCGTCGGGCCGGATGCCGTAGAGCATCTGGAACTCGTAGGTCCCCTGCGCCCGGCCGTAGCGGCTGGCGAGGCTCGAGGCGATCTGCACCATCCGCGGGTCGTGCGTGGCGATCATCGGGTAGCAGTCACCGGCCAGCAGCACCTTGAGACAGCGCACGTAGGACCGGTCGATGTCGACGCGCGACTGGAAGGCGACGTCCTCGGGCTCGAGGTAGGCACCCTTGCAGAGCCGCACTCGCGAGCCCTCGTGCGCCAGCGCCCGACAGTCGGCCTCCGTGCGGAAGAGCGCCGCCTGGAGCGCCGCCCCCGTCTCGGGGAAGTCCTTGCGCAGCTCGCGCAGGATCTGCAGCGTCGAGTCGGTGGTGCGGTGCTCCTCCATGTCGATGGTCACGGTGGTGCCGGCGTTGCGCGCCGCACGGCAGATGGCGCGGGCGTTCTCGAGCGCGACCTTGTAGCCGTTCACCGGCAGGGACTGGCCCACGGCCGACAGCTTGACGCTGACCTCCGACTTGCGGGAGAGGCCGCGGGTGGCGAGCTGCTCCAGCAGGTCCTTGTACGCCGCCACGGTGGCATCGGCCTGCTCGGGCTCCGCGACCTCCTCGCCGAGGAAGTCGAGGGTCACGGTGAGGCCGCCGTCGATGAGCCGCGCGGCCGCGTCGGCGGCCGACCGGGTGGACTCGCCGGGGACGTAGCTGGCGACGATGCCCGACGAGACCGGCAGGGTGGACAGGAGCCGCTTGGCCTGCCTCGACCGGGAGAGCAGCAGGATGGGCTGGCGGAGCAACGACATGCACTGAGTCCTTCGTGGGTCTCGCAGTTCGACCGCGAACGCACAGCCGACGTCCGGCCGGCAATCGCAGCGGTCTCTCGCTTCGTCCCACAGGTTACGCCGTGCGCCTGCGCAGCGTGACGGCCCCGAGGCCCAGTCCGGCGGCCGTGAAGCAGGCGATGACGGCGACGTCCTGCCACACCTCGGCGGCGCTCGCGCTGACGACGAGGTGCTGCATCGCGTCGACGGCGTACGACAGCGGCAGCACGTTGCTGACGGCCTCGAGCACGTCGGGCAGCACCGGTCGGGGCACGAACAGCCCGCAGAGCAGGATCTGCGGCACCACCACCGCGGGCATGAACTGCACGGCCTGGAACTCCGTGCGGGCGAACGCGCTGACGAAGAGCCCCAGCGCCGTGCCGAGCACCGCGTCGGCCACGGCGACGACCGTCAGCAGCCAGACCGCGCCGTCGATGTCGAGGCCGAGCAGGCCGACGCTGACGCCGACCGCGAAGGCCGACTGGACGGCGGCGATCAGCCCGAACGCCAGTGCGTAGCCGAGGAGGAAGTCGAGGCGTCCCATCGGCATCGAGAGGAGGCGCTCGAGGGTGCCGCTGGAGCGCTCGCGCAGGGTCGTGACGCTGGTGACGAGGAACATCACGATGAAGGGGAAGAGGGCCAGCAGACCGGGCCCGACCTTGCTGAAGGTGCCGCCCGGGGTGTCCTCGAACATCCACCAGAGCAGGGTCATCAGCAGCGTCGGCAGCACGACCAGCATGGCGAGCGTGCGGTGGTCGCGGCGGATCTGGGTGAGCACCCGTCCAGCCACCGCGAGCGTGATCTCGAGACGGGCGCGGGGCGCCGTCCTCGGACTCGCGACCCGGGTGCTCATGCGGCCTCCTCGACGATCTGCAGGAACGCCGCCTCGATGTCGTCCGAGCCCGACTTCTCCTTGATCTCGGCCGGTGTGCCGTCGGCGATGATCCGCCCCTCGCGCATCAGCAGCAGCCGGTCGCACCGGTCGGCCTCGTCCATGACGTGGCTCGACACCAGCACCGCCCTGCCTTCGTCGGCCAGCCGGTGGAAGAGCCCCCAGAGGTCCCGGCGCAGCACCGGGTCGAGGCCGACGGTGGGCTCGTCGAGGACGAGCACGTCGGGCTCCCCCAGCAGCGCGACGGCCAGGCTGGCCCGCGAGCGCTGGCCGCCGCTGAGGGTGCCGACGGTCTGGTCGCGGTGGCGCGCCAGGTCGACGGCCTCGATGGCGGTGCCAATGCCGGCGGCGTCGACACTCAGCACCCTGGCGAAGAACCGCAGGTTCTCGGCGATCGAGAGGTCGTCGTACACGCTGGCGGCCTGGGTGACGTAGCCGACCCGGTCGCGAAGGGTGCGGTCGCCCGCCGGGGTGCCGAGGATCGTGACGGTGCCGCCGCGGACCTGCTGCACGCCGACGATCGAGCGCATCAGCGTGGACTTGCCGCAGCCGCTCGGGCCGAGCAGGCCGGTGACGCCCGGACCGACGCCGACGGTGATGCCGGGCAGCACGTCGCGGCCGCCGCGCACGACGTGGAGGTCCTGGATCTCGATGACGTTATTCATCATGTGTTGAATTGTGCTCCTGGTCCTCGGGATCTGGCAAGGCCCCGCGAACTGCCGCATCCTGGATGCCTCAACCCGCCGGATCAGGAGGACGCCATGCCGATCATCACGCAGGTGAAGGTGCACCATCCCGTGAAGAGCCAGCTCGTCGGCCGGAGGTTCGTCGTGGCGGGTGTCGGCTCGGGCTTCGAGGGGACGATCGGCCTGCGGGTGCTCGACTCCCGCGGCCGCGAACTCGCCGTCGGGTCCGCCCAGTCCGCCGGCGGGATGGCCGGCATGGGCGAGTTCAGCGCCACCCTGACGATGGCGTCGCCTCCGCGGAACGGCGCCCGGGTCACGCTGCAGGCCTTCGGCGACAACCCCGGGCTCCCCGACGAGGGACCGTCGCCGGGGTTCGACCTGGTCGAGGTGCCGCTGATCGTCTTCCCCGGCCTGCAGGGCTGGATCCTCTACCGCGTGGCCTCCGGCGACACCCTCACGTCGATCCGCCGCGACCTGCGCCCCTACACCTCGGCGACCGTCGCGCACATCGTTGCCGCCAACCCGCGGATCGACGACCCCGACGTGATCAAGGTGGGCTGGAAGCTACGGGTGCCGCAGCTCGGCTGAGGCGCCCTCAGGGCAGGGGGCCGGTGAGGTAGCGCTGGATCGTCGGGGCGTACGTCGCCACCACCAGGTCGCCCGGCATGGAGGCCAGGGGCTCGACCTGCAGGACGTAGCGCATCAGGATCAGCCCGATGACCTGGCTGGCCACCAGCGGCATCCGGTGCTCGGGCCGGTCGATCCCGAGCGCCAACCCGATCGGCTCGATCACCACCGGCAGGAAGCCGTCGCTCAGCAGCCGGTGCCCCGCGGGATCCATCACCGCTCTGGCGACCGCCAGCAGCGAGGGCCGCAGCTCCGGGTCGTCCCACACCGAGAGGAACGCGGTGAGGAATCGCTCGGCCGCACCGTCCGGACCTCCGGCGACGACCGGCGCCACCACCACCCGAGGGTCGATGGGGATGTCGAGGGCGGCCAGGAACAGGTCGTCCTTGGTGCCGAAGTAGTGGTGCACCAGCGCCGGGTCGACCCCCGCCGCCGTGGCGACGGCGCGGATCGTCGTACCCCGGAAGCCCTTCTCGGCGAACGACGCCTGCGCCGCCTTGAGGACTGCCGCGCGAGTGTCGGGGGCGCCCGGACGGCGGCCCCGCGACGCGGGACGAGCGCGGGCGGGCATGGCGACGAGGGTACGCCGGGACGATGCGCGCAGGTCGGCGTTCGACCGGTCGATCCCGGTTAGCGCGCCGGGACCACGAAGTGGGCTCGGGCGAACTCCAGCGACTCGCGCAGGTCGGTCTCGCGCTCGGCGCGCGTGGTGCAACGGCGGGTGTTGATCTCGACCACGATGTCGCCGCCGAAGCCACCGGCGGCGAGGTGGGCGAGCAGGTCGGCGGCCCCGGTGGTGCCGCGGCCCGGGACCAGGTGCTCGTCCTTCGCCGAGTCGGTGCCGTCGGTGAGGTGGACGTGGTGCAGGCGGCGGCCCATCCGGTCGGCCATCGCGATCACGTCGGAGCGCGCGATCGAGGCGTGGGAGAGGTCGAGGGTGGTGTGCGCGTAGGACTCCTCGGAGGGGTCCCAGCCGGGGACGTACATCTCCATGCCCTTCGAGACCCGCCGCCGCGACGACGCCCGCCACGGGTACATGTTCTCCACGGCGAAGACGATGCCCGTGGACTCCTCCAGGGCGGCGATGCCGTCGACGAACCCCGCAGCGTAGTCCCGCTGCCACCGGAACGGGGGGTGCACGACGACCGTCGGGGCTCCGAGCTCGGCCGCCATCTCGGCGGACCGCTCGAGCTTGCCCCACGGCTCGGTGCCCCAGACCCGCTGGGTGAACAGCAGGCACGGGGCGTGCACCGCCCGCACCGGCATGCCGTGGTGCTCGGCCAATTGCGCGACTGCCGACTTCTGCTGCGACAGCGCGTCGATGCCCACCATCACCTCGACGGCGTCGTAGCCCAGCGAGGCGGCGTACCCGAAGGCGTGCGCCGTCGACTCGGGGTAGACCGAGGCGGTGGAGAGTCCGACGGTGACCGTCACGGCACCCTGATCCGGTCCAGGCGCTCAAGGATCACGCCCTCGCGCAGCGCCCACGGGCAGATCTCCAGCTCGGGCAGGTCGAAGATGTCCATGACCGCCTCCGCGACGAGCGCGCCGGGCACGATCTGGTGCGTGCGGCTCGGCGAGACGCCGGGGAGGGAGGCGAGCTCGGCCGGTGGCATGGCCATCAGCTTGGGGATCCACTCGGCCAGCTCGACGGCCTCCAGTGCCCGCGGCACGAGGGGTCCGTCGGCGGACGCCGCCGCCCCACAGATGCGGGCCAGCGACCTGAAGGTCTTCGACGTCGCGGCGGCCCGGTCGGGGGCGCCGGGGCGCAGCACGTGGCCGGCATCGCGGGCGATGTCGGTGCGGATCTGCCGGCGCAGGCGGCGTACGGCGTCGTCGTTGGGGGCTGCGCCGCCCCCGAACCACTCACGCGCGAGCCGGGCCGCACCCAGCGGCAGCGACCACGCCACGTCGGGGGCCTCGTCGGTGCCGGCGGCCACCTCGAGCGAACCGCCGCCGATGTCGAAGACGGCCAGCCGACCGGCCGACCACCCGAACCAGCGGCGTACGGCGAGGAAGGTCAGCCGCGCCTCGTCCTCGCCCGAGAGCACCTCGATCTCGGCGCCCGTGCGCTGGGCCACGTGGGCGAGCACGTCGTCGGAGTTGACCGCCTCCCGCACCGCGGACGTGGCGAAGGCGAGCATCTCCTCACAGCCCTTGTCCTCGGCCACCGACATGGCCGCGGCGGCAAACCCGGTGAGCGCGTCGATGCCCTCGGTCGTGACGGCACCGTCGGCGTCGAGGTGCTCGGCGAGGCGCAGGGACTCCTTGTAGGAGGAGGCCGGCAGTGGGGCGGCGCCGCGGTGGGCGTCGACCACGAGCAGGTGGCCCGTGTTCGAGCCGATGTCGAGGACGCCCAGGCGCATGGGTCCAACCTAGTGGACAGTAGGTTGGACGCGTGCCTGAAGTGGATCCGGTCTTCCCACGCGCGTTCGTGGAGTTCGCCGATCCCGCCGACGCCGAGCAGGTGTTCCGGTGCGATCTCACCTGGCTGACGTCCAGCTACATGTGCATCTTCGGCCAGGGCTGCCAGGGCATCTACGCCGACTCCCCCGACACGGGCTGCTGCACGCTCGGCGCGCACTTCTCCGACAGGGCCGACGAGAAGCGGGTCGCAGCCTTCGTCGACCAGCTCACGCCCCTCACGTGGCAGTTCCACCCCGGCCGCCTCGTGCGCAAGAAGGACTGGGTCGAGGTCGACGAGGAGGGCGACCGCAAGACGCTGGCCGTCGACGTCGACGGGCAGCGCAGCTGCGTCTTCCACAACCGCGCCGACTTTCCCACCGGCGCCGGCTGCGCGCTGCACGGGCTGGCCCTGATGCAGGGACGCAACCCGCTCGAGACCAAGCCCGACGTGTGCTGGCAGCTGCCCATCCGGCGGACGTTCCGCACGGTCGAGCGGCCGGACGAGACGTCGTACACGGAGGTCACCATCGGGGAGTACGAGCGCAGCGGCTGGGGGCCGGGCGGTCACGACCTCGACTGGTACTGCACCGCCAACACCGAGGCGCACGTCGCGCCCGAGCCCCTCTACATCACCAACGAGCCCGAGCTGACCGAGCTGATGGGGCCGGCGGCGTACGACGAGCTGGTCCACCACTGCGAGGCGCACCTGCGGTCGCGGTCGCTGCTGGCGATCCACCCGGCCGACCCGCACTCAGGGGGGCGCGCCTAGGTTCACGGGGCTTCGGTGCGCTTCACGGGGGTTGCAACCCTCGTGAAGCGTCGGGATACCCGGGTACCCGGGTATCACGACGGGCACCCCCACACGTCTCGACATCAAGACACCCGACCCCAGTGTCAGCGCGCGGGGATGCCCAGTTGAGAATGCCTGCATGCGCCTGGACCACCTCTCGTTCGCCGCCGGACCCGACGGCCTCGCCAGCACTGCCCAGCGCCTGGGGGAACTTCTCGGTCGTGACTTCACCGATGGTGGAGTCCACCCACGCTTCGGCACCCGCAACATGATCCTGCCGCTCGCCGAGGGCACCTACCTCGAGATCGTCGAGGTCCTCGACCATCCCGCCTCCGACAAGGCGCCGTTCGGGCAGGCGGTGCGCGCGCGCTCCCTGCTCGGTGGCGGCTGGCTCGGCTGGTGCGTCTCGGTCGACGACCTCAGCGACGTCGAGCGCCGCCTCGGTCGCGAAGCGGTCAAGGGCAACCGGCACCGCCCCGACGGCACCGAGCTGCTGTGGAAGCAGATCGGCGTCAACGGGCTGATCAGCGACCCGCAGCTGCCGTTCTTCATCCATTGGGAGGTGCCGGCCGAGCTGCACCCCGGCCACGGCTCCGACGGGGAGTACTCCCTGGCCTGCCTCGAGATCGCCGGCGACCCGCAGCGGGTCAGCGAGTGGCTCGGCCAGCCGGTCGAGCAGCCTCTCGAGGACTTCAAGGTCGACTGGGTCGCCCCGCACGGCACGCCCGGCATCATCGCCGCGCAGATCCAGACCCCGGCCGGGCTCGTCCGCATCTGACCCAGCTGCAGGCCGCGACGAACGAGCGGCGTGTGTCGTGAGGGCAGGAAGAGCAAGCTCCCGCGGGGCCATCCCGAGCCCCAACATCTGGCACCACCCCGCGACGTACGAGCTCGAGAACCGCGCCGCCGACCCGCAGGAGCGCATCCTCGAGGCGATGCGCTCGGTGAGCGACTGGTCCGGACGCGACGTGCTCGACCTCGGCTGCGGCACCGGGTTCCACCTGCCGACCTGGGCGGGTACGGCGCGACGCGTCGTCGGCGTGGAGCCCCATCCCGACCTCGCCGCCCTCGCGCGGCGGCGTACCCGCGCCCTGGCGAACGTCACGGTGCTGCCCGGCCTGTCCGAGGACATCCCCCTGCCGGACGCGAGCGTCGACGTCGCGCACGCTCGCTGGGCCTACTTCTTCGGGCCGGGCTGCGAGCCGGGGCTGCGCGAGCTCGACCGGGTGGTGCGCCACGGCGGCACGGCCTTCGTCATCGACAACGACGCCCGTCGCTCGACGTTCGGCGCCTGGTTCCGCCGGGGGTACCCGATGGTCGATCCCGAGGCGGTCGAGCGCTTCTGGTCCACGCACGGCTGGACCCGCATCGAGGTCGACATGGGCTGGGCATTCGCGAGCCGCGGCGACCTGGAGAGCGTCGTACGCATCGAGTTCAGCCGCGCCGTGGCCGACGAGATCCTGGCGGGCCACGATGGCCTCGAGGTCGACTACGCCGTCAACGTGTGGTGGCGGCACTTCTGAGGTCAGTGAGCGGGCCCTCCTGCTCGAGGTGTCTCAGTAGTCGATGAATCTGATGACCGGCGCCGGGCCGAACATGGGATCCACCTCCGGATCCAAGGTCAGCCGGGCCTCGGGACCGGCCTTTTCGCAGGCACCCGTGCTGACCGCGCAGCGCACGACCTGGATGGTCTGCTTCCCGGCGCCCTCACCCCCGTTCAAGGGGATGAGGAGCGTGTCGTCGGTCTCCCAGCCGACGGCGCCGAGCCATTCGAGGTCGTCGTCGGCCAGCACGTCGGCCGGAGCGTCCAACGACACCCACTTCCCGTTCCGCACGTCCCAGATCTCCGGCAGGTCGTCGGTCAACAGCCAGCGTCCGTCGGGCGACAGGTCGAGCGCCTCGCCGAGATAGCGGCCCATGCAGTGGGTCGCCTCTTCCTCCCAGGCGACGGGGGTGACCCGCGAAAGGGTCGCACAGGTGTTGCTCTTCTCGCTGTAGTCGTAGGTGAGTGCGTAGCCTGCGGCACCGTGACCGATGGAGAAGATCAGGCTCTCGGGGCCGCCCAACTCGACGGTCGAGCCGTCGGGTCGCAGCAGCCACTCGGTGCCCAGGCCCTCGAACGTCGGCGCCCCCCGGTAGACGAGGCCCTCGTCGGTCCAACCGCTGATCCGCAGCCCTGTGGCCCACGTCGTGCTCGGCTCCTCGACCACCGCCGGGTCGTGCGGGATCTCGCTGAGATCAAGGGTCTCGACGTTCACGACCCGGTTGCCGTACGCCACCTGCACGCCGTCGGGCGAGACGAAGGCGGGTGACCAGCCGCCACCCTGATTGTCCCGGTACGCCGGCAGGGCGCGCAGCCCGCCGTCGGGTGTGAGCACGGCGGGCGCCATCTCTGGTGCGTCGGTGCGCAGCATGACCAACCAGCCGCCGGAGACCCTCTGCGCGGGTCGGGACTTGTCGACGTTCCCAGGCACCTCGACCATGGCCGTGCCGTCTCGCAACCCGGCGTCGGTAAACATCGGCAGGCCGGGCTCCAGCCCCTCAGGCAGAGAGCGCGCCCACGCCAGCTGCGCTGACGGGTCCGCCGCCGCGCTGCCGGTGACGGGCCCGAGCTCACGGTCTGGCCCCATGCCAGGTACCACCAGCAGCCCAGCGACCACAGCGACGGCGCTGCCGGCCACGAGCGCCGACGTACGGCGACGGCGGCGACGCCGACCCGCCTGCAGTGCCTGGTCAGCGAATCCGACGGCGGCCTCGACGCCGTCCACGGCGGCCCGGAGGTCGCGGGTGAACCGGTCCTCGATCTGGGTGTTCATAGCATCTCCTGCTTCGCGTCGTCGTCGGCTTGGATGGCGATGCGCAGCGCCGCGAGTCCGCGCGACGCATGTGCCTTGACCGAGCCCTGGCTGCAACCGAGCGTCCGGGCGATCTCGGCCTCCGAGAGGTCCTCGTAGTAGCGCAGCACCAGCACGGTGCGCTGGCGGGGCGACAGCGAGGCGAGCAGCTGCCATACGGCCTGCCGTTCGCCGACAGCATCGACCGCACTGGCCGATCGGTGCGTTGTCTCGGGCACCTCGTCGACGAGCAACTCGGGCCGGCGGGCCCGTCCACGCGTCCGGTCGATCGCGGCCCGCGTCATCGTCGTACGGACGTAGGCCTCCTGTGCGCCCTGCTTGCGGATCCGCCACCACGAGACGTACGCCTTGGCGAGAGCCGCCTGCACGAGATCCTCTGCCGCATGCCGATCACCCGCCGAGAGCAGGGTCGCGGTCCGCAGGAGGGCCGACGAGCGCGCCTGCACGAACTCAACGAAGTCTGCGTCCTTGTCCACCGAGATCCTCTCTTTGGCTTCTCAGTGGGAAAGACGACAGGACCGCCGGCGGGGTTGACGCCCCATGGTCAGCTCGAGCCGCGCACCGACAGCGTGGGGGTCAGCAGCACGCCGGGCTGGGCGACCCGCGGGGTGGCGAGCAGACCCTGCAGCGCCTGCACGATCTCGACCGCGACGTCCTCGAGGGGCTGGCGCACCGAGGTGAGTCCGGGTGGCACGACCTGGGCTACCTGTGAGTCGTCGAAGCCGACCACCGCGATGTCGCGGCCGGCGACTATCCCGCGGTCGGCCAGCGTGTGCAGGACGCCCATCGCCAGGGTGTCGGAGGCGCAGACGAAGGCCGAGGGCTGCGCCTCGTCGAGGAGTACGGCGCTGGCGCCGCGCCCGCTCGCGATGGTGTCCTCCACGCGGCTGGCGAGCCCCGTCGTGCTCAGGCCGCGGCCGTGCATCGACCGGAGCCAGCCGGCCCGGCGGTCCTCGCCGATGAAGGAGTCCTTCTTCCAGCCCATCCAGGCCACCCGGGTGTGCCCCTTGTCGAGCAGGTGCTCGGTGGCCAGGGCGGCGCCCGCGGCGCCGTCGACGTCGACCCACGCGTGGGTCGCACCGGGCTCCTCCCACGGCCGCCCGAAGGCGACGAACGGCGCCCGCTGCTCGCTGAGCCACGCGGCCTGCGGCGCACCCAGGTAGGTGTCGGTGACGACGAACGCGTCGACCGCCGTGGAGCGCAGCAGCCCGTCGTACGCCGACAGCGGCTCGGTGTCGTCGTCGGCGAAGAGGAGCACGTGGTAGCCGGCCTGCGCCGTCGCCTCGACCAAGGAGTGCACGAACCGGTCCATCAGCGCGTTGGCCGTGCCCTCCTGCGCGGGCGTGAAGCGCAGGCCGATCAGGTGGGAGGAGCGGGTGCGCAGGCTCCGGGCCGCGCGGTTGGGCGAGTAGCCGAGGTCGTCGATCGCCTGCCGCACGCGCTGGAGGGTGTCGGGGCGCAGGAGCTCGGGGTTGTTGACCGCGTTGGAGACCGTCTGCCGCGAGACACCCGCGCGCTCGGCCACGTCGGCCAGCGTCGTCGGGGCGACCGGAAGGTTGCCGACGGGTCGGCTCCCCCTCAGCTCCGGATGCGACATCCCGACTCCTTGATCGTTCCAAAAGCGTCGTCAGCATAACCCTGCGCGTCCTCG
The DNA here is from genome assembly GCF_049897745.1 of Nocardioides sp. LHG3406-4. Taxonomy (NCBI): domain Bacteria; kingdom Bacillati; phylum Actinomycetota; class Actinomycetes; order Propionibacteriales; family Nocardioidaceae; genus Nocardioides; species Nocardioides sp. LHG3406-4. The sequence goes on from NZ_JAFCWV010000001.1 coordinate 800,191, forward strand.
CCGAACTGTCGGCGGGCTGGCCTAGCGTGCGGGCATGAGCAAGGTGCGGCTGTCCTACGCGTGCAGCAACTGCGGTGCCGAGTACGGCAAGTGGTTCGGGCGCTGCTCCAAGTGCAACGAGTTCAACACCCTCGAGGAGGGCAAGCGGGAGCTCAAGGTCGTCGGGCTCAAGTCGTCCTCGACCGGCACGCCTCCCGCCCGGGCAGCCCGCCGCGTGTCGGAGATCAGTGACGACGAGGTGGGCCGCCGCCTCAGCACGGGGAGCGGCGAGTTCGACCGGGTGCTGGGCGGCGGGCTCGTGCCCGGTCAGGTCCTGCTCCTCTCCGGGGAGCCCGGCGCCGGGAAGTCCACGCTGCTGCTCACCACCGCCGACACCGTCGCGGCCACGACCGGGCGTCCCGTCCTCTATGTCTCCGGCGAGGAGTCGATCCAGCAGATCGCCACCCGGGCTCGACGGGTGAGCGCCACGAGCGAGCACCTCTACCTCGCAGACACCAACGACCTCGGCGAGGCGATCGGGCATCTCGACGCGCTGGGCCCCGACGTGGCCTTGGTCATCGTCGACTCCGTGCAGACCCTGGCGTCCTCCGACGTGGACGGACGACCGGGAGGCGTCACCCAGGTCATGGAGGTGGCCACCACGCTGACTCGGCTGGCGAAGGCGCGAGGCATCGCGTTCTGCCTCGTCGGCCAGGTCACCAAGGACTCCACCGTCGCCGGGCCCCGAGCGCTCGAGCACGTCGCCGACACCACGCTGTCGATCGACGGAGACCGCCACACCCCGCTGCGGCTCCTCCGAGCCGTCAAGAACAGGTTCGGACCAGCAGACGAGGTGGCCTGCTTCGAGCAGACCGACACCGGGATGGTCGAGGTGGCCGACCCGAGCAGCCTGTTCCGCGGGGTGCGCGCCGAGCCGGTGGCCGGCACGTGCACCACCGTCACCGTCGAGGGTCGGCGGCCCCTCCTCGCCGAGATCCAGGCTCTCGTGTCCTCGACCAACGCACCCAACCCGCGCCGTGGCGTCCACGGTCTCGACTCCTCGCGCGTCTCGATGCTCATCGCCGTCACCGAGAAGGTGGCGGGGCTGCGGCTCTACGACAAGGACGTCTTCGCCGCCACCGTCGGAGGGATGCGATCGAGCGATCCCGGAAGTGACCTCGCTGTCAGCCTCGCCATCGCGTCGGCGGCGAGCGGCATCCCCTTCCCGCTCGACGTCGCAGCCATCGGCGAGGTGTCCCTGTCAGGCGACATCCGGCGGGTGACCTTGATCGGGCAGCGCATCAACGAGGCCGCACGACTCGGATACCAGCGCATCCTGGTGCCGACCGGCACGCGCGACTCGGTGCCGCTCGGCAGGGCGAAGTCGGCGATCGTGGAGGTGGCGACGATCCACGAGGCGTTCGCCACGCTGCGGGCGCTCCAGCCCGGCAAGCCGGGGTGATCGACCAGGTGTCCCGCACACCGGGGACCACCGGCCGGCCCACCTGCGTCCCCTAGACTGACGGCCGCGGCACGCTCAGTCCGGGGCGACACGTTGCGCCGCGACAACGTGGGATGGGGGGCACCGTGGTCGGCACCGAGCGCTCTGAGGAGACGCTGCGCCTGCGTGCGACGCTCGCGTCGATAGCCCCGGGAACCCCGCTGCGGGACGGCCTCGAGCGCATCCTCCGCGGCCGCACAGGCGCGCTGATCGTGATCGGCCACGACAAGCTGGTCGAGTCGATCGCCACCGGCGGGTTCGTCCTGGACGTGCCCTTCACCGCCACCGGCCTGCGCGAGCTCGCCAAGATGGACGGCGCGGTCATCCTCGACAAGGACATCACCCGGATCCAGCGCGCGGCCGTCCACCTGATGCCCGACCACACGATCCCCTCCGAGGAGACCGGCACGCGGCACCGCACGGCCGAGCGGGTGGCCAAGCAGACCGGCTTCCCCGTCATCTCGGTGAGCCAGTCGATGCAGATCATCGCGGCGTACGTCGGGGACACGCGGCACGTCCTCGAGGAGGCCGGCCAGATCCTCTCCCGCGCCAACCAGGCGCTCGCCACACTGGAGCGTTACAAGCTCCGTCTCGACGAGGTCTCCTCCACCCTCTCGGCCCTGGAGATCGAGGACCTGGTCACCGTGCGCGACGTGGCCGTGGTCGCCCAGCGGCTGGAGATGGTCACCAGGATCGCCCGCGAGATCGAGGACTACGTGCTCGAGCTCGGCACCGACGGCCGGCTCCTGTCGCTGCAGCTCGAGGAGCTCGTCACCGGGGTCGACGCCGAGCGTGAGCTGGTCATCCGCGACTACCTGCCGGGCGGCCGGCGCGGCCGCACCCCGGAGGCGCTGCTCGCCCAGCTCGAGGCGCTCTCCCCCACCGACCTCGTCGACCCCGGCTCGGTCGCCCGGGCCCTCTCCCTCGGCAGTGGTGAGCATCTCGACGGTGCGGCCGCCCCGCGCGGCTACCGCCTGCTGGCCAAGGTGCCCAGGCTACCCAGCGCAGTGGTCGACCGGCTCGTCGAGCACTTCGGCGGCCTCCAGCAGCTGCTGTCGGCAGGCATCGACGACCTCCAGGCCGTCGAGGGCGTCGGTGAGCTCCGGGCTCGCAGCGTGCGCGAGGGGCTCTCCCGGCTGGCCGAGTCCAGCATCCTCGAGCGCTACGTCTGACGTCGTACTCGCTGGGTAGTCCGGTGCGAAATGTGGCTCCGCGCGCCCAGAAACCCCGCTTTTGCACCGGACTACCCCCCGGGCAAGCTCGCGGTCAGCCGCCGTTCGGCTCGACCGCACCCGAGGGCGAGGCGTCGCCCTTCTTCTTGCCCTTGGTGTCCTTCGGGGGCTCGGCGGTCTTCGTGACCGTGACCGGCGCGGGGACCCCGAGCTCGAACTGCACGTCGACCGGCTCACCGGCGTACGTCGCGGCGAACAGGTGGTACCACCCGGCGGCGGCCCACTCGGTCAGCTTGGAGCACTCCTCGTCGGAGCGGCGGCCGCTCCACACCACCGGCACGGTCGTGTCGTAGTCCTTGTAGAGGGTGACGTCCTGGGTCGGGATGGACTTGCGACACTCGCGGCTCGCCCAGATGTCGTCGTCGCCCGAGGTGATCTTGAGGGTGAGGGTGTCGGCGGAGACCTGCCACGTGCACGCCGGCGTCACCTTGGTGCGCAGGTTCAGCAGGAACTGAACCTGGCCGCCCGCCGTGGCGCCGTCGGCGGTCGGCGCGATGGCGACGTCCTCGTTGGTGCAGACGCCGGTCGGGGTCGGCATCACCGGCGCCTCCGGGGTCTCCTCCACCTTGCTCGCCTTGGTGCGCTTCTTCTTCCTGCCCGGGTCGGCGGGCGGCGACCCGGAGGGCGGCGCGGCCGTGTCGGTGGCTGACGACGTGGCTGGCGACGTGGCAGGAGTCGCCGGCGGGCTGGCCGGGTCGCCGGTCGAGCTGCCGGCCGATGACGAGGCCGCCGCACGCGTCGCCTTCGGCGGATCGGACTTCGCGTCGGAGCCACCGCCGAGCACTCGCGCGATCCCGAAGACCAGGAGGAACACCACGCTCAGCAGCAGCACCCGGCGAACCCAGTACACCCGAGGGGGCAACGGACCCTTCGGTGTGGTCAGCGCGGTCATGGCCGCCACGCTAGCCAGCCGGGCAGGCCGGATCGGGTTGCCACTCCGGGCGCCGTACCATCGGCCGCGATGAGCGACCTGCACGCGCCGATCCTGCGGTGGTACGACGCCCACCAGCGTGACCTGCCGTGGCGCCGGCCCGAGGCGACCGCGTGGTCGGTGCTCGTCTCGGAGCTCATGCTCCAGCAGACGCCGGTGGCCCGCGTGCTCCCGGTGCACGACGCCTGGCTGGAGCGCTGGCCGCGGCCCGCCGACCTGGCCGCCGAGCCGGCGGGCGAGGCCGTGCGTGCCTGGGGTCGGCTGGGCTACCCGCGCCGCGCCCTTCGACTGCACGCGGCGGCCCAGGCCATCGTCGAACGGCACGGCGGTGAGGTGCCCGCGTCGTACGACGACCTGCTGGCGCTGCCGGGCGTCGGCGACTACACCGCGGCGGCCGTGGCCAGCTTCGCCTTCGGCCGCCGGCACGTCGTGCTCGACACCAACGTGCGCCGGGTCTTCGCCCGCACCGGCGGCGGCGTGGAGTTCCCGCCGCCGTCGGTCACCCGGGCCGAACGCGACCTCGCCACCGAGTTGCTGCCGGACGACGCAGCCACCGCCGCCACGTGGGCCGTCGCCGTGATGGAGCTCGGCGCACTCGTGTGCACCGCTGCCACGCCCCGTTGCGCGGACTGCCCGGTCGCCGACCTGTGCGCGTGGCGGCTGGCGGGCTTCCCGGCGTACGACGGACCTCCGCGCCGTGGACAGGCCTGGGCCGGGACGGATCGCCAGTGTCGCGGCCGGATCATGGCCGTGCTCCGCGAGACCGACGGCCCGGTGCACCGCTCGCGGCTGGACGCGGTGTGGCCCGACGCCGACCAGCGGGCCCGCTGCGTCGTCTCGCTCCTGACGGACGGCCTGTTGGTCGAGGCGGCCCCGGGGAGCTACGCGCTGCCCTAGCCTGGGTCAGCGCGCGACGCGGCGTACGAGCAGGCCGTCGAGCTCGATGTCGGGCTGCGGCCCGTCCGGGACAGCCAGCTCCGCGACCCGCACCCCGCCATCACCCGGGGCGAGCGTGACGACGACGTCGCCGTCGTCGAACACGTGAGCGCCGCCCTCCGCGGGCGGGAGGCCGGCGTGTGCCAGCAGCGCACCGAGCCCCTGCGGGTCGGGGCACTCCAGGGTCACCGCGACCAGCACCGGACCGTCGGCCGGACCCGCGGGCATCGGTGTCTCCCACTCGATGAGGAACGGGATGTAGGGGTGCAAAGGGATCGGGGCGAGATCGCAGATGCGCCACCGGATGACGTCCCCCGCCGGTGTCGTGCGCGAACCGTCGTGGATGTCACCGGCGTCGAAGCCTGCGGCGACGACCGCGGCCCGCACCTTCTCCATGTCGGTCACCCGCAGCGCCCAGCTGAACGGCCCCGAGGTCTCGAGCACCCGTCGACCTGCCTCACTGGTGGCGTCCGGCGCGGCGGTGATGAGCTCGACGAACGCCGCACGCGGCCCACGCACGAGCGAGTTGCTCGTGCCACCGGGGTGCTCGCCGCCGACCGTGGCGGTCAGGCCGGCCCGGCTCCAGCGCTCGCGGGCCCGGCCCGGATCGCTCACGGACACCAGGAGGTGGTCCACGAAGGTCATGTCGATTCTCCGCTCTGCCCGTCGCCGGGCTCGTCGTGATGGAAGTCGTCGGGGCGGTACGGCGCCTGCGCCAGCAGGTAGGCGAACGGCTCAGAGCCGTCGGTGTTGTCCACCCGGTGGGTCACGCCGGGCGGTACGGCGAGGAAGCCCCCTCGCCCCAACCGGTGTGCGGTGCCCGATCCGGCCCTGGTCGTCAGGTGCAGGGTCGCCGTACCCCGCAGGGCGACGAAGTGGTCCCACCTGTCGGTGTGGTGGTGCGCGGCAAGCTGCCGACCCGGCGGCACGACCTGCACCGCGAAGCCGATCTCGTCGGTCGCGTGCACGGTGGCGACGCCCACGTCGTCGACCCACTGCTGCGGGGTGAGCGCCGCGAGGTCGGCGACGAAGACCGGTGTGGGGTCGTCCGTCGGGTCGGTCATGCGCCCGGCTCGAGCACCAGCTTGCCGACGAACCCGCGCTGCTCGAGGAGCTCGAAGGCCTCGCGGCCGCGCTCCAGCGGGAGGGTGCGGTCGATGACCGGCTTGAGGGCGCCGGAGCGGACCAGGTCGAGCAGGGCGTGCAGGTCCTCGCGGTGCCAGCCGTTGGACCCGACGATGTCCAGCTCGAAGGACCAGACGTAGCGCAGGTCGGTCTTCGGGTCGTAGCCGGCCGTGGCACCGCAGGTGAGCAGCCGGCCGCCGTTGCGCAGGCTTCGCAGTGACGGCACCCAGGTGTCGCCTCCGGTGAAGTTCACGACGACGTCGACCCCGCCCTCCCCCCAGACCCGGGGCTTGCCGTACCGCTCGTGGACGGCCTCCATGATGCCGTCGGTGGCGTAGTTGATGCCGTCGTGGGCGCCGATCTCCGCCAGCCGCGCGAGCTTCTCGTCGGAGGAGGCGGCGACGATGACGTGCGCGCCGGCGTTGCGGGCCAGCTGGACGCAGCAGGTGCCGACCCCGCCGGACGCGCCCAGGATCAGCACCTTCTCCTCGGCCGCGATCCGGCCACGGGTGTGCATCATCCGGTACGCCGTGCCGTAGGCGACCGGGATCGCCGCCGCGTCGGCGTAGGACACGTCGTCGGGCAGCGCGATCAGCGTGTGCGCACCGACCTCGCAGTACTCCGCCAGGCCGCCGTCGAGCATCTCGCCGATCAGCTTGGTCTTCTCCCGGTCGAACGGGTCCACGAGCACGCGGTCCCCGACCTTCCAACCGGTGACGCCCGGACCGACCTCGACGATCTCACCGGCCATGTCGATGCCCATGATCACCGGCAGCGGCACCTTGATGCCCGGCATGCCGCGCATGGTGAAGATGTCGTGGTAGTTCAGGGCACAGGCCTTGACCGCGATCACGACGTGACCCTCGTGGGCCTGTGGGTCGGGCCAGGCGGACTCCAGGGTCAGGTCGTCCACGGTGCCGTGCTGGTGCAGTACAAGGGCCTTCACGTCGGTCGGCTTCCTCTCGTCGGAAGTGCTGCTGCGGGTGCAGGTGGTGGGGCGGGGGCCCGGGCCGGGCGCGCTCAGCCCGGGTTGGCGGAGTAGCAGCCCCGGCCCACCGCGGTGAGCCGTCCGGCGTCGTCCAGCACGTCGACGTCGGCCACGGCGACGGTCCGGCCGGAGCGGCGCACGGTGGCGTGAGCGAGCAGGAACGGCCCGGTCGAGGGGCGCAGGTAGTCGACCCGGAAGTTGATGGTGGGTACGCCGGCGCCCACGACGGTGGCGACGGCGAAGTCACCGGCGGTGTCGATCAGGCTGGCGACGGCTCCGCCGTGGAACTGGCCGGTCCCGGCGGCGCGCTCGAGCTGCGGGAGCAGCGGCATCCGCAGGGTGACCCGGCCGCGCTCGACGTCGACCTCCTCGCAGGTGAGACCGAGCAGCACGGCCAGGGGGGACCCGGCGAGCCACTCCTGGGCAGTGGCGACGTCCAGTCGCCCGTCGTCCGCTGCCGGGGCCCGGTCGCTCATGGCGCCCATCCCTGGTCTGCCTCCAGCTGCTCGGCCGTGGCGAGGAGCTGCTTGACGTCGACCTTGTTGGTGCCTGCCAGCGGGAGCTCGGTGCGGAACGCGACGCGGCGCGGATGCAGGTGCGGTGCACCGTTGGCCAGCGCGTAGGCCTTGACGTCAGCCGCCGTGAGCTCGCTTCCCACACGCGGCACGACGAACGCGACGGGCACCTCACCACGATCGGCGTCGGGCAGCGGCACGACGACGGCCTGGTGGATGTCGGGGTGGTTCTCCAGCAGCGCCTCGACCTCGCCGGGGTAGATGTTCTCCCCGCCGCACACGAACATGTCGTCCGCCCTGCCGACGAAGTAGTAGAACCCCGCCTCGTCGCGGCGCACGATGTCGCGGGTGTTGTACCAGCCGTCGTCGAGCACCTCGGCGGAGCGTTCGGGCAGGTGGTGGTAGGCGTCCATCACCGCCGGGGTACGGGTGAACAGCACGCCCTGGTCCCGGTCGCCGCCCTCGAGGCGCAGCTCGACGCCCGACAGTGGGTAGCCCATCGCGCCGTCCGGGCTCGGCCGGCCGTCCGGGTGCGCCCCGAACATGGCCGGCCCGGCCTCGGTGGTGCCGTAGGACAGCGAGAGCCGGACGTCCGGCAGCAGCCTGCAGGTCGCGGTAAGCAGCTCGGAGGAGGTGGGCGCAGAGCCCAGGCTGAGCGACCGCACCGAGCTCAGGTCGGCCCGGCCGGCCAGGGCCTCCTGCACCGCACGGGACCACATCGTCGGCACGGCACTGACCTTGGAGACCTGGTAGTCGCGGATCGCGCGGACGTAGTCCTCGGTGCGGAACCGGGGCTGCAGCACGATCGTGTCGCCGAGCAGCAGAGAGGCGCTGCTGACCACGATGCCGTTCATGTGGAAGAGCGGCTGGGCGATGATCGTCGTCTCGGGCTCGCCGTCCGCCGAGGGGACGGCGAGCAGGTCGAGCGCCCAGAGCTGGCCGGCGTGACTGAGCGGGACACCCTTGGGGATGCCGGTGGACCCCGACGTGTAGAGCATCTCGGCGATCGCACCGGGCTCCGGGTCGATGCCGGGGACGTCGGCCGGGCGCACCACCTTCGCGAAGCCCTCGTCACCGGGATCGTCGAAGTCGATGACGGGCACACCGTCGGGCACCAGCGTGCGTCCGGAGTCGTCGACGAACACCAGCCGCAGCTCGGCGTCGCGCACGATGACGTCGAGGACGTTGGCCGGGAACTTGTGGCTCAACGGCACCGCGACCAGTCCGGCGCGCATGGTGCCGAGGTACGCCGCGAGGTACTCCGTGCGGTTGAGCGCCACGATCCCGACCCGCTCACCCGCCCGAAGACCGCGAGCCAGCAGGTGCTCGGCGACGCCGCCCGCGAGCCGGTCGAGCTCGCCGTAGGTGGTGGTCGTCGGCTCGGGCCCACGCAGATCGATCACGGCCGGTCGGCTCGCGTTCTGCGGGGTGGTCGCCAGCACGTCGCCGAGGTTGGTCACCTTCGACAGGCGCGACGGTTGAGTCGTCACGAACGGTCTTCTCCTAGCGATGCGGCTGCATCGTCGTCGCGGGTGTCACCCAGGTAGGCATCGACCACCCGGGGGTCGTTGAGCAGCTCGGCGCCGGTCCCGGTGTAGCGGTTGCGGCCGAGGTCGAAGACGTAGCCGCGGTCGGAGATCTCCAACGCGCGGCGGGCGTTCTGCTCGACCATCAGGATCGTCACGCCGGCGCCGCGGATCTCCTGGATCTGCTCGAACAGGTGGTCGACGTACTGCGGGGCGAGTCCGGCGGTGGGCTCGTCGAGCATCACCATCCGCGGCTCCGGCATCAGCGCCCGGCCCATGGCCAGCATCTGCCGCTGGCCGCCGGAGAGCACGCCCGCCGGCTTGCCGGCGGCCGTGCGCAGCTGCGGGAACAGCGTGTAGACGTGGTCCTTGCGCTCGCGGACGTACGCCGCCCGCGCGCGGGTCGCACCCAGGTCGAGGTTCTCGTCGACGGTCATCGACGGGAACACGTTGTTGAGCTGGGGCACGAAGCCCATCCCGAGCCGGGCGGTCTGATGGGCCCGTAGCTGGAGCACGTCCTGGTCGAGGAAGTTGATCGCGCCTCGGCGCTGCGGCACCCACCCCATGACCGCCTTGAGCAGGGTGGACTTGCCCGCGCCGTTCGCGCCGACCACGGTGACGATCTCGCGTTCGGCGACCTCGAGGTCGACCTCGGTGAGGATGTCGAGCCCCTGCCGGTAGCCGGCGGTGAGCTGGTGGACGACGAGCATCATGTCCCTCATGGGGTGACCGTCCGCTTCGATCCGAGGTAGGCGTCCACGACGGCCGGGTCCTGACGGACCTCGGCCGGGGTGCCGCGGGAGATGACGGCGCCCTGCGCCATCACCACGACGTGGTCGGCGTTGCGCATGACCGCTCCGATGTCGTGCTCGATGAACAGGAAGGTCGTACCGTCCTCGTCGCGGATCTGGTGGATGAGCTCCATCAGCCGCAGCCCGAGCGTGGGGTTGACGCCCGCCAGCGGCTCGTCGAGGAGCACCATGCGGGGCCGGGCCATGAGCAGCCGGGCCAGCTCGAGGAGCTTGCGCTGACCTCCGGACAGCGCCCCGCCGTACTCGTCGACCTTCGCGGCGAGCCCGACCCGCTCGAGCAGCTCGCCTGCCCGCTCGCGCGCCCGGGCCTCGGTGGCGCGCGAGGCACCCGGCCGCAGCAGGCCGAGCAGCCGCTCGCCCGGGTGCCGGTGGCTGGAGAGCAACAGGTTGTCGAGCACAGTCATGGCGACCATCACCCGGGGCAGCTGGAAGGTGCGCATCAGGCCGAGCCGGGCCACCTGGTGGGCGCGCCGGGTGGTGATGTCGCGGCCGTCGTACCGGATGGAGCCCTGGTCGACCGGCAGCGAGCCGCTCACCAGGTTGAAGGTGGTGGTCTTGCCGGCCCCGTTGGGTCCGATCAGAGCAGTGATGCTGTGCTCCTCGACCTCGAAGCTTGCGTCGGTGACGGCAGCAACGCCGGCGAAGGACTTCGCGACCGAGTCGACGCGCAGGATCTCAGCCACGGAGCACCATCTCCTGCTTGTTCCCGAAGAGCCCCTGCGGCCGGTACATCGCGGTGACGACCAGCACCACGCCGACGATGATCATCCGCAGGGCTGCCACCCGGTCGCTGCTCAGCGGCAGGTCGGCGAAGCGGGCGCCCTCGAGGACGACAAACATGAGCACGGCGCCGTAGGCGATGCCGAGGTAGCTGCCCAGTCCGCACAGGAGCAGCACCGCCGTGGCGGTGAACATCACGTCGAGGCTGAACGAGTTCGGGTAGACCACGCTGAGGTTGAGCGCCATCAGCACTCCGGCGACGGCGGCGCACATGCCGGAGATCGCGAGCGACTGCAACTTGTAGGCCAGGACGTTCTTGCCGAGGGCCTCGGTGGCGACCTCGTCCTCGCGGATGCCGCGCAGCACCCGGCCCCACGGAGTCCGCTGCAGCGTGCGCAGCGCCAGCGCGAGCACCAGGAAGGCCGCCCACGCCACCAGGGTCAGCGGCAGCGCGAACTGGTTGCCGAGGCCCAGGGGCTCGAGCCACTCCATGATCTTGACCTGGAGCTCGATCCAGCTGGAGTCGAAGCCAGAGAGGCCGTTGTTGCCGCCGGTGATGTCGACCAGGTTCTGAACGACGATCACGACGATGCTCGCGGCGGCCAGGGTGACGATCGCGAAGTAGTCGTCCGGCAGCCGTAGGGACGGCAGCCCCACCAGCACCGCGAACAGGGCGGACGCCACGACTCCCGCCAGGCAGGCGAGGAGGAACGGCCACTCTGCCTTGAGCACGAGGAGCGCCATCGTGTAGGCGCCGACGGCCATGAAGCCGGACTGGCCCAGGTTGGTGATCCCGGTGAACCCCATGTTCAGCTGGACGCCCAACGTGAACGTCGCGTAGATCGCGGCGATCGTGAGCACGCCGAGCCAGAAGTCGGGACTGCTGAAGCCGCTCATCGCAGCGCCGCCCGTCCGAGGAGCCCGTTGGGCCGCACGATCAGCGTGATGATGAGGACGGCGAAGCCCATCGCCAGCTTCCAGGGCGGGTCGATGAAGAGCGTCGACCACTCCTGCACCAGGCCGATCAGCAGACCGCCCGCGAGGGCGCCGAAGGCGCTGTGGATCCCGCCGAGGATGGTCGCCGCGAACATGCTCAGCAGCAGCATGAACCCGAAGTTCGGGGTGATCACCCCGACGGTGCCGGCGGTGAGCACGCCGGCGAGACCGGCGGCGCAGCCGGCCACGGCCCAGGTGACCACCGTCCAGCGCCCGGAGTCGACGCCCGAGGCCTCGGCGAGCTCCTTGTTGTCCGACAGGGCGCGGAGCTGGCGCCCCGCGCTGGTGTACTTGAGGACGCAGGCCATGGTCACCAGCGCGATCGCGCCGATCACCAGCGCCCACAGCTGGACGTAGCCGATGCGGACGCCGCCCACCAGCTCCACCGATCGCGAGACGTTGACGTCGATCCGGCGCGGCTCGGCGCCCGCGATGACCTGGACGAGACCACGGAGCGCGAAGGCGAGCCCGATGCCGACGAGCAGCTTCTGCAGCATGCCGGCGTTCTTGGTGCGCAGCGGCCGCCAGAGCGCGTACTCGGTGATCACGGCCACCAGCCCGGTGATCGCGATGGCGACCACCGCGGAGAGCACGAGGTCGAGTCCGGTCGTGGTCGCCACCAGCAGCGTGAGGTACGCCGCCACGGTGAGCAGGTCACCGTGAGCGAAGCTGATGATACGCAACACGCCGAACACCAGGGCGACGCCGAGGGCTCCGAGCGCGATCGTCGTGCCGGTTGCCAGTCCGTTCAGGGTTGTCTGGGTGACGGCGCGGCCGCCCTCGAGGGCGACCAGCACCGCCACCACGACCACGATCGCCACGGCCCAGAGCACCGGCCGCTTGGCCGAGCTCATGACGGACCTCCTTCCGGGGAGGTGATCGCGAACGGACCGCTCACTCGACGGTGATCTGGTTCTCGACGGTCAGCTTGCCGTCGATGAAGCGGAACTGCTCGTAGAGAGCGATCTCGGTGTCGCCGTCCTCACCGATCTGGATCGGCCCGGATGCGCCGGCGTAGTCGATGTCCTCGCCGGCCTGCAGCGCCTTGATGGCCTCGGGCAGATCGAGGTAGGAGTACTCCTTGCCCGGGGCGTTGGCCACATCGCGCACCTTCGCCGTGATGTCACCGGGGTCGGTGGAGTCGGCCGCCACGGCCGCCAGGTAGCAGAGCATCGAGGCGTCGAAGACCTGGGCGTCGAACGGGCCGCGCTCGCCCTCCGCGGTCGCGAGCTCGTCGAACGCCTTCGCCTGCGGGGTGTCGGTGACGACGCCTCCCTGGGTGCCTCGGGCCCCCTCGAGCGCCTCGGGGGAGATCGAGTCGGGGATCGGCGAGACGTTGAGGGCGTCTGAGACGAAGAGCTTGTTCGGGTCGTACTTGCCAGTGCGCAGCAGGGCGTCGGCGAGCTTGCCGAAGGTCTCGGGGTAGTCGGCGACGACGATCGCGTCCATGTCGTCCTCCGTCAGCTGCTGGGCCTCGGACTCGAAGCCCGGCTGGGTGGCCGAGTAGCCGACGCTGAGCGAGACCTCGCCGCCCAGCTCCTCCCACGCCTTCGTGAAGGACTCCTCGAGCCCGATGCCGTAGGAGGAGTTCTGGAACGCGAACGCGACCTTCTTGCCCTCGGCGCCGCCGAGGGTGTCGTGCACGACCTGGGCGAGCGCCCCACCCTGCAGCTGGTCGGGCGGGATGATGCGGGTGATGGTGCCCGCGTCGTCGACCTCGCGGAGCGCCGCGGCGGACGCCTCCGGCACCATCGTCATCTTGCGGGCCTTGGTGACCGCGTTGAGCACCGCGACGGACTCCGGGGTGGTGATCGGACCGATCAGGCACGACGCTCCGGCCCCGACGACCTTGCGAGCGGCGGCGACCGCGCCCTCGGCCTTCGACTCGGAGTCGGCGGTCTCGATGCCCACCGTCATGGCGCCGTCGATGTCGGCGACCTCGTCGTTGACGGCCTGGGCGGCGAGCTCCATGCCGCGGGTCATGGGCGGGCCGTAGCTGCCCAGGTCACCGGTCATCGCGTGGATGCCGCCGATGGTCAGCTCGTCGGCGCCGTCGGAGCCGTCGCCGGAGCCGTTGGAGCCGCACGATGCGAGCAGGGCGGCCACGGAGACCGCTGCCAGACTGCCGAAGAACCTCTTCACAGTGATGCCTTTCGTTGGTGGCGGTCCCGAGCGGAGGTGGGTGGTGCGTCGTGGTCGCCGATGAAGTCGCCGACGACGCGGAGCCACTGGTCGGTCTGCTCGACGTGCGGGGTGTGGCTCGCGTCGGCGAACACGTGTGCCCGCGCGTCCGGGATGCGCTCGACGTACGGCGCCCAGGTCTCGGGGGTGGCCTGGTCGTGCTCGCCCCCGATGACCAGGGTGGGGACCTCCACGGCGTCCAGGCGCTCCACCACTGACCAGTCCGCCAGGGAGCCGATCACGTGGAACTCGCTGGGGCCGTTCATCGCGTGGTAGACGGTCGGGTCCTCATCGGCCTGCGCCAGGCTGGCCGCGACGTCGGCCGGCAGGGGCAGGACCCGGCAGAAGTGCCGCGAGTACACGAAGGCGGTGGCGTCGCGGTACTCCGCTGAGTCCGTGGTGCCCGCCTCCTCGTGGCGGAGCAGCGTCTCGGCGACCTGCTGCGGCAGCTCGGCGAGCAGCTGGTGCGCGGCCTCGATCCACAAGGCCATCGACGCCGGGGAGTTGCAGATCGTGAGGCTGGCCAGCCCCGGCGGCCGGTCGACGGCGAACTCCGCGCCGAGCATGCCGCCCCACGAGTGGCCGACCAGGTGGTAACGCTCGATGCCGAGCTCGGTGAGCAGCGTGGCCAGCTCGTCCTTGAAGAGGTCGATGGTCCAGAACGACGGGTCGGCGTCGGGCAGGTGGGTGCTGTTGCCGCAGCCGAGCTGGTCGTAGTGGACGACGGCGCGGCCGCTGGCGGCGAGGCCGGCCATCGGCAGGTAGCCGTTGTGGGCCAGCCCCGGACCACCGTGCAGGACGACGACCGGAGTCGGCGCGGCCAGCTCGGTCGGGCCGCCGTCGGCCCGGTCGGCGCGGCCCCCGGGCAGGTCCCCGGTCACGCGGAACCACGTGCTGTGCCCGGCGAACGCGACCTCACCGGTGCGCACCCGGGGTGCCTCGCACTGCTGTGGGTCATCCATGCCGGCCTCCTGAAGGTTTGCGTAAGTTACTTGTATAGTCAGTGATCTGTCAACGGTATGGCAGAGCCGGCCGGAGCAGCGGGGCAAGATAGGCGGAACGGCCCGGACCCGGTGGCCGCGACGAAGGGATGAGGAGTCACGTGAGCCGTAGCCGTGTGTCGGGCGCGATCTCTGCGGGCGACGCGACCGCCGGGCGGCTCGATGCGCCACCGCCACGACGCGGGGACCAGTCGATCAGCGACTGGGTCCACGACGTCGTCCGCCGCGACATCCTCGAGGGTCGGCTCAGGCCCGAGGAGGTCCTCGTCGAGGGTGTGCTGGCGGAGCGCTTCGGCGTGAGCCGCGGCCCGGCGCGTGAGGCGCTGCAGCGGCTGCACCGCAGCGAGCTCGTCCGCGCGATCCCCCGCCTGGGCTACATCGTGACCTCGGTGAGCGTGCGCGACTACGACGAGATCTTCCAGACGCGGATCGCCCTCGAGCCGCTGGCCGCCGAGCTCGCCACGCGTCGGATCGCCGAAGGGCTCGTCGACACCACCACCCTGATCGAGGTGTCGCGGCACGACGAGCGGCTGCTCGACGAGAGCATCCGCGACGGCGGGGCGAGCCTGGCGCGGGCCAACCACGAGTTCCACCTCGAGGTCGCCCGCCTCTCGGGCAACCGCCGGCTGGAGCGCATCATCGACGGCCTCCACGACGACCTGCAGCGGGTGCTGGCGGCGCTCACCTACTCCCCCGCGATCCTGCGCTCGATGTGGAACCACGACTCGGACCTGGTCGCAGCCATGACCGCGGGAGATCCGGCCGCCGCCCGCGAGGTGATGTACCAGGAGCTCATCCAGGCGCACGCCCTGATGCGCGACCTCGCCATCGGCGGCGACCTCACCCTGGACCCCGGACGCCCCTGACCCAGGGCGCCGGTCGAGGCGTCGCGCTCCACGAACCGACCTGAAATGACGGAACGGCCCGCCCCTGCAGGGGCGGGCCGTCCTCGGTCGTCGTTCAGTCGGACTTCGGCACGTCCACGGGTCCGGCGCTGTCGTCGGGACCCTCGATGGGCGGCAGCTCGGCGTCAGCCGAGACGGCAGCCGTCTCGAACGGCGGCATGTCGGGCAGGGCGTTGACCTTCTGGCCCTCGAAGGTGAACGTCGCGGTCGGGCCCTCGCCCTCCACGTCGACGAGCACGATCTGGCCCGGACCGACCTCGCCGAACAGCATCTTCTCGGCCAGGACGTCCTCGATCTCCCGCTGGATCGTGCGCCGCAACGGACGCGCGCCCAGCACCGGGTCGAAGCCGCGCTCGGCCAGGAGGTTCTTGGCCGGCTGCGTCAGCTCCAGCTGCATGTCGCGGTCCTTGAGCCGCAGCTCCACCGCCGCGACCATGTTGTCGACCATCGAGACGATCTGCTCGCGCGACAGGGGCGGGAACACGATGATCTCGTCGACGCGGTTGAGGAACTCCGGACGGAAGTGCTGCTTGAGCTCGTCGGAGACCTTGGCCTTCATCCGGTCGTAGGAGCCCGCGGCGTCACCCGACTGCTGGAAGCCCAGGCTGACGGACTTGTTGATGTCGCGGGTGCCGAGGTTGGTCGTCATGATGATGACGGTGTTCTTGAAGTCGACGACCCGGCCCTGCGAGTCGGTCAGCCGGCCTTCCTCGAGGATCTGCAACAGGCTGTTGAAGATGTCGGGGTGGGCCTTCTCGACCTCGTCGAACAGCACCACCGAGAACGGCTTGCGCCGCACCTTCTCGGTCAGCTGGCCGCCCTCTTCGTAGCCGACGTAGCCGGGAGGCGAGCCGAAGAGCCGCGACACGGTGTGCTTCTCGCTGAACTCGCTCATGTCGAGCTGGATCAGCGAGTCCTCGTCACCGAAGAGGAACTCTGCGAGCGTCTTGGACAGCCACGTCTTGCCGACGCCGGAGGGGCCGGCGAAGATGAACGACCCGCCGGGACGCTTGGGGTCCTTCAGGCCGGCACGGGTACGACGGATGGCCCGGCTGAGCGCCTTGACGGCCTCTTCCTGGCCGATGACGCGCTTGTGCAGCTCGTCCTCCATCTTGAGCAGCCGGGTGGACTCCTCCTCCGACAGCTTGACGATCGGGATGCCGGTGGCCACCGCCAGCACCTCGGCGATGAGCTCCTCGTCGACCTCCGCCACCTCGTCCATGTCGCCCGCGCGCCACTGCTTCTCGCGCTCGGACTTCTTCAGGATGAGCTGCTTCTCCTCGTCGCGCAGTCGCGCGGCCGCCTCGAAGTCCTGGCCGTCGATCGCGGCCTCCTTGCGCTGGCGCACGTCGTCGATCTTGTCGTCGTACTCGCGCAGGTCGGCAGGTGCGGTCATCCGTCGGATGCGCAGCCGGGAGCCGGCCTCGTCGATCAGGTCGATGGCCTTGTCGGGCAGGAACCGGTCGGAGATGTAGCGGTCGGCCAGCGTCGCCGCCGAGACGAGCGCCTCGTCCGTGATCGTGACGCGGTGGTGCGCCTCGTAGCGGTCGCGCAGGCCCTTGAGCATCTCGATCGTGTGGGCGATCGACGGCTCGGCGACCTGGATCGGCTGGAACCGGCGCTCCAGGGCGGCGTCCTTCTCGAGGTACTTGCGGTACTCGTCGAGGGTCGTGGCACCGATCGTCTGGAGCTCTCCGCGGGCCAGCATCGGCTTCAGGATGCTCGCCGCGTCGATCGCGCCCTCGGCCGCACCGGCACCGACGAGGGTGTGGATCTCGTCGATGAACAGCACGATGTCACCGCGGGTGCGGATCTCCTTGAGCACCTTCTTGAGGCGCTCCTCGAAGTCACCGCGGTAGCGGCTGCCCGCGACCAGGGCACCCAGGTCGAGGGTGTAGATCTGCTTGTCCTTGAGCGTCTCGGGCACGTTGCCCTTGACGATGTCCTGGGCCAGGCCCTCGACGATCGTCGTCTTGCCGACGCCGGGCTCGCCGATGAGGACGGGGTTGTTCTTCGTACGGCGGGAGAGGATCTGCATGACCCGCTCGATCTCCTGCCCGCGACCGATCACCGGGTCCAGCTTGCCCTCGCGGGCGGCCTGGGTGAGGTTGCGGCCGAACTGGTCGAGGACCAGCGAGGACGACGGTGCCTCGGCGCCTGCCGCGCTCGACCCGGCGCCCGCGGACGTGGACTCCTTGCCCTGGAAGCCGGAGAGCAGCTGGATCACCTGCTGGCGCACCCGGTTGAGGTCGGCGCCGAGCTTCTGCAGGACCTGGGCCGCGACCCCCTCGCCCTCGCGGATCAGGCCGAGCAGGATGTGCTCGGTCCCGATGTAGGAGTGGCCGAGCTGAAGCGCCTCGCGCAGCGACAGCTCGAGCACCTTCTTGGCACGCGGCGTGAACGGGATGTGCCCGCTCGGGGCCTGCTGGCCCTGGCCGATGATCTCCTCGACCTGGGCGCGCACCGCCTCCAGGGAGATGTCGAGGGACTCCAGCGCCTTGGCTGCGACGCCCTCGCCCTCGTGGATGAGACCGAGCAGGATGTGCTCGGTCCCGATGTAGTTGTGGGAGAGCATGCGGGCCTCTTCTTGGGCCAGCACGACAACTCGTCGGGCTCGGTCTGTGAACCGCTCGAACATGTGCGCTCCTCGCCTCCGTGAGGCAGTGGGAAAACCTTCGTCGAACCCGCGACCACAGTCTCGGGCTCACTGAGTCCAACTCGGGTCAAAGCCTACGTGTTCCCGGGTCACGAAGCGCAGCGGTCCGCTGAGAGCGAACGCGACGCCCCCGACCGACCCCGCGTCCGGACGCCGGTCCGGACGCGGGGTCGGTCGGGAGCCGGTTGGGGAGCCGGTTGGGGAGTCAGTGGGCGGCGTCGTAGGCCTCGCGCACGTCGGCGGGGATGCGGCCGCGCTCGGGCACGCTGTGACCGTTGGCGCGGGCCCAGGCCCGCACCTCCTTGGCGTTCACGCCCGAGGTGCTGGCCGCAGCCGAACGACGTCCGCGGCGGCCGCTGCCGACCTTGCGTGCGTGGCCGACGTAGCCGCCGAGCGCGTCGCGGAGGGCTGCGGCGTTCGCGTCGCTGAGGTCGATCTCGTACGACGTGCCGTCCAGGCCGAACTGCACCGTCTCGCTGGCATCGCCGCCGTCGATGTCGTCGACCAGGATGATGCTGACCTTTTGCGCCATAACTTTTCCCTCAATTCACGCGAAGTCGGATGCTTGCAAAGGCTAATCCTGCCGCGTGGGACACAAAAAGCAAAACTCAAGGCCAATTCATGCAGCCGCATTCCGGATAAACGAGGCCGGATCGGCGATATCCGGCCGACGAAGCTGTTCGCCGATTTCGGTGCGGAAGTGCATTGTGCTTGTCTCACGCACGCCGTCGGCTCCGAGGAACACGGCCTCCCGCATATCAGTGACCGCTGCGGCCACCGACGGGTCGGCACTCGCGTCGACCGCACCTGCGATGTCCGCGTAGACCGCGAGCCCGTGGTTGCCGTCGCCGGCGCCCAGGCTGCCGGTGCGGACGTCGGCTCGCACCGTGGTGTGGCGAGCGCCGGCTGGGTTGTCCTCGCCGTCGAGCGAGGGGACCACGTCTGCGGAGTTCTCCAACGAGAGCACCGTCACGTCATGGGGAATTCCGGAGGTGGCCACCGGGGCACCCGCGGTGACGACGTGGGTGACGTGATATCCGAACCCGGGATCCGCAGCGAGCGCAGCGGCCTGCATTCCACCTTGGGAATGACCGACCATCATCACCGGATCCGACGGATTCACCGCCGCCTGCTCCAGCGCCTTCGCGACGGCCTGGCCGTAGGCCGTGTCGTCACCGGCAATGAGGTTGAGATTGGCTCCCATGTTGCGAATTGCGTGGTCGTCGAGGAAGTCGTCGGTGCCGGGCAGGTGGACGATCCACCTCGTGTCGCCGTCGGCGCCGGTGATCCGCTGCACGGAGATGGCGCCGTCGCCGTGCGCCTCGGTCGTGGCGAGGTCGCCGATGAGGTCCGCGATGCCGGCGGGCACGGCGTAGGGGTGATCGCCCTCGGTGGGCACCGCCACTCCGGAGTAGTCGCCGAACAGGAGCTGACCGAGGTCGTCGGCGGCTGAGCCGGTCGTCGGGTGCGGGCCGTCGAGACCCAGGGCGTGCATGAACGGCCCACTCACCGGGTGGAGGCCGAGGCCGTCGAGCAGCCCACCGCCGCCGTTGACGAACGTCTGCACCACCTCGGGGTGCGCCTCGAGGTAGGCGACGACGTCCTGCTGGAGGTCGGCCGCGCGGGCGGGGCTGGCCTGGCGGACGGCGAGGTAGCCGAGTGCGCCGGTGAGCGCGACCGGCACGAGCTGGACGCCGAGAGCGACGCCGACGCCGTAGGACATCGCGTCGTACACCTGCCGCTGCAGCTCGTCGGCGGTGCGGTAGAGCTCGACCACGGCCGCGAACGCCAGGCTCTGCGCCTCGATCGTCACAGCGCGGGCGACCAGCCCGTGCGGGCCGTAGGTCGCGGCCAGGATCGCCGCCTCGGCCGCGGCGAAGGTCTGGGGGGCGAGCACGGCCGAGAGCACCAGATCACCGTCGGCGGCCTCGAGCTTGTCGTCCCACGCCGCGTCGGACAGCGCGGCGCCGACCGACTGGTAGAGCGTCCCCAGCAGCGCCAGGTCGTCGTACGACGCGGCGACTCCGCCGGCTCCGCCGCTGACCGTGATCGGCACCTGCTCCCCGCTCACCGAGCCACCCCCGCCGCGACGGACACCGGCCGTGCGAGCCAGAGCGCCAGGTCTCGCGGCTCCCGCCGCCTCAGCTCCGCCGTCGCCCCGGGCCCGGGACGCAGCTCATGCCACCCGTCATCGAGGAGCAGCCACGAGGCGACGGCCGGCACCTGCTCGATGTCACGACCTCGCAGGAGCACCCGCAGCCGCGCGCGGCACCCGGCCTCCAGGGCCGCGACCACGGCGGCGGTGTCGGCGGGGCTCGCCACCTCGAGCCCGCGGTGGTCACCCAGCCGCACGCTGCCCGCATGGTCGGCCGCCAGAGCGCCGAGGAGCTCGGGACGGCCCTCGCGGGCGGCCTTGCACCCGGCAACCAGGAGCTCGCTGGGCATCGACACGAACGCCGGCACCGCGCACTCGTCGGCTCCCGCGCGAGGCAGGGTCACCGCCCGGACGAGCTGGGAGGTCCACAGCGCGGCGTCGAACCACGCCAGCTCGTAGTCGCGCCCGCCGGAGGTCGACAGCTGGGTGACCATCCCCCCACCCGCGGCGAACCACGCGCGGAGCGGCACCACGTCTCCTCGGCGGACCACCGCCAGGTCGAGCCGGACGAGGAGCGCGCCCCGGGCCAGCACCCGCAGGGCCGCCAGAGCGACCGGCGTGAGGACGCCGTCGTCGACGAGGCCCCTCGCGGCGAGCCCGGCCAGGGCGCCGCCCGGACCCTCGTCGGCGGCCGGCTCGAGCGCACGGCGTACGTCGTCGTGGGCGGCGCTCGGACCGGGCGACCCGAGCCGCTCACCCAGCCCGTCGAGCGGCAGAGGCTCGAGCCGCAGCGGCAGCGGCACGTCGCCGGCCAGCCGGGCGGCAACGACCAGCTCGGCGAGCGGCAGCAGCACCCGGCGCGGCAGCACGGGCAGCTGCCCGAACGGGCTCACGTGCGGATCCCCGGGAGGAGGGCGGGCATGTCGAGCCAGTCGCGGTGGCCGGGCGGCGGGGTCGGGGTCTGCGCGATGGCGCGGTCGGCCTCGTCACCGCCGCTGAGCGCGTCCTTGATGCCGCCGATCACCGCCTCGACTGCGGCATCCGCCCGGTCGAGCGCGCTCGCGATGATCGCGTGCGCCTGCTTCTCGATCGTGGCGATGAGGTCGAGGAGGTGCTGCACCCGGTCGGCGTGCGCGCGCACCCGCGCGCCGGCCTCGTCGTAGGCGTCTGCCACCGCGTGCAGCTCGTCGCGGCGGTCGCGGGCGCGCGCCCGCATCCGGTCGGCGGCGACCGACGCCCACTCGACCGTCTCGCTGCGTGTGTGCAGCTCCCGCGCCTGCGCCCGCAGCGCCTCGCCCCGCGCCTCCAGGCGCTCGGCCACGTCCCTGATCCTCTTCGGCTCCCCGTACACGACGCCCCCGCAGTCGTTGTGGTCGATCTGACCCGGACCATGCTGCCGGGGATCGGGACTCGGTGCCCCGCGTCGTCCACAGGGTCGGGCACAGGGGTCAGGAGTTGCGCTCGAAGACCAGCCGCAGGCCCTGCAGGGTCAGCCACGGGGAGTGCTCGGTGAAGCAGCGACACTCGGCGTGCACCAGCGGCGCGAGGTGACCGGTGGCGATCACCGTGACGTCGGCGGGCTCCTCGCCCAGCTCCGCGATCATCCTCGACACGATCCCCTCGACCTGCGACGCGACCCCGAAGAGCATCCCCGACTGCAGCGCCTCGACGGTGTTCTTCGCGATCACCGAGCGGGGCCGCACGAGCTCGACCTTGCGGAGCTGGGCGCCCCTCCGGCCCAGTGCCTCGAGTGAGATCTCGATGCCCGGGGCGATCGCGCCGCCGACGTACTGTCCGGCGGCGCTCACCACGTCGAAGGTCGTCGCGGTGCCGAAGTCGACCACGATCGCCGGGCCGCCGTAGAGCCGCAGTGCCGCGAGCGCGTTCATGATGCGGTCGGCGCCGACCTCGCGCGGGTTGTCCATCAGCACGGGTACGCCGGTGCGCACGCCGGGCTCGACGACCACCGACGGCACGTCCGCGAAGTGCCGGGCGAGCATCTCGCGCCACTCGTGGAGCACCGAGGGCACCGTCGCGCACACGGCGATCCCGGTCACCGCGTCCTTCTTGTCCGCGTCGGTGAGCAGGCCCCGGAGGAGGACCGCCCACTCGTCCGAGGTACGGCGCTCGTCGGTCGCCACCCGCCAGTGGCTCGCCACCTCGTCACCGTCGAGGAGGCCCAGGACGGTGTAGCTGTTGCCGATGTCGGCGGCGAGCAGGCTCATGTCTCCGAGAGGTCCATGCCGAGGTCGAACACGACGACCGAGTGAGTCAGCGCGCCGACGGAGATGAAGTCGACGCCGGTCTCGGCGACCTGGCGGGCGCGCTCGAGCGTGAGCCCGCCCGACGCCTCGAGGCTGGCCCGCCCGTCGGTGATCGCCACGGCCTCGGCCATCAGGGCCGGGGACATGTTGTCGAGGAGGATCTGCTCGCAGCCGGCGTCGAGGAGCTCCCGGAGCTGGTCGAGGTCGGTCACCTCGACCTC
The DNA here is from genome assembly GCF_049897745.1 of Nocardioides sp. LHG3406-4. Lineage (NCBI taxonomy): Bacteria > Bacillati > Actinomycetota > Actinomycetes > Propionibacteriales > Nocardioidaceae > Nocardioides > Nocardioides sp. LHG3406-4. The sequence continues at coordinate 822,775 of NZ_JAFCWV010000001.1, forward strand.
CACCGGCAGCCCGGGGAACGCCGCACGCACGGCCTGCAGGGCGGGCACGACTCCCCCGGCGGCGATCACGTGGTTGTCCTTCACCATCGCGAGGTCGGCCAGGCCGAAGCGGTGGTTGACGCCGCCGCCGCACCGGACGGCGTACTTCTGCAGGGCGCGCCAGTTCGGCAGGGTCTTGCGGGTGTCGAGCACCCTGGCCCGGGTGCCCTCGAGGGCGGCGACCCAGTGGGACGTCGCGGTGGCCACCCCGGAGAGGTGGCTGGCGAAGTTGAGCGCGGTGCGCTCCGCGGTGAGCAGCCCGCGGGTCGGACCGGTCACCGTCATCACCCGGGCGCCGGCGCTCACGTGCGTGCCGTCGGCGATCCGGCCCTCGACGGTGACGGTGTCGCCCATGACGACGTGGAAGACGAGCGCGGCGATGCCCAGACCGGCCACCACGCCCTCCTCGCGGGCGTTGAAGTCTGCTCGGCCGTGCGCGTCGGCGGCGATGGTGGCGACGCTGGTCGCGTCGACGGCCCCGGCGGGCAGGTCCTCGCCGAGCGCGCCGACGATGCCGGCGTACACCCGCTCGGGGTCGAGGTCGGCGTCGCGCAGCTCGTCCAGCAGCGTGGACGGCAGGTCGGCGTACGGCGTGAGGTTCATGCGGTCACTCCCGAGGCGGATTCGGACGGGGCGGTCGAGGGGGAAGCCTTCCAGACCGCCTGCACCCGGCCCAGCTCGTCGAGCCGGCTGTCGACGTGCCCCGCGCGGGGGTCCCGGTCGGGCCAGTCCTCGCGCCAGTGGGAGCCGCGCGTCTCGGTGCGGAGGAAGGCGGCCCGGGCGAGCGCCGCGCTGATCGTGACGAGGTTCGTCGTCTCCCAGGCCTCGACGCCGGGTACGGCGCCCCCGACCTCCAGCTCGTCCAGGAACTGCAGGGCCTCGTGCACACCGGCACTGTTGCGGAGTACGCCGACCCGCCGGGTCATCACGTCCTGGAGGGCCCGGCGGTGCGAGCCGGCGAACAGCCACGCCTCGCGATGGTCGGGAGCCGGCGCTGCCCAGCCGCGCAGCTCCCGAGGCAGCACCTCGGCGATGCGGCGTGAGAAGACCAGGCCCTCCAGCAGCGAGTTGGACGCCAGCCGGTTGGCGCCGTGGACGCCCGAGCAGGCGACCTCGCCGGTGGCGTAGAGCCCAGGGATGCTGGAGCGGCCGTGCAGGTCGGTCGCCACCCCGCCGGACGCGTAGTGCTGGGCCGGAGCCACCGGGATCAGCTCGGTGACCGGGTCGACGCCGTGCTCGCGGCACACGGCGAGGATGGTGGGGAAGCGCCGTTGCCAGAACTCCTCGCCCAGGTGGCGGGCGTCGAGCCACATGTGCTCGCGGCCGGTCTCGATCATCCGCCGGGTGATGGCCTTGGCCACGACGTCGCGGGGCGCCAGGTCGGCGAGCTCGTGCTGGCCCTGCATGAAGCGGTTGTCCTCGAAGTCGACGAGGAAGGCGCCCTCTCCGCGTACGGCCTCGGAGATCAACGGCTGCTGGCCCTGCGACTGGGGGCCGAGGTACATCACGGTCGGGTGGAACTGCACGAACTCCAGGTCGCGAAGCACGGCGCCGGCGCGCATCGCGATCGCCATGCCGTCGCCCGTCGAGACGCTCGGGTTGGTGGACTGCGAGAACACCTGGCCGAGGCCCCCGCTGGCGAGCACCACCGCGCGGCAGTGCACGGCGCCCACGCCGTCGCGCTGACCCTCGCCGAGCACGTGCAGGGTGACGCCCGCGACGCCGCCGTCTGGGGCCAGCAGCAGGTCGACGGCCAGCGCGTGCTGGATGACCTCGATGGCCGGAGCCCGCTCCACGGCGGCGATGAGCGCCCGCTGGATCTCCGCGCCGGTGGCGTCACCCCCGGCGTGCGCGATGCGGTCGCGGTGATGACCCCCCTCGCGCGTCAGCGACAGCTCGCCGTCGGGGTGGTGGTCGAAGTTGGTGCCGAGCGCGATCAGCTCGCGCACGGCCTCGGGGCCTTCGGTGACCAGGGCCCGTACGGCGTCCACGTCGCAGGCTCCCGCCCCCGCGACCAGCGTGTCGTGCTCGTGCTGCTCCGGGGTGTCCCCGGGGCCGAGCGCCGCGGCGATGCCGCCCTGCGCCCACTGGGTGGAGCCGGCGTTCAGCACGTCCTTGGTGACGACCAGGAGCTTGAGGGAGCCGTCCGCGGCGTGGATGCGCAGGGCCGCCGTCAGGCCGGCGATGCCCGAGCCGATGACGACCACGTCGGCCCGGGTCGTCCAGCCCGGGTCGGGCGCCGTCAGGCGCAGGGGGAAGCCGGGCGGGACCGGTCGACGTACGGCGGTGTCGGTCACGACGTCAGCGGTCGAGCAGGTCGCCGCGGACCAGGCCCGGGGCACCGAAGGTCTCGGCCGGGTCGAGCCCGGTGGCCAGGATCTTGTTGGCGGCGTCGACGAAGACGACGCTCGGCTGGAGCTCCGCGGCCTCCGCCGTCTCCAGCTGGCCGTAGCCGATGAGGATCACCACGTCGCCGGGGTGGACGAGACGGGCGGCGGCGCCGTTGATGCCGATGACGCCCGAGCCCCGCTCCCCGGCGATGGTGTAGGTCTCCAGGCGGGCGCCGTTGGTCACGTCGACGATGTGGACCAGCTCGCCGGGGAGCAGGTCCGCGGCGTCGAGCAGGTCCGCGTCGACGGTGACCGACCCGACGTAGTGCAGGTCCGCCTGGGTCACCGTGGCCCGGTGGATCTTGCTCTTCATCATGGTGCGCAGCATCAGCTGTCTCCTCTTCCCGCGGGGGCGCGCGTGGCCCCCAAGGTGATGGGCATGTTGTCGATGAGGCGGGTGTCCCCCACGCGCGCAGCGACCAGGACGCGTCCCGCGGTGCCCTCGGGCACGTCGTCCGGCAGCTCGGTCAGGTCGGCCGCGCGGATCACGAGGTAGTCGAGGTCGACGCCGTGCGCCTGGCGCATCTCCGCACGGGCGGCCTCCAGCGCGACGTCGACCCCCCAGCGGGCAGCGTCGCGGGCCTCGACCAGCGCGTGGTGCAGCGCCACCGCCCGGCGCCGCTGCTCGGGGTCCAGGTTGCGGTTGCGGCTGCTCATCGCGAGCCCGTCGGGCTCGCGCACCGTCCGGGCGCCGACGACGTCGACCCCCATGCAGAGGTCGGCGACCATCCGGCGCACCAGGGTGAGCTGCTGGAAGTCCTTCTGCCCGAACACCGCGACGTCTGCGCGCACCAGCCCGAAGAGCTTGGCGACCACCGTGAGCACGCCGCGGAAGTGGGTGGGCCGGGAAGCGCCCTCGAGGACCGTGGCCAGCGGGCCGGGATCGACCGTGATCTCGGGCTCCCCGCCGGGGTAGACCTCGTCGACCGCCGGCGCGAAGACCACGTCGACGCCCTCGGCCGAGCACACCTCCAGGTCGGCGCCCAGGGTGCGTGGGTAGCGGTCGAGGTCCTCGCCCGGTGCGAACTGCATCGGGTTGACGAAGATGCTCGCGACCACCGGGCCCTCGCCGACCTGGGCGCGGGCCTCACGCATCAGGCTGGCGTGGCCGTCGTGCAGGGCTCCCATGGTGGGCACGAGACCGACCCTGCGTCCCGCCGTACGCGCCTCGGACAGCAGGCCGGCGAGCTCCTCGCGGGTGTCCACGAGGATGGTGCCGGCGGTCATCTGTCGGCGGCCGTCCGGTCGACCGGTGGCACCAGCGCGGCGTCGAGCAGGGCCCCGATGCGCGCCGCCCGGATGGGCAGCAGCCGGCCGTCGGTGGCCGCCCGGTCGAGGGTGTCGCGGGCCATCGCGACGTACGACGGCAGCGTGTGCGGCGCGTGTGCGGCGAGCTCGTCGAGGTGGGCGGCGACCGTGTTGAGGTCGCCGCGGACGATCGGCCCGGTGAGGGCGGCGTCTCCGTGGTCGAGCGCGTTGTCGAGAGCGGCGGTGAGCAGGGGCCGCAGGGTGTCGGCGGGGTGCTCCGCGCCGGCGGCGGTCAGGAGCTCCATGGCCTGGGCGACCAGCGTGACCAGGTGGTTGGCACCGTGCGCGAGAGCCGCGTGGTAGAGCGTGCGCCTGTCCTCGGCGACCCACATCGGCCGGCCGCCGAGGTCGTCGACCAGCGCCTCGGTGACCTCGCGCTCCGCCTCCCCCGCCGTCACGCCGAAGACGCACCCGGAGAGCCGGGGCAGGTCGACGGCGGTGCCGGTGAACGTCATCGCGGGGTGCAGCGCGATCGGGCGGGCCCCCACGGCGACCGCCTCGTCGAGGACGGCCAGGCCGTGCCGGCCGGAGGTGTGCGCGACGTACTGGCCGGCGTGGATGGCGCCGCTCGCGCTCAGCATGGACACGACGTTGGCAAGCATGTCGTCCGGCACGGTGAGGAGCAGCAGGTCGGCGGACCTGGCCACGGCACTGGGCTTGTCGACCCGGACACCGGGCAGCAGGGCGCGGATGCGCTCCCGGGAGGCGTCGGACTCGCCCGCGGCGGCCACGACGTCGTGGCCCGCGGCGCGCAGGGCGGCGGCGAGGACGGCACCGACGCGACCGGCGCCGACGACGCCCACCTTGAGGTGGGGCATGTGCGAACCTCTCGTTTCAGTCCCGCCGACCACCCCTGCCGTACGGCGTACGGACGGGGCCGGTGTGGGTACCAGACGATGTGCTCGGAACTCTTCGGGGTTGAGGGTACGCCGTCCCGGCTGGGAACGGACGGGAAGGTGATCCAGTGCACCCCCGGCGGAGTGGGCGCTCAGCCGACGGCGTGCGCGGGGTCGTCGACGGCGAACGGGCGGGGTGCTCGCGGCAGCCAGTCGTGGGTCACGTAGTCGACGATGTGCTGGCCCTCGGGCGCGGTCAGCTCGACCACACCGTCGAGCACGATGCCTTCCTTGAGGCTGTTGAAGACATGCCACTCGCGTCGCTTGCGGCGGTTGCGCAGGCTGGTGGCGAACGACTCCGGGTCGGTCCAGTGGGCGAACTCGTCGCCGTCGAGGTACTTCAGCTCCACGCACAGCCCCTGCGGCAGCGCGAACATCTCGAAGCGGTCGGGCGTCGTGCGGATCTCCCACTCGGGCGCCTTGGTGTAGATGAAGTCGGGGCTCATCGGGAACCCCCACTCCTCGATGTTGCGCAGCCCGAGGTCGAGCCAGGCGCGCCGGTCGTTCTCGAGGTACAGACCGTGGCGCGGGACCCGGATCACGGCGTCCTGCATGCCGACCTGCCACGAGAGGTCGGCCATCGAGACCTCCCCCTCCGTGGACAGCACCATGTCGCCGTCCCACTTCCACGTGTAGCGGGTGGTGACGTGGGAGAAGCACCAGTTGTAGAAGTAGGCGAGCGAGTGCACCGACCGCTCGTGCTGGGCCAGGTGCTCGGCACCGGCGCGGGCCACGTCGAACGGGTAGTCCTTCAGCGTGAGCTTGTGCGCGAGCCCGGCACGCTCCGCCGTCGCCCGGGCGACGTCCGAGGTGCCGTCGGTGGAGCCGTTGTCGACCACGAGGACGGCGTCGCAGGCGCGCAGCAGTGGGGGCAGCACGAACGGCAGCGACGGCGACTCGTTCTTCACGCGCAGCACGGCGGTGGCGCCACGGCGCAGCCCGCCGGGCCGGCGCCACGGCCAGGTGATGTCGTAGTCGGTGTGGCCCTCGAGGTTGGTGATGCCCTCACCCTGGCCGTAGCCGATCACCGGTCGTCCCGGGCCCGGCCCATCGCCCGGCGTACGCCACGGCGTACGGACGGCGGGATCTTGGCCCGCACCTCGTGCGGCACCCGCTCCACCAGCGACGGCCTGTCGTCCTCGGCCGACTCGCGGGCCTGGGCGACGCGGGCGGCGACGACCGAGGACTTCGAGATGGCCTCGGCCTCCTCGTAGAGCTCGACGTAGGCGTCGCGCAGCTGGTCGAGCGTGGTGTGCACCGCGGGGACGTCGCCGCCCTCGTCGGCGAGCTGGTTGAGGGCCGCCCACGTCTCCGCGGTCAGCTCGTGCAGGCGCGGCGGCAGCGCGAGGTCGTCGAGGCCCAGGGTGACCCGGCGCAGGCTGGGGTCGATGAAGCGGTGCACCTCGCGGATCTGGTCGCTGCGGGTGTGGATCACCGACTGCACGTCGAGCTTGTGGCCCAGGGCCATCGTGGTCTTGACCCAGTCGTCGAGGAGGTCGGAGTAGCGCACGAACGCCCGGCTGGCCACAGGACTGGCACCGTCGACGGAGCCGAGGATGTTGTCGCGGGTGGCCCGCTCGGTGTGCAGCAGCATGTTGAGCCAGCTGGCGGCGAGGTGGGCCGAGCCGAGCTTGTTGGCGTAGTACTTCTGCTTGCTGCCCACGACCTCCGCCGGCGGGCGCAGCATCGTCGCGAACACCGGCGTGGCACCGGTGCGGATCGCGGCCACCCGCCACAGGCCGAGGAACCAGCTGAGCCGGGGGTCCTTGACCACCAGCTCGGGGTGCTCGGCGAAGTGGCCCTCGAGCCAGTCGGCGACCCGGATGCGCGCGGGCTCGCGGGTGGCGATGCGGCCGGTCTCGAACCACGCGCTGGGCCGGCTGTCGCTGACCTGGACACCCGCCTCCTTCAGCAGCCGGTCGTGCAGCTCCACGGCCCACTGCGGCTCGCCGAACCCCCTGGGGTTGGACGAGTCGGCCATCACCTCGGGCTTGGGCACGTGCATGCCCAGGAGGCTGAGGATCCCCGAGAGGGTGCTGGTGCCGCTGCGGCCGGCGCCGGCCACGAAGAGCACCTTGCGCGGCACGCCGTCGGGGTTCAGCTCGTCGATGGCTCTCACGGGTGGGGAGCCTACAAGACCCGATCGCTAGGCTCGCCGCCATGAAGTGGCCCGCCAAGCACGCCGCCAGGCGCAGGGGTAGGCGGGAGCCGATGCTGGGTGTCGTGGTGCCCGCCTACGGCGTGGAGCACTGGCTCCCCGAGGCCCTCGACAGCCTGCTCTCCTCCAGCCACCGAGCCCTGGACGTCGTGGTGGTCGACGACGGCTCGCCCGACGCCTCCGGTGAGATCGCCGAGGAGTACGCCGCCCGCGACGACCGGGTGCGCGTCGTACACACGGACAACGGCGGGCTGGGCGCCGCGCGCAACGTGGGCACGGCGCTCGTGCGGGGCGACTACCTGGCCTTCCTCGACTCCGACGACGTGGTGCCAGCGGCGGCGTACGCGACTCTCGTCGGTGAGCTCGAGAGGAGCGGCTCGGACTTCGCGACCGGCTCGATCCTCCGCTGGGAGGCGCCGCCGCCGGCCGGCGCCGGCCTGCACGAGCCCCCGTGGATGCACCGCCTGCATCGTCCGGCCCGCGAGGGCATCACCGCCCGGGAGCACCCGGAGATCCTCGGCGACGTCTTCGCGTGGAACAAGGTGTTCCGCCGCTCCTTCTGGGACGGCGCCGGGCTCGCGTGGCCCGAGGGGGTGCGCTACGAGGACCAGCCGACCACGACCCGGGCCTACCTCGCCGGCCGCTTCGACGTGCTGCCGGCGGTGGTCTACCACTGGCGGATCCGCACCGACGGCACCTCGATCACCCAGCAGCGCAGCTCGCTGCAGGACCTCGCCGACCGGTGGGAGACCAAGCGGCTGTCACTGGCCGCCGTCCGTGAGTACGACGACCCGTCGGTGTCGGCGGTCTTCCTCGACCGGGTCCTGGCCGGCGACCTCCACCGCTACTTCACCGGCATCCCCGGCTGCGACGACGCCTGGTGGGAGCTCCTCGTGGCGGGCGTGCTGGAGCTGTGGGGCGAGCGCTCGCTGGTGCACAGCGGCCTGCCGCCGGTGCACCGCCTCGTCGGGTGGCTGGTCGAGCAGGACCGGCGCTCGGACGCCGCGGCGGTGATGGCGTGGTTCGCCCGGCTGGACGGCCCGGCGCCCCAGGAGGAGCGCGACGGCGTCCGGCTGCTCGGCGTGCCCCTCGAGGTGCTCGACCCGACCGGCGTGGATCCGGACGCCTTGGCGATCCGGGCCCACGAACGGGCGTAGTCGCGGCGGGCACGCGTGACCTCGTCGCCGCGGGCGGTGAGTGAGCCACATTCTGCGTGCCCCCGACTGTGGCTGACTCACCGGCTGACTCACCGGGACCGGGGCAGAGACCGACGTGGGCCCGGCCGCACCGGCGGTCCGGGCCCACGAGCGGGGTCAGCTCAGAGCAGGCCCTCCTGGGAGAGGAAGTCGGCGGCGACGTCCTCCGGCTTCTCGCGGTCGACGGCGATGCGGCCGTTGAGCTCGGTGAGGTTCTCCGTCGTCAGCGCCGTCATCAGCGGGTTGAGGATGTCCTCGACGTCGGGGTGCTCGGCCAGGAAGTCGGCGCCGACCGCCGGCACGAGGTTCTGTGCGGGCTGGATGTGCTTGTCGTCCTCGAGGATCACGAGTCCCTGCGACTCCAGCGTGCCGTCGGTCGTGCTGGTCTCGCCGAGCTCCGACTCGCCCTTGAGCACGGACTGGTAGGTCTGGTCACTGGCGTAGCCCAGCGGGAGCACCTCGGTGACGTCGATGCCGTACTCGTCGGAGAGACCGCCCTCGCAGTCGAGGCGACCCTCGCAGTCGGGGGCCGCAGCCAGCGTGACCGACTTGCCCTCCAGGTCGGAGAGCTTGGTGACGCCCTCGGCCTCGCTGTACTCCTTGGTGACGAAGAAGGCGTTGGCGTCGGTCGCCGGGGAGACGTCGAGCAGGGTGATGCCAGCGCCCTCCAGGAGGTCGGCCCCGTCGGAGGCCAGCTGCTCGCCGTCACCGGCCTCGAACGGCTTCGCGTCGGCGCCGCCCTTCTGGGTGTTGAGGAAGTTGACGATGCCGCCGACGTACTCCGGCACGACGTCGACGCTGTCGGGGAAGGTCGGCATGTAGGCGTCGCGCGAGTCGACCAGCTTGACCTCGACGGTGTAGCCGCCGTTCTCGAGGAGCTGCTCGTACATCGAGGCGACGAGGGTGGCCTCCGGGAAGTTCTGCCCGGCGATGGTCACCGAGCCCTGGTCGGCGGCTGCGGACGACTCCGGAGAGTCGGCGGTGTCGTCGTTGGCGAGGTCGTCACCGGCACAGCCGGCCAGGAAGAGCGCGCCGACGGATAGGACCGCGGCGAGTGAGCGTCGTACGAGCATGGTGTTCCTTCTGTGTCCCGCGACGGCTGCCGCGCGTGTCCGGATGCTGCTGTCAGCCGACGGCGTCGGCTGGTGCGTCAACGGTAGGTGCACCCGCCGACATTCCCACCTCACGATTCGGTGACGAACCGCGCGGCGTGGCGACCAGTCGCTGCGCGGCCGCGGCCAGGAGCTCCAGCACCAGGGCGACGGCCGCGACCACGATGGCCCCCGCGATGCCCTTGCCGTAGTTGGAGCGGAAGAAGCCGTCGGTGATGACCCGGCCCAGCCCCGGCCCGGCCACGAGCGCGGCGATGGTGGCGGTCGCCCACACCTGCACCAGGGCCAGCCGCACGCCGGACACCACCAGCGGCATCGCCAGCGGCAGCTCGACGCGGAAGAACAGCTGGCGGCCGGTCATCCCCATGCCGCGTGCCGACTCGCGCACGTCCGGCGGCACCTCTCGCACGGCGACGTACGCGTTGGTGATGATCGGCGGCAGCGCGAACAGCGTCAGCGCGATGAGCGTCGCCAGCCCCGCGCGGCCGTAGGGACCGAAGGACTGGGTGCCCGGCCACTCGGCGACCACGAGGAGCGCGAGGAGCGCGAAGGTGGGCACCGCTCGCCCGACGTTGGAGACGTTGATCGCCACGAAGCCGCCGCGGCCCAGGTGGCCGAGCCACAGCGCCAGCGGCAAGCCGACGCACAGCGCCATCGCGAGCGCGGTGACGGTGAGCAGGAGCTGCTCGGTGAGCAGGTTGGCCATGCCTCCGGGACCGGTCCAGTTGTCGGCCTCGGTCAGGTAGCGCCAGGCCTCCGACAGCACGTTCATGCGCGCGCTCCCCTCGTCCACGGGGTGAGGACCCGTTGGGCGAGCACGAGTACGACGTCCAGGAGGACGGCCAGGACGACGCAGATGACCGACGCGGTCAGCAGCTCGGCCCGGAAGTTCGTGCTGACGCCGTCCCGGATCAGGTTGCCGAGGCCGCCGTACGCCACGAGGGAGCCGACGGTCGTCAGGGCGACCGTCGACACGGTGGCGACCCGCAGGCCCGCGATCAGGACCGGCAGCGCGAGCGGCAGCTCGATGCGGAGCAGCAGCTTGCTGCGGCTGTAGCCCAGCCCCACGGCGGACTCGCGGACGTCGTCGGGCACCGACCGCAGCCCCTCGAGCAGGCTGCGCACCAAGATCGTGAGGGCGTAGAGGGAGAGCCCCAGCACCACCGTCGTCGGGGTGAGGCCGGTGAACGGCACCAGCAGCGGGAAGAGCGCCAGCGACGGGATCGTGTAGATGCCGGTGGTGACCGCGAGGATGCCCGACTCCAGCCGCGGCAGGCGACGCGCGAGCAGGGCCAGTGGGAACGAGATGACCAGGCCGACGAGCACCGAGACGACGGTGATCCAGATGTGCTGGACCGTGGCGTCGACGATCTCCTGCCTGCGGTCGGAGAGGTACTGCCCGCAGACCCACTCGTTGGTGAGCCGGCTGTAACACGACGGGCCGGCGGCGCTCGTGAGCACCTGGGTGCCTGCCTCCGCGAGTAGGGTCACCGCATGGACGCTACGGCATCTCGGCCCGCCGCCGCCCCAACCCGACCAGCGTCGGAGCCCATGATCCGGCTCGAAGGTGTGGGGAAGACCTACGACGACGGGACGGTGGCCGTCCAGGAGCTGGACCTCGACGTCGACCGCGGCGAGATGATCTGCCTGGTCGGCCCCTCGGGCTGCGGCAAGTCGACCACGCTGAAGATGATCAACCGGCTCATCGAGCCGACGACCGGCCGGATCACCCTCGACGGTGAGGACGTCACCACCGCCGACCCGGTCACGCTGCGGCGCGGCATCGGCTACGTCATCCAGCAGATCGGGCTGTTCCCCCACCAGACGATCCTCACCAACGTGATGACCGTGCCCCTGCTCTACGGCGAGAGCAAGGCCACCGCGAAGTCGCGGGCGCTGGAGCTGATGGAGACCGTGGGCCTCGACACGTCGTACGCCGAGCGCTACCCGCACCAGCTCTCCGGCGGCCAGCGGCAGCGGGTGGGGGTGGCGCGCGCCCTCGCGGCGAACCCGCCGGTGCTGCTGATGGACGAGCCGTTCGGCGCCGTCGACCCGGTCGTGCGCACCCACCTGCAGGACGAGTTCCTCCGCCTCCAGCGCGAGCTCGAGAAGACCGTCGTCCTGGTGACCCACGACATCGACGAGGCGGTCCGGATGGGCGACCGCGTCGCCGTCTTCGAGAAGGGCGGACGGCTGGCGCAGTACGCCACCCCGGTGGAGCTCCTCGCCCGGCCGAGCAACGAGTTCGTGGCCGACTTCGTGGGCTCCACCAAGGGCCTGCGCCGGCTGACGGTCACCCCGCTCGACGAGGCGCACCTGGAGCCGATGGACGGCATCAGCGCCGGGCAGCTCGGTGCCGCCATCGACATCGACGCCACCCTCGAGGAGGCGCTGGCCGTGCTGCTGCGCGACGACAAGCCGATGATCGGGGTCAAGCGCGGCGCGTCCTTCGTCGGCGTGCTCACCCCCAACGGCATCCACCGTGCCCTGCGCGCCTCCCTCGCCGACCCCCCTCCCCGTTGAGTCGCGCCGCCGTACCGGTTAAGTCGCGCCGCCGTACCTGTTGAGTCGCGCCGCCGTACCTGTTGAGTTGCGCCTCAGGTCGGGCTCGCGGCGCGTGAGCCGCAACTCAACGGAGACGTTGGCGCAACTCAACGGGAACGGGGGCGCAACTCAACGGGGGACGGTGACCTCGCGGTGCCAGGACTGCGTGACGTACGACGTCCGCCAGCCCATGGCGACGTAGATGCCCTCGGCGCCGGTGGGCGAGTCGGCGTCGACCTCGAGCCCTACGCGATCCCGGCCGCGGGCGGCGGCGTCAGCGATGATCGTGTGCAGCAGCCCCTTGGCGACGCCACGGCCGCGGGCCGACTCCAGCACGCCGATGTAGTCGACGTACGACCCGGGTACGCCGCCCGGCGCCGCGACCAGCTCGGTGCCCACGAGTGCGCCGCACGGCTGGGGCGGGTTCGCATCGGTGAGCTCGGCCAGCCACCAGTGGTCCCAGCGATGGCCGGGGTCCTCGCGCAGCCGGTGGCAGAACTCCTCGAAGGTCTCCTCGTTCGAGTTGAAGTGGTCGGTGAACGCGCCCTCGAGCACGTCGTGCACCGCGCGCAGGTCGGTCTCGTCGGGCATCCCGTCGGCGCTGTGGCGGACCTGACGGAAGGACACGTCGCCGTTGCTCCACTGCCGCGAGTCGGGCACGAGCCCGGCCTCCTCAGGCAGCACCGGACGGCTCATCTGCCACCACGTGCGCACCTGCCGGAAGCCGGCCCCGCGCAGCCAGGCCTGCTGGCGCCGGTCGTCGGCGAACGCCCCGCTGTCGATCTGCTGTACGCCGAGCCCGCGCACCGCGCCGACGTGCTGGGCCTGGGCATCGGCCCAGGCGAAGAGCGCCGCCGAGCACTGGTCGGCCTCGTGGTCGGCGATGGTCCGTGCGACCAGGTGCACGAACAGCATCCGACCCTGGGCCCGGTCGTGGACGCCGCCCCACGCGACGATCTCACCGGAGAGGTCGCGGATCACGACGTTCTCCCGCGTGGCCGTGCCGGGAGCCGTGATCGCGATACGGAGGTCGTCCTCGGCCGCAGCGGCCCAGCCCCGCGCCGAGTCCTCGTGGGCGCGCAGCAGCTCGGTGAGCCGGGGCAGTGCGGACTCGTCGACGCCGCCGAGCGTCCAGCCCGCCGGTAGCGGCGGGGGCGCGGGGAACAGGCGGTCCGGGTGGCTCTCGAACCGGTTGTCGGCGGGGATCACCGGCTCATTGTGTGCCCTCGCCATCGACGTGGTGAAACGACGGGTCAGGCGTGCTTGCGCGCCTCGCCCGCGGCCTGCCAGGCGACCAGCTCGGCGCGCAGCGCGTCGATCTCGACCTCGAGCTCGGCCACCCGCACGATCGCCTCGGCGGCGCGGGTCTCGGACGCCTCCAGCGAGGTCGACAGCTCGGTGCCACGGTTCTCGGCCAGCTCGGCGCGCCGGGCCTCGGAGTTGAACTTGCGGGTCACCTCGGCTGCGTGCTTCTGGGCCGTGCTCAGCGCAGTCTCCAGGTCGGCGATGGCAGCCTCGCGCTCGGTGATGCGGGTCGTCATGTCCGCGGCGAACGCGGCGTTCTCCGCGGTGCGCTGCTCGGTGATCTTGCGGTAGGCCTGGGCCTGCTCGGCACGGTCGCGGGCGGCGTCGCGCCGGGTCTGCATCAGCTCGGAGTGGGTGATGCGGGTGGCGGCGGCGCCCAGCACGACAGCTGCGACGGCAGCGAACAGCTGGAAGGCGGCCACGTCGCCGACGAAGGCGGCGACCACCAGGACGGCAGCGACGACGAGCAGGACGACGGCTACGGTCAGGCGGGTGCTGCGCTGACGGCGCCGGGCGTTGGGGGAAGCCATAAGAGCAGGTTAGGGCGCGTCGTCGCTGGAACGGACGCGACACGCACGCTCGAGCAGTACGGCGGCCGCTGCGGTCGCCACGCCGCCCAGCGCCGCCACCGCCGACATGAGCACCCGGTCACCCGCCAGCTCGGCTTCACTGCCGACCCAGGAGACGGCGTACCCGGCGTAGCCGCCCGCCACCAGGGCGCCCACCAGCGCACAGGCCCGGGCGAGCACCAGCCGGTTGACCGCCTGCTGCGGCTCGAGCCGCTCACGGCGTACGTGCACGGCCCGCCAGGTCAGCCACGCGGTGCCGCCGAGGATGGCAGCGACGAAGTAGAGCACGAGTCCCTGCAGCAGGGTGAGCGTCGGTGCGGTGCCGGTGACCCGCTCCGCGACCGGGTGCCACAGGCGCCCGATCACGAGCCCGACGACGGCCCAGGCGGCGAGCGTCGACCAGCGGGTCGGGGCGAGATGGCGCCGGTCGTCCGGCCCGGACGGATCCCGTCCGGCAGGCGGCGCACCCGTCATGGGGTCACTGGACCTCGAGGATCAGGTCTTCACGCTTGGTGATGCCCGAGGTGTCGGCCTTGGCGAGCAGCTCCTCGACGAGCCCCGCACCCGGGATCTCGGCGTCGGGCTCGAGGTCGTACCACGGCTGGAGCACGAACGCGCGCTCGTGGGCGCGCGGGTGCGGCAGCCGCAGGAAGTCGTCGTCGGCGCGGCGGTCGCCCACCACGACCAGATCCACGTCGAGGGTGCGCGGGGCGTTGCGGACCTCGCTGCGCTCGCGGTCGAACGCGTCCTCGACGGCCAGCGCACGCTCCATCAGGCGGGCCGCCGGCAACGTGGTGTCCAGCAGCAGCACGGCGTTGAGATAGGGACTCGCGCCGTCGGGCGAGTCGACGGGGGCGGTCTCGTAGACAGGCGAGACACCAGTGAGCCAGACGTCCGGCGTGTCGGCCAGCGCGTCGACGGCGCCCTGCAGGGCGGCCATCCGCTCGCCGAGGTTGGAGCCCAGGGCGATGACGACCCGACGGATCGGGTGCATCTCGCCGGTGAGCGCCTCCGCCTCGGCGATGTACGGGTTGGGGGTCTCAGTCACTGCTCGGACCTCGCGTTCCTGGTGATCGTCAGCGCCACGTCCCGAAACGTGGCGTCAATCGGGGCCTGCGGCTTGTGGACCGTCACCCGGGCCCATTGAACACGAGCGTCCAAGAGGCAGACGTCCGCGATCCGCTGGGCCAGAGTCTCGATCAGGTCGACCGGGTCGTGCTCTACGGCGACCTTGACCGCGGCCACGACACTTCCGTAGTCGACGGTGTCGTGCAAGCCGTCGGAGACCGCTGCGGGCCTGGTGTCGACTCCGAGTGTCAGATCAATCACAAACGTTTGGCCCTCGCGCCTCTCGAACTCGAAGACGCCGTGGTGTCCCCGGCACTCGATGCCTAGCACGCTGAGCTCGTCCAGTGGCTCACCGGTCATGGGTGGCTCCTTCCATCGCCTGCCACACGGCAAGTGCGTCGCGGGTGGCACGGACGTCGTGCACGCGCAGGCCCCACACCCCACGCTGGGCCAGCAGCACGCCGAGCGCGGTGCTGGCGGCCTCCCGACCGTCCACCGGGCGGGGGGTGCCGTCGGGCGCGGCGAGCAGGGTGCCGAGGAACGACTTGCGGCTCGCCCCGACCAGCAGCGGGAAGCCGAGCTCGGCAAGCGCGTCGAGGCCGCGCAGCAGCTGCCAGTTCTGGGCACCCTGCTTGGCGAAGCCGAGGCCCGGGTCGAGCACGATCCTGGCCGGGTCGATGCCGGCCGCCGACATGGCTGCGAGGCGGGCCGACAGCTCGGCCCGGACGCCGGCGACCACGCCGTCGTCGTACGTCGTGAACTCACCCATGTGGTCGGCGTGCGCGCGCCAGTGCATCGCGATGTAGGTCGCGGCGCGGGCGGCGACCAGGTCGAGCATGGCCGGGTCGGCGAGCCCGCCCGAGACGTCGTTGACGATGGTGGCGCCGGCGTCGAGCGCGGCGGCGGCGACGTCGGCGCGCATCGTGTCGACGCTGACGACCGCGCCGGCCTCAGCGAGGGCTCCGATGACCGGGACCACCCGGGCCAGCTCCTCCTCGACCAGGGGGCGGGTCGCGCCGGGCCTGGTGGACTCGCCGCCGATGTCGAGGATGTCGGCGCCGGCAGCGTGGAGGGCCAGGCCGTGGTCGATGGCCGCGCCGGCCTCGAGGAAGCGCCCGCCGTCGGAGAACGAGTCGGGCGTGACGTTGACGACGCCCATCACCCGCGGCCGCCCGAGCGCGGGGCCGATGGGCTCGGTCACCTGGTCCCGGACCTCATGAGCATCATCGCCTCGGCCCGGGTGGCGGCGTTGTGCATGATGCCGCGGACCGCGGAGGTGATGGTGCGGGCGCCGGCCTTCTTGACCCCGCGCATCGTCATGCACAGGTGCTCCGCCTCGATGACGACGATGACCCCGCGCGCCTCGAGCAGCTCCATCATGGCGTCGGCGACCTGGGTGGTCAGCCGCTCCTGCACCTGCGGTCGCTTGGCGTAGACGTCGACGAGCCGGGCGAGCTTGGAGAGGCCGGTGATCTTGCCGGTCTCGGAAGGGATGTAGCCGACGTGCGCGACGCCGGTGAAGGGCACCAGGTGGTGCTCGCACATCGACCACAGCTCGATGTCGCGCACCAGCACCATCTCGTCGTGGCCGAGGTCGAAGGTCGTGGTCAGGACGTCCTCGGGCGCCATCCGCATCCCGCTCGTCAGCTCGGCGTACGCCTTGGCCACCCGCGCCGGGGTCTCGCGCAGCCCCTCGCGCTCGGGGTTCTCACCGATGGCGGCCAGCAGCTCGCGTACGGCGGCCTCGGCACGCGAGTAGTCGAACTCTGGGACGTCGCGCGGATCCCGATCGGGGTACATGACCGGGTCCGTCATCAGGCCGGGCCCTGCCCCGGTGGCACCGGAGGGGTCGTGTCGCCGGTCGCGCCGGGCACGCCACCGTGGACGTCGCCGCCGGCGCCCGGCGGCGTGAGGATCACGCCGCCCTCGGGCTCCTCGGGAGCGACGCCGTTGGCCACCCGGTCGCGGATCTCCTGCGGGATCTCGATGGGGGGGATCGCCGAGGGGTTGCGGTCGGGCGAGCCGGTCCAGGCGGGGCGCAGGGCACGGCGGCGCAGCGGCTCGAAGACCGCCGCGATCTGCGCCTTGTCGAGGGTCTCCTTGTCGAGGAGCTCGAGCACCAGGTCGTCGAGGACGTCGCGGTTCTCCTCGAGGATGTCGAAGGCCTCCTGGTGGGCGGTGGCCAGCAGCTTCTTGGTCTCCTCGTCGACCTTGGCGGCGACGTCCTCGGAGTAGTTGCGCTGGTGGCCCAGGTCGCGGCCGAGGAACGGCTCGGAGTTGGAGTCGCCGAGCTTGATGGCGCCGAGCCGCTCGGTCATGCCGTACTGGGTGACCATCGCGCGAGCCAGGTTGGTCGCCTTGTCGATGTCGTCGCCGGCACCGGTGGTCGGGTCGTGGAAGACCATCTCCTCGGCGGCCCGGCCGCCGAGCATGTAGGCGAGCTTGTCCAGCAGCTCCGAGCGCGTCTGGCTGTACTTGTCCTCGTCGGGCAGCACCATCGTGTAGCCCAGGGCCCGGCCGCGCGGCAGGATCGTCACCTTGTGCACGGGGTCGTTGCCGGGCAGGGCGGCGGCGACCAGCGCGTGCCCGCCCTCGTGGTAGGCCGTGACGAGCTTCTCCTTCTCGCTCATCAGGCGGGTACGACGCTGCGGGCCGGCGATCACGCGGTCGATCGCCTCGTCGAGCGACTCGTTGGTGATGAGCTTCTGGTCGTTGCGCGCCGTGAGCAGCGCCGCCTCGTTGAGCACGTTGGCGAGGTCGGCGCCGGTGAAGCCGGGAGTACGGCGGGCGACGCTCTTCAGGTCGATGTCGGAGGCCATCGGCTTCCCGCGCGAGTGGACGCGCAGGATCTGGTGGCGGCCGTTGAGGTCGGGGGCGTCGACCTGGATCTGCCGGTCGAAGCGGCCGGGACGCAGCAGGGCCGGGTCGAGGACGTCGGGCCGGTTGGTCGCCGCGATCAGGATCACGCCGCCGCGGACGTCGAAGCCGTCCATCTCGACCAGCAGCTGGTTGAGGGTCTGCTCCCGCTCGTCGTGGCCGCCGCCCATGCCGGCACCGCGGTGGCGCCCGACGGCGTCGATCTCGTCGATGAAGACGATGGCCGGGGCGTTCTCCTTGGCCTGCTCGAACAGGTCGCGCACGCGAGAGGCGCCGACGCCGACGAACATCTCGACGAAGTCGGATCCGGAGATGGAGTAGAACGGCACGCCCGCCTCGCCGGCGACCGCGCGGGCAAGCAGGGTCTTGCCGGTGCCGGGCGGACCGTAGAGCAGCACGCCCTTGGGGATCTTGGCGCCGACGGCCTGGAACTTCGCCGGCTCCTGGAGGAACTCCTTGATCTCGCCGAGCTCCTCGATGGCCTCTTCACAGCCGGCGACGTCGGTGAACGTCGACTTCGGCATGTCCTTGCTGATCAGCTTGGCCTTGGACTTCCCGAACTGCATGACGCCGCGTCCGCCACCGCCCTGGACCTGGTTCATCAAGAAGACGAACAGCAAGATGATCAGGGCGAAGGGCAGCAGGGTGGCCAGGATCGAGCCGATCAGGCTCGGCTTGGGGACCTCGGTCGTGTACTTCTCGATCTTGCCGGCGGCCACCTGCTCGCTGACGGCCTGCTCGATCTCGTCCTGGGTCTCACTGAGCCAGAACGTCGACACCTTGTCGGAGCCGTCGCGCACGCCACTGTCGAGGGTCGCCTTGATCTCCTGGTCGCCGTCGACGAAGGTCAGCTCCTTGACCTGGCCCGCGGCGATGTAGTCGTTCATCTTCGACGTCGTGATCTCGTCGTACCCGCCGCTGGGCGCGAGGTACTGGATGGCCAGCAGCACGCCGACGGCGGCCAGCACCATCCACAGCCAGGGACCCTTGAATATGCGCTTCACAGGCTTCTTTCGAGCAGACGAGTGAGGAAGAGATGATGACCGTACCTGTCACCACCCAACCCCATTCTCTCAGGAGGGTGGCTGACAGTGGGAGGCTCGGCCGCGCACGTCACGAGTAGATGTGCGGAGCGAGCGTGCCGATGTCACGCAGGTTGCGGTACTTCTCGCGGTAGTCGAGGCCGTAGCCGACGACGAACTCGTTGGGGATCTCCCAGCCGACGTACTTGGGCTCCACCGGCATGGTGTGCGACTCCGGCTTGCGCAGGAGGGTGGCCACCTCCACACTCGCCGGCCTGCGACTGGTCAGGCTGTTGACCAGCCACGACAGGGTCAGACCGGTGTCGATGATCTCGTCGACGATGAGGACGTGCCGGTCGGTGATGTCGGTGTCGAGGTCCTTGAGGAGCCGGACCACGCCGCTCGACTTGGTGCCGGAGCCGTAGGAGGAGATCGCGATCCAGTCCATCTCGACGTGCCGCGGCAGCGCCCTGGCCAGGTCGGCCATCACCATGACCGCCCCGCGCAGGATGCCGACCATCAGCAGGTCGTGTCCTTCGTAGTCGGCTGCGATGGCCGCGGCCATCTCGCCGAGCCGCTCCTGGATCTGCTCCTCGGTGAAGAGGACGTTGACCAGTTCGTTCTCCACATGGGACGCGTCCATGCGGCGCAGCCTATGTGACTGCCGCACTCATCGCCCGCCGGGCACCGGCTCGAAGACGACGGCGCCGTCGCGGCGTACGGCGCGCAGCGGACCGGGCAGGTCGATCCACTGCTGCCCGCGCCAGCCGGTCACCAGCTCGTCGACGGCCAGGACGTGCTCCCGGAAGAGCTCAGCGTCGATGGCTCCGGCGAGTACGGCGGCCCGGCGGAGCGCGCGGCGCCGGAGGGCGACGTCGGCGCCGGCCAGCGCCGAGAGCGAGACGTGCACGTCGCGGCCGGGCCGGGTCAGCGCGGTCTCGAGCAGTGCGTCGGTGAGCCGGTCGAGGTACTCCATGTCCTCGCGCAGCGCGTCGGCGGTGCGGGCCAGCGCCGCGGCGACGCCCGGGCCGAGCTCCTGCTCGAGCATCGGCAGCACGGTCGTGCGCACCCGGGAGCGGGTGAAGCGCGGGTCGTCGTTGAACGGGTCCTGCCACGGCTCGATGCCCTCGGCCGCGCACGCGGCCTCGGTCTGGGCTCGGGTGACGTCGAGCAGCGGTCGGCGGAAGCGGTCGAAGCCGCGGCGCATCCCCGCGATCGAGCGGCCTCCGGAGCCGCGGGCGAGCCCCATCAGCACGGTCTCGGCCTGGTCGTCGCGGGTGTGCCCGAGCAGCGCGACCGGGGTGTCGAACCGCTCGGCGATCTCCTCGAGCACGGCGTAGCGAGCCTCGCGCGCGGCGGCCTCGACTCCCTGCCCGGCCCCCTCCACGCTCACACGTGCGCCGATCGTCTCGTCCGCCCCGAGGGCGGCCATCTGGCCGACGACCCGCTCGGCCAGCTCCGCGGAGCCCGCCTGGAGCCCGTGGTCGACGGTGGCGCCGAGCACCCGCAGGCCGCGGGCATGCCCCTCGAAGACGGCGGCCGCCAGCAGCGCGAGCGAGTCGGCCCCGCCCGAGCAGGCGACCAGGACGGCCGCCCCCGGGTCGAGCGGGTCGAGCACGGGCCGTACGCCGCGTCGTACGGCCGCGACCGCGGGATCGAGGCTCATCCGAGGACGCGCGCGACCCAGGCGTCCGGGTCGTTGATCTCCGACTTGCCGGGGAGGTTCGCCGGAGCGGCCCAGACTGCGTTGAAGCCTTCCATGCCGACCTTGTCGACGACGCTCCGGACGAAGACGGCGCCATCGCGGTACTGCGCCATCTTGGCGTCGAGGCCGAGCAGTCGGCGCAGCATCCGGTCGAGCGTGCCGACGCCCTGACGGCGCTTGGTGAACTTGGCCCGGATCCGGTCCACCGTCGGGATCACCGAGGGGCCGACACCGTCCATGACCACGTCGGCGTGGCCCTCCAGCAGCGACATCACGCCGGTGACGCGGTCCATGATCGCGCGCTGCTCGGGAGTGCTGAGCAGCTCCACGACGTTGCCGCCGCCGGCGGCCCCGCCGCGCACCGCCTGGGAGACGCGGCGCAGGCCGTCGCCGAGCATGTCGCCGGGCTCGAACGACTCGAGGAGGGCGTTCATCTCGGCGAAGAGGTGGTCGCGCATCCACGGCACGGCCGTGAACTGCACCCGGTGGGTCTCCTCGTGGAGGCAGACCCAGAGCCGGAAGTCGTGGGGGTCGACCGCGAGCTCGCGCTCGACGTGCACGATGTTGGGCGCGACCAGGAGCAACCGGCCGCTCGGGTCGAAGAAGGGGTCGAACTGGCCGAGCACCTTCGTGCCGAGGAAGCCGAGCAGCAGGCCCACCTCCGCCCCGGTGACGCGGGAGCCGATGGCCAGCGACAGGCCCGAGGGCGGGCCCTTCTTGCTCGACAGCTTCTCCGACAGCGGGCCGATGATCGTGGCGAAGCCGTCGGCGTTCGCCTGCACCCACCCACGCCGGTCGACCACCAGCACCGGTGCGGTGCGCTCGTCGGCCACGAGACCGGTGAACTCGCGGACCAGGGGGCTGGACTTCTCCGCGCCCTCCCTCAGCTCGGCGACGACGGACGCCGCCGCGCCCGGCGCGATGTCGGGGCCGTCGCCTGCGACCTTCGCGCCGAGTGTCACCGCCAAGTCCCAGTCGACCATGTTGCTCATGCGAGCGAGGCTAGCCGGTGGCGCCCACGGGCGGTCCGGCCGAGCAGTGGCACGCGGCGAGCGCGGCGGCGACCTCGTCGAGGGCGACCCGCGCCGCCAGGCTCTTGTCGGCCTTCACCCGGTCGGCGGCCAGCACGAAGCTCATCGCGTTCCCGTCGAGATCGGTGACCACCCCGGCGAGCGAGTGCACACCGGTGAGGGTGCCGGTCTTGGCGCGCACCCGGCCCCGCCCCTCGGGTGCTCCCTTGTCGAACCGGTAGGTGAGGCTGCCGGTGAAGCCCGCCACCGGAAGACCCTCGATCACCGCGCGCAGCCCGGGCTGCTCCGGCGAGGCGGCGACCCGCAGCACGTGGTCGAGGGTCGCCACCGTGACGCGGTTGCGTCGCGAGAGCCCGCTGCCGTCGTACACCTGGTCACCGCTCGTGTCGATGCCCAGGCCCGTCAGGGACTGGAGCACGCCGGCGGCCCCGGCCTCGAAGGAGCCGACTCCCGAGACGGCCAGGCCCACCTGGTGGGCGAGCACCTCGGCCGCCTCGTTGTCGCTGACGTCGAGGATGCGCTGCACGATCGCCGACAGCGGTGCGGAGGTGACCGCGCCCAGCTCGACGGCCCCGTCGCCGGCGACGCCGGGCTCGGGCGCACCGATCACCTTCACGCCTTCTGCAGCGAGGGCCGCGGCGAAGACGTCGGCGGCGGTCCGGGCGGGGTCGGCCACCCGGCCGTAGCCACTGGGGTCGCGGCCCTCGTCGACCCACAGGGCCGTGATCGGCGACACGATGCCCTCGGGCACGTAGCCCGGCTCCCAGGCCGGGTTGTCGGCCGGCCCGGTGAACAGCGAGCTGTCATAGGTCAGCCGGACCTTCTTCGTCGTCAGGGCCGACGCGACCTGGTGGACGAGGGTAATCACGTCGGCACGCGACGGGTACGTCTTCGACGCCGGCGGCTTGCTCGCGAGGAAGGGGTCGCCGCCACCCACGAGCACGATGTCGTGCGGCCCGGCGCCCGCCACGACCCGCGTCGAGAACGTGGCGTCCGGCCCGTAGGCGGCGAGCGCCGCGGTGGTGGTGAGCAGCTTGGTGATCGAGGCGGGGGTGACCGCCCCGGTGCCGGCGCTGAACACGGGCTGCCCCCCGGCCAGGTCGCTGACGAGCGCGACCACGTGCTTGCCGAGGTCCTTGTCGCCGAGCCCTCCGGTCAGGGCCGCGGTCACCTCGGCCGGGTCGACCGCGCTGCCGACGACGGGGAGGGCGACCGGCTCGGGTGCCGGGAGCTCGGGCAGGTCCATCCCCGCCGGTGGGGCGACCGCGGCGGGGTCGGTGTCGGGGTCGGCCCCCCACCCGAGCCGGTCCCCCCAGTCGAGGCGGTACGCCGCCACGGCGGTGCCGACCAGCGCGAGCACCACGAGGGTCGCCAGCCAGTGGGCCCACGCGCCCGGCCCGGCGTACGCCCGACCGGCGGGGTGGTGTCCGTCACGTCGCGCCACCAGCGACCCCTCTCGACTACGTGTGTGGCGCCATTGTGCGCGACACTGAGCCGAGCATCGGGCGCGACCCCGCAGGGCACGTGTGCAGCGGTGCCCCTAATGCCTCAAGCGATGAGACCTGTGGAGGAAGACGTGCTCGAGTTCGACGTACTGGTGGAGATCCCCAAGGGCGAGCGCAACAAGTACGAGGTCGACCACAAGAGCGGACGCATCCGGCTTGACCGGATGCTCTTCACCTCTACGGCCTACCCCGCCGACTACGGCTACATCGAGAACACCCTCGGCCAGGACGGCGACCCCCTGGACGCGCTCGTCATCCTGCAGCAGCCGACCTTCCCGGGCTGCCTGATCGCCTGTCGCGCGATCGGCATGTTCCGGATGACCGACGAGGCCGGCGGCGACGACAAGGTCCTGTGCGTGCCCTCGCACGACCCGCGCCTGGAGCACCTGCGCGACATCAACCACGTCTCGAAGTACGACCGACTCGAGATCCAGCACTTCTTCGAGGTCTACAAGGACCTCGAGCCGGGCAAGTCCGTCGAGGGCGCCGACTGGGTCGGCCGCACTGAGGCCGAGGCCGAGGTCCGCGCGTCGTTCGAGCGCTTCAAGACCGAGGGCCACGGCGACGACGTCGAGAACCTCGCCGACGAGACGCTCGGCGAGGACGCCTGACCCCCGTCAGTCCCCGAGCAGGTCAGGCGAGCGCAGCATCTCGTCGGGCACCGCGAACGCGTCGACCAGGTCGACGGCGAGCGGGCGGACCTTCCGGCAGAGCCGGTTGACCTCGCGGCTGATCGCCTTCGACCGCTGCGTCGTGAGGCGCCCGTGCTCCATGAACCACGCCCGGTCGGCCTCGATCGTCGTCAGCGCGAAGAGGTCGCAGAGCAGGTTGAGCGCCACCAGGTTGTCGACGTCCTGCCCCGCTTCGCCGTCGGCGAGGGTGCGGACCTTCTCGACGAACGCTTCCAGCACCAGCCGCTCCACATGGGCTCGCGCGGCGGCGATGACGTGGTCCTGCACCCGGGAGAACACCTCGCCCGGGTTCAGCCCGTCGTCGACGCCGCGCCTGAGCCGGCGGGCCACGCCGCCGAGCATGTGCTCCTCGCGGAAGCGCAGCATCGCGAGCTGGTAGTCGGCGTCGAAGAGCCCGGCGTCCTGGTCCCAGGTGTCGCCACCGGGCAGCACGTCCTTGACCCTCTCGATCAGCTTGTGGACCGCGGTCCTCTCCAGCACGGTCTCGACCGCGAGGCCTGCGACGAAGCGCACCATCCCGAACTGGTCGAGGTCGGAGAAGTCGCTGCTGTAGTCGGTCAGCAGGCCCTTCGCCACCAGCTGCAGCAGCACGTGGTTGTCGCCCTCGAACGTCGTGAAGACGTCGGTGTCGGCCTTGAGCGCGGCGAAGCGGTTGACGGACAGGTAGCCCGCCCCTCCGCAGGCCTCGCGGCACTCCTGGATCGTGCGGGTGGCGTGCCAGGTGCCCAGCGCCTTGGTGCCGGCGGCGCGCGACTCGAGCTCCCGGCGGGCGTGCTCGTCGCCTGTGACCCCGGAGAACACGTCGTGCAGCTGCCCGGCCACGACCTCCTGCGCGAAGTGGAGGGCGTAGGTGCGGGCCAGCAGGGGCAGCAGGCGGCGCTGGTGCATGCCGTAGTCGAGGAGGAGGTCCTCCATGGGCGGGTCGGTCGCCTCGAACTGCCGACGCCGGGCGGCGTACCTGACGGCGATGGCGAGCGCCACCTTGGCGGCGTTGATGCCCGCGCCGCCGACGCAGACCCGGCCCTGCACGAGGGTGCCCAGCATGGTGAAGAACCGGCGGTTGGGGTTGTCGATCGAGGACTCGTAGCGCCCCTCGGCCGTGACGTCGGCGAAGTGGTTGAGCAGGTTCCCGCGCGGGACGCGCACGCCGTCGAACCACAGCCGGCCGTTGTCGACGCCTTCGAGGCCCATCTTGGCGCCGCAGTCCTCGATGCGCACGCCGGGCGCTGGCGCGCCGTCGACGCGGATGGGTACGACGAACGCGTGCACGCCGCGGCGCTCGCCGTCGACGTCGAGCTGGGCGAAGACGACGGCCAGCTCGGCGTGCCGTGCGGCGTTGCCGATGTAGTCCTTGCGGGCTGCGTCGTCGGGGGTGGTGAGGACGAACTCCTCGGTCGCCGCGTCGTAGGCGGCGACCGTGCCGAGCGCCTGCACGTTGGACCCGTGACCGGTCTCGGTCATCGCGAAGCAGCCCATCAGGCGACCGGTGACGAGGTCGGCGAGGTAGGCGTCGTGGTGGGCCTTCGTGCCCAGCTGGAGGATCGCGCCGCCGAAGAGGCCGAACTGCACGCCGACCTTGACCAGCACGGACAGGTCGCCCAGCCCGAGGGTCTCGAAGGCGGCCACGGACGCGCCGAGGTCGGCACCGCCGCCGTACTCCTCGGGGAAGCCCATGCCGGTCTGGCCGGTGCTCGCCATCTCGACCACGACGTCGCGCACCCGGTCGCGGAAGTCGTCGCGCGACATGGTCTCGGCGTCCTCGAGGATCGAGGCGTGGGTGGCGAGGTTCGCGCGCACGAGAGCCCGCACCTCGGCGTACTTCCCGTCGAGCACCCGGGTCAGCGCCGGGACGTCGATCTCGGGCTGCCGGTAGCCCTTCTCGGCGGGGGTCGTCTCGTCACTGGTCTCCGGCGGCAGGTCGTCGGCGGGCGGGGGTGAGAGCTCGGTGACGGCGTCGGCGCCCGCAGGGGAGGACATGGCGGTCACGGTACTCTCGGCGCGGATCCACGGAGCGACCCCCGAGACCGCCGGGGACGACCTAGGAGGGGACTGGTGAACGACGCGCCGTACGGCCGCCTCGCCTACGACTTCTCCATCGTCGGCTGCCAGAAGTCGGGCACCTCCACGCTCTCGGGCACCATCAGCCAGCACCGCCTGGTCTGCCGGCCGCCCCGCAAGGAGGCGCACTTCTTCAACAACGAGGAGTACGACTGGGCGCACCCCGACTACGAGCGCGACTACACCGCCCCGAAGCGGTCACAGGTGCATGCCATGGTCGGCGACTCGACGCCCGTCTACATCATGTGGCCCGGCGCCCTCGAGCGGATGCACGCCTACAAGCCCGACATGCCGCTCATCGCGGTGTTCCGTGACCCCATCGAGCGGCTGTTCTCGCACTGGACGATGCTCCGCACGCGGCATCCCGACTGGCCCGACTGGTCCGGCTTCATCCACGAGTTCCGGCCCAGCACGCTGCCCGAGTCGATCCCGACCGACGTGTCCGCGATGCGCTACAAGCACCTGTCGGGTGTTGCGCGGGGCTACTACGGGGCGCAGCTCGAGCGCGGGCTCAGCATCTTCCCCCGCGAGCAGTGGCTGCTGCTGGAGTTCCGCGAGCTGCTCGCCGACTACGACCGGACCATCGACCGCGTCACCGACTTCCTGGGGCTGCCTCGCTTCGAGCAGCTGCCCCCGCTGCGCAACCGGTACGCCGGCGCCGCGCTGGTCAGCGGCACCGCTCCGGTCGCGCAGGAGATCGCCGACCTGGCGGAGCTGTACGCCGACGACCTGGCGCTGTTCGCCCAGATCTCGGGCATCGACACCTCGGCCTGGCCGACGAGCCGGATCCTGGCCGGTGAGCTGGAGCCCGGCGAGCTCGCCGACCGCTTCGCGGCCCGGGTCGCGCCGCATCCCGCTGGTTGAGGGACCCCGGTCTCGCCGCTGGTCGAGGTGCGAGGAGCGCCAGCGACGAGCCTCGAGACCGAGGCTCGTCAGCGAACCTCAGGGGCGGGCGAAGAAGTTCGGCGCCCGCCAGGAGTACATGGACTCCTGGACGACGGGCCGGCCGGTGCGGGGTGCGTGGATCATCTGGCCGCCCCCGACGTAGAGGGCGACGTGGTAGATGGACGACGGGTTGCTCGAGGAGCCCCAGAACACCAGGTCGCCGGGCTGCAGCGCGGTCGACGCGATCCGCGTCGAGGCGGAGTACTGCGCGACGCTGTAGTGCGGAAGCGAGACGCCGCCCGCCTGCCAGGCGGCCATCGTCAGGCCGGAGCAGTCCCAGGCGTTCGGCCCGGTGGCACCCCATCTGTAGGGGTCCCCGATCTGGGCGGCGGCGAAGGCGATCGCGGCCGAGGCTCCGGCTGCGGGTGCCGGCGGGGTCGGGGTCGGAGTCGGAGTCGGGGTCGGAGTCGGGGTCGGGGTCGGCGTCGGCGTCGGGGTGGGGGTCGACGTCGGGGGCGGGCTCGGGGGCGGGGTCGGCTTGCCCTTCTTCTTGTCCGCATCCGTCGCGGCGTCCTCGGCGGCCTTCTTCGCCGCGTCGGCAGCAGCCTTCTTCGCCGCGTCGGCAGCAGCCTTCTCAGCGGCCTTCTGGGCCGCCTTCTCAGCCGCCTTTTGGGCAGCCTCCTCAGCGGCGGCCTTCGCGGCCGCCTCGGCGGCCGCCTTCGCGGCTGCCTCCTCGGCGGCCTTCGCCGCGGCCTCGGCGGCGGCCTCCTCCAGCGCGGTCTGCCGCTGCTGGGCCAGGTCGACACTGATGCCCTGCAGCTCCGCGAGCTCGGCGATCAGCTGGGTCTTCTCGGTGGCGATCGCCTGCGACTGAGCCAGTGCGGCATCGGCGGCCGACCGGGCGGCGTCGCGCGCGGCACCGGCCGTCCGCTCCAGCTCGGCCGCGTCGGCCCGGGCCTGGGTGGCCTGGTCGCTGGCGATGTCGGCGAGCGTGGCCGAGGCGCGGAACTGGTCGTAGCGCCCGTCCAGCGCGTCCTCGGCGTTGGCCATCGTGGCGCCGCGCTCGACCACGCCCTGGATGCCGTCGGCGCCGGCCATGGCCGACAGGCCGGTCACGCCGGGGGCCAGCTCGTAGCTGCGGACCAGCGCGTCGCCGTACACGTCGCGCTGGCGTCGTACGTCGGCTCTCGCGGCGTCGGCACGGCGGTCTGCCGCGCGGGCGGCCTTGCGGGCCTCCTCGAGCTGCCACAGGGCGCCGTTGTAGGACTCGGCGGCCACCGCGGCGGCGACCGCTGAGTCGTCGAGGCGCTGGTTGGCGAGCACCAGGTCGGCACGCACGCTGGCGACGTCGCGGGCCTTGTCGCCGGCCATCGCGCGGGCGTCGGCGATGTCCTGCTCGGTGGGCACGGAGCCCCCCGACGTGGAGTCGTCAGCGGCCGACGCCGAGGTGACCCCGCCGACGAGCGCCAGGCTCAGTACGGCGGCGCCGGCGCATGCTCGGACCCTGCTGTGTCGCATGTCTTCCCCTTGTTCGACTCATCGCAGTGCCCCGGCGGACTTCCCAATCCCCCAGGGCACTTCCAGCACGCTAGTGCTCATGAGTCACAAAAGGAACAAAATCCCCAAAATCCCCATCCGTTCACGGCGTGTCGGCTTGACGAACTACATGAATGTAATTCTGCAAGGTCGAGCTTTGCCGTCACTCCCTGCGCTTCGTGGGGGTTGCAACGACGTCACAGCGTGGTGATACCCGGATATCCGGGTATCACCACGCCCCGCGCCCTACGACGTCAGTCGACGTCGACGGGCACGGCCGACGTGGTCGACGTCGGATGGGCCGAGAGCCCGTGCCGGTCGAACTTCTGGCCGGAGGCGACGCCGCCGACGTAGAACGAGATGAGGGCGATCGCCACGCCGGCGATGTCGTCGGCGACGTAGTGCCAGCCGAAGTAGAGGGTGGCCACGACGGTGACCGCGAAGTTGGCCCAGAAGATGCACTTCAGCACCTTGTTGCGCAGGGTGTACTGCACCATCAGCGCGACCAGGAGGGTGATGGCGGTGTGCAGGCTCGCGAAGCCGGCCACCGACTGCACCGCGTTGGCCAGGTCGCTGTTCACCACGTTGCTGCGTCCGTAGTAGAGCGAGTCCATCAGCGCCGACGACCCGGTCTCGGGCAGGTCGGCATAGAGCCACGGGTAGTGGAAGCCGGGGCCGAGGGTCGGCAGCGCGTAGTAGGACGCCGTCCCGAGGGTCCACGCGATGCACTGCGAGGTCGCGAACCAGTAGCCGAAGGTGATGTTGCGCGACCAGATCAGCCAGGCGGTCAGCGCCAGCGGCACCAGCGGCAGGAACCACAGGTAGATCGTGGAGTAGAAGTGGGCGGTGATGCCGTCGCCGAACACCGTGTGCAGGATCGTCGCCGGCTCGTGACCGAAGAAGAGGGCCCGGTCGACCAGGTGGAGCTCGCGGTCGTACTTCTTCTCCCCCATCACGAACGGGAGGAACGACTTGAGGTTGCGGTAGCTGACGTAGGTGACGTAGAAGCACGAGACGCCGAGCACCATGAGGGTCAGCCGCTCACGGGTCCAGTGGAAGCGCACCCGCTCGCGGACCAGCCCGGGGATCGCGGTCGGGTTCATCCGCGACAGCCAGACCGTGCGCGGCAGGATGTCGAGCAGGAACGCCCCGAAGAGCAGGAGGGGCAGCCTCAGCCAGGCCGGTCCGAGGAAGCCCTCGGGGTCGAGCAGGCGGCGGTCGATCGAGATGGCGGTGATGACCGCGAGCAGGCCCATGGACGCGGCGATGCCGATGAGGAGTACATAGGCCCGGCGATACACGGCCGTCAGTCTAGGGAAGGGGTGGAGCCGGTGCTCCCCTGGGCACGGCCGCCGTGCGCGACCGGTCGATCCGCAGGTGCACGCGGTCCCCGGGAGCCACATGGCTGCCCAGCATCGCCACCGCGTGCTGGGTGCCGAGGCCGGGCACGTCCACGAGCAGCCTCAGCTGCTCCGGCGTCACCGACGCGGAGAGTACGACGCCGGCCACCGGCCCCGCGCCGTCGACCACCAGCGCGGAGCGGCGCAGCGCGACGTCCTGCCCGGCCGGCAGCCCGGCAGCCACCGCCATCCGGTCAGCCGGATCGCCGGTGAGCACGGTCGCGTAGCCGAGGAAGTAGGCCGTGTCGGCGTCCGTGGGGTGCTGCCACACGTCGCCGATCTCGCCGTCCTGGATGAGGCGTCCGGCGCGCATCACCGCGATCCGGTCGGCGACGGCGAAGGCCTCGTCGTGGTCGTGGGTGACCATCAGCGCGGTGGTGCCGGCCTTGGAGAGGATGTCGCGCAGGTCGCCCGCGAGCCGCGCGCGCAGCGTGGCGTCGAGCGCCGACAGCGGCTCGTCGAGCAGGATCATCCGGGGCTCCACGGCCAGCGCCCGGGCCAGCGCGACGCGCTGTCGCTCGCCGCCGGAGAGGGTGGCCGGCAGCCGTTCGGCGTAGCCCCCGAGGCCGACCAGCTCGAGCAGCTCGTCGACGCGGGTGGCGGTCTCGGCGCGCGGGGTACGCCGCAGCCGCAGCGCGTAGCCCACGTTGCGCGCCACGCTGAGGTGGCCGAAGAGCTGGCCGTCCTGGAACATCAGGGCGAACCCCCGGCGGTGCGTGGGTACGCCGGCCAGGTCGGCACCGTCGTAGGCGACCGTCCCGGCGGCGAGCGGCTCCAGCCCGGCCACCGCGCGCAGCAGCGTGGACTTGCCGCAGCCCGACGGACCGAGGACCGCCAGCACGTCACCGGCCGGCAGGTCCAGGCTCACGTCGCTGACGGCGACGAGGTCGTCGTACCGCACGGTGACGCCGGCCAGGTTCAGACCACTCATCTCAGAAGGCTCCCATCGACGGCACCCGCAGCCGCTCCACGGCCAGCATGACCACTGCGGTGGCCGTCGCGAGCACGACCGAGGCGGCCAGCGCCATGCCGTAGTTCATCTCGCCGGGCCGCCCGATCAGCTTGAAGATCACCACGGGCAGGGTGGGGTGGTCGTCTCGGGCGAGGAACGCGGTGGCACCGAACTCCCCCAGCGACGCCGCGAAGGCGAACCCGCTCGCGGCCAGCAGCGGCTTCCACACCGCCGGCACGTCGACGGTCCACAGCGCGCGCAGCGGGCCCGCCCCGAGCGAGGCGGCGGCCTGTCGCTGGCGGTCGTCGATGCCGGCGAGCACGGGCACGAGGGTGCGCACCACCAGGGGCAGCGCGACGAGCGCCTGCGCGATCGGCACGAGGAAGGGCGAGTCGCGCAGGTCGAGCGGCGGCCGGTCGAGGGTGATGAGGAACCCGAAGCCGAGCGTCACCGCCGACACCCCCAGCGGCAGCATGAAGACACCGTCGAGCAGCGACCGCACGCGTCGCTCACCGCGCGAGCGGGAGCGCCGGGTCACCACGAGGGCCACGCTCAGGCCCAGCAGCAGCGCGATCCACGTCGCGTCGACGGCGGTGCGCAACGAGATGAGCAACGCGTCGCCGGCCGACACCAGGATCGCCGGGTCGTCGCCGGTCCTGGTCAGCGCGCGGTAGTTGTCGAGGCTCCACCCGCCGCCCACCCGCAGCGACCCCGCGAGCAGCGTCGCGAGCGGTGCGGCGACCAGGACGAGGAGCACGACGGTCGCCGTGAGAGCGGGTACGTCGCGGCGCGAGACCCGTGCCGGCCTGGCTGCCTGGCGCGAGACCGTCGGGTCGGGCACCGCGCGCAGCCGACCGGTGACGACGAGCAGGCCGGTGACGACGACCAGCTGCAGCACCGACAGCGCCGCCGCCGACTGGAGGTCGAAGAGCGTCGTGGTCAGCAGGTAGATCTCGGTCTCCACCGTGCTGTAGCGCACGCCGCCCAGGGTCAGCACGATCCCGAAGGCGGTTGCGCAGAACAGGAAGACCACGCTGGCGGAGGAGGCGATCGCCGGTCGGAGCGCCGGCAGCGTCACCGTGCGCAGCACCTGGGAGGGCGTGGCGCCGAGGGCGGCGGCAGCCTCACCGGGCCGGGAGTCGAGCGACTCCCAGGCCGCACCGACACCGCGGATCACCACAGCGGCGTTGAAGAAGACCAGCCCCGCGATGATCGCCGTGGGCGTGCCGTCCAGCCCGAGGAAGGCGAGCGGGCCGCCCTCACCGATCAGCTGGCGGAACGCGACGCCCACCACCACCGTCGGCAGCACGAACGGCACCAGCAGCGCCGCGCGCACAACCCGACGGCCGGGCAGGTCGAGCCGGTGCAGGACGTACGCCGCGGGCAGCCCGACCGCCACCGACAGGATCGTGCCGAGCGTCGCCGACCAGAGGGTGAAGGCGAGCACCCGGTGCACCCGTGGCCGGCCCAGCACCTCGACCAGCCCCTGCGGGTCGAAGGCGCCGTCGGGCCACAGCCCGCGCGCGACCATGCCGCCGACCGGGAGCACGAAGAAGACCCCGAGCACGGCGAGCGGCAGGGCGGCCAGCCCGGCGAGGGTGAGCAGCCGGCGTGTCATGGCGTCAGCGGGTGGTGACGTCGGTCCACTCGGTCAGCCACTTCTCCCGGTTCGCGGAGATCTCCGCCGGGTCGATGTCGTACGGCGCCGTCGGCTGCTCGGCGAACGCTGCCCAGTCCTTGGGCAGCTCGACCGTCGAGGAGACCGGGAAGACGTACATCGTCTCCGGCAGCGCGGCCTGCACCTCGTCGCTGAGGAGGAAGTCGACCAGAGCCTCGGCCCCGTCCGGGTTCTTCGCGCCGGCCAGCACTCCGGCGTACTCGACGGAGCGGAAGCAGGTGTCCAGGAGCGCGGCCGTGGTCGACATTTTCTCGCCCTTAGGCACGGTGAAGGCGGGTGAGGAGTCGTAGGACAGCACGATCGGCCGGGTCCCGTGCTCGCCGCCCTGGGTGAAGTCCGTGTAGTAGGCGTCCGACCAGCCGTCGACGATCTCGGCGCCGTTGCCGAGCAGCCGCTCCCAGTAGGCCGGCCACTCGTCGCCGTACTCCGCGATCGTGCTCAGCAGGAACGCCATGCCCGGCGAGGACGTCGAGGCGCCGGGGGTGACGAAGAGGTCCTGGTACGCCGGCTTCGTGAGGTCCTCGAGCGTGACCGGCGGGGCGAGGTCCTTGTCGGCGAACCAGGTCTTGTCCACGTTGACGCAGACGTGCCCCACGTCGATCGGAGCCAGCCGGTCGGAGCCCTCGGGCAGCGCGTAGGCCTCGGCGCCCTGGGGCAGCGTCGGCTCGTAGGTGTCGAAGACGCCCTCGTCGAGGGTGCGCGACGCGAAGGTGTTGTCGATGCCGAACGCCGCGTCCCCGGTGGGGTTGCCCTGGGTGAGCGACAGCTTCGCCGACAGCGTGCCCGCGTCGCCGGCGGCCCGGACGACCAGCTCGTAGCCGCTCTCCTCCTCGAACTTCGACACCAGCTCGTCGGGCAGGGCGAACGACTCGTGGGTGACGAGCACGACCTTCGTGGGCTTGGACCCGTCGGTAGCGCTCTCGTCCGACTCGCCCCCGCTCCCTACGGCGCTGCAGGCCGAGGTGGCGAGGAGCGCCACGGTTGCGAGCAGGCCCGCGACGCGGCGGGTCGTGGAGCGGGCATGGGCATGGTGGGTCATCGGATGACTCCCTTCGCCGGTGCTAACCGGAGCAGGTTCGGAGGGTCTGCGGCTTCGACCGCACTCTCAGCACTGTGGGTGCTCCCCTGTCTTGTGCCGCCCAGCGTACGACGCTGCGCGGCCCGTCCACGCCCTAGGGTGCCGAGATGACGAGTCGTCGCCAGCGGCTCCTCGCGTACGCCTTCCCCCGCCCGCGCCGCAGCGGTCAGCGGTGCAGCCAGTCGCGGTAGCCGCTGACCCGGTCGGTGATCAGGTCGCCGACGCCGAGCCGCTTGAGCTGTCGCCAGCGGCTGTGGCTGTTCGCCTTCTTCGCGATGACGCGGCCACCGGCGTCGCGGACGGCGTCGACGCGGCCCCGGGTCATCTGGTCGACCGGGAGGGTCACGCCGTCGGCGTAGGTCAGTGCCTCGGCGACCTGGGCCCACTGTCGTACGAGCAGGGTGCTCGCGACGCCCGGGTGGGTGTCCTCGATCCGGCGCAGCGGCGACGGGTGGAAGGACATGGCGGTGACGCGGCGCTGCATGCCGGCCTTGACCACGGCCCGGCCGAGGCGGGCGACGTCGGCGCGGGGCCAGCGCTCGCCCTTGAACTCCATCAGCACGTTCGCGTGGTTGCGCTCCGCGAGCCGGAGGGCGGCGCCGAGCGTGGGGACCATCTCGCCCCCGCGGCTTCCCCGACAGTGCTTGCGCAGGTAGTGCATGGACCGCTGGTCGACCCGCCCCCGGCAGTCGGTGGTGCGCTCCAGCGTCGGGTCGTGGAGCAGGACGAACTGGCCGTCCTTCGTCATCCGCACGTCGAGCTCGACGGCCGATGCCTTGAGCCGGATCGCCCGCCGCATCGAGCGCAGCGTGTTCTCCGTGATGTCGCTGGTGGGTGCGCCCCGGTGTGCGGTGATGCGGAAGTCCCCGGGCTTCGACGCCTGCGCGGGCGTCGGCGCGACGACGGCCGTCCCGGCGAGGACGACGGCGATGATGAGTCCCCCGAAGCGCATGTGGCCGCATTCTGCCCCATGCCCTGGGGCGCTCGATGACAGACTCGGATCGTGGCCCATTCGTGGAGCGATCTCGCCGGGCGGGCGCTGGCGCGCCAGTTCCCCACGGGCGATGCGGACGCGACGGTGGCCACGATGCTGCACCGGATCGGACCGATCCAGTCGCAGACCGCGCGCTCGCCGTACCTCGCACTGGCGGCCCGCGCGCCCGGCACCACGCTGCAACAGGTCAGCGCGGCGTACGACGACCTGCAGATCGTGCGTAGCAGCACCCTGCGCGGCACCGTGCACACGGCAGCGGCCGCCGACCACGCGCTGCTCGAGTCGGCGACCCGGGTCGGCCAGCGCGCCCTGTGGAACCGCACGCTGCGGCCCGATGCGGTGTCGCTCGACCAGGTGTGGGCCGGCATCGAGGAGTTCGCCTGGAGCGAGTGGCGCACACCCGCCGAGCTCGACGAGCACCTGCGCGGCTGGCTGGCCCGCCACGACCCCGACGGCAGGCCGGCGATCGCGAGCAGCTACTTCGCCTTCGGCCACGGTGGGCTGCTGCGGCGGCCGATGACCGGAGGCTGGGAGGCGCAGGGCCGACCGGGCTACCGCGCGGCCGCTGCCCTGCTCGGCGACCGCAGTGCGGTGCTGAGTGACCCGGACTCCGCGATGGACGAGCTCGTACGCCGGCACCTGGCGTGCCACGGCCCCGCGAGCCGACGCGACCTCGCGTGGTGGGCGGGCGTCGGGCTCCGGGTGGTCGACGCGTCGCTGGCCCGGCTGGACCTGCCCCACGAGCTGGGCCCCGACGGCCTCGCGTATCACGACCTGCCCGCGCCGCCTTCGCCCGTCGAGCTGAGCGGGGTGCGGCTGCTGCCGGAGTTCGACGCCCTGCTGTGCGCCTACGACCCGCCGGCGCGAGCGCGGTTCGTGACGCCGGAGCACTACCGGCGGCTGTGGTCGCAGGAGAACGGGATGCTTCTCGCGCCGCTGCTCGTCGACGGCCGGCTCACCGGCCACTGGCGCATCCCGGGGACGGGCAAGCGGCGGGAGTGCGAGGTGTCGTGGTTCGGTGGCACCCGGCGCCCCAGCAAGGGCGAGCTGGCCGAGCCGATCGCCGCGCTGGAGTCGGCGTACGGCGTGACGGTGACCTCCTTGTCGGTGACCCGCGACTAGTGCGTGGCCTTCAGTCCCACGACGCAGCCGACGAGGCCGAGGATGAGCAGGAGCCGCACGGTTGACAGGGATTCGGCTCCGGTGAGCATCGAGTAGATGACGGTCAGCGCTGCGCCGACACCGACCCACACGGCGTACGCCGTGCCGACCGGGAGGTCCTTCATCGCGACCGCGAGGCCGGCCATGCTGCCGACGAGCGCGACGGCGAAGACGATGCTCGGCGTGGGGCGGGTCAGGCCGTCAGAGCGGCCCAGGGCGGTCGCCCAGACCGCTTCGAGGACGCCGGAGGCGAGCAGGATGAGCCACGACATCGGAGGGACCTTCCGGGCCGTCTTGTCGCTGTCCGGGTACGGCAC
This sequence comes from Nocardioides sp. LHG3406-4, assembly GCF_049897745.1. Lineage (NCBI taxonomy): Bacteria > Bacillati > Actinomycetota > Actinomycetes > Propionibacteriales > Nocardioidaceae > Nocardioides > Nocardioides sp. LHG3406-4. The sequence continues at coordinate 858,251 of NZ_JAFCWV010000001.1, forward strand.
CCCTCGTCCGGGAGCCAAAGCTGGCTCTGCGCCTAGGCTCGCACGTCAGCCCAGCCGGCGGTCGAGGAACGCGACGATCCGCTCCATCGAGGCGGTGTACTGCGGCCCGAAGGCGTGCCCGTCGTCGTACAGCTCGAGCCGGGAGTCGACGCCGGCCGCCACCATCGCGCGCTGGGTCGCGCGCGCCCACGCCGGTGGGCAGGTGTCGTCGTTCCTGCCCTGGACGATCAGCACGGGCTCGGTGATCCGGTCGAGGTAGGTGCGGGCCGAGACGCTCTCCCAGAGCTCGTCGTTCTCGCGGCTCCTCTCCTCGGGCAGGCCCCATCGCCGGTCGACGTACCGGACGAGCTCCTGCCGGTCGCCGTCGCGGTTGAACTGGTTGAAGTTGTCGGCCTCGAGCGTGCTCACCGGTGAGTAGGCGATGCCCGCCCCGACCAGTCCCGGCGCCATCTCCAGCACCTTGTAGACGACGCCGCCGCCCATCGAGCGGCCCATGACCGCCACCTTGTCGTCGTCGACCGGGACGTCGTCGGACCGGCGCAGCGCGTGGACGGCGTTGATGACGTCGACCGCGTAGGCCGTGCGGAAGTTGCGCATGGCCGACGGGTCGTCGCCCGACTCGGCGTGGTTGCGGTAGTCGACGTGGAGGGCGACGTACCCCGCCCGCGCCAGCGTGCCTCGCTCGCGCGTCATCCCCTGTCCGCGCACGTAGAAGGCGGGGTCGATGTAGCCGTGCGCCAGCACCACCGCGGGGAACGGCCCGCGGCCGGTGGGCACGTTGAGCACGCCGGAGATGCGCAGGTCCTCGCTGCGGTAGGTCACGTCGTACGACGTGTAGTCGGGCATCCGCTCGCGCACCGCGCCCAGCCGCAGGCCGCCGCCGGAGAATCCGCGGTCGAAGTACGCCGGCAGCGCGGGCGGCGCCGGCCGCGGGGTAGGAGCAGCGCTGGTCGTCGGGGCTGGCGCCGGCGACTCGGAGGTCATGGGGCTGGGGGTCGCGGACGGCTCAGGCGCCGCGCCCTCGCCGTCCGGCTGGTCGCTCGCCGAGCACGCGGTGGTGAGCAGCACGACGACCGTGCTCAGGGCACCGGCCCATCTGGCGGCGGTGGCGGTGGCGGCGGCCATGTGCCGACGGTAGCCAGTGCGGCAAGGGCGATGCCCTGACCGGGCCCTCACGGCGTACGGCGGTAGCGATGTGGTTACCGTGAGGCATGAGCTCGCGCACCGAGCAGGGCCTGTTCCTCGTCGCGCACGTCCTCTCCGACTCGGGGTCGGGTGCCCCTCCGGGGCTCCTGCCCGCGCGCGAGCAGATGGCGGTCTCGCTCGGCTGGCACATCGTGCTCGCCTGCTTCGGCGTCGCCTTTCCCACGATGATCTTCGTGATGCACCGGCGGGGCCTCGTGCGTCAGGACCCGGTGGCCCTGGGGCTCGCCCGACGGTGGTCGAAGGTCTCCGCGGTGCTGTTCGCGATCGGCGCCGTGTCCGGCACGGTGCTCAGCTTCGAGATGGGACTGCTGTGGCCCGGGCTGATGGGCCCGTTCGGCGACGTGCTGGGCTTCCCGTTCGCCCTCGAGGGGCTGTCGTTCTTCATCGAGGCCGTCTTCCTGGGCATCTACCTCTACGGCTGGGGCCGGATGCCGCCGCGCCGGCACCTCCTCATGCTCCTGCCGATGGCGGTCGCGGGCGTCGTGGGCACCTACTGCGTGGTGTCGGTCAACGCCTGGATGAACATGCCGACGGGCTTCCGGATCGTCGACGGCGCGGTCACCGACGTGGACCCGTGGGCGGTGCTCTTCAACTCGGGCGCTCTCCTCTCCTTCGCCCACATGTGGGTGGCGGCGTTCATGGTGGTGGGGTTCGTCGTGTCGGCGGTGTACGCCGCCGGGATGCTCCGCGGGCGACGCGACGCCCACCACCGCCTCGGGTTCCTGGTCCCGTTCGTGTTCGCGACGGCGGCGGCGCTGGCGCAGCCGGTCATCGGCCACGTACTGGGGATCCGGCTCGGCGAGACGCAGCCGTCGAAGCTCGCGGCGTTCGAGCTCGCCACCGAGACCGAGCAGCCGGCGCCGCTGAGGATCGGCGGGGTCCTCGTCGACGGTGAGGCGCGGTGGTACCTCGAGATCCCGAAGTGGGGCTCGTTCATCGCCCGCGGCTCCTTCGACAAGCCCGTCAGAGGGCTGGACACCTTCCCGGCCGCCGACCGGCCGCCGGTGAACATCACCCACCTGGCCTTCCAGTCGATGATCGGGATCGGGTCGCTCCTGGCGCTGGCGGTGACCGTCTTCTGGTTCCTGCGCTGGCGCGGCCGCGACCTTCTGCGCAACCGCTGGTTCCTGCGGTTCGCCGTCGTCGCCGGCCCCCTCGCCGTGATGGCGCTGGAGAGCGGCTGGATCGCCACCGAGGTGGGCAGGCAGCCGTGGACCGTGTGGGAGGTGCTGCGCACCGAGGACGCCGCCAGCGGCAACCCGGGACTGTGGTGGAGCTTCGCCGGCGTGTGCGTGGTCTACGCCGGGATGACGATCGGCGCCTACGTCGTACTCCGGTCCATGGCCCGCCGCTGGCGCGCGGGCGAGGAGGACCTGCCGAGCCCCTACGGTCCCGAGGTGGCGACCGTCGACGCGCAGGGTCCAAAGAACGGCCCCGAGAAGGGCCCAGGGAAGGGCCCAGGGAAGGGCTCAGAGAAGGGCTCAGTGACGTGAGCCTGCCCCTGCTCGTCGCCGCCGCGCTGTTCGCGGGGATCGTCGCCTACGGCCTCTTCGGCGGCGCGGACTTCGGCTCCGGCTTCTTCGACCTGACGGCCGGTGGCGCCCGGCGCGGCGCTGAGCTCCGCACGCTCGTCGACCACAGCATCGGGCCGGTCTGGGAGGCCAACCACGTGTGGCTCATCTACGTGCTGGTGACCTGGTGGACGGCCTTCCCGGAGTCCTTCGCGGCCGCCACCACGACCCTCTTCGTGCCCTTCATGCTCGCCCTGCTGGGCATCGTGCTGCGAGGGGCGAGCTTCGCCTTCCGCAAGTACGCCGCGACCCTCGGACAGGCGCGCCTGTTCGGCGCCGTCTTCGCGGGCTCGTCGCTCATCGCCCCGTTCTTCCTCGGCACCGTCGCCGGGGCGATCGCCTCCGGGCGCGTCCCCGCAGACGGCGGCGGCGACCTGTGGGGCTCGTGGCTGACAGCGACGTCGCTGTTCGGCGGGGTGATCGCGGTCGGCACCTGCACCTTCCTCGCCGGTGTCTTCCTCACCGCGGACGCCGCCCGCACCGGCCGGCGGGACCTCGAGGCCACGCTGCGCCGCCGTACCCTGGCCGTAGGCGTCGTGACCGGGGCGGTTGTCTTCGCCGCACTGCTCCCGATCAGCCGGGACGCCCCGACGCTCAGCGACGGGCTGACCGGCCGCGCTGCCCCGCTCGTCGTCGTCTCCGCGATCGCCGGCATCACCACCCTCGTGCTGCTCCTGCGCGACCGGCCCGTCGCGGCCCGCCCGGCGGCGGTGGTCGCCGTGGCGGCGGTTCTCCTGGGCTGGGGTGTCGGCCAGTACCCCTGGCTGCTCGTCGACGAGATCACGATCGAGGACGCCGCAGGCGCGGACGCGACCCTCGTCGCGCTGCTCGTCGCCGTCGGGATCGCCGTGGTCCTCGTGGTCCCGGCGCTCGCCTACCTCTACTCGCTCACCCAGTCGGAGACCTGGACCCACGACTGAGTCCCGGCACCTGCGGAGGAGGTGGCCTGCCCGGCGCGCTGCCTAGCGTCGTCCGCATGACCATCCGCATGATGGGGAGACGACCCCGCCGGCGCCGCACCCGAGCTCACGACCGAGGGAGGATGGCCGGCCACAGGCAGCGGAGCCGGCCACTTCGTCGCCTGGTCGTGGCCACAGTCACCACCGTCTTCGTCGCGTACGCCGCCACCGGGTGCTCCGCCGGCACCGACCTCGCCGGCCAGCACTCCGACGGTCGCGCGAGCGGGGTGGACTCCCCTGGGCGCGGAGGGCCGCTCACCCCGTTCGACGTCGACAGGCCGGCCATCGCGCGCCTGGATGCCGGCCTGCTCCGGGCCGTGCAGGCTGCGGCGCGTGACGCGGAGGACGACGGGATCGCGTTCGTGGTCACCAGCGGATGGCGAAGCAGGGCCCATCAGGAACGCCTCTTCGCGGAGGCGGTGACGACGTACGGAAGCGTGCAGGAGGCCAGCCGGTTCGTCGCCGCGCCGGACGCGTCGGCCCATGTCACGGGGCACGCCGTGGACATCGGTCCCACCGACGCCGACAGCTGGCTCAGCCAGCACGGCGCCCGGTACGGGCTGTGTCAGACGTTCGCCAACGAGATGTGGCACTTCGAGCTGGCGGCCACGCCGGGCGGCGTGTGTCCGGTCATGCTCCCGGACGGCAGCAGCAGGTGACCGGCTAGCCCCGACGGGGGCGCGCCCCGCTCTGGGGCAACGGGTCGTCGATGACGCCGAGGTCGTGGGCCGCGATGAGCGCCTGTGTCCGGGAATGGACGCCGAGCTTGCGGTAGATGCTGTTCAGCTGCGTCTTGACGGTGTTGAGCGAGACGTGGCGCCGGGTCGCGATCTGCGCCAGGGTCAGCCCGCGGGCCAGATGGTCCAGTACGTCGACCTCTCGCGGGGTCAGCTTCACCAAGGAGAGGTCGTCGGGATACACCTCGTAGATCCCGCGCCGGTCCAGGACCGCGAGCACACGGGAGAGCTCCTTGATGTCGGCGGCGAGGTCCTCCAGAGCCGAGCGCGGCGCATTCGCGAAGCTGCGGAATGCCTCACCGGAGGTGAGGCTGCGCCGGATCGCTCGCCGGACCGCCTCGATCGCGGCCCCGCGCTGACCCAGGCGCAGCAGTGCGGTGCCCTGGACGAGGAGGAGGTCGTCGCGCACGGGACCCAGCGTCGATCGGGCTCTGGCGCCCTCGCCGGCCACGGCGAAGGCGGTCTCGGGGTCTCCGGTGAGCAGTGCGAACCGGGCCCTCGCCACGGTCGTCAGGCAGTGGCCCGAAGCACTGGAGTCGAGGACCTGCCCGGCCCGGGATCCGCGGCCGAGGCTGATGAGGAGCTCGGCCTCGGTGGCGTCGAGGAGGTCGCGGGCGAGCGCTCCGGGCCCCAGCCAGTCGGCATTCGCCTCCCGGCCGGCGACGAGCTGCTCCAGGGCCTCGTGCCGGTCGCCCCACACCATCGCGAACTGCGCGCGGGCGTGGATGAGAAAGGCCCAGTACTCGTCGCGGAACCGTCCGTCCGAGGCGCCGAGCATCTCCATGACCCGGCGTGCCGGACCCTCCTCGAGACGGCCGACCGCGACGAGCAGTCGAGCGGTGAGCCCACCCGTGCTCCGGACGGTCTCGAGAGGCGAGTCGAGCCGCCGGCCGGCGCCCTCCCGCTTCAGCCAGGTCTCGGCCTTGGCGAGGTCGCCCTGGAAGGCGGCGTTGAGCGCCAGCTTGCCGGCGGCGTCGGTGGCTACGTGCGGATAGGGACTCCCGTTGGTGAGGTAGTAGGACCAGTAGAGGGCCGCTTCCGCGTCCTCGAGCTCGCCCGCGAGCTGATGGGTCAGGCCGACATGGAGGAACATGCCCGGCAGAAGGTCGGCCACGTCGGCGGTCCTGACCTTGCGCGCGGCGTGCGCCACCTGGGTCAGGCGGGTGGCGAGGTCCACCGCCTGCTCCAGCCCGTGGTAGGCGCGCAGCACGATGAGCTGGGCGAACCCCGAGTCGATGGCGTTGCGTGCCTGCGACGACCGACCGAGGGCGTCGAGCTCCTCGGGCGCCGCCGGCAGGGAGACGACGGACGCGGACCCACGGTCCGGAGCCCTGAGCACGAGACAACGCACCAGCTGCGCCCTCGGGCGCCCCTCGAGATCCGGTTGCCTCACCCGCCCGAACAGCTGACGGAGCAGGGGCTCGTGGTGGACGATCAGCCGCAACCACGCGCCCTCCACGACCTCGACCGCGAACCTCAGGTCGTGCTGCACCATCGCCTGCGCCACCGCGTGCTGCGGAAGGGCGTGCTCGCGGTACCACGCCGCCAGACCGCGGTCGAGCCGCCGTACGGCGTCGGCATCGCGAGCCGTCAGCTCTGCCCGCAGGGCGTCGCGCAGACCCGGCTCCCACGAGTAGACGACCTCGCCGTCCTCGATGGTCGTGGAGAGGAAGCTCTCGCGCTCGAGCCGGTCGAGCAGTCGTCCGTGGTCAGGCATGCCGAAGACGAACTGAGCCACCTCGGCGGTCAGGTGCACTGGGATACCGAGTGCCAGCACGGAGCGCCTCGCGTCCGAGCCGGGACGGGTGGAGAGCAGGAGCGCGAGCAGCTCATGGGCGCTCGACGAGGACCCTTCCGGTTCCGGTACCCAGCTGCCGAGTTCGCTGGCACCCAAGGTGGCATTCCTCCTACGTAGAAAGGCTCCCTCCTCCCGTCAGCAACCTACAACCCCGCGGGCTCTGAACCCGCCGAAAATCCCGCTCCGCAACCCCGAAATGGGTGAACTCGGCGGGTGAATTTGCCCCGAATCGCCCCGGCCGCCAGACGTGACGATGCGTTCGTGGGTACAACTAGCCTGCTGGGACCTGTCGGGAGGGCGGTGCCGCTCAGCTGCTCCCCGATGTTGAGAGAGGTTTCGATGTCCTCGGGCAATGCCGGTCGCCGTCCCCTGGCGGCGACTCCGCCGACCATTCCCCGGCTGCCCCACGTCCTGGTCGACCGGTCGTGCTTGCTCCGCCGCCTCGACCAGTTGGCGGCGCTGACCCTGCTGGTGGCCCTGCCCGGGACGGGTCGCACGGTGTTGGCTGCCGCCTGGGCTCAACGGCGCCGGGAGGCGGGAGACGTGGTGGCGTGGATCGATGCCACGGCGGAGCTCGCGACCCCGGAGCGGTTCTTCGGCGCCGTGCACGACGCCGTCGCCGCGACCGGCCTCGTGACGGCCCGGAACCGACACCTGTCCGGGGCCGGTGCGCAGACCTGGCGGGGGCTCGCTGACGCGCTCGGGGCCGAGCCGGCGGCCCGGGTGATCGTGGTCGTCGACGACTACGAGCACCTGACCGATCCGGGCATGGTCTCCTCTCTGGGCGCGCTCCTCCGGGCGGCCCCGCGCCTGCATCTGGTGGCGACGGTTCGGGTGAGGCGCGACTTCGACGTCTCCTCCCTGCGACAGGGGACGGCGCCGGTGGTGATCTGGTGTGCTGACCTCGCAGTCGCCGCCGCGGAGCTGCCGGCGTTCGCGCAGGCGTGGGGCCACACCATCACCAGGGCGCAGGCTCGGACGCTGCACGAGATGACCGGCGGCTGGCTGACCCCGACCCGCCTGCTGCTGGACCACTCCCCGGAGGCCTGGCGACCCGAGGAGCTGGACCAGCGCGCCGCGGCCGGCTTCCTGAAGGAGCAGGTGCTCGCCCCGCTGCTCGACACCAACAGCACCCGGCTCGCACAGCGGTTGGCGTTGCCCGCGACCTTCGGGTCCCGGGAGATCCGGGTGGCTGCCGCGGAGCTCGATCCCGGAGCCGCCCCGTGGTCAGGCTCCGCGGGTGCTGCCGACGACGCGTGGCACCTGGTCCGGGCCTTGGAGCACACCGGCCTGGCGCGACCCGTCGGCGCCCGATCCGGCTCAGCCGGGGACGCCCCCCGGTGGGCCTTCGCCTCCTTGGTCCGGTCGGTGCTGTCGGAGAGCCTCGCCGCCGCCGAGCCGGGTGAGGTGCTGGCGTTCCACCGGGCGATGGCGGACGACCTCCTCGGCCACGAGGACGACGTCGACCTCGAGCGCGCCCTCCTCCACTCGGCCTGCGCCAAGGAGTGGGACACGGTGGCCAGGATCTGGGGCCGCCATGCCCTGCGACTGATGATCGCCCACACCGAGACCACAGCCGCCGTCTTCACCGCCATCCCGTCCTCGGTCGTCCACCGGCACCCGTTCCTCCGGGCTGCCACGACGGTGGCGCAGGCATACCTGAAGCCGGAGGACGGGCTGCCGGGCCTCCTCCTGCACCGCCAGCTCGACGTCGAGGAGGCGATGACTCCCGACGCGCTCGCCGCTGCAGAACCCGACGAGCTGGCGGCCGTCACCGGCGCGGCCATGGCCTCCCGGCGTGCCGCCGGTGACCTTGATGCGGCCGTCCGGCTGGCGCAGTGGCTCTGCAAGGAGCTGGACTCCCGGCGGTCCGTCGGCGGGGCCGGCCCGTCCGGGCTCACGTCGGCGTGGTTCACGCTCCAGCGCGCCTTCACGCTGCTCCTGGCGGGGCACGACAAGCGGGCCACAGAGCTGACCCAGAGAGCCTACGAGACCGCCGGCTCCCCGGGCGCGGAGTACGTCGCGGCCGGGGCCGCGGGACAGCTCGCGTTCATCCACGCCCGCAACGGGGACACCTCAGCGGCCCGGGTCTGGCTCGACCGCTACGAGGCCCTGGACCTGACGCCGTACGCGTTCACCGAGCTCCTGGAGATCTGGCCGCGGCTGGCACGCGCCTGGCTTCGGCTGGACCAGCTCGATCCCGATGCCATGAGGGAGGAGGTCGACTCGTTCGGCGGCCGGATCCTGGCATCGGAGATGTGGTGCTACGCCGTGGAGCTCCGGGTCCGCGAGGCGCTTCTCGTCGGCGAGCCCATGAAGGCCGACGCCGAGCTGCGCCGCGCCCGCGTCATCCAGGCGGCCGCCATCGCGGCAGGCGGCGCCGCGGCCCGGATCGTGGACCGGTGCCAGGCCGATCTCTACCTGGCGATCGGCCAGCCCAACCAGGCGCTGCGGGTGCTCGACGAGGCGGCTACGCGCGCCGCGGGACAGGTCGCCCTCATCGACGGTCCCGGCATCGCCACGCCCTGGGTGCGTACTCAGCAGGCCCGGCTCCGGCTGGTCTCCGGCCAGCCCGAGAGGGCCCTCCGCCTGGCCGGCGCCTCGATGTGGTCGGACCTGTCTCACCGCGACCGCTGCGACCTGCTCCTCATCAAGGCCGCCGCCGCCCACCTCCTGGCGGACCACGACGGTGCGGACGCCGCCTTCCGGGACGCGATGACGTTGCTGGCCGGCATCGGCGGGCAGCAGCACCTCCGGATGGTCGACCCCGAGATCCTGGCCGCCCTCGCCGGCCGCGCGTGCCCGGCCGTCGCCGTACCCGAGGGCAGGAGGGTCTTCCCGCACCGGACGCGACTGGTCGACCTCTCCTCCCGCGAACGGTCGGTCCTCTACGCGCTGGCCCGCAACGAGGGCCTGCAGGCGATCGCGAACGCTCAGGTCGTGTCGCCGCACACCATCAAGAAGCAGATCGTCTCCCTCTACAAGACCCTCGGCGTCCACTCCCGCGAGGATGCGGTCCTCACCGGTCTCGAGCTCGGCTTCCTCCCCGAGCCCGAGCCCGGGTCGCCCCGCTCTCGCGGGCGAGCATCCGAGCTCTAGAGAAGCGTCTGAGCCGGGCTTCCCGCAAGGAGGACCCGTTGGCGACGCGGCTGGTGCGGTACCCGAGGATGTGCACCAAGTTGAGCAACCAGCGGCCGGCACACGTCCCTGACGACGCGCGCCCAGACGAACGGAACGACCGCGATGCGCAGGACACGCAAGGCGAGGGCCGTGGCAGCCGCGCTCGTGGCCCTCGGGATCACCGCTGGTACGGCAGCATGCGCCGCCGAGGCAGGCGGGCACGGGAAGCTGACCTACTGGGCTGTGAACATGGGTCCCACCCTCGAGGAGAACCAGCGCCTCCTGGACGACCAGCTGGCCGCCTTCACGAAGCAGACCGGGGTCGAGGTCGAGCTGGAGGTCTTGACCTGGGACGTGCTCTACACCCGGATCATGACCGCCATCAGCAGCGGGCGCGGCCCTGACGTGGTCAACATCGGCAACACGTGGTCGGCCACCCTCCAGGACACCGGGGCGTTGCTGGCCTTCGACGACGACGCGATGACGGCGATCGGCGGCAGGCGCAAGTTCCTCGCCCCGTGCCTGACCGCGACCGGCGCACCGGGCGAGCCGCCGGCCTCGATCCCGTTGCTGGGCCAGGCCTACGGTCTCTACTACAACACCGCCCTCTTCAGCGAGGCCGGGATCACCGAGCCCCCCGCCACCTGGGCGGAGTTCGTCACCGACGCGAAGACGCTCACCAAGCCGGGCCAGTGGGGCGTCTCCTTGCTTGGCGCGTCCTCGGCCGGCAACGCCCAGCTGGCGTTCCTGCTCGGCCGGCAGCAGGGTGCCCAGCTGTTCGACGCCGAGGGCGTCCCCCAGTTCGACAGCTCCGAGGCGCAGGCGGCCGTACGCCTGCTGCTGGACCTGATGGAGGAGCACGGTGTCGTCAACCCGAGCGACGCCGAGCGCACCGCCGTGAACGATGCGCTGGCCGAGCTCGCGAACGGCCGGGCCGGGATGGTGCTGAGCCAGTCCAGCGGCCGCACCTACCTCGACTCGGTCGGCTTCGAGGACTACGCGGTCGCGCCGCTGCCGGTGCTCTCGCCTCTCCCACCCGGTGGCGCGCCGGTGCAGAGCTTCGTCGCAGGCACCAACGTCGCAGTGTTCGCGGACACCCAGCACCGGGACGAGTCGCTGGAGCTGGTGCGGTTCCTGACCGACGACGACGCCCAGATCGCCCTCAACCACACGTTCAGCACCCTGCCGGTGGTCCATGGCGCGTACGACGACGGGGCGTTCGCCGATCCGGAGACACAGATGTTCGGCGACATCCTGAGCGAGCGGTCCGAGACGATGCCGATGGTGCCGGGCGAGGGGCAGATGGAGCTCCTCCTCGGCGGCGCGGTCAGTGAGCTCTGGGCGAAGGCGGCCACCGGGGTGGTGGCCGACGCCGACATCTCGGCGGCGCTCGCCGACGCCGAGCGCCAGATGCCTGTGGCGCACTAGTCCCGACGGATCTCGTCATGACGCCGCGGTCATCGAGCTCGAGCACGCGCACACACCGCCACCCGGGCCGGCTGCCGTACCTCCTGCTCCTCCCGGCGTTCGTGCTCGAGCTGCTGGTGCACGTCGTCCCCCTCGTACTGGGTGTGTGGATCAGCCTCCTGCGGCTGACGCCGCGCGAGCTGCGCGACTGGACCTCCGCTCCCTTCGTCGGCGCGGCCAACTTCCGCGCCTGGCTGGACCCCGGCGGCCCGATCGGCGCCGAGCTGCTGGCCAGCACGGGTCGCACGGTCCTGTACACAGCCCTGGTCGTAGGAGCCTCATGGGCCCTCGGGATGCTGGCCGCGCTCCTGCTTGCCACGCCCTTCCGGGGCCGGGCGTTCTGGCAGGCGTTCTTCCTGGTGCCGTTCGCCCTGCCGGCCTTCGTCACGGTGCTCGCCTGGCGGTTCATGCTCGACCGCGACGCAGGGATGCTCAACCATCTGCTCGTCGACGACCTGGGAGTCGTGGACAGCAGGCCCTTCTGGCTGATCGGCGACAACGCCTTCTGGGCGACCGTGGTCGTGTCGGTGTGGCGGCTGTGGCCGTTGGCCTACCTGGTGCTCGCCGCCGCGCTGCGCACGGTCCCTGCCGATCTCTACGCGGCGGCGCGGGTCGACGGCGCCACGGCGTGGCAGCGGTTCCGCTACATCACCCTGCCGATGACCCGGCGACCCAGCACGATGGTGCTGCTGGTGATGGGACTCTGGTCGTTCACCGACTTCAGCACGCCGTACCTGCTCTTCGACGCGCAGCCGCCGCCGGCCGCGACGCTGCTGGGCAGCCTCGTCTACCGCCATGCCTTCGTCGACTTCGACTTCGGCCTGGCCGCGGCACTCAACGCTCTCGTCGCGATCGTGCTGATCGTGGTCGGCGGGCTCTGCGCGTGGCGGCTGCTGCTGAGGAGGGCGGCGGATGGGTGAGACGACACAGCTCCGCTGGCTGCGACGGGTCGGCCTCGCCGGGTTCGCGGTGCTCGTCGGGCTGCCGTTGCTCGTCGTCGTGACCACGTCGCTCAAGCCGCTCGCCGACGTCGACGACGCGTTCCGCTGGCTGCCCAGCAGGCTCACGCTGCGGCCGTACGTCGACATGTGGTCGACGGTGCCGCTCGGTCGCTACCTCCTCAACTCCACCGTGGTGGCCGGCGCCACGACCCTGCTCGCACTCATGGTGGCCGTGCCCGCCAGCTACGCCCTCGCTCGGTCTCGGGTGCGTGGCCGCCGAACGTTCATCCTGCTGCTGGTCGCGACCCAGGCAGCTCCGGGGTTGCTCTTCCTGCTGCCGCTGTTCGTCCTCTACGCAGAGCTCGGCGACCGGTCCGGCTTGGAGCTGATCGGGACCTATCCCGGGCTCGTGCTCACCGACCTGACCTTCGCGCTGCCCTTCTCGATCTGGCTGCTCACCACGCACCTGGAGTCCCTGTCTCGCGAGGTCGAGGACGCCGCCAGCGTCGACGGTGCCGGCACCCTCGGCGTGATCCGGCACGTCGTACTGCCGACCGCCGCACCGGGCATCGCCGCCGTCGGAGTGTTCGCGTTCGTCCTGGCCTGGAGCGAGGTGCTCTTCGCCTCGATCCTCACCCAGGGTCAGAACCAGACCCTGCCCGTCGGCCTGCATGCCTACGCCAGCCAGTCCACGGTCTACTGGAACCAGCTCGCTGCCGCCGCCCTGGCCACGTCGCTGCCGGTCCTGCTCGGGGTGCTCCTCGGCCGGCGGCTGCTGGCGCGCGATGAGCTCTGAGCGCTACCCGGCGAGCGCCAGCCCGAGCGTCTCCGACAGCTCCTCGACCGTGGTGCCGAAGGTCTCGAGGACCGTGAGCCCCGCGGGACCGGTGGCGAACGTGGCGACCTCGGTGTATACCCGGTCGACGCACCCGACACCCGTGAGCGGGTAGGTGCAGTCCGGCACCAGCTTCGGAGTGCCGTCCTTCGCCAGCAGAGTCATCATGACGAAGACCTGCTTGGCCCCGATGGCGAGGTCCATGGCTCCGCCGACGGCGGGGATGGCGTCGGGCGCACCCGTGTGCCAGTTGGCGAGGTCGCCGTGCTGCGAGACCTGGAAGGCGCCGAGGACACACACGTCGAGGTGTCCGCCGCGCATCATCGCGAAGGAGTCGGCGTGGTGGAAGTACGACGCCCCCGGGAGCTCGGTCACCGGGATCTTGCCGGCGTTGATGAGGTCGGGGTCGACCTCGCCGTCCCGGGCGGCTCGACCCATGCCGAGCATGCCGTTCTCCGTGTGGAGGACCACCCCGGAGTCGGGGGCGAGGTGATCGGCGACCGTGGTGGGCTGGCCGATGCCCAGGTTGACGTAGGCGCCGTGCGGGATGTCCCGGGCGACGACGGCGGCCATCTCCTGCTTGGACAGGCTCATTGCTCGCTCCCGACTGCGACGACGCGGTCGACGTAGATGGATGGGGTGATGACGTGCTCGGGATCGAGTGCGCCGATCTCGACGACCTCGCTGACCTGGACCAGCGTCAGGGCCGCAGCCGCGGCCATGACAGGACCGAAGTTGCGGGCGGTCTTGCGGTAGACGAGATTTCCCGACCGGTCTGCGCGGTGCGCTCCGACGAGGGCGACGTCGCCGCGGATCGGCAGCTCCAGGACGTAGGTACGGCCGTCGATCTCGCGAGTCTCCTTGCCCTCGGCCAGTGGCGTGCCGACGCCGGTGGGCGAGAAGAAGGCTCCGATGCCGGCACCGGCCGCGCGCATCCGCTCGGCGAGGTTGCCCTGGGGCACGACCTCCAGCTCGATCTTCCCGGCGCGATAGAGGCCGTCGAAGATCCAGGAGTCGGACTGCCGCGGGAAGGAGCAGACCACCTTGCGGACGCGTCCCTTCGCCAGCAGGGCCGCGAGGCCGGTGTCGCCGTTGCCTGCGTTGTTGGACACGACCGTGAGGTCCTTGGCGCCCTGGCGGATGAGCGCGTCGATCAGCTGGACCGGCATGCCGGCCATGCCGAAGCCACCGATCAGCACGGTCGCGCCGTCCTCGATGCCGGCGACCGTCTCGTCCGCGTCGGCGCAGATCTTCGTGACGCTCATGCCGAGGGCACCTCGTCGGACGACACGTTCTCCAGCACGACCGCGAGCGCCTGGCCGACGCCGATGCAGATCGCGGCCACGCCCCAGCGCTGCCGATCGGTGCGGAGCCGGTGCGCGAGCGTGCCGAGGATCCGGCCACCCGAGGCGCCGAGCGGATGACCGATGGCGATGGCGCCACCGCGGGTGTTGACGACCTCGGCGTCCACGAGGCCCTCCTTCAGCCAGGCGTCCACGCAGGCCAGGGACTGGACGGCGAAGGCCTCGTTGAGCTCGACCGCCTCGACGTCGGACCAGGTGATGCCGGCCCGGTGCAGCGCCCGGTTCGCGGCCTCGACGGGCGCGTACCCGAAGTCCTGCGGGTCGAGCGCGTGCGCTCCGCGGCCGGCGATGCGGGCGACCGGATCCCGGCCGATGGTCGCCGCCGCCGCGTCGGAGCCGATGAGGACGGCTGACGCACCGTCGTTCAACGGCGAGGCGTTTCCCGCGGTGATGGTGCCGTCGGAACGGAACGCCGGCTTCAGCCCGGCCAGCTTCTCCACCGTGCTGCCGGGGCGGATCCCCTCGTCGCGGTCCAGATCGACCCCGTCGACCGGCACGACGAGGTCGGCGTAGAAGCCTTCGTCCCAGGCCTGCGCGGCGAGCCGGTGCGAGCGGACCGCGAACTCGTCCTGGCGCTCGCGCGAGATGCCGAACCGGTCTGCGAGCTGCTCGTTGGCCTCGCCGAGCGAGACCGTCCACTCCGCCGGCATCCGCTCGTTGACCAGCCGCCACCCCAGCGTGGTCGACACTGCGGTGACGTTGCCGGCCGGGAAGGCACGGGACGGCTTGGGCAGCACCCACGGCGCACGCGTCATCGACTCCACGCCGCCGGCGACCACCACCTCGGCGTCCCCGGTCTCCACGATCCGGGAGGCGGCCATGGCCGCATCGAGGCTGGAGCCGCACAGTCGATTGACGGTGTTCGCCGGGACGCTGGTCGGCATCCCGGCCAGCAGCACGGCCATCCGGCCGACGTTGCGGTTGTCCTCCCCGGCGCCGTTGGCGTTGCCCCACACGACCTCGCCGACACCCGCCGGGTCCAGCCCGGGGCTGCGCCCGAGGAGCCCGGTGATCGCGGTGGCGGCCAGGTCGTCGGGACGGACCGCGGCCAATGCGCCACCGAAGCGACCGAAGGGTGTGCGGACGGCGTCGTAGATGTAGGAGTCGCTCATGCGTTCACCGTAGAGCGGTCTAGCGATACTCTGAAGTACGCATATCACGCACTATTCGTAGGCAGGACGTCTCAATGGAGCTGCGCCACCTGCGCTACTTCGTCGCCGTGGCCGAGGAGCTGCACTTCGGGCGGGCCGCAGCCCGCCTGCACATGGCGCAGCCGCCGCTGTCCCAGCAGGTGCGGGCGCTCGAGGCCGAGCTCGGCGTGGCGCTGCTGCACCGCACCACGCGCCGGGTCGAGCTGACAGCGGCCGGATCGGCGTACCTGCAGCGGGCCCGGGCGGTGCTGGGCGAGCTCGACGACGCCGCCCACGAGGCCCAGCAGGTCGCCGCCGGCGTCGTCGGACGGCTCGTCGTCGGCTGCGTCGGCTCGGCGACGTACAGCCTGCTGCCGCTGCTCGCTCGCGGACTCACCCGCGAGCTGCCCGGCATCGAGTTCAGCTTCCGCGGCGAGATGCTGGTGCCCGACCAGGTTCTCGCCTTGCAGGGCAATGACATCGACATCGCCCTTCTCCGCCCGCCTGTCCACGACACCCTGATCCAGACCTCGATCCTGCGCCACGACCGCCTGGTCGTCGCCGTGCCGGACGACCACCCTCTCGCCGCACGGCGTCGGGTCCGCGTGGCCCAGCTGGCTGACGTGGACCTGCTGGTGCACGCGGGGCGCCCCCACTCCGTCATGCACGCCGAAGTCGTCCGGCTGTGCCGCCAGGCCGGGTTCGAGCCCCGGTTCCGGGCGGAGGTCGGGGAGACGTCGACGCTGATCACCCTGGTGGCGGGCGGGCTCGGCGCGGCCGTCGTCCCGGAGCCGGTCACCGCACTGCCCATCCAGGGCGTCGTCTACCGCCCGCTGGTGGGCGGTGGCAGGGTCGCCCTGGCTGTCGCGCACCGACGCGACCGCGAGGAGGCGCACCTGCGCCGCGCGGTCGAGGCGGTACGCCGGCTCGTCGATCCGAGCTGAGCCGAGCCCTGCGGCTAGGCGGACATGGCCTCGGACACAGCCCAGAGCCGGGCAGCGGCCCGCGGATCGAGGGCGTGGTCGGCGACGCCCGCAGCGTCGACGCCGCAGGCGGACGGATCGTCGACCACTGCCTGCTGGCTGTTCTCGAAGTAGCGGCCGCCGATGCCCTCGAGCAGGCCCGAGGTCGCGACGAAGACGCTGGTGGCCGCGCCCCGCTCCAGGGTCTTGAACTGGTAGGCGCCGGAGCTCCGCAGGCCGTCGAGCACCGCTGGGTCATAGTGCCGGGCGAGGTTGGAGTCGATGACGGCGCCGGGGTGGACGGCGTTGGCGAGGATGCCGTCGCCCTGCCAGGCCTCGGTAGCCCCGACGGCGAACAGCACGTTCGCGGTCTTGGACTGGGCGTAGGCCAGTGCCGGGTCGTAGGCACGGTGCTCGAAGTCGATGTCGTCGAAGACGACCGGAGACTCGAGGTGCGCCCGCGAGCTCAGGGACACGATCCGGGCGCCGCCCGCGGCGCGCAGCGCCGGGAGCAGGCCATGGGTCAGGCGGAAGTGGCCGAGATGATTGGTGGCGAACTGCAGCTCGTGGCCCTCCGCGCTGCGACGCAGCTCGGGAACCGCCATGACTCCTGCGTTGTTGACCAGGATGTGCAGCGGCCCTTCCCACTCAGCGGCGAGGCGGTCGATGGAGGCGCGGTCGAGCAGGTCGAGGTGTGCGACGTGCATGGCGGGGTTGCCGGTGCTGGCGGCGATGTCCCGGGCGACCCGCTCGGCGGCCGAGAGGTCGCGCGCGGCGATGGTGACCTCGGCCCCGGCGCTGGCCAGGGCGCGGGCGGTCTCGACGCCGATGCCGCCGGCCGCGCCGGTGACCAGAGCGCGGCGCCCGTGCAGGTCGACGTCGGCGACGACCTCAGCGGCGGTGGTGTCGAAGGTGAACGGCGAGGCGATACGGGGGTGGGTCATGAGTCCTTCTCTGTGGGGTTGGTTCGTGGAGTGAGCTGCGCGATCACGGCGCGAAGCCGGTCGGCGACCGCGTCGGCGCGAGCGAGGTCGCCCGCCTCCCTGGCGGCCCAGTACTGCACCTTCAGCTCGAGGTAGCTGTGACGCAGCTGCAGGCTGGCCAACTGGTCTGTGAGTCGATCGGCGTGGGTCTGGAACAACGCCCGCTGCTCGCCGGCGGCGGCGTCACCGCGCTGCTGGCCGTCGAGATAGGCCCGCATGTCGTTGATGCTCATCCCGACCGACCGCAGATTGGCCAGCGTCTCGAGCTGCTCGGCCAGCCCCAGGCTGTAGCGACGATGGCCGCTGCTCGGGTCGCGCTGGACGCGCGGCAGGAGGCCGATCCGCTCCCAGTACCGGATGGTGCTCTGCGGGAGTCCGCAGCGCGCCGACACCTCGGCGATCGTCAGTGCGTTGGTCACGTCCCGAGTATCGAGAACTTGAAGCGCTTCAAGTCAATTCGTCCAAGCTCGGCACGATCCTGGCTAGGGATCCCCGCGTCGAGGCCAGCGGCAGGGCCTAGTGGTCCGCGACGCGAACGATCGTCTTGCCCCGGGTCCGGTTGCCGGGCTGTAGCGCTGCGACCGCCTCCGGCAGCGAGTGAACGGCTCCCACCGAGGGGGTCAGGCGCCCGTCACGGACCCGCTGCGCGAGGTCGATGAGCCGAGCCCGGTCAGGCTCGACGACGAAGAAGACGGATCGCCCGTCCGCGGGCTGCACAGTCGGCGGCAGCGCGATGGTCACGAGCGTGCCTCCAGGTCGGACCAGACCCGCCGACCGATCCAGGATGTCGCCGCCGATCACGTCGAAGACGAGATCAACCGACCCGATGGCCTCCAGCTGCTCGTTCTCGAGGTCGACGAAGACGCTGGCGCCGAGTGCGGCGGCCCCCTCCCGATCAGCCGACCGGCCGGTCCCGATGACGTGGGCACCGATCTCGCGGGCGAGCTGCGCGGCGATCGATCCCACCGCGCCGACGACGCCGTGGATCAGCACGGTCTGCCCGGCCTGCAGGCGACCGTGGTCGAACAGCCCCTGCCACGCGGTCAGCCCCGAGATCGGGAGGGCGGCGGCGACGGTGTGCTCCAGGTCCGCAGGCAAGGGTGCCAGGTTGCGAGCCTCGACGGCGACGTACTCGGCGAGCGAACCGTTGCGCGCCCAGTCGGCCATGCCGAACACGCTCTGGCCGACACTCAGCCCGGTGGTTCCGAATCCGAGCTCGGCGACGACCCCGGAGAGCTCGTGGCCGGGCACGCTGGGCGTTCTGTCACGGCCGGAACGGTCGGCCCAGGTGGCGGGCCAGTCCAGCTCTCCCGGTGTGAAGCCGGCGGCATGCACCCTGACGACGACGTCGTTCTCGGCGGCATGAGGATAGGGGATGTCGGTGAGTGACAGGCCAGCAAGACCGGCCTCGGGATCCTGCACGACGATGGCTCGCACGCAGCCAGCTCCTTCCTCTGCCCCGTCTCGATGGTCAGGGAGACACGGTAGCCCCACCGAACTCCCCTCACCGGCAGCGATGTGCTCCGCCCTCAGGATGCCGCGACCGGTCCACGCACCCGTGATGGTGCGTGGACCGATCGCTCGTGAGCTCAGTCGAGGAGCTCGCGGCGTACGCGGCCTTCCGAACCCGAGGGGGCGTCGATCCCCAGGAGGTGGGCGATCGTGGGGGCGACGTCGATGTGCCCCACGCTCGCCCATCGGCCTCCCCGGTCCCGTACGCCCGCGCCGGCGATGAAGAACGCGGCGTCCCGCTCGTGGGTGGAGCCGTGGTGCCCGTCCTCGGGTGTCGCGATGGCACCGCTCGACGCGGCGTACCCCGGTGCGGTCTGGATGACCAGGTCGCCCACGCGTGGATCCATGTCCAGACGACGCTGGTCGTGGCGGTCGAGGATCTCCGCTGTGCCTTCTGTCGCCTCCGCAGCCTCGCGCACCTTCGCCAACGCCTCCTTGCTCCCTTCGACATCGCCGACGAGGTAGGCGTTGGCAGCCCCACCCGCGCTGGTCAGCACCACATCGGTGTCGGGTGCGAGGGGGCCACCGGCTGGCAGGTACTGCCCCTTCAGGCCGCGGACTGCCAGCTCCTGAAGCAGCTCGTCACCGAAGGTGCGGCTATGGGCGGTCATGCCGTGGTCGCCGGTCAGCACGATGGCAGTGCTGTCGCTGAGTCCGTTGCGCTCCAGCGCCGCGACGAGCCGGCCGACCTGGGCATCGACCTCGGCCAGCCCGGCGTCGATCTGGGGGGAGTTCGGCCCCTCGCTGTGACCCGTCGTGTCCAGCGTGTCGCAGTACACCGCGAGCAGGTTCGGGGTCTGCGGGACGGTCACCTGGGTCCCCCCGGAGTTGACGGGGCGGCCTTCGATCATCGCGATCGCATCGTCGAAGCGACGTGCGCACGGACCACCCGGCTGGGTGTACACGGCCTCTGGGTCGCCGTACGTCGCACCGTGGTTCTGCAGGATGAAGTACTGCGCGGCGCCGACGGTCCCGCCTGAATCGCGCACCGCCTCGGCGATCGTCGGGACCGCGAGGTCGCGGCTCTGGCCGCGGTAGGACTGCGTCTCACGGTCGAAGATGTAGGCCACGTTGCCCGTGGTCCGTGGCCACGCCCCGGACGCGAGGGTCGCGAAGGACGGGTTGGTGATCGACTGCGCTGGGGCGAGGGTGGTGCCCCGGCTGCCCCGGGCTGCCAGGGCATCGAGGTTGGGAGTGGGCACCCGACCGAAGTAGTCAGCGTCGAACCCGTCGAAGCCGATCAGCACGACGTGTTCGACGGTGTGCTCGGAGCTGCGCTCCGGAGCGGGTGCTGCCGGTGCGGACTGGGCTGTGGCCGCCAACGTGGCAGCGATGAGAGCTGGGCAGACGGCGAGCAGCAGGGGGCGGCGGGAGCGAAGGAGCGCACGCATGAAGTCCTCGAGTTTTCTTCCGGAGTGGCTGTCGCCTCGAACCTTGCCGGGACCCAGCGTCGCGCCGATGACACGCAGCCGACTGCCGCCCGAACACTGTGCGGAGGCACGCTCGCGCAAGCCTCTCCAGCGGCTCCGGTGTCCCTGAGGCCCGGGCGACAACATGCGCCTGGTGGGAGCGGCGCGAGCTCAGCGCTCTCGTGCGACGGCACTGACCAGCAGACCTGCTGGCCAGCGCCAAGTCGTCGGAGCCGCCTGTCGGAATCGAACCGACGACCTAGTCATTACGAGTGACTCGCTCTACCGACTGAGCTAAGGCGGCGTGCTGCCCGAGCGGTCGTGAAGGACCCTCGGGCAACCCGCAGGAGTATACGGACAGCCGTGGCGGCCCGCGAAACCGGCGGACCTCTCAGCAGCGGAGGCCGTCCTCGGGGACGACGTCGTCGACGAGGTAGGCCTCGACGGCCTCGTCGACACAGGCGTTGCCGGCGTTGTAGCCGGTGTGGCCGTCGCCGTCGCGGCTCACCAGGACGCCGGACTCCAGCTCGGCGGCCAGCGCCTCGGCCCACTTGTAGGGCGTGGCGGGATCGCGGGTCGTACCGACCACCACGATGGATGCGGCGCCGGCTGCCCGGATGTCGCGCGCCGGCTCGCTGCTGGTGACCTGGATGCCCCCACAGCCGATGAGACCCCAGGCGAAGATCCGGCCGAACGTCGGCGAGGCCTTCTCGAACGCGGCGTACTGGGCCGGGACCTCGGACGGCTCGATGGCGAAGGGATCGTCGAGACAGTTGATGGCGTAGATCGCCTCGGCGCTGTTGTCGGTGTAGCCCTCGGCGCCACGGGAGGCATACAGGTCGGCGAGCTCCATCAGCCCGGCGCCGTCACCGCCCTCGGCGGACCGCAGGGCGGCGGAGAGGAGGAACCAGTAGTCACGGTTGTAGAGCGGCGCCACGATGCCGTAGAAGGCGTTGCCGACGGTGAGCTCACGGTCGGTGTCGGTGGGCAGCGGCTGCGCGTCGATCCGGTCGACGAGGTCGACGATCGCGGCCAGGCCCTGGTCGACGGTGTCGCCGAGGAAGCACGAGTCGGTCGAGTCGATGCAGTTCTGGACGTAGGCACGGAGCGCCTTCTCGAACCCGGCCGCCTGGTCGAGGCTGAGCTGGCGGCTGCCGAGCGACACGTCGACGGCGCCGTCGAGGACGAAGTGGCCGACGCGGTCGGGGAAGAGGTCGGCGTACGTCGCGCCGAGCTTGGTGCCGTAGGACGCGCCGAGGTAGTCCAGCTGCTCGTCGCCCAGGGCTGCCCGCAGCACGTCCATGTCGCGCGCCGCCTCGATGGTGGTGACGTGGGCGACGATGTCGTCGGAGCGCTTCGCGCACCCGGAGCCGAACCGGTCGACCCAGCCGACGACCTCGGCGTTCTCGGCCGGGGTGTCGGGGACCGGGTCGGTGGCCAGGTAGGCGTCGAGCTCGTCGTCGGTGAGGCAGTCGACCGGGCTGCTCCGGCCGGTGCCCCGCGGGTCGAAGCCGACGATGTCGAAGTGGTCGGTGAGCCGGTCGCGGAAGACCCGGTCGGCCGCGGCGGCGTAGGACGTGCCGGGAGCACCGGGGCCGCCCGGGTTGACCACCAGCGACCCGACCCGCTCCTGCGGCTTGGCGGCGGGCACCTTGAGGAGCGAGATCTCGACCGTGTCTCCACCCGGGTCGGCGTAGTCGACCGGGACCGTCAGCGCCGAGCACTCGAAGTCGCCCTGGCACGGGGACCACTGGAGCCGCTGTCCGTAGAACTGGGCGAGCGCAGCGTCGGGCGGCGCGGTCACCTCGGCCGACGACTCCGACGTGTCGGTGCGGATCGGACGCCCGGGCGGCGGGCCCGAGTCGCCGTCCCCGCCACCGGCGAAGACCACCAGGCCGGTGATCACCGCACCCAGCACGAGCGCGAGGACGAGCAGCAGCGCGACGAGCCTCCTCACCGGGACGGTCCTCCAGACAGCCTCAGGGCCACCATCATCGACTCCAACGCGATCGCCGGCGGCACGTTGAACTCGAGCATCTGCTCACGCGCGGTGAAGATGGCCTCGATGCGCCGCAGGTGCTGCTCGGCTGTGGAGCGCCGCGCCAGCTGGGCGATGTCGCCGCGGATCTCCTCGTTGACGAGGTCGCCACGGGCCCCGGTCGAGACGGCGATCGCGTCGCGGTAGACGGACGCGAGATCCATCAGGCTGCGGTCGACGACGTCGAGCACGCGCCGCTTGGCACGGGTCTTCTGGCCCTTCTCGAGGGCTGACAGCGCCGGGGCGTACTCGCGCGGTCGGCGGCCGCGCTCCGCGACGCCGTACGCCGAGTCGAGATCGCGCTTCTCGCGCGCGTCGAGGTCGGAGGTGATCGCCTCGGCCTCCTGCTTGGTCACGTCGACGAGGTTGGCGGCGGCGGTCATGCAGGCACCCAGGGACGTGAGGGCGACCGGGATGCGCACGACCTCGGCGCGCCGGTTGCGGGTGTCCTCGTCGCGAGCGAGCGCCTTGGCCCGGCCGATGTGACCCTGGCTGGCGCGAGCGGCGTGGGCGGCGAGCGCGGGAGGCACTCCGGCAGTGCGCTCGAGGAACGCCGCGACGTCGGCCGCGGCGGGAGTGCTCAGCGTGACCAGACGGCACCGCGAGCGGATGGTGGGCAGGACGTCCTCCACGGTGGGCGCGCAGAGCAGCCAGACGGTGCGCTGGTTGGGCTCCTCAACCGCCTTGAGGAGGGCGTTGGCGGCATGGTCGGTGAGCCGGTCGGAGTCCTCGACCACGAGGACCTGCCAGCGCCGGCCGTTGGGGCTCAGGGCGGAGCGCCGGACCAGCTCCCGGACCTCGTCGACCCCCAGCGAGAGCTTCTCCGTGCGGACGATCGTGATGTCGGCGTGCGAGCCGGTCTGGGCGGTGTGGCACGAGTGGCACTCGCCGCAGCCACCGCGCTCGCACTGGAGGGCGGCCGCGAACGCCACCGCCGCGTTGGACCGGCCCGACCCGGGCGGCCCGGTGAACAGCCAGGCGTGGGTCATCCCATCGCCGTGGGCGGCCCGCGACAGCGTCTCGATGACCGGCCGCTGGCCGACCAGGTCGTCCCACACGGTCATCCGCGCACCCCCACGAGCGCGGCGACCCGGTCGCGGATGTCGGCTGCCAGCTCGTCCTGCGGGCGGCGGGCGTCGAGGACGACGTAGTGGTCGGGGTCGGCCGCCGCGAGGTCCAGGAACCCCTGCCGGGCGCGCTGGTGGAACCCCAGTGACTCCCCCTCGATGCGGTCGCGCTCCTCGAAGCGAGCGAGTCCGTGCTCCGGCTGCAGATCGAGTACGACGGTGACGTCGGGCCGCAGGTCCCCGGTCGCCCAGCGCAGGACGTGCTCGAGCTCGGCGGCGTCGATGCCGCGGCCGGTGCCCTGGTAGGCCAAGGACGTGTCGACGTAGCGGTCGGTGATCACGACGGCGCCGGCGGCCAGCGCCGGGCGCACGACCTTCTCGACGTGCTCGGCCTTGTCGGCGGCGTACAGGAGCGCCTCGGTGCGGTCGGCGAGGTGCCCGGTGGCCGGGTCGAGGACGATGCGACGGATGTCCTGGCCGACGGGGGTGTCACCGGGCTCGAAGGTGAGCAGCACGTCGTGGTCCTGCCCGCGCAGCCACTCGGCGAGCAGCCGCGCCTGCGTGGACTTGCCCGCGCCCTCGCCGCCCTCGAAGCAGACGAAGACCCCGGAGTCGGTGTGCTGGCCGGGGTAACTGGTCACGGGCACACCCTACGGTCGGGTGCCGACGGTCCTGGTCGTGACGTGGCTGCGGTCCAGAATCGCGAGCAGGGCGGAGTGCGTGTAGCCGTCGGCGGCGGCGAGCAGTCCCGCACCGGCACGCAGCGGCCCGCCGTCGAGATCGGTGACGACGCACCCCGCCGCCTCGCAGAGAGCGATGCCGGCGGCGAAGTGCACGCTGTCGCGCACGGTGCCCTCAGTGACGTACGCCGCGCGCCGCCCGGCGGCCACCCAGGCCAGGCCTAGCGAGGTCGACAGGACCCGCGGACCGAACCTTGCGCGGAACTCCCCATCGGCCAACAGGCCGAGGGCGCGCGAGGCTCGCCCGTCGAGGTTGATGTCGACGAGACGCGTCACCGGTGACGGCACCAGCTGCTCGTCGCCGCCCTCCCGCCGAACCCGGGCGCTGCGCCCGTCGGTCCAGAAGATTTCGCCCGAGAACGGCTCCGCCGCTGCGGCGACGTGGACGTCGGCGCCTTCGCGCAGCGCCACGTTGACCGCGACGAGCGGCGTCCGGGCTGCGAAGTTGAGCGTCCCGCAGAGGGGGTCGACCAGCCAGGTCCGGTCGGAGGGGGGTCCGCTGGTGCCGGACTCCTCGCCCACGAAGCCGTCGTCGGGCCGGGCGTCTCGCAGCAGGTCGAGGATGGCCTGCTCGGCCTCGATGTCGGCGTCGGTCGCGAAGTCGGTCGCCGACTTCGCGAGGTAGGTGTGCACCTCGCCGTACTTCCGGCGTACGACGGCGGCACCGGCCTCGGCCGCCGCGACCGCCACCTCGGGGTCACCGAGCGACCTCATCGTGATCAACCCTTCTTGGCCGGAGCCTTCTTCGCCGCGGACTTCTTGGTGGTGGACTTCTTCGCGGTCGCCTTCTTCGCGGTGGCCTTCTTCGCCGTCTTCTTGGCCGGCGCCTTCTTGGCCCCGCGCTTGGCGGTCTTCTTCGCCGGCCCCCTGGCGCGGCGCTCGGCGAGCAGCTCGGCGGCGCGCTCGATGGTGATCGCCTCGACGGAGTCCTCCTTGCGGAGCGTGGCGTTGTACTCGCCGTCGGTGACGTACTCGCCGAACCGACCCGCCTTCACGACCACCGGCTGGCCCGAGACCGGGTCGTTGCCGAGCTCCTTCAGCGGCGCCGCCGCGGCCCCGCGGCCGCGCTGCTTGGGCTGGGCGTAGATCGCCAGCGCCTCGTCGAGGGTGATCGTGAGCAGCTGCTCCTCGGAGGCGATGGTGCGCGAGTCGGTGCCCTTCTTGAGGTAGGGCCCGTAGCGACCGTTCTGCGCGGTGATCTCCTCACCGTCGGGGGCCTCGCCGACGACCCGGGGCAGCTCGAGCAGCTTGACGGCGTCCTCGAGCGTGATCGTGTCGAGCGTCATCGACTTGAACAGGGAGCCGGTGCGGGGCCGGGCCGACTTCGGCGCGTCCTCGGGCAGCACCTCGGTGACGTACGGCCCGAAGCGGCCGTTCTTGGCGACCACCTGGAGCCCGGTCTGCGGGTGCTCGCCCAGCGGCGTCTCCTCACCCGCCGGGTTGGCGAGCAGCTCGCGCGCCTTGGCGACCGTCAGCTCGTCGGGCGGGAGGTCGTCGGGCACGTTGGCCCGCTTGCCGGCCGGGTTGCCGTCGTCGTCGGGGCCCTCGAGGTAGGGCCCGTAACGGCCCACCCGCAACGAGATGGCGTCGTCGGGCTCGCCGACCGGGAACGTCGCCAGCTCGCGCGCGTCGATGTCGCCGAGGCCGGTGACCAGCGGGTGCAGCCCGGTGACGGTCTCGGAGCCGTAGTAGAACTCCCCGAGCTCGGTCGCCCGGTCACGCCTGCCTTGGGCGATGTCGTCGAGGACGTCCTCCATGCCGGCGGTGAACTCGTAGGAGATGTGCCGGGGGAAGTGCTCCTCGAGCAGCCGGATCACCGAGAAGGCGATCCAGGCCGGCACCAAGGCCGTGCCCTTCTTGTATACGTAGCCGCGGTCGATGATCGTCTTGATGATCGAGGCGTACGTCGACGGCCGGCCGATCTCGCGGTCCTCGAGCTCCTTGATCAAGGTGGCCTCGGTGTACCTCGCGGGCGGCTTGGTCTCGTGGCCGTTGGCCGCGATCGACGCGGCGGAGACAGCGGCGCCCTCGACGAGCTGCGGGAGCCGGGTCTCGGTGTCGTCGCTGTCCTTCGCATCGTCGCGGCCCTCGACGTACGCCTTGAGGAAGCCGTGGAAGGTGATCACCCGGCCGCTCGCGGAGAAGACGACGTCCTCGCCCGTGGAGGCTGTGCCGCCGATGCGCACCGACACGCTCTGGCCGACGGCGTCCTTCATCTGGGAGGCGACGGTGCGCATCCAGATCAGCTCGTAGAGGCGGAACTGCTCACCGGTCAGCCCCGTCTGCGCGGGCGTCCGGAAGGTGTCTCCGGCCGGGCGGATCGCCTCGTGGGCCTCCTGCGCGTTCTTCACCTTGGAGGTGTGCACGCGCGGGCTGTCGGGGACGTACTCCGCGCCGTACAGCTCGCGGATCTGGTCACGCGCCGCCCCGACCGCCGCCGACGACAGCGTCGTGGAGTCGGTGCGCATGTAGGTGATGAAGCCGTTCTCGTAGAGGCGCTGCGCGACCGACATCGCCACCGACGCCGTCATGCCGAGCTTGCGGCCGGCCTCCTGCTGGAGGGTGGTGGTGCGGAACGGGGCGTACGGCGAGCGCTTGTAGGGCTTCGACTCGACGGAGCGGACGTCGTACGTCGTGTCGGTGAGCGCCGAGACCAGGGCCTCGGCCCGCGGCCGGTCGAGGTGCACGACCTCCTTCTTCGCCGACAGCGTGCCGTCCTGGGCGAAGTCGGCGCCGCGGGCGACGCGGGCCCCGTCGACGGAGTGCAGCTTGGCGGGGAACATCCGCTGCTCGTGGCCGGAGCCGGCGTCGAAGGTGCCCTCGAGGTCCCAATACGACGCGACCTTGAACTTCATCCGGGTGCGCTCGCGGTCGACCACGAGCCGGGTGGCGACCGACTGCACGCGACCCGCCGAGAGGCCCGACATGACCTTCTTCCACAGCACCGGCGAGACCTCGTAGCCGTACAGGCGGTCGAGGATGCGCCGTGCCTCCTGCGCCTCGACGAGGTCGTCGTTGATCTGGCGCGGGTTCGCGACCGCGGCCAGGATCGCCGGCTTGGTGATCTCGTGGAAGACCATCCGGTGCACCGGGATGTTCTTCGGCTTCAGCTCGTCGAGGAGGTGCCAGGCGATCGCCTCCCCCTCGCGGTCCTCGTCGGTGGCGAGGTAGAGCTCGTCGGCGTCCTTGAGCAGCGACTTGAGCTTGGAGATGTGCGCCTTCTTGTCACGCGGCACGACGTAGTAGGGCTCGAAGCCGTTCTCGACGTCGACCGCCAGCCGGCCCCACGGCTTGTCCTTGATCGACGCCGGGGTGTCCGCGGCACTCTGCGGGAGGTCCCGGATGTGACCGATCGACGACTCCACGACGTAGTCGGGGCCGAGGTACCCGCCGATGGTCCTGGCCTTGGCCGGGGACTCGACGATCACCAACTTGTGTGCCACGTGTGATCCTTGCTGCTCGCGCCGGGCGGTGGGGGATGTTTCACCGCCTCGGCCGAACACGGTAGCGCGTGCGACTGTTCCCGCCACCGGGGCGCCCTGCTGGGCCATTCCGGCGGCCATCCTGTGGGCCATCGGGTGGGCCACCGGGTGGGCCAGTCAGGGAAGCAGCAGGGCGGAGTCGCCGAACTCGTGCCAGCGGTAGTGCCGGGCGACCGCCGCGTCGTACGCCGCCTGGGTGAGCGGCGGGCCGGCGACCGCCTCCACGAGCAACAGGTGGGAGGCCTGGGGATCGTGCCAGCCGGTGACGAGCCCGTCGACGACGCGAGGCGGGTCGGCGGGCGTGACGATGCGCTCGGTCCAGCCCCGCGCCGGGCCGATGCGACCGTCCTGGCCGACCGCGGACTCGAGGGCCCGGGTGACGGTGGTGCCGACCGCCACGACCCGGCCCCCGGCCGCGCGGGTGGAGTCGACCATCCGCGCGGTGGCGGCCGGCACGTCGAACCACTCCGGTTGCGGCCCCTCGCCCACCTCCTGCGAGGAGACGCCGGTGTGCAGCGTGATCGGCGCGACGCCGACGCCGCGGGCGATGAGCCGAGTGAGCAGGGCGTGGGTGAACGGGCGCCCGGCCGAGGCCATCTCTGCGCTGCCGGGCTCGGACGCGAACACCGACTGGTAGGCCGAGAGCGGGTAGCGGCGGTCGAGGTAGCCGTAGGCGATCGGCCGGCCGGCGCCGTCCAGGTGGCTTCTCAGGTCGCCGTGCGCGAAGGCCCGCCACAGCCGGCTGCCGGTGCCGGTGGGCGAGGAGCCCTCGTGCGGGTAGGCCGCGAGCAGCTCGAGCTCGACCGGCCCGCTCGCCACCCGGTCGCCCGGCCGGGCATCGAGGATCGCGCGGGCCGCGTCGGGCGCCGTACGCAGCTCGACGACCCAGAAGCCGTCCTCGAGCCGGCTCGCGACGTGTACGACGACCGCGCGCCCGCCCAGGGTGGCGTCGGCCTCCGCCGGGACCGTCGCGGAGGTGTTGACGACGACCAGGTCGCCCGGCTCGAGGTGCCGGGGCAGGTCGCGGAAGCGGGCGTGCACCACCCCGTCGGGGCGGGCGACCAGGAGCCGCACCTGGTCGCGAGCGAGGCCGCGGGCCTCCGGCGGCGCCGGGGCAGTCGCCTCCTCGGGCATGGGGAACCGCGTCGCCGGATGCTCGGTGAGGACGGTCACCGGGTCGCCTCGGCCGGGACGGCGATGTCGGCTGCCAGGTAGCGGCCCGGCGCCGGCCGGGCATGGACCAGCGCCAGCAGGTGCGGCACCACCGTCTCGGGCCACGGCCGGTCGGTGATGTCCTCTCCCGGGAACGCGTCCTGGTGCATCGGCGTCCGCATGTCGCCCGGGTCGAGCGCGTAGGTCGCGACTCCGGTCTCGGCGCCCAGGGTGAGCACCAGGTGGTCGAGCGCCGCCTTCGAGGCGCCGTACCCGCCCCACGTCGGGTAGTGGCCGACCGCGGCGTCGGAGGAGAGCGTGACCACCACGCCGGCGCGCGACCGGAGTGCGGGCAGCAGCGACACCGCGAGCTCGAGCGGAGCCAGCGCGTTGGTCTCGAAGATCGCCGCCAGGGACGGCGGTGAGAGCTGGGCCAGCGGGTGCATGGGCAGCGGGCCGAGGGTGCTGGCGTTGAGGACCAGCAGGTCGAGGCCGGCCCGGTCGTCGACCCAGGCAGCCAGCTCGGCGCGGTGATCGGGGTCGATGAGGTCGCCGGGCAGCGGGTGAGCCCCTGTCCCGGCCACGGCGTCGACGAGTCGGGTGGCCCCCCGTGCATCGGTGAGGACGGTCCAGCCCCGATCGGTCAACGCGTGCACGAGAGCACGGCCCAGCCCGGACGATCCGCCCGTGACGAGGGCTGTCCTGGATTCACTGATGGGGGTCATGAAACGATTGTTATAGTTCAAGTGAACTTGAGTTCAAGGGATGGAGCCAGATGGATCCACGCGACCTGATGTCCATGGGCGACGTGACCCGCCGTAGCGGCTTCGCCGCGTCGGCGCTGCGCTTCTACGAGGCAGAGGGACTGATCACCGCGACGCGCACCCCGGGCGGCCGGCGGCAGTTTGAGCGCAGCGTGCTGCGCCGGCTGGCCTTCATCCGGGCCGCCGCCAACATCGGCCTCACCCTCGACGAGATCCGCACCGAGCTCGACCAGCTGCCCGGTGGCCGGGTGCCGACCAAGGCCGACTGGCACCGCATCTCCCGGCACTGGCGCTCCCGCCTTGACGAGCAGATCGCCGCGCTCGAGAGCCTCCGCGACGGGCTCGACTCCTGCATCGGCTGCGGCTGCTTCTCACTGCAGCGTTGCCGCATCTCCAACCCCGGCGACTACCTGGCCGCGACCGACCAGGCGCCCGGGGCCGCCCGGCTGCCGGCTCTCCTCCGCCGCCCTCACCCGTCCCCGTGAGGGGGTTAGTCCGGGGCAAATCAGGGCTCACGACCCTCTCCAAGCCCTGGTTTGCACCGGACTACCCAGTCAGGAAGCCCTCGCGCACGAGCTCGGCGACGACCGGGAGGTACGTCGCCCGGAGCTCCGCCTCGTCGCGCTCGAGCAGCTGCGCCACGGCGTCCAGGATCTGGCCGATCGTCAGATCGCCGTCGCAGGCGCCCAGCACCGCCGCCTCGACGGTGTCGACCTGGCGGGCGCGGCGCAGGCCGCGCTGCTGGCGTACGACGATCGTCTCGGGGTCGTCGGCCCCCGGGGCCCCGGCCGACTCCTGGCGGACGTCGACCCGAGCGAGGAGCGTGGCCGCCGCCAGGTCGGGAGTGCCGGCCAGCAGGTCCCGCGCCCGGGCCCACTCCGCGATGGCTGGCGCGATCGGCTGCTCGACGTCGTAGCGCCACTCCAGGAAGTCGCTCGGGCCGGTGGCGGACTTTCGCAGGTTGACCCAGCCGAAGCCGACACCCTCGATGCCCTGCTCGTCGAACCAGCCCAGCCAGCTGTCGTAGCGGCCGCCGTAGCCCGGCGCGCCGTGCAGCCCGGCATCCTTGAGCCACAGCTCGACGTACGCCGCCGGGTCGAGCACCTCGCGCTGCACGACGAACGCCTCGCACGACTCGTCGACCCACGCGCCGAGCCGCTCCTCCCAGGGCAGGTCGCGCAAGATCGCCCAGTTGGCCAGCACCTGGCACCAGCCGCCGGGCGCGAGCATGCTCGGCGCCGTGCGCACGATGTGCTCGACCACCCGGTCACCGGGCAGGCCGCTGTCGCGGTAGACCAGTTGCTCGCCGGTGGCCGGTGAGATCACGAACGGCGGGTTGGTGGCGATCAGGTCGAACGTCTCGCCTGCCACGGGCTCGAAGAACGAGCCCGCGCGCACGTCGATGTTGTCGACCTCGTTGAGCTCCGCGTTGAAGCGGGTCATCCACAGCGCTCGCGCATTGACGTCGGTGGCCACGACGGCCACGCTGTGCCGGGCCAGGTGCAGGCCCTGCACACCGCAGCCGGTGCCGAGGTCGAGCGACCGGCCGACCGGGGCGCGCAGCGTCTGCTGCGCCAGGCTCGTCGAGGCCGGGCTGATGCCCAGCACGTGGTCTGCGCCGACGCGGTTGCCCGCGCCGTCGAGGCCGGGGGTCAGGTCGCTCACGATCCACAGGTCGCCCGGGTCGTCGTCGTACGGCGCGGCGTAGGGGCGTACGTCGAGGCGCGCGGCCACCTCCCCCGCCGAGCGCTCGATGAAGCCCTCGGCGCCGAGCTCGTCGAGCAGCCCCGGCAGGGCGCGCTCGGCGTCGGCGCCGGAGACCGTCGTCTGCAGCAGGAACAGCCGGGTCAGCGTCTCGACCGGGGAGCCGCCGGTCGTGGCTCGGAGTCCGGGCGTCGTCTCGTTGCGACCGAGCGCGGCGTGCGCGAGCGGTCCCAGCACCGCGGCGACCCCGTCGTAGGTGAAGCCCGCGGCGACCAGGGCGGCGCGCAGCCTCGCCGGCAGCGTCGTCACAGCGTGCGCTCGTGGTAGTCGTCGGGCCGGGTGCCGGCGCGCCACTCGTCGAGCGCTCCGCGGTAGATGCCGTGCCGCAGCTCGAGCTCGTACCCGTCGTAGTGCGGCAGGCCCATCTCCCGCGCCACGGCCAGCTCCGCCTCGACGTCGTAGGGCACCCTCGCGAACGACACCGACCAGGGTGCCTTCTCCTGCGAGCCGACCTCGCCCTCGAGGATGCAGTACATCGGGGTGGGGTCGCCCATGCAGTTGCCGACGGCGCCGGTGTTGAACGTGGTGCGCCCCTCGAGCTGGCACTCGTAGAGCGGGTCGTGCGTGTCGGCGTACCCGATCAGGTCGGGTACGGGGCCCTCCCCCACTGCGTCGATGGTGGCCGCGGTGTTGGCGAAGAGCCCCTCGAACTCCTCCTGCGTGCGCACGTAGCGCACCCGGCGGTGCACGGTCTCCTCGGAGGCGTGGAAGAGGCGCACCCGGCGGCCACTCAGCCAGAAGTCGTGGCAGAACGGCAGCGCGCGCAGCCACTCACCCTGGCCCGGCGCCAGCTGCGCCAGCCACCACTGCAGCGCCTCGTTGTCGTAGGTGCGGGCTGGGTCGGGCAGGAAGTCGTCCCAGTTGCCCAGGAGATTCACCTCGCACCGCTGCCGGCACAGCTCGACCACCTCGCGCCCGCGCGGGCCCTTGCCGACGTAGTCGCCGAGGTTGAGGACCCTGGTGATGCCGCGGCGGTCGATGTCGGCCAGCACCGCCTCGAGGGCGGTGAGGTTGCCGTGCACGTCCGAGATCAGTGCCATCCGCTCCATCCGGGCATCCTGCCAAATGCGCGAACGGCGCCCGGGGTGGCCCCGGGCGCCGTTCGACGTGCTGGATCAGGCTGTGGACGAGTCCACAGGCTGGTCGTCGCTGATCGCGACCGCACGCTGCTTGGAGATGTAGACCGCTGCCACGATGATCGCGACCGCCACGACGGCGATGACGATGCGCAGCCCGTCGTTCTGGTCGTCGCCCACGCTCATCGAGACGACGGCGCTCGCGATGAGCAGCGACACCAGGTTCATCACCTTGATGAGCGGGTTGATGGCCGGGCCGGCGGTGTCCTTGAACGGGTCGCCGACGGTGTCGCCGATGACCGTGGCCTCGTGGGCCGGCGAGCCCTTGCCGCCGTGGTTGCCGTCCTCGACGAGCTTCTTGGCGTTGTCCCAGGCGCCACCGGCGTTGGCCAGGAAGACGGCCATCAGGGTGCCGGTGCCGATGGCACCCGCGAGGAAGCCAGCCAGCGCCGTCACGCCGAGTCCGAACCCGACGGCGATCGGCGCCAGGACCGCCAGGATGCCCGGCGTGATCAGCTCGCGCAGGGAGTCCTTGGTGACGATGTCGACGACCTTGCCGTACTCCGGCCGACCCGTGCCCTCCATGATCCCGGGGATCTCGCGGAACTGGCGGCGTACCTCGAAGACCACGGCGCCTGCTGCCCGGGCGACGGCGTTGATCGCCAGGCCCGAGAAGAGGAACACCACGGCCGCACCGAGGAGGACGCCGACGATGACAGCGGGGTTGAAGACGCTGAAGTCGAGCAGGTAGGCCTCGTCGACGCCCACGTTGGCGTCCGCGAGCGACTCGAAGACAGACGTCGCGTAGGAGCCGAACAGCGCGGTCGCGGCGAGCACGGCCGTCGCGATCGCGATGCCCTTGGTGATCGCCTTCGTGGTGTTGCCGACGGCGTCCAGCTCGGTGAGGATCTGCGCGCCCTCCGGGCTGACGTCGCCCGACATCTCGGCGATGCCCTGAGCGTTGTCGGAGACCGGGCCGAAGGTGTCCATGGCGACGATGACGCCGACCGTGGTCAGCAGGCCACAGCCCGCGAGCGCGACCGCGAACAGCGACACCGTGAGTGCGGCACCACCGAGCAGGTAGGCGCCGAAGACCGCGGTGCCGATGACGAGCGTCGTGTAGACCGCCGACTCGAAGCCGACCGAGAGGCCGGAGAGGATGACGGTCGCCGCGCCGGTGAGCGAGGTCTTGCCGACGTCCTTGACGGGGCGGTGCTCGGTGCCGGTGTAGTAGCCGGTGAGCGCCAGGATGCCGGCCGACATCACGATGCCGATGACGACGGCGGCGGCGGCGATGAATCGCGGGTCGCCCTCGGCGCCGGAGAGGTCGCCGGCGATGTTGGTGAAGTCGGCGAAGCTGCTCGGCAGGTAGACGTAGGCGAGCACCACGCTGGCGACGGCGGCGATGCCCGACGACAGGTAGAACGACCGGTTGATGGTCTTCAGGCCGTTCTCGCCGGCCTTGGGCTTGGTGAGGTAGACACCGGCCACGGCGGTGAGCGCACCGATCGCGGGGATCAGCAGCGGGAACACCAGGCCCTTGTCGCCGAACGCCTGCGACCCGAGGATCAGCGCGGCGACCAGCGTGACGGCGTAGGACTCGAAGAGGTCGGCGGCCATGCCGGCGCAGTCGCCGACGTTGTCGCCCACGTTGTCGGCGATGGTCGCGGCGTTGCGCGGGTCGTCCTCGGGGATGCCCTGCTCGACCTTGCCGACCAGGTCGGCACCGACGTCGGCGGCCTTGGTGAAGATGCCGCCGCCGACGCGCATGAACATGGCGAGCAGCGCGGCACCGAAGCCGAAGCCCTCGAGCACGTGCGGGGCCTCGTCCTGGAAGAACAGCACGACGAGGCTGGCGCCGAGCAGGCCCAGGCCGACGGTCAGCATGCCCACCATGGCGCCGGTGCGCAGGCCGATCGTCATCGCGGGCTCGCGCCCGGTGGTCTCCGCTGCGGCGGCGACCCGGAGGTTGGCGCGCACCGCGAGGTTCATGCCGAGGTAGCCGACGGTGGCCGAGAAGCCCGCACCGAGGATGAAGAAGACGGAGCGGAAGATCCGCACGGCGGCGTCGTCTGCCGGGAGCACGAGCAGGGCGAAGAAGGCAATGACTGCGAAGATGCCGAGAGTCCGGAACTGCCGCGTCAGGTAGGCGTTGGCGCCCTCCTGGACGGCTTGGGCGATGTTCTTCATGTTGTCGGTGCCTTCACCGGCGGCCAACACCTGGGACCTGAACATCGCTGCCATACCGAGCGCGCCGAGCGCGATCAGGGCGACGATGATCACCAGGGTGAGATTGCCTCCAGTGAGGTCCGGCTCCACGACGGCGGGAAGGATCCCGGTCATGTGCGTCCTCCATGGGATGAGTCAGGGTGTGCGAATCGAGCCGGAGTCTACGCAAGGGTGACCGGAATCACGCAGTGGGGTGATCTGGGTCACCTCCCGGATTCCGCGTGACGAGCCGGCGTACGACGGCACGGCCACCCGCCGGGAGAGTGGCTCGGGCGCAGGCTCGGGTGCTGGAGTCAGGCGCTGGCGAGCGCGCTGGCGGCGTCGTCGTGGATGACGAACACCTTGGCCAGGCCGGTGATCCGGAAGATCTTGAGCAACCGGTCCTGGTTGCACACCAGGGTCAGCGAGCCGTCGTGAGCACGGACCTTCTTGAGCCCGCCCACGAGCACACCGAGGCCGGTCGAGTCGAGGAACTCGACGGCGGACAGGTCGACCACGAGGTCGTAGACGCCCTCGCCGACCAGCTCGGTGATCTTGTCGCGCAGTTTGGGCGCGGTGTAGACGTCGATCTCGCCCCCGACGGCGACGACGGTTTTGCCGTCGGCCTCGCGCGTCTCAAGAGTCAGGTCCACGTCGTGCTCCTCAGGCGGTGGTGCCAGGGCCATTCAGAACTCGGGGGCCCCGTCTCCCCCGAGTGTGCCGGAAAATATCAAACCACGACCGGGTCGCTCGTGCAGGCGTACCACCCACACGGCTCGGTGAAACGTCCCCGCCGTTTGCCACACTGCCACATGTGCCGAGCCCGGATCCACGACCACCCCGCGTCGTGGGCGACGTCATCCGCCGCCTGAGCGCGGTGCCCGGGCGCGAGGACCGACTCACCCATCTCGAAATCCTCACCCCGCGCGTGTCGTCCAGCGTCCCGTGGCCGTCGTGGACCCATCCGGTGGTGCGCGCCGCCTTCGAGGCACGCGGCGTCTCGACTCCGTGGCAGCACCAGGCCGCCGCCGCCGACGCGGCGTACGCCGGGCAGCACGTCGTGCTCGCCACCGGCACCGCGTCGGGCAAGTCGCTCGCCTACCAGCTGCCCGCGCTGTCGACCGTGCTCGACCGGCGCGGCGCGCGCGACGAGCGGGGCGCGACGGTGCTCTACCTCTCGCCCACCAAGGCGCTGGCCCAGGACCAGCTCGCGGGACTGCTCGACCTGCGCACCGGCGCGTGGGTCACGACGCACGACGGCGACAGCACCCGTGAGCAACGCGAGTGGGCGCGTGACCACGGCGAGTACATCCTCACCAACCCCGACATGCTCCACCGGTCGCTGCTGCCCGGGCATGCCAGGTGGGCGCGCTTCTTCGCCAAGCTGGAGTACGTCGTCGTCGACGAGTGCCACCACTACCGCGGCGTCTTCGGGGCGCACGTCGCGCACGTGCTCCGGCGCCTGCGCCGGATCTGCGCGATGTACGGCGCCTCCCCGACGTTCGTGCTGCTCTCGGCCACGGTCGCCGAGCCGGAGGTCTTCGCGAGCCGGCTCACGGGCCTCGACGTCCTGGCCCTGACCGCCGACCACTCCCCTCGAGGGCAGGTCGCGGTCGGGCTGTGGGAGCCGCCGTTCACGTCGTACGCCGGCGAGAACGGCGCCCCGGTGCGTCGGGCCGCCTCGTCGGAGACGGCCGACCTGCTGGCAGACCTGGTGGCCGAGGACATCCGCACCCTCGCCTTCATCCGGTCGCGACGGGGTGCCGAGCAGGTGGCGCTGAACGCAGCCGAGGCGCTGGCCGACGTTGACCCGTCCCTGCCCGGGAAGGTCGCGGCGTACCGCGGCGGCTACCTGCCCGAGGAACGGCGTGCCATCGAGGCCTCCCTGCGCCGAGGAGAGCTGACCGGCCTGGCGGCCACCAACGCCCTCGAGCTCGGCATCGACATCAGCGGTCTCGACGCCGTGCTGATGGCGGGCTTCCCCGGCACCCGGGCGGCGATGTGGCAGCAGATCGGCCGGGCCGGGCGCGGCGCCCAGGACGCACTCGCCCTGCTCGTGGCCCGCGACGATCCGCTCGACACCTATCTCGTCACCCACCCGGAGGCGCTCTTCGGCGCCCCCGTGGAGGCGTCGGTCTTCGACCCCGACAACCCCTACGTCCTCGCCCCGCACCTGTGTGCGGCGGCAGCCGAGGAGCCACTGACGGAGGCCGACCTGCCGTTGTTCGGGCCGCGTGCGCGCTCGACGCTCGACGCCGTGACCGAGGCCGGGCTGCTTCGTCGGCGGCACCAGGGTTGGTACTGGACCGACCGGCGTCGCGCGAGCGACCTCACCGACATCCGCTCGGCAGGTGGGTCACCCGTGCAGCTCGTCGAGGGCGAGACCGGCCGGGTGGTCGGCACCGTCGATGCCGGCAGCGCGCACGGCACGGCTCATCCCGGGGCGGTCTACGTGCACCGGGGCGAGACCTACGTCGTCGAGGAGCTCGACCTCGACGAGAACGTGGCCACCATCTCGCGTGCCGAGCCGGCGTACTCGACGACGGCTCGCGAGGTCACCGAGATCTCCATCGCCGACACCCGTGACCACCGGCGGTGGGGCGAGTGCCGGCTCAGCCTCGGCGACGTCGACGTGACCCACCAGGTCGTGTCGTTCCTGCGCCGTCGCCAGCCCGGCGGCGAGGTGATGGGCGAGGAGCCACTGGACCTGCCCGCCCGGACCCTGCGTACGACCGCCGTCTGGTGGACCGTGCCCGACCGGGCCCTCGAGGAGTCCGGCCTGGCCACCGCCGACCTGCCCGGGTCGGCCCACGCGGCCGAGCACTGCAGCATCGGGCTGCTGCCGCTCTTCGCGACATGCGACCGCTGGGACATCGGCGGCGTCTCCACCGCCAGGCACCCGGACACCGGCGAGCTGACGGTGTTCGTGCACGACGGCCACCCTGGTGGCGCGGGGTTCGCCGAGCGCGGCTTCCACGCAGCCGCATCGTGGCTGCGCGCGACCCGCGAGGCCATCTCGTCGTGTGCCTGCGACACGGGGTGCCCGTCGTGCGTGCAGTCGCCCAAGTGCGGCAACCAGAACAACCCGCTCGACAAGCAGGGCGCGGTCATCCTGCTGGATGTTCTGCTGAGCGGCGCGCCGCAGTAGCCTGCCGCCATGGTCATCCTCGGACTGCTGCTCATCATCCTCGGCGCGATCGCGATCCTGTCGGCCATCTTCGTGAGCGAGGGAACGGCCGAGCTGCTGGGCATCGACATGAGCTCGCTGGCGATCTTCCTGGTGGGCGTGGCTGCCGGGGCCGCGATCCTGTGGGGCTACTCCATCCTCAAGTGGGGAACCAGGCGGGGCATCGAGCACCGCCGCGAGCGCAAGAAGCTCAATCAGCTCTCCACCAAGCTCGAGGAGGTCGAGGCTGAGCGCAGGGCGGAGCGCGGCCCCGACGAGCGCACCAGCTGACCTCCTACGGCCCAGCCCGGGCCCGAGCGACGTGGTCGCGGCCGGCGCCGCGCCAGTCCGGACCGCGGACCCGGACCTCCACCCACACGTCGGCGCCCTCGACCCGGCACGAGGCGAGCGCGGCACCGTTGGCTTGAGCCACCGCCCCGGCCACGACACAGCCGTCGCCGCCCCGGCTCAGCGCATCCGCGGCAGCGAGAGCGGCTAGGTCGGCCGCGCTCTGCGCACGCCGGTGCGCGCCGATCATGCCGGCCACGGCGCTGAGCGCCAGCGCCACCAGCACCAGGACGCCCGCCACCGTCACCACCAGCACGCTCGCCGAGCCGCGCTCGTCGCGACTCATGACGATCCCTCGACCAGGGTCACTGCCTCGGCGTCGACCTCGGCCGACGGCAACGCCTCGAAGAGCCCGCCCGGCCCCGTGACCGTGGCCCGGACCCGCACGACCACCCGCCCGCCGTCGGTGCCGATCGAGATCCTCGCGCCGGCCGGGGCCACCGCCCGGCCGAGCGCGACGGCCTCGGCCTCGGAGTCGCCGCGGGCGAGTGCCCGCGCGGACTCCCGGGCAGCGTCGACGGCGCGGACCTGGGCGGTGCCGACGCCCAGCAGCCACGCGAGGCCGACCGTGAGGGCGAGCAGCAGCGGCAGTCCCATGGCCAGCTCGGCCGTGACCGCGCCCCGCTCGCCCCGCGGACGGCTCACCCCAGGCCCAGCATGTTGAACACGTGGTCGAACAGAGATCGCAGCATCTGGTCGCCGAAGCCTCCGGTGACCAGCTTGTAGAGCACCCCGGCGAGGCCGGCCCCTGCGGCTGTGCCGACGGCGTACTCCGCAGTGGTGATGCCCCGCTCGTCGCCCGCCCGCGGGCTCGCCAGTCGCGAGAACTGCATGTCTGACTCCTCTCGTGTGGCCGCCCGTTGCGGCCGTCGTCGAGCAGACTTCCGCGGCGGACGGACACGTGGCCGGCCTCGAGGTGCGGGCTGTGGAAAGCACCCGATCTCGCCCGCCTGTGGATGTCGAGCGGCCCGCTGGGCGGGCTCGTTCAGCCACCGGGCGCTCCGATGGAGGCGAGCAGGCCGGCGACGAGCGGCACGATGCCGAGCAGCAGGAACGCCGGCAGCAGGCACAGCCCCAGGGGCACGGCGGCGCGCACGCCGACCTGCCGGGCACGGTCCTCCGCGTCGGCCCGACCGGCCTCGGCCAGCTCGTCGGCCAGCCCCTCGATCGCCTCGCTGACCGATGCCCCCGACTCGTGCGCCCGGGCCAGCGTGCGACCGAGGAGCCCGAGCTCGGGGTCCGTGGCGAGCTCCTCCCACACGACCACCGGGTCGGTGCCCCAGCGGAGTCGTCGGCGTACGTCGTCGAACCGGTCGGCGGCCGGGCCGGGCAGTGCGGCGCAGACGATGGCCATCGCCTCCTCGGTGGCGGCGCCGGCGCGCAGGGGCCCGACGAGCAGGCCGACCAGATGAGGCAGCTGGCGCCGCGCCAGCTCGCGCCGGCGGCGTACGACGGCGGGCTCGGCGCGCGCGAGCACGACCCAGGCGACGACGGCGGCTGCCAGACCCGCCACGAGCCCGGTCGGGCCGCCGAGGAACGTCCACGCCCCGAGTCCGGCGCACAGCGACCAGACGACCCGCAGCAGCCGACCGCTACGACGCGGTGGGGCCCCGACGAGGGGCTTCGCCGGCGCGGCGCGCGGGACGGGTCTCTCCCACCGCTGGCCGAGCGCACAGGCACCGCCCGCCAGCAGCACCGCCAGCGCGGTCAGCACCGTCGCTCCACATCGTCGGCGATCGCCTCGATCCACCACAGGCCGGTGAGGCCGAGGCCGAGTCCGGCGCTGAGGCAGCCCAGCCCGACGGGGGTGCCGAGCAGGAAGGCCCACGGTGACGAGCCGGGCACCGCACCCCCGCCCACCAGCAGGGCCAGCAGAGGCAGGGCAGCGAGGAGCCGCGCCGTCGCGCGAGCAGAGGCGAGCTCCGACTCGACGACGCGGCGGGTGGCTCCGCCGGCCCGGAGACCGGCGGCCACCCGGCCCAGGGCCTCTCCCAACCCCACTCCGGATCGGTGGGACACCTGCCAGGCGGCTGCGACGAGCAGGGCATCGTGGGCGCCGGGCTGCCGGGCCAGCGCCCGCCAGGCGTGGGGCACGTCGGCGCCGAGGTCGTGGCTGCGGAGGACCGGGGCGAGGCCCGGCCAGACGCGGACCGCGCGAACGAGCCCCGCCCCTGGTGGCTGTCCTGCGGTCAGCTCGGAGGAGAGCACGTCGCAGGCCTCGAGCAGCCGGATCGCTCGCTGCCGAGCCTCGCGACGCCGCCGCCGTCGTCGCACCAGCAGCACGCCGAACCCCACGGCAGCCGCACCCACGACCGGCAGCACGAGGTGTCGTGGGTCCGGGCGCAGCGACGCCACGGCTCCCACAACGAGGGCCGCTGCCAGCGGTCGCACGGGTAGGAGCCCCCCGCGCGACGCGGTCGGGCGCACGAGGAGCGCGGCGGCGAGGCCGGCCAGCACGGCGGCCGGCACGGCAGCCGCCCATCCGGTCACGCCGCCAGCCGATCGGCGAGCAGGTCGGCGCCCGCACCCCACCGTGGGCCACCCGCCGCCGGGAAGTCGGCCACCGGCACCATCGTCACGAACCCGTCATCACGTACCCGCGGCACCGCGACCTGGGCGAGCCGGCGTCGACCGTCGGGTCCCCGAGCCACATGCATCACGACGTCGAGGGCCGAGGCGAACTGGCTGTGCGCGGCCGCCCGGCCAAGCCCCGCAGCGAGGGCCAGCGCCTCGACCCGCGCCGGCACCAGGGTGGCGGCGTTGGCGTGCAGAGTGCCGCACCCGCCTTCGTGCCCGGTGTTGAGGGCGGCGAGCAGCTCGACGACCTCGCCGCCCCGGACCTCGCCCACCACGAGACGGTCGGGACGCATCCGCAGCGCCTGGCGCACCAGCAGCCTCAGGTCGATGCCGCCGGCACCTTCGACATTGGGCGGGCGTGACTCGAGAGCGACGACGTGCGGATGGTCCGGCCGCAGCTCACTGGCGTCCTCGACCAGGACCAGGCGCTCGGAGGGCGGCACCAGCGCCAGCATCGTCGCCAGCATGGTGGTCTTGCCCGACCCCGTCCCGCCGCTGACCAGGAAGGCGAGTCGCCGCGCGACGACGTCGCGCAGCAGCCGGGCACCGATGTCGCTGAGCGACCCGGAGTCGACCAGCTCGTCGAGGGTGAACGGCCGCACCCGGGGCACCCGCAGCGAGATCAACGTGCCGGGCCGCGCCACCGGTGACAGCACCGCATGGAAGCGCGTGCCGTCGGCCAGTCGCACGTCGCAGCACGGGCTCGCGTCGTCGAGGCGGCGACCTCCTGAGGCAGCCAGCCGCTGGGCGAGGCGGCGTACGTCGGCCTCGCCGGGGAACCGCACCCGCGAGAGCTGGAGACCCTCGCCCCGGTCGACGTAGACGGCGTCGGGACCGTTGACGAGCACGTCGGTGACGTCGTCGTCGCGGAGCAGCGGCTCGAGAGGCCCGGCGCCGAGCAGCTCGCGACGCAGCGTCTCGTGCACGGTGCGCACGGTGAGGTCACCCACCGGGCGCCCGGCTGCGCGCAGCGCGGCCGCCACCCGGTGGGGTGTCAGCTCACCCGGCTCACGCGCCAGCCGGTCGCGCACCAGCTCGACGTCGCTCATGCCGCCAGCCCCGGCGCCGAGGCCTCCTGGAGCAGATCCGCCGCGGTCCGGAAGAGCGGTCCGCGCGCCGACCTGAGCGGACCGAGGCCCAGCTCCACCGACTCGTCGACGCCGCGCTGGTCGGCCATCTCGCACACCACCGGGAGACCGACGGCGGCTCCTACCTCGGCAGCGGGGATCGCGCGCGGCACCCGGCGCAGGACCAGGACGGCTCGTGCTTCCCTGGGCTGCTCGGCCACCACCCGGGCAGCGCTGGCCACACCCGCCAGCGACGGCCGGACGACGACCACCAGCAGGTCGCACCGGCTGACCACCTCCTCGACCCAGCCGGTGGTCCCGCGCGGCAGGTCGACGAGGACCGCTCCGTGCCCGCGCTGACCCGCGGCGATGGCCTCGCGGACCGCAGGCGGGTGCAGCTCGGCGGCGTCGCCCGCGAGCCAGGTCAGGGCACCGACGCCGGCCCGGCGTGGCACCGCCTCGCGCAACGACGACGCGCTCAGCCTCCCGGCGCTCGCCCGGATGTCGCCCCAGCGGATGCCGCCGAGGTCGTCGAGGCCCAGCACCCGGTCGACGCCGGGGCCGCGGGCGTCGGCGTCGACCACCAGCGCAGGGCCGCCGACCCGGCCGGCCGCCTGCCCCAGGGCACAGGCCAGCGTGGTCGCGCCCGCGCCGCCTGAGCCGCCGAGGACACCGATCACCACTCCCCTGCCCGCCTGGGGGTCGGCCAGGTCGGCGAGCTCGTCGGCCAGCCAGCCCGCCGAGTCGGGGAGCTCGACCACCTTGGTCGCGCCGATCTCCACCGCGGACCGGAAGAGCTGGGCCGGCACCTGGCCCCACTCATCGCGCTGGACGGCGACGACGACGGCGTCGCGGCGCGCCGGACCGGCTGCGGCGAGCTCGTCGGCCAGGTCGGCACCGACCACCACGAGGGACGGCGCGGCCCAGGCGCGCAGCGCGCCGGCGACGTCCGGCACCACCCTGGGCGCGACGCCGGCGCCGGCAGCGAGGGGCTGCAGGACGTCGAGCAGCGCCTGATCGGCAGTGACGAAGAGCGGCGGGGCGGGACGTGGCGGGTTCATGCCGACACCCTGCCGAGCACCGCGGACGGGACGAGCCGGGTCGGGTGCGACCTGTGGACGACGTCCGAGACGCCGTGCCTGTGGACGGCTTGCGGCTCGCGCAGTCATCCCAAACGCCGGATCGCATTACGCCCGGCGCCCTACGATGAGGGCCATGCCCGGCCAACCCCCTGTGGACCCGCACCGGGAAGCTGCGTTCTTCGACCTCGACAAGACGATCATCGCCAAGTCGAGCACCCTGGCGTTCAGCAAGCCCTTCCAGGCCGGCGGCCTGATCTCCCGGCGCGCCGTGCTGCGGTCGGCGTACGCCCAGTTCGTGTACCTCGTCGGCGGCGCCGACCACGACCAGATGGAGAAGATGCGGCAGTTCATGTCGCAGCTGTGCGCCGGCTGGGACGTCGCGACGGTCCGCGAGATCGTGGCCGAGACGCTGCACAACATCGTCGACCCCCTCGTCTACGACGAGGCGGTGAGCCTGATCGAGGAGCACCATCTCGCCGGCAGGGACGTCGTCATCGTCTCCACCAGCGGGGCGGAGGTCGTCGGCCCCATCGGAGAGCTGCTCGGCGCCGACCACGTCATCGCGACCCGGATGGAGATCGAGGACGGCAGGTACACCGGAGGCATCGCCTACTA
Source organism: Nocardioides sp. LHG3406-4 (assembly GCF_049897745.1). NCBI lineage: Bacteria > Bacillati > Actinomycetota > Actinomycetes > Propionibacteriales > Nocardioidaceae > Nocardioides > Nocardioides sp. LHG3406-4. Next base: position 901,391 of record NZ_JAFCWV010000001.1, read on the forward strand.
CGCGTACGCCGAGGAGAAGGCCCGCGCGATCGAGGAGCTCGCGGCGGCCCGCGGCTACGACCTGGCCCGCTGCTACGGCTACAGCGACTCGGTCACCGACGTCCACATGCTCGAGGCCGTCGGCCACCCGCACGCCGTCAACCCCGACAAGGAGCTGCGCCGCATCGCCGTCTCGCGGGGGTGGCCGGTGCTCGTCTTCACCAAGCCGGTCGCGCTGCGCGCGCGGATGCCGATGCCGCCTGCGAAGCCCGCGCTGGCCGCGCTCGCCGTCGGTGGCGCGGTGGCGATGGGCGGGTACCTGTGGGCCTCGGCGCGTCGTCGCAAGGACTCCGCCTGACCCCTCCAGACCAGTGAATGTCAAGCCTTGTTCGGGTTGGCGAAGCGGCGTACAACTGAGGAAGAACTAAAGAGAAACCCACACGTGATTCGGGTACCCACGCGGCGATCTACCCTTCCTACAGGGCGCGTGTCACCGGGAATTCCCCGGGACAGCAGTTAGATGTTGCACGCTTGGTAGCCATCGACGTCACGTGTCAGCGGCGGCACCCGGACCCACGTGGATCGGGTGCCGTTCGCACGTCCCCAGCACGTCAGAGGTCCGCCGGCGAGGCGTTCCCGCCGCACACCACGACACCCACCCGACGTCCGGCGACCTCCACGGCGCCCGAGCTGATCGCGGCGTACGCCGCAGCGCCGGCAGGCTCCGTCGCGATCCGGTGCGTCGCCCACAGCTCGTGGCGGGCCCGGGTGATCGCCTCGTCGGAGACCAGCACCGACGTCACGCCGGCGGCCACCGCGGTGGCGAACCCCCATTGCCCCACCTGGGAGGCGCCGAGCGCGTCGGCGGCGACGCCGCCCACCGGCGCGAGCACCGGTCGGCCGGCTGCAAGAGCGTCGTGGAAGGCCGGGCAGCCCTCCGGCTCGACGGCCAGGACCGGCACGCGACTTGCGTACCACCCGGCGATGCCGCCGAGCAGGCCGCCGCCACCGACCGCGACGACCACGAGGTCGAGATCCGGGTCCTGGTCCTCCAGCTCGAGGGCGAGCGTGCCCTGACCGGCCACGGTCGCGGGCGCGTCGTAGGCATGGATCGCCAGGGCGCCCGGGGCCGCGGCCAGCTCGGCGGAGAGCTCGAACGCGGCGGCGTAGTTGGCGCCGTCCTGGTGCACCGTCGCGCCGCGGCCGCGGATCGCCGCGACCTTCAAGGGGGACGCGATGTCAGGCACGAACACGTCCGTCGGGATGCCCAGCGCCGCCCCGACGTGCGCCACGGCGAGACCGTGGTTGCCCCCCGACGCGGCCACCAGCCGCTGCGGCCTCTCGGCCTGGGCCAGCACGGTGTTGAACGCCCCGCGCGGCTTGAAGGAGCCGGCGTGCTGCAGCATCTCCAGCTTGAGTACGACGCCCGGCGACGCCTCCACCACGGGAGTGCGGCGGACGTGGCCGGCGATGCGGCCGGCTGCTTGCTCGATGTCGGCCGGCCCGACGGTGGACGCGCTCACCGGCCCATTGTCTCCGTTGCCAGGATCCGCAGGCGCGGCAGGTCGGCCTCCATGCCGAGGAGGACCGCCTGGTCCTCGAACATCTCCCGGAACAGTGCCCCGGACTCGATGATCCTGGGGTCGAGATGGCCGAAGACCTCCAGCGTGACGGTGCCGTAGAGGGCGGACCAGGACCGCATGAACACCCAGATCAGGCCTCGGTACTCGTCGGGGATCTCGTCGATCCTCGCCGGGATCGCCGGGTTGCGCAGCACCTCGACCAGCTCCGGATCGAGGGAGTCCATCGAGGGGATGGGGAACTGGTACTTCTGCCAGATCCGGGTGAGCAGGTCGGTGAACAGGATGCCGGACGGTGCCTCGGTCTGCAGGGTCGGCGCGAGCGCCGGGTCGGAGCAGACCGACACCACGTCGAGGTTGGCGAAGACCACGCCGAACTCCTGCTTGCGGGTCAGCGCCCACTCGCGAAACGCGATCGCGGCGCAGGTGAGCTGGGCGGCCGGGTCGTCATCGGGCTGGCTGTCGCGGGCGGGGGCGAGCACCTCCTCGGTCATCAGCCTGTCGAGCCCGATCGCCACCAGCCGCATCAGCTCGTCGTACGACGACACGTAGCGGTAGAGCGCGGGCGCGGTGAGGCCCATCCGCTGGGCGACCGAGCGCAGGGACACGTCGTGCGATGCGGCGAGCAGGTCGCGGGCCGTCGTCACGATCTCGTCGAGGGTCGCCTGGCGCTGGCGATCGCGGCGGGTGGGGGAGGCGGTCACGAGGTTCCTTCGGTCCGAGGTTGACGGAACTGTACTTTACAGCGTTTACTCTAAACGCTGTAAACATTCGTGATACCCCCTCACCGCAGGAGCTCCGATGATCCACCGCTGGGCCGCCTTCGTGGCGCACCACGCCCGACTCGTCCTCCTGACCGGCGTCGCCGTCGTGCTCGCTGCGGGCGGGTACGGCGTCGGGGTCTTCGACTCGCTGACCGACGGCGGCTTCGACGACCCCGGCAGCGAAGCGGCCCGGGAGCTGGCCCTGGAGCGGGAGACGTTCGGCAACCGCTCGATCGACGTGGTCGCGATCTACTCCAGCGACGACCTGACGGCGACCGACCCGGCCTTCCGCGGGGAGGTCGAGGACGTGCTGGCCGGGCTGCCCGACGGCCTGACCGTCTCCGTGACCGACTACTGGACCGCCCAGGATCCGTCGATGGTCAGCCGCGACGGGCACGCCGCGCAGGTGCTGATCTCGATGGCCGGCGAGACCCAGGACGAGATGTCCGGCAACTACGACGAGCTGCGTCCTCACCTCGTGGCCGACGGCGACCTGGAGACCGACGTCGCGGGCTCGTGGGCGGTCTACGGCGACGTCAACACCACCGTCTCGGAGGACCTGGCCCGCGCCGAAGCGGTGTCCATGCCGATCGTCCTGCTCCTGTCCCTGCTCATCTTCGGCAGCGTGGTCGCGGCCCTCATGCCGATGATGGTCGGGGCCGTGGCCGTCGTCGGCGCCCTCGCCGTGGTCCGAGTCATCACCGGCGTCACCGACGTCTCCGTCTTCTCCATCAACGTGATCACCCTGCTGGGCATGGGCCTGGCGATCGACTACGCCCTGTTCGTCATCAGCCGCTTCCGGGAGGAGCTGGGCAAGCTCCCCCTGGACGACCCGGACGCCGCCGCCAAGGCGGTCACCACGACCATGCGCACGGCCGGCCGCACGGTGCTGTTCTCCGGCCTGACCGTGGCCGCCGCGATGTCGAGCCTGCTGGTGTTCCCGCAGAGCTTCCTGCGCTCGCTCGGGTACGGCGGCATCGCGGCCGTCGTGGTCGCGATGCTGGCGGCGCTCACCATCCTGCCGGCGACCCTGCGGCTGCTCGGCCGGCGCATCGACGCGGGCCGGCTGCCGTGGCGCAGGCACCGTCCCGTCGTCGTCGAGAGCGACCACGGTGCCTGGGCGGCCCTGGCGCACAGCGTGATGCGGCGACCCGTGGTCTACCTGTCGGTGATCGTGATCGCCCTGCTGGCCACCGCCTCGCCCTTCTTGGGAGTCACGTGGGGCAGCGTCGACTACCGGGTCCTCCCGGACGACGCCCCCGCCCACGTGGCGGCGCAGAAGCTGAACGACGACTTCGGGGCCGAGCGGTCGACCGCGAGCCTGCTGGTCCGCGGCGGCGGCGATGCCGCGGTCGCGGAGGTGGCGGCAGCCGCGGAAGCGGTGCCCGGCGTGGTCGACGTACGTCTCGTCGAGACCGCCGGCGACGTCACCCTGCTGCGTGCGACCTGGGAGGGCAACAGCCAGTCGGAGAGGTCCCAGCAGGTCGTCGAGGACCTGCGGGCGATCGACGCCCAAGGCGCGTCCCTGATGGTCGGGGGGCTGACGGCCGACACCGTCGACCTGCTCGACTCCGTCGGCAGCCACCTGCCGTGGATGGGCCTCATCGTCGTCGGCGTGATGCTGGTGCTGCTCTTCCTGGCCTTCGGCTCGGTGGTGCTGCCCGTGAAGGCCGTGCTGATGAACGCGCTCTCGATCACCGCGTCCTTCGGCATCGTCACCTGGATCTTCGCCGACGGCCACCTCGAGGGCCTCCTGGGCTTCACGTCCAGCGGCTTCCTCGACGCGACCCAGCCGATCCTGATGCTGGCGATCCTCTTCGGGCTGTCGATGGACTACGAGGTGTTCCTGCTGTCCCGGGTGCGTGAGGAGTGGGACCGCACCCACGACAACACCCGGGCGGTGGCGATCGGCGTCCAGAAGACGGGCCGGATCATCACCAGCGCGGCGCTGCTGCTGGCCGTGGTGATCGGCGCGTTCGGCACCTCCGGCATCGTCTTCATGAAGATGATCGGGGTCGGCATGCTGGTGGCGCTGCTCATCGACGCCACCATCGTCCGGGCGCTGCTGGTGCCGGCCACCATGAAGCTGCTGGGTGACTGGAACTGGTGGGCGCCCGCGCCGATGCGCCGCTGGTGGGACCGGCACGGCTTCCGCGAGGAGGCGCCCCAGGCTGCCAGGGAGCCCGAGAAGGTCAGCGCATCCTGACCTTCAGCCGGCCCACGGCACCCTCGGCCCCGGACGCCCAACAGGAGAGCCGGGTCCCCTCGACCGGGGCGGGATCGGCGCACTGCACCGAGTCGAAGTCGGCCGCGGAGAACGCCTTCCACGTGCGGCCGCCGTCGCGGGTCACGTCGCTGCCCGAGGGGCCGACCGCCACGGCGGTGCCGCGGGTGCCGGGCAGCCAGGCGACGCCGGAGCGGTAGCCCGCCAGGTCGCCGCCGTTGACCCACTTCCCCTTCTTCGACAGGTACGCCGACCGGTCGGCGCCGTCGGTCTCCTGCTCGAAGTCGCCGCCGACGAGCACCGCCTGGTCGTCGTCACGCACGGCGATGGAGAAGACGCCGGCTGCGGCGCCCGGGGCGAGCGTCGAGTCCGCGGCCTTCCAGGTGCGGCCGCGGTCGGTGGAGTGCAGGACCCGTGCTGCGCCGCCGCCGCTGACGATCCAGGCGTCGCGGTCGCCGGAGGTGACCAGGCAGGTGCCGCTCGCGGCGAAGTAGAACTCGTCCGCGACCGGCTTCGGCAGCCCCGCCCCGCCGACCCGGCTCCAGCTGCGGCCGCCGTCGCGGGTGCGGATGAGCCGCAGCTGGCCGTCGACCGGGTCGCTGAGCGCCAGGCCGTCGCGGCCGTTGGGGAACATCGCCATGCAGTCGTAGAACGCGGCCGGCTCGTCGTTGACGAACGTCGTGGCCCAGGACTCGCCACCGTCGTCGGTGCGCAGGATCTGCGACTCCTCGCCCGGGCCGATCGCCAGCACGAGGGCCTCCTTCTTCGACGTCGCCTCGACGTCGCGGAGCATCAGCGTCTGCGCGGCGGGCGTGACGTCCTTCCACGACGTGCCGCCGTCGACCGTGCGCCAGACCCCGCCTTCGCTGCCCGTGACCCAGGCGACCTTGCCGGACACGGCGTCCAGGCCGCGCAGGCCCTGGTCGGTGTCGACGTCGACCCGCTTCCAGCCCAGGTTGTGGTGGCTGGGCTCGTCGGACCCCGGCTTCGGCTCGGCAGCAGCGGCGGCGGTGAGGGGGACGACGGCCATCGTGAGGGCGGCGAGCGTCCCGAGGAGTGTGCGCATCCGCTCACCCAACCGTCGCCGGGTCGACTTGGCAAGAGCCTCGTTTCGAGGCTCGTTTCGCTCGCACCTCGACCGGCGGCTACCCGTGCAGCGGGCTCGCGTCGGCACCGGCCGCGTAGGCCTCCGCGGCGTACAGCACCCAGGCGTGCACGCCGCGCTGCCCGCCGTCGCGGTAGCCGATCAGGTTGGACTCGTACTCCGCCCGCAGGGCCAGGTGCCCGGCCTCCGGCACCACCAGCGACTTCTCGTCGACGCCGCGCGCGACCAGGACGAGCCGCTCGGCAGCCCGGGCCACGAGTCCGTTGTGGGAGGCGAAGGGAGCTGCCGAGGCGATGTCGGCGTGCACGATCGCCGCCACCAGCAGCGCGGGCGCGCCGGTGGGCGCGAGCAGTAGCTGGGACAGCGCGCGCAGCCGGTCGGCAGACGCTGGGTCGCGCGGACGCCCCAGAGCCTCGTCGGGGACGGATCCTCGTGCGGCCAGTGCATGGATGCGCGCCAGGGCCTGCAGCGGCGACCGCGCCAGCGACGGCGCGAGGCCGAGCAGCTCCGACGACAGCCGCACCGAGTCGGCCGCCACCCCGTCGCCGGTGCCGCCGCGCACCTCCTCGAGCGAGGACGTAGACCCCTCCAGCACGGCGGAGGCGTGCGCACCGCGCAGCAGCGACTCGGCGGTCATCTCCGGCGACGTACGCCGCAGCCCCCGGTCGCGCAGCAGCGCGTCGATGCCGTCGCGCACCGCGGCGTACGACGAGGGCACGCCCTCGAGCGTCGTCAGCCAGGCGAGCGGGTCGGTGGTGGCGGTGGTCACGCCGCCACGCTAGTAGCCTGCAGGTGATGACCGACCAAGAGCAGGCTCGTTCCTTCGGCGCCGTCGCGCGCGCCTACGACCGTGGCCGGCCCGGCTACCCCGCGGAGGCCGGGCAGTGGCTGACCAACGGCCCGGGTCGCTCCGTCCTCGAGGTGGGCGCCGGCACCGGCAAGCTCACCGCGCTCCTCGTCGGGCAGGGGCACGACGTGCACGCGACCGATCCGGACGAGGCCATGCTGGCGGTGCTGGCCGACCGCCTGCCCGACGTACGCACGTCCGTCGCCGGCGCCGAGGACCTGCCCGTGCCCGATAGGTCGGTCGACGTCGTCGTGTGCGGGCAGTCGTTCCATTGGTTCGACCTCGAGAAGGCCCTGCCGGAGCTCGCGCGCGTGCTCAAGTCGGGCGGGCACCTGGCCGTGGTCTGGAACGAGACCTACCGGAAGATCCCGTGGGTACGCCGCCTCGAGGACATCATCGGCGACCAGCACCAGGAGGACCCGGCCGCCCCCGTGAAGTCGTCGGGTCTCTTCGGCTTCGTCGACGAGGCGGAGTTCCGGCACTGGCAGGACATCAACCGCGAGTCGATCGTCGACCTGGCCGCCTCCCACTCCCGGATCGCGGTGCTCGGTGAGGCGGAACGCGCGGCCAAGATCGCCGAGGTCCGGGCGTTCTACGAGGACTTCGGCCGCGGCATGGACGGCATGCAGCTGCCGTACGTCGCCCGGTGCTTCCGCGCCCAGGTGCTCGACCACGGCATCCCCGGCCGAGGGCCGTCGGAGACGACCTCCGCCGACGAGGGGTCCAGCATCGGGCCGTTCACGTCCGACGGCACCGACACGGACATGCTGCTCATCGACTTCCGGTAGCCCGCCCGCACCTGTAGCCCACACAGGTAACCCCGCACATGTAACGCGGTGGCGGCACCACGACGGCGGTCGCATCGGACCCGCGTTCCGTGGCAAGGTGACGAGGTGCCGCACACGCGCGCATCCCGTACGGGCAAGGGGAAACCATGAAGAAGTCAACGCTCAGCCGGATCGCCGCGGGCTGCGGCGCCGGAACGCTGCTGGTCGCCTCCCTGGGTGTCGCCGGGGTCGCCGAGGCGAAGGCCGAGACGTGCCGTGGCATCGAGGCCACGCTCGTCGGCACGCCCGGCCTGCCGCTCACCGGCACCGCGGACCGCGACGTCATCGTCAGCAACGGCGCCAGTGTCGTCAGCTCCCTCGTCGGCGACGACCTGGTCTGCGTCACCAACGGGACGCCGTACGTCGACACCGGGGTCGGCACGGACACGGTCGACGCCGTCGGCTCGGGGGGCGCGGCGGTCGCGGCGTACCTCGGCCAGGGCGAGGACCGCTTCTTCGGCGGCACCGGCCAGGACACCGTGGGCACCAACCCCGGCGGTGGGCGCGACGACGACGCCGACATCATCTTGACCTACGGCGGCAACGACATCGTCCTCAGCGGCTCGCCGCACGAGCCCAACGGCGACACCGTCGACCTGGGCGACGGCGACGACGTCATCGACTTCAAGGGCAGCGAGGCGCTCCGGGCGGGCGCCGTGGCCGGCGGCACCGGAAACGACCTCGTCTACTTCGACCTGTCCGGCAAGGGCGACTGGGTGCTCAACAACACCAACGGCGTCGGCCGCCGTGGTGACCGCAACGTCCTCAACTGGACCTCGATGGAGAAGTTCGACCTGATCCCCACCGAGGGCACGTTCCAGTTCATCGGCAGCGACGCCAGCGAGATGCTCGACATCTCCGACCCGGCGACGCTCACGCCGCACGCCGCGGCCTCGGTCTCCCTGGCCGGCGGCGACGACAGCCTCACCATCGACCCGGAGACCGCGGTCGGCAGCGTGTACGACGGCGGCCTGGGGTCCAACACGTTCGTGGCGTCGTCCCCCGGGAGCACGCTGTCGGTGGACCTGACCCGCGCCCGCTTCGACGTCGGCGTCCCCAGCACCGTCGGCGAGGCTGCGGTGGTGAACTTCCAGAACGCCACGATCACCGCGCTGAGCGCGACCGCGAAGGGCAGCCCCCTTGCCAACCGGCTGCTGCTCCGCGGGTGCCACCTGGTGGGCAAGGGCGTCAAGGGCAAGGACTACATCGAGGGCGCCTCGGGTGGCCTGGCGTGCACGCCGAGCGCTGCGTTCATCGGCGGTCGCGGCCACGACACCGTGATCGGCACGAGTGGCAAGGACAAGCTGAACGGCGCCAAGGGCAAGGACCGGGCCGACGGTCGCAAGAGCAAGGACAAGTGCCGCGCGGAGAAGCGCAAGAGCTGCGAGCTCTGACGCACCGACTGCGGGCGGGCTCATGGGTACCGTCCTCCCATGAGCCCCCGCAGCTGGCGTCGTACCCATCTGGGCACCGACTCCGACCGCGCGACGTTCCACACCCTGCACACCGCTGGGCTGGCCGCGCCGGCGCTGCGGGAAGGGCTCACCGCCGCCAGCGCAGAGCGCGCCGTCCCGCACCTGCGGGCCCTGCTCGACGCCCCGGCCCTCGCCCTCACCGACACCGCCGCGCTCCTGGCGTGGGACGGCGTCGGCAGCCACCACGAGAAGCAGGTGCCCGACCTGGTGGCGTCGGCGCTCGAGCAGGACACCGCCCGGGTCGCCGACCTCGGCTGCGAGATCCCCGGCTGCCAGGTGCGGCACGCGGTGGCGACCCAGCTCACCGTCGAGGACCGGGTGGTGGGCACCCTGATCGCGCTGGCGCCGTACCCGACCGGCAGCCTGGTGCGCGCCACCCACGAGGTCGCGGTCTGGGTGTCCGGCCAGCTCGAGCTGGCCGAGCTCGACGCCTCGCGCACCCGGCTGATGGAGGCGGAGGTGCGCGCGCTGCGGGCCCAGATCAGCCCGCACTTCATCTACAACTCCCTCGGGGCGATCGCCAGCTTCGTGCGCACCGACCCCGACCGGGCGCGCGAGCTGCTGCTGGAGTTCGCCGACTTCACCCGCTACTCCTTCCGCTCGCACGGCGACTTCACGACGCTGGCCGAGGAGCTCCGCTCGGTCGAGCGCTACCTCATGCTCGAGCAGGCCCGCTTCGGCGAGCGGCTCGAGGTGACGCTGCGCATCGCGCCCGAGGTGCTGCCCGTGGCGGTGCCCTTCCTGTGCGTCCAGCCGCTCGTCGAGAACGCCGTACGCCACGGCCTCGAGGGCACGACGTCCGACGGGGGCGACGTCGGCCGGCTCCGCATCGTGGCCCGCGACATGGGCCAGGACTGCGTCATCGAGGTCGAGGACAACGGGGTGGGCGAGGACCCGGACAAGGTACGGCGCGCGCTCGCCGGGGACGCCGCGCTCGACTCCGTCGGCCTGGGCAACGTGGACGCGCGGCTGCGCAACGCCTTCGGCGACGACTACGGTCTGGTCGTCGAGACCGCGCGCGGCGCCGGCACGAAGGTCATCGTGCGGGTGCCGAAGTTCGCACCGGGGGTGCACGCATGAGCGCCACCACGGGTCCGCTGCGCGTCCTCGTCATCGACGACGAGAGGCCGGCCCTCGACGAGCTCGCTTTCCTGCTCCAGCGCGACCCCCGCATCGGTGGCGTACTCACCTGCGACTCGGCGACCGAGGCGCTGCGGATCCTGCGCGAGACCACGGTCGACGCGGTCTTCCTCGACATCTCGATGCCCGGGCTCTCAGGCCTCGACCTGGCCCAGGTTCTGTCGCGCTTCAAGGAGCCGCCGCCGATCGTCTTCGTCACCGCCCACGAAGGGCACGCGGTCGACGCCTTCGAGCTCGACGCGGTCGACTACGTCCTCAAGCCGGTGCGCGAGGAGCGTCTCGCCGAAGCCGTGCGCCGCGTGGTCGAGGGCGGCCGGCACCCGCCCCCGGCCGACGACACGTCGATCGCCGTCGAGCGGGGCGGCGTGACCCGCTTCATCGACCGCTCCGACATCACGCACGTGGAGGCGCAGGGCGACTACGCGCGGCTGCACACCGCCGCCGGCTCCCACCTCGTGCGCACCCCGCTCACGACGCTCGAGCAGGAGTGGGGGGCCGCCGGCTTCGTGCGCATCCACCGCTCGCTGCTGGTGGCCCTGGCCCACGTGCGCGAGCTGCGCATGGAGCAGGGCCGCGCGAGCGTGGTGGTCGGTGAGGGGGCGACCTCCCACGAGCTGGTGGTCAGCCGTCGCCACACCCGCGAGCTCCGCGAGCTCCTCACCCGGCGTACGCCGTGAGCGAGCCGCCACCCGAGCGGGTCCGGGTCACCGGGCCGGCGCGGCGTCGTACCCACCCACGGCGGGCCGGCACCGGCGAGATCGACGCGGGCACCCGCGTCGGCGCGATCTACATGGGTTCGCTGCTGCGCGAGCAGGGCTGGCTGGCGGTGCGGATCCTCACGCTGCTCGCGGTCACGGTCGGCAGCCTCCCGCTGGCCTTCCACCTGTTCCCGGCGCTGGCCGGCGTCCGGCTGGTGGGGATCCCGCTGTCGTGGTTGCTGATCGGCTTCCTCGTCTACCCGTGGCTCGTGGTGCTGGGCTGGCGCTACGTCGGCGCGGCGGAGGCCAACGAACGCGACTTCGCGGCGCTGGTCGAGGAGATCGAGAGATGAACGCGCTGCCCGGGATCGTCGCCGTCACGGCCGTCACCATCGCGACGCTGGCCATCGGCACCTGGGGCCTGCGCTTCTCGCGCACCACCAGCGACTTCCTCGTCGCGTCCCGCACGGTGCGGCCGGGGCTCAACGCGTCGGCCATCGGCGGGGAGTACCTCTCGGCCGCGTCGTTCCTCGGCGTCGCCGGGCTCGTGCTCGTCTTCGGCGCAGACATGCTGTGGTACCCCGTGGGCTGGACGGCCGGCTACCTCGTGCTGCTCGTGCTGGTGGCCGCGCCGCTGCGCCGCTCGGGCGCCTACACGCTGCCCGACTTCGCCGAGGCGCGGCTCGGCTCCCAGTCTGTCCGGGCGGTCTGCTCCGTGCTCGTGGTGGCGATCGGCTGGCTCTACCTGATGCCGCAGTTCCAGGGCGCCGGCCTCACGCTGAGTGCCGCCACCGGCGCGCCGACCTGGCTCGGGCCGGTGATCGTCGGGCTGGTGGTCGTCGCCAACGTGACGTCGGGCGGGATGCGCAGCATCACCTTCGTGCAGGCCTTCCAGTACTGGCTCAAGCTGACCGCGCTGCTCATCCCGGCGTTCGTGCTGCTGTCGATCTGGCTCGGCGACGGCGCCCCGCGTCCTCGCAGCGACGGCGCCCCGGGCGGCGCCGACGTCTGGTCGCTCCCCCTCGGCAACGGCGGCGCGGAGGGGCTCTACGTCACCTACTCGCTCATCATCGCGACGTTCCTGGGCACGATGGGCCTGCCGCACGTGGTCGTGCGCTTCTACACGAACCCCGACGGCCGCGCCGCCCGCCGGACCACCCTCGCGGTGCTCGCCCTGCTGGGCATCTTCTACCTGCTGCCGCCGGTGTACGGCGCCCTCGGCCGCGTCTACGCGCCGCAGATCGCCGCCTCGGGCCGGTCCGACGCACTGGTGCTCGAGCTGCCGCGGCTGATGGTGCCCGGGGTCGGGGGCGAGCTGCTGACCGGCCTCGTCACGGCCGGCGCCTTCGCCGCCTTCCTCTCCACCTCGTCGGGCCTGGCCATCGCGGTGGCGGGCGTGCTCGGCCAGGACGTCACGGGCCGTCGCTTCGGGGAGCGCCGGCTGGGCGGGGTGACGGCCTTCCGGCTCGGGGCGATCATCGCCGTGACCGTGCCGTGCGTGCTGGCGCTGACCGCGCCGGGCGTCGGCGTCGCCCGAGCCGTCGGGCTGGCCTTCGCCGTGTCGGCGTCGACCTTCTGCCCGCTGCTCGTGCTGGGCATCTGGTGGCGGGGGCTCACCCCGCGCGGTGCCCTCGCCGGCCTCGCGGTCGGCGGACTGGGGTCCGGCGTCGGGGTCGTCTGGACCCTCGGCACGAGCGAGACCAGCGGCTGGGCCGCCGTACTCCTCGGACAGCCGGCGGCGTGGAGCGTGCCCGCCGCGGTCGCCACGATGGTCGTCGTCAGCCTGGCCACCCGCGACACCGCGCCGCCCCACGCCGGCCGGTTCATGGTGCGCCTGCACACGCCGGAGGCGGTGTCGCTGGATCGGGGGTGAGGGGACTGGCTGGAGTCACCGGATATCCGGTGACTCCTGGGGTTCGTGCCCGTTGCAACCCCCGCTAAGCGCAAGGAACCCCCGCGAGGCTCGCCGTACGGCGACCGCTCGTCGCGCCATACCGACCGCTGGCCGATTCACGACCCCCACCGGGCGACGTACTCCACCGCGCCTCTCGCCCCGGCGGCCGACCGGTGCGACGGTGACGACGATCACACCTCCAGGAGGCTCCCGTGTCCGACCAACCCAATGCCGGCCCCACGGCCAACGGCGACGGCGTCCACCGACGCTCAGAGCACCCCGTCTATGCCGAGCTGCACGACTCCGACGACTTCGCGGAGCTGCGCAGCAGGTACCGCTCCTTCGTCATCCCCGCCACCATCGCGTTCCTGGTCTGGTACTTGCTCTACGTCGTGATGTCGAACTGGGCGAACGACTTCATGAACACCAAGCTCATCGGCAACATCAACGTCGCGCTGGTGTTCGGGCTGCTTCAGTTCGCGTCGACCTTCGTCATCGCCTGGCTCTACGCCCGGCACATGAACCGCCACGTCGACCCACTCGCCCGCTCCCTCACGGAGCGCTACGACGCCCAGCTGCGGCGTGACAAGGGAGCCACGTCATGACCAACACCGAGATCCTCACGGCGGCCCTCTTCCTCCTCGTCGTCGCGATCACCGTCGGCATCACCTTCTGGGCCAGTCGCCAGACGTCCGGCACGGCCGACTTCTACGCCGGCGGCCGCCAGTTCAGCGGCTTCCAGAACGGCATGGCCGTCTCCGGCGACTACATGTCCGCCGCGTCGTTCCTCGGCATCTCGGGACTCATCGCCCTCAACGGCTACGACGGCTTCCTCTACTCCATCGGCTTCCTGGTCGCCTGGCTCGTCGCGCTGCTGCTCGTCGCCGAGCTGCTGCGCAACTCGGGGCGGTACACGATGGCCGACCAGCTCGCCTACCGGATGAAGCAACGGCCCGTCCGCACGGCAGCCGCCACCTCCACGGTGGTCGTCTCGATCTTCTACCTGCTCGCCCAGATGGTCGGCGCCGGCGCCCTGGTGACGCTGCTGCTCGGCATCGAGGGCGACCTGCCCAAGGCGCTGGTGATCGTCGGCGTCGGCCTGCTGATGATCTTCTACGTCACCGTCGGCGGCATGAAGGGCACCACCTGGGTCCAGATCGTCAAGGCGGTCCTGCTCATGGTGGGCACGCTGCTCATCACGATCCTCGTGCTGGCGGAGTTCGACTTCAACCTCTCGGAGCTGCTCGGCGCGGCCGCGACCAACACCGGCAAGGGTGACGCCTTCCTGCAGCCCGGACTGAAGTACGGCATCGACCTGACCAGCAAGCTCGACTTCATCTCGCTCGGCATCGCGCTGGTCCTCGGCACCGCCGGGCTGCCGCACATCCTGATCCGCTTCTACACCGTGCCGACCGCGAAGGCGGCCCGCACGTCGGTCATGTGGGCGATCGGCCTGATCGGCTCGTTCTACCTGATGACCCTGGCCCTCGGCTTCGGTGCCGCGGCCCTGCTCGACACCGGCCCGGAGAGCGAGGTCGCCACCAGCGGCGGCAACCTGGCGTCGCCGTTGCTGGCCGAGGCCGTCGGCGGCGGCGAGGGTACGACGGGCGGCGCCGTGCTGCTCGCCCTGATCTCGGCGGTCGCGTTCGCGACCATCCTGGCCGTGGTGGCGGGACTCACCCTCACCTCGGCCTCGTCGGTGGCGCACGACCTCTACGCCAACGTGGTCAAGAAGGGCACGGCCAGCGAGGTCGACGAGGTCAAGGTGGCGCGGATCTCCGCGTTCGTCATCGGTGGCATCGCGATCGCGCTGGCCATTCCCGCACAGAAGCTCAACATCGCGTTCCTGGTGGCTCTCGCGTTCGCGGTCGCGGCGTCGGCCAACCTGCCGTCGATCATCTACAACCTCTTCTGGCGGCGGTTCAACACCCAGGGCGCCACGTGGGCGATCTACGGCGGACTCATCACCTGCCTGGTGCTGGTCGCCTCCTCGCCGGTCGTGTCCGGCTCGGAGACCGCGCTGTTCACCGACGCCGACTGGTCGTGGTTCCCGCTCGCGAACCCCGGCATCATCTCGATCCCGGCGGGCTTCTTCTTCGGCTGGCTGGGCACGGTGCTGTCGAAGGAGACCGAGTCGGAGGCGGCGTACGACGAGCTGGAGGTCCGGTCCCTGACGGGCGCCGGTGCCGAGAGCGCGGTGATCCACTGAGCCGGTCGTCCGCCCGGGGAGCGCCGTCATCTCGACGCCCCCGGCGGACGACCCGGCTCGACGTCACCCCGACCCCGAGGCAACCACCGAGGAGTAAGTTCACGGCCATGGCTGACGAGACTCTCTCCAACCTGCTGAAAGAAGACCGGCGCTTCCCGCCGCCCAAGGCCCTGGCGGCCGACGCCAACGTGAAGGAGGAGGCCTACGACCGCGCCGCCGCCGACATGGAGGCCTTCTGGGCCGAGGCCGCCGAGCGGCTCGACTGGGGCCAGAAGTGGGAGCGCGTGCTCGACTGGGACGACCCGCCCTTCGCGAAGTGGTTCGTGGGCGGCACCCTCAACGCGGCGTACAACTGCGTCGACCGGCACGTCGAGGCCGGCCACGGCGACAAGGTGGCCATCCACTGGGTGGGCGAGCCGGCCGACGACACCCGCGACCTGACGTACGCCGACCTCAAGGACGAGGTCAGCAAGGCCGCCAACGCGCTCACCGACCTCGGCGTCGCCAAGGGCGACCGGGTCGCGATCTACATGCCGATGATCCCCGAGACGGTCGTCGCGATGCTGGCCTGCGCGCGTCTCGGCGCCCCGCACACCGTCGTCTTCGGCGGCTTCTCCGCCGACGCCCTGGCCTCCCGCGTCGACGACTGCGGCGCCAAGGTGATCATCACCGCCGACGGCGGCTACCGCCGGGGCGCACCGTCGGCGCTCAAGCCGGCGGTCGACGAGGCGTGCACCAAGACCGACATCGTGGAGAAGGTGCTCGTCGTACGCCGTACCGGCCAGGACGTCGAGTGGGACGACGGGCGCGACGTCTGGTGGCACGACGTCGTCGACTCCGCCTCGGCCGAGCACGAGCCCGAGCTGCACGACTCCGAGCACCCGCTCTACGTCATGTACACCTCCGGCACGACCGGCAAGCCCAAGGGCATCCTGCACACCACCGGCGGCTACCTCACCGGGACGTCGTACACGCACTGGGCGGTCTTCGACCTCAAGCCGGAGACCGACGTCTTCTGGTGCACCGCCGACGTCGGCTGGGTGACCGGGCACTCCTACATGGTCTACGGCCCGCTCGCCAACGGCGCGACGCAGGTGATGTTCGAGGGCACGCCGGACTCACCCCACAAGGGCCGCTGGTGGGAGATAATCCAGCAGCACGGCGTGACGATCTTCTACACCGCCCCCACCGCGATCCGGACTTTCATGAAGCAGGGCGCCGAGATCCCCGACCAGTTCGACCTGTCGTCGGTGCGCCTCCTGGGATCGGTCGGCGAGCCGATCAACCCCGAGGCCTACATCTGGTACCGCGAGACCATCGGCAACGGCACGACCCCGGTCGTCGACACCTGGTGGCAGACCGAGACCGGCCAGATCATGATCTCGCCGCTGCCCGGGGTCACGCACGGCAAGCCGGGCTCGGCGATGAAGGCGCTGCCGGGGATCGTGGCCGACGTCGTCGACGACAACGCCGAGCCGGTGCCCGACGGGTCGGGGGGCTACCTCGTGCTCAGGGAGCCGTGGCCCGCGATGCTGCGCACCCTGTGGGGCGACGACGAGCGGTTCAAGGAGACCTACTGGTCGCGCTGGGAGGGGCTGTACTTCGCCGGCGACGGCGCCAAGAAGGACTCCGACGGCGACATCTGGGTGCTCGGCCGCGTCGACGACGTGATGAACGTCAGCGGCCACCGGCTCTCCACCACCGAGATCGAGTCGGCGCTCGTGTCGCACCCGAAGGTCGCCGAGGCGGCCGTGGTGGGCGCTGCCGACGACATGACCGGCCAGGCGGTGTGTGCGTTCGTGATCCTGCGCGAGTCGGCCGGTGACGGCGGCGCCGACATCGTGGAGGAGCTTCGCAAGCACGTCGCCAAGGAGATCGGTGCGATCGCCAAGCCCCGACAGATCATGATCGTCCCCGAGCTGCCCAAGACCCGCTCGGGCAAGATCATGCGCCGGCTGCTCAAGGACATCGCCGAGCACCGCGAGGTCGGCGACGTCACCACCCTGGCCGACTCCACGGTCATGGACCTGATCCAGGAGAAGGAAGGGTCGGGGGCGGCGGACGAGGAGTAGCGCGCGTCCTTTCCGGAGTCACCGGATATCCGGTGACTCCTGGGGTTAGTGCGCATCGCAAACGCCACGAACCCCAGGACTCGCCCACGAACCTCGGCTACGGCGTGAAGTGGAACCGGTCCCGGTGCCCGAGGACGAGCGCGCCGGCGACCGCTGACACCAGCGAGCCGGCGAGTACGGCGGTCTTCGCCTGCTCCCGCATCTCGCCCGCGAACGAGAGGTCGGCGACGAGCAGCGACACGGTGAACCCCACCCCGGCCAGCACGGCCACCCCGACGAGGTCGCGCCAGGCCAGGTCGCCGTTGAGCTCGGCCCGGGTGAACCTGGTCAGCACCCACGTGCCGCCGAACACCCCGATGGGCTTGCCGACCACCAGTCCGAGGACGACCCCGATCACCACCGGCGACGACGCCAGGTCGCCGACTGCACCGGAGACCACGACGCCCGCCGACATGAACGCGAAGAAGGGTACGGCGACCGCCGCCGAGGTCGGCGAGAGAAGGTGCTCGAGCCGCTCGGCGGGGCTGCGGAGCTCGTCCGCGTCGGTCCGCACCCGCGTGAGCAGGCCGAGCACGACGCCGGCGATCGTGGCGTGGATGCCGCTCTCGTGGGTGAGCCACCACGCCGCCACGGCGAGCGGCACGTAGAGCACCGGGGTGCCGATCCGGAAGTGCTGCCCGAGGGCCCACAGCGCGAAGGCGACAGCGGCCAGCGCGAGCGCCTCGACGTGCAGTGTGGAGGTGTAGAAGACGGCGATGATCACGATGACGATGAGGTCGTCGACGACCGCCAGCGTCAGCAGGAAGGCCCGCAACGACGTCGGCAGGTTGGAGCCCACGACCGCCAGCACGGCCAGCGCGAAGGCGATGTCGGTCGCCGCCGGGATCGCCCAGCCGCCCGGGGCACCGTCGGCGCTGGAGAGGTTGACCACGAGGTAGATCAGGGCGGGTACGGCGACCCCGCAGGCTGCCGCGACCACCGGCACCGCCGCGTCAGCGGGTCGGCGCAGCGAGCCGACGACGAACTCGCGCTTGAGCTCCAGCCCGGCCACGAAGAAGAACAGCGTCAGCGCACCGTCGGCCGCCCAGTGCTCGAGATCGAGCGGGCCGATCTTCACCGCCCGCAGGTCGAGGTACGCCGACCCCCACGGCGAGTTCGCCCACACGATCGCCAGCGCGGCCGCGACCAGCGCCACCGCCCCACCGACCGTCTCCCGCCGGAAGACGTCACCGAGGAATGTGTCCTCGCCCGGATCCAGGCTGGGCAGGAAGAGGCGCTTTCGGGAGCCGCGCTCGGAGGGGTCGTGGGGGTCGGTGCCGGGGTTCACGATGGGGGCTCCCAGGGGTGTTCAGGGGTCGGTGGCAGTACTGCCGACCAGACTTCCCGGCGCACCTGTGCGTCAGACTACCGAACGCCGCGTCGTACGCCCCGGACGCTTGTGTAGGGTCGGAGCCCTGCCACCCGACAGGCACACACGAGCACCGCGAGGGGTCACATGGAACCGGTCAAGGACACCGATCCGACCATCGGCCGACTGGTCCACGACGCAAGTCGGGACATCTCGACGCTGATCTCGAAGGAGATTCAGCTCGCGAAGTCGGAGCTGAAGGTCAGCGTCAAGGCCGGGGGCACCGGCATCGGGCTGTTCGTGGGCGCGGCGTTCCTCGGCCTGCTCGCGATCATCATGTTCTCGGTGGCGCTGGCCTACCTCATCCACTGGAACGGCTCCGGGCTCGACCTGCACTGGGCGTTCCTGATCGTCACCGGCTTCTACCTGCTGGTGGCCGGCCTGCTCGCGTTCGTGGGCATCCGCAAGGTCAAGCAGGTCAGGGCGCCCCAGAAGGCCATCCACCAGGCTCAGGAGACGAAGAGCGCCCTCACCCACAGGTGAGACTCAGCCCGCGCAGCCGCCCGTGTCGACGGTCGTGCTCGCGGTCAGCCCTCGGGCTGCGCTCTCTGCCACCGCGTCGGCGGTGAGGGCGTAGCCGGTCTCCGTGTCGGTGACCGAGGCGGCGAAGACGACCCCAGCGACGCGGCCGTCTGACGTCACGATGGGTCCGCCGGAGTTGCCCGGCCGCACCAGCCCGCGCAACGAGAAGACCTGGCGGATGACGGTGCCGTGGCCGTAGATGTCGGGCGAGCGCAGCCGCTGCTCGGAGCGCACCCGCGCGACCTGTACGTCGTAGGGCCCGTCCTGTGGGTAGCCCAGGATCGCCACCCCGTCACCGGACTCCGCCTCACGGTCGAAGGCCAGGTTGGGCAGTCCACCGGAGTCGAAGGCGAGGACCGCCACGTCGAGGTCCTCGTTGTAGTAGACCACCTCGGCCCGCTCCGGCCCGGCGTCGAGCAGCACGTCGGGCTCGTCGACCCCGGCGACCACGTGGGCATTGGTCATCAGCCGGCCCGGGGCGTAGATGAAGCCGGTGCCCTCGATGCCGTTGCCGCAGGAGTTGGTGCCGTGCACCTTGAGGACGCCGGCCTGGGCCGCGGTGACGTCGGGGTCGGTGAGCAGCCGCCTCGGCCCGGGTCCCACGTCGACGATGCGCTCGGGGGCGAAGGGCTCGAGATAGTCGGGGAAGAAGGTCGTACCGACCACGTTGTTGAACGCTCGCAGCACTCCGTCGGCGCTCCCCGGCAGGGTCTCGTCGACCCGCGACAGCACGGTCGAGTCGCGCACCAGGGCGGTCACGCCCACGATGCGCGACCCGGAGATGGCGACGCCGAGTGCCCACGCCACGAGGAGTACGGCGACCGCGCTGAGCGCCGCGCCACCGATCGCGTCGAGGGCGCGCACCGGCTGCCACGTGATGGCCTCGCGGATGCGTGCTCCGGCGTACTGCAGCACAGCCTGCCCCAGTGAGGCGGCGAGGATGACGATGAACAGCGCCGCCAGCGAGACCCACAGCGACGGTGCTGCGTCGCCGAGGGCCAAGGGTGCCAGCCACACGCCGAGCAGCCCACCGAGCAGCAGCCCAGCGGTCGCGAAGGCGCCGGTGACGAATCCCTGCCAGTAGCCCGACAGGGCGTAGATGCCGGCGAGCCCGACGAGCAGCCAGTCGAGGAGGTTCACTCGCGCTCCCGGAGCTCGGCGTCCTGCGTCAGCCGTCGCTGGTCAGCGGGGCTGGGATCACCCTGCAGCATGTGCGCGGGAACGTCGCGCATCCGGGTCTGGTCCCACTCGGTGGTCCAGCCGAGGTGGTCGAAGAGCCGGGCGATGATGCCGGCGGTGAAGCCCCAGAGGATGACGTCGCGGTGGGGCCCGATCAGGAACGCGGGGCCGACCCAGCCGCTCGGGTGCTTCACCGAGATGCGGTTGTCGGGGTCGAGCAGCTCGGAGATGCGGACGTGGTGGATCGCGTGCACCTCGTCGGGGCTGGCGATGCCGACCGGGCCGCGATGGCGCCAGTAGCCGAGTACGGGGGTCACCGCGAAGTTGCTCGGCGGCAGCCAGAGCTCCGGCAGCTCGGCGAAGATCTCCACTCCGGCGGCGTCCAGCCCGATCTCCTCGGCGGCCTCGCGGAGCGCCGCCTCGCGCGGCGTCTCGCCAGGGTCGATCCGGCCGCCGGGGAACGACACCTGGCCGGGATGCGAACGCATGTGGTGGGCGCGCTCGGTGAGCAGCAGCTCGCCCTCGCCGTCGGCATCGGTGTCGGCGAAGAGCATGAGTACGGCGCTGCGCCGGGGCTCGTTGTCGTCGGGCGGCATGAACCGGGTGAGCTCCTGGAGCGTGATGGTGGCGGCGCCCTCGACGATGGGGTCCAGCCAGGCAGGCAGCCCTGACGGCTCTGATTTCGCGGTCACCCGTCGACCCCGAGGTGCTTGCCCACCAGCGCCTCGAGCTGGGCCACGGTCTTGATCTCCACGAACTCCTGGTGCACGACCTCGCCCTGATCGTCGACCAGCACCAGGAACGGCAGCCTGGTGAGCTTCGGCAGCGGCGCCAGGCCACTGAGGTCGCCGTCGAAGTCCTCGTAGAGGGGGTAGGTGACCCCGGACCGCTCGATCAGCTGGGCCGCCTTGTCGGGCTGGCCGTCCTGGAAGTCGATGCCGAGCATGTCGACCCGGCCGGCGTACTGCTGGTGGAACTGCTCGAGGACCGGCAGCTCGGCGCGGCACGGCGTGCACCACGAGGCCCAGAAGTTGATGACGGTCGGTCCGCGCACGTCGGCGAGCGCGAGGGGCTCGCTGTCGGCGTCGAAGGCGTCCAGCTGCAGCGTCGGCAGCGGCTGCGGGAGCGGTTTCCTCGCGGGGGCGTCGTCGCACCCGGCGAGCAGGAGCACCACGACCGCCAGCGCGGCCGCGATGCGCCTCACGCGGGTCCCTGCGTCTTGACCAGCGCGGCTGCGGCGATCGGGTCGGTCGGCCCCACGCCGTACGACGGGCACAGCCGCGCCACGGGACACGCGCCGCACGCCGGCTTCTTGGCGTGGCACCGGCGGCGGCCGTGCCAGATCAGGTGGTGGGACAGCATGGTCCAGTCGCGCTTGGGGAACAGGTCGCCGATGGCGTGCTCGACCTTCACCGGGTCGGTCTCCTCGGTCCAGCCCAGGCGGCGCACGAGCCGGCCGAAGTGGGTGTCGACGGTGATGCCGGGGATGCCGAAGGCGTTGCCGAGCACGACGTTGGCGGTCTTGCGGCCGACGCCGGGGAGCTTGACGAGCTCGTCGAGCGACGCGGGCACCTCCCCGTCGTGGTCCTCCACGAGCGCGGCGCTCAGCTTGAGCAGCGACTCGGTCTTGGCGCGGAAGAACCCCAGCGGGCCGAGGAGCTGCTCGAGGTGCTCGCGGGAGGCCGAGGCCATGGCGTGGGCGTCGGGGTAGGCGGCGAAGATCGAGGGCCGGGCGGTGTTGACCCGCCGGTCGGTGGTCTGCGCCGACAGCACCGTGACGACCAGCAGCTCGAAGGGGTTGTCGAAGTCGAGCTCGCAGCGCGCGTCGGGATAGGTCTCGGCCAGGATCCGGTCGACCTTGCGGGCCCGGCGTACGACGCTTGTGTCGGGACGCGGCCGGTCGGGGCGGGTGGTCGGGGTCGCAGCAGGCACGCGCCCAGAGTACGGCGCGGCACCGACAGCGCCGTGGGGAGCCGGGCGTCGCCCGAGATGGTCCACGGAACACCGCAGGTGGCACTGTGACCCGGGCCACTGGATAGGATGCCACCAGACGCCCGGCTCGGGCGCGGCAGAGACTGGAGGACCCCGTGGACAACGACGTACTGCGTCAGGCGCCGCTGTTCAGCGCGGTGGACGACGAAGCAGCCAGCGCGCTGCGCAGCTCCATGGTCGAGACGTCGCTGCGCCGTGGCGAGGTGCTCTTCCACGAGGGCGACTCCGGCGACAAGCTTTACATCGTCACCGAGGGCAAGGTGAAGCTCGGCCGGTCCTCCTCCGACGGCCGCGAGAACCTGCTCGCGATCATGGGCCCCGGCCAGATGTTCGGCGAGCTGTCGCTCTTTGACCCAGGCCCGCGCTCGGCCACCGTCACCGCCGTCACCGACACCACCTTCGTCTCGCTCTCCCACTCCGACCTGCTGCGCTGGCTCGAGGGGCGGCCGATGGTCGCCCGTGGCCTGCTCTCCCAGCTCGCCGGACGGTTGCGCAAGTCCAACGACGTTGTCGCCGACCTGGTCTTCTCCGACGTACCCGGTCGCGTCGCCAAGCAGCTGCTCGACCTCGCCGACCGCTTCGGCCGCACCGCCGACGACGGGGTCCACGTCCACCACGACCTCACCCAGGAGGAGCTCGCCCAGCTGGTCGGCGCCTCTCGCGAGACGGTCAACAAGGCGCTCGCCGACTTCGCCTCCCGCGGCTGGCTGCGCCTGGAGCCCCGCTCCGTGGTGATCATGGACGTCGAGCGTCTGTCCCGCCGCGCCCGCTGACCGTCGAGTCGCGCCTCCGTGCCCCTCGAGTCGCGCCCTCGTGCCCGTCGAGTCGCGCCCTCGTGCCCGTCGAGTCGCGCCCTCGTGCCCGTCGAGTCGCGCCTCCGTGCCCCTCGAGTCGCGCTTCCGTGCCTAACGAGTCGCGCCTCACGCGACCTTGCGCGTCCGCAGCAACGTCGCGAGCTCGGTGACCCACGGGTCTGACACGTCGTTGAGCGACTGCTTCGTGAGTACGACGACCGTCCACCCGCGCTGCTCCAGCCAGGCCCGTCGAGCCAGGTCCCGGGTGCGATCGCGTTCACTGGTGTGCCACTCCTCACCGTCGTACTCGATGGCGATGCGGGCCCGCGGGTACGCCAGGTCGAGACGGAAGACCGGCCTGCCGGCGTCGGTGACCCAGTGCTGCGCCGCCGGCTCAGGAAGCCCGTGGTCGATGATCGCCAGCCGCATCCACGCCTCGGGTTGGGACTCGGCTACCCCTCTGACCAAGGGGACCAGCTGCCGCAGCTGCACGACCCCGCGCCGGCGGAAGTAGCGCGGAAGCAGGCGACGCAGGTCGGCGAGCGCGAATCCGTGCACGCGCATGAGCTCCTCCATGGCGGCGAACGCGACCGGACGACGGAGCGCGCACCCGAGGTCCATGGCGGTCCGCAGCGGAGTCGTCACCCGCACGCCGTCGAGGATCACCCAGTCCTCGTCACGCAGGTCGCGCGTCCCACCGTCGACCTCGGGCCGCTCGGTGGCGCGGTGTCCGCGGAGGACGCACGTCTCCAGCGCCGGCGTCCCGTCGAGCTCGGCGTACGCGAAGCAGTCGACGCCCCAGATCCATGCTGCGGTGCGGTCACACACGACGGAGTGGTCGCTGACGACGAGCGCAGCCGCCCGGGCGCGCAGCAACGGGGTCAGCGCCACGTCGGAGCGGACGTAGAGGCCGGCCATGAGCCGCACGAGGCGACGTTCGGCGACGGCGACGCCGAGCACCTTGCGGGAGAAACCCCACGAGGCGGCCATGGACGTGGTGAAGGGATCGGCAGGAAAGGTCGGCATGGCCGGGATCCTGCGACGATCGCCGTACTGTCAGTCCGGCGTACCCGGCGGGCTGTGGAAAGTGCGGCCCGCGACCAGGGTGTGGACGGATTGCGGCCCGTCGGCGCAACTCAACGGGTACGAACGCGCGACTCAACTGATGCGGCGGCGCGACTCAACGGGTACGAACGCGCGACTCAACAGGCACGGCGGCGCAACTCAACGGGTACGAACGCGCGACTCAACGGGGGTGGAGGTACGCGAGCTGGGCGCGCACGGACAGCTCGGCGGCACCCCAGAGCACCTCGTCGACGTCGGCGTACACGATCTCCACGATCCGCCGCGGCAGCGACTCGTGGTCGAGCGGCGCACCGTCGCGGTGGGTCGCGTGGAGGCTGCGCAGGGCCTCGCGCACTTGGTCGAGTCGATCCTGGCGGTGGGCGATGTAGTAGTCGAGCGTCCCGAGCGCGTCGTCGAGCACCGGTCCGTGCCCCGGCCAGATCGAGGT
Source organism: Nocardioides sp. LHG3406-4 (assembly GCF_049897745.1). Taxonomy (NCBI): domain Bacteria; kingdom Bacillati; phylum Actinomycetota; class Actinomycetes; order Propionibacteriales; family Nocardioidaceae; genus Nocardioides; species Nocardioides sp. LHG3406-4. Next base: position 925,613 of record NZ_JAFCWV010000001.1, read on the forward strand.
CACGTCGTGCTCGGCGGCCAGTGCGTGCAGCCGATCGAGCGAGTCGAGGTAGGCGCCGAGCTGTCCGTCGGGGTGCGCGACCACGGTGGTGCCGCGCCCGAGCACCGTGTCGCCCGTGAGTACGGCGCCCTCGGCGGGCAGCAGGAACGACAGCGAGTCGGCGGTGTGCCCGGGGGTGCCGACGACTCGCACCTCGAGCCCGTCGACGGACACCACGTCGCCGTCGGCCAGGCCCTCGCTGCCCAGCCGCTGGGCCGGGTCGAGCGCCCGCACGCCGCACCCCATGCGCTCGGCGAACTCGCGAGCCGCCTCGGAGTGGTCGAGGTGGTGATGGGTCAACAGCACGACCTCCACCTCGCCCGCGACCGAGGCCACGGCGTCGAGGTGCGCGAGGATCGAGGGGCCCGGGTCGACCACGACCGACCGGCGGGCACCGGGCTCGCGCAGCACCCAGGTGTTGGTGCCGTCCAGGCTCATCAGGCCGGGGTTGGGAGCGAGCACGCACTGCGCTCGCGCCCCGAACGCTCCCCCCGACCAGGTCATCGGTCGGCGATCAGCCGGGTGTAGCGCTCGGGCGTCGACAGCACGTGCCCCTCGCCGTCGGTGACGACCTCGGGCATGAAGATCTCGACGGTGCGGTCCTCGGCGGCGGCCATCACGGCAGCCGGGGAGTCGAACGTGTCGAGCTCGAGGCAGGTGAGCCACGTCGGCGGCATCATGAAGAGCTCTCCTTCGTCGACCGCCGCGACGGCGTCACGCGCCGGCATCCAGGCGACCGACGACGACTCGGTCGACACGTCGCGGGTGCGCTGGCCCTCGGGCAGCACGGCGACGAAGAACCAGGTGCGGTAGCGGCGCGGCTCGAAGACCGGCGTCAGCCAACCCGACCAGGCGCCGAGGAGGTCGGTGCGCAGCACCAGTCCGCGGCGTACGAGCAGGTCGGCGAACGCCAGCTCGCGCGACTCCAGCGCCAGGCGGTCGGCCTCCCAGTCGTCGCCCGTCGTGTCGGACACGACCGAGGTGGCGTCGGGACCGGCCAGCAGCACGCCCGACTCCTCGAACGTCTCCCGGACCGCCGCGCACACCAGCGCGCGCGCGAGGTTCTCGTCGACGCCGAGACGTCGAGCCCACTCGTCCGGGCCGGGTCCCGCCCAGGCCAGCGCGGGGTCGTCGTCACGGTCGTCGACGCCACCGCCGGGGAAGACGCACATGCCGCCGGCGAAGGCCATCGACGTCTGCCGGCGCAGGAGGTAGACCGACGGACCGTCGTCGGACGGCCGCATCAGTACGACGGTCGCGGCGTTGCGCGGCTCGGCCGGCTCGGCCGACCCCTCGGCGTAGGCCTGCGCGTGCGCGACGAGGTGCGCCGGCAGCGGGAGACGCTTCACCCGTCAGACCTCGACCAGGAGCTCGACCTCGACCGGAGCATCCAGCGGCAGCACGGGTACTCCGACCGCCGAGCGGGCGTGGATGCCGGCGTCGCCGAACACCTTGCCGAGCAGCTCCGAGACGCCGTTCGCGACGACCGGCTGCCCGGTGAAGTCCGGGGTGGAGGCGACGAAGCAGACGACCTTGACCACGCGCTTGACCAGCGCCAGGTCACCGATCTCGGCCTTGACCGCGGCGATGGCGTTGAGGGCGCACTGCTGTGCGCACTCGACCGCGTCCTCCTGGGAGACCTCGCCGCCGACCTTGCCGGTGAGCATCAGCTCGCCGGAGCGCATCGGCAGCTGGCCGGAGGTGAAGACGTGGTTGCCGGAGCGGACCGCGGGCACGTAGACGGCGACCGGCTTGGCGACCTCCGGCACGGACAGGCCGAGGTCGGCGAGGTTCTCTTCGGGATGGGACATCAGGACTCCAGAGGACGCTTGAAGTAGCCCACGTTGTTCTCCGGGTTCATGCCCGGCGCGATCTGCACGAGCTCCCAGCCGTCGGCTCCGAAGTTGTCGAGGATCTGCTTCGCGGCGTGCGTGAGGATCGGCGCCGTCAGGTACTCCCACTTGGTCATGCGACCGACCTTAGTCGGGCCTCGCCCTCTGTGGGTGCGGGGTCTCGTGGCGCGCCAGCATCGCCACGAACTCGCGGATCTTCCGCTCCCGCGTCTCGGGCCTCTTCACCTGGCCGAGGCGGTGGATCAGCGAGTAGCGGTTGGTCTTGGTCAGCACGTCGAACATCGCCTGGGCCGCGGGGACGGCGGCGATCGCGGCCGCGAGGTCCTCGGGTACGACGGCCTCCGAGGGCGGCGCGTACGCCCGCTCCCAGCGGCCGTCGTCCTTGGCCGCGTCGACCGCAGCGCGGCCGGCGGCGGTCATCCGGCCCTCGCGCTCGAGCCGCTCGACGTGCCCGACGTTGCGGGCCGACCACGTGCTTCGCGGGCCGCGGGGCGTCATCCGCTGGTACGACGTCTGGTCGTCGCGCCGGCGGGCCTGACCGTCGATCCAGCCGAAGCACAGCGCCTCGTCGACCGCCGTGGCCCAGGTCATGGTGGTCTGGGTGCCGCCCTTCTTGGTCAGGATCAGCCAGACACCGGGCGACGAGTCGTGGTGCTCCTCCAGCCAGGCGCGCCATTCAGCGGGGTCGGCGACGAGCAGCTCCTCCAGTTCGGCGGCCATGGCCCGACCCTAGGGTCATCCCGTGGTCTGACGCACCTGCCTGCGCGTCCGTCTACGGTGGCGAGCGTGAACGAGACAGGGGCGGGACGCCGCCCGTGGCAGCTGGGGGCGTCGGGCCGCCGGTGGTTCGACCGCGTCCTGGCCACCACGCTCCTGCTTCCCGCCCTGGCGATGCCGGTGGCGGGTGTCGACCCGTGGTGGACGGTGCTGTCGTTCGTCCAGGTGCTGCCGCTCTACTGGCGCCGAGCCCACCCGGTCGCCGTCTTCGCCGCCGTCGCGCTCGCGCACGCCGTCCAGGTGCCCCTGGTGGGCACCCCGATCTGGGGCCAGGTGGCCGCGCCGGTCGCCATCTACTCCGTCGCCCGGTTCTCGACCGCTCGCGCGGGGATGGCGGCGCTCGCGGTCGGTGTCATCGCGAGCGCGGTGGCCTCGGTCGACTGGCTCGAGGGTCTCGGTGCCCGTGAGCTCACCGTGCAGCGCTTCCTGCCCTACTTCCTCACCTGCGCCGCCATCGTGGTCAGCTCGTGGGCGCTGGGGACTCTCGGTCGCACGCGTGCGGCGTACGTCGACACCCTCGTCGAGCGCGCGGAGCGGATCCACCGCGAGGCCGAGCAGCAGGTGGCGCTCGCCGCGTCCGACGAGCGCACCCGCATCGCTCGCGAGATGCACGACGTCGTGGCCCACGGGCTCTCGGTGATCGTCGTGCAGGCCGACGGCGCGAGGTACGCCGCGGCGCACGATCCCGCGCTGGCGACCGAGGCGCTCGACGCCATCGCGAGCACGGGTCGGGAGTCGCTGACCGAGATGCGGCGGATGCTCGGCCTGCTGCGCTCCGACGCCACCGGCACCGCCCCGGCGCCCAGGCTGGCCGACATCCCGGTGCTGGTCGAGCAGGCCGGACCGGGAGTGCGGGCGGAGCTGAACGGGCTCGACACCGAGGTGCCGGTGGGCATCGCCCTCACGGCGTACCGCGTCGTGCAGGAGGCCCTGAGCAACGTCCGCAAGCATGCCGGGCCGGGGGTGGAGGCGCAGGTGCGCGTGCAGGTGACCGGCGGCGAGGTGGTCGTGCAGGTGGAGGACGACGGCCGCGGCGCAGCGAGCGACGACGACGGCTCAGGCCTGGGGCTGCTCGGCATGCGAGAGCGGGTCACGGTGCACGGCGGCACGCTCGCGGCCGGGCCCTGGCCGGGCGGCGGGTTCCGGGTGGACGCGAGAATCCCCTTATGAGTGAGGCGATCCGGGTGTTCCTCGTCGACGACCAGCAGATGGTGCGTGCGGGCTTCCGGATGCTCATCGAGTCGCAGGCCGACCTCACCGTCGTGGGCGAGGCCGGCGACGGCCAGGCGGCCGTCGACCTGCTCGCGACCACCTCGGCCGACGTCGTACTCATGGACGTGCGGATGCCCCGCCTCGACGGCGTCGAGGCCACCCGGCTGGTGGCGGCCCACCCGGAGTCGCCCCGGGTGATCGTGCTGACGACGTTCGACCTCGACGAGTACGCCTTCGCCGCGATCAGGGCGGGCGCGGCGGCCTTCCTGCTCAAGGACGCCGCTCCCGAGGACCTCCTCGGCGCCATCCGCACCGTGCACGCAGGCGACTCGGTGGTCGCGCCCAGCACCACCAGGCGGCTGCTCGAGCACTTCTCCGCGTTGCCCCACGCCCGTACGCCGACGGCCGACGATGTCCGGCTCGACCGCCTCACCGACCGCGAGCGCGAGGTGCTGGTCCTGGTCGGCCGCGGTCTCTCCAACGCCGAGATCGTGGCCGAGCTCGTGGTGGCCGAGGCGACGGTGAAGACGCACGTGAGCCGGTTGCTGGCCAAGACCGGATCGCGCGACCGGGTGCAGCTCGTGGTGCTGGCGCACGAGGCCGGACTCGTCGGCTGACTCATCCCGCGGGTGGACGCCGGGATCAACCCGCGGCCTGACGACTGGGGGGCCGCGGAGAAATAGCGTCGTCGTCATGACCCAGACGACGTTCGGCCCCACTCCTCACCACGACTCCGGCCCCGCCGAGACCGCCGCCAGCGCCCGCGGACTGTGCCGCACCTACGGCCGCGGCGACGCGACCGTGCACGCCCTGCGCGGCGTCGACCTTGACCTGCCCGACGGACGATTCACCGCGATCATGGGCGCCTCCGGCTCCGGCAAGTCGACCCTCATGCACTGCCTCGCCGGCCTCGACACTCCCACCGAGGGCCGGGTCTCGGTCGGCGGGGTCGAGCTGCACTCGCTCGACGACACCGCCCTCACCGTCTTCCGCCGCGACCACATCGGCTTCGTGTTCCAGTCCTACAACCTGCTGCCGATGCTGGATGCGCGCCAGAACATCCTCCTCCCCCTGGACCTCGCCGGACGCTCGGTCGACACCGGGCGATTCGACCTGGTCGTCGACACGATGGGCATCCGCGACCGGCTCGGGCACCGCCCGCACCAGCTCTCCGGCGGCCAGCAGCAGCGGGTGGCGATCGCCCGCGCGGTCATCGCCCAGCCCGACATCGTCTTCGCCGACGAGCCGACCGGCAACCTCGACAGCGAGGCGTCGGCCGAGGTGCTCGGCTTCCTGCGCCGCTCCGTGCGCGAGCTGGGCCAGACGGTCGTGATGGTGACCCACGAGCTCGACGCCGCGGCGTACGCCGACGACGTCGTGGTGCTCGCCGACGGGGTGGTGCGCGAGCACCTCGTCGAGCCCGGCACCGACCGGCTCGTCGCGGCGCTGCGCGGCGAGGCGGCCGTCCGATGAGGGTCGTCCTGCTCGCCTCCCTGCACACCCACACCCGCAGGTACGTCGCCGCCGCGCTCGCCGTCACCATCGGCGTCGCGTTCATCATCACCACGGCCGCGCTCACCTCGTCGGCACGCTCGGGCATGCTGGCCGGCATCAAGGCGCCCTACGTCGGTGCAGACGTCGTCGCGACCGGCCTCCCCTCCGAGGCGGCCGTCGAGATCCGTGACGGAGCCGGCGACGCCGGTGCCGACGCCGCCGTCATCGGCTGGACCCGCCAGGCCGTCGCGCGCGACGGCGTGCGCCTCGTCGACGAGACCGACATCGGCGAGCTGAGCACCGCGCCCGCCCTGCGCTGGCAGGAGCTGGCCGCCGGGCGCTTCGCCACGCGTCCGGGCGAGGCCGTCGTCGACGTCAACGCCGCCAAGAAGGGCGACGTCCAGGTCGGCGACCGGCTCACCATCGGCACCGGGGACAGCACGGTCGACGTCGACGTCGTCGGGAAGGTCGACTCGCCGTCGATCACCAGTGCCGCGTCGATCTACCTCACCTGGCCGGATCTCGCCCCGTGGGGCGAGTCGATGTTCGTCGACGGCGTCGCGTGGGCCTCCACCGGCTCGGTGGCCGACCAGACCCGCCAGATCGAGGACATCACCGAGGACGTGACCGTGATGTCGGTCGGCGACTTCGTCGAGGAGCGCCAGATCGAGGCCAACCAGGGCGTCAACGTGCTGGCCACCATGCTGCTGCTCTTCGCGGCCATCGCGCTGTTCGTCTCGGTGCTGGTCATCGCGAACACGTTCACGATCCTCTTCGCCCAGCGCCAGCGTGACTTCGCGCTGCTGCGCTGCGTGGGCGCCACCCGGCGTCAGGTGCTGCGCTCCATCCGGGCCGAGGCACTGGTCCTCGGCGTCGTCGCCTCCGGCATCGGCATCGGCGCCGGGGCCGGTGTCGGCTACGGCCTGGTCGCCCTCGCCCGGGGACGGTTCTCCGACGCATCGATGGGCGGTGTCGACATCGGCCCGCTCTGGTACGTCGGCGCCGCCGCCGTCGGCCTGCTCGTCACCACGGTCGCGGCCTGGCTGCCCACGCGCCGCGCCGTACGCGTCGACCCGCTCGTCGCGCTGCGACCCGACTCCGGTGTCGACGTGCGCACCACCGCAGGGCGGTGGCGCATCGCCGCCGGTCTGATGGTGATCGCGGCCGGCGTGGTGCTCCTGGCTCTCTCGGTGGCCCAGGAGTCGGTGGTGCCCATGGTCGCCGGCGGCTCCGCGACGTTCGCCGGCCTGCTCATGCTCGGACCGGTCATCGTGCCCGGCATGATCCGGGCGATCGGCCCGGCGACCGGCCGGATCACCGGCATGCCCGGCCGGCTGGCCACGAGCAACGCAGTGCGCAACCCTCGTCGTACGGCGGCCACCACCGCCTCGCTGCTCATCGGGGTCACTCTGACGACGGCCGTGCTCACCGGCATGGCCAGCTCCCGCAGCGCACTGGGCGCCGAGATGGACCACCAGCACCCGCTCGACGGGGTGCTGACCTCGACAGGTGAGCCGATCCCGGCCTCGGTGCTCGACAAGGTCGAGGGCCTCGAGTCGGTCGAGACGGCGGTCCCGGTGCAGGGCGTGCAGGCTCGCATCGTCGGCGCCGGTGGGCTGCCGCTGCTGGCGGCGCCGGACAGCAGCTCCGTCAACCGTGACGCCGAGCCGTTGGCCGCGGCCGGACCCGACGAGATCTACGTGCCCTGGGAGGCGCTCGGGCCCGAGCAGCTCGACGGCGACACGGTCACCGTGCGCGTCGGCGATCGCACGGCGCGGCTGACCGTGGTCACCGGCGAGGGCTGGGGCAGTGCAGCTGTCGTGGCACCGGCGACGCTGGCGCGGCTCGCCCCGGACGCGGCCCTGACCGCGATCTGGCTGCGCGCGGCCGACGGAGCCGACGGAGACGACTTCGGTGGCGACCTCGACGCGCTGGGTGCGCCTGTGGGCGCCGAGCTGGAGAACGGACTGGCCGACCGTGCCTGGGTCGACCTCCAGCTGGACGTGCTGACCGGCACCGTCGTGGGGCTGCTGGCCGTCGCGGTGGTGATCGCGCTCATCGGGATCGCCAACACGCTCGGTCTCTCGGTGATCGAGCGTGGCCGGGAGAACTCCCTGCTCCGCGCCCTGGGCCTGACTCGGCGTCAGCTCCGTACGACGCTGGCCGTCGAGGCGGTGCTGCTCTCGGTGGTCGCCACGGTGCTGGGCGGGGTCATCGGGGTGGCGTTCGCGTGGGTCGCCGTCCAGGCGATGGTGCAGCCGGTGATCGCCGATGCCCCGGTGGTGCTGCCGTGGCTCCAGCTGGCGGCGGTCGTCGCGGTCGCCGGCGCGGCGGGCCTGCTGGCCGGTGTGCTCCCGGCCCGGCGGGCGGCGCGCACCGCGCCGGCCGCGGGACTGGCCGTCGACTGAAGTCCCTCCCGGTGTGGCTTCGCGAGGCGGAGCCACGCCGGGCGCCGTACCCTGCGCCCATGGACGGACGAAGCGACGCCGCGGAATCGCGCACGAAGGACGACGGGCGAGGCGCCTTTGAGCGGTTCGTGGAGGCCGTCAACCAGCACGTCAGCCGTGCTCCGTTCTTCGGCGTCATCGTGGTGGCGATCGTGCTCTGGACGGTGAGCTACCCACTGTGGAAGAGCACCACCAAGTGGGAGCTGGCGCTGCACACCGTGTCGTCGGTCCTGTCACTGCTGCTGCTCGTGCTCCTCGAGAACGCCGGCCGCCGCAGCGAGGAGGCCGCGCAGGAGAAGCTCAACGTGCTGGCCGAGGCGCTGTCGGACCTGATGAGCCACCACGCCGAGGACTCCCCGAACCTCCAGGAGTCCGTGCGCAGGCTGCGCGAGGCGGTCGGCCTCGAGGACCGGCACTGATCCCCGTGCCGATCTCGTGTTGACCTCAAGCACTGTTGACGACCTACGGTTCTCATAGTGACAGCACCAACCGCCCCGCCGAGCACGCCGCCGTCCTCGGGACGCCCAGACACCGTCCTGAGCCGCGGCTACGCCCTGACGACGGTCGGCATGGTGGCCCTCGTCTTCTTCGCCGCCTTCGAGGCGCTGGCCGTGACCACGGTGATGCCGCAGGTGGCCCGCGAGCTCGACGGCGTGCACCTCTACGCGATCAGCTTCGCGGCGCCGCTCGCGACCGGTGTCGTCGGCATGGTCGTCTGCGGCATCTGGAGCGACCGCCGGGGTCCGGTGCCACCGCTCTACACGTCGATCGTGCTCTTCGCGCTCGGTCTGCTCGTCTGCGGGCTCGCTCCCACCATGGAGGTCCTGGTCGCCGGCCGGCTCGTGCAGGGCCTCGGCGCCGGGGCGCTGACCGTCGGCCTGTACGTCGTCGTCGGGCAGGTCTACCCCTCCCGGCTGCAGCCCTCGATCTTCGCGGGGTTCGCGGCGGCGTGGGTGCTCCCGTCGCTCTTCGGGCCCTCCATCGCCGCCCTCATCGCCAGCCACTGGGGCTGGGAGTGGGTGTTCCTCTCCGTCGTGGCCCTGGTCGCCGTCGCGACGACCTTCGTCGTGCCCTCGCTGCTCGGGCTCCGCGGGCATCCCGAGCCCCTCGGTGAGCGGGTGCCCGTCGACCGCCTCTGTTGGGCCGTGGTCGCCGCGATCGCCGTACTCTCCCTCGACCTGTTGGGCTCGCGCTCGGGCCTCGGGCTGCTCTTCGCGGCCGCCGCGGCCACCGTCGTGCTGGTCTCCGTACGCCACCTCGTGCCGAAGCGCACCCTCACCGCCGCGCGCGGCCTGCCGAGCGTGGTGCTGACCCGAGGTGCCTTGGGGGCGTCGTTCTTCTGCGCCGAGGCCTACCTGCCGTTCGTGCTCCAGGACCACTGGGGGCTGTCGACCGGTCGCGCCGGGCTGGCGCTGGCGGCCGCCGGAGTCTGCTGGGCCGGAGCCAGCCAGGTCCAGGCCCGACTGGGCAGCCGGCTCAGCGACGAGCGCGCCATGCTCGTCGGCACCGCCCTGCTCGCGGGCGGTGCGGCGCTGTCACTGGTCGCCACCGGCGCACGGCTGCACCCGGTCGTGCTGGTCGTCGGCTACGCCGTCGCGGCGATCGGCATGGGCACGGCCTTCCCGCGGACGAGCGTCGCGATGCTGCGCCACTCCACTGAGCGCGACCGCGGCTTCAACAGCTCCGCGCTCTCCATCGCCGACTCGCTCGGCGCTGCCCTGGCCCTGGCCCTGTGCGGCGTCACCTTCGCCGCCGTACGCCGCAGCGACCTCGCCGGTGTCTTCGGCGACCCGTTCGCGGCGGTGTTCACCGTCTCGGTCGCGTGGGCGCTCGTGGCGCACCTGGCGTCGCGTCGTACTCCCGTCAGCTGACGTCTCCGCGCGCGATCTCCGAGAGGACGGCGGCGAGGTCGGCCGGTCGCGACCACATGGGCCAGTGGCTGGTGGGCAGGTCGACCAGGGCGACGTGCCGCAGCTGCGCCAGCCCGCCGACCCAGGGCTGACCGTCGGCGATGCCCGACTGAAGATGGTCGACGGGGATGGTCGTGCAGACCACGGTGGTGGGGACGTCGAGGCGCCGGTCGTCGACCAGCTCGGCGCTCCCCCGCACCACCCCACCGGGCTGGGGCACGGCGCGGTCCCGGAACGTCGCGAGCTGCTCGTCGGTCAGGCCGGCGAGGCTCTCTGCGGGGCCCAGCACCTCCAACGGCGGCATCGGCAGCTCGTCAGGAGCCAGGTCGGCGTCGAGCGGGCCGATGGCCGGGCCGGTGTCGACGTACACCACGTGCGCGAGCTGATCGGGCACGCGGTCGGAGACGGCGTAGCCGACGGCCCCCGCGCCACTGTGCACGGCGAGTACGACGGGAGCACCGGCAGCGTGCACCGCTGCGCAGACGGCGTCGACGTGGTCGGCGAAGGTGATCGAGGAGCGGTCGGCGTCGGCGGACCCGAGCCCGGGCAGCGTGAGGGCCGTGGCGCCGTGGCCGTCGGCACGCAGGGCAGCAGCCACCTCGTCCCAGGCCCAGGCGCCGAGCCAGTAGCCGGGCACCAGGATGATCGGAGCCGACGTCACGGACCGACGCCAGGGTCCCGCATCGGGCCGCCGCTGCGACCGTGGCTCTCGGCGACAATCTCGGCCACCACGGAGAGCGCGATCTCGCCGGGCCGCTTGCCGCCGGTGTTCAGCCCGGCCGGGACGTGCAGCTTCTCCAGGCCGGGGACGCCCTCGTCGGTGAGCTGCTGCACGAGCCCCTCGGCGCGGCGCCTGCTGGCCATCATCGCGACGTACGACGCCGGCGAGGCCAGTGCGTCGCGCATCGCCCGGGGCGCGTCGGGGGCGTCGTGGTCGCAGAGCACGACCGCATCACCCTCGGCGAGACGCAGCCCGGCGAGCTGCTCGACGCCGCGGCCACCCTCGTCGTCGGCGACCACCACGACCTGCCAGCCGACCGCGGAGGCGATCGACTCCATGGCCGTGCTGATGGGGTTGCGGCTCAGCACGACGAGCCGGCCCGGAGGTGAGCCCTCGTCGGTCCATGACTGCTCGCGCGTGGTCACGAGATCAGCTCCGGCTGGGTCTTCTCACGCACCTCGGCCTCGGTGACGCCCGGCGCCAGCTCCACCAGCCTCAGCGCGCGGTCCCCGAGGGTGCCGGAGACCGCGACCTCGCCGGTGGCGGGGTCGACGACGTCGATGACGCACAGATCGGTGATGATCCGCTGCACCACCCGCTTGCCGGTGTAGGGCAGGTCGCACTCGTCGAGGATCTTGAGCGAGCCGTCCCTGGCGGTGTGCTCCATCAGCACGATGACCCGCTTGGCGCCGTGCACGAGGTCCATCGCGCCGCCCATGCCCTTGACCATCTTGCCGGGGATCATCCAGTTGGCGATGTCACCGTTGCGGGAGACCTGCATCGCCCCGAGGATCGCGGCGTCGATCTTGCCGCCGCGGATCATCCCGAACGACGTCGCGGAGTCGAAGAACGACGCACCCTTGCGCACCGTCACCGTCTCCTTGCCCGCGTTGATCAGGTCCGGGTCCTCCTCGCCGGCGACCGGGTAGGCGCCGACTCCGAGGATGCCGTTCTCCGACTGGAGCACCAGCTCGACGTCGTCGGCGACGTAGTTCGGCACCAGCGTCGGGAGACCGATGCCGAGGTTGACGTAGGAGCCGTCGGTCAGCTCGGAGGCCGCCCGGGCCGCCATCTCCTCGCGTGTCCAGCTCATCTCAGGCCTCCCTCACGGTGCGCTTCTCGATCTGCTTGTCGGCAGCCTGCTCGGGCGTCAGCGGGACCACCCGCTGCACGTAGACGCCCGGGGTGTGGACGTCGTTGGGCTCGAGCTCGCCCGGCTCGACGAGGTGCTCGACCTCCGCGACCGTGACGCGCCCGCACATGGCGGCGAGCGGGTTGAAGTTGCGCGCGGAGTCGCGGTAGACGAGATTGCCGTGCCGGTCGCCCTTCCAGGCGCGCACGAGCCCGAAGTCGGCCACGATCGCCTCCTCCAGCACGAACTGCTTCTCGCCCTCGGCCGTGGCGAAGGTGCGCACCTCCTTGGGGGGCGAGGCGACCACGACGTTGCCGGAGTCGTCGTACCTCCAGGGCAGGCCGCCCTCGGCGACCTGGGTGCCGACGCCGGTCGCCGTGAAGAACGCCGGGATGCCGGAGCCGCCGGCGCGCATCCGCTCGGCCAGGGTGCCCTGCGGGGTGAGCTCGACCTCGAGCTCGCCGGCGAGGTACTGCCGGGCGAACTCCTTGTTCTCTCCGACGTAGGAGGAGATCATCCGGCGCAGCCGCTTCTGGAGCAGCAGCCGGCCGAGTCCCCACTCGTCGACGCCGCAGTTGTTGGAGACGGCCTGGAGATCCGTCGTACCGGCCTCGAGGAGTGCCTCGATCAGCACCGAGGGGATGCCACAGAGCCCGAACCCGCCGACGGAGATGGTGGCTCCGTCGGGAATGTCGGCCACGGCCTCCGTCGCGCTCGCGACGACCTTGTCCATCCGCTGCTCCCTACCTCTGCCTCGACACCGGGACGCCTGCGATCCTAGCCAGCGGGACGAGGTGCCGGTCATGGCCTCTCGCGCCGGGTCCGAGACGGGCTGGAGGCGCCGCGGACCAGGCAGCTCTGACGGCGTTCCTCGCGCTTCGAGGGGGTTGCAACGCCGGCAAACCGTGGCGATCCCCGGATATCCGGGTATCACCACACCACCTAGGCTCCCCCCATGTCCCTCGCGACCGACGCCGACCCGGTGTCCGCCGACTGGTCCCGCGTCCAGCTGCACGTGGTCACGGGCAAGGGGGGCACCGGCAAGTCGACGCTGGCTGCCGCGCTCGCGCTGGCGCTCGCCAGGCCCGGGCGGAACGTGCTGCTGTGCGAGGTCGAGGGCCGCCAGGGCATCGCCCGGATGTTCGACGTCGACCCGCTGCCCTACGAGGAGCGTCGCATCGCGCGTGGCCTCGCCGACGACGAGGGCGCGGCGGGGGCGGTGCACGCGCTGCACATCGACCCGGAGTCCGCGCTGCTGGAGTACCTCTCCATGTACTACAAGCTCGGTCGCGCCGGGAAGGCGCTCGACCGGTTCGGTGTCGTCGAGTTCGCCACCACGATCGCCCCGGGAGTCCGCGACGTGCTCCTCACCGGCAAGGTCTACGAGGCCTCCCAGCGCAACGCGCGCAACAAGAAGGCCATCACGTACGACGCCGTCGTCCTCGACGCGCCGCCGACCGGCCGGATCGCCCAGTTCCTCGGGGTGAACGCCGAGCTCGCGGGCCTGGCCCGGATGGGTCCGATCAAGTCCCAGGCCGACAACGTCATGCGACTCTTCCGGTCGCCGCGCACCGCGATCCACCTGGTCACCGTGCTCGAGGAGATGCCCGTGCAGGAGACGGCGGACGCGATCACCGAGCTGCAGGAGACCGGCATGCGCGTCGGCGCCGTGGTGGTCAACCAGGTGCGCCGGCGCGACCTGCTGCCCGAGCAGCTGACGTCAGCGCGCAACGGCGACTTCGACCGGGCAGCGGTGGCCGCGGACCTCACCAGGGCCAAGATCGACGTCACCCCCGAGCTCGTCGACACGCTGGTCGACGAGGGCCGGGACCACGCCGACCGGCGCGCCCTCGAGGACGCCCAGCGGGCGGTCGTCGACGGCCTCGACCGGCCGGTCTACGAGCTGCCGAGACTGGCCGGCGGCGTCGACCCCGGGGGCCTCCACGACCTCGCAGCCGCGCTGCGCGACCAGGGGATGGCCCCGTGAGCGCCCGGCTGCACCTCGACGTCGACGCCCTCATCGACGACCCGGCCACCGGCATCATCGTGTGCTGCGGCGCCGGCGGCGTCGGCAAGACCACGACGTCTGCCGCGTTGGCGGTGCGGGCCGCGATGCGTGGCCGCAAGGTCGTCGTACTCACCATCGACCCGGCCCGGCGGCTCGCGCAGTCGATGGGCATCGAGCAGCTCGACAACACCCCTCGCCCGGTGCCGCTCTCGGACGAGGCCGCGGGCTCCCTCGACGCGATGATGCTCGACATGAAGCGCACCTTCGACGACGTGGTCACGAGCCAGGCCAGTCCGGAGAAGGCGAGGCAGATCCTCGAGAACCCCTTCTACATCGCGCTGTCGAGCTCGTTCGCGGGCACGCAGGAGTACATGGCCATGGAGAAGCTGGGCCAGATCCACCGGCAGGCGCAGGAGCGGGCCGGCCAGCCGGACGGCTACGACCTGATCGTCGTGGACACCCCGCCCTCGCGGTCGGCGCTGGACTTCCTGGACGCTCCCGAGCGGCTGTCCAGCTTCCTCGACGGCCGCTTCATCCGGCTGCTGCTGGCGCCCGCGCGGGGCCCCGCGCGCCTGATGACGGTGGGCGTGGGCGTGGTGACCGGCGCGCTGACGAAGGTGCTGGGCGCCCAGGTGCTCAAGGACATGCAGATGTTCGTGGCGGCCTTCGACACTCTCTTCGGTGGCTTCCGCCAGCGCGCCCAGAAGACCTTCGAGCTGCTCCAGACCGACGGCACCGCGTTCCTGGTCGTGGCCGCGCCCGAGAACGACGCGCTGCGGGAGGCGGCGTACTTCGTCGAGCGGCTGCGCGACGACGACATGCCGCTGGCGGGACTCGTCGTCAACCGCGCCAGTACGACGTCGGGCAAGGAGCTGTCGGCCGAGGAGGCGACGGCGGCGGCCGACCGGCTGACGCGCGAGGACCCGGCGTCGGTCACGGGCGCACTGCTGCGCGTGCACGCCGACCGCGCCCGGATGGTGGCCCGGGAGGCGCAGCTGTGCGAGCGCTTCGCCTCGGCCCATCCGCGAGTGCCGACGGTCGTGGTCCCGGCACTGGCCGGCGACGTACACGATCTCGACGGCCTCCGACGCATCGGGGACCTACTGGCGGACGGCGAGGACGCGTCCTGAGCTGACTGCCCGACGTAGCGACCGGGACGTCGCTGGCGCCCTCAGGGGTGCCGCGACCTCGAGCGACTCAGACGGTGACGCTGACGGTCTTCTCGCGGGCGGCCTCGAGCACGGATCGCCACGAGGCGGCCGGCCGACGGCGGAGGAGGGCCCGGCGCTCGCGCTCGGTCATGCCGCCCCACACACCCCACTCGATCTGGTTGTCCAGCGCCTCGGCCAGGCACTCGGTCCGCACCGGGCATCCGGAGCACAGCTGCTTGGCCTTGTTCTGCTCGGCGCCTCGCACGAACAGCTCGTCCGGTGCCGCGTCTTTGCACGCCGCCTTGGACGTCCAGTCCTCAACCCACATCGCGAACCCCACTTCGCTCGACACCGGCTAGACATCCCCATGATGCCCATCTCGGTGCTATGGCAAAGGTATGGACCAGAGGCGGCGGGTGCCAGCCACCGAAGGCCCAATACGCATAGTCCATCTGGACTACTCCGGCGTGGTCCTCATGCCCGTGCGGAGATGACCTGGTAACGCCATGGCTGGGGCCGGCGACGCCCCTCCCGTACTCTGGCGTCCATGTCGGACCGATCCTCGCAGCGGCCCCATGGGCCCACCGCGCTCGCTCACCTGGGTGTGATGGCGGCCGTGGCGGCCGTGATGGGCCTCCTGGTCGCGGGCCTCGCCGTCCCGTTCGCGGGGGTCGTCGGCGTCGCCGCCAAGGACGTCGCGAAGAGCATGGACAACCTGCCCGCCGAGCTCGAGGCCACGCCGCTGGCCCAGAAGACGAGCATCGTCGATCCCGACGGCAACCTCATCGCCTCGCTGTACGACGAGAACCGCGTCAACGTCAGCCTCGACCAGGTCTCCCGCAAGATGGTCCAGGCGATCGTCTCCATCGAGGACTACCGCTTCTACAACCACGGCGCGCTCGACATCCGCGGCACCATCCGCGCCCTGGTGACCAACCAGGCGTCCGACGGCGTGGTCCAGGGCGGCTCGTCGATCACCCAGCAGATGGTGAAGATGACGCTGATCGACCAGGCCGGCCACGACAAGAAGGCCATCGCCGCGGCGCAAGAGGACACCTACGCCCGCAAGGTCCGCGAGCTGCGGTACGCGATCGCCTTCGAGAAGAACTACTCCAAGGACTGGATCCTCGAGCGCTACCTCAACATCGCCTACTTCGGTGACGGTGCCCATGGCATCCAGGCGGCGGCCCGCCACTACTTCAGCACGAACGCCAAGAATCTCAGGCTCGGTCAGTCGGCCCTGCTCGCCGGCCTTGTGAAGAACCCGACGCGCTACAACCCCGTCGACTCCCCGGCTGAGGCTCTGGTCCGACGCAACGTCGTACTCGACCGGATGG
This sequence comes from Nocardioides sp. LHG3406-4, assembly GCF_049897745.1. Taxonomy (NCBI): domain Bacteria; kingdom Bacillati; phylum Actinomycetota; class Actinomycetes; order Propionibacteriales; family Nocardioidaceae; genus Nocardioides; species Nocardioides sp. LHG3406-4. Next base: position 941,694 of record NZ_JAFCWV010000001.1, read on the forward strand.
CCCAGCTCAACGTCATCAGCACCCAGCGCGCGGAGAAGGCCAAGGCCAAGGGGCTCGGTCTCCACGTCACCCGTTCCCCCAACGGCTGCACGCAGTCGCAGGCACCCTTCTTCTGCGACTACGTCGTCAACTACCTCGAGCAGGACGAGTCGCTCGGCAAGACGGTCGCCGCTCGCAAGCGGCTGCTGAAGTCGGGCGGCCTCACCATCCGCACGACTATCAACCTCGACTACCAGAAGGCTGCCGACACGGCGGTCCGGAACCACGTCTACGCCACCGACCAGGCCATCGGCGGGCTCGCGATGGTCGAGCCTCGCACGGGCAACGTGAAGGCCCTGGCCCAGTCCCGCCCGATGGGTGGCAAGAAGAAGGCCGGCGAGACCTACCTCAACTACGTCGTGCCGCGCGAGTACGGCGACGCCAACGGCTTCCAGGCCGGCTCGACGTTCAAGGTGTTCGTGCTGGCGTCGGCGATCAACCAGGGCATCCCGCTGAGCACGTCCATCTCCGCACCGGACAGCATGGACATCCCCGACTACGAGTTCGAGACCTGCAACGGCCCGTACGTCGGCGACGGCGGGTGGGCCGTCTCCAACTCCACTGGAAGCGGCACCTACGACCTCTACTCCGGCACTCAGCACTCGGTGAACACGTTCTTCGCCCAGCTCGAGACGCGCACCGGCATGTGCGAGCCCCTGAAGCTGGCCAAGGCCATGGGCATCACCGTGCCGAAGCAGCAACGGGTCCCGTCGTGGATCCTCGGCGTCTCCGACTCCAACCCCCTCACGATGGCCGAGGCCTACGCCACGTTCGCCGGCCGCGGGCTGCACTGCGACTCGCGCCCGGTCACGGCCATCGAGGACGCCAACGGCGCGCTTCTGAAGAGCTACCCGGAGGCATGCCGGCAGGTCATGCCCGGCGCGACGGCCGACGCGGTCAACGACGTCCTGCGGGGCGTGATGGAGCCGGGTGGCTTCGGCCAGAACATCGCCATCGACAAGCCGTCGGCCGGCAAGACCGGCACCAACAACGAGAACAACGCCGTGTGGTTCGTCGGCTACACCCCGCAGCTGGCCACGGCCGCCATGGTCGCGGGCGCCAACTCGCTGGGCCAGTGGATCACCCTCAACGGTCAGTCGGTGGGCGGCTCCTACATCGGCAACGCTTTCGGCTCCACCATCGCCGGCCCCATCTGGGGCGAGGCGATGGACGCCGTCTCTCCGCGGCTGGACTACGAGGACTTCTCCCCTCCGGCCGGCGACCTGGTCGCGGGCGTGCTGGCCTCGGTCCCCGACGTGGCGGGCCTGACCGTCGATGAGGCCACCGCGGCCATCCAGGCGGCCGGCTTCGTGGCGCAGAACGGTGGCTACGTCGGCTCCGAGGTCGAGGCGGACCGCGTCGCCTACAGCGCCCCGGGCGCCGGCGCCGAGCTCAGTAGCGGCGACACCGTGATCTTCTACCAGTCCTCGGGGAGCGTCCCGCCGCCCGACGAGGACGGCGGCAACGGCAACGGCAACGGCCGGGGTCGCGGCTGACGCTCAGCCGAGCTGGCGGCGTACCTCCGCGGCCACTGCGCCGCCGTCGGCGCGACCCTTGACCTGCGGGGTCACCACGCCCATCACCTTGCCCATCGCCTTCATGCCCTCGCCCGCGGCGCCCGTCTTGTCGATGGCAGCGGCGACGAGTGCGCTGACCTCGGCCTCGTCGAGCTGCTCGGGCAGGTAGTCGGCGATCACGACCCCCTCTGCTCGCTCCTTGGCGGACATCTCGGTCCGGCCGCCCTCCTCGAAGGCAACGGCGGCCTCGCGGCGCTTCTTGGCCTCGGTCGAGAGCACCCCGACGATGTCGTCGTCACTGAGCTCTCGGTGCTCCTTGCCCGCGACCTCGGCGTTGGTGATTGCGGTCAGGATCATACGAAGCGTCGAGGAGCGCACCTCGTCGCGCGACTTGATGGCGGCGGTGAGGTCGGCGCGGAGTCGGTCCTTGAGGAGGCTCATGGCTCCAGTGTGGCAGCCTTGCCCGGTGAGCCTCATGCGCATGGCCGCCCGCACGCTCGGGCTTGGCGTCGCCGGCGGAGCCGCACTGGGCACGTACGCCGCCTGCGAGGCACGCGCCTACACGCTGCGCCAGGTGAGCGTGCCCGTCCTGCCGCCCGGGCACGAGCAGCTGCGCGTGCTGCACCTCAGCGACATCCACATGACCCCGGGCCAGACCGCCAAGCAGCGCTGGCTGCGGGGCCTGGCCGACCTGCAGCCCGACCTGGTGATCAACACCGGCGACAACCTCTCCCACCTGCGCGCGGTCGCGCCCGTGGCCGACGCGCTGTCCGGGCTGCTCGAGGTGCCGGGAGCGTTCGTCTTCGGGTCCAACGACTACTACGCGCCGGGCCTGCGCAACCCGCTGCGCTACCTGCTGCCCGATGACGGCAGCCGCAACACCAGCACCCCGCAGCTGCCGTGGCGCGATCTGCGCCGGGTCTTCGCCGACGCCGGCTGGATCGACCTGACCAACGGGTACGGCACCCTCGAGGTCGGCGGCGTCCGGATCGCCTTCGCCGGCGTGGACGACCCGCACCTGGGCTACGACGACCTGGAGTCGGTGTCCGGGCCCGCTGACGCGACCACCGACGTGCGACTGGCGGTGGTGCATGCGCCGTACCTGCGGGTGCTCGACCGGTTCGCCGCCGACGGCTACGACGCGATCATCGCCGGCCACACCCACGGCGGCCAGGTGTGTGTGCCGTGGGTCGGCGCACTGACCACGAACTGCGACCTCGAGCCCGCCCGCGCAAGGGGGCTGCACCGGCATCCCGCCGAATCGGCGCCTGGCGACCCGGGGTCGGCGTGGCTGCACGTCTCGGCCGGCCTGGGCACCAACCCCTACGTCCCGTTCCGGGTCGCCTGCCGGCCGGAGGCCACCCTGATCACGCTCACGCCGCGGTGACCCAGCTCGCCGATCTCGCCCGTCCGGGTCGATTTCAAGGCGCCGATCGGGCTCGGGTATGCTCGCCGTGCTCGTGGGCCGGATCGGTCCAGCAGGGCAATCGGGCTGTGGCGCAGCTTGGTAGCGCGCCTCGTTCGGGACGAGGAGGCCGCAGGTTCAAATCCTGTCAGCCCGACACTGGAAGAGCCGGACCGCAACGGTCCGGCTCTTCGTGATTTTCGCGGGGCGGGGTGTTCCTGGAGTCACCGGATATCCGGTGACTCCTGGGGTTCGTGGCCTGTGCGATGGCCACGAACCCCAGGAGATCCCCACTAACCCCGGGATCCGAGAACGCTGCGTGGCACACTCGGCCGCATGCCAGACGAGGATCCGGACGGCCCGTCCCTGGAGCTGCCGTCGTTCGGCTTCGGGCGCAAGCGCAGAAAGCGCAGCCCCGAACCCGGCCCGGCGATGCCTGAGGCACCCGTGCCCACCCGTTCGGAGCCGGCAACGATGCCGACGCAGGAGCTCGACTCCGTCGCACCCCCACCTGAGGCCCACCACGACACCGGCGAGCTGCCCAGAGATCAGCCCGGAGATCAGCCCGGTGACTCGATTCCGTTCGGCGTGCAGCCACTCCCGGCCGCCCTGCTCACCGGCGTCGTCGTGGGCCTGCTGACGGCACTGCTGGTCCTCGGCTCCCAGCAGCTGTGCGAGGCCGTCCGGGGTACGTCGTCGTGCGGCGGCGCCGGGGTGCTGATGCTGCTCGCCATCGTGGTGGCGATGGCCGCCCTCGGCTCGGCGCTGCTCCGCCTGTCGCGGGTGCCCGAGCCGGTGAGCACCAGCATCCTGGCCGTGGGCCTGCTGGCCGTGCTGGTGATGCTCTTCCTCATCGACGTCGCCGGCTCACCGGCCATGTTCGTGGTGATCCCGCTGCTGGCAGCAGGCTGCTACGCCGTCGCCCACTGGGTCACCACGGTCAACGCCTCGACCGACTGATCCGCGTCAGCGGGTAGCGGCGACCAGCTCGGCCAGCTGCACGGTGTTGAGGGCGGCGCCCTTGCGCAGGTTGTCGTTGCTGATGAACAGCGCCAGCCCCCGGTCGCCGTCGACTCCGGGGTCCTGCCGCAGCCTGCCGACGTAGGAGGGGTCCCGGCCGGCCGCGTGCAGCGGAGTGGGCACGTCACGCAGCTCGACGCCCGGCGCGTCGGCCAGCAGCTCGGCCGCCCTTGCGGGCGTCAACGCCTGCGCGAACTCGGCGTTCACGGCGAGCGAGTGACCGGTGACGACCGGCACCCGCACGCAGATGCCCGACACCCTGAGGTCGGGAAGGCCGAGGATCTTGCGCGACTCGTTGCGGAGCTTCTGCTCCTCGTCGGTCTCGTTCAGACCGTCGTCGACGATGGAGCCAGCCAGCGGGAGCACGTTGTAGGCGATGGTGTCGACGTACTTGTTCGGCGGCGGGAAGGCCACCGCCTCCCCGTCGTAGGCCAGCTCGCGGGCCTTGTCACCTGCGGCGGAGACGCCGTCGACGAGCTCCTGCACGCCGGCGACGCCCGTTCCGGACACCGCCTGGTACGTCGACACGATCAGCCGCTGGAGCCCGGCCGCGTCGTGCAGCGGCTTGAGCACCGGCATCGCGGCCATCGTCGTGCAGTTGGGGTTGGCGATGATGCCCCGACGGGCGTCCCGGATGGCCTCGGGGTTGACCTCGGAGACGACGAGCGGCACGTCGGGGTCCATCCGAAAGGCCGAGGAGTTGTCGATGACGAGCACGCCTGCCGCAGCGAAGGCCGGTGCCAGCGCGCGCGACGTGCTCGCGCCGGCGGAGAAGATCGCGATGTCGAGCCCCGCGGGATCGGCCGTCGAGGCGTCCTCGACGACGACCTCCCGGTCACCGAAGGGCAGCAGGGTCCCGGCCGACCGGGCGGACGCGAAGAAGCGGACCTCGTCGACCGGGAACTCCCGCGCCAGCAGGATCTGGCGTACGGCGACGCCGACCTGACCGGTCGCGCCCACGATGCCGATACGGACACCCATGACTACCTCCCTGTCCCGCCGTAGACGACTGCCTCGATCTCGGTGACGTCGAGGTCGAACGCCGTGTGCACGGACCCGACCGCGGCGTCCACGTCGGCCTCGGAGACCACCACCGAGAGGCGGATCTCGGAGGTGGAGATCATGTCGATGTTGACGCCCGCGGCGGCGATCGCGGAGAAGAACTTCGCGCTGACGCCCGGGTGCGAGCGCATACCCGCGCCGACCAGCGAGATCTTGCCGACCTTGTCGTCGTAGACCAGCGACTCGAAGCCGATCTCGGCCTGCAAGCCGGCCAGCGCCTGCGTGGCCGTGCGGCCGTCCGTGCGCGGCAGGGTGAAGGAGATGTCGGTGAGGTTGGTCGCGGCGGCCGAGACGTTCTGCACGATCATGTCGAGGTTGATCTGCGCCTCGGCGAGCGCCTCGAAGATCCGCGCCGCCTCGCCCACCTTGTCGGGGACCCCGACGACGGTGATCTTGGCTTCGCTCCGGTCGTGGGCGACGCCCGCGATGATGGCCTGTTCCATGGCTTCTCCTTCGGCTTCGTCCATCGCGCTCGCCGGCAGCACCCAGGTGCCCTCCAGCTGGCTGAACGACGAGCGAACGTGGATCGGGACGTCGTACCGGCGGGCGTACTCGACGCATCGCAGGTGCAGGATCTTGGCGCCGCTCGCGGCCAGCTCGAGCATCTCCTCGGAGGAGATCCGGTCGAGCTTGCGCGCCGTCGGCACGATGCGGGGGTCGGCGGTGAAGACGCCGTCGACGTCGGTGTAGATCTCGCAGTACGTCGCGTCGAGCGCGGCAGCCAGCGCGACGGCCGTGGTGTCGGTGCCGCCGCGACCCAGGGTGGTGATCTCCTTGGTGTCCTGGGTGACGCCCTGGAAGCCGGCGACGATCACGATGTGACCGTCCTCGAGAGCCGAGGAGATGCGGCCGGGGGTGACGTCGATGATCTTGGCCTTGCCGTGCACCGAGTCGGTGATCACACCGGCCTGCGAACCGGTGAAGCTGCGCGCGGTGAAGCCGAGGTCGGAGATCGCCATGGCGACCAGCGCCATCGAGATCCGCTCGCCCGCAGTGAGGAGCATGTCGAGCTCGCGGGCGGGCGGCTGCGGGCTGACGCGCTCGGCCAGCTCGAACAGGTCGTCCGTGCTGTCGCCCATGGCCGAGACGGCGACCACGACGTCGTGGCCGGCCTTCTTGGTCGCCACGATGCGTGCGGCCACCCGCTTGATGGCAGCCGCATCGGCGAGGGACGACCCGCCGTACTTCTGCACGACAATGCCCACGGAAAAACATCCACCTTCGCGGCTCGACTGGAGGGAACTCGCCGCACGATCCGGCGACCACCCAAGTCTACCGAGGCGCGGGGTCGACCCCTTCGAGCATCTCATTGACGATCGCGAGGGTCTCGTCCTCACCGGTGAACTCGGCGTCGAGACGGTCGTGCGAGACCACCGACCACAGGGCGTTGAGCGCCGCTCCGGCGAGGTTCCCCCACGAGGAGACGTAGGAGAACTGCCACCACCACAGCGCCTCGGCGATGTTGCCGGCGTTGTAGTGGCGCATGCCGTTCTCGAGGTCGGTGGCGATGCTGACGATGTCGTCGGAGAGCTGGCTCTCGACGACCTCGGGCAGGTAGGGGTCGAAGACGAAGCTGTAGGTGTCGACCCCGCCGAGGATCTCCGCGAGCCGCAGCCGCAGACCGTCGAGGTCGGGCTCGGGTCCGACGTCGGGCTGGTACTCGCCCTCGGGGTTGAAGTCGACCTGCGCACCCAGACGGGCCCCGGCGAGGGAGATCTGGCTCATCTCGAGCAGGAGCAGGGAGATGGCCCGACTGCCGTCGGCCTCGCGCGCGATCGCCTGCACGGCGACCAGGAACGAGCGCACCTGGTCGGTGATCTGCCCCGCGAACTCCTCGAGCTCGGGGTCCAGCCTGCTGTCAGTCATCTGCGGATCGCCTCCCAGCGAATGCCCGGCCAAGGGTAACCTCGTCGGCGTACTCCAGGTCCCCACCTACGGGCAGTCCACTCGCCAGCCGGGTCACGCGCAACCCCAGGGGCTTGAGCATGCGTGTGAGGTACGTCGCGGTCGCCTCGCCCTCGAGGTTGGGATCGGTGGCCAGGACGACCTCCGTGACGGCCCCGTCGGCCAGCCGCATCATCAGCTCGCGGACGCGCAGCTGGTCGGGGCCGATGCCGTCGATGGGCGAGATGGCCCCACCCAGCACGTGATAGCGGCCCCGGAACTCGCGGGTCCGCTCGATCGCCACGACGTCCTTGTACTCCTCGACCACGCACAGGATGCCGGGCTCGCGACGCGGGTCACGGCAGATGCGGCACTGGTCGTCCTCGGAGACGTTGAAGCAGATCGAGCAGAACTTCACCTTCGCCTTGACCTCGATCAGGACGTCGGCCAGGCGGCGTACGTCGGTCGGCTCGGCCTGCAGCAGGTGGAACGCGATGCGCTGGGCACTCTTGGGGCCGACGCCGGGCAGCCTGCCGAGCTCGTCGATGAGGTCCTGAACGATGCCTTCGTACAAGGTCCTCAGGCCTGTCCGGGGAGACCGCCGGCGAGCGGCCCCAGGGTCTCGGAGGCCATCGCGTCGGCCTGGCCCTTGGCGTCGCGGTAGGCGGCCACGATCATGTCGCCGAGGTCGGCCAGGTCGTCCTCGCTCGACCCGTCGAACTGGCCGGCCTTGATGTCGATGGAGACCAGCTCGCCCACGCCGTTGGTCGTCACGGTCACCGCCCCGCCGGAGACGGTGCCCTGGACGGTCATCGTGTGCAGCTGCTCCTGGGCCCGGGTCAGCTGCTCCTGCATCTGCTGGGCCTGCGCCAGCAGCGCGTTCATGTCGAAGCCGCCCTCGCCACCGAGGTTGTCGAACGGGTTCTGCGTCATGTCGTGTCCTCAGGGTGCGTCGTTGATCAGGTGGGTGGGCAGGGGGGTCTCAGGTGTGCGGGATCTCTTCGATGACCTCGGCGCCGAGCGTGCGTTGGAGCAGCTCGGCCCCGGCCAGCCCGTTGGTGTCGGCATCCGGGTCGTCGGGGTGCGCGGCGGCGTCGGCCAGCTTGCGCGGGTCGTCACCGCTCGGCTCGGCGCCGGGCGTGCGGGTGGCCAGGATCGCCTCCCGCGCCGCCGCGATCGCCTCGGGGTCCTGGGCGCGACCCGGCGGGGTCGGCTCGGGCGCAGGCTTCTCCGGGGACGGCGCGACCGGCGGCTGGTCGTCGCGGGCCCAGTCGGGCGCCTCGCTCGGCGACTGGTCGACCGGGACGGCCGCGGCCGGCTCGGGAGGCTGCGGCGGCGCGGCCCGGGTGCCGGCCGGGGCCGGAGCCGGCTGGGCGCTGGGGTCGACGATGGCGTCGATCTTCCAGTCGGCGCCGACCACGTCGATCGCGGCCTGCCGCAGGATCTCGTCGCACCCGCCGCCCACGAACGAGTCTCGGGCACCGGCGTTGGTGAAGCCGAGCGTGAGGACCTGGCCATCGAGCGCCAGCACCTGGGAGTTCTGGGTGAGGTGCATCCAGGCCACCCTGCGCCGGAGCTTGGTGGCCTCGACGATGTCGGGCCACAGCCGGCGTACGTCGATCAGGGTCAGGCCGCCCGCGGGCCCACTGGCAGGTTCGGCCGCTGCCGCCGGGGCGGCGACCTGCTGGGGTGGTGCCGCAGGCGTGGGCTCAGGGGTGGGCTCAGGGATGGCCCCAGTGGTGGATGGTGACGCGTGCGGGGCAGCAGGCTCGGGCTCGGCGGCCATCAGGGGCTCGGGTCGCTCCTCGCGAGCCGGGGGCTCCGCGGCGCGCGCGGGAGGGGGCTCGACCCGCGCCGCCGGCGGGGTCGCAGGTGCCGTCGGCGGAGGCGGGGTGGGCGCATCCGGGCTGCCGACGATGGACGCCCTCTTCTCCAGCCGGTCGAGCCGCGCCAGCACGCCGTCGGTCGTGTGGTCGGCGCCCGGGAGCAGCACGCGCGCGCAGATCAGCTCGAGCAGGAGCCGGGGCGCCGTCGCGCCGCGCATCTCGGTGAGCCCGGAGGCGACGAGGTCGGCGGCCCGCGAGAGGTCACTGGCCCCGAAACGGGCGGCCTGCGCCACCAGCCGGTCGCCCTGGTCGTGGGAGACGTCGATGAGACCGGTCACCGGGGCGTCGGGCACCGCCGAGACGATGACCAGGTCGCGCAGCCGGCGGAGGAGGTCCTCGGTGAAGTGCCGGGGATCGTGCCCGGACTCGATCACCTTGTCGACGACACCGAAGACGGCTGCTCCGTCGGCAGCGGCGAACGCGTCGATGGCGTCGTCGAGCAGGGTGTCGGGGGTGAAGCCGAGCAGCGCTGTGGCCAGCGAGTGGGTCACGCCCTCAGGGCCGGCACCACCCATCAGCTGGTCGAGCACCGACAACGTGTCGCGGGCCGACCCACCGCCCGCACGCACCACCAGCGGCACGGCCGCGGGCTCGATGCTGACGCTCTCGCACTCGCAGAGCTCGACGAGGTAGTCGGCCAGCATCCTCGGCGGGATCAGCCGGAACGGGTAGTGGTGAGTGCGCGAACGGATCGTCGGCAGCACCTTCTCGGGCTCGGTGGTGGCGAAGATGAACCGCAGGTGCGGGGGCGGCTCCTCGACCAGCTTGAGCAGGGCGTTGAACCCTGCCGTGGTCACCATGTGCGCCTCGTCGATGATGTAGATCTTGTAGCGGTCGCGCACCGGCGCGAAGAAGGCCTTCTCGCGCAGGTCGCGGGCGTCGTCGACGCCGCCGTGCGACGCGGCGTCGATCTCGATCACGTCGATGGAGCCGCTGCCCCCGGTGGCCAGCTCGCCGCAGCTGTCGCACTCCCCGCAGGGGTCGGCCACCGGCGCCTGGGCGCAGTTGAGGCTGCGGGCCAGGATGCGGGCCGAGGTCGTCTTGCCGCAGCCGCGCGGCCCGGAGAAGAGATAGGCGTGGTTGACCCGGTCGTGCTGGAGCGCGTTGCGCAGTGGCCCGGTGACGTGGTCCTGCCCGATGACCTGGGCGAACGTCTCGGGCCGGTAGCGGCGGTAGAGCGCGAGGGGTGAGTCCACTCCTGAACCCTAACCACCCACGCCGACACGGACTACCGCAGCCGCTGGGCATTGTGGCCGGACTCGGTCAGCGTGTCCCAGGACGCTACCCCCCGCCCGGATCGGGGCTCGGGCAGGCCCGGACCTCGGGGCGTGAAAAGGCCCCCCGCGTACCCGACAGAGCTCGCCTACCCTTGCTGCCTTCCGGCCCTGGGGGAGTTCGGCAAGATGCCGCCACGCGGGGGGTTGCCGCAGAGTCTAGGTGAGGCCCGCCGAGCACTCCAAAGCGGGCGGCCGGCCCGATTTCGGCGCACGGTGACTCGACCGGTAGCCTCCTCGGCGGAGGATTCGCCTAGTGGCCTATGGCGCTCGCTTGGAAAGCGGGTTGGGTTAATAGCCCTCAGGGGTTCGAATCCCCTATCCTCCGCCACGGGAAGTGACGAGACCGCACACTTCCGCCTCACGAAGCCCCGCTCATTCGAAGATGTGAGCGGGGTTTCGCGCGTCCTGACCCGCTTCCTGACCCGGTCTCGAGCCCTTGGGGCCGGCGCCTTCCTGGTGGCCTCGGGCAAGCGGGACCAGATCTGGAAGCCGAGAGAGAGCCGGCGCTCGGGGAAACACCTCCAGCTCTCCGGGTCCCCCAGGCGGAAGCACTACGGAGAGGGCGGCCCAAGGGAACCCATCGCGATCTTGCTCGTGAACGCCCTCGACGAGCACTGGGGGTGACAGCTGCTGTCCCCTGCGGCGGCAATCACTGGGCCCGAGGGCGAGCCGAAGAAGTCTGGGCTCCGGCCGTGGCGCTCGAGACTCGGTTGAACTAACGTGACGAGATTGAGGACGTTCGATCGCCTGGACCTTCTCTAGCGCGCACGGCCACTACGACGACCGACTCCGGGGGGCTGGTTGCCTATTTCGCCACACCCGGCCGGGCAGTGCCCGGTCCACACCGCGTGCTCGCACCGCGAGCACGCGTGGCTCGAGGAGTCAACATGCACAAGAGAATGGTGTTCTTCGCCGCAGCGGCGCTGCTGCTGTCGTCATCGCTTTCGGGTGCCGTCGCCACGTCGACGGCCAACGCCGCGCACCCGCGCGGCCCCACGGTGACACACCTGGCCGCATACGGCACTGACGACTTCACCGTCGGCAGCACGATCGGTCCCGATGGGGCGCTCTACGTCACCGAGGGGAGCGCCGGGGAGGTGCTGCGCATCGACCGCAGGACCGGCGCGATCGACACCTTCGCCAGCGGACTCCCGCCGAAGCCGTTCCCGGGCCTCGACATCGGGGGTGCGGTCGACGTTGCGTTCCTGCACGGGAGGGCCTACGTCCTCACCACCCTGTTGCACTACACGATCGTCCCCACTGGTGAGCAGTTCGGCGACCCTGGTGCGAAGAACGGGCTCTACCGCATCGAACCCGACGGCACTCCGAAGCTCATCGCCGACCTGGGCCAGTGGTCGGTCGACAATCCCCCGAACGTGGGGTACTTCGTCGACACCGGCGTGCAGTTCGCGATGCAGCCGTACCGTGGTGGGTTCCTGGTGACCGACGGGCACCACAACCGGGTGCTCTGGGTCAGCAAGGCCGGTGCGATCGCCGAGGTCGCTACGTTTGGAAACGTGGTGCCGACCGGACTGGAGACCGCCGCCGGCGACGTCTTCGTCAGCCAGCTGGGCCCGATCCCCCACCTTCCCGAGACCGGCAAGATCGTCGCCGGTGACCCGCGCACGGCGCCGCACGAGGTAGCCAGCGGGGCGAGCATGCTTATCGACGTCGAGCGGGGGCCGCGCGGAGTGCTCTACGCCCTCTCCCAGGGCCAGTGGGACGGCGTCGGAGAGGGCTCTCGAGCGCTCCCCAACACGGGCCGCCTGCTGGTGGTCGGGCGCAACGGCGACCTGACGGCGGTCATCGGCGCCAACGGCCAGGAGCTCGTGCTCGACCGCCCCACGTCCGTGGAGTTCGTCGGCAGGACCGCCTTCGTTGTCTCAGTGACCGGAGACGTCTACCGGATCAACCACCTCTGACGCGCCAGCCGGACGAGCGACAGTGGGGGTCGGGACGGCCGACCCCCACCATCGGCCCACGACGCAGGACCAGGACCGTTTGGTCGCCACCTTCGAGGGCCCCCCGGCGACTCACTCAGTGCCAGCCCGCGTCCGCGCGCGTCCCGGGGGCATCTCGCCACGTCCTGACGAGAACCCGTGAAGAAGCAGCAGACTGATTCACGTCGGATCGGTCGGCGCGAAGCGACCCCGCACAGGCTTGGTTCTGGTCCGACATCGGCCGCAGGGCAGCCCCGCGATCACGGCGCTCGCTTGGTCTGGACGGCCCAGACCTCCCGGCGTACTCTGCGAATTGAACCCGCGGCCGTGGGGATGTCCCCACAACTCGGGCTGTGGGCACGGAGGTTCTCATGGCAACCCAGAAGTTCAACGTTCCCCGTGGCTCTCTTCTGCAGCTCCCCGACAACGAGGCACGGCACTGGTTCGATCAGAAGCTCAAGACGAGCCCGTCCTTCGCGGCCCTCTATAGGGCCTTCCTGAAGGAGAAGTACGCCTTCTACTTCGAGCGCGGCAAGGTGTTCGTCTACACCGGCTTGGATTCGTCAGGAATGCTCAGGCCACGCGTGCTCGGCGTCCTGCCCAGCTTCATACCCGCCACCTCCGCCGACGCGAGTCACCGGGCAGTCGGCATCAGCATCGACCACAGCGGCTATGCCCTGGCAACGTCCGTCGACGTCGGCCACCGGCCGTTCGGAGTCCGGGAGTTCACGCTGCACCAGTGGGACCCCAAGAAGAAGAAGCTGAGCTCCGCCACCCTGAGCGCCAAGGATGTCGCCGACGACGCGATCGACAAGTTGGCGAAGAGACTGCCGGAAGCCGCACTGGCCAAGAAGGGCTCGAGTGTCTCCACGGCTGACAAGGAGAGGCTCAAGACATACGCCGAGATGGCACCCGGCGATCAGGGAATGATGATCGGCGCGGTCGTCCGGCAACTGCTGGGGGACAAGTACTCCAAGTCATTGTTCCCACCAGAGTATGCGCGTGCCATCAGCATGCAGACGCCAACCATGCAGAAGTTCGCGTTCGCGGCGCGGGCACGGTTCGAGAACGCGCTGGTGGACGTGACGTTGTCCACCAGTAGCTCCACGAGCTCCAACATCTGCACGTCGACCTCGTCAAGCACCTTCGACCTCGTCGCGCTGGAAGCCTGACCGCTTTGCGCGGTGGCGACGACGCCAGGGATCGACCGGAGATCCAGGAGCAGGTCCGGACGCTCCTAGGTGTCTCCACGCCGATGAACGAGCTGTGGGGCAAGCTCCTGGTCGCGGGGCATCAGCCGGACGAGATCCACGATGCGATCGCGTCGTTCACCGGGGCTCCGGACCGCGGTGATCCTCCTGGCGAAGACCTGCTTGCCGGGGGTCAGACGCAGTTGCTGGGCCTGCTCGGGCTTCGTGACGGTCTGCTCCACGAATCTTCGGACGATGTGGCGGACGTGGGTCGGCGGCTGCAGGAGACCTTGGGCAGCAGCACCCTGGCGGTCTTCGCCTCCTCCGACGACGTTGCGCTCGATGTCGTCACCAGCCTGAGTCGGGTCGGCATCCGGGACGTGCACGTCGTCGATTCTGGAGAGGCTGGCGTCGGAGACCTCCAGCAGGACGTCGCCTTGACGATCAGTGCGACGCGGGGCCCGGACCGGGCGCTAGCGCGCATGGTCAACCGGGCGTGTGTCTCCGCGGCCAGGCCGGCACTCTTCGTGCACCAGCATTCAACCCAGGTGCAGCTGGGACCGCTGACTGTTCCCGGTGAAACAGCCTGCTACGCCTGCTACGAGAAGCGTCGTGACGCGGCGCTCTCCCCATGGGAGCGCAGCATCCTCGGTGTCCCGGCCGATTCCGGTGACCTTGCCCACCCACTGGGGCTCGACTGGCTGGCCGTCGAGTCCATCAAGCACCTCACTCGCATCGGTGAGCCGGCCACCCGTGGGCGGGTCCTGTTCATCGACTACTTCGGCGGGTTGCCCGAGATGCATACGCTGCTGCGGGTGCCCGACTGCAAGGTCTGCCGGCCCCCTCGCCGGCCGGCCAGGCGCCTGTGGGACGAACCCGGTGGAGCCGGTGATGCTCGCCGCTAGCCCTTACAGCCCCCGTATCGGGATCGTCACCTACATCACCGAGGCGGAGATCGGTCTCGGTGACCCCGACGTGTTCGTCGCCGCAGCGACTGGCCCGGACATGGAGGTCATGGGGCTGCACACCGACGCGAGCGTCGTCGGCAGCGGTGCCGGACTGTCCTGGGATGAGGCGCGTGGAGCTGCGCTGGGAGAATGCCTGGAGCGCTACTGCTCAGCGTTCGTCCGCGAGGAGTCGTTGACCTACGGCTCGTACGACGACTTGGTTCGCTGTGGGCTCAGCGCGCACGAGCCTGGCGACTGGGCGTTGTTCGACCCCGGCCAGCGCGTGCCCTACCCCGCCTTCACGAATGATCAGCGGCTCGCGTGGGTGTCGGGCGAAGACATCGCTTCTCGCACCCGCGTGATGGTTCCGGCGTGCTTCGCCCAGCTCAGTTCGTCACCCCTCCTCAATGTGGGCGCGACCCGCTCGGTCGGCCCGTCAGTGTCGACCGGATGTGCCTGCGCGGACGCCCCTGGCACAGCGCAGCTGAGGGGCCTGTGCGAGTTGATAGAGAGGGATGCCTTCATGATCGTGTGGCGCAACGCTCTCTCTGTCCCGCGCGTGGAGATCGACCCGGCCTCGCAACTGAATGAGGTGTTCCAGTCGCGATTCGCTCGTCCGGGGATCGAGTACATGCTGTGGCACACGACCCTGGATCTCGGAGTCCCCTCCTTCTTCGGCCTGCTCTTGGACAAGCGGGGCCCCCGGCCTCGGATGGTGGTGGGCGGTGCCGCGAACCCCGACGCGGCACGGGCCGCACTGAAGACCCTGTGTGAGCTCATCCAGGGCCTCAGCTGGCTCGATCACACCGGCTTCGCCGACGAGGAGCCCGTGTCGGACTTCGCCGAGATTCGCACGTTCATGGATCGCGCGCGGCTGTACTCCTCCGCGCACCTGATGGAGGCCTTCTCGTTTCTCCTGGACACGCGTGACCGGGTGTCGTTGTCGTCGCTGGAGTCCGAGGGGCAATCATCGGCGGTTGAACTGGACAGGCTCGTCGGCAAGCTGATCGGGCTCGGCTACCGCCCTGTCGTCGTCGACCTCACCACGCCGGACGTCGCCGCGTGCGGCTACCACGTCAACCGGGTCGTGGTGCCGGGGCTGGAGACCATGGACGGCGACCACCGGCTGCAGATGCTTGGCGGGCCGAGATGGCGGACGGTGCCCAGGCAGGTCGGATTCGACCGGCCCGCGGTCGTGACCGAACCTTGCAACCCGTTTCCCCATCCCTATCCCTGACGGAGGAAGTGATCGCGATGGACCCCGAGTATGGAGGACCCGTTCTCGCGCTCGAGTCCGCATCCAGAAGCTTCCACGAGGCCTCCGCCCTGCAGAGCTCGGACCTGTCCGTGGCACGAGTGGTGTGGTCGGTGAACACCGTCTCGACGATCCGCGAGGTGATCGCCCATCCCGCCGCCCCCTATGACTTGGCGCCGGGCACTGTTCTGCCCCCAGAGAGTCAGATCTCCGGCGGCCTCCTCGAGACGCTTCTCTCCAGGCGCAGCCGCCGGTCGTTCGACGGCTCACACGTGGCGCTGGAGGATGTGTCGGCCCTACTGCGCTACTCCTGCGGCGTCACCGCTCACAACCAGGACTCCCACGGCAATGTCTGGGGCCTCAGGTGCGCGCCGTCCGGCGGCGCGCTCTTCCCGCTCGACACCTACTGCGCCGCCCTCCGCGTCGATGGCCTGGTGCCAGGGCGCTATGCCTACGACCCTGAAGGACACCAGCTTCGACTCGTGGGACCCGGCGACGCCGCTGACGACCTCGGCGGGGCGACGTACCTGCGGGAGGAGAGTGACCTGGCCGGCCTGGCGGTGGTTCTGGTGGCCAATCTGTCACGCAGCGAGTTCAAGTACGGCGAACGGGGGTATCGATTCATCCTGCTGGAGGCCGGCCACATCATGCAGAACCTCCTCATCGTGGCCGAGGCTCTCGGTCTGGCAGCGGTCCCTGTCGGCGGGTTCGTCGACAGGAGCATCAACCGCCTGTTCGCACTCGACGGGTACGAACAGGTTGCGGTGTACATGGCCCTGTTCGGCACACCTGCGGAGTGATCGCGACCAGCTCCCGACCGCAGGCCGCGGCGCCACGATCAGCGCCTGGGGCCGCCTTCATGCGGTGTCCAGCCAGGTCGCCGCCTCGAGGTCTCGGCGTTGCTGGAGGTGGCGATGTCGAGCAGCTCCTGGTCTCGTACCTCTTCGAGGGCCGACGCACACAAGCGCTCGGGCTCGAGCTGCTTGATCTGCTGGGAGAGCGCCGGCGGGACGATGTTGTAGTCGGGCCGAGCGCCGCGACGGTCACACGTAGGTCGCGATCGGGGCGCCCAGCAGCTCCAGCCCGACGTCGATTCCGAGCCCGACACCTGCGGGCACGTTGCCCTGACCGTTCGCCGAGCGTGGCTGGTGCCCGGCGATGTGCTCCCGGGTGGCGTCGTTGACGAACGTCGTCGCCAGCAGCGCGCCGGCCGGTGCGCTCGCCGCGATCTGGCTGATCGCCGCGCTGGCGATGTCCCCGCCCCAGCTGTCCTCCAGCATCATCCGGACCCCGAGGCTCGCGGCGAGGTCGCGCAGCGCGCGCAAGGGCGTCAGCCCTCCGACCTTCGTCAGCTTGAGGTTGACGACACTCGCCCCACCTTCCCGGACCGCGGCCACCAGGCTCTGGGCGTCGACGACGACTTCGTCGTAGATCATCGGCAGACCGGTGACGCGCTGGACCCGGGCGCACGCCTCGAGCGTCGGGCACGGCTGCTCGAGGTAGATCGGCAGGTCCGCCAGCCCGCGGGCCGCCACGAGCGCGTCGTCGAGGCGCCACCCACCGTTGGCATCGACGATGATCAGGGCGCCCTCCCCCGCCAGCTCCACGACCCGGCGGACGGCGACGACGTCCGCTCGAGGATCGCCGCCCACCTTCAGCTGGAAGCGCCGGAAGCCGCGGGCCATCGAGGCCTCCACGCGCTCCTCAGTCTGCTCGACGGTGCCGATCGGGATCGCCTCGTACAGTGGCAGGTCGTCGGTCACGAGGCCGCCCAGCAGGGTGGCAACGGGCAGTCCCGCGGACCGGCCCA
Organism: Nocardioides sp. LHG3406-4; assembly: GCF_049897745.1. Lineage (NCBI taxonomy): Bacteria > Bacillati > Actinomycetota > Actinomycetes > Propionibacteriales > Nocardioidaceae > Nocardioides > Nocardioides sp. LHG3406-4. The sequence continues at coordinate 958,926 of NZ_JAFCWV010000001.1, forward strand.
GGATGTCCCAGCAGGCGACGTCGACCGGGCACTTGGCGGCGCCTGGCCCCGCAGCGCCCCGTCCATCCGCGCCGTCACCGCCGCGAGGTTGCGCGGGTCGACGCCGATCAGCACCGGGGCGATCTCGTGGAGCGCCGCTCGGATGCCACCGGTGAACGCCGGCAGGTGGGCCCCGGTCAGGGGGCAAGGCGTACCGACACCCGCCACCGAGACGGCCTCACCCGAACTGTCACCCGTCTCGGTCAGGGACAGCTGCGTTCTGACGAAGGCGTGTCTGGGGCTGCAGCCTCGCGATCACGCTCAGCCGTACCTGGATGCGGCCGCTGCGAGCTCCTGATCATCGAACACGATCTCGACCAGCGGGCTTCCTGCGAGCCAGTCTGACAAGTGCTGACGGGGCGCGCGCCCGCCCGTCGCCGGTCGGTCCTGCGTCTTCAAGATCTCGGTCATAACGCGCTCGCGCGTCTCTTCGTCATCGACCGCGTGGGCGGTGGCCGGCAGGTCAGCGCGGACGCCATGCTTGAGATGGACCGTGAACCGTGGGTTGGCACGGAGATTGGCGTTCCAGCTGCGAGGCATGGGCATGCCGCTCAGATACCACTTGCCGTCGACGCGGTGGAACCAGATCTCTATCCTGCGCGGCTGACCCGAGCGTGCTCCGATCGTGGTGATGTCGATCGTGTGATCTTGGGCGGACGATTCGGGTCCGAGTGCGAGCGCGCGGGCGACCGCCATGTCGATCGTCATGTCTTTCCGATCTCCGATCCGGTATCCGGGGCTGACCCGATCATGCTGCGGAGCGGTCTGGGGTGGGGCGGCGACGGAGGGTGGGATCGAGTACGGCGGGTGGGGTGTAGGCGACCTCGTTCGGGCCAGCCTCGGTACCGGGTGGTGCGATCTCGTCGATCCGGTCGAGGATGTCGTCATCGAGCATGACCTCTGCGCCCGCCAGGAGGTCCTCCAGGTGATCCATGGTGCGCGGGCCGATGATCGCCGAGGTCACGCCCGGGTGTGACACAGCGAAGGCCATCGCCAGATGGGTCATCCGGAGCCCTGCCTGGTCCGCGAGCGTCACGAGTTGCTCGACCACGGCCAGCTTTCCGTCGTGCTCGAAGTGCACGGGCATGCTCGCCGAACGGTGGGTCTCGTTCGCCTGACCCCTGCGGATCCGTCCGGTGAGCAGCCCCTGCGCGAGCGGACTCCACACCAGGGTCCCCATTCCATAGCGTTGAGTGACCGGAAGGACCTCACGCTCGATGACGCGGTTGACGATCGAGTACGGCGGCTGCTCCGTTCGGAATCGTGCGAGACCGCGGCGCTCGGCGACCCACTGGGCCTCGACGATCTCGGATGCGGGGAAGGTCGACGTGCCGATCGCGCGGACCTTGCCGCTCTGGATCAGATCGGTGAGGGCCGAGAGCGTCTCCTCGATATCGGTGTCCGGGTCGGGGCGGTGGATCTGGTAGAGGTCGAGGTGATCGGTCTGCAGTCGGCGCAACGAGTCCTCGACGGCCCGCGTCAGCCAGCGGCCGGAGTTGCCGCGGTGGTTCGGATCGTCGCTCATCGGGAAGTTGGCCTTGGTCGCTAGGACGACGTCGTCGCGGCGGCCCTTGAGGGCCTTGCCGACGATCACCTCCGACTCGCCGCCCGAGTAGATGTCGGCAGTGTCCACGAAGTTGATCCCGGCATCGAGCGCCCGATGGATGATCCGGGTCGACTCGTCGTGATCGGGGTTCCCCATGGCGCCGAACATCATGGCGCCCAGAGCGTACGGGCTGACCCTGATCCCAGTCCGGCCCAGCGTGCGGTACTTCATGCTTCTCCTCGAAGTTCAGCGGAATGATCAGCGGGCACCGGTGGCCGTCGACCGGGAAAGCAGAGCTCGGCCCAGGAGGAGGTAGTCCTCCAGACCGGCGCGCGGCAGTGCGGTGCCCGTGCTCCCTATGACATCAACGGCAACGGCACCGCAACAGCGCGATCGTCCCGCGTCCTTGCCCGTTCCTGCTGCTCAGGGCAGTGCCGGGGCAGTGGCCTGGTCACGGAGCTGGGCGGAATCGACGCTGGGCGGGGCGCCGAACTGGCGGCGGTACTCCCGGCTGAACTGGGACGCGCTGACGTAACCGACCCGGTGTCCGGCAGTCGTGACGTCGTACTCACGGCCTGCCAGCAGGAGCCGAGCCTCCTGCAGTCGGATCTGCTTCTGGAACTGGATCGGGCTCATCGAGGTGACCGCACGGAAGTTGCGGTGGAAGGCGGACACGCTCAGGCCGGCGAGCCGGGCGAGCTCTTCGACCTTCAAGGGCTCCTGGTAGTTCTCACGGATCCACCGGATCGCTCGCCGGATGTGCGTGCTCCCGTCCTTCGCGATCTGCTGAACAGCGCCGCCGCTGTCGCCGGTGAGCAGTCGCCACAGGATCTCTCGTCTAATCAGCGGAGCGAGGACCCTGCGGTCCTCCGGGTGGTCGAGGAGGCGCAGCAGCCGCACCACGGCATCGAGCAACTCGTCTGGGGCATCGCACACCGCGATGACACTCGCCCCCGCGGGACGCGGCGGAAGATCGGCCTCCACGAGCAGGTCGGCAAGCTCAGCAGGTTCCAGGGTCATCCCGAACCCAAGGGTCGGGACCCCTGAGTCGACCACGTGACCAGTGACCGGGAGATCGGCTGAGGTGACCAAGTACTGACCAGGGCCGTAGTCGTGGACCTGATCTCCGAGCGCCAGACGCTTGCCGCCCTGGGCCACGATGGCGAGCGACGTCCCAGACATCGAGGTCGCCGGGACCACCGGTCGGTCGAACCGGCAGAGTCGTACCCCCTCCATCACAGTGGTCTGACCGGTCCGAGCGTGACGCGCGAGCAAGTCGCGGAGTTCGCCCAGCGGCATGACCCGATTGCAGCACAGCACGGCCAGCACGGCCAGCACGGCCCGCGCGGCCGGCAGCATCAGGCAAGGACCGAAGACTGTTGTGCATGTGAAAGCCAGGATCAGGGCGAGGCGGGAGCTGGCACCGACCGGCTGTGGCTGGCTGACACCATCGCGGCGATCAACCTGCCTACCCACATCGGCCGCAAGTCGCCCGAGGACATGTTCGCCCTCGTGCCGCGCTATGCAGCAGGCGGCGGCCGACATCGAGACGAGGGCCGCCAGAAAGCGCAACGGCGCGACCAGCAACTGCGGCTGCTGAGCGCCTCAGCCGGACGACGTACGACGGAACAACGGCCTCGTCATGAGCGCCAGCGCCAACAGCGCACCGGACCCCAGCGCGAACCACATGAGCATCGTGCGTGAGGGCCCGTAGGCGTCCACGCGCTCCGGGGCGGGCGGCGCCTGGGCGTCGGCGCGCGTCTCGGCGGTGGTGCGCTGGGTGTCGCCCTTCCTGTCCGGCACCAGCTGGCGGGTCAGCGCGTCGGCGGCCTGGACGACGCCGGCGCCGGTCCAGGGGTTCGGGTTGGCCTCGGATCCCTCAGCGGTGCGCATCAGCCGGGCGACGATCTGGCGGGCGGACTCCCTCGGGAAGCGGGACCGCAGCAGCGCCACGACGCCGCTGACCTCCGCCGCGGCGTACGACGTGGCGATCTCGTCGGCGATCTGGCAGCGCTGACCGTTGAGGTTGACCGAGATCGCCCCGGCGGTGGGAGCCGCGACGTCGGTGTCGGCGTTGGGATACACGAAGGGCCGGACGTCGGTGAAGGCGGAGGGGCCGACCGCGTTGACGGCGAGGACGTTCTTGTAGTCGGCCGGGTAGATGTCCGCGTCGCTGGTGGCGCGCGCGGGCGGTGCCTCGCCCTCCTCCTCGGTGCGCCGGTTGCCGCTCGCCGCGACGATCACCACGTCGAGCTGGGCGAGCCGCTTCACCGCCGCCTCGAGGACGGGGTCGTTGGCGGGTACGGCGAGGGAGACGTTGACGACCTGGAACGGCGTGGTCCGGTGCAGTGCGACCAGCTGGTCGATGCCCTGCGCCAGCAGCGCGGACGAGACGCCACGCTCCCCGCGCTGGGGGTCGGGGTCGTCCTTGTCGAGCACGCGCATCGAGAGGATGCGTGCCTTGGGCGCGACGCCGTCGGGTCCGGCGATCAACCCGCCGACGATGGTGCCGTGCCCGGACAGCAGGGTCGGCTGGAGACCGGGCACCGACTGCTGCACCACGTCGATGCCGAGGCCGGCGCCCACACCGCTGTCGACGACGGCGACGGTGACGCCCGCGCCCCTGGTGATCCGCTGGGCCTCGGGCACGTGCATCCGCTCGAGCGGCGCGCTGACGTGCGCCTTGGTGTCCGCGGTGCGCTCGGACTCGGCGATGATCCCCTTGTCGCACGGATCCTCACCCTCGGCGGACGCCGGCCCGGAGCCCACCGGCACGAGCACCAGGGAACCCACCAGCGCGCCCAGGGCGCCGGCGACCAGCCGCCTCATGAGGCTGCGTCGGGCGCGTCCTCGGGCACCCGCCGGGCCATGTTGACCGAGAGGTCCACGCCCGGGGTGAAGAACTCCATCCAGGCGTCCGGCACGACAGGCGCGTCGTACCCGCCGTAGCCGATGTAGTCGGCCACCTGCGGACCGATGAGGGCATACTTCGAGCCCTTCGCGTCCACGACGTACGGCGATCCGTCGCCACCGCCGCCGTCGGCCTCGCCGTCCCCACCGGAGAGCACGTACGCGCCTCCCGAGGGGTCGACGTCGACGTCGTGGCTGCCCGCGCCGAGCTCGGCCGCGGACGCGTCGTCGGTCGGGTTCACGCCCAGGGCGACCGAGGTGCCGCCCTCGTCGTCGCCCACCAGGACGCCGCACATCTCGCCACCCTGCACGCCCGTGGGCGCTGCGCTCGGCCACTGCTCGGGAGTGACCGGGGCGGCGAGGAAGGCGTTCATGGTGCTGGGGAGCTGCTGCGGTGCGGCGCCGACGGCCTGGTAGACGAGCGCGGGGAACGGGTCGAGCGGCTCCGGGGCGTCGTCGGCGAGCAGGTAGTAGCGACCCTGCTCGTTTTGGAGGAGGTCCCCGATGCGGTACGCCGACAGGTCGGTCTCGAGCTCGGCGTAGTCGACCGGCTGCCCAGCCTTCGTGACGCCGAAGGAGTCGAGGGTCAGCTCCGGACCCAGCGGGAAGAGGTTGAGCCAGTCGTCGTCGACCACCGCGGCCTGGGTGCTCGCCCCGAAGCCGAGGGAGTCGAGCAGGCTCGACAGCGCCGTCGGGTCGGTCGGCATAGCGAACCGGTACGCCTTGCCCTCCGGCGAGGCGGCGATCAGCCACATGTCACCGCGACCGGTGGTCACCGCGAATGCGCCACCGGCGGCGGGGTCGACCTGCGGCGCCTCGTCGACGTTGAGCTTGATGCCCTCGCCGTCCTCGGTGCAGGCCGTCCAGCCGTCCTCGATCAGCTCGGAGGTCGCCGGCAGGCCGGCCGGGGCGCGCTCGATGCCGAGGTCGTCACCGAGGCGCACGTCGCGGATGTACTTGTCCTTGACGGAGTAGACGCTCGGCTCGGCGCTGCCCAGCAGCAGCTGCGCGGAGACGAAGTTGGGCACCCGCTGGATCACCGGGTCGTCACCACCGCGCAGGACGACGTACTGCTCGCCGGTGTCCTTGGAGATGACGAAGCTGCCCTTGTCGAGCCAGCTGGAGTTGGGCCGACCGCCCAGGAAGCCGGTGATCGCAGCACCGGCGCACAGCAGCACGGCGAGCGCGACGCCGCCCACGATGCCGCGGCTGGGCTTGGTCGGCTCGACCTCGCGGCCGCCGGGCGCCCCCGACAGGAACGCAGTGACCAGACGACGGCGGCTGAACGAGTAGGCCTCGACGAGGTCCTTCTTGGTCGACATCGCTCGATCAGCCCCGGATCTTGTCGAACAGGCCGATGGCCAGGACCAGCAGCGGGAGCAGCGACAGCAGCGCCATGCTCTCGACGACGTCGCCGAGCCGGCCACGGCGTACGGACGGCGAGACCGGCGCCAGCGTCAGGACCAGGAGCACGGCGCCCACGACGGCCAGTGCGACGGCCGCACCAGGGCGCCACGACTCGTGCAGCAGGAGCATCGAGACCGCGACCGAGACGAGCCCGGCGATGCCCGAGCCGAGGCCGGCGAGGACCTCGGAGCCGGTGCGGTACTGGCGGGTGCGCAGCATGACGGCGAGCGCGCAGACGATCGCGAGGATGGTGCCGGAGACGCCCAGCCCCACGGCGAACGGCGCGACCAGCACGAGCAGCACGCCGACCGTGGCGGCGACCGCCAGCAGGATCTCGTGGGCGACCTTGGCGTCGGCGCCGACGCGGTCGGCGTCGATCTCGTCAGGGTCGGAGGTGATGTCGGCGAGGCTGAAGATCTGGTCGACGCGGGTGCTGGTGGCGCCGAGCGCCAGCCACGGGAAGATGTTGCCGAGCAGCACCACGACCGTCATCACGATGGTGAGCACCACCGCGGGGTCGAAGTCCACGACCTGCATGGCCAGGCCGGTGGCCGTGAGGATGCCGCCCACCACGATGGCGGGGATGAGCAGGGCGCGGCCTTCGCTCAGCCCGACGAGAGCGACGATGCCGACAGCCAGGACGGCGAGTCCGGCGCAGGCCAGCGGGGTTCCGAAGAGGGCGTCGGGCAGCGGCCAGGACCAGCCGGGCAGGCTGCCGGGCGCGAGCACCAGGCCGGCGACGACGGCGTAGACGGTGGCCAGCAGGGCCACTACGACGCCCGCCTCGGGCTCCTTCTGGGAGCGGGCGAGCACGATCGCGCCCACGACGAGCAGCACTGCGGCCACCCCGGAGGCCACGCCTCCGAGCAGACTCTCGCCCTGCATGAGCAGTGCCAGCGCGCCCAGGCCGAGCAGCAGGGCGGCGGCGGAGAGTGCCGTACGCCGGCCGGCGGCCGGCTCCCACGGGCTGAGCTCGTGCTCGACGACGTCGGCCATCGCCTCGACCACGTCGTCGTAGACCCGGGGTGCCTCGTCGTTGACCCCGACAGCGACGGTGAGCACGCCACCGTCCTCCACGCCCTGGATCGACAGGCCGGCGTCGTTCATCAGCTGCCGGCCGTCCTGCGCGACGAGGCGGTAGCCGCCGTAGACCGTGGAGGCGTCGAGAAGCCCGACGCTCCGGGCCAGCTCGGGCACCAGCTCGGCCACCGGTACGGCGGCCGGCAGCACCAGGTCGACCCGCCGGGTCCCGGAGGTGACCGTGACCTTGACCAGACCGGACGTGCTCGCGGCCGTCTGACTCATCGTGTGTACCCCACCGTTCTCCTGCTGCCCGTCGCGTACGGACGGCCCCCGACGGCCCGCAGCCTACCTGTCGCGCGCCGGGGATCCGGACGTGCTGCTACCTGATGACGCCGGGTCCGGCGCCGTCCTCGTCGAGCCAGTCCTGCTCCGACTCCAGGGAGTCGTGGACCGGCGCCTCGTCGTCGTCACGGCGACCGGACCGGCCACCGGCCCCACCTGCACCCGCGCCCACGCGGGAGCCCCCACCGGACCTCCCGGAGCGACCGCCGGCAGCGCCGGCTCCGGAGCGACCCCCGGTGCCACCGCGGCCGCCACCCGCTCCCGCGGCGCCGGCGGCTCCCAGGGCGCCGCCTCGGCCGAGGGCGCCGGAAGGGGCCGCGCTCCGACTTCCGCCGATCGTCCCGGCAGCGCCCGCTGCCAGGCGTCCCGGCCCCGTGGCCCCGCGCACCGAGCCGGCGGCGAGGCCGCTCCCGGCGAGTCCCGCTCCCCCGGCCAGGGCACCGGACGCCCCGCCTGCGGCTGGAGTGCTGGCGGCGCCGCTGCCCGGCCGGCCGCTGCGCTCGGCGAGGTCGGGATCGAGGGGATACCAGCGGTGGCCGCTCTCCGTCGTGCCGCCCACGGTTGTCGTGCGGACGACCTCGGGCGGGCGGTGGACGCCCCGTCCGTCGTCCAGCCCCCCGTCGCCGCGGCCCTCGCCGGGACGCCACGGCGGCACCGGCTCGCCCGAGCCCGGAGGCACCGGTGGGCCGGACTCCCCGGGGTGGCCCGGGTGCCCGGGCGGCAGCGGGATGCCCGGCGGCGTGCGCGGAGGCTGCTCGGAGGTGCCGGGCGGCAGGCCGGGGTGCCGCGGGGGGTGGCCCGGCGGGTACGACGGCCCGCCCGGGTCCCCGTCGCCGTCGCCGTCGCCGACGGGCGGCAGGGGCAGGTCGTGTGAGGTGCGGATGGCGTGGTCGGCCTGCCGGTAGGCGGTGTCGAGCTTCGCCAGCTCGACCCGGCACCGCTCCTCCCGAGCCGCGGCCGCGGTGTCGTGGTCGCCCTGCTTCTGGTTGTGCGCGTCCCGCGCGGCCTGGTTCTGGGCCACGGTCCTGGTCGGGTCGGGGGTGAAGGTCCCCGGCGCAGCGGAGACGGGGTGCGTCGTCTCGATGTTGTCGACGAACGCGCACGCCTGGTCGAGCGCCTGGCCCGCGTCGTCGAGTGCCGCGGCGGTCCGCTGCAGGACCGTGGTCTGGTCGGAGAGGTGACTGCGCATCTCGGTGAAGGCGGCGAGCGCCCCGGCCCGGGCACCCGGTCCCATCATGGAGCCCCGGTCGAGCCCGCTGATCCCATCGCCCAGCGACAGGGAGGCGGCCTCGAGGTCGGCGATGGACGCCTTCCACACCGAGGCTGAGTTGGTCAGCGCACCCGGGCGGGCGCCGGCGACAGCCGCCCGGAGGGCGGTCTCGTTAGGACCGGTCATGGCGATCCCCCTTCCACTCCCCGCGATCGGCACGGGCGATGGCCACGAAGTGCGCGCTGTTGAGCTGGTCGGTGTCCTCGAGGTCCTGCACGGCGGCGTCGAGACCGTCGCTGAACCCGTGGAGGTTGGTCCGGAAGCTCGACGCGGTGTCGACCGCACCCTCGTGGGCGAGCCTGTGGGTCTGCGCCAGCTGACGACCCCAGGGGAAGTCGCCGAAGCTGGCTAGGCTGGTGTGGATCTTCTCGATCTGGGTCGCCACGGCATCCGCGCTCACGCGCAGGTCCTTGGCGATCGCATCGACGTCCTCGCGGTGGAGGTTGATGTTCTCGGGACGGTTGTCGCCGCCCGGCGTGGCAGACATCTGGCTTCCTCGTGGTCACAGTGCGGAGGCGACAACGGTAGGCCGGGGGCGCCGGACCGGTCGTGGAATGACGGAAATGAAAGAGGTCGGTCACCCAGCTGGGTGACCGACCTCGATCGACTGGCGTGGTGGTTCAGGAGAAGCGGTTCGCGCCGCGCTGGTCGGCCGACTTGTACTCGCCGTTCGACATCGAGACGGCGTTGCCGACGTCCTGCAGGAGCAGGATCATCTCGGCGATGGCCTGGTCCCACGTCTGCTTGGCGACGGCGTACGACTCCTTGGCGGAACCGGTCCAGTTCTCGCGGAGCGGCTTGAGCTCGTCCTCGAGGGTGTTCAGGCGGCCGTCGATGTTCTTGGCGGCGGTGAGCAGGTTCTGGCTGGCCTCGTCGAGGGCGCCGTGGTCGACCTTGATTCCGTCGAATCCCATGATCAGTTTCCTTGTCTGTGAAGGCTTCAGTTGAGGCGGTCGAGGAGGCGGGTGGAAGCGTCAGCCTGCGACAGGTCGGTGTTGGTGTTGTCCTTCTCCGTGTCGAGCAGGGACTGCTGGAACTGGTCCAGCGCCGTGACGATCTTGTTGGCCTTGTCCTGCCACGCGTTGTGGAGGTTGTGGAACGCGGTCGCGCCCTGGCCGCCCCACTTCATGCCCATCCCCTGGATCTGACCGCTCAGGTTCTGGTTCAGCTTCGTGACGTCCTGGCGGGCCGTGGCCACCTTGTCGGCCGCCTGGGACAGCGCCTTCTCAGTCTGGCTGAGACCGGCGGCTCCGTTTTCAGACATTTCGTTTCCTTCCCCCTAAGCGACCACCGTGGCCACCAGAGACTGTTTGTTGGACTGGCTGGTTCAACTGTGCGTTGAATTCACATCTGTGTTGCGGTTGTCCCGGGGAGACGTCCCGACCCCCCGGACAACATCGGTCTACCCGGGCGCCAGACCCCTAAACATCACGAGTTCATTTCCCACAGGGCACGAAAGAGCCCGGAGGCCACGACCGCGGCCCCGATCCCGAACGCCCCGGCCATCACCTCGGCGACTTCGGCGCGGCGCGACCACCACACCGAACGCCAGCCACGACCGGTCGCGACACCTGCCGCGACGCACACCAGGCCGATGGTCACCGCGCCCGCCACGATGCCGGCCTGCTGAGCCGGGCTGGCGATCCGCAGGATGACGACGAAGAACACCGCCCAGCACACGAGTCCGGCGAGGCGGAGCAGGGCGCGGGCCGCGGCGTGCCGGTAGCTGCGGGCGACCGCCAGGATGGCTGCGCCTGCGAAGAACACCAGGCAGCGCGCTCCGATGCGGTCGACGTCGACCACGGCGGTCTGCAGCAGCAGCGGCACGGAGATGCACACCACGACGAGGATCGCGGCCGCGGAGGCGGTGATCATCCGGGTGCCGCTCGCCACGAGCTTCTTCATGGCCGACTCGGGCACGATCATCCGGCCGCGCCGGTTGGTCACTCCGTCGCGGGCCGACCACGCCGTCACCGCCAGCTTCTCCATCTCGATCAGCGCATGGTCAGGCACGTCGATGGCGAAGACGGGGGCGAAGCGCGCGCCGAGCATCGCCAGCGTCAGCAGGATGGCCCAGCCCACTCGCGGCTCGAACTCGGTGAACACGGTCAGTCCGGTGACGCTGGCGACGACGGACGACACGACGATCCAGACCGTGAGCGCCTCGTCGCTGCCGGGCGACCAGGCCCGGCCGACGGCGGCGATGACGGCGGCGGCCAGGGCGCACGCCGCCACGATGCCGGGTATCTGGTAGCCCGCAGGACCGACGTACGCGAGGGCGGCCGCGGCAGCGAACGCCGGCGCGGCGACGACCCGGTGCCGGGCATGGCTGCCGACCGGCAGGGTGGCGAGGAGGCCGGTGAGGAGGAGACCGCCGGCTACGGCGACCCGCGTGGTGTCGGACTCGATGGTCGTCGCGAACAGGCCGGCCAGGGCGGCGGCGAGAGCGGCCGCCGTACAGCCGACGGCCGACAGCGGGCCCGGCTCGCCGGCGCGGGAGCGGGCGGCGTCGCGGGTGGAGCTGCGGGGCCGGTGGAACCCCGTCGCCGCGACGACCACGTCGCCCGACTCGACCCCGGCGTCGGTGAGCAGGCGGTCGGCCGGGATCAGCTGGCCGAGGGCGGTCTGCAGCAGCGGGATGGCGGTGAGGCCGGACTGGCGGGCGTACTCGCGGGCGACGTCGTGCGCGGTGACGCCACCGGGAACCATCAGGTCGACGACACCTGCGGGACCGTGCACGCTGAGCACCATCGTCGATGCGTTGGCAAGCACCGGCTGCGACTCAGCCACGCGTCCCCCTTCGCCGATCCCCCTGCGCGTCGGAGAGCAGAGTAGTCCTTGCCATTTGGATCCACCTATCATCTCCGCGACGGGCAATGCTGAGGGGGACGAGTGAGTACTGCACTGCGTAGTGGACAGCGACTCGACCAACCAGAGATGCCCGGCGGCCAGATCGTGCTGCAGCCGCCCCCGCAGCTGCAGGAGAACGAGGGCGCCTCCGGCGTCCTGATGAACGCCATCCCGATGCTCGGCAGCCTGGGCTCCATCGTGATGGTGGCGACCATGGGCGGCACCGGCGCCAGCCGCGGTCGCAGCTTCATCGCCGCGGGCATGTTCCTCTTCGCCACCCTCGGATTCATCGTCGTGCAGATTGACCGGCAGCGGAAGCAACGCGCCCAGCAGGTCACCGGCTCCCGCACGGAGTACCTGCGCTACCTCACCAACATCCGCAAGATCGCCCGCGACGCGGCCACCCAGCAGCGCCGGGCGCTGACCTGGCACCACCCGGACCCGAGCGCCCTGCCCGCCCTGGCCGAGGACCGGCAGCGACTGTGGGAGCACGGGCCGAGCGACCCCAACTTCCTGCACGTCCGCTACGGGCTGTGCGCCCAGCCGCTCTCGCTGGAGCTGGTGCCTCCCGAGTCGGCGCCCATCGACCAGGTCGACCCGGCCGCGGCGTCGGCGCTGCATCGGCTGCTCGTCGTGCACCGGCTGCAGCCGAACCTGCCCGCGTCGATCGACCTGCGCGCCTTCGACCGCGTCGAGGTCTGCGGCTCGGAGGAGGAGGCCCGCTCCCTGGCGCGGGCGATGATCTGCTCGGCCACCGCCTTCCACAATCCCGAGCAGCTGATCGTGGCCGTGCTGACCTCGGAGGCCAACCTCACGCACTGGGACTGGATCAAGTGGCTGCCGCACGCCCAGAGCGCGCAGGAGTCCGACGCGGTCGGCCCGATGCGGATGGTCACGACGTCGCTCGACGACCTCGGCGCCCTGCTGCCACCCGACCTGAGCGAGCGGCCCCGCTTCGGCGCCGACGAGCGCCCGGCCACTCCCCATATCCTGCTGGTGATCGACGGCGGCCACCTGCCGCCCGGCAACCACGTCGTACCCCCCGACGGGCTGCACGGCGTGACCCTGCTCGACCTGCCCGTCCGGTGGGACGAGCTGGAGGACCCCAGCCGCCTGCGCCTGGAGTTCACCGGGGCTCCGGAGCAGAGCGGCAAGTTCCCCGTGCACGCCATCCGGCTCCGGGCCGAGCCCGTCAAGGCGCTCGTCGACCAGTGCGACCTGGCGACCGCCGAGGCGTTCGCGCGCCGGCTCTCCCCGCTGCACGTGGTGACGTCGGGCAGCGACGACTCCAGCGGCGGCGAGATCATGGGCCCCTCCGACTTCATGGACCTGCTCGGCCTCGGCGACGTGCACACGTTCGACCCGACCACGTCGTGGCGTCCCCGGCCGGCCCGCGACCGGCTGCGGGTCCCGATCGGCCTGGGCGAGGGCGGCTCGATGATCCACATGGACATCAAGGAGTCCGCCCAGCAGGGGATGGGCCCGCACGGCCTGGTCATCGGCGCCACCGGCTCCGGAAAGTCGGAGTTCCTGCGCACGCTGGTGCTCGGCCTGGCCATGACCCACCCGCCCGAGCAGCTCAACATGGTGCTCGTCGACTTCAAGGGTGGCGCCACCTTCGCCGGCATGTCCGACATGCCGCACGTCTCGGCCGTCATCACCAACCTCTCCGAGGAGCTCACGCTCGTCGACCGCATGCAGGACGCGCTGTCGGGTGAGATGGTGCGTCGCCAGGAGCTGCTGCGTGCGGCCGGCAACTACGCCTCGGTCCGTGACTACGAGAAGGCACGGGCCGCGGGCGAGGACCTCGCGCCGCTGCCGTCGCTGTTCGTCTGCGTCGACGAGTTCTCCGAGATGCTCACCGCGAAGCCGGAGTTCATCGACCTCTTCGTCGCCATCGGCCGACTCGGCCGGTCGATGGGCATCCACCTGCTGCTCGCCTCGCAGCGCCTCGAGGAGGGCAGGCTGCGCGGGCTCGAGTCCCATCTCTCCTACCGCGTCGGCCTGCGCACCTTCTCCGCCGGCGAGTCCCGCACGGTGCTCGGGGTGCCCGACGCCTACGAGCTGCCGGCCGTCCCCGGCCTGGGCTACCTCAAGCCGGACCAGTCGACGTTGCTGCGGTTCAAGGCGGCGTACGTCTCGGGTCCGCCCAGCGGTCGCACCCGCGTGGTCCGCGACGAGGGCGGACACGTCCGCGGCATCCTGCCGTTCACGATCTCCGAGGTGCAGGCGCTGGAGCCGCTCGAGCCGGAGGTGGTCGAGGAGGCACCGGCCGCCCGCCAGAAGGAGGGCGAGCAGCCGTCGCTGCTCGACCTCGCCGTCTCCCGGATGGTCGGCCACGGCATGCCCGCCCACCAGGTGTGGCTGCCGCCGCTCGACGTGCCCGACACGCTCGACGTGCTCATGCCCGACCTGGTCGAGGACCCCGAGCTCGGCCTCGTCTCGCCGCACTGGCGCTCGATGGGAGGCCTCGTGGTGCCGCTTGGCACCGTCGACCGGCCCCGCGAGCAGCGCCGCGACACGATGACCCTCAACCTCTCCGGCGCGGCCGGCCACGTCGCCGTGGTGGGCGGCCCGCGCACCGGCAAGAGCACCATGCTGCGCTCGATCGTGACCAGCATGTCGCTGACCACGACGCCCCTGGAGTCGCAGTTCTTCGTCCTCGACTTCGGCGGCGGCACGTTCACCCCGCTGGCGCGGCTGCCGCACGTCGCCGGCGTCGGGACGCGTGCCGAGCCCGACGTCGTACGCCGGATCTTCGCGGAGGTCACGGGCATCGTCGACCGGCGCGAGGCCTACTTCCGCGAGCAGAGCATCGACTCGATCGAGACCTACCGCAGCCGGCGGGCCGCGGGTCGGGCCGACGACGGGTACGGCGACGTGTTCCTGGTCGTCGACGGCTGGGGCACGCTGCGGGCGGAGTTCGACGACCTCGAGCTGGAGATCCAGCAGCTCGCCGGCCGGGGCCTCACCTTCGGCCTGCACCTCCTCGTCGGCGCCACCCGCTGGGCCGACTTCCGGGCGGCCATGCGCGACATGCTCGGCTCACGGCTCGAGCTGCGGCTCGGCGACCCGCTCGACTCGGAGATCGACCGCAAGGTCGCCGCGCTCGTGCCGACGGGCCGGCCGGGCCGCGGCCTGGTGCCCGGCAAGCTGCACTTCCTCGGCGCGCTGCCCCGCATCGACGGGACGCCCAATCCCGAGAACCTCGGCGAGGGCGTCGACGACCTCATCAAGCGCAGCCAAGCGGCCTGGCACGGCCCGGCCGGCCCCAAGCTGCGACTGCTGCCCGAGCTCATCACCCTCGAGACGATCCGCGAGGACGCCGCCCGCCGCGACCAGCTGGGCAAGCAGCTCATCCTCGGGATCAACGAGAAGGAGCTCGCGCCGGCGACCCTCGACACCGACGGCGAGCCGCACCTGCTGATCTTCGGCGACGGCCAGTCGGGCAAGAGCGCCCTGCTGCGCAACTACGTCCAGGAGATCATGCGCACGCGGACGCCGAAGGAAGCGCAGATCGTCGTGGTCGACTACCGCCGGTCCCTGCTGGGCGAGGTGCCCGACGAGTACCTGCTGAACTACCTCACCAGCTCCACGCAGGCCACCCCGGTGATGCAGGAGATCGCGGCGTACCTGCAGAACCGCATCCCCGGACCCGATGTCACGCCGGAGCAGCTGCGCACCCGCACCTGGTGGACCGGTGCCGAGGTCTACGTCGTCATCGACGACTACGACCTGGTGGCGACCTCTCAGGGCTCGCCCGTCCAGGTGCTTCAGCCCCTGATGGCCCAGGCCCGGGACACAGGCCTCCACGTCGTGGTCGCCCGGCGCGCCGGCGGCGCGTCGCGGGCGCTCTACGACCCGGTGATCCAGTCGATGCGCGACCTCGCCATGCCGGGAGTGATGCTCTCGGGTCCGCGCGACGAGGGCATGCTGATCGGGAACGTCCGGCCCCAGCAGGCCGAGCCCGGCCGAGCCCGGCTGGTCACCCGCGACCGGGGCACGGAGGTCGTGCAGCTGGCCTGGACCGAACCCACGATGTGAGGGTCAGCGGCGGCCGGACTTGAACATGCCCCGGGCGATCTCGCGGGCCGCCGTGCGCATGAAGTCCTTGAAGGCGCCCGACTTCACGACGTCCATCACGATGCTGTCGTCGGCCTTGGGTGCCGGCTTCCGCGAGCGCTCGACCTTCACGTCGCGGGCCCGCTCCTTGGCCTCGGCGTCCTCGGCGGCCTTGCGTGCACCGTCCTCGAGCCGGGCAGCGAGCTTCTCGTGGGCCGAGTCGCGGTCGACCACCTGGCTGTACGTCGCGAAGCGGGGGCTGGCCTCGACCGTGCGCTGCATCTCGACGGGATCGGCCGGACCCATGAGCGACTCGGGCGCCCGCAGCCGGGTCCAGGCCACCGGGGTGGGCGCCCCGCGCTCGTTCATCACCGTCACGACGGCCTCGCCGATCCCGAGGCTGGTGATCACCTCGCCGAGGTCGTCGTAGGCGGACTTCGGGTAGGTGTCGACGGTCTGCCGGAGGGCCTTCGCGTCGTTCGGGGTGTGCGCCCGGAGCTGGTGCTGGACGCGGGACCCGAGCTGGGCCAGCACGTCGTCGGGCACGTCGGTCGGGCTCTGCGTGACGAAGAAGACGCCGACGCCCTTGGAGCGGATCAGCCGCACGGTCTGCGCGATCTGGTCGAGGAACGCGTCGGACGCGTCCTTGAAGAGCAGGTGCGCCTCGTCGAAGAAGAACACCAGCTTGGGCCGGTCGACGTCGCCGATCTCGGGCAGGTCGTGGAAGAGGTCGGCCAGCAGCCACATCAGGAAGGTCGAGAAGATCGCCGGCCGGTCCTGCAGGTTGGGCAGCTCGACCAGGCTGATGAGCCCCTTGCCGTCGGCCGTGGTCTGGAGCAGGTCCTTGGACTCGAACTCCGGCTCACCGAAGAACGCATCGGCACCCTGGTCCTCGAAGGCGATGAGCTCGCGCAGGATGACCCCGGCCGTCGCGGACGACAGGCCGCCGAGGCTCTTGAGGTCGGCCCGGCCCTCGTCGCTCGTCAGGAACCCCACCACGGCACGCAGGTCCGCGAGGTCGAGGAGCGGCAGGCCGGCCTTGTCGGCGTAGTGGAAGATCAGGCCCAGGCTGGACTCCTGGGTGTCGTTGAGACCGAGCACCTTGCTGAGCAGCATCGGGCCGAACGACGTCATGCTCACCCGCAGCGGGATGCCGGTGCCCTGGCCGCCGAGCGCGTAGTACTCCACGGGGAAGCCGGTGGCGGTCCACTCCTGGCCCACCGAGGCCGCCCGCGACGAGATCTTCTCGCCGGGCTCACCGGCCGCCGACAGCCCGGAGAGGTCCCCCTTGATGTCGGCGGCGAACACGGGTACGCCGTGCGTGCTGAGCTGCTCGGCCAGGAGCTGGAGCGTCTTGGTCTTGCCGGTGCCCGTGGCGCCGGCGACCAGGCCGTGCCGGTTGAGCATGCCCAGCGGGATCCGGATGCGGACGTCGGACAGCTGGGTGGCGTCGAGCATCAGCCCACCCAGCTCGAGGGCGGTGCCCTCGAACTCGTAGCCCGGTGCGACGGCCTCGGCGATGGTCTCGGGCGTCCGCGTCATGCGGCGCAGCCTAGACGTTTCACCGTGCTGCCGGCCTCGTGCGACGGGCACGGGCGACCGACGTGCGCGACGTGAGTCCCTGCGGCGTACGTCGTTATAGTCGCCGCGTGATCTTCAAGCGCGTCGGCGACGGCCGTCCCTACCCCGAGCACGGGCTGTCGTCCCGTGAATGGGCGGCGGTGCCCCCGAGCCAGGTGCGACTCGACCAGCTGGTCACCACCAAGGACACCTTGCAGCTCGCGGCCCTGCTCGACGAGGACTCCACGTTCTTCGGCGACCTCTTCGCACACGTGGTCTCGTGGCGGGGCGACCTCTACCTCGAGGACGGGCTCCACCGGGCCCTGCGCGCCGCGCTCCAGCAGCGCAACGTCCTGCACGCCCGCGTCCACACCCTGGAGGGCTGATGCTCGCCCGCGGGAGGTCGCTGCTGACGCTGGTCGTCCTCGGTCTCATCCTGGTCCTCGCGACGGCGTGGGGCTGGAAGGCGGCCACCGAGCCGCTGCCCGAGCGGGCCGATCCGCCGCTGTGCGTGCCGACGCCCGTCAAGGCAGGCGAGTCCGTCGTCCGCGAGCAGGTCGCGGTCAGCGTCTACAACGCGAGCACCCACAACGGGCTGGCCGGGTCGACGATGGACCTGCTGGAGGAGCGCGGGTTCGTCGGCGCCGACACCGGCAACGCGCCCGAGGGCACCGTCGTGTCGGGGGTGCAGGTCTGGTCGGACGACCCGGAGAACCCCGCCGCGCAGCTCGTCGCCCAGCAGTTCAAGCGGGCACAGATCCTGCCCGGCGCCTCCCTGGGTCGTGGGGTGACCGTGGTGGTGGGCGACAGCTTCAAGAAGCTCGGCAAGGACGTCGACACGGTGACCAGCGCGGCGGCTGCGACGATCTGCAGCCCGCCGGGGCTCTAGCCGCGCTTGTCGCCGTCACCGTCGCCGAGCCACTGGGCCAGGCGTCCACCCGCCGACACCTGGCGCAGCCGCTCCTCGGTGGCCTCTCGGGACTTACGGGGTGTGACGACGAGCAGGTCGTCGGCGTGCCGGAGCACGGTGCGCGTCTCGGGCACCAGCGTCTGGCCGTCCCGGATCACCATCGCGACCGACGACCCCTTCGGCAGCCGGAGCTCACCCACCTCGACGCCGTGCATCCGTGACGTGGGGCTGATCGTCACCTGCAGCAGGTCGGCCGCGATCCGCTCCAGGGGCGCGGCCTCGACGTCCAGCCCCCGCGGCTCCGACCTGCGCGCGACCCGCAGCAGACGCGCCGCCAGCGGGAGGGTCGGGCCCGTCAGCAGGGTGTAGATCACGACCATCACGAACACGATGTCGAAGAGGCGCTCGGCCCCCTCGACGCCCTCGGCCAGCGGGATCGTGGCCAGGACGATGGGTACGGCGCCGCGCAGCCCCGCCCACGAGATGAACGCCAGGTCACGTCGGCCCATCGGACTCACGACCGCGCCCGCGAGCACCGACAGCGGACGGGCCACGAAGGTGAGGACGAGACCGGCCACGACGGCCACCCCGACGATCTCCGCGGTCAGGCGCCCCGGTGAGAGCAGCAGCCCCAGCATCACGAACAGCCCGATCTGGGCCAGCCACGCGACCCCCTCGGCGAACGACCGGGTGGCCACCCGGTGCGGCAGCTCGGAGTTGCCGAGCACCAGCGCCGCGACGTAGACCGCGGCGAAGCCTGAGGCGTGCATGGCCGCGGCGGCGCCGTACGCGAGCATCGCCAGGCAGATGACCGCGAGGGGGTACAGGCCGGACGACGGCAGCGCGATCCGGCGCATCACCCAGGCCCCGCCGAACCCGAAGAGCAGCCCGGACAGGGCACCCACGACCAGCTCGAAGACGATGATGCCGCCGATGGTGGCGATGCCCTTCTCCGCGAGGGCACCGGTGGAGATGAGGCCGACGAGGACCACGGTCGGGGCGTCGTTGAGGCCGGACTCGGCCTCCAGCGCACCGGTGAGCCTGCGCGGCAGCGGCACGACTCGGAGCACGGAGAAGACCGCCGCGGCATCGGTGGGCGACGTCACGGCGCCGAGCAGGATGGCGAGCTCCCACGGGAGGCCGAGCAGGTAGTGGGCGCCGACCGCGACGGTCGCGACCGAGACCGCGACCCCGAGCGTGGCCAGCGACACGCCCAGCCGCATCGAGGGACGCACGTCGCGCCAGCTCGTGGTCAGACCGCCCTCGGCCAGGATCAGGGCGAGCGCACCGAAGCCGAGCGCGTGCGCCAGCTTGGCGTCCTCGAACCCGATGCCGACCCCCGACTCCCCCAGGGCCACGCCCATGAGGAGGTAGAGCAGCAGGCTGGGGAGCCCGGCGACCGACGTGACACGGACGGCCAGGATGGCCAGCAGGGTGACAGCCGCGCCCACCAGCAGGAAGGTGTCGAGCTGGTGGACATCGAAGGTCACGGTCACCTCGCTCGGCACTGGCTGGGTGGCTGGGATCGTGATCCTATCCTCGGGCGACCGGCGCGCGTCCGGGCTACGACCTCTGCGGTGGAGGCTTCGCTACGGTGAGCGGGACCCGGCCCGGAGAAGTCGTCGGCATTCGTGGGTTTGCCGGCGCCCGTTCCCGGGAAAGGGCACCGGCAAACAAGAAGCCGGCGGCCGCCGGCCGAGACGTTGGCCGATGAAGATGCAGCGAAGATGGCCAGTGGAGATTGGGTGGTGGCATGTACGGCGACACGGCGGCGATGCGCAAGCGCGTGATGCAGCTGCGGGAGCAGGGGCTGGAGATCCGCGCCATGGCGGACCGTCTCGTCTCCCAGGCGGAGAGCGTGCCGTGGCACGGACGCGCTGCCGAGTCCATGCGCACCCGCATCAAGGACCGCGCGTCCCACCTGCGCGAGGCCGCGTCGTTCCACGACTCCGCAGCCGAGTCGCTCGACAAGCACGTGCACGAGATCGACCGGCTGCAGGAGGCGATCTCGACCGTCGAGCGGAAGGCGGCCACCCTCACCGCAGACGCCCGCGCCCGCACCGCGGCGCTCGAGGCCGACGACTCCGGTCGTGCGCCCTCCGACGAGGACACCGTCCTCGCCCAGTTCGTGGCCCCGCCCGCCGGCCACAAGGACTGGCTGACCGTCTCGCTGCCGGGACTGTGACCGTGACGAGACTGCCCGTGATGAGGACATACCCATGGTGACCATCGACCTCACGACGCCGCCCCCGGCCCCGACGCACCTGCTCGACGGCCTGCCCCGTCGCGTCGCCCTGACGCTGCCCGAGCTGCGGCTGCTCGCCGACGAGGCCGGCGGCGCCCCCCTGCCCTTCGACCTCACCGACGTCGCCACCCCCAGCTCGCTCGACAACCGACTGGGCATGAGCGCCGGGTCCACCGAGGACACCGCGTACGCCGCCGCCGTGGCCGCGCTGCACGACCCTGCCGACTCCCTCGCCCGCCGCGGGATGATCACCGACCAGGGCATCGATCCCGGACTCGTCGGTGCCGTCGGCCTGCTGGCCACCCCCGAGCTGGCCCTCGAGATCGACATCGCCACCGCGGGCGGCCAGGTCAAGGCCTGGCACCGGATGGCGGGCGGCGCGGTCGCCACCCTCGCCACCGTCGACGGCATCGTCTTCGAGCTGGCGTGGTTCGGCGCGGACCAGTGGACCGGCGAGCTGGCCCGGGTCGCCGTCGTACCCGAGGACGCGCGGCTCTCGAAGTCGGCCGTCCCGGCCGCCGTGCTCATCCCGTTCCCGCTGGCCGACTCGGCCGGCGAGGCGCTGCGCTCGGGTCGTGCCGACCTCGTGCAGGTGCTCGTCTCGCAGCGCGCGGGTCACGTGACCTCCGACGGCAAGGGCCACTCCGACGCCGCGGCCACCACCATCGTCGGAGCCCTCCACAACGAGGCCCAGGGGCGGCTGCGCGTGCTCGCCGCCCGGATCAGCGCCGAGGGCACGACCTCGGTCGGCGTCGTGTCGTGGGTGCTGCTGGCCGACGGCTGGCACGCCCTGCTGCCGCACCAGGAGGGCGACGAGCCGTACGTCGAGGTCCGCCTGGTCGCCTCAGACGACCTGGCCGCGCAGCTCGCGCCCGTGCTCGCCGAGGTGATCGCATGAACGAGAACCTGCCCCCCAACGGGCCGAACGCCGCAGAGCAGGCGGGCGCCGCGGAAGCCGCGGCGGCCAGCCGGACCGACGCGTCGGTGAACGCCGACAAGTACCACCAGATGCTGGCTCTCGCCGAGCTCTTCGACGCCTCCGGCGAGGAGATGCGCGCCCGCGCGAGGCTCGGTGTCGAGGTGCTCGGCGACGAGGACGTCGCGTCGTCGGCGCCGCTGTCGCCCGCGACCTTCGCCGAGGCCGAGGAGGACATCCGTGCCGCCACCACCGGCAAGCACGGCCTGCTGACCCGCTCGGTCGAGCTGGACGCCGACGCCCTCGTGGTGCGGGCGACCGTGCTCACCTACCGCTGGATCGACGAGCTACAGGAGGCCGCCTACAAGACGCTCGGCTCCATCGCCGGTCGCGCCATCGGCTACCTCGCGCCCGAGGTCGCGCTCGGCGGCGCCATCGTGTCGGCCGGCCTGATCGAGACCGACGCACTCGACCGCGACGGCGTCGCGGCGTACCTCTCCGACCTGGCGGAGAACAACCCGGAGCTGATGGACCACATCTCCGGGGGCGGCGGCCTGCTCGACGGCCTCCAGATGCGCTCGCTGCTCACCGCCGGCGTGCTCACCGGCGACCAGGGCGCGATGGCAGCACGCGGCGGCATGCGGGCCATGGGCGTCCAGCCGTTCTCGTACGACGGCGGCTCGGCGCTGCGCGACGCAGCCGGCGGCCTCCTCGCCGAGGACGACGCCCCGGAGGCGGCCACCTCTGCGATCTCCGGCGACCGGCCGCGCACGATCGCCGACCTGATGACCACCCTCTCGACCGCCGACGCCGGCATCGTCGTGCAGGGCGTCGGCGCGGGCCGCTACATCGCCTACCTCCCCGGCCCCGGCGGCGCCGCCGGCACCAAGCTGCGGCTCGTCAGCGGCGATCACTCGGCGTACGCCCGCCAGGTCGTGCGCGCGATCGAGCGTGCGGTGGGTGACGACCAGGACGCCCGCGTCATGCTGGTCGGGTCGGCGCAGGGCGGCGCGACGGCGGCCGAGCTGGCAGCGTCGGCGACCTCCGACAGGTTCGTCATCGACCACGTGGTGACCGCCGGGGCGCCGTCGGCACAGGTGCCGGTCATCCCGAAGACCTGCCGCGTGCTGTCGCTCGAGGACCGCGCCGACCCCGTGGCACTGCTGGGCTCCCTGATCAACCAGAAGGTCGCCAACCGGCTGACCGTGGTCTTCGACGGGGCCGCGGCCGGCGGCGAGGGCGTGTACGTCGCGGGCGGGCGGGCGGCCGACGCGTCGTCGCACCCGGAGCTGCAGGCGGAGATCCAGCGGATCCGCGAGGGCGGGTACCTCGCGGGCTGAGCCCCACAGCCTCACACCAGGTCGTGCACGAACGCCGCGAGCTGGGTGAGGTTGCGGCACTCCACCATCGGCACGATCTCGGCGTAGGTCGGCGCCGCCGAGTCGCCCGTGCCCCAGTGGCGCGCGTGCTCGGGGTTCAGCCACCACGCGTGCCGCACGCTTCCGGCCAGCTCCCGCAGCACCGGCTCCGCGAGGTCGCTGTAGTTGGAGCGCGCGTCGCCGAGGATCAGCAGGGAGGTCTTCGGGCCCAGCGCGTCGGAGTGCTCCTCGGCGAAGAGGGCGAGCGCCCGGCCGTAGTCGGTGCGTCCCCACCGGGCCGCCTGCGCGGTGCTCGCGGCCAGGTCGGCCAGCACCCGACCGGGGTCGGCTCCCGGCCTCAGCTGCCCGGTCACCTCGTGCACCTGGTCGACGAAGGTGAACGCGCGCACCTTGCTGAACTGCTCCTGCAGCGCGAAGACGAGCAGCAGGGTGAACTGCGCGAAGTTGGCCACGGAGCCGCTCACGTCGCAGAGCACCACCAGCTCGGCCCGGTGGGGCCGGCGCGGTCTGTGGTGGGTGGTGACCGGAACTCCCCCGGTCGAGATGGACGCCCGGACCGTGCGCCGGAAGTCTAGCGGGCCGCGGCGCCGCGCGTGCCGCTCCTTGGTGAGCCGGGTCGCGAGCCGCCGGGCCAGCGGCAGGATCTCGCGGCGCATCGCGTCCAGCTCCGAGCGGCGGGCGGAGGTGAAGTCGATCGTCTCGACGGTCGGCCGCACGGCCACCTCGGCCATGTGGCGGGCGCCCTTCTCGGCGGCGATGCGGCGGCGGGCGTCGCCCTCGACGAGGCCGGTGAAGCGGCCCAGCCGCCGGCCGGCGCCGCGCTCCGCCTCCTGCTCCGTGAGCCCGCCGCGCACCAGCGCGTCGACCACCCGCTGCACCAGGTCACCGGGCGAGACCCGCTGGAGCGTCGTGTACGCCGACCAGCTGGAGAGGCCGGGACCGCGACCGCGCATGGCACCGAACCGTCCCACCGCCTCGGTCGCCAGGTCCTGAAGCGCCGACTCGTCGCCTGACTCCAGGGCTGACAGCAGCCGGTCGCGCATCCGCTCGAGCTCCTCCGGGCCGTCGCGCACCGGGCCCGCGACGCCGTCGGGCTCGTCCGTCGAGGAGTCGCCGACGAGCCGTGGGAAGTAGAGGTCGAAGATCGCGTCGAAGGCGGCGCGCTGCCCGACCCGCTTGACCATGGTGGCGGCGTAGCCCGTGCGGACCGTCTCCCGGTCGTCCCACGACAGCACTGCGACCGCCTCGATCGCGTCGAGCCCCTCTGCGAGCGACACCGGCACCCCGGCCGCCCGCAGCGCCTCGAGGAACCCGATGTGGGTGTCGAGGAGGGTCACGTCCGGCTGCGGCGGGCGAGCTTGAGCTCCTGCACCGCGCGCTCGTGGTCGGAGGCGTGCTTGAGCACCACGCCGAGGGTCTGCTCGACCGCGGCCTCGGTGAGGTCGTCGATCTCGAGCGCGATGAGGGTGCGCGCCCAGTCGACCGACTCGGCGATCGACGGTGCCTTCTTGAGCTCGAGGTCGCGCAGCCGGGCGACGGTGGCCACCAGCTGGGAGGCCACCTTGCCGGGCAGCCCGGGCACCTGGGAGACGACGATCTCGCGCTCGCGCTCGGCGTCGGGATAGCCCAGGTGCAGGTAGAGGCAGCGCCGCTTGACCGCCTCCGAGAGCTCGCGCGTGGCGTTGGAGGTCAGGACCACGAACGGGCGTCGTACCGCCGAGACGGTGCCGAGCTCGGGGATGGTGACCTGGAAGTCGCTGAGGACCTCCAGCAGCAGGCCTTCGACCTCGACGTCGGTCTTGTCGACCTCGTCGACGAGGAGCACCGTCGGCTCCTCGCGCCGGATCGCGGTGAGCAGCGGCCGGGTCAGCAGGAACTCGTCGGTGAAGATGTCGTCGTGGGTCTGCTCCCATGACGCATCGCTGGTCGCCTGGATACGGAGCAGCTGCTTGCGGTAGTTCCACTCGTAGAGCGCCCGCGCCTCGTCGAGGCCCTCGTAGCACTGGAGCCGCACCAGCCCGGCCCCGGTCGCGCGGGCCACCGCCTTGGCCAGCTCGGTCTTGCCCACCCCCGCCGGGCCCTCGACGAGCAGCGGCTTCTCGAGTGCACCCGCCAGGTAGGCCGTGGTCGCCGTCCCGGAGTCGGCGAGATAGCCCGCCTCGTGCAGCCGGGCAGCGGCGTCGGCGGGCGACGAGAACCAGGGGGACACCATGGGTGCACGCTACTGAGTCGCAGGCCCGTACACGGCGTTCGGCCCCGAGCCGGAGCCCGGGGCCGAACGTGGGAACTGGCGGAGGCGGCGGGATTTGAACCCGCGAGAGGGGGTAACCCTCAACCCGCTTAGCAGGCGGGCGCCATAAACCGGACTAGGCGACGCCTCCCCGACAGCGAGCACAGGCTACAAGGCCCGCGCGGCATTGGCCGAATCAGCCTCTCAGAGTGGTTTGAAGCCCTCGCCGCCACGCAGCCGAGCCTGTACGTCGCGGACGAACTGCTCGCGGTCGACATCCAGCGCCTCGACGGGAATCGTGCTGGTGGTGCCGTTGCGGAGCCGGAGCACGACACACGGCGAGCCGTGCGGGGTGGCCGTCACGGCGTCCTCGACATCCTTCCACCGCGCAGCCTGGACGCCGACGCCGCGGATGTGGCGCACCTGGTAGCCCTCGTCGGTGAAGCGCACCGCGAACTCCCGGCCGCGCAGCCGGCGCGCGGTCAGGGCGAGCACGAGGAGCACCAGCACCACCAGCACGAGCAGGACGATCGAGGGCAGGTCGAGGAACAGCGCGGTCATCGTGCCGGCCAGGACGAGCACGGCCAGGCCGACGAGGGTCAGGCCCATCAAGCGGGCGGCGAGTGCGGGAGCAAAGCGATAGTCGGACACCACAGACCTGATTGAACACACTCGGACGGACCGGGGCCAATCGGCTCTTGTCCAGCCTCCGCGGTGGGTCCACACTCAAACTCCTGTTCTGAACCTCGGCAGGAGACGCACGGATGCTGATGACCGGACCTGACACCACGGGCGCCGATGCCGGCGCCCTGTCGGTGCTGCACGATCTGCTGGCTTCTCGACCGCCCACCGAGCAGGGGCTCGGCGTCTGGCGCTGGCAGGTACGACGCCAGCTCGCGCCGTTGCGCGAGGTCATCGTGAGCCCGGCCGGGCCTACGGAGGACTGGCTGGCGGCGCGCCGCGGGGGCTGCCAGCGCGAGCGCACCGTGCTGGTGCGCCGACTGTCGGACCTCGGTCCGCGCGTCCTGCACGACGCCGACCTCGATCGGCTCTGCAGAGACCTCAGGCACCTGCTGGACGACGTACGCCATCACGAGCAGCGGTGCAACGATCTGGTCTACGACGAGGTGGAGCTGGAGTTGGGGGGTTCCGAGTAGCGCCCGACGGCCTTCTAGACTGCGGGTGGGTAACGGCCTGGCCGGACCTGGAGGGGTGCCGGAGTGGCCGATCGGAACCGCCTTGAAAGCGGTCGCTGGCAGAGATGTCAGCCGCGGGTTCGAATCCCGCCCCCTCTGCAGACACGCGAAATAGAGCCCAGGACCCATCCGAAGTGCGGGACGGTCCTGAGAAGTTACGCCCAAACTTCTGCAGGTCTATGCAATGCATAGAACTGCAAGGATGCATTGGGTGTCTGGGTGCCGGTTCGCCAGCAGAATGACTGGTCTGGGTCAACCTGGCCCCCTGACCAAAGGTGGAACCACAATGATCGCTCGTCGCATCGCGGTGGCCGTCGTCACCGCCACGCTGTCTCTCGGGATCGTCGCCTTCTCCGCTCCGGCTCAGGCCGCTGACACCACGTGGGGTCAGATGCGCGGCATCGAGTGACCCCATCCGGCCGCCGGTGAGCGGCCCACCGCTCGAGACCGGGATCAGGCGCACCCCCCGGCGCCAGTCCCACCAGGGTTCCCCAGCCCGTCTCGAGTGCACGAGGGCAGCGGGCTCAGGCCGCTGCCCTCGATGCCATTTCCGGGGCCGATCTCACATCTGGTGGCTACCGTCGGCAGAGGCCTCAGCCGTCGGACTCGGTCTCGGCGTCAGCCGGGGGCCTCTCGTTGCCGGAGACGCCGGTGCGGCCCATGGCGTACCCGAGCTGGAAGCGCGTCTGCGCCTCGAACTCCTCCTTGAGCTCGGCGACGTAGCCGGCGTACGTCCGGGGACTGACGCCCAGCCGCTTCGCGCTGGCCGGGTCCGCGTGCCCCTCGATCAGCATCCGGATCGTCATCGCCCGCTGCTCGGCCGCGATGCCGCGCATCATCGACGTCTCGCGGTTGGTGAACGGCCGGGCCCGCTCCCAGGAGCGCTCGAACATGTCGACGAGGTAGGCCACCAGGGAGGGCTCCCGGATCGCCAGCGCGACGGACAGGCTGTCGCGTCCGGGGATGATGGCGACCCGCCGGTCGATGACGATGAGGCGGTTGAAGAACTCGTCGAGGGTCCGCACCTCCGCGCCCCGCTCGGTGACCGAGGCGACGTACTTGTGGGTGATCGAGCTGCGGCGGGCAGAGTGCTGGTAGAGCGTGCGCATGGTCACGCCCCGCTCGAGCGCCGCGCCGTCACGCTCGATCGCCGCGGAGAGCTCCTGGAGGCCGCGACCGGTCTGCGGCTGCGCGGTGAGCAGCTCGGACTCGGCGTCGGCGACCAGGGAGGCGATGAACCGGTTGATGGCGTCGCCGCGCACCTCGGTGATCGGGCCCCGGTCGGAGGCCGGCGACTTGCGCCAGGTCAGGGCCAGCCCATTGAAGGCCTGGGCCCAGCCCGCCGACTCGGTCAGCAGCTCGGCGCCCTGCTGGCCCATCGGGGCGACCAGCAGCGACTGGACCGTCGCCGGGTCGACCGGCACGGAGCGTTTGCCCCCGTCGTCGTCCACCACCAGGCCGATCCGGCTCAGCAGGTCGTACGCCGCCCGATGTGGCCCGTGATCGGCGATCCTTGGGTCGTCGTGGTCGATGCCACCGGTCGTGACGATCTCGGCGTACAGCTCGCTGGCGACCGTCTCGAACAGCTCCCGGTCCTCGGGCGAGTACGACACCGCGAACCTCCTCTGACTGGCTCCGGGACCTGTCCCCCGTGAGCGGCCCGATCCTTCCACAATCGCGCAAGGGACCCCACCGGATCGGCGGGGTCCCTTGGACGCGTGTTGCAGGTCGGATCAGGCCTCGAGGCGCGCCTTCAGGCCGTCGAGCTCGGTCCAGAGAACTGCCGGCAGGTCGTCGCCGAACTTCTCGAACCACTCCTGGATCTGCGGGATCTCGGCCTTCCACTCCTCGACGTCGACGTCGAGCACCTGGCGCAGCGCGTCGTCGGTCATGTCGAGGCCGTCGACGTCGAGCGAGCCCGGGGCCGGCACGCGGCCGATCGGCGTCTCGACAGCTGCGGCCTGGCCCTCGATGCGCTCGATGACCCACTTGAGCACCCGGCTGTTCTCGCCGAAGCCCGGCCACAGGAAGCCGCCGTCGTCGTCGCGGCGGAACCAGTTGACGTAGAAGATCTTCGGCAGCTTGGCGGCGTCGTTGTCCTTGCCGATGGTGATCCAGTGGTCGAAGTAGTTGCCGGCGTTGTAGCCGATGAACGGCAGCATCGCCATCGGGTCGCGGCGTACGACGCCGACCTGGCCCACCGCGGCCGCGGTGGTCTCCGAGCTCAGCGTGGCGCCCATGAACGTGCCGTGCACCCAGTCGCGGGCCTCGGTCACCAACGGGATCGTGGTCTTGCGACGGCCACCGAAGAGGATCGCGTCGATCGGCACACCTCGCGGGTCGTCGTACTCCGGGGCGAGGATGGGGCACTGTTTGATGGGCGTGCAGTAGCGGCTGTTGGGGTGGCTCGAGAGCTCGTCGCTTTCGGGCGTCCAGGGCTCGCCCTTCCAGGAGGTCGCCCGGGCCGGGACGTTCTCCAGGCCCTCCCACCAGACGTCGCCGTTCTCGGTGAGCGCGACGTTGGTGAACACCGAGTTGCCGATGTTGATGGTGTCCATGGCGTGCGGGTTGGTGTGCTCGTTGGTGCCGGGAGCCACGCCGAAGAAGCCGTACTCGGGGTTGACGGCCCACAGGCGGCCGTCCTCGCCGATGCGCATCCACGCGATGTCGTCGCCGATCGACTCGACCTTCCAACCCGGGATGGTCGGCTTGAGCATCGCCAGGTTCGTCTTGCCGCAGGCGCTCGGGAACGCGGCGGCGATGTACTTGGTGACGCCGGCTGGGCTGGTGAGCTTGAGGATCAGCATGTGCTCGGCGAGCCAGCCCTCGTCGCGGGCCATCACGGAGGCGATGCGCAGGGCGTAGCACTTCTTGCCCAGCAGCGCGTTGCCGCCGTAGCCGGAGCCGTAGGACCAGATCATCCGCTCCTCGGGGAACTGGACGATGTACTTGGTGTCGTTGCAGGGCCACGCGACGTCGGCCTGGCCCTCGGCCAGCGGCATGCCGACGGAGTGGAGGGCGGGGACGAACGGAGCGTCGAGCTCCTCCATGCGACGCAGCACCGCGGTGCCCATCCGAGCCATGACCCGCATGCTGACCGTGACGTAGGCGGAGTCGGTGATCTCGACGCCGAACATCGGGCTGTCGGCCTCGAGGTGACCCATGACGAACGGGATGACGTACATCGTGCGTCCCTGCATGCACCCGGCGTAGAGGTCGCGCATGATCGACTTCATCTCATCGGGCGCCATCCAGTTGTTGGTGGGCCCGCAGTCCTTCTCGTCGACCGAGCAGATGTAGGTGCGGTCCTCGACGCGCGCCACGTCGGTCGGGTCGGAGGCCGCGTGGAAGGAGTTCGGCTTGATGTCGGGGTTCAGCCGGGTGAACGTGCCGGTGGCCTCGAGGGCGGCGGTGAGTCGCTCCCACTCCTCGTCGGAGCCGGTGCACCACTGGATGTCGGCGGGCTGGGTCAGCTCCGCGATCTCGGCGACCCAGTCGAGGATGCCTTGGTGGGTGGTGGGTTGGGGACCTGAGTCGGTCCCGGAGTTGGTCTGGGTGATGGTGCTGTCGGCAGTCATGCCTGGCATTTCCCTCTCGCGCATTCGCGGCGGTCGCCAACGCAACTGCGTTTGGCGCCACCGGCCGTCAAGCGTGTCGACGGTGGTCGTGGAGTGTGGTCGGCACCGCATCTGCTGCACGGTGCGCAATGTCTTTGTCAACGGACGTCGGCTTCGTTGCCGGCGCCCGGTCGTGCCCCCGAGCCACGACCTGCGGTGATGCTCGCTCGCGCGCGGGTTGGAGTGGAGGCTAACCGTTCTCCTGATCGGCACATATTGGACCGTTCCAAGCGTGGGCACGCAGCCACGCCGCGGGCCGGGCGGCGTACTGATTTCGTGGCCTCCGGAGGGGTCGGCTATCCTCGTCCAGTCCTCCGGCAACGAAGTGACGGGCGCCTGTAGCTCAACGGATAGAGCATCTGACTACGGATCAGAAGGTTTGGGGTTCGAATCCCTACAGGCGCGCAAGACCAGAACGGCCCCTGACCTGCGCAGACGCAGGGCAGGGGTCGTTCTGCTGCCCGGCCCGACGGGCTCGAGAGTCCCAAAAGCGGTCCCAGAGACTCCCCCGCCTGACCTGTCGACGGAGCAGTGCGCACTCGTGCCATGGACAGCAGCGGTCGACCGCCCCAGGGCGCCGGGTCATCTCCGGGCGGCGGGGTGCCGGCTCGGGTCGGATCACGGCCGAGCGCCCAGATCGGCTCTCGATCCATTCGTCCAGGCATGAGCGACTACATCGAGACCACCGATCCCATCTGTCCCGCCCCGACTGCTCCCCTCCAGCGCGCCGCGCGCGCCGAGCGCGCCGAGCGCGCCGAACAGGAAGCGTTCCTGCTAGGACTCCGCGTTCCAGGAGACACCTACGCAAGGCGAGAGCCAGGCAGCCCAGGGGCCACCTCCCTGGCCAGCGCGTCGTGGGGGCTGGGCGCCACGGTCACAGGGTCGCCCGTCGCACTCGAGCCCATGCGGAGCGCACGGACCGAAATAGTGGCCTCGTCCTGAATCCTGCGGAAGACTGAGTTCACGGCGTCGACCCCATCGACCAGTCCTACGTTTCGCGACCGGCGTGACACGTCCTGCTCACCAGCCAAACGTCCAGGGCGACGGCTGCCTCAGATTGTGCGCGCAATCGGGCGGTGTGTGTCCGCAGCGACTGGCCCGGGCGCTCTCCACGGTGCACACCGCCCAGGGCGCCGGTAACCACCCAGTCGAGGCTGATGGCTCGGCCACCCGTGGGATGGGGACAAGTGTCACCGTCTCCGCCCTCGTGAGGGTTGGTGCCGAACCGCCAGGTAAGACGCAATGGGTTCAACATCCGTCGACGGCCCCTCGCGTGGTTGGCATTCACCCTTGACTCGAGACGCAACCAGGTCGGGCCGTCCGTCGGCGACGGGGTAGATGTCCTGCGGGTAAATCTCGGGCCAGCCATCGCAGCGCTGGGCACATTTTGATCAGCACGTCTCACGTGCCGCGGGCCCCTACGCATCACGTCGTCTCCCCTGGCCATCACCGCGAGCCGCGCGGGTGTGCCTGGCGGTAGAGTTGCGTGTCCCCCGTCAACTCGCATCGTCGACCCCGCCGCCACCGAATCCGGTCACCACTCTGCGGGACGGTCCGTGCGGATCTCTCCCGTGGCCGCGTCAGGATTCGAACAGCATTGACTTCATGATCACCGGAATCAGTTGCGCAGCACCTACGGCGCTCCCGACGTCGACGAAATCGCACTGGTCAACGTCCACGGAATCGAAACACAAAATGGGAAGTGGAATGCCTATCTCCCCGTGAAGAATCGATCCAAGTGCGGCAGCGAGGTCAGAGTCGAGAAGAACAATGAGTGCGTCGACGGTCACGCCTGCGCGGAGTAGGTCGTTCATCGTAGACGCCAGGGCGTCGGCGAGCGCACGCAGCGGACGGTACCCGGGGTCCCCCCGCCAACGGATAGCAATCGCTAGCGCCCGGTCCCCGATAAGGTCTATTTGTTGGACTGCACGTTCGATCCCCCTGGCGATCTCGACACCCTGTTGAAGGCCTCCACATTCCACCGGGCCGACAACGGGAACATTCCGCAGGGGCAGCAGGTCATGCTGAGCGTGGACGGTTTTACCGCTGACCTGGACGGAGAACTGGCTGAGACCAACCGCTGTTGCGCGAATGCCTTGTCGAGGTTCCAGCATCGGCGCCTCAAACATCCCTGCGAGTGCAGCCGCGCGAAATTGGGTCCCCAAGGTGTTGCCGAGGTCATTGAAGCTTCTCTGCTCGCGGCCGTAGACGAACTCCGAGACGCCCCCAGAGAAGGTTACGAAGCGCGGCGGCGCAGCAAGCTCGAGAGGCTCAGTGAGCAGCAAAGCCTTGTCCCCGGAAGACGCAGCCCGTCCGGTTGCGAATCTCACTACCGCCGCCACCATCGCCTCGGCGATCGTCCGCTCCTGCTCGGCATCGAGGATTTCCCCCACCCGAAGATTCAGTCCGGCGCCTTCAGCGACACGACGTGCGCTATCTGCGAGCCGCACGATGTAGCGATCGTCATCAAGCAAGAGTGTTCGCGCCCCGACCGCCACCGCACACGTCGACTCAACCACACCGTCATTGATCACCGCGAGCTTGGTCGTGCCACCGCCGATGTCGACGTGAAGGATCGTGACCGAGGACTCGGCGGACATCTGCACGGACCCTGAGCCAGAGGCGGCCATGGCGGCCTCACGATGGTGACCGGCGAGTGCACAGATGAATTTTCCTGAATCATCAGCGAACTCCGCGGAGATTGCCCGTGAGTTCGCCCGGGCCAGAGCGTCTCCGGTCAGAATGACGACCCCGGTATCGAGAGAATCCTCATCAACACGAGCTTCGATATAGCAGTCGTCAACGAACCGACGCAGCCGCCCTGCATCAATGAGTCCGTCAGTCGCATAGGGGGTAAGCAATACGTCAGATCTCCACGTCGATTTGCGATCCACTACGACGTACCTACTTGAGAAGCTCTGCGCCAGCCGCCGCAAATGCACCTCACCGAACATGAGATGAGACGTGGTCGATCCGATGTCTATGCCAATTGTACGCAATACCAAGTTGTCATGCGCATGTGCCGTCTCTCCCTCAAAAGGGCCGTGCACATGCGGGATTCCGCTGCGGTGTAGCAACTCGTGTTCATCGTCCAGTTCATCGTTCGGCTGGCTGTGGACGTGATCGAGGCTCGTTCCGGAGAGAGAACTGGAGTCGAAGGTCAAAGAACCTCACCCATTTCTGTATTTGGTTCACATCTCAGTTCCGGGATAACGACAAAATACTCAGGCGCGCTCCAAGACGGAAATGAAGCGACACCATCAAGCGCGCGAGCCTCAATCACTCATGATCAGTCGACACGAGGATGATAGTTGTCCATGTCGGGGGTCAACCTGCTCTGCGCGAGCTCGGAGGAGAACATCGCATGAACGCGCGGATCCTGATCCTCGTACCGGATCATGTTGCCACCATCGGCAATGGTCTTGTTGGAACTCGTCATCATGTCCCGCTGAGGACCACTAAATGGGAATCGATAACTACCGAATGCTGTAGCCAAGTAGCGAATCGGCTTTGCTCCGGTATTGAAGTGCTGATGAAACATTTGGTCCTGAGGTGCTAGAACCACCCCATGCCGCCAGTTTACCCGACGAAAGTCCTCATCACCCTCGAACCACATCAGCGAATAGCCTGGGCCGTCGATAGGAAAGACATGGAAGTCTGGGCCGTGGCGGTGCGCACGCTTGTATCGGCGAATCGGAATCTCCGAAACATGGGCATGGATCGTGCCGTTAGCAAGCGCGAACCCGATGTTGCTTCCGCCGGCGCCCCGGGACTCCAAAGGACGGAGCTCACCGAAAGTGGTTAGGTCCGGCACGAAGTTCGTCTCCCAGATGTTTCGATGATAATCGATTTCGGAGAGATGCCTTCCTTCGCCCTGCATGTAGCGCGCTTCACTGAAGCGGTCACGAAAATTGTAGTCGATACCATAAACAAACTCTGGGTCTCGAAACGTATTCATCGCCAGGGGGAGACTGACCGTCGAAACGAGTCGCGCCGGCGCCGTCCCACTTAGGTTGTGATGCTGAAACTCTGCATTAAGAGGAATCGCGAAAAGTGCCTGCGGGCCCCACTCGAAGGAGTGACGACCTCCATCTGGGTCCGTAATCGTCGTACTCCCGCGGCCCGAAAGGACGTACACTACCTCCTCGTAGAGGTGGCGCATGGGCTCGCTGCTGCTGCCTGGCGCAAATTCCTGTACGGCGAGACTCACGTACTCGCTGGCTCCTAGATGCACGATGCCGGCGCGACAGCCGAGTCGGCTCCATGGGGCCAAGTCGACCTCGAATAGATCGACCGAAAAGTCTTCGGTTACTGGTAGCTTCTCCGCCTCGAGAAACTCCTTGTAGGGGTCGCGCAGGATATTGGGATCCACCCAATAGCTCCTTCCAGGCTTGTGTTCTGTCTGGGTGGCAGGCACCGGACCGCACCCCCGATGGTGCCGATCACTGCTGCCGTTGCAGTTGTGGCTCACACGTTTACCTGCAAGATGCCCTGGGTCAAGGGTCGAATCACCGTGGTCCGCCCTATGTGCCATTCACTGGGATGAATTTGCGACAGGCCCTCTCGCCGGCGCTGAGCTCACGCGCTTCTCGCAACAGGCTGTCGGCCGAGCTCGGCCGGTGGGCGATGCGCGCGCTACGTGTGGATCCCCTGTGGGTGCCCTCGGGCTTGGTCCGGTCGCCCGAATGTCAACCGCTGGGTAAGCCGTGAAACTCCCACCGCCGAGGCTCCCGTCTGTTGCACGCAGCTCTAGTTTGCAGCGCGTCGGCGACCCAAGCGAGCCGCTGAGTCGGAGGCCGACCTGCGACACTGTTGGGTGGCGCCTCGGCACGCTGTATCGCCGGCGGCACCGACACCCCGATAGGACGGCGAAGGAGGGTGGGGCACGCCGAGCGGATCCATGGGCCAAGACACGTAGGAAATTGACCTAGATCCTCAGGGGCGGTCCGATTGCCCTCTGGCACGGATACTCCGGGTCTGAGTATCAGACGCGGCACGTCCAACCTGTGTCTGCGACACGGGGTTGTTTGTCGGGTTTGGGACCGTAGCTTGTCGAGGGCTGGGCTTGGCCTCGCGCTGCGAGGGGCCCGCGTGGTGGGCAGACACGCCGCCAGTTCACGCTGGAGCCGGCCGCGGCCCTGGCCAAAGATCGACTGGCGGGTCGTGTCGTGACTCACCCACATCTCGGGTCGTCGGCGAAGTCCTCAAGCAGCCGCCGGGCGACCTGCTCGGGGCTGTGTGGCTCGTCGAAACGAGTCTGCACCTCCCGGCGCAACTGCAGGTTCACCGCGAGCTTTGCCGCGCGAGCCCTCCGCCGGCCCGGGCACGTTCATCGATGCGCTGCTGGGCCACATTTGCACGGAATGGCCCCTCACCCCTGCGGCTGCGAGCCCGCTCCCAGCTCACCGTTGCCGGGCTGGGCCATTTTTGGCGGACGGCCTCACGCACACCGAGGTCGCTCGCAAGCCGGGCGATGTCCTCGCGCCCTCCTCATTGACGCCTTCGGGGCCGCCATCGAGGCCACGTTGGCATCAGGGGTTACGGACTCACGTCATGCGTAGCCGGCGTGTCGACCCCCCTACGTTGCGCTCGCCGTTCCGTCCAGACGCGAAATGCCTTGCTGGCCGCGATGCTCACCGCAAGGATGACCACCATGCTGACCACGATCGGCCGGAAGACGAAGTCCCACCCGTAGAGCTTCGTTGACAACAGCAGGTGCCGTTCCAGCAGCGGCGCCAGTACGAAGGCGATAACGAGACTCGCTCTGGAGAAGCCCCACTTCTTGAAAACGAGGCCGACCACACCGAATATGAGCGCCACCGCGATGTCGCCGACCGACTGCTTGGTAGCGAAAGCGCCCCACAGCGAAACCGCCAATACCGTAGGCACGATGTACGCCACGGGGGCGAACGTGAGACCGCGAATCAGTCGAACCAGGCCCAGACTGACTGCCACGGCCATCACGTTGCCGATGACCAGCACCGCCACGATCATCCACAGAAGATCGCTATTGTTCTCGATCATGGTGCGCCCGGGGTTGTATCCCTCCCGGATAAGCAATGCCAAGACCAGCGCCATTGATGTGCTGCCCGGGATTCCGAACGCTAGCGTGGGAATGAGGGCGCCGCCATCGCTCGCGTTGTTGGTTGCATCTGCTGCAACAACCCCTTGCGGGCTGCCCTTCCCGTAATTGTGCCGGTCACTGCCCACTTTGGCAGCAAGTCCGTAGCCAGCAAACTGGGCGGCACCGCCACCGAGACCGGGCAGGAATCCGACTGCTACGCCAATGACGCTGCTCATGAGGCAAACTTTCCAGTTCTCGACAACGTCGCGAGCTCCTCGACGCAGTCCGCCCTGGCGGGACTTCCGGGCTTCAAGAAATTCGTCGGATGCCTTATGGGCGATTGTCCCTCCCCGCCCGGCCAATTCGAGCATCTCGGAGATCGCGTACAGGCCAATCACCATGGGCACCAGCGCTACGCCATCCCACAGGTAAAGAGTGTCAAAAGTGAAACGCAACTCACCGCTGTCCGGCGCTTGGCCGACGAATGCCAGGGCCATCCCGATTGCTGCCGCGATCAGCGCCTTGAGCTGACTACCTTCCTGCACGGTATTGATCATCAATAGGGCGATCACGATGAGGGCAACGAATTCCGCTGGGCCAAAAGACTGCACGGCGAGCATGGCAACAGGTAGAGACACCGCGAGAAGCACCGCCCCGACCACTCCGCCCGCAAGTGACGAGAAGAGGCCAGCAGCGATCGCGCGGTCTGCCTCGCCCCGCTGCGCCATCGGATAGCCGTCGAACATGACAGCTACCCCCGAACCAGATCCGGGGACATTGAACATCACACCGGTAATCGTGTTGGCCGTGCCGCTGACCGCCGTGGCCGTGATGATCATCGCGATTGCGGGCAGCGGGTCGAGGGTTACCGCCAGAGGAAAGAGCATCGCGACCGCGAATGGTCCGCCTAGACCTGGAACGGCCGCGACGATGCTGCCGAACACGGCACCGACGGCGACCCAGAACAGGACGTCGAAGCTCAACGCGTCCATAAGCCCGGGCAGGATTCCTTCAAGCATGCTTGGATTCCTTTCAGAGCACTTGCCCCGCGAACGGGGAAAGTGCCATGAGGTTAACGAAGAAGAAGTGGGAGGCGACGACGAATACCGCGATCCAGAGAAGTGATTTCCACAGTCGAAGCTCCGTCTTCACGATCAAGAAGTAGGCGAGCATGAGCGTGGATGCAATGAGAAGGCCGACTCCGAAGATCAGCACCGTCAACACGACGATCTGCCCGAGCGCCCTAAGCGTTTCGGTCCCGGTGGGAACGTCGGGCGGCCGGTAATCTTCTGGACCATCGTCGATAGGAGAGCCGATTCCGGAAGGCGCCGCTGCAACCGTGGGAGGCGTCGGCTGCAGCGGCGCACGTAGCGCCCGGATGTCGATGACGATTTGCGCGATCGCCAACGCGAGGCCGAAAACCGAGGCGATCAGAGGCAAGGTACGCGCGGTGCCATGCAACTGCGAACTGTGTTGCGCATACACGGCCAGCGCCGCGGCGACCAAGATCGTTACGAGAAGATCACCCAGCGCGTTGACTCGCCGATCGCTTTCCAGCACCTGAACCTCCGATGTTGGCATTACGCCTCCTCATTGTCTGCGATGACTGGCTTAACCCGAGCGGCAACCTTAGTCGGCAACCGAACCCACGAGATCGGTGTAGGCCTCCGGCAGCGAGGTCGAAAGCTGCTGCATCAATTCCGTGAGCTCCTGGCCGGTCAACGGATCGATCTGGAGATTTTCGTCTTCAGCCTCGCCGATGACGCTCTCGTCCGTCACGACTGCCTCGAAGGCGTCCTGCAACTCGGTCAAAGTCTCCTCACTCACGCCAGGCGGCGCCATGATGATGCGGCCAGTCTCAAGGATCGAGATGTGGGTATCGAGGACTGTCTTCTGATCCTCGTCGAGGCTCAACGACTTCGCTTCGAAGATGGTCGGAACGTCGGGAAGCTCTGGTGCGCGCTCGTGGTCGAGCACGGCAATGGCTTTGAAGTCGTTGGCTTCAAGATCCTCGAGCGCGGACGAAAGAGATCCCGTTTGTGCATCGATTTCCCCGCGGACCATGGCAAGGAGCGTCTCCCCGGAATCCTGGTATCCAGAAATGATGTCCGGTTCAAGGCCGAGCGCATAGTAGACGACCAACAGGTCGGTATATGTCTGGGAACCAGTCGAGGCCGCTCCCGACCTGAACCCGCCTTGCTCGATCATTTCGTCGATGGTGTCGAAAGGAGCGTCGGCTCGGGCGTAGAGAACATTGGGCTCGGAAGAAATCCGGCCAAGGTACTTCAGCTCTGAAGGATCGTACTTGGTAACACTCGGCTGGGTGACGGGAAAGGTGATGGTTGCGGTGCCACCGTTGAGCACGAGCTCAGAGCCATCGTCAGCGCCCTTCGCCAGTTCGTTCATCGCGACGAGGGTGCCCGCCCCGGGCTGATTGGCAACGGTGACCTTCGTGCCGAGCTCTTCGCCGAGGTAAGGGGCCATGAATCGGGCGTAGGCGTCCTGGCCGCCACCTGGGTTGACTCCTACAGTTAGCGTGATGTCCGTGCTGCTCAGGTCGTCCCCACCGCTGTTGCCACTTGCAGAGCAGGACGCCGAGAGCATGACGACGGCCACGACCGAAGCGGGGCCAAAGGCCCAGCGCTTGCGTGACGGCTTGATGGACTTAAGCACAGAGTTCTCCTCGATACTTTCGGGTGCCATGGACCTATGGCACCCGCTTGGTGGGCACTTCGGAACCGATCTGTGGCTTCTGTCACAGGGAGCGGCCTACTGCAGCGTTGGCCACGAGGACTTGAGGGTCAAGGGCCCCTAGGGAGTTTGAACTCGGGCGTGCCATTGAACGGAACGTGAACCCCAGACGAGGACTTGTCCCCTTACCTGACGCCTACGACGAGACCTCCCGCTCGACCTCTCCAGAGCGTCCCAGTCACCGGCACAACCCGGTCGCATTCCGACTGGACAGGGCCCACGGTGGTCAATAACACCATCTCTGCTGCAAAGGGGTTCCATGAAGCCCGGTTCACCTCGCACCCCGGTACGCGACGCCGTTGAGCTCGCTGCCGAACGACTCATTGCGGCGGCCCGTTCCCGGACGCCCTGCGACCCGGTCCGCGATCTGATTGGTCCGGTTGATACGGCGGCTGCATACGCCGTGCAGGGGCGCGTCACGGCTTCGCGTTTGGCGGAAGGCGCTCGCGTCATCGGTCGCAAGACCGGCCTGACCTCGCCGTCGGTGCAGCGACAGCTCGGAGTCGACCAGCCCGACTTCGGGACGCTCTTCGACGACATGTGTTACCAAACCGGAGCCACGATCGAAGCCGAGGCGCTGTTGCAGCCGAAGGCCGAAGGTGAGATCGCGTTCGTGCTGGCTCAGGACGTGGTGGACATTGACATCGACGCCAGCTCCATACGCTCCTTTGTCGCGTATGCACTGCCGGCCTTGGAGATTGTGGACAGCCGAATCGCTGGCTGGGACATCCGATTCGCGGACACCGTCGCTGACAACGCATCGAGCGGGGTGTTCGTGCTAGGCCAGACACAGGTAACGCTCGAAGACGTCGATCCTGTCGCCGTGACGATGGCGATGTCCGTCAACGGCGTCCTCGCCTCGTCAGGAGCGGGAGATGCGTGCCTCGGCGATCCGCTGAACGCCCTCGCCTGGCTTGCGCGCACCGCGGTTGCCTACGGCAACCCGCTCCGCTCCGGGCAAATAGTGCTCTCGGGGGCCCTGGGTCCGATGGTCGACATCCGTGCAGGCGACCACATCTCTGTTGACATCTCAGGCCTGGGCGTCGCCGAGGCCACACTCTCGAGGAGCAAGCAGTGACTGATTCCACCAACCCCACCAAGGTCGCAGTCATTGGTTCGGGCAACATTGGCACCGATCTGATGATCAAGGTCATGCGACTTACGGACATCCTAGAGATGGGCGCTCTCGTCGGAATCGACCCCGATTCCGATGGTCTGTCGCGAGCAGCCCGGATGGGGATCCCGACCACCGCGGATGGGGTTGAGGGTCTTATCGCCATGCCCAACTTCGCAGAGATTGGCGTCATCTTCGACGCAACCTCCGCCAAGGCTCACGTGGCGAACGCCAAGGCCCTTGCGCCGTTCGGCAAGCAGCTGGTGGATCTGACGCCTGCGGCGATCGGACCGTACGTGGTGCCCGCGGTCAACCTGGATGTCCACCTCGACGCCTTGAATGTGAACATGGTGACTTGCGGAGGGCAAGCGACGATCCCCATCGTCGCTGCTGTCTCGCGTGTCTGTTCGGTGATGTACGCCGAGATCGTGGCCTCTATCGCGTCCAAGTCCGCGGGACCGGGTACGCGCGCGAATATCGACGAGTTCACGGAGACCACGTCAAGCGCAATCATGCAGGTGGGTGGAGCCGCGCGCGGCAAGGCGATCATCGTTTTGAATCCTGCGGAGCCTCCCCTCATCATGCGAGACACGGTCTACTGCCTGATCGGCGAGGCCAATCATGACTTGATCCGCGAAAGCATTCATCAAATGGTCGCCGATGTAGCCGACTACGTGCCCGGTTATCGGCTCAAGCAGGAAGTGCAGTTCACCCCCGTGGACCAAGGGGATCCGGTGCACACGTTGCTAGCCCGCGGCAGTGATCGATCGGAGGTGCGAGCCAAGGTCAGTGTCTTCCTCGAAGTCGAGGGAGCGGCGCACTATCTTCCGGCTTACGCTGGAAACCTTGACATCATGACGGCCGCCGCCTTGCGGGTTGGCGAACAGTTGGCGATTCGTCAATCTCAGTCTCCGGCCGAGGTCGGCTCGTGAGCGCCCCAAATCTGTTCATTCAAGACGTCACCCTTCGTGACGGGATGCATGCAGTCCGACACCGAATCACGCCTGAGAACGTCGCACGAATCGTTGGCGCTCTCGATGCTGCAGGAGTTGACGGTATCGAGGTCGCACACGGGGACGGGCTGGCAGGAGGCTCGCTGAACTACGGCCCGGGCAGCAACACTGACTGGGAGTGGATCGAGGCTGCGGCCGCGGAAGTCACCCGAGCCCGCCTGACGACGTTGTTGCTGCCAGGCGTGGGCACCATCGGAGAGCTCAGGCACGCCTTCAGCCTCGGCGTCCGCTCTGTCCGTATAGCCACTCACTGCACAGAAGCAGATGTGGCCGCTCAGCACATCGCAACGGCACGTGAACTGGGGATGGACGTCGCGGGCTTTCTCATGATGAGCCATATGGCCGAGGCCAAGGTGCTCGCAGGACAGGCCAAGCTGATGGAGTCCTATGGTGCGCACTGCGTCTATGTCACCGATTCAGGGGGTCGATTGACCATGAGCGGTGTCCGCGAGCGCTTTCGTGCATATCGCGACGTCCTCGACCCAGCAACCGAACTCGGCATTCATGCACATCAGAACCTCTCGCTCGCGGTTGCGAACAGTATGGTGGCAGTCGAAGAGGGAGTAACTCGGGTAGACGCATCGCTCGCAGGACACGGTGCCGGCGCGGGAAACTGCCCGATCGAGCCTTTCATCGCGGTAGCAAATCTCCGAGGCTGGAACCATCGATGCGATCTCTTTGCTCTGATGGATACAGCCGATGACGTGGTGCGTCCATTGCAGGACCGTCCAGTCCAGGTCGACCGGGAGACCTTGACATTGGGTTATGCCGGCGTCTACAGCAGCTTCCTGCGTCACGCCGAAGCCGCTTCGCAGCGGTACGGTATCGACGTTCGGACCTTGCTCATCGAGGTCGGCCGACGCGGGTTGGTCGGGGGTCAGGAAGATCTGATTGTCGACATAGCGCTAGATCTCGCCGAAGCGGACCCCAGTGGATCGGCAGCCGAGCGAGCATAGAGTTTGAGGTCAACTGCCACGGGGACCTCACGAGCCCCCGCCAATGCTCAAGCCAAGGCGCGCGAGCGATCAGCAGAGTAGCAAGACGTCCATGCCGCGCTTGCCAAAGTTGCTTGCCCAATGCCACCGACAGCTTGATGCGCCCGCTCGGCCATCGGGTTCCGCCCATGAGCGGTGCCCGGTCGGCCGGTCGGGCAGCAACCTCGAGGCG
The DNA here is from genome assembly GCF_049897745.1 of Nocardioides sp. LHG3406-4. Taxonomy (NCBI): domain Bacteria; kingdom Bacillati; phylum Actinomycetota; class Actinomycetes; order Propionibacteriales; family Nocardioidaceae; genus Nocardioides; species Nocardioides sp. LHG3406-4. The sequence goes on from NZ_JAFCWV010000001.1 coordinate 1,000,537, forward strand.
ACCGCGTCGACCAGCGCACGCGTGATCGAAGGTGAACGCACGCAGGAACCACGGCGATGGAATCCGCGCCGGCGACCATCCACCAATTGGCGAGGCGACCTGGAACCCGGCCTTGCGCCACTGTTGCTCGGCACCGTGAGGCGCTCATAGACCTGAAGCCGGAAACCCGCCGCGTCGGCTAAGACAATCAGGGACCTAGCCGGCCGACAACTCGGAACTCGGATCGTCGAAGACCGCCGAGGTCGCTGGCACGTGTGAGTGAATCTCAGCCACGAACTGTCCCCGGCGTCCGGCCGAGCCGAGCCCTGATGAAGCTTCGATCCTTCGACATGCTAGGACCTTCTCGTTCCGGGGCACGCTCACACCACCGAGTTCATTGGTGCGTCCGAGTTGGACGCGGGCCGAAACGGCGGACCCGTCTCCCTCCGAGGCACAGCGCCTTCTGCAGCGCGGTCCTAGTTTCAAGGGTCGGTGAGCATCCGTCGGCACGCCTCGACGCCGATGCCCCATCTCCGCCATTCCCATGACCTCCGGCGCCCGCGCCGTCTGACCTTCTGCTCATCAGCGGCAGGGCGGTCTGCGTCTCGCACCTGGTCGGTGCCGCGCTTGTCGTCTGTCCCGGCATCGCGGTGCGGGGCTGATGCCTTGCAGCCGCTCAAACTTCTACGTGGGCGGTCTGCAGCTGAACGCGGGTCGTCGTCCCTTGAGGTCGGCGCAGAGGGCGCGGGCTATGCCACGCTTGGCTCCGCTGCGGGGCGGTCCCGCCGCCAGTCGCGACAAGATCAAACCCCCAATCCCCGCGGCATTGTCGAGCTAACCCGCCGCCGAAGCGCGGCCCGCAAGCTCGGACGACCCGCGAAGAGCCGACTTCGGGTGGTCGTGACCCGTCATGTAGTCGAGGCCTCCTCAGGCGTCGCCGAGACCAACGGGGTGTCGCTCCCCACCGCACCCAGCGCGGAGGCGCCCCCGGGAGATCCCAGCGGCTCGTCGCGACCGGGAAGTACCAGCTCGAAGAACGCGGCGTTGTCGCCGCGGTGCACCCTCCGCTCAGGCGCAATCCGCCGATCGGCCGAGATGGCCTCGACGGGACAGACGGGCTCGCAGGCCCCGCAGTCGATGCACTCCTCAGGCTGTATGTAGAGCTTCCGCGCACCCTCGTAGATGCAATCGACCGGGCATTCGTCGACGCACGAGCGGTCCGTCACGTCGATGCATGGTTCCGCAATTACAAAGGCCAACACCGTCTCCTCATCGTTGATAGCTTGCCGTCAGTTGTCGGTCGAGTGCCCTGGAAAGATCGGCTGCTCGGGATCGATCAACGCCGCGGCGTGGTTCACCGCTGTCGCGATCTCACCGAACCCCACCGAGATCAGGCGCACCTTGCCCCGGTAGTCGTTCACGTCGCCGGCGGCAAAGACCCGGGGAAGGTTCGTCGCCATCGTGCTGTCCACGGTGATGTGACGTCCCGAGAGATCGAACCCCCAGGTCAGGAGCGGGCCCAGATTGGCCGTGAACCCGAGAGCCGCCACCACACTCTGTGCATCGAGCGACCTGACGACCTGCGTGGGGACGTGCTTCACGTCGACGCCGTCGATGGCCAGCGGACCGCGCTCGACATCGCCGCGGATCGCCACTACCTCGCAGTCGGTGAGGATCTCGACGCCGGCCTCGGTCACGGCTCGGACCGTGGACGGGTGGGCCCGGAATGCCTTGCGACGGTGGACCAGCGTGATGCGTCTCGCCACCGGCTGCAACGCGAGAGCCCAGTCGAACGCACTGTCACCACCACCGACGATGACCACGTCCTGGCCCGCCAGTGAGTCGAACTCACGCACGAAGTGACTCAGCCCGCGACCCAGGAACTCCATCCCGGTCGGCAGGGTCCGTGGCGTGAAGGTGCCGATGCCACCCGCGACGATCATGGCTCGAGCGCGAATCGACCGTCCAGCGCTGGTGAGGACCCGGAGCGAGCCGCCGTCGTGCTCCAGAGTGACCGCCTCCTCGCCCAGGATGTAGGACGGTTTGAACAGGTCCGCTTGCTGCTGGAGATTGGCGACGAGGTCCCGGCCCCGGATGCCGGGGAACCCTGCCACGTCGTAGATCATCTTCTCCGGGTACATCGTCGAGATCTGACCGCCGACCTCGGGCAGGCCGTCGATGACGGCCACCGAGAGGTCCCGGAATCCCGCGTAGTACGCCCCGTACAGGCCGACGGGACCTGCGCCCACGATCAAGAGGTCGATGTCGAGCTCACGCTGGTCGTCGACGACGGGCATCAACGGGCACCCCTGCCGGGTCCTCCGGTGGCGAGGAACTTCGAGGAGTGCTCGAGCAGGAAGCTCTCCAGCTGGCTCTCGAAGAGACTCCTCCGGTCGATCTGGACCCAGTGTCCACAGCGACTCGCGACGACCGCGACCACATCGGGAATAGACCCGGCGAGCTCGTAGGCGCACTCGACCGGAATGACCCGGTCCTCGCGCCCATGAAAGATCAGCGTGGGGGCAGCGAGCGACTGCAGCTCGCTCGTCGTCACGGGCAGCAGGTTGGCGACCCCCGACTCGAACATCCGGCGGTAGCTCTCCTGCGCGCCGGGGACGATGCTCGCCTCGTAGCGGGTCCTGACCAGGTCCTCACTGAGCGACGCGGGGTCATAGGTGAACAGGCTCAGGACGTCGCGCATGTCGTCCTGCGACGGCTCGTAGGCGCGGACCCGGCGCAGGTTAGCGAAGCCGGCCTCGGATTCCGGGCCGCGGACGCCCATGAGCGTCAGTGACGAGACCATGTCGGGGAAGCGGACCGCCGCCGTCAGCGCGATCCGGCCGCCCATGGAGTTGCCCACCAGATGCGCGGTCGGGATCTCGAGCTCGGCGAGAAGATCCCTGACCGCCCTCGCCCAGCCCTCGGCTCCGTAGGGGAAGTCGTCCGGTTTGTCGCTCTGGCCGAAGCCGATCACGTCGGGTGCCAGCACGCGGAATCCGCGGTCGACGAGAGAAGGGACGGTCGCCGACCAGTTCGCCATCGCCGACACCCCCGGACCCGAACCGTGAAGAAGCACGACAACAGGCCCGGAACCTTTGTCCTCGAAGCTCGTCGTGACACCCCCGATTGTGGCTGTCCTCATCACGTTTCCCTCTCTCTTGGTACGGTCCTGCACCGATGCTGCTTCGCGCGCCAGCGTCGCCGTGGGACGAAGCCCTGGCAACGCGAACGTTCCGCCGGATGGGACCCGGCCTCAGTGGAGCCGCGGATCTCCGGCCGGCTCCTGCATGGTCACGAGCGCGGCGAAGACGACAGTCACGTGGGCGTGACAGCTGCCGCACCACAGGTCGATGTGCCGGTCGCCGGCCACCCAGTACTCCTGAGCGATCCCGAAGCGCCCGCCGACCTCATGGCCGCAGCAGGGGCACTTTCGCACCCGCTGCACCCAGAACTCGCGGTCTTCCTCTGCGCTGGGACTCGATCTCATCGGACGCACCCCTATTGGCCATCCCGTACGGCATCTGCCTGGCGACGCTCGTACTCCTCGAACTGCTCGAAGAGATCGGTGATCTTGGGCGTGAACGGGCTGTACCGGTGGGTCCCCGTGGCGATGAGGTCCTTCCAGTACTTGGTGCCTCCGCCGAGCTTCTTCTTCTCCGTCGGCAACGAGATGATCTCGTTCTTGGCGGGATCACGGATGACTCCGATCGGGTCGAGGCCCTGCTCGACCTTCTCCAGCTCACGCTCGAACATGCGCCGCAGCATGATGATCCCGCGGTCGGACTGACCGAGATGCTCCAGCGACCGGTCGTAGATCGCCCCCTGGGTCGCCCAGGCCATGATGTCCTGGCCGTCTACGAAGCTCACATCGAAGTCCCCGTCGGGCTTTTGCCAAGGAACCTCCATGACCGGGATCTCGTCCTGTGCCGGCATCACGAAGCCCTCGGGACCCTTGTACGCGGTGTACCAGTAGTGCCGAGTCGTGTGGTCATCCACCGGGACTCGGATCTGGAACATGTGCTGCCACGCGAACCCGCGCCGCAGCATGTGGGGGAAGACGAGAGGGTGACCGATCTTCCAGTCGTCATCCTCCTCCGATGCGCCCTCGAGCATGCGACGCTTGATGATCCCGAACTCGAACTCGTCGAACCCGACCTTCTGGTGTGGTTTCACGTAGACGGTGGCGTCGCGCTTGACACCCGTCTCCAGCTCGTCGACGAAGGCGCCGTAGTGACCGTGCAACCATTCGGCGTGGTGCGGATCGACCGAGTTCTCCATGGGGTTCATCCAGCTGAACGGGAGGTCCGCCCACCAGATCTCGCGCCAGACGTCTTCCCAGACGTACAAGTCGAAGCGCGGTAGGAGGGGAGCCGGGTCCGGGCCGAGGTAGACGTGGATCATGCCCCCGAGCTCCTGGGCCGGGTAGGCCGTGGCCCGGATCCGGTCCTTGAAGGTGCTCGATGCAGGTTCGGCCGGCTGCTCCAGGCAGGTCCCTTCGGGATCGAAGACCCATCCGTGATAGCCACAGCGCAGCCCGTCCTCCTCGGGAATCCCGTACGCCATCGACGCACGTCGGTGAGGGCACGACTCCTGCATGACGCCCACCCGGCCACTCCGCGTCCGGTACACGACCAGGTCCTCGCCCAGGAGTCGACGCCGCAGCGGCTTGATCCCCAGCTCGGAGCTGATCGCGATGGGGTACCAGTAGCGACGCAGAAGTTCGCCCATGGGCGTCCCGGGACCGACGCGAACCAGTCTCTCGTTCATCTCAGGGGAAAGCACTGGCAATCACCTCCACTCTCTCATCGAATTCGTTGACTGGTGCGACGTGGCACGGCCCGCGCCGTGCCCCTCGTCGCGGGCGGCGGCTGCCATCTCAAGGCAGACGCGCAAGTTCTCGGCACCCCAGGTGCCGTCGTGAAGGGGCTCGGTCCCCTCTCGGGCCGCGATCAGCTCGTCGAGCAGCGCCGTCCGTCCAGACGAGAGGAGTCGGGGATCCTCGACGTGCGCGCGCCGGTCGTGGCGAACCGTGCGCACCAGGCCGCTCGTGGAGTCGTAACTGACCTGGCCGCGCTCGTACACTGCCAGCACAGCTCGCTGCATGACCCACGCCGGCGGCGACCCACCGCCTGCGGTGGGCCCGGCCGACTCGTCGGTGGCCTGCGCCAATTGGGTCGCGTTGAGGTGGCCCTTGCGGCTCGCTGCCTCCTCGCCAGAGAGCGGCGACAGGCTCTGGCCGTCCCCCACGTTGGGCCCGTAGCCGTCGTAGGCCAGCGTCACCAGAGCGCCTCCTGCCCGCATCGAGGCCACGAACGAGCCATGGCAGGCGGCGCCGTCCATCGCGAACCCGGATGCGGTCACGTCGGTGACGGGTCCCCCGCCGGCCAGATAGCGCGCGGTGTCCACGAGATGGGCTCCCTGACGCAGGATCGGTCCTCCCCCCAGTGACTCATCGAGCTCCTCCGGGGTGCGGGGACGCGTCATCCAGTCGGTCTGCTCGCTCAACACGAGGCGCCGCAAACCACCCAGGTCGTGACGCTGACGCGATTCGGCGATGCACCTCACGAAGGGCTCGAAGCTCTGAGAGTGACCGACCACGAGCACGCGCCCGGTACGACGGGCATGCTCCCGGAGCTGAACGGCGGACTCATAGTCCGTGCTCATCGGCTTCTCCACGATCACGTCCTTGTCGTGGTCGAGCGCCGCCAGCGCCTGCGGAAGGTGCAGGGGGGTCGGGGAACCGATGAAGATCGCCTGAACGCGTGCAGACGTGCACAACTCCTCGAAGTCCCTGGTGAGGATCGGCACTCGCCCTCGCAGCACGTCCAGGATCGCGGGATCGACGTCCATGACGGCGACCAGCTCGACCTCGGGATGACGGAGAACGGCCTTGTAGAGGTGTAGGCCTGCGGCACCCAGGCCGGCGATGGCCAATGCGGTCGTCACCGTGCCCCGCTCGATGGCGCCGTCACGGTCAGGTCGAGATACAGGTCATCGGTCGTCACGTCGTTGTTCCAGAGCAGTCCCTGGTCCCGCGCATACTCGATGAACTTCTCCGTCGTGGGCCTGAGCTCCTCGACCCCGTACGGCCAGAGGTCACCGCCCATCGCAGCCTCCTGCTCGTCGACGGCGGTCAGCAGCCAGGGGAGCATCACGCCCAGCACGCCGGTGTTCCGCAAGATGCGCAGGCTCTTCTCCTTCGCATCCAGGCAAGCCCCGTAGAGCGCGTTCGCCATCCCGGGGTCTCGCTCGACGGCCTCGCGCCTGAGGACGAGGAGGTGCATGATCGGGAAGATCCCCGTGCGGGTGAAGTACTCCCGCTCAACCGCGCCGTAGTCAGGGAACAGGCGCTCGACCCCGGACGGCAGCTGGGGTGGGAGCATCCCGATGAAGGCGTCCAGCCGGCCGTCCGCGAGCATTCCGACCAGGTCGGTGGACTCCGCCCGAGCGATGTCGACATCGGGTGGGTAGCGCACGGCCTCACCCGCCAGGGCCACCGGATCTCGCCCCGCCCGCCACCGGATCTCGTGCGGAAGCACCCCGTGCTCGTCGGCCAAGATGCCCCGCAGCCAGACGATCATCGTCGTGCCGTACTCGGGGATCCCGATCGTCTTACCACGCAGGTCGGCTGCCGACTCGATGCCTGCTCCGCGGCGAACCAGGATGTTCCCGTGACGGAAGAAGCGGGAGACGGGAACTGGCAGGGCCACGAACCTGTCCCGTAGGTCCGGATGAGACATCATCGTCGTGTAGAACGACAGCGACAACTCGCCCCCGTCGCCGCGATCCGAGTGCGTCAACTCATGGAACACCTCGTGCGGCGTCGCGAAGTGGGTGATGTCCACATCGAGTCGATTGCGCTCGGCGACCTCCGGGTCCTGAAGCAGCCGGGTGCGGTCGTAGTCGCCGCCGAAGAGTAGTGAAATCTCTCGCCTGGTCATGATCGGTCCTTCGTCTCGAGCACCCGTTGGCCCACTGGTCTCTCAGGCATCGGCCAGCGGTCCGTCCATCTGATCGGTCACCGCGCCGTCCTCAGTCGCCAGCCAGACGTTGCCCGACTCCGGACGCTTGGGCAGAACCCGAGCCTGGTGCGTCTGGGAGTCCGCGATGGTCATGTGGTCCCAGCACGCCTCCAAGACGAGGTCGCTCGTCGTGTCGGTGACGTAGTAGCTGATGGAGCCAGAGGGGGCGTGCCGCTTGACGTCGGCGCGGGAGTCGACCTGGTCGACCATCGAGCGTGCCCTGATCCGCATGACGTCGTCCAAGGACTCGGTGAGGAAGCAGAGGTGGTCGACCTGCGAAGGTCCCGGAGCCTGCATCATCGCGAAGGAGTGATGGAAGCCGTTAGCCAGGTGCATGAAGACCGCGCTCTGCTCGACCCAGTCCGAAGCACGGAACCCCAGGACGCGACTGTAGAAGTCATAGCTGCGCTTGATGTCGGGAACGGTCACGAACGCGTGCAGCATGGTGCGGACCTGCACCAGCCGCGGGGGGACCGGGACCGGCATCTGCGTCATGGCGATGTACAGCTCGATCGGGTTGTCGTCCGGGTCACGGAACCGCACATAGTCGCCCACGTGGTGCTCTCGATCGGTGCCGGTCTCGATCTCGACACCGGCGTCCGACAACCGCTTCGCGGCCACCTCGAGGTCGTGGGGGCTCGCCATCTCGAACGCGAGTCGGCGCAGCCGCTTCGTAGTGCCACGCTCGAGCTGGACCCAGTGATGGTCGGTGCCACCTCGCACGACCTTGCCTCCACCCGCCGAGTCCTCCACCTTCAGGTGGAAGTAGCGGTCGAGGAGACGAGCCGTCTCCGCCGGGTCGGGTACCTCGAGGATCACGTAGCCGAACCGGAACGGCCTCGCATCGCTTCCTACGGTGTGGCTCATGCTCGTCCTTTCGCTTGCGGCTGGTCAGTTGAGGCTTCCGCCGACGATCTCGACGCCATCGGCTGGCATCCACAGGTCACTCAGGTCAGTCAGGGTGGTGTCGGCCGGGACGAGGCCGGAGAGGGTCGCGGCGTCGAGGGCGGCCTGGATACCGGGAACGTTCAGGTCCAGACTGTCTTCGTCGTTGCCGATGCTGCGCTTCAGCACGTCTACGGCGACGTCCGGCTCGAGCTTGGCCGACTCCGCGAAAGCGGTGCCGACGCCCTCGATGTCAGCGCGGGCTGCCTCTCGTGTCGTGCGGAGGCAGTCCACGACGTCCTCCACCAGCTCGGGGTCCTCCTCCGCGAGATCCTTGCGGGTAGCCAGGACCGTGAGCTGGAACTCCGGGATGAAGTCGTCGGTCCGGAACAGGACCCGCACATCGCCAGTCTGCTCGAACAGCGTTACTGAGGGCTCCGTGGCCCAGACCGCGTCGACCGTGCCCGAGGCGAGAGCCGCGAGACCCGCGCCCACCTCGGCGATCACGACCCGCTCGACGTCGTCAGGGTCCACGTCGTTGGCCCGCAGGACGCTCTGCAGCGAGGCGTCCGTGTTGCTGTTGATTGCCGAGACACTGGCCTTCTTCCCTGCCAGATCCTCGACCGACTGCAGCGGCGAGTCCTTCGGCACCAGCCAGGCCATGCCGTTCGTCCCCACGCTGTCGCCCGCAACGACCACGATGTTGGCGCCCTTCTGAAAGCCTGGGATCACGGCACTCAGCGAGGGCATGATGAAGTCGATCGCCCCGCTCTCGAGCGCCTGCACCGAATTCCCCCCGCCGCCCGCGGCCTTGAGCTCGACGTCCAGGCCGCACGTGTCGAAGGTGCCGCTCTCGGCACCCACGACCAGCGCCGCGTTGGTGATCGACTCGAACCGGGACGGACCGAGTACGACGCCGTCCTCGGTGTCCGAGCCCGATCCGCCGGCGCCACCGCACGCGCCGAGTGCGCTCACGCACAACGCTGCCACGGCCACCGCGGCTCCCCGCCGTTGGGAGCCGAGCAGACTCGTTGTTCGCTTCATCTGAGCCTCTCCGATGGGTTATCGACTTGCGGGCTTCGAGTCCGCCCGTACTCACAAGACCTCACGCCGATCCAGCCGGCCGTCACACGTCTGCACTGCAAGCGACCGCTGGGGCTGCGTTCATTGGGTCAGTGCGGGAGTCCACTGTCCAGTCCATCGGTCCGCACAGCGGGACGCTACGAGCCTTCTCAGGTGCACACTGCGGTCAGCATATGCGGACCAGCGTCCCGACTAGCGGCACGACCACGTACCAATTTGAGCCAACTTGTCTTGACGCACCCCGGGGTTCCTCCTACTTTGAAGCCGCGAAGAGTTCCACCACACGCCGTCCCAACTCCCTGCTCAACATGACCCCATGCGGCCCCACGGGCCACATGGGGCGCCGGCAGGGTTGGGGCCGAAGGAGCAGCATGCGCACTCCCCGAGCGACCACGTTGGACGTCGAAGAGCCGACAGATCAGACCCTTTCGCCACGACCAGGCGTGCGGTCCAGCACCTCCCCGGGGGGCGGTTCGGCGGGCCTGGACGACAAGTCCGTGCTCCTTCGCACTGCACACCTTCTCGACTCCTTCGACGCCGGTCATCCGGTCCTGCCGCTGTGCGAGCTCGTGCGGCGTTCCGACATGCCCAAGTCGACGGTCCATCGCCTGGCCGAGCAGCTTGTCCAGCTCGGTTGGCTGGAACGAGCACCCTTCGGCTATCGGATCGGCGTGCGCATGTTCGAGATGGGAGGACTCGCCGACCGATACCGCGTCCTCCGGGACCGCGCCCTGCCCCGGCTCCAGGAGCTCAGCACCCGGACGGGCCTGGTTGTCCAGCTCGGCGTCCTCGACAACCTGGACGTGGTGTACCTGGAGCGGATCCTCGTTCGAGGGCTGAATCTGCCCACCCGTGAAGGCGGGCGGATGCCCGCTCACTGCACGGGGCTAGGCAAGGTCCTACTGGCGTTCGGCTCAGAGGCCGAGGTCGACGTTCTCCTGAATGCCGAACTTCCGCCGCTGACCCCGCACACCATGCACAACCCGCAAGACCTCGTGCGACAGCTGCGTCGGGTCAGGGAGCTGGGATACGCGAACGATCGCGAAGAAGCCGTCATGGGCCTGGAGTGCCTCGCCGTCCCGTTGCGGGGGTCGGGTCGGGCGATCGCCGCCATCTCCGTCTGCGGTCGTCGAAACCAGACGTCGGTCGACGAGCATCTCGCCGAGATTCGCCGCACCGCGAGCGCGATCTGGGCCGACATGTTCCACCAGAGCGGAGCGGCCACCGTTGGTCACTGAGACCGTGGGCAGCGGCCCGGCTCAAGCTCCTGCCGACCATCGGCTCGACCACGACGGGTTCTCGACGTTCTTCCTCGAGACCGGTGCTGGTCCGACGGTCGTGCTCATCCACGGCTCAGGCCCTGGCGTCTCCGGCGTCGTGAATTGGGGCGGCACCTTGGCGTCCGGTCTTCGCCACTCCTTCCGCCTGATTGCCCCCGACATCATCGGCTTCGGCGAGACCAGAGCGCTGTACCCGGGTCCGCTGGACCATGCCACGCGGGTTCGCCAGCTGATCAGCTTCATCGACGCACAGGGAGGGCCGGTCCATCTCGTAGGCAACTCGCTGGGTGGCGGACTCGCGCTCGCCGTCGCGCACCAGCGCCCCGACCTCGTGCGGCGCATGGTGCTCATGGGGACGATCGGCATCCGCTTCCCCATCAGCCCCGGACTGGAGCAGGTGTGGGCATACACGCCGAGCGTGGACAACATGCGCCGACTCATCGACCTCTTCGTCTACGACAAGACCCTCATCACCGACGAACTCGTGCAGCGGCGGTTCCAAGCCAGCGCGGTGCCATCCGCTCACGACCGGTACGCCGCATCCTTCCCATCCCCTCGACAGCGTTACCTCGACGAGGCCGCGTTGGATGAGGCAGCGCTGGCGACGATCGACCATCCGGTCCTCCTTATCCACGGACGTGAGGACCGCGTGATCCCGTGGAGGGAGACGAGCGGTCGGCTGGTCGAACTCCTCCCCGACGCCGAGTTCCACCTGTTTCCGCGGTGCGGCCACTGGACCCAGATCGAGCGCGATCGCGACTTCGAGTGGTCCGTCGGCCGCTTTCTCTCCTTGTGAGCGCGCCAGTGCGGGGCCTCATCGACTGGCATGCCCACATGCTGTCCTCCTCGTCCGCCAGACCGGCGGGCGCAAGCGACTATCCGCACGTCCGCCCGGCCCCCGGGCAGCCTGCTGAATTGGAGATGTGGGCTGGCGAACGCCGGTACCGAACAATCCGTCCACCGGCGGTCGACTGGCGGGCCAGGATCACCGAGATGGACCGCATGGGCGTCGCGCGGCAGGTCCTCTCGGCACCTCCCCTTCTCCAGGCTTACTCGAACGCGCCCGAGCACGTCGCCGAGTTGGCTCGCGACAGCAACGCCCACCTGATCGATGTCTGCCGGCAAGCGCCTGATCGGTTCGCCATGTTAGGCATGCTCCCTCTGGGGGACCCCCGGGCGACGGATGCGGAACTGGAGCGGCTGCACGGCGACGAGTCGTGCGTCGGCGTCTCCCTGCCTGCCTACACCTACGACCGCGTCATCGCGGACCGGGAGCGGACCCAGGCCTGGCGAGGCATTGCCGACCTCGGTGTCGTGCTCGTTCACCCGGCGGACACGGCTCTGTGCGAGGCGGACCGATCGATCGGAGCGGTGTTCGGTGCGGCGATGGTGATCACGACCGCCCGGACGGCCGTCCACATGATCACCTCGGGCCTCCTTGACCGCGTGCCGGACCTGCAGGTGCTCTTGGCGCACGCTGGAGGTTGCTTTCCGTCCCTCCTCGGGAGACTGGAGTATGGCTTCTCCGCGCTCGGCCGCAATGGCAACTTGTTGGCGTCGCCCAAGGCGCAGGTGCGGCGGTCGTTCTGGGCCGACTCGGTCGCCTACGACGACCTCACCGTGCAGCACGCTGCGGACGTCTTCGGGCACGATCGCATCGTCTATGGGAGCGATTACCCCTTCGACGCCGTCGTCACCCCTCGTGATCTCGACCTGCGCGGCGGCGAGCGCTCGGTGCCCTGGCTCGACACAGTCCGCGGCAACGGGGAAGCCCTGTGGAGCCAGGTCCGCCGGGCCCGAAAGCCGCCTACAGGGTGTCTGCCCGCGAGCGGCTGACAGCCTCGTACCGTTCAGCGGGACAGGACTCTGGTGACACGCGATGCGCCGGTGTGATGATCTGCAAAACCCAAGCGATGGGCTACCGGAACTCGAGGCCGAGCCGGCCTGTGTCAATGAGTCAGCCACAACACACGGGGCGCCGCCGACGACGCATCGAGATCCCGGGAGTGTGAGTGTCACAAGCGAATGCAGTCCAGCCGAGAGCCAGTGGCGGGCCTCCCGAGGACCTAGGCCCGGCCCGGGTGCGGCGCGCCCGGCTGCCGCGGGCGGCGCTGATGCCGCTCATCCCACCGCTCGTCCTCGTCATCGCCTGGTGGATATCCGGCACGATGTTCGGCGGACTCCGCGGGCGGATCCTTACGCCACCGGACCAGATCGCCGAAGCGTTCCGGGACCTACTAAGCGACGAGACGCTGTGGTCGAACCTCGCTGTGACCATGAAGGAGTTCTTCATAGCGTTCGTCGCGGCGTACGGCATCGGACTCGTCGCGGGACTCATCGTCGGGATGTCCCGGTTCGCGACAGCCGTGTTCGAGCCCTTCGTCTTCGGCATCTACGCGATCCCCAAGATCACCATCCTGCCCATCCTGCTGGTGATCTTGGGGCTCAACTCCACGATGGTCGTGGTCTTCGCGGCACTCCACGGTGTGCTGCCAGTCTTCTTGGCCACCGTCAACGCACTCAAGAATGTGCGGCCGCTGTATGTCGAGGTCGGTCGCTGCCTCGGGGGGTCCCGCCTGCAGATCTACCGCAAGGTCGTCCTGCGATCGATCACGCTGCCAGTCATCTCGGCCGCCCGCATCTGCTTCACCCTGTGCTTCCTTGTCGTCATCACGGCCGAGATCATCCTTGGAGGGGCCGGCATGGGCCACCTAGTGATGGCCTACTACCACGCGTTCGACTATCCCCGCATGTACGCCTCGATCCTCTTCACGGTCGTGGTCTGCGGGGTGGCGTACCTGCTCGCAGCCACAGCCGAACGTCGACTCGCTTCAGCCGAACAGCAAAGGTAGGTGTGCGTGACCAACGACATCGTCATCGACTCCGTGTCACAGCGGTACGTCAACATTGAAACCGGCAGGGAGACCGTCGCCCTCGACGCGATTTCGGTAGAGCTCCGCGCGCGGAGCTTCACATCGATCATCGGTCCAAGCGGATGCGGGAAGTCGACGCTCCTGCGGATCCTGGCCGGTCTGCTGCACCCCACCCACGGCCACGTCTCGACCGACGGTGAAGTGATCACTGGACCGAGCCCCGAAATCGGCTTCGTGTTCCAGGAGCCGTCGCTGTATCCCTGGCGCGACATCATCTCCAACGTCGCGTTCGGTCTCGAGCTCCAGGGCGTGGCTCGAAAGGAACGACTCGCGACGGCGGCGGAGTTCATCGAGCTCGTAGGACTGAAAGGGTGGGAACGTGCCTATCCGCGGGAGCTCTCGGGCGGAATGCAACAGCGCGCCGCGATCGCTCGCGCCCTGGCCATGAGGCCCCCCATTCTCCTGTTGGACGAGCCCTTCGGAGCTTTGGACGAGCAGACGCGACTCATCCTTGGCAGCGAGCTGCTCCGCATCTGGGAGGCCACTTCAGCCACCGTCGTGCTGGTCACGCACTCGATCCAGGAGGCCGTGCTCCTCTCCGACCAAGTGGTGCTTATGTCTGGCCGGCCCGGCCGGATCAAGAACATCTACGACGTTCCTCTGACACGTCCGCGCGACGACCGTACGATCGCCGATGCGGCGTTCCAGCAACTGCACTCGGAACTGTGGGGCAGCCTGCGCGACGACGCCTACGCTGCCGACCGCGCCCTGACGAAGGCCTAAGCCGAACGGTGGCCACGATAGAGTCCCCCCGGCGCCTGCACGCCTGCCGCTTGCTGGTCGCGATCGGCCTGGTCGCACTGTGGTTCTTCGGAGCACACCAGCTCGGACCCATGACGATGCCGAGTCCAACGGTCGTGCTGGGCGAGATCGTGCCGATGCTGCAGTCCGAAGTCTTCGTGAGCGACCTGCGCACGACGATGTCGCAGATTCTCATCGCGCTTGTGCTCGCCTTGGTGCTGGGCACCGGCTGCGGCGTCCTCGGGTGGCGGTTCCGCTCGTTCCGGAGCGCGGTCTTTCCTTGGTTGTCGATGCTCAACACCGTTCCGCCTGTGCTGCTGTATCCCGTGGCGATCATCTTCTTCGGGCTCGGCACCGGCAGCACCGTCCTCCTGTCCATCTTCTTGGGCGGGATGGTCATGACGGAGAGCACGTACGCGGGTCTGCGGAGCGTCGAACGCGTCCACCTCGAGGTGGCCTCGATCTTCCGCGCCTCGCGAGTCGCGACGTTCAGAAAGGTGCTGCTCCCCGGCGCGCTCGACATCATTGCCACCGGCCTCCGCGTCGGGTTCACACTGGTCTTCATCGTCGTGATCGCGACGGGCTACATCCTGTCCGGTGTGGGGCTCGGCTACCGCCTCCGCTTCTACTACGAATCGTTCGCGATGTCCCAGCTGTATGCCCTCGTGATCCTGATCATCGCCCTCTCGCTGGCCTGTCAGGTCGTCCTGATGGCAGCCCTTCGCCTTGTGCGGTCCTCCGATCGCGCTACCAGCAAGGGACTTGGCCCGGCGAGCCAAGACGTCCCGAACGGGGTACGTCAAGCGCCCGTGTAGACGCGGGTGCGAGGTCAAGACCAATACGGAGGGCAATGGATATCAACGCAGCTGCCACGCAGCTGGAGCGCGCTGAACTCTACGGCGTGGGGATCGAGCCGCTTTCCGCGCACCCGGATGGGGTCTCGCGCGAGGCCGCCTGGCAGATCGCCCGGGAGCGGGACGACCGAAGGTGGCGTGCGGGCATGTCCCTGTCCGGCTACAAGCTCGGGTGGACGTCAGAGGCGATGCGTCAAGCCTTCGGCATCCAGGAACCCAACTACGGGACGCTGTGGACTCCCATGCTGATCCGGGACATCCTGGACATCAGCCCACTGATCCACCCCAAGGTCGAAGCGGAGATCGCTTTCCGCGCCACCGTGCCGATCTCAGGGGCGAACGTTACGCCCGACGAGGTGGTCTCCTCAGGCACCTGGGCCGTAGCTCTCGAGATCGTGGACCCTCGATGGCGGACGTACCAGTTCACCTGGGAGGACAACGTCGCGGACGGTTCCTCCGCTGCGCGCTACCTCGTCGGAGAATGGAGCGCCGCCGATGACCCCAGCGAGTGCTTCGTGAGCTTTCGCTCCGGCGACCACCTCGAAACGGCGACCGGCGACGCCGCCATGGGGTCGCCTGCCCTTGCTGTGAGCTGGCTGGTGCGCCAATTGCATGTGATCGGCGCGGGGCTGCAACCCGGAATGGTCGTGCTCACCGGGGGGCTTACGGCGGCCCGCGACCTCCACCCTGACTCCGAGGTGGTCGTCGAGTCGCCCGAGCTCGGCAGCTGCCGCATCCAATGCACCAGCAGCGGTGCAGCCCGACTTCGTACGAGCCTCGCGGATGGAGCCGGAGACTTCCCAGCCTACGGTGGCGCCGATGACGAACAGCCCGGCAGGACACAGACATGAGCGCTTCCCCAGACACCTGGGTCATGGGCACGCTGGGAGACGAGAACACGTTCGCAGGCCAGGCCGCCACACGTTTTGCGGCACGACTGAGCGGCCTGGGGCCGCCGGTCTACTTCGCGTCGTTGGACGCCGTGACCGACGCAAGCCTGCGAGGACTCATCGACTTCGCGGTCGTCACCGGGGAGACGACCGCGGGTGCGACGTCGGATGCGATGCGACGGATGCTGCGCGGCGAGCGCCTGCACGTCGTGACCGAGCTGGTCGTCCCCTACGACTGTCTACTCCTAGGGAAGCCGGGCACCCGCCTCACGGAGATCTCCCGCGTCACCGGCCATGGCTCGATCAGTCAGTGCACCGATTTCCTGCAGCAGACACTCCCGCACGCCGTGGTTCAACGGCATGCCCTGAACTCGGCTGCCGCCGCAGACGACGTTATCCAGGGAGATGGCAGCACGGCGGTCGTCGGCTCTCAACGGCTCGCCGAGAGCATGGGCCTGACCGTGCTGGCCACCGACATCGACGGCGGGGCCTCGGCAGCATGGTGGCTGCTCTCAGCCACGCCGGTCACCGCGCCCGCGCCCGACCGGATCGTCGTCCGGACCGGGTCGTCTGCCGGGCTGACCGCTGTCGTCCGAACTCTCGCGCAGCTTGGCTTCGAGGTCCGCAGCGTCTTCAACCAGCCGCTCGGGCGGCTGTTCGGCTACCGCTTCGTGGCAATCTTCACCGGACCGCCCTGCCCCGAGGTCGTAGCCGCCGTCGAAAGCCTGCCTATGCAGGACGTCGATCTGCTCGGAGCGTTCCGGAGCGAGGCAGACCTTCCCGTTCGGAGCCGAGCCATTCGGCTCACAACACCCAACCGTGACCAGCGACCCAACGACGGTGCCGAAGGCCCTAGTTGATAGCTAGGCCGCCGCAGCCATCCTGGCCGGCCGCCAGCAAGATGGGTCATGCCGCCCAGCAGGACGTGGTCCGGACGCTGTGCAGCAGTTTGCTCCGCGGCTCACGTGTCGAACCCTCGCTCTCGGCTGCACGCACCGGGCGACGCACAATCCAGTCCCGGGCAGGACTGGTCCGCTCGAGTTTCGATCACGACACTGGGCAGACGTCCCCCGTCGTCCCGGCGGACCCGTCTGCCGCTTGGGCCTGGCTAACCGCCCATGCGTCCGGATATCTCGTCGGCGGCAGCCTGGCACTCTCGCACGATCCGCTGGAAGTCGATGACGCTCTTCAAACGCTCGCGGGGAAAAGAGACACCGATCGCGGCGACCACGGACCCACTGGAGTCTCGGATGGGCGCCGCCACACCCAAGACGTCGATTCGGCGTTCCCCGTCATTGGTGGCATAGCCGGCACGACGTACCTGCTCCAACTCCTCACGCAACGCGTCGACCGTCGTGATCGTGGTCTCGGTGAATCGCTCGAGCCGAACCGGCAAAAGTCCTTCCACCTCACGCTCCGACATCGACGACAAGAAGACCTTGCCGGATGATGATGCGTGGATCGGCAGGCGCTCACCCCGAGCGGTGTGGGCCCGGACGGCCCGGCGGCCGTCAACCTTCTCCACGACGATGGCAGCGTCACATTCGAGCACACTGAGGTGGATCCCCTCCTCCGTAGCCATGGACAACGCTTCCATGACCGGCCGTGCCGCACTTGCAAGGCCGAGGGAGCTCGTGGCCGCGTCGGCGAGACGTAGGCAACGCAGCGTCAGGGACCAGTGAGCACCAGCTGGGTCCTGGTAGATGTATCCCGCGGCCCGCAGGGTACGCAGAGAGCGCAAAATGGTGCTCTTCGGAGACTTGAGTTGCCTACTGAGGTCGCCCAGCGACACCGGCTGCAACTCGGCGACGGCCTCAAGCAACGTAAAGGCCAGGAGGACCGAGCGCGCGACCTCAGGCCGACTCTTGGGAGGTTGGGCCGGCTCACTCACAGTCACTAGATATCCTCCGCATGTTTCGTCCAGGGTCAGTCTGACACTCTCGCGCCCGCCCCGCACAACATTGGACTGCTGCACGCACCTGGTGACGAATTCGGGTACGGCAAGCGCAGCTCGAAGACCTCCGCCGCGGGCACCACCCGGTCGCCGCTCGGGAAGCCGCGGCCCGGCAGTTGGGCACGGTGCCCACGCTGTAGTGACAGCACTGGAGGAGCCGTGAGTAGCCACAGGCCGCCCCGTGCACGAACTCGCGGTCTTCTCGTAGATCTCGTGAACCTGGCTGATCAGGCCCGCGGTTCGCGCCCGTGCAGCATCAGTTCGGAGGTCTAGCCGCTCGGGGGTGCGCGGAGGAACGACAAGTGCCCCGACGGTCAGGCCGGTGATGTCGAGGGCTTTGGCCCGCTTGGCTGCCTGGTGCGGCCGATCCGCCCGCCGCGGCCGTGTGAGGTGACACCGCCATTCGGAGAACCCGCGCCAGATGCGCGTCGATGACCACCATCGAGGGGCTTCCCTTGCGCGGCCCATCGGTTTTGGGTCGCGCATGCTGATCCCCAGTTGGCGTAGGCACTGCGGACCACGGTCATCAGCTCGGCGTCCTGCTGGCAACGCTGGCTGGGCTTCACGGGGACAGTCTGTCGCCCAGTACCGACAGCGGTCGGCTCACGTTGGGCGCGCCGACCAACTGGGCGCTTCGGTCCGCTGTGATGGAGCTTCGCCGAGTGGCGCGCTAGCGGGGAGTCCGGTATGCACGAGCGGCGAGGTCGACTGGTGTCGCCAGGGCTGCTCTGGCGGGACGCGCCCTCAAACGTCGGCTGGTGGCGGCATCGGTAGTTGACATGACCAAGCCGGCGTGCCAGAGGCCCGGAAAACCCGCAAGGAGTAGCGATTCAGTCGCTGCTTCCCGGTCGCGGGTGGTCGGGTCTGGTCCCGTGCTGGTGATGCCTACGGATCAGAAGGTTTGGGGTTCGAATCCCTACAGGCGCGCAAGGCACGCGCATGGCAAAGGCCCCTGGCCTGCGGACACGCAGGACAGGGGCCGATCTGCTTCTCGCGCGAGGCGATGCGCCGCTGCCGGTCAGGCGGACCAGGGGGAGCCGAGGATGCTCTGGACCATGTTGCCGCGGCGGAAGTCAGGCACGAAGTGGTCCAGCACGTCGGCCATCATGTTGCCGTAGGTCGTGTCGGGGCGGTGCCTGAGACCGTCGTGGAAGGCCTCGATGAACCCGTTCTTGAAGTCGCCGCGCGGGTGTGCGCGGGTGACTTCCTCGACGAGTGCGGGGTCGAGCTCGGCCAGGCCGAAGCCGAGGACATCGGTGAGGACGCCCAGGTGCGTCGCAGCGATCTCCGGCCCCATCTGCGTCGGGATGCCCGGCGTGGTGTGCAGCGCGATCGCCTGCCACACCGTGTCGGCAGCCTGCGCGGAGAAGCCGCGCTCGAGGAGGAACCTCCGGGCGTTGTCCGCACCGTCGACCTCGAACCGCTGCTCGGGCTCCGAGAACGGCGGCACGAGGCCGGAGTCGTGGAACAGGGAGGCGA
Organism: Nocardioides sp. LHG3406-4; assembly: GCF_049897745.1. Classification (NCBI taxonomy): domain Bacteria; kingdom Bacillati; phylum Actinomycetota; class Actinomycetes; order Propionibacteriales; family Nocardioidaceae; genus Nocardioides; species Nocardioides sp. LHG3406-4. The sequence goes on from NZ_JAFCWV010000001.1 coordinate 1,019,637, forward strand.
AGTAGAGCAGCTCGGGGTCGGCGTCCAGGTTCAGAGCCTGGGCCTGGAACGTGCTGAAGATGAAGACCCTGCGGGAGTGGTGGAACAGGAGCGGGGTGACCGACTCCTCGATCAGGCGAGTCGCCTCGGCTACGGCAGAGGTCTCGGGAATCGCTACCCCGGCGATGGTCTCGGTCATGGATTGCTCACTTTCGGATGGTCTTCGCGGACTCGGACGGTCTCTTGCGATATCCACGGTGCCTTCGACCGAGCCTTCCGCGCTGCGTCAATCAGGCCATCAACCCCCTGATTGCAGACATGTCGGCGGGAAGACCAGTAACCGGCGCAGGCACGCCATCGTGTCGGCGTACCCCGGCTTGACGCGGTCTGCGGCTGCGCGCTGGCACGATGAGGACCAGCGCGGACGCGTCGGGCGCGACGTCTATACGGAGGCTACGAGATGGTGGACACGGTCATGCGGTCCTGCGGCCCTCGATGGTGAACGTCCGGCAAGTCGGAGTCGAGGAGGAGCTGCTCCTGGTCGACTCCCTCGGAGCGCCCAGCCCCAGCTCCGAGCAGGTCCTGGCGCTGTGCGCCGCCGACACGGACGACCTCGTCGACGTGACGCTGGTGCGCGAGTTCTTCCAGGCCCAGGTGGAGATCGTCACCGCCCCGGCCGTGCGGCTCGAGGACATCGGGACTCGCCTGCGCTCCGCCCGCGCCGCCCTGGCACGCGCCTCGGCGACGATCGGGGTCGCGCCGGTCGCTGTGGCCGGACCCGTGGTCGACGCCCCCAACGGACCCCTCGTGCACCAGGATCGCTTCGAGCAGATCGGCGGCACCTACGGGCGGGTCGCCGCGGACTCCCTGATGTGCGCGGTGCAGGTGCACGTCGAGGTCGAGGACCGCGCCGAAGGGGTCGGCGTCATCGACCGGGTCCGGCCGTGGGTGCCGCTGCTGCTCGCGATCAGCGCCAACTCCCCCTTCTGGCACGGCCAGGACACCGGCTTCGCCAGCTGGCGCTCCCAGGTGTGGCGCCAGTGGCCGAGCAGCGGGCCGACAGAGCTCTTCGGCGACGTCACGACGTACGACGCCCTCACAGTGCGCATGCTGGAGACCGGCGCCATCCTCGACGTCGGGCTGCTCAACCTCGACGTACGCCTGTCGGCTCGGTATCCCACTGTCGAGTTCCGGGTCGCCGACGCCTGCACCTCGGTCGAGGACGCCCTCACCGTCGCCGCCCTGAGCCGGGCACTGACGGAGACGGCCGCACGCGAACACCGTCGAGGGGTTCCGCCTGTCCCGTGGCGGGTAGACCAGCTGCGGGTCGGGGCCTGGCGCGCCGCGCGCTTCGGGCTGACCGACACTCTGCTCCATCCCCTGGAAGGCGGCCCCGTGCCCGCGGCAGCCGCACTCGCCGCCCTGCTGCACCACGTCGCACCCGCGCTGGAGGATGCCGGGGACCTGACCTTCGTGACCGACGCACTGGGCCGGCTGGGCACCGCCGGGACGGGCGCCGACCGCCAGCGGCGCGCCCTCGACGAGCACGGCGACCTCGCCTCCGTGGTAGGTCGGCTCCGGCGCTGGACCGTCGCCCCGGCCGGTTGACATCGCGGCCCATCCGTGAGTGAGGTCGAGCGCGCCCTACGTCCGAACCGGTGGTTTACAGCGCCCCAGCAAGCGTGTGAAGGTTGATGGCTCGTTCCGGACGCACCCCAGAGGGCAGCGCCGGACTAGAAGGAAGAGAGATAAAACCGTGGCACTCCTCTTGTGGATTCTTGCCGTCATCCTCGTGGTCAGCGGCATCGTGTCGCTCGTTCGTGGCCAGATGCTCTGGGGGATCGTCCTCATCATCGTCGGCCTGCTCGTCGGCCCTGGAGGCGTCAGCATCTTCACCTGATGCCGCGCCCGGCTCGCACCCCCGCCCCTCGTGGGCGGGGGTGCTGCCATTTCCGGGCAGTCGACCCGGTCCCGTCCCCGGCTCTGTCGGTCACCTCTGTCGGTCGGCGCACCTAGGGTGAGGCCGATGGCCCTGCACCTCCACCGCGCCGAGCGGACCGACCTGCTGGCCGACGGGCTCGCCGACCTGCTCGCCGGCCCGCTGGCCGACCCCTTCGCGCAGGAGGTGGTGGTGGTGCCGGCCAAGGGGGTCGAGCGCTGGCTGATCCAGCGGCTGTCCCACCGGCTCGGCACCGGACCCCGCGGCGGCGACGGCGTGTGCGCCGGCGTCTCCTTCGTGAGCCCGCACTCCCTGGTCGCGATGCTGCTCGACAAGGACACCGAGGACCCGTGGGAGCCCGACCGGCTGGCCTGGCCGCTGCTCGAGGTCATCGACGCAGCGCTCGGCGAGCCGGGCTTCGAGGCCCTGTCGGCCCACCTGGGTCACGGTGACGCCGACGACCAGCGCAGCTCGCGCCGCTACTCCGTGGCCAGGCGTCTGGCCGGCCTCTTCGCGTCGTACGCCGTGCAGCGGCCGCAGCTGGTCACCGACTGGCGCGAGGGCCGGGCGACGGACGGGGCCGGCCTCGACCTCGACGGCGACCTGCGGTGGCAGGCGGAGCTCTGGCGCCGCCTCGTCGACCGGGTCGACGCGGCCCCTCCGGACGTGCGCCACACCTCGACGCTCGAGCGGCTGCGCGCCGGGGGCGCCGCCCTGGACCTGCCGTCGCGACTCTCGCTCTTCGGCCACACCCGGCTGCCGGCCACCGAGGTGCAGCTGCTTGCTGCGCTGGGTGAGCTCCGCGACGTGCACCTGTGGCTGCCGCAGCCGTCCGCCCCGCTCTGGGAGGCGCTGGCGCCGACCGCCGCGGAGGGCCCGGTCGGGCGGGCCGAGGACGACTCGGCGACGCGCGTGCACCACCCGTTGCTGGCGTCCCTGGGGCGCGACTCGCGGGAGCTGCGGCGCACCCTGGGCAGCGTCGCGGTCGAGGAGGCCGTGGTCGCGCCGTCTCCGCCCACGCCCGCGTCGCTCCTCGGCTGGCTGCAGGCCGACCTCCGCGGCAACCAGGCGGCGCCGCCCGCCCTACGCGCCGCCCGCGTGCTCGACGCCGCCGACCGGTCGGTCCAGGTGCACGCCTGCCACGGCGCGGCCCGGCAGGTCGACGTACTCCGTGAGGTGCTGGTCGGCCTGCTCCAGGACGACGAGACGCTGGAGCCGCGCGACATCCTGGTGATGTGCCCCGACATCGAGTCCTACGCGCCGCTGATCTCGGCGGGCTTCGGCCTCTCCGACGTCGCCGGCGAGGGCGTGGGCCACCCGGCCCACCGGCTGCGGGTGCGGCTGGCCGACCGCTCGCTCGGCGCCACCAACGGCCTCCTCGGGGTCGCGGCGGCGATGGTCGAGCTCGCCGGCGGCCGGTTGACCGCCACGCAGGTGCTCGACCTCGCCGGCAGCGACGAGGTGCGGCTGCGCTTCGGCTGGGGTGACGACCAGCTCGAGCGGATCGCGGCGTGGGTGGGAGAGGCCGGCATCCGCTGGGGCTACGACGCCGCGCACCGCGGCGAGTTCGGGCTGGCGATCGAAGCCAACACCTGGGTCACCGGCATGCGTCGGGTGCTCCTGGGCGCCGCCATGTCCGGCACCGGTCATCGCTTCGTCGCGGCCACCCTGCCGCTCGACGACGTCGGCGACGCCGACCTCGAGCTGGCCGGCCGGTTCGCCGAGTTCGTCGACCGGCTGCACCAGTTCCTCCTGCGCGCCGGCCGCGCCGGCACCGTGGAGGAGTGGACCGACGCCCTAGCCAGCGGTGTGCACGAGCTGACGACGGTGGCCGGCGACGACGTGTGGCAGTTGGCCCAGTTCGACCGCGAGCTGGCCCGCATCCGCGCAGGCGCGCAGGGCGACCGGACGACCCTGAGGCACGCCGACGTGCGCGCCCTGCTGCGTCACCGCCTCCGCGGCCGGCCGACGCGCTCGAACTTCCGCACGGGCACGCTCACGGTCTGCACGATGGTGCCGATGCGGTCGGTGCCGCACCGGGTGGTGTGCCTGGTCGGCCTCGACGACGGGGTCTTCCCACGCATCGCCTCCGTCGACGGCGACGACGTACTCGCCCGCCGACCCCGCACCGGCGAGCGCGACCTCCGGTCCGAGGACCGGCAGCTGCTGCTCGACGCCATCGGCGCAGCCACCGAGACGCTCGTCGTGACCTACGCTGGCCGCGGCGAGCACAACGGCGCCGAGCGGCCACCCGCCGTACCCCTCGGCGAGCTGCTCGACGCCCTCGACGTCACCACCGAGGCTCCGGTGCGCGACCGGGTGCTGGTGCGGCACCCGCTCCAGCCCTTCGACGAGGTCAACCTCGTGCCCGGCGGCCTGGTCGGCGACCACCCCTTCACGTTCGACCGCGCTGCCCTCGCCGGCGCCGAGGCGGCGCGAGGCACCCGGATCGAGGTGCGCGAGCTGGTGCCCGAGCCGCTCTCGGCCGCCGACACCTCCCCCGACGTGTCGCTGGCCGACCTGCACGACTTCTTCCGCCACCCCGTCAAGGCGTTCTTCCGCAGCAGGCTGCGGGTCTCCACGCCGTACGACGCCGACGAGGCCAAGAACGCCATCCCGATCGAGCTCGACAACCTCGAGCAGTGGGCGGTCGGCGACCGGCTCGTCACCGACGTGCTGGCGGGCGCCGACCCTCAGGCCGGCATGACCGCCGAGCAGCTGCGCGGCCTGCTGCCCCCGGGCGACCTCGGCGCCGGGGTGCTCACGGCCGTGGTGCAGAAGGTGCGCCCGCTCGTCACGCAGGCCCTCGCGCTGCGCACCGGCCCGGCCCGCTCGCTGGACGTCGACATCGACCTGGGCGACCGGCGGCTCACCGGCACCGTCGGCAACGTCTACGGCAACGACCTGGTCTCGGTCAGCTACTCCAACCTCGGCGCCAAGCAACGGCTGGCCGCCTGGCTCGACGCGCTGGCGCTGGCCGCCGGGCACCCCGACGAGAACTGGACCGCGCACACCATCGGCAAGCATCGCTCCGGAGGCCAGGTCGCGATGGTCAAGCCCCTCCCGGAGCACGAGGCGCGCGCGTGGCTGCGCGAGCTGGTCGACGTCTACGAGCGGGGCCTGCGGGAGCCGCTGCCGCTGCCGGTCAAGACGTCGCTGGCCTACGCCGCCGACCACGTCTACGCCTCGGCCGGCCGCGACGCCGACCCCGACGGGAGGGCCGAGCGCGAGTGGACCACCCCACGGTTCGACGACACCGGCTTCCCCAAGGAGGACGCCGACGCGTGGCACGTCCGCGCGTTCGGTGAGCACGCGCCGTACTCCATGCTGACGACGCCGCTGCGCGCCGACGAGACGCCGGTGGGTCCGGCGCACCGGCTGGGTCACTACGCCTGGCGGGTGTGGGGCCCGCTGCTCAGCGACCGCGAGAGCATCCGGGGGATCCAGACCTGATGGACACCTTCGACATCACCGCGCCGCTGCCGACCGGCACCACCCTGCTCGAGGCGAGCGCCGGCACCGGCAAGACCTGGACCATCGCCGCCCTCGTCACGCGGTACGTCGCCGAGGGCGAGGCCACGCTCGACGAGCTGCTGGTCGTGACGTTCACCCGCGCCGCCAGCCAGGAGCTGCGCGAGCGGGTGCGCGAGCAGCTGGTGGAGGCCCAGCGCGCCCTCGCCGACCCGACCGCCCCTCGCCGCGAGAGCGACCTCCTCGACCACCTGCTGGCCGACCCCGCGCAACGCGCGATCAAGCACGCCCGGCTCACGGCAGCGCTCACGTCGTTCGACGCGGCGACGATCGCGACCATCCACCAGTTCTGCCAGCTCGTGCTGCGCAGCCTCGGGGTCGCCGGCGACACCGACGCCGGCGCGATCCTCGTCGAGGACCTCGAGCAGCTGACCGGGGAGGTGGTCGACGACCTGTACCTCGCCCGGTTCGCGGGGACGACCACCCCGATGTGGAGCAGGCGCGAGGCTCTCGAGATCGCCCGCACTGTGGTCGACGATCCCCGCGCCAGGGTCGAGCCGCTGGCCGTGCTCACCGACGCACCCGACTCGGTGGCGGCCGCGCGCGTGCGGTTCGCCCAGGACGTCCTCGACGAGGTCGAGCGCCGCAAGCGCCGGCTGGGCGTGCTCAGCTACGACGACCTGCTGAGCCAGCTCGCCGACGCGCTGTCGGCCGAGGGCGCCCCGGCCCGGGAGCGGATGCGGCACCGCTGGAAGGTCGCGCTCATCGACGAGTTCCAGGACACCGACCCGGTGCAGTGGCAGGTGTTCCAGCGGGCCTTCGGCGGGGTGGCCACGATGGTGCTGATCGGCGACCCGAAGCAGGCGATCTACGCCTTCCGTGGTGGTGACATCGTCACCTACCTCGACGCCGCCGAGACCGCGACGACGCGGCAGACGCTGGGCGTCAACTGGCGGTCCGACAAGCCGCTGCTCGACGCCGTGCAGGTGCTGCTCGAGGGTGCCGCGCTCGGCGACGAGCGCATCGTCGTACACGCCGTCGAGGCGCACCACGAGAAGCCGCGGCTGGTCGGCGCCGGCCCGCCGTTGCGGATGCGGCTGGCGCGCCGGGCGGAGATCGGGGCCGGCCCGCGCAGCAAGCCCGCGGTGTCGCGCTGGCGGGCGCACGTCATCGACGACCTCGCCCATGACATCTCCCGGCTGCTGACCTCGGGCGCCACCTTCGACGGTGAGCCGGTGCGGCCCGGCGACGTGGCGGTGCTCGCGGCCAAGCGCACGGACCTGCAGGCGACCCAGCTCGCCCTCACGAAGCTGGGCATCCCGTCGGTGGTCAACGCCGGCGGCTCGGTCTTCCACACCCCTGCCGCGACGGAGTGGCTCAGCCTGCTCGAGGCGCTCGAGCAGCCGCACCGCGCCGACCGGGTGCGAGCGGCCGCGCTGACGTCGTTCTTCGGGCTCACCGCGGCGGACCTCGACACCGGCGGCGACGAGGGCACCGACCACCTCGCCGACTCGGTGCGCACCCTGGCGGAGGTGCTGAGTGCCCGCGGCGTCGCCGCGGTGCTCGAGTGCACCGTCGTCGACGGCCTCACGGCCCGGGTGCTCGCCCGCGTCGGCGGGGAGCGCACCCTCACCGACCTGCGCCACATCGGAGAGGCGCTGCACAAGGTGTCGGTCGAGGAGCGCCTCGGCATCGTCGGCCTGCTGAGCTGGCTTCGGGCCCAGGTCGCCGACGACAAGCTCGAGGTCGCGTCCGAGCGCACCCGTCGCCTCGACTCCGACGCGGCCGCAGTGCAGCTGGTGACGGTCCACGGGAGCAAGGGCCTGGAGTACCCCATCGTCTACCTCCCGACCCTGTGGGACCGCTACACCGGCCGTGAGCCGGGCGTGCCCCTCTTCCACGACGACGACGGGCACCGCTGCCGCGACGTCGGCGGCCCGAGCCCGCTCCGGTCGGCGCACCTCGCCCGGCACGCGTCCGAGGACGCCGGCGAGTCGCTGCGCCTGCTCTACGTCGCGCTGACCCGGGCCAAGTCGCAGGTCGTCGCGTGGTACGCCGCGGCGGAGCACAACACGCCTGCCTCCCCGCTGCACCGCGTGCTCTTCGGCCGGCGCCCCGGCATGCCCCTGGTGCCCGACGAGCAGGCGATCGTCGGTGACGACCGGGCCGTCGAGATCCTCGGCCACTGGCGGACAGCCGGGGGGCTGTGGCCCGAGCTCGCCGACAGCGACCCCGCCGACGACGGCGACCTGCCCCACGACCGCCCGCCCCTCGATGCGCGCGCCTTCACCCGGCAGGTCGACACCAGCTGGCGTCGTACGTCCTACTCCTCCCTCTCGGCTGCCGCGCAGTCGGCGGCGCACGGCGCCGACCGGCACCTCAGCGAGCCCGAGGAGGTGCCCGAGCTCGACGACGAGGTCGAGCTCGTCGTCTCCACCGCCCCCGACCAGCTCGACCTGGCGGCCGTCGCTTCCCCGATGGCCGGGCTGCCCGTCGGCGCGACCTTCGGCTCCCTCGTGCACGCCGTGCTCGAGCACGCCGACCCGGGGGCGTCCGACTTCCGCGCCGAGCTGCTCGCCCACATCGCCGACCAGCGCACCTGGTGGCCGGTCGACCTCGACGCCGACGAGCTCGCCGATGCACTCGTCGCCGTCTGCACCAGCCCGCTGGGGCCCTTGGCCGCCGAGACCACGCTGCTGCAGGTCGGCTCCGCCGACCGGCTCACCGAGCTCGACTTCGAGCTGCCGCTCGCCGGCGGTGACGACACGGCGTACTCCGGCGACGACGTGACGCTCGGCGACCTCGCCCCCCTGCTGCGGCGGCACCTGCCTGCGGGCGACCCGGTGCTGTCGTACGCCGACACGCTCGACGCCGACGCGGCGCTGTCGGGCCAGCCGCTGCGCGGCTACCTCACCGGCTCGATCGACGTCGTGATGCGGGTGCAGGTCGACGGAGCCGCGCGCTACCTCACCGTCGACTACAAGACCAACTGGCTCGGCGAGATCGGGACCGACCTGACGGCCCGCGACTACCGCCCGTCGGTGCTGGACGAGGCGATGGGGCACTCCGACTACCCCCTCCAAGCGCTGCTCTACACCGTGGTGCTGCACCGCGTCCTGCGGTGGCGGCTGCCCGGCTACGACCCCGAGCAGCACCTCGGCGGGGTGCTCTACCTCTACCTGCGCGGGATGTGCGGACCGGAGACGCCGCGGGTGGACGGAGCGCCGTGCGGCGTCTTCGCCTGGCAGCCGCCCGTCGGGCTGGTCGAGGAGCTCTCGGCCCTGCTCGACGGAGTGCTCCAGGGAGCCGGGCGATGAGCGACGTCTTCGAGGTCACCGACCCCCTCGACTCCCGACTGGCCCTGCAGGCAGGCGGTCTGCTCGGGGCCTTCAACTCGGCCGGGGTGATCACGTCGGCCGACGTGCACGTGGCGCGCACGCTGGGCGAGCTCGGCGGGGAGCACGACAACCGGGTGCTGCTCGCCATCGCCCTGACCTGCCGCGCGGTGCGTGGTGGGTCGGTCTGCCTCGACCTCGCCACGGTGGCCGACATCGAGGGCGCCGACGATAGGGCCGACACGCTGCCCTGGCCCGAGCCCGCTCCCTGGGCCGACGCGGTCGCCGGCAGTCCCTTGCTCGGCCTGGGGGTCCTCCACTGGGACGTCGGCCTGCTCTACCTCGACCGCTACCACGAGCAGGAGACCCAGGTCCTCGACGACCTGACCGCGCGCGCCGCCTCCGCCCCACCCCACGACCCCGAGCTGATGCGGGCCTCCCTCGACCGCGTCTTCCCCCTCGCCGGCTACGACGAGCAGCGTGGCGCCTGTGTGCGCGCCGCGAGCCAGTGGACGACGGTCATCACCGGCGGCCCGGGGACCGGCAAGACCACGGCCGTGGCCGGGCTGCTCGTCGCGCTCGCCGAGCAGCACGAGGTGCGCGGCGAGGTCATGCGGGTGGCGATGGCAGCTCCCACCGGGAAGGCGGCGGCCCGGCTGCAGGAGGCCGTGCACGCGGCGGCGACCCACCTGTCGCCGGCCGACCAGGCCCGCCTGGCGGGGCTGCAGGCCGGCACCCTGCACCGGCTGCTGCGTCCCCAGCCCGGCAACTCCACCCGCTTCCGCCACGACCGCCGCAACCGGCTGCCCCACGACGTGGTCGTGGTCGACGAGACCTCCATGGTGTCGCTGACGATGATGGCCCGGCTGCTCGAGGCGGTTCGCCCGGACGCCCGGCTGATCCTGGTCGGTGACCCCGACCAGCTGTCCTCGGTCGACGCCGGCGCCGTCCTGAGCGACCTGGTCCGCGGGTTCGAGGGGCGCCCCGACTCGCCGGTGGCCGCGCTGCGCACCACCCACCGCTACGGCGCCGAGATCGGCTCGCTGGCCGAGGCGCTGCGCGACGGCGATGCCGACGCGGTGGTGGAGGCGCTGTCCGCCGGGCACGACGCGGTGCAGTGGATCGTCGACGACGACCCGGCCGCCCAGATCCGGGCGACGTCCCTGGAGGTCGCCCTCGCCGTCCGTGACGCTGCCGCGGCCGGTCGTGCCGAGAAGGCGCTCGCCGCCCTCGACCGGCACCGGCTGCTGTGTGCGCACCGCGACGGGCCCTACGGCGTACGCCACTGGAACCGGCGCATCGAGCAGTGGATCACCGCCGAGACCGGCGACCCTCTCTACGAGACCGCCTACGTCGGCCGCCCGCTCCTGGTCACGGCCAACGACTACGCGCTCGGCGTCTACAACGGCGACGTCGGCGTGGTGGTCGACCGGGGCGGCAATCGGCGCGTCGCGCTCATCGGGAGCGACGGCCCCCTCGAGGTGGCCCCCTCGCGGCTGGGCGACGTCGACACGATGCACGCGATGACCATCCACAAGAGCCAGGGCAGCCAGGCCGACGTCGTCACGGTCCTGCTCCCCGACGAGGACTCTCGCCTGCTCACCCGCGAGCTCTTCTACACCGCGGTCACCCGGGCGCGCAGCCGGGTGCGGGTGATCGGCCCCGAGTCGGCGGTCCGTGCTGCGGTCGGCCATCGCGCCCAACGGGCGACCGGCCTGGCCCGGCGGTTGGCCGACTCCTGACCACCCCGCAGACGAAACGCACACGACACATCACCCGGCTAGGGTCGTGGCAACAACCCTGGGGAGGGCGTGATGGCGTTTCTGCTACGCGTGGAGCTGCTCGACGTTCCGGGATCGCTGGGCCGGGTGGCGACCGCCATCGGTGAGGCCGGCGGCGACATCGAGGCGATCGAGATCGTCGAGAAGACCTCCGACGGGACCGCGATCGACGACATCATGCTCGAGCTCGTCCCGGGCGTGATGCCCGACTCGATCGTCTCGGCGTGCAACACCATCGACAGCGTTCAGGTGCTATGGATCAGCCGGTACGCCGCGGGCACCAACCTCTTCTTGGACCTCGAAGTCGTCGAGGCCCTCACGGTCGACCCCGCCTCGGCGCTCGACCGGCTGGTCGACCTGATGCCGGTGACGTTCCGGGTCGACTGGGGTGCCCGGGTCCGGCGGACGGACCACGGCTGCGAGATCGTCCGGGCAACCGAGGCGGCGCCCGAGCGGCTCGACTGGCCCGCGCTCAACGGGGCCAGCCGCCTGGAGAGCAACGACGACAACCTGCTGCTCTGCGCGGCCTCACTCGGGAGCGAGGCGCTCGTGCTGGGCCGGCACGGCGGCCCGGAGTTCCTCGACTCCGAGCTGGCGCGGCTCGACCACCTGGCCGGGCTGGCGCTCGACATCACCGATCGCGCCCAGGTGCAGGACCGGCCGGGCTAGGACTGACGACCCCGCTGATACCGGTCCAGGGTGACCCGCCGCTCCTCGGCGTGGTCGACGATCCGGCGCGGGTAGCCGTGCGCGTAGCCCTCGGCGTGCTCCCACGGCTCGTGCGCGGCCTTGCCCGGCAGATGCGCGACCTCGGGCACCCACCGGCGTACGTAGTCGCCGTGGCCGTCGAACTTCAGGCCCTGGGTGACCGGGTTGAACACTCGGAAGTACGGCGCCGCGTCGGTGCCCGTGCCCGCCACCCACTGCCAGCCGTGGTTGTTGGACGCGAGGTCGCCGTCGACGAGGTGGTCGAGGAAGTGCCGGGCACCGAGAGGCCACCACACGTGCAGGTCCTTGGTCAGGAAGCTCGCGGTGATCATCCGGACCCGGTTGTGCATCCACCCCTCGGCGAGCAGCTGCCGCATGCCCGCGTCGACGATCGGGAAGCCGGTGGTGCCGGTCTTCCACGCCTCGACGGCGTCCTCCGGCTCGTCGTAGGTCAGCCCCGGCACCGGCCTCAGGTCGCGCCACGCCGAGTCCGGGTTGTGGTGCAGCACGTCGGCGTAGAACTCCCGCCAGGCCAGCTCCTTCTCGTAGGTCGCCGCCCCCGGCGAGCGCCGGCCGGCGAGCTCGGCGAGCAGCTGGCGCGGGTGCACCACCCCGAGCTTGAGGTACGGCGACATCCGCGAGGTGCGGTCGGCACCCGGGTCGTCGCGAACGTCGTCGTAGTCGTCGACGTCACGCTCCACGAACTCCCGGAAGCGGCGCAGCGCGGCGTCCTCACCGGGCCTCGGCATGCCCTCGGGCCCCTCCCCGGCCGCCTCGTCGAGCAGCGCGCGGGCCGGCTCGTCGCCGGGGTGCCCCACCCACGAGAGTCCGTCAGGCGCCGGCGCCGGCGGCTCCCAACCGTGCGACCGCCACGCCCTGGCGAAGGGTGTGAAGACCTTGTAGGGATCGCCCGAGCCGTTGCTCAGGCTCCCCGGCGGCACGGCGTACGGCGTGCCGGTCGCGACGCCGGTCACCGACCCGGGCAGGGCGGAGACGACGGCCCGGTCGCGGGAGCGCGCATACGGATTGGAGTCGTGGGCGACGTGCAGCGTCGTCGCCCTGACGGCGGCCACGACGTCCGGCACGACCGTGGCGGGGTCGCCCGAGCGGAGGCACAGCCTGCCGCCCATCGACTCGTCGAGGCTGCGCAGGGTGCCGGCCAGCCAGGCCCGGCGCGCGGGGCCGGCGGAGCGCCACAGGACCGGGTCGAGCACGAACAGCCCCAGCACGTCGCCGTCGGCCGCAGCGGCCCGCAGGGCGGGGTTGTCCCGCAGGCGCAGGTCGCGCCGGAACCACATGACGGACGTCATGCCGGCATCACTCAGCCGGTGCGCTCGAGCAGGAAGATCGGGATGAGCCGGTCGGTCTTCTCCTGGTACGACGCGTAGGTCTGCCAGGTGGCCACCGCCCGGTCCCACCACTCCACGCGCTCGTCGCCGGAGAGCTCGCGGGCGACGTACGTCGCCTTGTCGGAGCCGTCCTGGAGATCCACCTCGGGATGGGCGCGGAAGTTGTGCGCCCAGACCGGGTCCTCGGGGGCGCCGCCCAGAGAGGCGACGGCGAGGTACTTGCCGTCGTGCTCGACGCGCATGACGGGGTTCTTGCGCAGCTTGCCCGACGTCACCCCGACCGAGGTGATGACCACGATCGGGTCGCCGGAGGAGCGGAGGGTGTTGGCGCGCTGGCCGTCGGACGCCTCGAACTCCGCGACCTGGTCGCGCACCCACTGCTCAGCGCTGGGCACGTATTCGCCTTGAAGTGTCATGTGTCCACAACACCACGTCGACGGGGGTGATTCCAGCATCCCTACGATGACGCCATGAGTGCGATCGACGGCGTCAGCGAGACCTTCGACCCGGCGGACTGGGATCCGGTCCCGGGCTTCGAGGCCTTGACCGACCTGACCTACCACCGGGCGAAGGCGCACGGCACGGTCCGGATCGCCTTCGACCGGCCCGACGTCCTCAACGCCTTCCGGCCGCACACCGTCGACGAGCTGCTGTCGGTGCTCGAGCACGCGCGCACGTCGAGCGACGTCGGCTGCGTGCTGCTCACCGGCAACGGACCGAGCGACAAGAACGGCAAGCGGGCCTTCTGCAGCGGCGGCGACCAGCGCATCCGGGGCAAGGCTGGCTACCAGTACGCCCAGGGCGAGACCGTCGACACCGTCGACAAGGCCAAGCTCGGCCGGCTGCACATCCTGGAGTGCCAGCGGCTGATCCGCTTCATGCCCAAGATCGTGATCTGCCTCGTCAACGGCTGGGTCGCGGGCGGTGGCCACTCGCTGCACGTCGTCTGCGACCTCACCCTCGCGAGCCGCGAGCACGCGCGCTTCAAGCAGACCGACGCCGACGTCGGCAGCTTCGACGGGGGCTTCGGGTCGGCGTACCTCGCTCGCCAGGTCGGCCAGAAGTTCGCTCGCGAGATCTTCTTCCTCGGCGAGGAGTACTCCGCCGACCAGATGCACCAGATGGGCGCGGTCAACCGGGTGGTGCCGCACGCCGAGCTCGAGAAGGTCGCACTCGACTGGGGCGCGAAGATCAACGGCAAGTCGCCGACCGCTCAGCGGATGCTGAAGTACTCCTTCAACCTCATCGACGACGGGCTGGTCGGCCAGCAGCTCTTCGCCGGCGAGACGACGCGGCTGGCCTACATGACCGACGAGGCGCAGGAGGGCCGTGACCAGTTCCTCGAGAAGCGCGAGCCCGACTGGTCGCCGTACCCCTGGTACTACTGAGCCGGCCTCACAGGTCAGAGGTCGAGATCACCGCACCAGGTAGCCGCCGTCGACGGTGACGGTGGTCCCGGTGACGTAGGAGGCCTCCGCAGAAACGAGGAAGCGCACCACGCTCGCGATCTCTGCGGCAGTCCCGAGCCGGCCGAGCGGGATCCGGTCCTTGATCTTCGCCGCCCCGGCGGTGGGGTCGTCCATCGTCCGCAGCATCGGGGTGTCGATGAGGCCGGGGGCGACCCCGTTGACCCGGACCCCCGACGCGGCCCACTCGCCGGCCATCGATCGGACGAGGGAGTCGAGTGCGGCCTTGCTCGCGCAGTACGCCGCCGAAGGCTCCAGCCAGTCGGACCGGACAGCCCCGATCGACGTCACCAGCACGACTGCGGCGCCGTGACCGTCCTGACGAGCGGCCGCCACCCCGTGGCGCGCGCAGTTCATGGCGCCGGTGAGGTTGGTGGCGAGGGTCCGGTCCCAGTCGCTCGTGGGCATGTCGCTCAGCGCCGCGACCGGGTAGACACCGGCGGCGCACACGACGATGGTCGGCGCGCCACCCAGACGCTCGGTGACGCGCGCGATCGCCTCGACGACCTGCTCCTCCCGAGCCACGTCGACGGCCAGGATGTCGCCGTCCCCGTGGAGGTCCATGCCGACGACGGAGGCGCCGTCGGCCCGCAGCGCATCGACGCACGCGGCGCCGATACCGGACGCCGCGCCGGAGACGACGGCGCGCTCGCCGGCGAGCCGGGCCGCGGTCATAGGAGGGACAGCCCGCCACTGAGGTCGATCACGTGCCCGGTGATGTAGCCCGCGTCGGGCCCGGCCAGGAAGGCCACCGATCCGGCGACGTCCTCCCCGGTGCCGTAGCGGCGCAGTGGCACCGTCTCGACGTCCGCCTGGTAAAGCTCCTCGGGGGTGACTGCGTCCCGCTCGGCGCGGGACCGCAGTGCGTCCCACCTCATGGCGGTGTCGACGAAGCCCGGGGCGATCGCGTTTACCCGCACACCGTGGGGTGCGAGCTCGAGGGCAGCGGTCTTGGTCATCGCCTCGACCGCGGCCTTCGACGCGCTGTAGCCGGCCGCGCCGGCAACCGGTCGCTGGGCGTAGAGCGAGCTGATCACCACGATGGATCCCGACCCCTGGGCCAGCAGGACGCGGGCGGCCGCCCGCATGGTGAGGAAGCAGCCGGTCAGGTTCACCGCGAGTACGGCGCCGAGCTCGCCCTCGTCGAGGTCGACGAGCTGGTCGGAGCCACCGCCGGTCCCCGCGTTGACGACGACCAGGTCCAGCCGGTCGTCACGGTCATGCGCCGCGGCGATCAGGTCGGCGACCTCGGCAGCGGACCTGACGTCACAGGTCCGGGCCCGGTAGGACCCCGGCACGTTCTCGGAGGCGAGCTCCGCCGCGACCTGCTCCACGTGCGCCGTACGGTCGCTCAGCATCACCGACCAGCCGTCGGCGCCGAGCCGCCGTGTGACGGCCCGGCCGATGCCCCCGGTGGCTCCGGTGACGAGTGCGGTGCGCGTCACGGCACCAGGGCCGCGATCTCGGCGCAGGTGCCGATGTGGATGCCCTCGAGGCTTTGCACGAACTCGAGGTAGCGCTCGAGCATCACCAGGCGCGAGGGGCGGCCGATGATCTGCGGATGCAGCGCCAGCATCGTCAGCCCGCCGAGGTCGTGGATCGCCGCCGTCTCCTCGCACCAGATCTCGAAGACGTGCGACGTCGGCGCGATGGTCTTCGTCCAGCTGCTGTTGGCGAACCAGAAGTGCGGCGCGTCGTCGAGGATCCACTGCACCGGCAACTCCACGACGCCGTTGGGGTGTCGGTAGGGGTACAGGTCGTCCATCAGGCTCGAGGAGTAGACGATCCCGTGGGCCGCCATGATGTCGAGCGTCGCCGGGCTGAAGTCGAACGCCGGCGACCGGTAGCCGCTGACGGTCGCACCCACCCCTGTGAGCAGGTCGTAGGCCCTGGTGAAGTCGCGCGACTCCTCCTCGGCGGTGAGGCGGTTGGGGTGGGTGTGGGTGTACCCGTGGTGCGCGAGCTCGTGGCCCGCGGCCACGATCTGCTCGACCTGCGGCCGGTGCCGCTCCACGACCCGGCCAGGCACGAAGAACGTCGCCGTGATCCCACGCCGCTCGAGGAGCTCCAGGATCAGGCCGACGGCGACCTTGGCGCCGTACGTGCCCTGGGAGAGCACGCCGGGGCGGTCGGCGTTGGCGGGGTCCTCGCCGATCCAGACCTCCTCGGCGTCGAAGTCGAGGCTGATCGCAAACCCGCTCTTCGCCCCGTCGGGCCAGGCGAACCGTGCGCTCACAGCCGCCCCGCCTCGATGACCCGGCGCAGGAACGCCTGCGTCTCGGCCTGCTGCGGGGTTGAGAAGATCTGGTCCGGGGTGCCCTCCTCGCAGATCGTGCCCTTGTCGAGGAAGAACACCCGGTTGGCGACCTCGCGCGCGAAGCCCATCTCGTGGGTGGCGAGCAGCATCGTCATGCCGTCCTGGGCGAGCTCGCGCACCAGGGAGAGCACCTCGGAGACGAGCTCGGGGTCGAGCGCCGAGGTGATCTCGTCGAGCAGCAGCAGCGATGGCCGCATCGCCAGGGTGCGCACGATCGCCACCCGCTGCTGCTGACCGCCCGAGAGGTGGTCGGGATGGGCGTTGGCCTTGTCGGCCAGGCCGATCCGCTTGAGCAGGGTCATCGCCCGATCGTTGGCCTCCTCGGCCGACAGGCCGAGCAGCATCTGCGGAGCCACGGCGATGTTGCGGCCGACGCTCATGTTCGGGAACAGGTTGAAGCTCTGGAAGACGATCCCGATGTGGCGGCGCAGCCGGTTCACGTCGACGCCGGGGCCGGAGACGATGTCGCCGTCGAGTCGCACCTCGCCGCCGTCGATCTTCTCCAGGGCATTGATGCTGCGCAGCAGCGTCGACTTGCCGCACCCGGAGGAGCCGATCAGGCAGATGACCTCGTGCTTGTCGACCGACATGTCGATGCCGCGGAGGACCTCGACGTCGCCGTACCGCTTCTGCAGACCGGAGATCTCAAGAAATGCCATGGGTCAGCCCCTCGCTCGCTTGCGTGCCTGGCGGGCCATCAGGTGATCGAGGACGCGCGCCTGCGGAATCGTGATGACCACGAAGATGATCGCCACCACGGTGACCGAGGAGACGTTGAAGTGGTTGCCGGCGTAGATCTTCGACTGGTTGAAGGCCTCGATGGAGCCGATGATGCCCACCACCGCGGTGTCCTTCTGGAGTGAGATGAAGTTGTTGAGCAGCGGCGGGATCACCCGACGGACGCCCTGGGGCGCGACCACGACGCGCATCGACTGCAGGTAGCTGAACCCGAGCGAGCGGGCGGCGGCCACCTGACTGGGGTGGATGCTCTCCAGCCCCGAGCGGTAGACCTCGGCGACGTAGGCGCTGTAGGTCAAGGTGAGCGCGATGATCGCGTACCACATGGTGCTGAAGGTGCTGATCCACGGCAGGCCCGTCAGCGGCAGGCCGAAGCCCACCAGGTAGACGACGATGATCGCCGGCAGGCCGCGGAAGACGTCGATGTAGATGGTGGCCAGGACCCGCACCGGGCGGGCCGCCTCCGAGGTCGACATCCGCAGCATCGCGAGCAGCAGACCGAGGACGAGCACCAGGACCTGCGTGATGACGGCGATCAGGACGTTCTGCCGGAAGGCCAGCAGAGTCTCCTTGAGGCTCAGCTTCATCAGCTCGGGCTGCAGGAACGTCTTCTGGATCTCGGCGTCGTTGACCACGAGGAACAAGACGAGCACGGTGACGATCAGGAAGCCTGCCGAGAGCCCCATGCTCACCGCGGCGCGCCGCCGCGACGACTCCGCCTGTGCACGCGCCTTGCTCCGGCCCTCGGCCGTGTCGAGGGACCCGGTCGGACGGGAGAACGCCGCCGACTGAGCCAGCGGGCGCAGCACCATGATCGTGCCCAGCGCCGAGATGACGGTGAGCGCCACCTGGAATCCCGTGGTCAGCGGTGATCCGCTGGACCACATCACCACGGTCAGCCACCAGCTCGCGCCACAAGCCACCAGCGCGACGATCGCGGCGGCTGCGATCAAGCCGCCGGGCCGGGGGACCGGCAGCCTGATCGACTGCTGCTCGTCGCCTGCTGCGATGGTCGTGAGGCCTGGCGTCATCGATCGCCCGTCATCCACGCCGGTGTTCCTTTCGGTGCCTTGATCGCTTGCCCTGTCACGCGCTCGTCACGCGCCCGCTCACGTGCCCGCTCACGTGCCGTGAGGTCACGGGAGGTCGAGGTACGGGACCGTCGTCGGGTCCTTGCCGAAGGTCGAGGCAAGGTACTCCGAGGACAGCTCCTTGAGCGTGCCGTCGTCGTTCATCGCGGTGATGATCGTGTCGAGCGCGGCCTTGTTGGGCGAGCCCTTGGGGTAGACGCCGCCGTAGCTCTCGCCGGTCTTGAACTGTCCCACGACCTCCAGCCTCCCCGACGACGCGTTCGCCACGGTCAGCGCCTGCACGGTGTCGTTGAGGACCGCGTCGACCTGGCCGGACGCCAGTGCGGTCGTCATCGTGCCGGTGTCGGGGAACACCTTGAGCTGGCTGTCGGGGATGCCCAGCTTGTCCTGCGCGAAGCTCTGACCGGCGGTGCCGAGCTGGACGCCGATCTCCATGCCCTCCAGCGCGTCGGTCGTGACCGTCTCCCCCTCCTTCACCAGCACGCCGATGTCACCGCTGAAGTACGGCGGGGAGAAGTCGACGACCTCCTGGCGCTCGGGCGTGATCGAGATGGTGACCAGGGCGACGTCGAAGTCCTTCGTGCGACCGGTGACGATCGAGTCGAATGCGACGGCCTCGACCTTCAGCTTCGGCAGGCCCGCGCGGTGGGCGATCTCGGCGGCCATGCAGTACTCGAACCCGTCCTTGATGGTGTCCGGGGTGTCGCCGTTCCACCAGCCCGGCGAGGGCAGGCTGGTCTCGACGGTGAGCTGCCCGGCGACCGCGGGCTTGATCGGGTCGGACCCGTAGGTGCCGGTGGGGTGGCAGTTGCCGTAGCTGGGCGACTTCCCATCCTCCGCGGCGGAGGACGAGCCGTCCGATCCGCAGCCGGCCAGGGCGGTGAGTACGCCGACGCATCCGACGGCGGCCACAACGAGCTTTCGATTCACGGGTGGTGCTCCTTCTTCATAGATCCAAGGGTCTGGGGTGCAGTGACGGGTTGTCTCAGGAGGTCCATCGGGTCTGTCCGCCGACCACCGTGCGGTGGACCTGCAGCTTGGGGATCAGCGACGGGTCGGCGCGCAGCAGGTCGTCGGACAGGACGACGAAGTCGGCCAGCTGCCCGACCGCGAGCCGTCCCTTGACCTGCTCCTCGCCGCTGGCGTAGGCCGCGGCCGCGGTGTAGGCGTGGATCGCCTCGGTGACGGTGATCCGCTGCTCGGGCTGGAACCCGTCGGCGGGTCGACCCTCGGTGTCCTGGCGGCTCACCGCGGCATGGATGCCCTGCAACGGCTCGAGGGCACCGATCGGGGCGTCGGATCCGAAGGCCACGGTGGCGCCGGTGTCGATCAGGCTGCGCCACGGGTAGGAGAGGGAGGCGGCGGGTACGGCGTCCTCGACCATGTGCATGTCGTCGGTGCAGTGCGTCGGCTGCATGGAGGCGATCACGCCGAGCGGCGCGAACGACGTGAGGGCCGCGTGATCGAGGTGCTGCGCGTGCTCGATCCGATGGCGCAGCCTCTGGCCGCGGTCGTCGGTGGGGTGCCGGGCCAGAAGCGCGAGTACGGAGCTGTTGGCCTCGTCGCCGATCGCGTGCACCGCTGAGGCGATCCCGTGCTCGGCGGCGAGCCGGATGAGCTCGTCCATGTCGTCGACCGGGGTGCGCGTCAGTCCGTGGTTGCCCGGCTCGTCGAGGTAGCCCGCCTTCATCCACGCCGTACGGGATCCCAGGGCGCCGTCGGCGAAGATCTTGACCGGGCCCTGACGCAGCCAGTGATCGCCGCCACCGGTGCGCCAGCCGTCCGTGATCGCGGTGCGCAGGTAGGGGACCGGCACCGACTTGAACACTCGCAGCGGCAGCTGTCCGGCGTCGCGCAGGTCGCCGAAGGCCTCGATCGCGTCGACGCCGTCGAAGTCGTGGACCGACGTGAGCCCACCGGCGAGCGCGCGTTCGATCGCGAGCGGCAGGCAGGCTCGCAGGTCGACGTCGTGGTGCGTGCTCCACAACGACCGGGCGCGCTCGATCGCGGTCTCCTTCAGCACACCGGTGGGGGTGCCGTCCTCGTCGCGAACGATCTCGCCGCCGACGGGGTCGGGGGTGTCGGCGTCGATGCCGAGAAGGGCGAGCGCGGCGGTGTTGACCCAGATGCTGTGGCCGTCGAGGGTGGACAGCGCGGCCGGCCGGCCGCCGGTGGCGATGTCGAGCTCGCGACGGTGCGGCCAGTGCGGCGTCGTCCACCGGTTGTGTGCCCATCGCCCGCCGAGGATCCACTGTCCCTCGGGCCGGTCCGCGGAGAACCGACGGATCTCCGCCAGCGCCTCCTCATAGCTGCGGCTGGTGCGCAGGTCGACCATCGTGGCCTCGCGGGCGGCGTTGGCCAGGTGGGTGTGACAGTCGGTGAAGCCGGGGTAGACGAACCCGCCGTCGAGGTCGATGCGCTGGGCATCCCTGCCGGCGATCTCCCGGCAGTGCTCCTCGGATCCGACCGCGACGATGCTCTCCCCTTCGACCACCAGTGCCCGCGCCGTGCGCTGGACGCCGTCGAAGGTGGCGATGACGCCGTTGAAGTACATCGTGCGATGCGACAAAGCAGGGATCCGATCAGTCAGGGCGCCGGGTCCGGGAGGAGCCCGCGCTAGGAAAGTGTGGGGTCCGTCACGGCCCAGGGGAAGGAAGGGGCGGCTAGCATCCGCGATGTCTGAATTAAGGAGAGCTGATGCTCAACCCGATCCACCTCCAGTCACTGCGCACGGTGGTCGAGTGCGGGTCCCTCACCCGAGCAGCGAGTCGCCTCGGCTACTCGCCGTCCGCCGTGTCGCAGCAGATGACCGCCCTGGAGCGGGCCATCGGGTGTGCGCTCTTCGTCCGTACGGCGCGGACCATCCGGCCGACCGAGGCCGGCCTTCAGCTCGCTCGACGCTCGGTCCCGCTCCTGCTCGAGCTCGAGGCGCTGGTCCGCGACCTCGCCCAGAACGGCGGTCAACGGCGGCGTTTCCACATCGGGTCGAGCTCGGCGATGAACGGCTCGGTGATGCCGCACGTGATCCGGCGCTGCCGCACCGAGCTGCCCGACGTCGACCTGGTCATCGACGACGGCGAGCCGTCGTACCTGATGGCCCAGATGGTCGGCGAGGCGGCGCTCGACCTGGCGCTGCTGTACCGCTTCGAGTCGGCCGTCTACGTGTGGCCGCGGGGGTTCGTCGCCGACCACCTGACGGTCGACCCGCTCGACGTGGTCCTGCCCGTCGACCACCCCGCCGCGGCCCGCCCGTCCCTGGCCCTGGCGGATCTCGCCGACGAGGCCTGGATCTCCCACACGGTGGGCGTCACCGGCTCGGTCTCCTTCAACCGGGCGTGCGCCGTCGCCGGGTTCGTGCCGCGCGTCTCCGCTCGCAGCGACGAGTACGCCGTGATCCTCGCCCTGGTCGCCGCTGGTCAGGGCATCGCCGCGGTGCCTCGCACCGCGGCGATCAACGTCCCCGGGGTGACGCGCCGGGAGTTGACCGACACCCGCCTGAGCCGATCGATCCTCGCCCTGCGGCGCGACTCGCCGGACAACCCGCTGTTGTTCAAGGTCCTCGACATCATCACCGAGGAGCTCCTCCGGCTGATCGCCTCCACGTCCGAGGTGACGGAGACCCCCTAGCCGGAGCACCGCCCCTCACGCGGAGGCGCACCGCCATGCTGAAGCAAATCAGAAGCATGACGTCGGACCGCGACGCGTGGTCGTGGCCGGCCGACGGGTTAGCCGGGTCCTGGCGCTCGAGTCGCTCAGGCCACGAGGATCTTGGGCGGGGCTGCGCGGCAGCCGTGACACCGACCTCGACCGGGAGCAGGCCGAGCGCCAGGCGGCGGAGTACGCCGTCGCCCGCGCCGACGCGGACCTGCTCGCTGCGCACGAGGAGACCCGCCGCACCGGAGCACGCCCTGCCGAGCTCGGCGACGTGCAGGGTCGCCGCGAGCGGGCACTCGATGCGAAGGAGGAGTGGCTGCTGAGCACCGGCGGCGAGGCCGGCATCGCTCTCGGCACAGAGGCGGAGCAGCTCGCCGCGACGCGCCCGGAGCTCACGGAGGTGCGCGAGGCGCTGCCGCCGGCCTCGTCGCGGCCGAGCGGCTGCACCGCGCCCGGGAGGCCCTCGGAAAGGCCGGCGACTGGGCGACGTACGACACGTTCACCGGCGGCGGCCTGCTGAGCGACGCGATGAAGTACGACCGTTTTGGACAAGGCGGAGGCCCTGCTCCACCAGGCCCGTCAGGCCATCGCCCATCTGTCGGTGGAGCTGGCCGACGTCGACATGGAGGCCGTCGTCCACGGCCTGCGCGTCGACGGCTTTACCCAGACCTTCGACGTCTGGTTCGACAACATCTTCGGCGACTGGGCGGTGCGCTCACAGATCTCCGACGTGGCAGGCAGCGCGGCAAGACCGCCGGCGCGGTGCAGCAGGTGTGCGCGCGGCTGAGCGCCCGGGTCGACGAGTTGGTGACGCGGGAATCGAGTCTCGTGATGGAGCGACAGCGGTTGCTGACGGGGTCGTCGGCGTGATGTGGCCATGTTTTGTGTGCAGGGCCGCGACCTGACGAGGTGGGCATGAACGTGGCACGGGTCCGCCCATGTGCGGTGATTGGAGGGTGCGGGCACTCCGCCCACTATGACGCAGCGAACTAGTCAAGGATTCCAGCGCCTGGAGACGTCACAGCCGACGAGGGCCCATTGGCACCAGCGCGGGAGGCCAAACAATCAGAGCTGCGCAGCCCGAGATCAGGAGCTACCTCGGCACGAAGACTATCGACATCAGGAGCTTCGGAATGGCTCGACCAGAGGCGTACTAAGTCACGACACGCCGCGCCCCCCGCGGACCCACGGACAGCTCGGGCCGCTCGGGCCGCTGGGGCCGCTGTGACCGCACCATTCCTGCACCGAAAGTCCCGACAGGCTTAGGTGCCGAGAGCGCCGGATCGACCCCTGCCCGGCCGCCGTCAAGCGCGCCTACCGTTTGCGCCGTTTGCCTCTCAGACGCCGGGTGGATCGTTGGGCTGAAGGAGGAATAGGTCGCGGAGACTTGTCGCCGGTGGGCTGGAGTTGCATCGCCTCGACCAGTGCATCCAGTTCTGGGCTGTCCGCGTGAGGCGCGTTCAGGTAGATGACTTGTTCGATGTTGCAGCGGCCGTCGAAGACGAGCCCGAGGGCACGATCCGAACTGAGTTGGTATCGCTTGGCGCGCATGTAGGTTTGGAGCCGCCACTGGACCACCTCTGGCTCCGCTGCGCTGGGCCTGGTTGCAGCGAACAGGGTCGGATGTCCCCACAGGCCCGCGAATGACAGCATCACCTCGTGGTACTGGCCGTCCTTACGGGTCATGCGCGCGCACTCTGCGATTGCCTTGTGAATCCTTCTCTGAGTCTCACCCGAGAGGCCAAGGAGGTCGGCGGTGCTCCGGAGCCATCCCGGAGCGCGCTGCTCATAGAGCGCATCGATCAGAGGCGCTAGCTCGCTGGCTGTGTTGAACGCGGGTTTGGTCGGCTGTTCGTTGTGCTCTTCGATTTGGTGGCGCTGCATCCACGCGTTGAGTTCCGCGCAGTGGTCGACGACCAGGGTTCCGACGGCGTCGTCTGCATGCTGGCGCTGGTCTCGCTTCTTGACCGGAGGCACGGCCGGGTGTTCGGCCTTGATCTGTTCGGGGTCTGGTTCGACGTAGAGGCCGCCTTCGAGGAACAGCATGTATAGGTCGAGTTCGTCGGCTGCTCGGTAGTGGGTAGTGACGCCGCTGTCGGTGCGTCGCCGCAGGTAGAGGAGAAACTCGCCCGGCCGGTCGCAGACCTCCGCGATCGTTGCGAGATCATGCAGTGAGGTGATCCAGGGAGGTCGCTGCTCAGGAACGATCCCGACACGCTGAAGCTCGCCGATCGCGGTCCCGAGAGGACCGATGTCGTCGAGGAGCGCGACCACGGAGCGCACTTCGCGGATATGGCTGAGGTCGAGCCAGGTTCGGTTACCGAGCCAGAGTCCACCGTTGGTTTCGATGAGGCTCTGCAGCCTCGCTGCTTGCCCGGCGGCGTCGCCGATGGTCGCTTTGAGGTCTCTCGAAAGGCGTCGGACGTCGCCTCGTCGCGCTTGTGCGGCCATCGACTTGCCCTTGACTTCCACGCAGATAGCGACGTCCTCGATTAGGAACAGGCCGTCGCCCTCGACCTGCTTCGCGACGCGGTTCAGCTCCGCGCAGTCGGCGCCGAGCGCGGTGTGGTCGCTGTCCACCAAGGGGGCGAAGTACTCGAATCCCTCGCGCGCCGGAGGTGTGCCGAGGATGGTTTCGAGGTGTTGTAGCGCGAGCCGTTCGGTGACTACCTGGCGGACCTTCTTGTCGTAGCGCCGGACCTCGTCAGAGTTCTGGGGAAGGCCGGCTTCGAAGATCCGGCGAAGCGAATCCAGGCCAACGTCGTTGGTCGTCGCTACGAAGTTGCCAGATCCGTCGGAGATCAGCGGAGTGAGAAGAAACGGGTTCTCGCCCACCAACACGTCGTACACCCGTTTGCCGGCCGGCTGCGAGTCGTCGAAGGTCTGGGAGTAGGAGTCCAGGACAGCTTGCGCAGTCTCTACGTCCAGATTCGCCTCGGCCGCGACCTCGGTCGCGGTGATGACGGCACGGTCGGCCGGCAGGAAAATGAACGGGATCATCAAGTTCATGAACGCCTGCACCTCGGTGGCCGGGACGTCCTTCGGTGCGGTGTTTGGGTATCGCATGAGAATCGCGCCGCTGTCGTCGCGCAGTTTGGTCATCCGGTCACCCGAGATCTGGTGCATCGCGTCGCGAACTCCGAGAACGTCGGCGTAGGTATAGCCGAGGTGGGTGCGCATCATCTCGGTGACCGTGGGGTGATCGAGTAGCTGCGTTTCGTGGTCGTCGCGGACGGTGTCGTACTGCATATTGCGGATGTTCAATACCGCGGAGCGGTACTCGGCAGCGATCCTGGCCAACGGGTCTTGGCTGAGACGCGCTTCGAGCTGGTGGCCGTATGTCGCGAGTCGCGAGAGGCGCTGCGCTCGCTCGTGGAGTTCCCCCACCCTCTCGTGTGGTCGGGTGTCCAGGCGCGGGGTCGAACCTGGTTTACGCGACTCCCTGGACAGTAGGACGGCGCTGACCAGTTCGACGGCCAGAGCCGTCCCGTCAGCCACCACGACGCGTGGATCCGGTACCGGCGGAAACTCTCGCATCCGCATCAGCTCGATGACGTCAAAGGCGTCATCGTCCGCAACTAGCCCCAGCATGGCAGCGACCTCAGCCTCGACCTGTTCACGCATCACGTCACGGACATCGTTGACTGTCCTGCAGTTTCGGAACAGACCAAGTTCGCGGAGGGGTCGACGGAAAGAAGCAGGATTCAGCGGCCCGAGAACGCGTCGAAGCGGATCACGCATCTGAGTCATCCTCAACCCCCTGGTATGGACTGAGCCTGAGGGTACGAGCGGCCACCGACAGCCATAGACCAGTACGTGTGGTGTCGGTGGTCCTGACTACGTTGACGCCGTGGATCCGAACCAAGTCCTGACGGCTGTTGCCAGTCTTCTGGCTGCCTCCATCGGCGCCGCGGCCGTCCTCGCCGCCCAGCGCTCCAAGGCCTGGCGGGTCGGGGGACTACCTCACCTAGGGCTTGACCATGTAGTGGCGATCCGCAACCGGTAAGCCATCTATTCCTCTACGAAGGCGCGATCCGCATCCAGCGGCCCCGGTGGATGCAGTCTCTGGCACGTGCCTGCGACACTTGACCCGTGCCCCGAACGGAGTTCCGCTTCCCGAGCGCCAACCGCGACTGGCCGTCGATCCAAGAACGGCTCGACGAGCTAGGCATCCCCGCGGCGCTGCAGGTTGAACTCCGCACCAAGCTCGCCGGGTCGATGGAAGGTCTCTTGTTGTATGGCAGCTGGGCTCGTGGGGACGCCAACGACTATTCAGACCTAGACGTCCTGGCGGTCGGCTATCGCGGCCTTGTTCCGGCGTCGGAGGGCCGGGTCAGCTTCTCTAGCTATTCAGCAGACGAGCTTCGAGCCGCAACGGGCACATTGTTTGGGCACCACCTAGCTCGCGATGGCGTCATCCTATTGGACCGCGATGGCGTGCTTAGCTCCGTGCTGTCAGAGATTAGGCCGCCGACCGCTGGGAGCGTTGCGACGCGAATCCGGGACCTCTCTCCCGTATTAGACGTTAGCGAGACTGACGAACTGAAGTACATCGAGGGCCTCACAAAGGTCGCTCGATATCTGCTTAGGTCTGCCCTCTACGCCGAGGCGCTCGATGCGGGCCAACCGTGCTACTCGGTGCGCGAGATTGCGCAGAGACGAGAGGAACCTGAACTGGCAATGCTTCTCTCATCGCATGAGGGCATACGACCGGTCGCGAGTCTAGAAGTGCTGAACGACCTAGGGAGCCGGCTGGCGGCCGTCGTCGGCCCCTTGCAGGCCAACCCCTTTAGAACGCTACACGGACTCATCGAGGGTAGTTGGGACACGAATCGAGAGCTCTCGAACTTTGCGACCCTCTGCTTAGCCGTCGATGATGAGGAGCTTCCCTATGACGAGCTTCCGAAGGTGGTCCTTTGACGACGGTTGCATTTGTCGGTGACATTCACGGCGAGCTAGTACCGCTCGAGAGGCTGCTTGAAGAGGTGGCGAGTCGGACCAGTCGTTTCGTGTTCCTCGGCGACTACGTGAACAGGGGCCCGCAGTCAAAGCAGGTGATCGACTACCTTTTGGAGTTCGAGAAGTCCGGTGCACGGTGCGACTTCTTGCTTGGGAATCACGACCTCGCGTTCCTGCGGGCCATCGATGAAGGCCGCCTTGATGCCTTTCTGCGGATGGGCGGCGCCGCGACCCTGCGATCCTACGGAGCCGCCGAACCAGAGAAGTCGATTGCGGACCGGGTGCCGGGTGCGCATGTGGACTTCCTTCGGCGCCTTGCGCACTCGGCTGAAGGTGCCGACTTCTTTGCCGCTCACGACGCTAAGGCGTGGACAGGGATGATGCAGAAATTCGGCGTCTTTGGTCATCAACCTCAGGCAGGCCTGCTCCCCACAGTGACTGAGACCTACGCGCTCATTGACACCGGTTGCGGGACGCTCGCGGACGGCAGGCTTACTGCATTCTTCTGGCCAAGTCGCGATTGGGTTCAGGCGTTCTGAAGGGCGCTTTTCGTGCGCGCGATGTCGGACTCAAGCACTGGGTCGGGGTACTCCGCACACACCTCTTGAGCCTCAGCCAGTAGCGCTGCGGCCATCTTGGGCTCGCTCTTGGCACGAGCCAGCTCCGCTCGGAGCCAAAGAGTGACGCACCGACCCTGAGGGTTGCCGGTTCTCGAAACCAGATCAACTGCCTGCGAAATGTGCACCTCGGCCTCCTCGATTCGGGCCTGCTTCAATCGCAGCCGTGCAAACAGTCCATGAGCGATGCTCAGCCCATCGAGATTCATGAGGAGGTCATTAAGAGCTAGAGCCTCGCGGAGGTTCTCCTCTGCTTCGTCCTCCCGCTCTAGCCGGATGAACGCTTCCGCTAGCCCAGCGTAGGCATTCGCAAGCAGGTGCCGGTCTTCGCTTCCGTCAAGTGTTTGCAGCGCCGACTCGAAGTAGTCGCGAGCCTCGGCGAACTGTTCGAGGGAGAGATGACGCCGCCCGAGGTTGATCGCGGATTGACCTCGCTCATCCGATGTGCCGAACTCCTTTCGCAGCGAGTCAGCCAACGTGAACTGCTGCAGCGCGCGCTCGGTATCGCCAGTCCTCAGGAGGGTGAACCCGTAGTTGTCCAACGCGTAGCAGTGCTCGGCGTGTACCGGTTCGGGTGAGATCTCAGCCGTACGTACGGCTTCCCGAAGGGACAGGGTTGATTGGCTGAGCAGACCTTGCTTCCGCTGGATAACACCGATGTTCGCGAGTGCGCTCACGCGCGCCGCGGCCGTCGGCCCGCTGTTCGGCTCCCCGGCGAGGTTGTCAATCACCTGGGCGTTCAGTTCTCGAGCCCGCTCCAGTCTGCCTGTGCGTCGCATGAACTGGGCGAACTCAAGCAAAGCCTCCGCCGCGCCATCTTCCGTCGCGCGAGCAAACGCAGCCTCTGCCTGTACCAGCATCCCGGAAGCAGCGTGCGCCCTGGCCGCGGCAAGCAGCTCCTCTTTCCCCGACTGTCGGTTCCCCGACGCCTCCACCTCGACCTCGGGGATCTCGACCACTCGCGCCTCCTTCGGCTCGAGCGGCTCAGCCCACTCCCGGAGCTTCCGTGCAACGACCAGCGACAGACTCTCGAGCGAGTCGAAGCTCTCGTACATCAAGCTCTTCGACGCCTCAAGCCGGGCACGGAAGTGCAGAACCTTCTTCAGGCTTTCGCCGGGATCTCGCAACCTCTCGGACGACACGGTCTTGAACAGCACCAGGATGTCGCGCATCGGCCGATCCGGATCAGCAAGGTGCTCGAGCGCCCGGAAGAATTCTTCTTCGGTGCCGGAGCTGTACTCCCCCTCATGCGCAGGGGGGGTGCCCCACCATTCACCGAACAGCAGAAGGACAAAGTCGCACTCGTCCAGGTTCGGGTTGATGAGGTCCTGCGGCCTTCCGACACCGCCTGGCACGTCCTCCCAGGCGTGGACGTGAAACGTCACTCGATCCAGCACCGTGCGGCTCTCGTTGTACTCGCGTACGACTTCGCGACAACGTTCCCGCTCAGCAGTTAGGCCGCCGGGCGACGCCAAGAAGAGCAAACGACAGGAGACCTCCAGCGGCATGGCCGCATGCTAGCCGGATCATCGCTCCAGGCGGTGCTCGCACAGCGATCGGCACGGGAGGCGCCCCATCTCGGTGCTCGAAGTCGCGCACTTCTCGTAGGCTGTTTCCTCCTAGCATCCTAGGCGCGGGAAGAGATGCGTGACGGGGCATCAAAGTCTCAGGGCTGACCGCACCTGGACCGACGGCCTCCCGTTTGGCCCGCTCGCTCGGGGTGTCGTCCACGCTCAGTTGGGTGTTTTCGCCGCGTCTGCCTGGCCAAAGCGACCGGACCGGTGAAGCCACTTGGCGTCCCGGCCGACCCAGCCGGAGTAACTGTTGGTGGGACGGGTGACGGGTTAGCGTGCATCAGAATCGCCGTTCGTCAGGAGGGGCGTCATGGTCATCAATCGCACGACCGGCTCGTCGAGCGTTGTGCCAGAACTGGTGTACGCCGACGTGGAAAGAGCTATCGAGTGGCTCTGTGCGACCTTCGGCTTCATCGAGATATGGCGTGCGGGTGGGCATCGCGCCCGACTCCCGCTCGGCAAAGGGGTGGTCATCCTGGCGGACGCCGATCCCCGATACGGACGGACAGCGCCGCCGCGCGAAGGACCTCACAGCCACGCAGTCATGGTGAAGGTAGACGACGTAGACGCCCATCACGAGCGCGCGCAGCAGCACGGGGCAGCCATTCTCAATCCGCCGACGGACTACCCATACGGGGAGCGTCAGTACTCGGTGGCGGATTTTGCGGGCCACCGCTGGACGTTCACGCAGGCCATCGCCGATCTGGCCCCCGAGGACTGGGGTGGAACGTCGGCGGCATCGTCGACCGATGGCGGCGGCGTCGGGGCCACAACGACGACGAGTCCCTGAATGGCAGCACGACCGCAGCTAGCGCTTCCTCACTCATAGCCGCGACGGGCGTCGCCGACAGGTGAGTCATACCGCCGCCTATGGGCGCCGGCGCATACGCGCACTATGACTGACGTCGTCCGAGCTGAGGCCGGCTCCACGTGGGCAGCTGACCGTATTGACGCACCCTCAAGGTGCTGAGCGTTGCCTAGAGGTTGGAGCGCGACGGTTCCCTATGAGATGAGGAGCGACGTCCAGGTACGCAAGCGTCGAGTTGATGAAGAGGTAGCTGAGAGCCTCGATGTCCGATTTGCCCCAGCCCTCCCGGAGGACGCTCAAAGCGGGTCTCACGCAGCATGCCTCTCCGTGCGTTCGGTGTCCCTGGCGTCCGGACCGCGGAGGAGCGCTGCGTCCGACCCTGCGGTAGTCGCGACCATGCCCCTCCGAGCCTCGACTCGATGGGACGCGCCTGCCGTTGGACGTGCCTAGTCGACCGCTGGCCGATTCCGAGCGGCCGGCGTCTGGTGACCGCCGTCACGTGCTCGCTACCGTCGCGCCGTCGGGGGCGACGAGGTGACGATGCGCGGCCGGCAACCTGCCCTCTGCGCTCACGAGTGGACTGGAGAGGCGCAATGGTGCAGGAACTGAGGCATACAACTCGACGCAGGTTGGTCACGGTGGGCGCGAGCCTGACGCTCGCGGTGGGCACCATGCTCTTCGGTGTCGGCGGCGCAGGGAGCGCGGCGCCCGGGGCGTCGGTGCATGAGGTCGGCACGTGGGGGGCCAGCGCGGACCGCACGATCGCAGCGCTCGACACGCAGACGGTGCGCGATGTCGTGCACACGAGCATCGGCGGGAGCGGTCTGCGGATCAGGTTGTCGAACGCCTTCGGCAGCGCCCCGGTGACGTTCGGCCATGCGTACGTCGGCGTGCAGGCCTCGGGCGCCGCGCTGGTGGCCGGGTCCAACCGCCAGGTCACGTTCGGTGGCAGCCCGTCGGTCACGATCCCGGTCGGCGCCCAGGTGCTCAGCGATCCGCTGCCGGGCACCTTCCCCGCGCAGACGAACCTTGCCGTCAGCCTCCACCTCCAGGGTGCCGGCGGGACGGTGACCGGGCACAACGCCGCACACCAGACGTCGTACGTGTCGTCGACGGGCGATCACGCCGCCGAGGAGAGCGCCGCCGCGTTCACGACGACGATGACGAGCTGGTACTGGCTCGACGGCGTGGTCGTGACGGCGCCGCACACCGTGGACGCCGTGGCTGCGCTGGGCGACTCGATCACGGACGGCACCGACTCCACCACGAACGCGAACAACCGCTGGACCGACGTCCTGGCGCGTCGACTGCTGCAGCGCCCCGCGGCGCAACAGATGGGTGTGCTCAACGAGGGCATAGCCGGCAACATGGTGACGGGCGAGCGGAAGGGCGTGAGCGCCCAGACTCGCTTCGATCGCGACGTGCTCTCCCAGCCCGGGCTGGAGACCGTGATCCTGCTCGAGGGCATCAACGACATCAACCTGGGCGGCCCCGACGGCCAGGGCACGTCGGCCGATGCGCTCATCGCGGGCTACGGGCAACTGATCGCGCGTGCCCACGCCCGAGGAAAGTGCATCGCCGGCGGCACGCTCACCCCGTTCGAGGGATCGGACCGGTTCACCGAGCCGCGCGAGGCGGTGCGCCAGGCAGTCAACTCGTTCATTCGCACGAGCGGCGAGTTCGACGCTGTCATCGACTTCGACCGCGCCGTGCGCGACCCAGCCCACCCCAGTCGATACCTCCCGCGCTATGACAGCGCAGACCACCTGCACCCCAGCGACGCCGGCCACCAGGCCATGGGAGACGCGGTGAACCTCAGCGACCTCGTGTGCAAGCGCCGATAGCGCGCAGACGTATGGCCCGCGGGATGGACACGCCGGCCAGTCCCGTACGGCGGTCGAACTCGGGTCACCGCCGCCGCGCCGCTAACCTCAGGCATGCCCTTGTCTCCGGAGGAGTTCTACGCCCACGCCCTCGCGGCCGCCGACGAGGAGCAGCGGCTGCCGCTCTCGCGGATGACCGAGTGGGACATCAGCCCCTTCGAGGCCGAGGGGTTGCGGGTCTCCCGGCTGCGCCCGCCGGTCGTGCCCGACCCGCCCCGGCACGGGGAGGACCCGGCCGACTGCCGCTCCTGCGAGCGCCGCGACGAGGGCATCTGGCTCGACGACCACTGGCGGCTGACGCGGGTGGGCGGGGTCGGCGTACCGCTTGCGCTGATGCTGCACCCCCGCGAGCACCACGACATGGGCGACCTCGACGACGACCTGGCGGCCGAGCTCGGCGTGCTGACCACTCACCTCACCCGGCACGTCGAGGCGCTGCCGCACATCAGCCGTTGTCACGTCTTCCGGATCGGCGACGGCAGCGCGCACTTGCACGTGTGGCTCTTCGCGCGGCCGGAGGGGCAGGCGCAGCTGTTCGGGTCGTGGCTGGTCGTCTGGGACGACCTGCTGCCGGAGTACCCCGCCGACCTGGCCGAGGCCGACGCTGCCGCGGTGGTGGACGCCCTGGTCGCGTCGTACGGCGGGCGGCGCGGGCCGCGGGCCGACTGAGGCGCTGCCATGAAGGTCGTCGTCCTCACCGGCGCCGGCATCTCCGCCGAGAGCGGGCTGCCGACGTTTCGTGACGCGGACGGGCTCTGGGAGGGCCACGACCCGATGCAGGTGGCGACCCCGGAGGCGTTCGCGGCTGATCCCGACCTCGTGCAGCGGTTCTACGACGAGCGCCGGGCGGCGCTCGGCCGGGTCCGACCCAACGCCGCGCACGTGGCGCTGGCACGCCTCGAGGAACGCCTCGGTGACGACCTCCTCCTCGTCACGCAGAACGTCGACGACCTGCACGAGCGGGCCGGGTCGCGCCGCGTGCACCACATGCACGGCCGGCTGCGGGCCGCCTGGTGCCTGGCCTGCGACGCGCGCCACGACTGGTCCGGTGACCTGCGTGACTTCCCCCGCCTGTCCCGGCTGCGGCCGGCACACCCTGCGCCCCGACGTCGTGTGGTTCGGCGAGGTCCCCTACGGCATGGACGACATCCACGAGGCGCTGTGGGAGTGCGACCTCTTCGTGTCCATCGGCACCTCGGGCGCGGTCTACCCGGCCGCCGCCTTCGTGCAGTACGCCGTCGCGTCGTGCGCCGACACCCTGGAGCTCAACCTGGTGCCGAGTGACGGAGCAGGCGACTTCCGGCGCTCACGCCACGGTCCGGCGACCCAGCTGGTGCCGGCCTGGGTGGACGAGCTGCTCTAGGTGCGAGCGGTCAGGACGACCGGGCCGTCGCTGGTGACGGCGACGGTGTGCTCACTGTGCGCCGTACGACCTCCGGTGGCGCTGCGCAGCGTCCAGCCGTCGGCGTCGACGACGAGCTCGTTGGTGTCGGCCATCACCCAGGGCTCGATGGCGAGGAGCATCCCGGGACGGAGGACGAAGCCTCGGCCGGGCCGGCCGTCGTTGGCGATGTGCGGGTCCTGGTGCATGGTCCGGCCCACGCCGTGGCCGCCAAACTCCAGGTTGACGGCGTAGCCGGCGCCGGTGAGGACGGTGCCGACGGCGTGCGAGATGTCGCCGACCTTGGCGCCCGGCCGGGCCGCCGCGATCCCGGCGTCCAGCGCGGCCCGCGTCGTGTCGATGAGGTGCTGGT
The DNA here is from genome assembly GCF_049897745.1 of Nocardioides sp. LHG3406-4. Taxonomy (NCBI): domain Bacteria; kingdom Bacillati; phylum Actinomycetota; class Actinomycetes; order Propionibacteriales; family Nocardioidaceae; genus Nocardioides; species Nocardioides sp. LHG3406-4. The sequence goes on from NZ_JAFCWV010000001.1 coordinate 1,053,060, forward strand.
CCTCCGGTCGGGCGACTCCTCCGACGGTGAAGCTGACGGCCGAGTCGGCGACCCAGCCGTCGACGGAGACGGCGAAGTCGAGGCTCAGCAGGTCGCCGCGCCGCAGCCGGTAGTCGTGCGGCAGCCCGTGGAGCACCGCGTCGTTGACCGATGTGCAGATCACGTGACCGAAGGGCCCGCGCCCGAAGGACGGCGCGTAGTCCAGGTAGCACGACGTCGCGCCGGCGTCGGCGATCATCTCCGCCGCCCAGGCGTCGATCTCGAGCAGGTTGGTGCCGGTCTGAACGCGTTCCTGCAGCGCGGTCAGCACCTCGGCCACGAAGCGGCCGGCGCTTCGCGCCTCGTCCACCTGTCGCCCGTTCAGCAGCTCGATCATGTCGCCTCCGGTATGACGCCTCGACGTCTCGTAGCCTCGCCCGCCCAACACCCGCGAGCAGCGGTGAAAGAGCCACCTTCTCACCCCTGCAGACGGTGGCTCAGCCACCGCTGGGGGGAGGCCGGGATCTCGCAGCGCCAGTCGGGCTATCCGCTCGCCGGACGCAGCAGTGCACCAGCATGGGGCGGCAGTGCCACCGCGGCTCCGTCGACGGTCGCCCCCGAGGGCGTGGCGAACACGACCTCGAGCCGCGAGGGCAGCCGGACGGTCGCCTTCGTGTCGGAGAAGTTGACCACGACGACGACCGCTCCCCGGCGCATGACCAGCACCCGGCGCTCCTCGTCGACGTCGCACTCGACGGCGCCGAGATCGGGGTCGGTGAGCTCCGGCAGCTCGCGGCGCAGCGCCCCCAGCCGGCGGTAGCCCTCGAGCACCACCGCGTGCCGGCCGCCCTCGATCTGCGACCAGTCGAGCTTCGAACGACGGAAGGTCTCGGGGTCCTGCGGGTCGGGCACGACCGCCGGGTCCCAGCCCATCCGCTCGAACTCCGCCAACCGGCCCTCGGCCGTCGCCCGGCCCAGGTCCGGCTCGGGGTGCGAGGTGAAGAACTGGAAGGGCGTCGAGGCGGCCCACTCCTCCCCCTGGAAGAGCATCGGCGTGAACGGCGAGGTCAGCGTCAGCAGCCCAGCGCACACGAGCTGGTCGTCGTCGAGCGACTCGGAGAGCCGGTCGCCACGGGCACGGTTGCCGATCTGGTCGTGGTTCTGGTTGCCGACCACGAGCCGCCAGCCCGGCATGTGCTCGACGTCGACGGGCCGCCCGTGCGGGCGGTTGCGGAAGGAGCTGAAGGTGCCGTCGTGGAAGAACCCGCGGGTGAGCACCTTGCCGAGCGCCGAGAGGGGCTCGAAGTCGGCGTAGTAGCCCTCGGTCTCGCCGGTGAGCGCGACGTGCACGGCGTGGTGGAAGTCGTCGCTCCACTGGGCGTCGAGGCCGTAGCCCCCGCCCTCGCGGGGCGTGACCATCCGGGTGTCGTTGAGATCGGACTCGGCGATGAGCGTGAGCGGGCGCCGCTGGTGGGCCGACAGCGCGGCGACCTCGATCGCCATCTCCTCCAGCAGGTGCGCCTCGGAGTCGTCGGAGAGCGCGTGCACGGCGTCGAGCCGGAGCCCGTCGACATGGTGGTCCGACAGCCACATCCGGACGTTGTCGAGGATGTAGCGGCGCACCTCCTGGCTGCCCTCGCCGTCGAGGTTGACCAGGTCACCCCACGTGTTGGCGCCGGACTTGAGGTAGGGGCCGAAGACCGGCAGGTAGTTGCCCGACGGACCGAGGTGGTTGTAGACGACGTCCTGGATCACGCCGAGGCCGGCGGCATGGCAGCCGTCGACGAAGCGCTGGTACGCCGCGGGGCCGCCGTACTCCTCGGAGACCGCGGACCACAGCACCCCGTCGTAGCCCCAGTTGTGCGTGCCGTTGACCGCGTTGACCGGCAGCAGCTCCACGAAGTCGACGCCGAGAGAGCGCAGGTGGTCGAGCCGGCCCAGCGCAGCATCGAGGGTGCCCTCGGGCGTGAAGGTGCCGATGTGCAGCTCGTAGATCACCGACCCGGCGAGCTGGCGCCCGGTCCACGAGCCGTCCTGCCACTCATGGGCGGAGCCGTCGAACGTCCGCGACAGCTCGTGTACGCCGTGCGGCTGGCGACGCGAGCGAGGGTCGGGCAGGGCCCGGTCACCGTCGTCGACGACGTACCCGTAGTCGACCTCTCCCTCGGGCACCGCCTCGGCCGGGGTCCACCAGCCGTCGTCGCCACGGGTCATCGGGACCTGGCGGTCGCCCACCTGGAGCTCGACCCGCTGAGGCCGGGGGGCCCAGACGTCGAAGCGGCCGCGCGGCGGCTCGGCTACCGGCACGTGGGTGCGCAGGAGCAGGGCGACGGGGTGGCCGGCGAGCAGCTCGGCGAGCAGGACCGAGCCCGACAGCGCGCGTCCGGAGAGCTGCTCGACCCACTCGCCGGCAGGCAGGATGAGGGCGGTGTCCCGCCATCCGCCGCCGGCGGCGAGACCCAGCGGCAGCCGGGTCACCACGGTGACGGCTCCCCCGCGGTCGAACGCCAGCGCGTGCTCCGCGGCGGCACCGGTGACCTCGACGGGTGCGTAGCCGGTGAACAGGTCGGAGTGCTCACGTCGAGCCTGCAGGCCGGCCCGGACGACCGCGAGCTTGGCCGCGCCCGGGTCGTCGACGCCGCCCGTCAGGCTCGGGCCCTCTCCTGCCTTCAGGGACTCGAGCAGCGCAACGCGGGCATCGAAGTCGACAGGTCGGCGGTTGTCGGGGTCGACCAGGCTCTGCTCCCACAGCTCGCTGCCCTGGTAGACGTCGGGGACGCCTGGCACGGTGAGCGCGAGCAGCTTGGCGGCCAGGGCGTTGCTCCAGCCCGCGTCGGCGACGGCGTCGAGCACCTCACCGAGCACCGCGGCCACCCGAGGGTCGACGAAGGCGGCGTCGACGGCGGCGTGCACCTCCGCCTCGTAGGCCTCGTCGGGTGCGGTCCAGGTGGTGCGGTCGCCGGCCTCCCGCATCGCCTTCTCGGCGTACCCGTGCAGGCGGTCACGGAGGTCGGCGTCGTCGCACCAGGCCCCGACGACCGCCTGCCACAGCAGGTTGCCGAACCCGGAGTCGGGCAGCGGGGCCAGCGCCAGCAGCCGGTCCAGGGCCGACTCCCACACCTCGGGCACCTCGGCGAGGGCGGTGATGCGGGCGCGGACGTCCTCCCCGCGCTTGGTGTCGTGAGTGGACGAGGCGGTCATCGCGTGCGGCCAGTCTCGCTGGCGATCCGCCATGGCCGCGTGGAAGTCGTCGAGCGCCACAGAGAAGACCGACGGGTCGCCACCGACCTCGTTGAGCGAGGTCAGCCGAGACCAGCGGTAGAACGAGCAGTCCTCGACCCCCTTGGCCATCACCATCCCGCTGGTCTGCTGGAAGCGCAGGGCCGGCGGCTGGCTGGGGTCGGAGAGGACGGGCAGGAGTACGTCGAGGGTCGGACCCAGGTCGGGGCGGTGCTTTCGCGCCAGGGCGAACGCCTCGTCGAGGTGATCGCGTCCGCCGGGGAGGTAGGAGCGGTAGACCGGGAAGCAGGCGATCAGCTCGGCGACCGCGTCCTCGGTGTCGGCGGGGGCGTCCGGGATCGCCACGCGCAGCTCGCGCCCGATGCGCAGCACCTCCGAGCGCAGGATGCCGTCGGCCACTGCCCGCTTGTTGTCGTGCACCATCCGGTGCCAGTCGATGCTCCCGCCGCGGAGGCGGTCGTCGAGCGCGCCCAGCGGCTGCGCGCCGGCGGGGTCGGTGAGCACCCGGTCGAGGAGGCCCAGCACGTCGTAGCCCGTCGTACCTGCCGTCGCCCAGTCGCTCGGCAGCTCCTCACCGGGCTCGAGGATCTTCTCGACCAGCACGTAGGCGTGGTCGGTCAGCTGGGCGAGGTCGTCGAGGTAGCCGGCCGGGTCGCGGAGGCCGTCGGGGTGGTCGACCCGCAGCCCGTCGACCTGACCCTCCTCGAACCACTCGCGGATCAGCCCGTGCGAGCGGTGGAACCACTCGGGCTCCTCCACCCTGACGGCCGCCAGCGTGTTGACCGCGAAGAAGCGGCGGTAGTTGAGCCCGGTGTCGGCCAGCCGCCACGACACCAGCTCGTAGTGCTGGCGCCCGTGGACGGTGTCGGCGTCCAGCCCGTGCCCCTCAGCGCTGCCGGGACCCAGCGGGAAGGCGTGGTCGTGGTAGCGCAGCTGCCCCGCCTCAACCCGGAGGTTGCCGATGCCGCCGTGCTCCAACAGGTCGTCGTCGCCGACGACGGGGATCCTGAGCCGGCCGCCGCCTGCCGCCCAGTCGATGTCGAAGGCTCCGGCGTACGCCGAGTCCTGGCCGTGCGTGAGCACGTGCCACCACCACCTGTTGCCGGCGGGGTCGGCCACGCCCACGTGGTTGGGCACGATGTCGACGAGCACGCCCATGCCGAGGCGGTGCGCCTCGGCCGACACGGCGGCGAGGCCGGGCGCTCCGCCGCGGGCGGGGTCGATGTGGTCGTGGTCCGCCACGTCGTAGCCGTGCTGGGAGCCGACCTCCGCCGCGAGCAGCGGCGAGAGGTAGACCCAGTCGACCCCCAGGTCGTGGAGGTAGGGAAGCAGCCGGGCCACGGCGAAGAGGTCGAACTCCTCGGTGACCTGGAGGCGGTAGGTGCTGACGGGCGTGCGCATGATCCCCCTCGGTTCGTGGGCTCAGCCCTGGTCGTCGTGCCGATGCCGGTGGTCAGCCGCCGGGGTCGTGTCCACGGCGCCGGCGTCGGCGAGCGAGGCGAGCGAGGCGACGACCGAGTGGTCGGGCTCCAGCTCCGGCTCGGCGTGCTCGCGGAGGACGACCGTGCTGTGGGTCGCCAGGTGCAGGGTCGACCCGGCGGCGTACGGCTGGGCCGTGTCGGCGGACCCGCCGGTGTCGATGACGACGTCCCAGGCCGCGGCGTACTCGTCGGTCGGCAGGGTCACCTCCGCCGGGCCGTCGGCGTTGAAGTACAGCAGGAAGTGGTCGTCGGTGATGGTCTCGCCCCGGGCGTCCTTGCCGGCGATGCCGTCACCGTTGAGGTACATCCCGATCGCCTTGGACCCGTTGTCCCAGTCGCCGTCCTCCATGGGCTGGCCGCCCAGGGCGAGCCACACGATGTCGTTGAGGCGCTCACCGTCGCCGGTGCGCACCGTGCGGCCGGTGAAGAAGCGCTTGCGGTGGAAGGTCGGGTGGCTGGCGCGCAGCTTGGCGACGGCGGCGGTGAACTCGATGAGGGGCCTGTCGGCACGGTCCCAGTGGACCCAGCTGGCCTCGGAGTCCTGGGCATAGGTGTTGTTGTTGCCGCCCTGGGTCCGGCTCATCTCGTCGCCGTGCAGCAGCATCGGCACGCCCTGGCTGAGCAGCAGCGTGGCGAGGAAGTTGCGCTGCTCGCGAGCGCGGGCCTCCAGGACCTCCGGGTCGTCGGTCGGCCCCTCGACACCGTGGTTCCAGGAGCGGTTGTGGCTCTCGCCGTCGTTGTTGTCCTCGCCGTTGGCCTCGTTGTGCTTCTCGTTGTAGGACACGAGGTCGCGCAGGGTGAAGCCGTCGTGGGCGGTGACGAAGTTGATGCTGGCGAAGGGCCGCCGGCCGGAGTGCTCGTAGAGGTCCGCCGAGCCCGACAGCCGCGACGCGAACTCGCCAAGCGAGGGCTCGCCGCGCCAGAAGTCGCGGACGGTGTCGCGGTAGGCGCCGTTCCACTCGGTCCACTGGGGCGGGAAGTTGCCGACCTGGTAGCCACCGGGACCGACGTCCCAGGGCTCGGCGATCAGCTTGACCTGGCTGACGACCGGGTCCTGCTGCACGAGCTCGAAGAAGGTGGCGAGCCGGTCGACGTCGTAGAACTCACGGGCGAGTGCGGACGCCAGGTCGAAGCGGAACCCGTCGACGTGCATCTCGGTGACCCAGTAGCGCAGCGAGTCCATGATCAGCTGCAGCGAGTGCGGGTTCCGGACGTTGAGGGTGTTGCCGGTGCCGGTGTAGTCCATGTAGTACTGCTCGTCGTCCTCGACGAGGCGGTAGTAGGCCTGGTTGTCGATGCCCTTGAAGCTGAGTGTCGGGCCGAGGTGGTTGCCCTCGGCGGTGTGGTTGTAGACCACGTCGAGGATCACCTCGATGCCCTCGGCGTGCAGGGCCTTGACCATGGCCTTGAACTCCTGCACCTGCTGGCCGTGGTCGCCGTTGGCGGCGTAGTCGGTGTGCGGCGCGAAGAAGCCGAGGGAGTTGTAGCCCCAGTAGTTCCGCAGGCCCTTGTCGAGCAGGGTGCTGTCCTGGACGAACTGGTGCACGGGCATCAACTCGATGGCCGTCACGCCGAGCTTGGTGAGGTGCTCGATCACGCTCGGGTGGGCGAGGCCGGCGTACGTCCCGCGCTGCTCCTCGGGGATGTCGGGGTGCAGCTGGGTCAGGCCCTTGACGTGGGCCTCGTAGATGAAGGACTCGTTGTAGGGGATGTTCAGCCTGCGGTCGCCCTCCCAGTCGAAGAAGGGCGTGATCACGACGCTCTTCATCATGTGGGCGGCCGAGTCGTCGTCGTTGCGCGAGTCGGGGTCCCCGAAGTCGTAGCCGAAGAGCGACTGGTCCCAGTCGATCTCGCCGCTGGTGGCCTTGGCGTACGGGTCGAGCAGCAGCTTGTTCGGGTTGCAGCGCAGGCCCCGCTTGGGGTCCCAGGGTCCGTGCACGCGGTAGCCGTAGCGCTGGCCGGGCTGCACCGTAGGCAGGTAGCAGTGCCAGACGTAGGCGTCGATCTCCCTCACCTCGACCCGCGTCTCGGTGCCGTCGGCGTCGAACAGGCAGAGCTCGACGCGCTCGGCCACCTCGCTGAAGAGCGCGAAGTTGGTGCCGCTGCCGTCGAACGTGGCACCCAGGGGGTAGGGGTTGCCGGGCCAGATCTGCACGCGTCTCCTCGGGATTGGATCGTTCAAAGCCTATCCGTCGTGACGCGGTACCCCGTCATCGTCCGTTCAAGCTGAAGTGCTGCAGGTCCTTGAGGGTGCGCCAGGTGCCGCCCCACTCCCAGCCGATCTTCGCGAACGCCCGGATCACCGGTCCGGCGGGCACGATCATCCCCGGCCGCACCCGGTCGCGGCGCAGGTAGGCCGACGCCAGCTCGGGGATCACCACGTCCCCCTTGACGTAGGGGTTCTGGAACGTGTTGACGTCGATCGCCAGCCCGTAGGCGTGCTGCGAGTACGACGTCCCGCCGGTGACCGCCCGGCACACGAACGCGCCGGTGCCGTTGCCGTCCCCGGTGGGCGGCGCGGCCGGGTCGATCGAGGCGACGATCGCCATCTGCTCCATGGGGAAGCGCTGGCGGTAGAGCGTGTGGAAGACGCTGACGAGGTCGGCGGCGACCGTGCGGTTCACCAGCAGCTCGCCGGTGTGCCGCCGGTCGTCGAAGCCCCAGAACGTCAGCCGCAGCCAGGCCAGGTCGCTCCGCGCGACCGGGCAGCCCCGCGTCCAGGTCGACCGCTCGATCACCTCCCGGGGTGCGGGCGAGGCCACCCGCGCCGCGAAGCCGTGTCCGGGGAGCATCGGCACCACGTCGGGCAGGGTCCAGCGCCGGTTGCGGAGCACCCGCGGCGTCGGCCGCACCTCGCCGAATCCGGTGCTGGTGCGCGGCAGCGGCCGGGTGCCCAGCCAGGCCGGGGGCACGCTGCCCAGGCCGGTCGCCGGCCGGTCGACCGTGCCGTCGGTCGGCTCGGGCTCCGGGGGCACCGCCGGGGCCGGGTCGTCACCCGGGGAGCGGGTCGAGGCCTGCTGATGGGTGGTCGCGGCCTCGGGCCGAAGGGTCGGCTGCGCAGCCGAGCAGCCGGCCAGCAGCCCGGCGACCAGCATCAGGAGCACCGCACGTCGCACGCCCCCGACCGTACAGCCGGCCCAGGACGCCGATCGCCTGCTTGGCTACTGGCCGGTAGGATCGGGCCATGCAGCGCGACATCTACGACGACGACCACGAGGCCTTCCGAGCCTCCGTCAAGGAGTTCCTCGACCGCCAGGTCGTCCCGAACCTCGAGTCCCACGCCGACAGCCACGCGCTGCCGCGCGAGTTCTGGATCGAGGCCGGCAAGCAGGGCTTCCTCGGCCTCGAGGTGCCCGAGGAGTACGGCGGCCAGCTCGAAGAAGGGGCGGGCGACTACCGCTTCAACGCGGTGCTCACCGAGGAGCTCGCCAAGGTCAACATGACGCTGCCCTCCTGCGTCGGCATCCACGCCGACATCGTCGCGCCGTACCTCGTGCACCTCACCACCGACGAGCAGAAACGGCGCTGGCTGCCGAGGTTCTGCACCGGCGAGCTGCTGACGGCCATCGCGATGACCGAGCCCGGCGGGGGGTCCGACCTCGCCAACCTCAAGACGACGGCCGTCCGCAACGGCGACGACTGGGTCGTCAACGGCTCCAAGACCTTCATCACCAACGGCGGCAGCGCCGACCTGGTCGTGGTCGCGGCCCGCACCGCGCCCGAGAAGAAGGCCAAGGGCATCTCGCTCTTCGGCGTTGACACCAGCCTGGCGGGCTTCTCGGTCGGCCGGGTGCTCGACAAGGTCGGCCAGGACGAGTCCGACACCGCCGAGCTCGCCTTCGAGGACGTCCGCGTCAGCAACGACGACCTCATCGGCGAGCTCGACACCGGCTTCATCTCGATGATGCGGTTTCTGCCGCAGGAGCGCCTCGGCTCGGCGATCACCAACCTGGCCCACGCCGCGCAGATCCTCGAGGAGACGATCCAGTACGCCAAGGACCGCAAGGCCTTCGGCCAGCCGATCGGGTCGTTCCAGGCCAACCAGTTCCTCATCGCCGAGCTCGTCACCCGGGTCGAGGTCACCCAGGCCTACGTCGACCAGTGCGTCATGAAGCACACCCGCGGCCGGCTGACGGCGGTCGACGCCGCGAAGGCCAAGTGGTGGACCTCCCAGGTGCAGAACGACGTGCTCGACCACTGCGTGCAGCTGTACGGCGGCTACGGCTACATGAACGAGTACCGGGTCGCCCGGGCCTGGCGCGACGCCCGGGTCACCAAGATCTGGGCCGGGTCCAACGAGATCATGAAGATGCTGATCGGGCGCGATCTCGGGCTGTGACGTCCCGCTGACTGAGGTGCGACGAGCGCAGCGAGGAGCCTCGAAGCCGAGGAGGCTGATCACATGACCCGCATGTTCGCCGCGGCCGTGCCGCCCGACGACGTGGTCGAGGACCTCGACGACTTCCTGTCCGCGCGTCGCGCGGCAGCCCCCTTCCGATGGACCCTCCCGGAGCACTGGCACGTCACGCTCGCCTTCATGGCGCAGGTGCCCGACCGCTCGCTCGACGACCTCTCTGACCGGCTGACCCGGGCCACGGCGAAGCGCACCGCGATGACCGTCAGAGTCGCGGGGGGCGGCGCCTTCCCCCACCCCGACCGGGGCCGGGTGCTGGTCGCCGGACTCGAGCTCGACGGCGGGCCCGACGATGTCGAGGAGCTGCGCCGGCTCGCCGTCGGCGCCCGGGCGGCGGCCGGCAAGGCCGGCGCGACGGTCGACGGGCAGCGGTTCCATCCGCACCTGACGCTCGCCCGGCTGGGCCACCCCGACAACCTGACCCGTTGGGTGCGGCTGCTGGACGGCTACCGCGGCCCCGCCTGGTCGCTCGACGAGATCGCGCTCGTGGCGTCGTACCTCGGGGAGGGTCCGCGCAAACTGCCTCGCTACGAGGTCGTCGAGACGTTCCGGCTGGCCCCCGGGGCCGTGCAAGGCTGAGGGGATGGTCCGAGGTCTGCTGCGCCGTCACCTGTGGGACGTGACGCCGCGCGAGCACTGGCAGACCGACGCGGCCTTCCGCCGGCGGCGGCTGGTCAGCGTCGCCACCATCCTGGTCGGCGGTGCCGTCCTCGGCGTGACCCTGCGCATCGAGCAGGGCAGTGCGTGGTTCTATCTCGCCACGCTCGGGCTCGCGACGGTCTGGGCAGTCGGCGCGCTCGCCTCCGGCCCCCTCCACCTCGGCCGCGTCGGCACCGACGAGCACGCAGCTCGACCGGTCGTCCAGCCCGTGCTCATCGGGCTCGCCCTGGCCGGCGTCTTCGTGGCCGGCGCGCTCGTCGTGCGGGAGGTCCCGATGCTGGCTGACCAGGTGCGCAGCGTGACCGGGTACGCCGACCAGGGGCTGGTGCCCCTCCTGCTGCTGATCACGGTGCTCAACGGCGTCGCGGAGGAGCTCTTCTTCCGCGGCGCCCTCTACGCCGCGATCCGCCGCCACCAGGTCGCTGTCACGTCGGTCGTCTACGCGCTCACGACGGCCGCGGCCGGCAACGTGATGCTGACGTTCGCGGCGCTGCTGCTCGGGGTCGTGGTGGGGCTCGAGCGCCGCGCGTCCGGCGGCATCCTGGCTCCGGTGCTGACGCACGCGGCCTGGGGGGTCGCGATGCTCTGCGTGCTACCCGTCGTCCTCTGAGGCCTGCGAGTCCTCCAGCGCGCGGCGGACGGACTCGGCGTACGTCAGCGGCTCGCCGGGCACGACCTCGCGGATCGACTGCTCGCTCACGACGACCTCGGTGCCCATGGAGTCGATGAGGTTGCGGCCGGTGGTCGCGTCGACGTCGGTGACCAGTGCCAGCCAGTACGACGACAGCCGGGGGGTCAGCACCGGCACCGTGACGATCGGCACCCGTGAGCCGCTGTCGACCTCGGCGGCGACCTGCAGCATCTCGACGTAGCTCAGCCGGTCGGGGCCGCCGATCTCGAAGACCCGGCCCATCGCGTCGTCGTGACCGGCCACCCCGACCAGGTAGCGGACCACGTCGTCCAGGGCGATCGGCTGGGTCTTCGTCGTCGCCCACCGCGGCACGACCATGGCCGGCAGGTTCTTGACGAGCTGCCGGGTGATCTCCCACGAGATGCCACCCGCGCCGACCACGATCGCCGCGCGCAGCACGGTGACCGGCACCCCCGCCTCGCCGAGCAGGCCCTCGACCTCCCGCCGCGACCGCAGGTGGGCCGACAGGTCCTGGTCGTCGCCACCGAGGCCGCCCAGGTAGATGATCTGCCGCACGCCCGCGTCGGCCGCGGCCGTCCCGAAGGCGCGCGCGGCGTCGGCGTCCTTGCGCTCGAAGTCCTGGTCGTCGAGCGAGTGCACGAGGTAGTAGGCGATCTCCACACCCTGCATCGGCTCAGTCAGCGAGCCTGGGTCGTGCACGTCTCCCTGGACGGCCTCGCCCTCTCCGGCGTACGACGATGCACGGCGCGTCATGGCGCGCACCTCGTGACCTTCGCCCACGAGGGCGGGGACCAGCCGGCGACCGACGAAGCCGGTCGCGCCGGTGACCAGCACGCGCGCCATGTGACGACCATAGGCGACGGCGGCGCGGGCCAGCCCTGCCTTGCCTTGGTTGCGGCCCGTGCGTCCACCTTGAACGATGACGCCATGAGCACCGAGTCCGCCGACGTGCAGGTCGGCCCCCACGACGACGAGCCGCACGATGGCGGCTTCGCCTCGCGGCTGAACTGGCTGCGAGCCGCCGTGCTGGGCGCCAACGACGGCATCGTGTCGACCGCCGGCATCGTGGTCGGCGTGTCCGGAGCGACCAGCGATCGCACCCAGATCCTGGTGGCCGGCGTCGCGGGCCTGGTGGCCGGCGCGATGAGCATGGCCACCGGTGAGTACGTCTCGGTCAGCACCCAGCGCGACTCCGAGCGCGCACTCCTGCGCAAGGAGACGCGCGAGCTGGCCGAGATGCCGGAGGAGGAGCTCGTGGAGCTGGCGGAGATCTACGCCGCCAAGGGACTCGAACCCGATCTCGCCCTCGAGGTCGCCCGGCAGCTGACGGCCCACGACGCGCTCGGCGCGCACGCCGAGGCGGAGCTCGGCATCGACCCCGACGCGCTCACCGACCCGTGGCAGGCCGCGTGGGCATCGATGGTCTCGTTCACGCTCGGCGCCCTGCTGCCGCTGCTCACCATCGTGCTCGCGCCGCCCGGCGCCCGGCTCGGCGTCACCGTCGGCGCCGTACTCGTCGCCCTCGCGCTCACCGGCTGGGCCAGCGCCACCCTGGGCCGCAGCCCCGCAGGACGCGCCGTCGTCCGCAACGTCGCGGGGGGTCTGCTCGCGATGGCGGTGACCTACGGCATCGGGTCGGTCGTCGGCGTCCACCTCTGAGTCGCGCCGTCGTACCCGTCGAGTCGCGCCGTCGTACCCGTCGAGTCGCGCCGTCGTATCCGTCGAGTCGCGCCGTCGTACCCGTCGAGTCGCGCCGTCGTATCCGTCGAGTCGCGTCCCTGTCCCCCGCGGGCGGTACGGAGGCGCAACTCGCGGGGCACGGGGGCGCAACTCAACGAGCTCGCCGGAGGTGGTCCGCGGCAGTCTTTCGGCGACACCGGGTGAGACGGGTGCACGCGGGAGGCAAAGTCCCCTAGGTTGCGACCGTGAAGATCGCAGTGGCAAGGGAGACCCGTGACGGTGAGGCTCGTGTCGCGATGGTGCCGGAGCTGGTCGGCAAGCTGACCGGACTCGGGTACGCCGTCGCTGTGGAGCCAGGGGCGGGCGAGCACACGCTCATCGACGATGCGGAGTACGCCGAGGCGGGCGCCACCCTCGAGGAGGACGCCCTCTCCGACGCGGACGTGGTCGTGTCGGTGCAGCCGCTGGCCACCGACGCCGTACGCCGCCTCAAGCGTGGCGCGGCCACGATCTCCTTCCTCCCGGTCAGCACCGAGCACCACGTGGTCACCGACCTGCGCGACTGCGGCGTCACGTCGTTCGCCATGGAGCTCGTGCCGCGCATCTCCCGTGCTCAGTCGATGGACGCGCTGTCCTCGCAGGCCCTCGTCGCCGGCTACCGCAGCGCGATCGTGGCCGCCGGGATGCTGCGGCGCTTCTTCCCGCTCAACATGACCGCGGCCGGCACCGTGCAGCCCGCGGAGGTCGTCGTACTCGGTGCCGGGGTCGCCGGCCTGCAGGCGATCGCCACGGCCAAGCGCCTCGGCGCGGTCGTCAGGGCCTACGACGTCCGAGCCGCCGCCGCCGAGGAGATCGCGTCGATGGGCGCGAAGCCGATCCACCTCGAGCTGGAGACGCTCGAGGGCGCCGGTGGCTACGCGCGGGAGATGACCGAGGACCGCGCGGCCCGTCAGCGGGAGCTGCTCACCCCCTACATCGCCGCCGCGGACGCCCTGATCACCACCGCCGCCGTGCCGGGGCGCCAGGCGCCGATGCTGGTGACCGCGGCCATGATCGAGGAGATGAGGCCCGGGTCGGTCGTGGTCGACCTGGCCGCCGAGACCGGCGGCAACGTCGAGGGGTCCGTGGCCGGCGAGGTCGTGCGCATCGGCCACGCCCAGGTCTGGGGCGGGCGCAACGTGCCGTCGCAGATGCCGGGACCCGCCTCGCGGCTCTACGCGCAGAACATCGTCAACCTGCTGACCCTGATGACCAGCACGGAGGCCGCGGACGGCACCTTCGCCCCCGACTTCGACGACGAGATCGTGGCCGGTGCCTGCGTCACCCACGGCGGCGCGATCCGGCACGAGCCGACGCGGGAGGCGATCGAGGGCCCGGCGCCGGTGCCACCGGACGACCCGCCGCCGGCCGACCCCCCCGAGGACCAGCTTTTCGACCAGGAGGCCCAGCAGTGAGCGAAGCGAGAGAGCGCGTCGGTCTGACACCCGACGGCGGACCGCGCGGTTGCGCTCGCACTGCGAGCGAAGGAGTCGAGCAGTGAGCATCGCCATCGTCTGGCTGACGATCTTCATCCTCAGCGTGTTCGTCGGCATCGAGGTGATCTCCAAGGTCTCCTCGACGCTGCACACGCCGCTGATGTCCGGGGCAAACGCCATCCACGGCGTCATCCTGCTCGGCGCGATCCTGGTGACCGTGCACATGGACGGCGTCGGCGTCGTGGTGGGCCTGGTGGCGATCGTGCTGGCCACGGTCAACATGGTGGGCGGCTTCGTCGTGACCGACCGGATGCTGCAGATGTTCACCCGCAAGAAGGCCCCGGCCGCCCCGACCGCGGGAGGCACGAAGTGATCCCGGTCTGGGCACAGTTCGTCTACCTGCTCTGCGCTGTCGGCTTCATCCTCGCGCTCAAGGGCCTGTCCGGCCCGAAGACCGCCCGCACCGGCAACCTCATCGGCGCCGCCGCCGCGGTGGTGGCGTGCGCGCTGCCGTTCTTCTACCTCGAGGACATGAAGAACGTCCCGCTCATCCTGGTGGCGATCGCGGTCGGCACCGTCGGCGGCGTGTACGGCGCCCGCACGGTGCAGATGACCCAGATGCCGCAGATGGTGGCCCTGTTCAACGGCGTCGGCGGCGGCGCTGCCGCCCTCGTAGCCCTGCTCGAGCTCGACGAGATCCTTCCCTTCGGTGAGTCGATCGGCTGGTTCGTCCTCGCGGCGACGGCGTTCACGATCGTCGTCGGCTCCGTGTCGTTCGCCGGCTCGGTGGTCACGTTCGCCAAGCTGCAGGACCTCATGACGTCACGACCGGTGGTGTTCCCCGGCCTGCCGATCGCCTTCGCAGGCGTGGCCATCGCGTCGATCGCGCTCTCGGTCGTGCTGGTGGAGGGCCCCGCGATGTGGGTCGGCATCGTGCTCGCGCTGCTCGGCCTGGCCTTCGGCCTGCTGCTGGTGCTGCCGGTGGGCGGCGCCGACGTGCCGATCGTCATCTCGCTGCTCAACGCCTTCACCGGCCTCACCGTCGCGGCGGGCGGCTACGTGCTGTCCAACACCGTGCTGCTGGTCGCCGGCACCCTGGTCGGCGCCTCGGGCACGTTCCTCACCCTCCTGATGGCCAAGGCGATGGGGCGCTCGGTCCCCAACATCCTCTTCGGCGCCCTCAAGGGCGGCTCGACGCTGGGCGGCGGCGAGGCCTCCGACCGGCCCGTGCGCTCGGTTGGCCCCGAGGACGCCGCGATCTCGCTGGCGTACGCCGATCGCGTGATCATCGTGCCCGGCTACGGCCTCGCCGTGGCCCAGGCACAGCACACGCTGCGCGAGCTGGTCGACGTGCTCGTCGAGCGCGGCGCGCAGGTCGACTACGCGATCCACCCGGTCGCGGGGCGCATGCCCGGCCACATGAATGTGCTGCTGGCCGAGGCGCAGGTGCCCTACGAGCAGCTGCGCGAGATGGACGAGATCAACGGCGACTTCAAGGAGACCGACGTCGTGCTCGTCGTCGGGGCCAACGACGTCGTCAACCCGGCGGCCAAGACGTCACCCGGAGCGCCCATCTACGGCATGCCGATCCTCAACGTCGACGAGGCCAGGCAGGTCATCTTCATGAAGCGCTCGATGCGTCCCGGCTTCGCCGGGATCGAGAACGAGCTGCTCTTCGACGAGAGGACCTCACTGCTCTTCGGCGACGCCAAGGACACGATGGGCAAGCTGCTCAGCGCCGTCAAGGCCCTCTGAGCGGCCGGCTCGGGTCAGGGCGTCAGCCCACCACGCCGTACAGCCGGTCGCCGGCGTCGCCGAGGCCGGGCACGATGTAGCCCTTGTCGTTGAGCCTCTCGTCCATGGCGCCGGTGACGACGGTGACCGGCACGGCGATGTCGGAGATCGCCTGCTCCAGCCGGGCGCAGCCCTCGGGCGCGGCCAGCAGGCAGATGGCGGTGATGTCGTCGGCGCCGCGGTTGGTCAGGAAGCGGATCGCGGCCGCGAGCGTCCCGCCGGTGGCCAGCATCGGGTCGAGCACGTAGCACTGGCGGCCGGAGAGGTCGTCGGGCAGCCGCTCGGCGTAGGTCGAGGCCTCCAGGGTGGTCTCGTTGCGCACCATGCCCAGGAAGCCCACCTCGGCGGTGGGCAGCAGCCGCATCATCCCGTCGAGCATCCCGAGACCCGCGCGCAGGATGGGTACGACGAGCGGTTTGGGCGCGGCGAGCTTCACTCCCGTGGCGGGGGCGACCGGGGTGGTGATGTCGACCGTGGTGACGCGCACGTCGCGGGTGGCCTCGTAGGCGAGGAGGGTCACCAGCTCGTCGGCGAGCCGGCGGAAGGTCGGAGAGTCGGTCGACTCGTCGCGGAGAGTGGTGAGCTTGTGGGCCACGAGGGGGTGGTCGACGACGTGGGTGCGCATGGCCGGAACCCTAGTGCAGCCAGGCGTCCCGGCATCGGTCGCAATCGGGGTTGGCCGCGGGGCGCACATCTGCCACTCTGGAACCGACGGTTCTGGCGCGCACGGAGAGGGGATCGACATGCCTGACATGGCCGACGGGGTCGACTTCGCTGTGGCCGCGTATCGCGAGGAGGGGCACTGGCAGGTCCAGGAGATCGCCCACCCGGTGCTCGAGTCGGTGGAGACGCTCGCGCACGCCCTGCGCCGCTTCCCGGGTGACGGCGGTGCCGTGGGCATGGTCGCCGTGGACGAGGACTTCTTCGTCCTCGTCCGCGTGGCCGGGGCGAGCACCCGCGTGCTGCTCTCCGACGTGACGGCCGCTGACGAGTGGGAGCTGGCCAGCTCCGCCGCCGAGTTCCTCGGGCTGCCCGGTCTCGACGACGACGACGAGCAGGTGCCGGCCGGAGACCTCGACCTCCTCGGCGACCTGGGCATGCACGCCATGGACATGGCCGTGCTCCTCGACGACTTCGAGCTCTACCCCGACGAGATGCTGTCCGACATCGCTCGGAGGATCGGGTGCGGCGAGCAGTTCGACGACGTCGTCGGGCTCACCTCTGCATGACCCCCACCGATGAGTGGGCGCCGGCCATGCGGCTGGCCCTGGCCGAGGCCCGCGGCGCCCTGGACACCGAGGACGTGCCCATCGGAGCCGTCGTACTCTCCGGCGACGGCGAGGTCATCGGGCGCGGCCGCAACGTCCGGGAGGCCGCACACGACCCGACCGGGCACGCCGAGGTCGTGGCGCTGCGGGAAGCCGCTCTCGTCCGGGGCGAGTGGCGACTGGAGGGCTGCTCGCTCGTGGTCACCCTCGAGCCCTGCACGATGTGCGCCGGCGCCGCCGTGCTCGCCCGCGTCGCCCGCGTCGTCTTCGGCGCCCACGACGTCAAGGCCGGCGCCGTCGGCAGCCTCTGGGACGTCGTGCGCGACCGGCGGCTCAACCACCGCCCCGAGGTCGTCTCCGGCGTCCTGGCCACCGAGAGCACGGCGCTGCTCGACGCGTTCTTCGCGACGCACCGAGCCGGCCCCGGCGACCGGTCAGGGCTTCACGCCTGAGCAGCCGCCTCGGTGAGTGCCTCGTCGAGGATGTCGAGGCCCGCACGGGCGTCCTCTCCTGAGATCGTCAGCGGGGGGACGACGTGGATGCGGTTGAAGTTCGCGAAGGGCAGCAGGCCCCGACGGGTGCAGGCCGCCAGGATCGCGCCCATCTCCGGGCTGGACCCGCCGTAGGGAGCCAGTGGCTCCCGGGTCTGCTCATCCCGGACTAGCTCCAGCGCCCAGAAGGCACCGGTGCCCCGGACCTCGCCGATCCAGTCGTGCTTCTCCGCCAGCCGGCTGAGGCCCGGCCCGAACACCTCGTCACCGAGTCGGGCGGCGTGCTCGACGACGCCCTCGTCCTCCATCGTCTCGATGGTCGCGACGGCAGCCGCGCACGCGAGGGGGTGGCCCGAGTAGGTGAGCCCGCCCGGGTAGGCCCGCTCGGCGAAGGTCGCATAGATCGCGTCGCTGATGGCGACACCCCCCAGCGGGACGTAGCCGGAGTTCACGCCCTTCGCGAAGGTGAGCAGGTCCGGTACGACGTCGCCGGCGTGCTCGACCGCGAACCACTTGCCGGACCGGCCGAAGCCCGACATCACCTCGTCGGTGATGAGGATGATCCCGTGCCGGTCGCAGAGCTCGCGGACGCCCTGCAGGTAGCCCGGCGGCGGGATCATGATGCCCGCGGTCCCCGGGATGGACTCCAGCAGGATCGCCGCGATCGTGGATGGGCCTTCGAAGGCGATGAGCTGCTCGAGGTGCTCGAGCGCGCGCTGGCACTCCTCCGCCTCGTTGCTGGAGTGGAAGGGGCTGCGGTAGAGGAACGGCCCGAAGAAGTGCACTGTCCCCTGGGTCCCGTTGTCGTTGGCCCAGCGGCGCGGGTCGCCGGTGACGTTGACGGCCAGCTGGGTGCCGCCGTGGTAGGACCGGTAGGTCGACAGGACCTTGTGCCGGCCGGTGTGGAGGCGGGCCATCCGGATGGCGTGCTCGTTGGCATCGGCCCCACCGTTGGTGAAGAACACGTGGTCGAGGTCGCCGGGGGTGTGCTCGGTGATGAGCCGCGCAGCCTCGGAGCGGGCACCGTTGACGTAGCCCGGCGCCACCGTGCACAGGTCGGCCGCCTGCTGCTGGATGGCCTGGATGATCCGCGGGTGCTGGTGGCCGAGGTTGGTGAAGACGAGCTGCGAGGTGAAGTCGAGCAGCTTGTTGCCCTCGCGGTCCCAGACGTAGGAGCCCTCGGCCCTGCTCACCACCATCGGGTCCATGAGGGCCTGGGCCGACCACGAGTGGAACACGTGCCGGCGGTCGAGCTCATAGGCCCGGTCGGGGTCGGCGTAGGCGCGCGCGAGGGTCTCATTGCGGCCCGTGGTCGACGTGGTCTGCGGCCTCAGCGTCGTGTCAGTCATTGCGCGGGAACCCCAGCTCGAGGCCGCCCTCGGGACGGGCAGCCGGGTTGATCCAGCGCGAGGTCACGACCTTGCCCCGGGTGAAGAAGTGGACGCCCTCGACGCCGTGGGCGTGGGTGTCGCCGAACAGCGAGCGCTTCCAGCCGCCGAAGGAGTAGTAGGACACCGGGACCGGGATGGGCACGTTGATGCCGATCATGCCGACCTCGACGTCCTGCTCGAAGCGCCTGGCGGCGCCCCCGTCGTTGGTGAAGATCGCCGTGCCGTTGCCGTACTCGTTGCTGTTGATGAGCTCCACGGCCTCGTCGTAGGTCTTGACCCGGACGACGCTGAGGACGGGGCCGAAGATCTCCTCCTGGTAGATCTCCATCTCGGGCGTGACGTGGTCGAAGAGCGTGGGGCCGAGCCAGAAGCCACTCTCGTCGCCGTTGACGGCGATCCCTCGACCGTCCACGACCAGCTTCGCTCCAGCGGCCTCGCCGGAGTCGATGAACCCCGCGACGCGGTCGCGGTGCGCCAGGGTCACCAGGGGACCCATGTCCGCCTCGGCGGTGGCCTCCTTGCTTCCGTCGCCGATCCGCAGGGTGCCCGTGCGCTCGGCGATCCTGGCGACCAGGTCGTCGGCAATCGGCTCGACCGCGACGAGGACGCTGATGGCCATGCACCGCTCGCCGGCGCTGCCGTAGCCGGCGTTGACGGCGGCGTCGGCAGCGAGGTCGAGGTCGGCGTCGGGAAGGACGACCATGTGGTTCTTGGCGCCGCCCAGGGCCTGGACGCGCTTGCCGTTGCGGCTGGCCTGCTCGTAGACGTACTCAGCGATGGGCGTCGAGCCGACGAAGCTGATGGCGGCGACGTCGGGGCTCTCCAGGAGCGCGTCGACTGCGCCCTTGTCGCCCTGCAGCACGTTGAAGACGCCGTCCGGGAGACCGGCCTCCTTCCACAGGTCCGCCATCCACAGGGCTGCGGAGGGGTCCTTCTCGCTGGGCTTGAGGACGACCGCGTTGCCCGCCGCGATGGCGACGGGGAAGAACCACATCGGGACCATGGCCGGGAAGTTGAAGGGGCTGATGATGCCCACGACACCCAGCGGGTCCCGCTTGGAGTGCACGTCGACGCCGGTCGAGGCGGACTCGGAGTGCCCGCCCTTGAGGAGGTGGGAGATGCCGCACGCGAACTCCACGACCTCCTGGCCGCGAGAGATCTCGCCCAGCGCGTCGGAGTGGACCTTGCCGTGCTCGGCGGTGATCAGGACGGCGAGCTCCTCCTTGCGGCTGTTGAGCAGCTCGCGGAAGGAGAAGAGGACCTGCGTACGGCGCGCCAGCGACGTGGTCCCCCAGCCGGCTGCGGCGCGCTTGGCCGAGGCGATGACGTGGTTGGCGTCGGCACGGCTGGCCAGGGCCACGCGGCCGGAGACCCGCCCGGTGGCGGGGTTGGTGACGTCAGCCCACTGCCCTGAGTCGCCGCTGAAGGCGGCTCCGTCGGCCCAGTGCGTGATCGAGTTGGTCATTGATGGCTCCCTCGGGTTCGAGTGACCATCGTGAGGGCCGACCTGCCCGATCGGGGCCCGGCGATGTGTAGGATTCGGTGCATATCCCCGACATATTGTCGCTGCCGAGCAGCCCATACCCGCACAGAGGCGGTGCCGCGTTGGCCGAGGTGACCGTCGCAGAGGTCCTGGCCATGGCCCCGGTGCGCGCGGCCGACGCCGTCGTCGTGGCCGGCCGCCGCGGACTGCACCGCAACGTCCGGTGGGTCCACTCGACGGAGCTCGTCGACATCGCCCCGCTGCTCCGGGGCGGCGACCTGGTGCTCAGCACGGGGATCGCCCTGCCGGACACCGAGGAGGGACTGCGCGGCTTCGCCGCGTCGCTGGACGACAGCGGCGCCGCGGGAGTGATGATCGAGCTCGGTCGCCGGTGGGCGAAGCTGCCCGCGCCGTTGGTCGAGGCCTGCGAGGACCTCGGGCTGCCGCTGGTGGCACTGGGCCGCGAGGTCCGGTTCGCCTCTGTGGCCCAGGCCGTCGGCGAGCGGGTCGTCGACGAGCAGCTCGAGGAGCTGCGCGAGGCCCAGCGCGTGCACGACACCTTCACCGAGCTGAGCATCGCCGAGGCCGGCCCTCGTGAGGTCCTCGAGGCGGTGCAGCGGCTCTCCGGGGTCGCTGTCGTGCTCGAGAGCGAGGACAACCAGGTGGTCGACTACCTGGCCGGCCCCTCTGACATCGACGTGTTCCTCGCCGACTGGCGAGCCCGCTCCCAGCGGGTGCGCGTCGACGGACGGACGGCTTGGGACGCCGGGCAGGGCTGGCTGGTCACGCGGCTCGGCAAGCGGGGTCGCGACTGGGGGCGCCTGATCGTGCAGTCCCCCGCTGAGCCGACGCAGCGGCTGGTGGCCGTGGCGGAACGCGCCGCCGCCGCACTGGCGCTGCACCGGCTGCACGACCGGCATCGCGACAGCGTGGTGAGACGGATGCACCACGAGCTGATCGTGGGCCTGCTGAACGATCCGACCGACAGCGACGTGCTGCGCCGCTGCGAGATCGCCGGGCTGCCCGTCACCGGTCGTCAGTTCGTCGGGATCACGATGCGTCCGCGGCCGGCGACCGGCGAGGCGGGATCGCCGCCGGGCACGCAGGTGGAGGCGGTGATCGCGGCCACGGTCCAGGCCGCGCACAAGCTCAAGGCGCCGGCGCTGGTCTGCTACGTCGACCGCGACGTACGCGTGCTCCTGTCGCTGGCGACGTCGACGAGGTCGTCGCGCGTCGTGGACGAGCTCGGCGCGAAGGTCCGACGCGGCCACGCGGTGACCATCGGATCTGGCCGGCCCACCACCGCTGTCGCCGAGATCGACCGCACCCTCCGCGAGGCCAGTCACGTGCTCTCCTCGGTGCGCGAGCATGACTCCGGGCCGCCCGTCCACCGCCTCGAGGACGTGCACCTGCGCGGGCTGCTGGCCCTGCTGGGCACCGACGAGCGACTGGTGATGTTCGTCGACCGCGAGCTGGAGGTCATCCGGCGCCACGACGCCCAGTGGGGCACCGACCTGCTGGCAGCGGTGCAGGCCCTGGTGGAGCACCCGGCCAGCAAGTCCCGGGCGGCCGCCAGCCTGCACGTGTCCCGGCCCGTCTTCTACGACCGGCTGGCCAAGGTGGAGCGTCTCATCGACGCCGACCTGGACGACCCGGACATCCGGGTGTCCCTGCACGTCGCGCTGCTGGCCGCCGACCTGCTCGAGCCCTGACGGTGAGGTTGCGTCCTCGGGTCAGGACCGCGTGAGCCAGAGCCCTACGGCGGTCGGGACGAGGCCGAGGAGGAGCCACCAGCTGAGGAGGTGCCGGCCGTGGATGGCGAGCCCGGCGCCGATCGCGATGGCTGCGAATGCCCCGGCGATGAGGCTGAGGACCACCTCGGCGCCGCGCGTGGGGTGCGGCAGGAAGACGGCAGCCAGGATCAGTCCAGCCGAGAGATGGAGGATGGTGGTCACGGCCAGGGTGGACATCACCCACTGCTGCACCCGGGTCAGGCTCCGGTCCGCGTCGGGGTCGCGGGTGGGGCGTGGTGCGTTGGGGTCCATCAGGTGCCGGCGCCGCCGGGCGGCCCGCGCCTCGTCGTAGGAAGTCATGAGGTCTCAGAGCTCGATCGGAGCGCCGATGAGGGAGCCGTACTCGACCCAGGAGCCGTCGTAGTTGCGGACGGACGGCTGGTCGAGGAGCTCGCTGAGGACGAACCAGGTGTGCGCGCTGCGCTCGCCGATGCGGCAGTAGACGATCGTCTCACCGCCGTCGAGCGCGGCTCCGGCTCGCTGGTACAGGGCGCGGAGCTCGTCGTCGCTCTTGAAGGTGCCGTCGTCGTTGGCGGACGTGGACCACGGCACGTTGACCGCACCGGGCACCCGGCCGCGGCGCTGGGGCTGCTCCTGGGTCATGTGCGCCGGAGCGAGGATCTCGCCGGAGAACTCCTGCGGGGAGCGCACGTCGATGATGGTGACCTCGGTGCCGAGGGCGGCCAGCACGTCGTCACGGTAGGCGCGCAGCGCGGGGTCGGCGTCCTGGGCGACGTACGCCGATTCCGGGCGGGTGACCTGGTCGCTGACCAGGGTGCGCCCTTCGAGCTCCCAGAGCTTGCGGCCGCCGTCGAGGAGCCGGACGTCGCGATGTCCGTAGAGCTTGAAGTACCAGTACGCGTACGCGGCGAACCAGTTGTTGTTGCCGCCGTACAGCACGACCGTGTCGTCGCGAGCGACACCCTTGGCGCCGAGGAGCTGCTCGAAGCCGGCGCGGTCGATCACGTCGCGGCTGCCGGGGTGCTGCAGGTCGTCTCGCCAGTGCAGGGCGATGGCGCCGGGGATGTGGTTGACGCCGTAGGCGTCGGCGTCCTCATCGACCTCGATGACGACGAGTCCGGACTGACCCAGCCTGGGCTCGAGCCAGTCGGCGGTGACGAGAGCGGTGTCGCGGCTCATGGGACCCTCTTTTCCTTGTTAGGACAACCCTTGCTGTAGCAATGATTGCTAGGATAGGCATATGACAGCTCCCACCGGTAATCCATCTCGGATCGAGGACCCGCTTGCCCTGGAGCGGCAGGTCTGCTTCGCCCTAGCCGTGGCGTCACGGACGGTGATCTCGGTCTACCGGCCGGTGCTGGAGCCGATGGGGCTGACCCACCCGCAGTACCTGGTCATGCTGGCCCTGTGGGGCTCCGAGCCGCTGTCCGTCATAGACCTCAGCCGGATGCTGGACCTCGATCCCGGGACGCTGTCGCGTCTGCTGAAGCGCCTGGAGTCCGCCGATCTCCTCCGACGCGACCGGGACCCCGCCGACGAGCGGTCCCTGGCAGTGGTGCTGACCGAGAAGGGTCGCGCCCTGCGGGAGAAGGCCCTGGAGGTGCCCGGCACGATCCTCGAACGGCTCGACATGGACCTCGACGAGCTCATCGACCTGCACGCCCGGCTCACCGGCGTCATCGCCGCGGCGAAGCAGGCCGCCGCCGAGGCCTGAGCGCTCCGCTGCCGCCGCCCTCGCACGGGTCGAGCGTCCACCAGAGCATCGACCGGTGAAGGCTCCTGCGTCGAGCCGGTGACTGCGCCATCCCCCGACCCGCTGAATCACTCACGCTGCTTTGGTGGTCCGCAGGGCCCCGCCCCTGCTACAGGGGCGGGGCCAGACGTTTCAACGGCTTCGGTTCAGCGAAGGACCCCGCATAGTGCCGGGTCGGTGGCCTCGGCAGGCAGGTTCGGGTCGAGTTCGCTGACCCCGGCACCTTCGAAGTCATAGGTGCCGTTGCCGTTGTGGTCGACGCCGTGGATGACGACGACACCCTTGCCGTGCTTGATCGCGCGGGTCACCGCGCCAGGGGAGAAGTTGATGGACCGCTCGTAGCGCTCGACCCCGTTCGGAGTGATCGGGAAGCGGTCGACCGCAAGGCCGCTCTCCGGGCTGGTGTCACCCTTGGTCGTCAGTGACCTCAGGATGGGACCGTAGGCCGGCACGCCCTCGGCAACGTTCAACCGGTGGTCGACATTGGAGTCGTCGAAGACGCTGGGGCACTCGTGGCGCGCGTCAGCACCGAAGTGCAGGTGCTGTGCGTGCGGAAGACCCTTCGCGAGGCGGCGGGCGTCGATGCGGACGTGGGCCTTCTTTCCCTTGAACTCGACGTGCGCGTGGCCGGTGGCACCCGAGTCGTTCAGCGCGTGGAGCCGGGCGTCGAGCGCGACGGTGGGCGTCGCCGCCGGGGAAGAGGCGGACTCGGAGGCGTTGCTGGCCTGGATGCCGGCAACCGCAACGGTGCCAGCCATGAGGATTCCGCCGAGACCGGCGTAGAGCTTTCGGTGCTGCATGGGGTCCTCCATCGTGAAAGGTGGTGGCCGGTCGACCGGCCCTTGTGGTGTCTTCGTCACCGTCGGGACTCCGGATGGCCTCACTCACGCTGAAAGCCCAGATGCGCGACCACACCCGTACCTCGTCAGGGCGGCAGCCGCTGTGGCGCTGCTTGGTCACAACCACACTCGTTGGCTATGCGTGCACGTATCTGGCACGGGCGAGAACCCACAGTGGCCCCTGCTCCGCGTTTCCGCAGGTCAGGGGCCACTTTGCTGGCGGTGGCGGAGGGATTTGAACCCTCGGTCGGCTTGCACCGACAAACGCTTTCGAGGCGTTCTCCTTAGGCCGCTCGGACACGCCACCGCCGGAGAGGTTACCGGACGTCAGCGGGGCGGCTAAATCGGCCGTCAGGCCAGGACGAGCAGCACATCGCCCTCTTGTACGACGTCCCCGGTGGCGACCTTGACGGCCGCGACCGTGCCGGAGCGCTCGGCGATCACCGGGATCTCCATCTTCATCGACTCCAGGAGGACGACGGTGTCGCCCACGGCGACGCTCTCGCCCACCTCGAACGCCACGCTCAGCACGTTGGCGACCATCTCGGCGAGGATCTCGGTACTCGTGTCGCGGGCCATGGACAGGACGCTAGCGGCTACTCGCACGTAAGCGTGATCGCCGTGCTCGGGCCGCGCCGTCAGAGCGAACGGAAGCGCGACGGCTCGGGACGGTGGGCCGCAGCCGCCTCCTCGGCCCGGGCCCGGCTGCCGCGGGAGCCGGTCAGCGCGAGATCGGTGCGGATCACCAGGTAGCCGACGACCAGGCCCAGCAGGATGCCGTACACCGTCTGCAGCGCGGCCTCGACGAACGAGCCCTGTGGGTTGACCAGCGACTGCGCCACCGGCAGGGTCGCGGCCACGCCGAACGCGCACACCCACCAGCCCTGGCGTCGGCGGGCGCGCATGTGGATCCCCCACACCAGCGCCGGAATGCCGAGCAGGACCACGATCGGGCGAGGGAACGCACGCAGGTTCTCGCGGCTCCACCGGACGACGTCGAGCGCCGGCTCGACCACCGAGGCGATGCCGTAGCGCCGCAACAGCTCGGCGTACGCGATGGTCAGGGCGAGCACGAGCGAGCCGACGACCACGACGAGCAGTCCGCGCCGGCCGAGCCCGTGGAGGCCGGCCCCGAGGCGGAAGACGAGCACGAGGACGAGCACGAAGCCGACGGCGAGGGTGAGGTACTCGAACCGCTCGCGGTCGGCGTTGGGCTCGAAGCCGACGGTGGCGAAGGCGCCCACGGCGGCGATGCAGCACGCGATCAGGGTCTCCCGCACCGCCAGGAGGTAGGACGCCGCGGGCACGGTCATCATCACGGCCAGCACGCCGCTCACGACACAGGTCAGCACCGCCGCTCCACCGGAGAGGACCTCGAGGTCGGTGACGACGGTGACCACCCCCATCAATGCGGCCAGCCCGGCGAAGACCAGCGGGCGGCCGCCGGTGCGCGCCGCGAGAGCCCACGTGTAGGCGGAGCTGACCGCGGTCCCGCCCGCGCCGTCGAGCCAGGCCGGCCCGATGTCGGCGACCGCGCAGCCCAGCGCAACGACCCCTGCCAGCAGGACCACGAGCCACAGGACTCGCGGGGTCCGGCCGCCCCAGCGACGCTCCCGCGGGGGCCGTGGGGGCGGCGGCGCGTCGGTGAGCGGCTGCTCCGACCTCCGGGCCCGCGTCCGCCCGCGGCGCGACGACGGACGCGCGGCGGCACGACGGCCGCCTCGGGGTGTGGACACGAGCAGAGAGGCTACCGTCGGCGGTTGGCCAGCGAGGGGTTGGTACGCCGGGCCTCGACGATCGCGGAGGCCTCCAGCACCCCCCGCACGACCTCGGCGTCCGGGCCGGCCTCCGCCACCACGTCGCCGAGGGGACCCACGATCGTGGAGTGCCCGCTGTAGCGCGGCGCCGGCTGCCCGCAGGCGACGACGTAGACGGTGTTCTCGATCGCGCGGGCGCGGGCGAGGGTGCGCCAGTGGTCGACCTTGCGGTCGCCGGCCACCCACGCCGCCGGCACGACCAGCACGTCGGCGCCGGCGTCGACGAGAGCCCGCGCGAGCTCCGGGAAGCGCAGGTCGTAGCAGGTCATCAGGCCGATGGTGAACCCGCCGAGCTCGAACGTCACCGGCTCGAGTGGCCCCGCCGACAGCCGATCGGACTCGCGGTAGCCGAACGAGTCGTAGAGATGGATCTTCCGGTACGACGCCTCGGCGCCGCCGCGCACCACCAGGGTGTTGAACGGTCGGGCGCGGTCGGGCCCGGGCTCGAACATGCCGGCGACGATCGTGGTCGCGCGTTCGCCCGCCACCGCCGCCACCTCGGTGGCGAAGGCGCCGTCGAGGGTCTCGGCGTACGGCGCGAGGTCGCCACCGGGCTCACCGAAGTCGCGCTGGAACGCCTCGGGGAAGACCACGAGGTCGGCGTCGGGCGGGGTCAGCTCGCTGATCCGTCCGCGGTTGTGGTCGGGGTCGAGCGTCGACGCCTCCTGCACGAGCGCTACCCGCAGCTGTCCGGTCACGCACCCAGCCTGCCACCCTGATCCCGTGGACAACGAACCCCAGCACCCGACCGGCGCCGGGCCGGCCTTCTCGGCGGTCGTGCTCGCCGGGGGCACCGCCGCCCGGATGGGCGGGGTCGACAAGGCGGGACTCGAGGTCGCCGGCCGGACCCTCCTGGCGCTGGCCCTCGAGGCCCTCGTCGACGCCGACGAGGTCGTGGTGGTCGGGCCCACGGTGCCCACCGAGCGCCCGGTGACGTTCGTCCGCGAGGACCCGCCCCTGGGCGGCCCGGTCGACGGGCTGCTCACCGGTCGTGACGCGCTGGCGCAGCCGCCGGCCTGGCTCGGCGTGCTGGCGGTCGACATGCCGCGGGTGACGGCGTACACGTTCCGGCGGCTGCGTGAGGCCGCCACCGGGTACGACGCGGCGCTGCTCGTCGACGGGTCCGGCCGCCGCCAGCTCGCCGGAGTGGTCCGCACCGCGCGGCTCGACGCGGTGCGCCCCGACCGCGAGGGTCAGCACGGCATGGCCCTGCACCGGCTGCTCGCTCCCCTCACGGTCGCCGAGGTGGAGGCCGAGGGCGACGAGGGTCGCGACGTCGACACCTGGGCCGACCTCCGCGACCTGCACGGATAGCGAGACGGCGCGAGTCGGACTTGCCAGTGGGGCGCGGATTGGGAACTGTGGTGGCTGTGAACCTGCACGACTGGATCGACGAGCTCTGCGACGTCCTCGACATCGAGGCCGAGGTGGACGAGGCCCTGATCCTCGACCTGGCCCGCACCTCCGCGCACAACGTGGAGAGGAAGTCGGCGCCGATCACCACCTTCCTCCTCGGCTTCGCCTCGGCCTCTCACGGCGCCAACCCCGAGCGCGTCGAGCAGCTGGCGGCCGCCGCCCAGGTGCTCGCGGAGGGCTGGGACCGGCCGGCGGACGCCAGGGACCCGGTCGCCGACATCGACGACGACGTCCCCGACGACGTCGAGGTCGACCACTCCAGCGACGAGTTCCCGGACTGAGCCCTCCGCGGCTCCGCCGGGAGGGCTCCTAGGCTGTCGGCATGCGTGCCGTGATCGCCTCCGCCGCCGGAGGCCCCGAAGTCCTGTCGCTCGGTGAGGTCGCCGACCCTGTCCCGGCCCCGGGTGAGGTGCTCGTCGAGGTCGTCGCGACGGCGGTCAACAAGGCCGACACCCTGCAGCGGCAGGGCCACTACGCGCCGCCGCCCGGGACGTCGGAGGTCATCGGCCTCGAGTGCAGCGGCCGGATCGTCGGCCTCGGCGCGGGAGTCGAGGGGTGGTCCGTCGGCGACGAGGTGTGCGCGCTGCTCACCGGCGGCGGGTACGCCGAGCTGGTGGCCGTGCCGGCCGGCCAGCTGCTGCCAGTGCCGGCGGGCATCGACCTCGTCACCGCCGCGGCACTGCCCGAGGTCGCCTGCACCGTGTGGTCGAACGTCTTCATGGTCGCCGGGCTGCAGCCTGGCGAGACCCTCCTGGTGCACGGCGGCGCCGGCGGCATCGGCACCTTCGCGATCCAGCTGGCCTCGGCCCTCTCCGCCAGGGTCCTGACGACCGCGGGCTCGGCCGAGAAGCTCGCGGTCTGCGCCGAGCTGGGCGCCGACGTGACGATCAACTACCGCGACGACGACTTCGTGGCGGTCGTGAAGGACGTCACCGACGGCCACGGCGCGGACGTGGTCCTCGACAACATGGGCGCCGCATATCTCGACCGCAACCTCGACGCCCTTGCCACCGAGGGCCGGCTGGTCATCATCGGCATGCAGGGCGGGACGAAGGGAGAGCTCGACATCGGCAAGCTGCTGCGCAAGCGCGGCGCAGTGATCGCCACGACGCTGCGCGCCCGGCCCCCCGTGGAGAAGGAGGCGATCTGCGCAGCCGTCGCCGAGCACGTGTGGCCCCTGGTGGCGCAGGGCGCGGTGCGCCCCGTCGTACACACGACGCTGCCGCTGGCCGAGGTCGCCGAGGCGCACCGGCTGATGGACCAGAGCGAGCACGTGGGCAAGATCGTGCTCACGGTCGCGGACTAGGCTGACGCCATGAGCGAGCAGATCCCCGAAGGGCACGTGCTGGTCATCGGACCCGACGGCCAGCCCCTCGGCACCGTCCCGGCGTCGTCCATCGAGCAGGCCGTGGACCAGGCCTCCCAGGACCCCCAGGCAGACGGGCAGGCGGCCGAGGAGGACGGCAACGGCGAGCGACACGTCGCCGAGCTCGTCGAGCAGCCGGCCAAGGTGATGCGGATCGGCAGCATGATCCGCCAGCTGCTCGAGGAGGTGAAGGCGGCGCCGCTCGACGAGGCCAGCCGCCACCGGCTCAAGGAGATCCACGCCGCCTCGATCAAGGAGCTGGAGTCCGGGCTGGCGCCCGAGCTCGTCGAGGAGCTGGAGCGGCTGTCGCTGCCGTTCACCGAGGAAGGTACGCCGAGCGAGGGCGAGCTGCGGATCGCGCAGGCCCAGCTGGTCGGCTGGCTCGAGGGCCTCTTCCACGGCATCCAGACCGCGATCTATGCCCAGCAGATGGTCTCCCGGGCCCAGCTGGAGCAGATGCGTCGCGCTCTGCCCGGTGCGCCCGGGCAGCAGCCGGGGCAGCCTGGTGCGCCGGGGCAGCAGCCCAGCCCTCAGGCCGCCGAGCACACGGAGGGCGGCTCCGGGGGCATGTACCTCTAGCCGGGGAGACCGGCGACCCGCCGGACCGTCAGGTGGGGCAGGTACCTCCAGCCGGGGAGCCCTGGGCCGTTGTTGGAACGTTCGCACAACCAGCGTTGCGCGAACGTTCCAACAAAAGCCACGGGGCCTTGAGACCGGCGACCCGCCGGACCGTCAGGTGGGGCAGGTACCTCCAGCCGGGGAGCCCTGTGCCGTTGTTGGAACGTTCGCACAACCAGCGTTGCGCGAACGTTCCAACAAAAGCCACGGGCCCCCTGAGACCGGCGACCCGGCCGACCGTCAGGTACGGCGGCCGAGCCGCCGGACCACCGCCAGCCCCAGCAGGCCGACGATCACCAGCGCCGCGCCGGGCGCGGCCAGCCTGGCCAGGTCGGTGGGCGCCGCCGTCTCGACCTGGGTGTACGTCGCGCTCTCGGGCGCCGCGACCGCGGTCACGGGCTCGCCCGGACCGAGCAGCCGACCGACCCGCTCGTTGACGTCGGTCGACACCGGCGCCGTACCTCCGCACGACTCGGCGGTGTAGGCCGTGCCGGAGCGGGCCACCAGGAAGACGTAGGGCCGGTCGCTGGACAGCTCCCCCAGCCCGCAGGCACTGGTCTGGGCAGGGCTCGTGACCGCCACCGCGGCACCGCCGAGCCCGCCCTTGAAGACCCGGTCGGCAGTGACCGAGTAGGTCACGGAACCGGCGCTCGGCGCCGAGACCGAGTCGATGACACCGGTGAAGACGACGTCGGCGGCGGTGGCCTGGTCCTTGAACGTCTGCTGGATGCAGGTGCACGCGTGTGCCGGCAGCTGGGTGAGCACCACCCCGCTCAGGGCCAGCAGCAGCACGACGAGGGCCTGCCGTCCCAGGCGTACGGGGGCGAGGCTGATCACGGACATGCCGGACACTCTACGGGCCGCACCCGCCCCGCCTCAGAGCTCGAAGAGGTCGGTGAGCACGCTCGCGACGCCGTCGTCGTCGTTGGTCGGTGCGACGTGGTCGGCGATCTCGAGCACGAGCGGGTGCGCGTTGGCCATGGCGTAGGACGTGCCCGCCCACTTCAGCAGGGCCAGGTCGTTCGGCATGTCACCGAAGGCCACCACGTCCTCCGCCGCGACCCCGAGCTCCTCGCAGACGAGCGCCAGCGTCGATGCCTTCGTCACGTCGAAGGCGCTCAGCTCGACCAGGGCCCACGTGCTCGACCAGGTGACGGTGAGCCGGTCGCCGACCAGCGCCTCCACCTGACGCCAGTACTTCTCAGGGTCGACGTCCTCCGCCTGCGCCAGCAGCTTCACGACGGTGCCGTCGAGCAGGTCCTCGAGCGGAGCCACCGGCACCTCGAGCACGGTGCGGTCCTGCCGACGCCGGTAGGTCGGCTCGAGCCCGAACCCGTCGGTCTTCTCCAGCGCGTACGACGTCCCCGGCAGCTCGCGGCGCAGCTCCCGGGCCACCTCGAGCACCGTCTCATGGGGGATCGCCCGCACGTCGCGGATGCGGTGCGCGGCGACGTCGTAGACGACCGCGCCGTTGGAGCAGATGGCCAGGCCGTGGTCTCCCACGGTCTCCCAGAGCGTCTCCATCCAGCGCACCGGCCGCCCGGTGACATAGACGACGGGCACCCCGCGCTCCTCGAGCTCTGCGAGCACGGCGCGGGTGCGCGGCGCGACGGTGCCGTCGGAGTGCAGGAGCGTGCCGTCGAGATCGGTGGCGACCAGGCGTGGGGTCACCCGGAGCTCTCGAGGCGCTCTGGGAACCATCGCGACAGCTCCACGACCGCCCCGTCCTCGAAGACCGTCCCGGTCACCGCATCGGCGGCGGCGCGGACCTCCTCGACCGCCTGCCCCATGGCGACGCCCCGGCCCGCCCAGCGCAGCATCTCGATGTCGTTGCGGCCGTCGCCGATGGCCAGCACGTCGGCCTGCGCGACCCCCAGCTCGTCGGCCACCCTGGCCAGGCCGGACGCCTTCGACACTCCCACCGGCGACAGGTCGAGCCAGGCGGTCCAGCCGACGACGTAGTCGGTGCCGTGCAGGCCGAGGCGGGCGGCGAGGGCCACGAAGTCGTCGGCCGTCGCCTGCGGGTCACGGATGATCACGCGGCTCACTGGTCCGGCGATGATCTCGTCGACCGCGGTCTCGATCATCTCGCCCGACAGCTCGCCCGGGGGGAACGGCCGGTTGACGCGGTAGCCGACCCCCCGCTCCTCGACGGCGACCAGCGCGTCCGGGTGCTCGCGCAGCACCGCCTCGACGGCGGGCCGGGCGTCGAACGTCTCCTCGTGCACCACCTCGAGCGGCCGGTAGCGGAACAGCACGGCGCCGTTGGAGGCCACGACCCAGAGCCGGTCTGCTCCCTCGCGCGGGATGTCGAGCGAGTCCGCGATCCGGGTCATGCCGTGCGGTGAGCGCCCCGAGCTGAGTACGACGTGGGCACCGGCGTCGATGACGCGCTGCACCGCGGCGTACACCGCCGGCGGGATCTCCTCGTAGGTCTGACCGGCGCCCTCGACCCACTTGAGCAGCGTGCCGTCGATGTCGAGGGCGACGAGCCGGGGTTGCCAGCCGGTCACGCGTGGACCGGCTTGAGAACCTCGAGGCCGCCGAGGTAGGGCTGCAGCGCCTTGGGCACCCTGACCGAGCCGTCCGCCTGCTGGTGCGTCTCGAGCAGCGCGATGATCGGCCGGTTGGTCGAGGAGAGCGTGCCGTTGAGCGTCGCCACCGGACCGACCGAGCCGTCAGCCAGCCGGCCACGGGTGTCGAGGCGCCGGGTCTGGAAGTCGGTGCAGTTGGACGTCGAGGTGAGCTCGCGGTAGCGGCCCTGCGACGCGATCCACGCCTCGCAGTCGAACTTGCGCTGCGCGGACGTGCCGAGGTCGCCTGCCGCCACGTCGATGACGCGGTAGACGAGCTCGAGCTTGTTCATGAACTCCTTCTCCCACTCCAGCAGCCGCAGGTGCTCGGCGTAGGACTCCTCGATCGTGGTGTAGACGAACATCTCCACCTTGTCGAACCAGTGCACCCGGAAGATCCCGCGGGTGTCCTTGCCGTGCGAGCCTGCCTCCTTGCGGAAGCAGGGGCTGAACGCCGCGTAACGCAGCGGCAACGCGGACATGTCGAGGATCTCGTCGGAGTGGTAGGCCGCCATGGCGACCTCCGACGTACCGACGAGGTAGAGGTCCTGGCCCTCGATCCGGTAGACGTCGTCGGCGGCCTGGCCGAGGAACCCGGTGCCCTCCATGGCTCGCGGCTTGACCAGGGACGGCGCCACCATCTGGGTGAAGCCGGCGGCGCGGGCCTGGTCCATCGCCATGTTGACGAGAGCGAACTCCAGCTGCGCACCGATGCCGGTGAGGAAGTAGAACCGGCTGCCCGAGACCTTGGCGCCGCGCTCGATGTCGATGGCGCCGAGCATCCGGCCGAGCTCGACGTGGTCGCGGGGCTCGAAGTCGAACACCGGCGGCGTGCCGACGGTCTCCAGCACGACGAAGTCGTCCTCGCCACCGGCCGGAGCCTCGTCGGCGGCGAGGTTGGGGATCTCCAGGATCGCGGTCCGCCACAGCTCCTCGGCGGCGTTCTGGGCCGCCTCGGCGGCCTTCACCTCGGCTGCCAGGGTCTTGGTCTGCGCGAGCAGCGCCTGCTTCTCCTCGCCCTGTGCCTGCGGGATCAGCTTGCCGAGCTGCTTCTGCTCCGCCCGCTTGGCCTCGAACGTGCCGATCGCCTCGCGCCGGGCCACATCCGCGGAGAGCGCCCGGTCGACGACCTCGTCGGACAGGCCGCGCTTCGCCAGGGAGGCGCGCACGCGGTCGGGTTCGTCTCTGAGCAGCCGGGGATCGATCATGGCGACAGGCTATCCGCCGGCTCCGGGACGGAAGGTGGCCGCGGCACCCTCGACCTTCTGGTGGTACGCCGCCCAGTCGACGTCGCCGGGCAGGTTGCTGTTGTCGGCGCGCACCCCGGCCGCGCCGTCGACGAGCTCGCGCACGATGTCGGCGTGCCCGGCATGGCGCTGGGTCTCGGCCACCATGTGCACGAGGATCTGCTGGAGGGTGACCTCGGGTGTGCCCCACCACGGGACGCGGCCGGGAGCGTCGAGCTCCAGAGCCTCGATCGTCTCGTCGGAGTGCGCCCAGCTGCGGTGGTAGAGCGCGACGATGTCCTCGCGCGACTCCTCGGGGGTGGCCCACATGTCGGCGTTGGCCTCGGGGTCGTCGGTGAGCCAGGGCAGCGGCTCCCCGGAGGGGCGGTCGAAGATGTCGCCGAAGTACTCGATCTCGATGCTCGCCACGTGCTTGACGAGTCCGAGCAGGTTGGTGCCGGTGGGGGTCAGCGGACGGCGGGCGTCGTACTCGCTCACGCCGTCGAGCTTCCACAGGAGAGCCTCGCGCGCGGTCTGGAGGTAGCGATGGAGGATGGCCTTCTGGTCCTGGGAGCTCATGTCGCGCATCCTGCCAGCCCGCGCCGACGGCGCGCGCGGGGTTCGGGCGCCCGCGGCGTTGCGGGCCGCTGACGGCCGGGCGGCATACTTGCGCCTCGTGACCGAACGTTCGCGCGCCCGCCTGCTTGCCTGGGCCGCCCTCGCGCTGGTGCTGTTCGGCGTGCTGGCGTTCCTCGTCACCCAGGACCGCTCGCCGCTCGACTCCCTCGACCAGCTCGGCCGCGACGCCGAGGACTGGGCCGACGACCACGACACGGTGGTGGGGGTGCTGCGCGTCGTGGAGCACGCGTTCGGCACGATCGGCATGATCGTGCTGACGGTGCTGCTGGCCGGCGCGCTGATGCTGCGCAAGCACCCGCGAGCCGCGTTCTACGCCGTCGTCGTCATGGTGGCCACGTCCCTCACCACGACCCTGTGCAAGATGTGGCTGGGACGCGGACGACCCGACTGGCAGGACGCCACCGGCCTGCTCGCGACCAAGTCGTTCCCCTCGGGGCACGCCTCCTCGATCACCGCCTTCGTCGCCATCCTGCTGCTGCTGACCTGGATGTTCGTACGACGCTCCAACCTGCGCCGGCTCGCGCTGGCCGGCGGCCTCCTGCTGTGGGCCGTGGTCTGCCTCGACCGGGTCCTGCTCGGCCGGCACTACCCGACCGACGTGGTCGCGGGCTCCCTGCTCGGCATCGCGATCGTCCTGGTCGCGCAGGTGTTCCTCGACCCCCGGCCGCGACCGATGGCGGTGGTGTCCGAGCCGCTGGCCGAGGTCTACACGTCCGAGCGCCGGCTCGCGGTGGTGCTCAACCCGATCAAGGTCGAGGACGTCGGTCAGTTCCGGGCGATCGTCGACGGGATGGCCCAGGAGTCGGGCTGGAACGAGCCCTCGTGGCACTACACCACCATCGAGGACCCGGGCACCGGCATGGCGCACGCGGCGTCGGTCGCGGGCGCGGACCTCGTGCTCGTGTGCGGTGGGGACGGCACGGTGCGCGAGGTGTGCGCCGAGCTCGCTGGCACCGGCATCCCGGTCGGGATCATCCCGGCCGGTACCGGCAACCTGCTGGCACGCAACCTCGACATCCCGCTCTACCTGCGCTCCGCGATCGACGTGGGGCTCAACGGCCAGGACCGCGCGATCGACCTGGTCGAGGTGGGCGGCGACGGAATCGACGACACCCACTTCATGGTGATGGCCGGCATGGGCTTCGACGCGGCCGTGATGGAAGGGGTCAGCGAGCAGATCAAGCGGAAGGTCGGCTGGATGGCCTACGTCATCTCGGGCCTGAAGTCGCTGATGTTCCCGGCCGTCCGGATCGAGATCTCCGTCGACGGCGGCGACTTCACCCGGCACCGCGCCCGCACCGTCGTGGTCGGCAACGTCGGCTACCTCCAGGCCGGCATGCCGCTGCTGCCCGACGCGGCCATCGACGACGGCGTCCTGGACGTGGTGATCCTGCACCCGAAGCGGTTCCTGTCGTGGATCCCGCTGGCGGCCCGGGTGCTCTCGAAGAGCTCGATGACCGACGAGACGATCATGCGGCTGACCGGGCAGACCGTCGTGGTGCGCGCGGCCACCGACACGCCACGCCAGCTCGACGGCGACTCCATCGGGCCGGGACGCGAGCTCCGCATGGAGTGCATCCACGGCCGGCTGCTCGTGCGCGTCCCCCGCTGACGCTCGCGTCGGTCCGCGAGCGTCAGCGCGGCTGCATCGTCAGAGGACGAGGAAGAGCACCAGGATGATGGCGATGATCAGGGCGACGATGGCAATGGTGCGTGTGTTCATGTGGATCTCCTTCGATGATGAACGGATCAACGCTCACGCGCTGGGGTGAACGTACCCTCCCGACGCCCCGGACGGCTCGCACCGACACTCGCTTCCGGGCCGGCCGCGCTAGGGGCGCGCGTGCGTGATCGCCTCCACCTCCTCGGGGGAGAGCTGGTGCTCGCACGTCCACCCGGTGACGCTCTTGGCATAGGTGCGGGCGTCGCTGCGCCCGTGGATCGAGCTGAGTACGACGCCGTCCCCGGCGTCGTCGAGCAGTGCGACGGACCACGAGAGGTGCCCGCCCATGTCGCCGAAGGCGTCGTACCGCACGACCGCGAGATGGCGCAGTGCCGTACGGGTCTCGGCCTGCAGTGCGGCGACCTCCTGGCGCAGGCCCACGACGTCCTCGGGCAACGCGTCGACGCCGGCCCCGCGGCGGGCCGACGATCCGCGCCGCAGCGCCAGCACGGAGAAGGCGAACGCGACGAGCGCCACGAGCAGCGCGGCGGAGGCGAGGAGCGTGGGCACGCCCCGAACCCTATGACCGCACGACGGTCGGGGCCGGCCGCACGCTCCGGGGCGTGGGAAAATGACCGCGTGGACAACGACGGCGCCCAGAAGCACGGCCCAGGCACGCCCGGCGTGACCCCACGGCGCATCGCCTACCAGGGGGAGCCGGGCGCGAACTCCCACATCGTGTGCCGCCGGCACTACCCCGACTGGGAGGCGGTCGCGTGCGCGTCCTTCGAGGACGCCTTCGCGGCCGTGGAGAGCGGCGACGCGGAGCTGGCGATGATCCCCATCGACAACTCGCTCGCCGGCCGGGTGGCCGACATCCACCACCTCCTGCCCGACTCCGGTCTCCACATCATCGGCGAGCACTTCCTGCGCATCCAGTTCCACCTGATGGCGATCGAGGGCGCCTCCGAGCAGACGATCAAGACCGTGCACAGCCACCTGCACGCGCTGGGCCAGTGCCGCAAGGTGATCCGCGAGCTGCACCTCACGCCCGTGGTCGCCGGCGACACCGCCGGGGCGGCCCGAGAGATCGCCGAGGCGCACGACGTCACGCAGGCCGCGCTCGCCCCGGCGCTCGCGGCGGAGATCTACGGGCTGCAGGTGCTGCGCGAGGACGTCGAGGACGAGGAGCACAACACCACTCGGTTCGTGGTGCTCTCGCGTGAGTACGTCGAGGCGCCGCGTGACGCAGGCGCGATCGTCACCAGCTTCATCTTCAACGTCCGCAACCTGCCGGCGGCGCTCTACAAGGCCCTCGGTGGCTTCGCCACGAACGGCGTGAACATGACCAAGCTCGAGAGCTACATGGTCGACGGGCGCTTCACCGCCACCCAGTTCCTCGCCGAGGTGGACGGGCACCCCGACGACACCTCGGTGCGCAACGCGCTCGAGGAGCTGGCGTTCTTCACCACCGACGTGAAGATCCTCGGGGTCTACCCCTCCTCTCCCGACCGCTTGGCCGGCGGATCGATCTAGCCGGCCTCGGGTGGGTTCTGCATCACGCTGAACATCGCACCCTGGGGGTCGGTCAGCCCGGCGATCCGGCCGATGCCGGGCACGTCGAACGGCGCGACGACCTGCTTCGCACCCAGCTCGGTGGCCCGGGCGGCGATCCGGTCGGCGTCGTCGACGTTGAAGCAGACGTTCCAGTGAGGCGGGACGCCCTCGTCCTGAGGGGGCGTCACGCCGGCCACGGAGCGGCCCTGGACGTTGAGCGTCGTGTAGGGGTCCCCGCCGTCACCCATCGGCATCTCCTCGGCCGTGATGCCGAGGACCTTGTCGTAGAACGGCGTCGCGCGGCCGACGTCGGCGGTGACCAGCTCGTTCCAGACGTTGGTGCCGTGCTCGTTGGCGCGCAGCGCGCCGGCGAACGAGCCGGCCTGCCACAGGCCCACGGCAGCGCCGACGGGATCCTGCACCCAGGCGATGCGTCCCTGGTCCTCGCCGACGTCCGTCGGCTCGGCCAGCACCTGGGCGCCGGCGTCCCGGGCCCTGTCCACCGCGGCGTCGACGTCGTCGGCCGCCAGGTAGACGCCCCAGCTGGCGGGCTGGCCCTGGGCGTCCCCGAACTGTGATCCCAGCCCGGCCACCGGGTCTCCCTGGATCCGGGCGATCGCGTAGGCGCCGACCTGGGTGTCGCCGTCCATCATCGGCTGGTCGTCGTAGTCCCAGCCGAACAGGTCGCCGTAGAACTGTTTCGACGCCTCGGGATCGGGACTGCTGTGCTCGATCCAGCTGGGCGTGCCCTGAAGGTATGAGTCGAACCTGGCCATGGTGAGCTCCTCAGCGGTGTGTGGACGACCCCCTCGCTCAGCCAACACCCGACCACCGGCGCTGGCAACGGGGTCCCGGTAGGTTTCGGTGCGTGACCGAGCCCGATCCCCGCACCGCAGACCTGGGCTTCGCCCGCGTCGACCTCGATCGGGCGGAGCGCACCGGCGACCCCGAGGTGGTGTACGGCGCGGGCAAGACCCCGGAGCAGGTGACCGCGATCCTCGGCACCCTCGCCGGCCGGCACCCCGGCCGGGCGGTCCTCGCCACCCGGCTCTCCACCGAGGCACTCGCGGCCTGTGCCGAGCTCGGCGCCACCGTCGACGCCGAGGCGCGCTGCGCCGTGCTCGGCGAGCTGCCCGCACCACGCGGCCTCGTGATCGTCGTCGCGGCCGGCACCTCCGACGGCCCGGTCGCCCGCGAGGCCGCGCTCACCGCCCAGGTGCACGGCCCGGGCGTCGAGGTCATCACCGATGTCGGCGTCGCCGGGCTGCACCGGCTGCTGGCGGTGCGTGACGACCTCGAGCGCGCCGACTGCCTGATCGTCGTGGCCGGCATGGAGGGCGCGCTGCCCTCGGTGGTCGGCGGCCTGTCCGGCGTGCCGCTCGTCGCGGTGCCGACCAGCGTCGGCTACGGCGCCAGCCTCGGCGGCGTCGCCGCCCTGCTCGCCATGCTCAACTCCTGTGCGCCTGGCGTCACCGTGGTCAACATCGACAACGGCTACGGCGCCGGCGTCTTCGCCGCCCGCGTCGCCCGGAGGGCGCACGCATGACCATCTGGTTGGACGCCTCCTCGGGGGCCAGCGGCGACATGCTGCTCGGGGCGCTGCTGGGCGCCGGAGTGCCGGTCGACGTCGTGCAGCGAGCCGTCGACGCGGTCGCGCCGGAGCCGGTCACCCTCCGGGTCGAGCAGGTCCTGCGCCACAGCTTCGCCGCGACCCGCTGCCACGTCGAGATCGCCGACTCCGAGCACCATCGCAGCTGGCGCGACATCCGCCGCCTGCTCACCGCAGCCGAGCTCGAGGACGACGTACGCCGCCTCGCGCTGGCCGTCTTCGAGCGCCTCGCGGTCGCCGAGGCCACCGCCCACGGGAGCGACCCGATGGACGTGTCCTTCCACGAGGTCGGCGCGCTCGACGCGATCGCCGACGTGGTGGGGGTGAGCGCGGGATTCACCTGGTTGGAGGACGGAGACGTCACCGTCTCCCCGGTCGCCGTCGGGTCGGGCACCGTCCGCGGCGCGCACGGCACCCTGCCCGTGCCGCCACCCGCGGTGGCCGAGCTGCTGCGCGGAGTGCCGTCGTACGCCGGACCCGAGGGCGCCCCGGCCACCGAGCTGTGCACCCCCACCGGCGCCGCGCTGCTCACCACGGTCGCCACCGCCTGGGGCCCGCAGCCGACGATGACCACCAGCCG
Organism: Nocardioides sp. LHG3406-4; assembly: GCF_049897745.1. NCBI lineage: Bacteria > Bacillati > Actinomycetota > Actinomycetes > Propionibacteriales > Nocardioidaceae > Nocardioides > Nocardioides sp. LHG3406-4. Next base: position 1,092,478 of record NZ_JAFCWV010000001.1, read on the forward strand.
GATCGGCGTCGGCGCGGGAGGTCGCGACCCCGAGGGGCACGCCAACGTGCTGAGGCTCTTCGTCGGCGAGACCGCGGCGCAGCCGTCGGCCCCCCTGCTGATCGAGACCAACATCGACGACCTCGACCCGCGGCTGTGGCCGCGGATCATCGCGGTGCTGCTCACAGCCGGCGCCTCCGACGCGTGGCTGACGCCGATCCTGATGAAGAAGGGCCGACCCGCCCACACCCTGAGCGTGCTGGTCGACAGTGCCGCCGCCGAGGCCGTCCGGGCCGCGATCTTCCGCCACACCTCCACGATCGGCGTCCGCGAGATCGTGTTGGACAAGCACGCGCTCGACCGTGAGATGATCTCGGTCGCGGTCGGCGGCCGCACGATCGCGGTCAAGCTGGCCCGCCACCACGGGGAGCTGGTCAACGCCCAGCCCGAGTACGACGACGTCGAGCGCGCCGCCGAGGCCCTGGGCCGCCCGGTCAGCGAGGTGCTCGCCGACGCCATCGCGGCCACCCGGGTCGCCATCGAGGAAGGCTGACGTTGGACATCGTCGTTGCCGCGCTGACGTTCGGCGCGATCTTTGTGGTCGAGCTGCCCGACAAGACGTTCCTCGCGACCCTCGTGCTCAGCACGAAGTACCGCCCCTTCTTCGTGTGGATCGGCGTCGGCCTCGCCTTCGCCGTCCAGACCGGCGTGGCGGTCGGGCTCGGCCATGCCGCGTCGTACCTCCCGAAGGAGGCGGTGCAGAGCGTCGCCGCGGTGATGTTCCTCGTGGGAGCAGTGATCCTCATCCGCGAGGGCCGCTCGCACGCGGCCGCCGACGACGGCGACGAGTACGCTGCCAAGGCCGGCGACGTACACGGCGCGAAGGTGATCCTGGCCAGCTTCCTGGTGCTGTTCGCCGCCGAGTGGGGCGACCTCTCGCAGCTGCTGACCCTGTCGCTGGTCGCGAAGTACGAGGACCCGCTCAGCGTCTTCATCGGCGCCCTGCTGGCCCTGCTGGCCGTGAGCGGCCTCGCGGTCGTCGCCGGGCGCACGCTGCTGCGCTGGATCCCGATCCACGTGCTCCACTTCGTGGGGGCAGGTGTCTGCCTGCTGCTCTTCGTGTTCACCGCATGGGAGCTGCTGGGATGAGCGAGGCCGTGCGCCGCCGCTACCTCGAGGTCAACGGCGAGCACCCGATGACGGCTGCCGACGACGCCTACGTCCGGGAGCACTTCGTGCCCGCCGACGCCGAGGTCCTGGCCCTGATCGAGGCAGGGTCGCTGCCGCTGCCGTCGTACTACCTCTCCGACGGCACGCCGATGGTGCCCCGCGACCTGCGCGACCCGGTCGAGTGGGCAGGAGGGCTCGACCGCCTGCACGACTGGTTCGTGAGCCACTGGGACGACGACCAGCAGGCCACCGCCGAGGAGGAATGGGGGGAGTACCTCGACGGCATCTACGTCTGCCTGAAGTCCGTCACCCCGGTGCGCATGCAGCAGAAGACGGCGTTGATCGAGCAGATCAAGGCTGCGGTGGCGCGGCTCGAGCAGGACCCGCGCGACTCGACCGCCCGCGGCTCCCTGGGCGAGGCGGTGGCCCGGCTCGAGGGCATCGAGCTGCCGATGTCCGCCTACGACCGGCTCCGCTTCGGCGGCCCGCTCTCGCCCGACGTCTGGATCCACGACGTCCGCCGCGACCACCTGACCCCGCGGCCACCGGAGCTCCCGATCCGCACGTCGCGCCTCGTGCTGCGGCGTACCCAGCCTGGAGACGCCGAGGCGATGTGGGGCTACCACCGTGACCCGGACGTAGCGGCGTACCTCCTCGAGGAGCCGTGGACCCGCCGGGTCGCCGAGCACAAGGTGCGCGAGCGCACGCCCGAGCCCGACAAGCTGGGGCTGGTCATCGAGCTCGACGGCGAGGTCGTCGGTGACGTGGTGCTGATGCTGCAGGCTCCGTCGTACTCCGTGGCGGAGATCGGCTGGGTCCTCCACCCGGACGCCGCCGGGCGCGGCATCGCCACCGAGGCGGCGACCGCGCTGCTCGACCTCGCCTTCGGCCACTACGGCGCGCACCGGGTCTACGCCCAGCTCGATGCTCGCAACGAGCGCTCGGCAGCGCTGTGCGAGCGGCTCGGCATGCAGCGCGAGGGGACGCGGCGTCGCGACTACTGGTCGAAGGGCGAGTGGACCGACTCCTTCGAGTACGCCATCCTGCGCGAGGACTGGCGCCCCGCCGCAGACTGAGCCGCAGACTGAGTGGGTCCGCCGGTCCCGGCCAGCGATTAGAGTCGCCGCATGGTTGTTCAGCCGATGCACCCGCACGGCGCTGACAGTGAGGTCGGCGTCCTCCAGACGGTCATGCTCCACCGCCCCGGGCCGGAGCTGAAGCGGCTGACCCCCCGCAACAACGACAAGCTGCTCTTCGACGGGATCCCGTGGGTGAGCCGGGCCCAGGACGAGCACGACGCCTTCGCCCAGGCGCTGCGCGACCGAGGCGTCGAGGTCCTCTACCTCACCGAGCTGCTCATCGAGACCCTGGGCGGCGAGCACGCCCGCGAGCTGGCCATCGAGGGCGTCACCAACACGCTGCACCTCGGCGATACGATGGCCGGCTACCTGCTGGGCTTCCTGCACGAGCTGTCGCCCGAGGAGCTCGCGCTCTTCCTCACCGCCGGCGTCCGCAACGACGAGGTCCGCGGGGGTCACGGCCTGGTCACCAGCCTGCTGGCCGACGACGACTTCCTGATCGACCCGCTGCCCAACCTGCTGTTCACCCGCGACTCGAGCGTGTGGATCGGCGACCGCGTCGCCATCACCAGCCTGGCCATGCCGGCGCGCCGCCGCGAGACCCAGCTGACCGAGCTGATCTACACCGAGCACCCCCGCTTCGCCGGCACCCCCTCGATCCACGGTTGGCACCACGAGAACGTCGAGGGTGGCGACGTGCTCCTGCTGGGGCCCGGCGTCATCGCCGTCGGCGTCGGGGAGCGTACGACGCCGGCCGGCGCCGAGCGTCTCGCGCGCGGGGTCTTCGAGGCCGGCCTGGCGCACACCGTGCTGGCGGTGCCGATCGCGCAGGAGCGCGCGACCATGCACCTGGACACGGTCTGCACGATGGTCGACAGCGACAAGATCGTGATGTACCCCAACGTCGCCGACTCCCTCCAGGCCTACTCCGTCACCCAGTCCGAGCCCGGCACGCTGGCCGTGGCCGGTGCCGAGCCCTTCCTCGTGGCCGCGGCGAAGGCCATGGAGATCGACACGCTGCACCAGATCGACACCGGCCTCGACCCGGTCACCGCCGAGCGCGAGCAGTGGGACGACGGCAACAACACCCTGGCTCTCGCGCCGCGGGTGGCCGTGGCCTACGAGCGCAACGACGAGACCAACGACCGGCTCGAGGAGGCCGGCATCGAGGTGGTCCGGATCGCCGGGTCCGAGCTGGGGTCGGGTCGTGGTGGCCCGCGGTGCATGAGCTGCCCGGTCTCGCGCGCCCCGCTGCCCGAGTCCTGACCGGCGGCCACGCACTACGATCGGGCAGGGGAGGGAAACCTGCGGAAGGGGACCCACATGGCTGACTCGTTCTTCGACGGCTTCACCGACCGGGAGGTCGCGCGCATCAAGGCGGCCGGCCGGGCCGTGACGGTGCCCGCCGGCTGGTCGCCGATCTCCGAGCGGACCGGCGCCGACAAGGCCTACATCCTGCTCAGCGGGGAGGCGTCCGTACGCCGCGGCGGCCGCGAGATCGCCGTACTCGGCCCCGGCGAGATCATGGGCGAGGCCGCCATCATCAACCATTCCCTGCGCACCGCCTCGATCGTGGCGCTGACGCCCCTGCAGCTGATCCACTTCACCAGCGAGACCGTCCAGGAGCTGGCCGAGGAGATCCCGGCGTTCGGTGCCCGGCTGCGCGAGGCGGCGGACGCGCGACTCGGGACCAGCAGCACCGACGGCGCCTGACTTGGCCGACGCGGAGACCGGCCGGGTCGAGGCGAGCGACGACCTGGCCGGCGCGCTGGACGTCGTCGAGGCGTTCCTGCTCGGCGAGCGACCGCACCTGACGCGCCAGGAGGTCGCCGACCGGGCCGGCGTGGGGCTGGAGGTCGCCATGCAGCTGTGGCGGCTGCTCGGCTTCCCGCACGCCGCCGACGACGACCCGGCGTTCACCGAGAGCGACGTGACCGCGCTGCGGACGACCGACGAGCTGATGCGGCTGGGCGTCATCGACGAGGAGTCGCAGGCGGCGCTGGTGCGCACGTGGGGCCGCAGCTTCGCCCGGCTCGCCGAGTGGCAGACCGCCCTGCTGGCCGGGATCGCCGTCGAGGGCGACGACCCCGGCGAGCGGCTCGCGGAGCTGACCACCGGGGTGCTCCCCCGGGTCGAGACCCTGCAGACCTACGTCTGGCGGCGGCACCTGGCGAGTGCCACCCACCGCATGCTCGAGACCAGCAGCGGCACCGAGACGACGATGGCCGTCGGGTTCGTCGACATCGTCGGCTACACCGCCCGCAGCAGGAGCCTCGACGAGCGCGAGCTGATCACCTGGATCGAGCACTTCGAGCAGGAGGCCACGGTCGCCGTCGTCGACCACGGGGGCCGGGTGATCAAGACGATCGGCGACGAGATCCTCTACGTCGCCGACGATCCCGATGCCGCCGTCGAGATCGCCCTCACCCTCACCGCGCGCGGTGACGACGAGGCCGACGCCTTCCCCGTCGTACGCGCGGGCGTCGCCCACGGCGAGGTCCTGAGCCGGCTCGGCGACGTCTACGGCCCGACCGTCAACATCGCCTCCCGGCTGACCTCGGTGGCCCGCCCCGGCAGCGTCGTCGTCGACCGAGGCGTCTACGCGGCGCTGTCCGGCCAGGAGGACGACCCGGAGACCGACCACGCCGAGTCGGCGGCGTACCGCTTCAGGAGGCTCGGGCGGGCCTCGGTGAAGGGCTACTCGCGACTGCAGCCCTGGCGGGTGCGCCGCGCCTGAGGCGGATTCCGCAGCCCGGAGAAAACCGCCCAGGAAATAAGGAACCCGGCCGCTGTTGACGGGGGAAACAACAACGGCCGGGCCTCCAACAAAACCTACGCGGCGCCATCACTCGGCACAACCACCACGCCGGGATTCAGACAGATTCCGCTCAACCGCTCAGCGGATGGTGACCTGGCGGTTGGCCAGGCCCGCGCGGGCGGAGCGCTGCGCCGTGGTCAGGTCTGAGGTGTCGGCCAGGGCTTCGGCCAGCGCCGCGTCGAAAGCCGCCGCAGGCTCCTCCAGCGCCTCGGCGCCGGTGCCGAGCGGGAGGTCCCAGACCGGGGTCAGCAGGCCGTGGGCACGGAACATGCCGACCAGGCGGGAGTCGCCGACCAGGGAGTCCTGCCCGGCGGCGTGCAGCCGCGCCAAGGCGTCGAGCAGGGCGTCCTCGGGCTGCGGCATCACCCAGCGCAGGTGCTCCTTGGTGCCGACGTCGGTCCAGTACGCCGCCTCCACGGTCGTCAGCCGCACCGTCGGCGAGGCCGCGCCGTTGGCCTGCTCCAGGGCGGCCTGCATCGATGCGTCGGGGTCCTCGACGTCGTCGATCCAGTAGCCGAAGCCGTCGTGCACGGTGATGTCCAGCGACGTGTCGGCGATCAGGTCCTGCAGCCGCGGACCCTCGCCCGGCGGGTCCAGGAGCCCGACGATGCCGGGCTCATCGGTCGCCAGCGCCCTCTCGAGCACGGCGGCGAGGTCGCGCGCCGGGTCGCCGTACTGGTGCTGCACCTGCAGGCCCAGCCACACGTCGCCCGTCGAGCGGATCATGGCGGGCGCAGCCATCGGCAGCAGGCTGGCCAGCCGGACGGTGCGGTCGCCGTCCCGGAGGGTCAGCGGGGCGGTCGCGGCGGGCACCAGCTCGCGCAGCGCGATCACGTCGCACTCGCTCGGCATCCCCTCGAACGGACGCCTCACGTACGCCGCTGCGGCACCGTCGGCCGAGCCGTGGCACGCCTTGTAGCGCTTGCCGGAGCCGCACGGGCACGGCTGGCGAGGACCCACCTCACCGGGGGCGGTCGCGGTGGGCTGGTTCCTGGTGCGGGACTTCTTCGCCATGCGGGCGAACCTATCTGTCGAGCAGCTCCAGCATGTAGGCCGGGCGGTCGCTGATGACGGCCTGCACGCCGAGGTCCAGGCAGACCTGGAGCTCGTCGGCGGTGTTGACGGTCCAGACATGGATGTCGCGCCCGCTGCGGACCAGCTTGCGGGCGAAGGACGGCGACTCGCGCAGCTGCAGGACGCCCGGGCCGAGGACCCAGTCGTCGCCGATCACCGGCTTGAGGGCCGGCCAGTGGTGGCTCTCCTTGATGAGGATCACCACCTCGATGCCGGGGGCCAGCTTCCTCGTGCGCTGCAGGGCGCGGTAGGAGAAGCTCATCACCCGCGCCGGCGAGCCGGCGCGGTCCCAGCCGAAGTCGCGCAGCATCTCGACCAGCCGCCGCTCGACGAGTCCGCCGAACCGCACCGGGTGCTTGGTCTCGATGGCCACCTCGATGCGCCGGTCGTAGTCCGCGACCGTCTCCAGCAGCTTGCGCAGGGTCAGCACCTTGCCGAGCTCCTCGTCGCGCTCGGGTGCCTCGTCGTCGAGGTCCGCCCACGGGTTCTTCCACGAGGCGAAGTCGAGCTCGTCGAGCTCGGCCAGGCGCATGGTGGAGACGACGCCGTTCGTCGACGCCGTGCGCCGCAGGTCGCGGTCGTGCACGCAGATGAGGTGCCCGTCGGCGGTGAGCCGGACGTCGCACTCGAGGGCGTCCGCGCCGACGTCGAGGGCGCGCAGGTAGGCGCCCAGGGTGTGCTCGGCATTCTCTTCGCTGGCGCCGCGGTGGGCGACGACCTGGGGCCTCATGTGTGGCGCGGCCTCTGCTCCACCAGTCCGACGAGGTTTCCCTCGGAGTCGGTGAGGAACGCCTGCCACTCGTCGGTGCCGGCCGGGCCGAGGGTGTCGTCATCGTGGCCGAAGATGACGTGCGGCTCCGTCACGATCTGCGCCCCGCCGTCGCGCAGTCGGCGCACCGTCGCCTCGATGTCGTCCACGGCGAGGTAGAGAGTGGCTGGTGACGCTCCCTGCTCGATCAGCAGACGCACGCCGTCCAGGTCGAAGAACACCAGGCCGGGTGGGTCGTACGTCGCCGTCGGGCCGGTGCCGAGGAGCATCGTGTAGAACTCCGTGGCCCGACGCAGGTCGTCGGCCCGCTGAGCGATCTGGACGATCCGCATGCCTCAGCATGGCATGCGCGGCCCCCGGCGTCGTGCGGGTCGCACCTGGCGGTTGGCCGACCCCTGTGCGTCACGCTCGAACCGCTCCGCGAGACGGCGAGCGTGACCTGCGGGGCGTTGCCTCGTTTCACATCTCGCGCCCGGACAATTGCTATAGGCTGCCGGGCGCACCGGCCAGCGAACCTCGCGTCCCGCGAGGGTCCGGCCAGCGGACAGTTCGGGGATGGCATGACTCTCGCTTGCCTGGTCGCCTATGGCGGCAGGTCGGTACCGCTAGGTACTGCGTCGGGGCCATCAATCTATGCGGTTGCCGCCTGGCAGCCGTACGACGAGTCCACCGCCGCAGCATTCGGCTGACGTGGGCACTCACTAGGGGAAGCACGGGGAATGACAACTCAACACCACTCGCCCAGCGCGCGCGCTGGACGCAGGCACCGGTTGCTAGGCCGGCGCACGACACTGGCACCGACCATGGCCCTCGCCCTGATGGCCGGCGGCTCACTGGTCCTCACGGTCGGGGCCCTGAGCCCGGCTACGGCCGATCCGGCCACCGTGCCGGCCGCCTTCACCAAGACGAACACCGGGCCCTTCTCACAGATCGTTCCGGACGGCGTCTGCGCCGTCGACGCCACCGTGCGCGGCGGAGCCGGTGGTAGCGCCATCAACGCGGCCGACCTGAACGGCTCCGGTGCGGACATCTCGGCCACCTACCGCGTGGTGCCGGGCCAGAACCTCAACGGCACCGTCGGCGGCGGCGGCGGACAGGGCAGCAACGCTGCGAACGACGCGGGAGCGGCCGGGTTCAACGGCGGCGGACGCGGCGGCCTGACCATCCCCGACTCGGGCACTACGTACCACCACGGCGCCGGCGGAGGCGGGTACAGCCTGCTCCGCGTCGACACCCAGGACCTCATCCTCGCCGGTGGTGGCGGAGGTGCCGGTGGCGGACATGCCACCGACGCCGGCCTCGGCGGTGACGCCGGTCTGCCCACCACCGCAGGGGCGCCGGTTGCCGGCGACAACGGCCTCGACGGACGCGAGGACCCGACCGAGACCGGCACGGTCGGCGGCGGTCAGGGCGGCCAGCTCGCCGCGCCGGGCGTGGGTGGAGTGCACTCCACCGACTCCACCAGGAACGGCTTCGCCGGCGCCGGCCGCACCGGCGGCAACGGCGGAGACGACACGACTCCGGACGCCGGCGGTGGCGGCGGTGGCGGCTACTTCGGCGGCGGCGGCGGCGCCTCGACCATCGGCAACGGCGGCGGCACCCCGGCCCCCGGCGGAGTCGGTGGCGCCGGGGGTGGCGGTGGCGCCAGCTTCATCGACCTGGGCAACCCCTCGGGAGGCTCGGGCGGTCCTATTGACATCTCCTCGACCCTCGGCCCGAAGCTTTCCGGCCAGGGAGACGGCGCCGACGGCGCCGTGACCCTGGCGTGGATCCCCTGCGACTACGACCTGGCGGTCACCAAGACGTCGCCAGACCCGAACGTGCCCCAGGGTGGGACGATCACCTGGACCGTCACGGTCACCAACAACGGCCCCGAGCCGATGACCTCCGGCGACCTGGTCACCCTCGTCGACTCCCGTGCGGGCGCCAACACCACGATCACCGCGATCAGCACCGCCGGCCCCGGAGCCACCGCACCCAGCGGACTCGGCGACGGACCCGTGACCTGCGACGCAGCGATCGGCGACCCCCTCACAGCGTCCCTGGTGTGCGGCCGGCCCTACGCGCCACTCGGCGCCGTCGGCTCACCGACCGGCGGGCCGCGCGGGCTCAACGTCGACGAGACGCTGACCGTGACCTACGACGAGGTCGTGGCCAACCCCGGTCCCGCCAGCAACACGGCGACCGTGGTCGACCGCAAGACCGGCGACACGAACGACTCCGCGACCGCGAGCGTCACCGTGTACGCGGTGACGCCGAACGCGACCAACGACACCAGCAGTGGCCCGCAGGGCACCCCGCAGACCGAGGACGTGCTCGCTGACGACACCCCCGGCGACCCGGCCGTGCCCCTGGTGGCTGGCTCTCTCACCCTGCTCGACGGCAACGGCAACCCCGTCTCGTCGGTGACGGTTCCCAACCAGGGCACCTACACGATCGTGAGCGCGAAGATCGTCTTCACTCCGATCCCGGCCTTCACCGGTCAGGCGACGCCGGTGACCTACCGGATCGCGGACACGAACGGCACGACCGACACGGCGACGTACACCCCGACGGTCACGCCGGTCGCTGTCCCTGACACCTCGACCGGTCCGCAGGGCGTGAAGCAGACGAAGGACGTGCTCGCCAACGACACGCCCGCCAACGGGGTCACCCTCGACCCGACCACGCTCACCCTCATCGACCCCGGAACGGGCAACCCCGTCACCACGGTCACGGTCCCCAACCAGGGCACCTACACCGTCGTGAACGGGAAGGTCGACTTCCAGCCGGTGCCGACCTTCACCGGTGTGGCCACCACGGTGCGCTACCAGGTGGACGACAGCAACGGCAACACGGTCGAGTCCACCTACACGCCCACGGTCACCCCGGTCGCCCCGGGGCTCAACGACGACGTCACCAGTGGACCGCAGGGACGGCCGCAGTCGGTCGACCCCCTGGTCAACGACACCCCCGGTGACCCCGGAGTGCCGCTGGTGCCCGGGTCGCTGACCCTGCTCGACGGTGCGGGTGACCCGGCCACGACGGTCACGGTTCCCGAGGGGACCTACAAGATCGTCGACGGGAAGATCGTCTTCACTCCCCTGCCCACGTTCACGGGCGAGGCGACGCCGGTCACCTACCGGGTCGAGGACCAGAACGGGACGAGCGACACGGCGACGTACACCCCGACCGTGACCCCGGTGGCGCCGACCGCGCACGACGACGCCACGTCGGGGCCCCAGGGCCTGCCGCAGAGCGTCGCCCCGCTGGCCAACGACACCGCCGGTGACCCGGGAGTGCCGCTCGACCCGAGCACGCTCACGCTGCTCGACGGCAGCGGCACGCCGGTGAGCTCGCTGACCATCGCCGGCCAGGGCACCTACACGGTGAAGGACGGAGCCATCGTCTTCACGCCGGTTCCGGCGTTCACCGGCACCGCCACCCCGGCGGACTACCGGGTGGCCGACGTCAACGGCACGCGGACGCGGGCCACGTACACGCCGAGGTTCAGCCCCGTGGCGCCGGTGGCCGATCCGGACACCAGCTCCGGGCCGATCGGCAAGGCGCAGTCGGTCGACCCCTTCGCCAACGACAAGCCGGGCGTGCCCGGGGTGCCGCTGGTCCGCGAGTCGCTGACGCTCCTCGACCGCGACGGCAACCCCGTCAACCGGGTCGAGGTGCCCGACGAGGGCGTCTACACGGTGGCGGACGGGCGGCTGGTGTTCACGCCGGCGACCGGCTTCACCGGGATCGCCACGCCGGTGACGTACCGCATCGCCGACGCCAACGGCACGACCACCACCTCGACCTACACGCCGACGGTGCTCAAGCCCAAGGTCAAGAAGGTCGGGACGATCTCCAACCACAAGGAGGGCAAGGTCGGCGAGACGCTCACCGTGAGCACCGTCTCGCAGATCAAGGGCCTGGTGCCGGGATCGGTGATGCTCGTCGGCCCGCACGGCAAGCACGTCCGTCGCCTGGTCGTTCCCGGTGAGGGCGTCTGGACGGTCAACTCCCACACCGGTGCGGTGTCGTTCCGGCCGAAGCCCGGCTTCAAGGGTGACCCGACGCCGGTCAAGCTGGTCGGAAACCTCAACGACGGTACGCCGATTACCGGCCGCGTCGTGATGCGGTACTCCGAGTCCGCCCCGGCTCCGGGAGGCCTCCCGCGCACCGGTGCCGACACCCTGCTGCTGCCGGTCGGTCTGGGTGGAGCCGCGTTGCTGTTCGCCGGTGTCCTGCTTCTGCGCAGGCGTCGGGTCGTGGCCTGACCCTCTCACGGAGGCTCTGCGCCTAGGCGTCTCCGGGCCGGCAATCGCCGGCCCGGAGGCGCCGCTTGCATCTACGCTCACGCGCATGCGGAACCCGACTTCCGGTCAGCACCACTTCTGCAGCGTTCCGGGCTCACCATGAAGGAAACCCCGGTCGGCGTCACCGACGCAGACGTCCTGGCCGCCGTGCGGGAGCACTGGCTCGTCGATGCAGTCGGCGTGACCCACCTCCCCCTCGGCTTCGGGGCGCACCACTGGCGGGCGGACGCGGAGGCTGGTCCGGCGTTGTTCGTCACGCTCGACGGGCTCGGCCCGCGACACTCGCTGTCGTCCCTGCACTCGGCGTACGCCGGGGCCGCCGCGCTCGCCGCGGCCGGACTGGAGTTCGTCGTCGCCACCCTGCCGCCGTACGTCGTGGCCTTCGGCGACGGCGCGCTGAGCGTGACCCCGTGGCTGTCCGGTCCCGCGGTCGGCGCCGGTGCCGTGCTCGACCCGGAGGGCGACGCCGCGAGGCTCCGGCGGCTGCACGCTTCGGTGCCTGGGCCGATCCCCGTGTGGGCGCCGCTGGTGGCCCCGGACTTCGCCACGTCGCTGCGGCCCCGGCTGGCCTCCCCGTGGGAGACCGGGCCGTACGGGCCGGCCGCCCGCGCCGCGCTGATCGGGCGACTCGACGAACTCGAGCGCTGGACCGCGGCCTACCACCGACTGGCCGCCGAGGCCCGGCGCCGGCCGTGGGTGCCGACGCACGGCGAGCCACACACCCGCAACCAGGTGCGGCTCCCCGACGGCCGTGTGGTGCTCGTCGACTGGGAGTCGCTCAAGCTCGCGCCCCGCGAGCGCGACCTGCGCGGCATCGTCGACGCGGGGCGCGCAGACCTGGTGGACCCCGACGGCGCGATGCTCGAGCTGTTCGACCTGGAATGGCGGTTGGACGAGATCAGTCAGTACGCCGTGTGGTTCGCCTCGCCGCACACCGGCACCGACAGCGACGAGGTGGCGTTCGGCGGGCTGATCGAGGAGCTGGACCGTCCGTAAGTCGATGGCGTCCGCCCGGCAGCGGGGACAGGCTGGTCCCATGACTCTCACCATCCAGTGCCTCAACGTCGATGCCCACGACCCCGACCGGCTGGCCGCCTTCTGGCAGGAGGCCCTGGGCTGGCGGCGTACCTACGACACCCCCGACGAGGTCGTCCTCGAGCCGCCCGCAGGCAGCCCGCAGGACGGGGTCGCGCCGGACCTGCTGTTCTACCGGGTCCCCGACGAGAAGGTCGGCAAGAACCGGCTGCACCTCGACCTGCGCCCCGGCGACCGCGACGCCGAGGTCGCCCGGTTGGAGTCCCTGGGCGCGACCCGGGCCGACGTCGGTCAGGATCCGAGCGTGACGTGGGTGGTGCTGGCCGACCCCGAGGGCAACGAGTTCTGCGTGCTGCGGCCCTACACCGCCGAGGAGCTGGCGACCCTCTGACGCGCGCTCAGCTCTGGACCAGGTCGGCGTAGTCGGGGTGCTTCTCGATCCATCCCCTGATGAACGGGCACAGCGGCCGCACCGTGCGGGTGCCGTCGGCGCGTACGTCGTCGAGGGCGCCGCGGGCCAGCGCGCCGCCCACGCCCTGGCCCTCGAAGGCGCCGTCGACCTCGGTGTGGGTGAACGTGATCCGCGCGTCGGAGAGCCGGTAGGCGGCGAAGCCGGCCAGCTCGCCGCCGACCAGGGCCTCGTAGCGCTGCTGATCGGGGTTGTTGCGCACCGTGACATCTGCCATACCGCAACCGTAGCGCCCGGGTCGGCGGGCCAGAGGACGCATCCCCCCGTCGACAGACGGCGGTGGACGCACCTCGACGGCTCACCCCTGCTCGCGCAGGTACCTCCCGAAGTGCGGCACCGTGAAGGCGATCCGGCCGCGCTCTGCGGAGTAGATCAGCCCCTTCTTCAGCAGGCTGTCCCGGGCGGGACTGAGCGACTGCGGCTTCTTCCCGAGCACGGCGGCCACGGCGGCTGTCGGCACCGAGTCGGCGTCGTCGAGCGGCTCGTCGAGGCCGGAGGCGACCGAGGCCATGGCCCGGAGGTAGTCCCGCTCCCCCGGCGTCGCGCGCTCGAACCGGCTGCCGAAGAACCCGACCGCGAGCTCGGCCTCGGCCTCGGGCGCGGCCACCGAGACGTCAGCGGCGGTGATGGGTGAGCGTGGGGCGAGGTCCCAGACCGCCTTGCCGTAGGCCTGGATGAAGTACGGGTAGCCGCCGGTCACGGCGTACATCGCGGCCAGCGCGTCGTCCTCGAACGATGCATCCTCGCCGGCAGCCGGCGCGGTGAGGGCGAGGTCGGCGGCGTCGCGGCCGAGCCGGTCGATGCGCTGGTAGGTGAAGAGCCGCTCGGAGTAGGACTTGCTCGCCGACAGCACCGCCGGCAGGTGCGGCAGCCCCGCACCGACGACGATGACGGGCAGGCCGCTCTGGCTGACCTCGTGGCAGGCCGCGCACAGGGCCGACACGTCGTCGGGTCCGAGGTCCTGCATCTCGTCGATGCAGACGGCGATGCCGAGGCCCCGGTCGGCGGCCAGCCCGCCCACGTCGGTGAACAGCTCGACCAGGTCGATCTCGATGTCGCCGGAGTCGGCGCGGCCGCGAGCGGCCGGCACGTCGATCCCCGGGTTCCACTGGTCCTTCAGCCTGGCGCCGGGGCCGGCCTCGCGGTGCGCGAAGGCCTTGATGACGCCCAGCACCTGGTCGACCTCGTCCTGCTGCGGGTGGCCCAGCTCGCGGACCGCCTGGTGCAGCGCGCTCGACAGCGGTCGCCGCAGCGGCTGGTCGGGCCGCGCCTCGAGCTTGCCGGTCCCCCAGCCCTTGCGGACCGCGGCGGACCGCAGCGCGTTGAGCAGCACCGTCTTGCCCACGCCCCGCAGCCCGGTGAGCACGAGGCTGCGCTCGGGGCGGCTGCGCGCCACCCGTTCGAGTACGACGTCGAAGGCGCGCAGCTGCTCGTCGCGCCCGGCGAGCTCGGGCGGGCGCTGACCGGCACCGGGCGCGTACGGGTTACGGATGGGGTCCACGATCAGACCGTATCGGTCGATCTAGCGGATTCCCTAGATTGACGGCGTACGCCGCGGCTCGAGGATGGCGGCGGCGATCGCCTGTTCCAGCCACTTCTCGTAGGCGCGACGCGACCAGCCGCTCGTGTCGCGGAGCATCAGGTGCACTTCGGGTGACGTCAGCGTCCACACGACCTGCCCGGCGCGAGCCGCGCTCTGTCCGTCGCGCAGCGGGCCGTTCGCCGCGATCCAGCCCGCGAACGTCCGCATCGCCGTACCCCGCTGGCGGACCTGGATGTCCTCGCGCAGCGCCGCGGCCTCGGCGTCGACGGCCGCCGCGCCGCGGAGGATGTCGTCGAGCGGCCGGATCCGTTCGAGCTGACCGGCCACACCCTTGGCCAGCATTCGGACCTGGACCCGCTGGTCGGTCTCGGTGCGCACGGCCTGCGGCCCGGGCCGCTCGAGCATCGGCAGGGGATCGTCGTCACCGCCGATGACGACGTCCAGCACCTCCTTGAGCAGCGCGATCTTGGACCCGAACGTCTTGTAGACAGTGTCGACCGAGACCCCTGCTCGGGCCGCGATCGCGCTCAGGGTGGTGGCCGCGTAGCCGGCTTCGAGGAAGCTCTCACTCGCAGCCTCGACGACGCGCCGCCGGGTCTCGGTCGCCCGAGCGGAGCGCACCGAGGAGGTGTAGGGCCGTCGACCCCTTGACGAAGCGCTCTCCGCAGGCACATATTGACTCTAGTTCCACTAGAACCAACAACACCGCGGACACGCGGGGGACAGGAGATCCGTCATGCTCGAGGTCCAGAGTCCGCTCGAGGTCATGCGGCGCGTGTTCGAGGAAGGGTTCGCCACGGGAGACGACGGGATCGTCGACCAGCTGTGCTCGCCCGACCTGGTGGAGCACCAGTTCGGCCTGTCCGGCACGGGGTCCGACGCCATCGCCCACGTCAAGGCGGCGATCCGCGACTTGCACGGCGCGTTCCCCGACATGAGCTTCACCCTCGAGGACTCCGTGGTGGACGGTGATCGCGTGTGGGTCCGCGCGCGGGGGCGGGGGACGAACTCCGGGCCGTTCTTCGGTCCACCGTCGAACCAGCCGGTCGACATCACGATCTTCGACCAGGCGAGGGTCGTCGACGGCCGGATCGTCGAGCACTGGGGAGTGCCCGACCGGTTCGCGCTGCTCGCGCAGACCGGTGTGCTCAGCCGGGTCGGCTGACGCCGTCAGGCCCCGGTGGCGTGCCGGTCGCCGCGGGTCACGCGCCGGCGGGCCCGCGCGTCGTCGTACGCCTGGTCGAGACCAGCGCGCAGCATCTCGATCAGGTCGGGCACCTCGTCGACCGCGAGCCGGAAGGACCCGGTGCAGACGTTGTCGCGCCACAGGCTCAGCACGACCAGGCCGGCCTCGTGGTGCCACGAGACCCGCAGCGCGCGGTCGCCCCCACGGGCGTCGAGGTGGATCGAGCCCGTCGCCGGCAGCGGGCGAGCGGTGGCCATGACTCATTGTGGCTCGCCTGCGGTGACGTGTCACGACCTAGGATGTGACCCGTGCCCGAGCTGCCCGAGGTGGAGGCGCTGGCCCAGGACCTCACCGGCCGGCTCCACGAGCGTGCCATCACCCGCATCGACCTGGCCGCGTTCAGCGCGCTCAAGACCTTCGACCCGCCGCTGCACGCCCTGAACGGCACGATGGTCGACGGCGTCACCCGGCACGGCAAGTTCCTCGACATCGAGGCCAGCGGACTCCACCTCGTGCTCCACCTGGCCCGCATGGGCTGGGTGCGCTGGCGCGACGAGGTGCCCAAGCTGCCGGCCAAGCCGAACAGCAAGAGCCCTCTCGCGGCGCGCGTCGTGCTCGACGACGACACCGGCCTCGACATCACGGAGTACGGCACCAAGAAGAGCCTCGCGATCTACGTGACCCGCGACCCCGCGACCATCACCGGCATCGCCCGGCTGGGGCCCGACCCGCTGGCCGACGACTTCACCGTCGAGCTGCTGCGCGACATCCTCGAGCGCGAGGGCCGCAAGCAGATCAAGGGCGTGCTGCGCCACCAGGGCACCGTCGCGGGCATCGGCAACGCCTACTCCGACGAGCTGCTCCACGCCGCCCGGATGTCGCCCTTCAAGCCCGCGAACAGCCTCACCGACGACGAGCTGCACACCCTGTACGACGCCATCAAGGGCACGCTCGGCGCCGCCGTCGAGCGGTCGCGCGGGCTGGCGGCCAGCGAGCTCAAGGGCGAGAAGAAGTCCCACCTCGCCGTGCACGGCCGCACGGGTGAGGCCTGTCCCGTGTGCGGGGACACCGTGCGCGAGGTGAGCTTCGCCGACTCCAGCCTGCAGTACTGCCCGACGTGTCAGACCGGCGGCAAGCCGCTGGCCGACCGGCGGATGTCCAAGCTGCTCAAGTAGCCCCTCAGCTGGCGGGCTCCGACGGCATGATCTCGTCGAGCGGGTTGCCGCAGCTGTCGGTGACGTAGGTCGTGAACGCCTGGGCCTGCTTCTGCTCGTCCTCGGAGAGGTCGGTGGTGAGGTCCTCGAGGTTGGCCTCCTTGAGGTCGTCGGCCTCCAGGTCCTTGGCCTGGCCCACCGTCAGCTCGAAGCCGCTGCGCACGTCGTCGGAGATCCCCTCGGGCGTGCCGACCTTCTCCATGTCGGCGGCCCAGTCCTGGATGGCGTTCAGCATGGCATTCTCGTCGGGCGCCTCGCCGGTGTCACCGGCCAGGCCGGCCAGGTCGGTGAACAGCCCCTGGTAGGCGTCGCAGAACTCGGTCTTCGACGCGCTGGTGGGAGCATCCCCGCCGTCGCTGTCACCGCCCCCGCCACAGGCGACGGCGCTGCCGCCGATCAGGACGAGCGATGCGACGAGCAGTGCGTGCTTCATGTGGTTCCCCTCGATCGAGACAAGCTGTCGCCGCAACCCTGCCCTATCTGCCGGATCTCACACATTTGGCGTGCGCTCGAAGCGGGCCGGCAGGTCCGTCTGGAGCACGGCGTGCAGCCGCGCCGCGTAGTCGGCCCGGCTCGTCTCCGTGACGCCGAGCGACGCGAGGTGGTCGGTGCGCCACTGCACGTCGACCAGCCGGTCGCCCGGCGACTCCCGGAGCAGGTCGACCAGCGCGACCAGCGCGACCTTGGACGCGTCCCGCTCGCGGTGGAACATCGACTCCCCGGCGAACAGGCCGCCGATCGCCACGCCGTACAGGCCGCCTGCGAGCCGCCCGTCGCGCCACGCCTCGACGGAGTGCACCCAGCCCAGCTCGTGCAGCCGCAGGTACGCCGTGCGGACGTCGGCGTCGATCCAGCCGTCGGGCCGGCGCGGGTCGGCGCAGGCGTCGATGACCTCGGCGCACGCGGTGTCCACCCGGATCTCGAAGTCGCGGCAGGCCTTCCGCAGCGACCGCGGTACGCGCAGGTCGGCGAGCTCGAGCACGCCGCGGCGTACCGGACAGAACCAGTACGGCGGATCGCTCGGTCGTCCCACGGGCATCGGGAAGAGGCCCTGGCGGTAGGCATCGAGCAGGGTGCCCGGCTCGAGGTCGGCGCCGACCGCGACGAGGTCGTCGTCGGGGTCCATGTCCCGGGGCCCGGGCAGGAGCCAGGGGGTCCTCGGGGGTTCGGTCGCCACGACGCCACGGTAGTGCCCCGTAGGCTGGTCACATGGGTCTCAAGGAGAACGTCGGCAGGAGCGTGGCCCCGCGGATCAGCCAGCTGGCGCCCGGGCTGACGACCAGCTTCGTCCGGGAGGCGCTGTCCCGCGCGATCGACGGTGTCGGGCCGCTCGGCCCGGCCGCCAGTGCCGCGGACAAGCAGCTCGCCGAGCAGAACGGCAACGTCGACCGGGCGATCCACGAGGTCATCGAGAACCACGTGCGGTTCGCCGGCGCCCAGGGCTTCCTGACCAACATCGGTGGCCTGGTGACCGCGGCCGTGGCGATCCCGGCCAACATCAGCGGTCTCGCCCTGCTGCAGTGCCGGATGATCGCCGGGATCGCGCACCTGCGCGGCTACGACCTCGACGACCCGAAGGTCCGCAACGCGATCCTGGCCTGCATCCTGGGCGAGGACCAGATCGCCCAGCTGGTCCGCAAGAAGAAGCTGCCGGCACCACCGATGGCCATCGCCACCGCGCCGACCCACGACCCGCTGCTCGACACCATCATCGCCACCGAGGTCGCCTCCGACCTGATCACCCGAGTGGCCGGCAAGAGGCTGGCGACCACGGTCGGCCGTCGCGTGCCGATCGTCGGTGGCCTGGTCGGCGCGAGCGCCGACGGCTTCGCCACCTGGCGGATCGGCCGCTACGCCGAGCGCGAGCTCCTGCCGCGCAGCCGGCGGTAGACCGCCAGCCCCACGCGCCCGACCCGCCCGGCCTCCAGGCGTCGTACGGCCTTCTCGCGCAGCCGGTACGTCGGCCGCAGGTGTGCGCGCTCGAGCGCCGACCGGGTGTCGGACAGCTCGCGACGGAGGTCCTCCTCGACCCGGCGCAGGCGCGTGGTCTCGACCAGCAGCGCCTTCACGGCGTCCAGCGCGGCGGATGCCACCTCCCCCTCGTCGGGGTGGTCGGGGTCGGACCAGGTCTCCGGCGGGGGCGGGCCGAGCAGGTCGGCGAGGTCGCCGATGACGTCGTACCCCTGCTTCTCGATCTCGTCGACCCAGGTCTGCGAGACCTCCTGCGCCCAGGTGTAGAGGTGTGGCGGCAGCGCCAGTCGGGGCGAACGACGCCGGGTCGAGAGGGTCTGGTGGGCGAGCAGCTCGCGCACGAGAGGGCGGTAGTCGCCGGGATCCACGACCTTGGTGACGCGCCGGTTGATGCGGCGCACGAGCGCCGTCTCGGGCACACCGAGGGACGGGTTGGCGCGTGCGGGGGTGAGGTCGAGGTCGAGACCGTCCAGGCCGAACGCCAGGCTGAACCGCCGCCACAGCTCGTCGCGCGGCGCACCCGGCGCGGGCACGGTGACGAGGTGGATGCGATCGGGCGGGATGGCTGCGCCCCAGCGGTTGATGATGTCGGGGATCTCCTGGACCCCCCAGAACCAGGTGCCGATGCGGCTGTCGCGCTCGGGGTCGGTGATCACCTCGAGGAAGCGCTCGTAGGTGATCACGCTGCGGTGCTTGACGTTCTCCTGCCACTCGGCCGGGATCTGCCGCACCAGGTCGCGCACCGACAGCACCAGGTGGATCTCAGGCCCTCCGGACGACCCGTCGGCGCCGAGCGAGGTGAGGGCGCGGTCGACCTGGGTGCGCGAGGCGGTCGCGAGGATCTCGTGGCTCACGATCGAGGTGCCGGGCCAGGCCCGCACGTCGGCGGCGAGCCGGTCCCACGCGCCGACGGCCTGGAGCTCCAGCCCGCCCCAGGTGAGCTTCATCAGGTCCAGGGCGGCCAGGAAGTGCTCGTCGAAGCGCTCGGCCGGGTAGAGGATGCCATGCGTGGCGAGGCGCTCGCGGTTGCGGTGCAGCACGTCCTGCAGGTGGGAGGTGCCGGTCTTGGGGGTGCCGACGTGCACCAGCACGCGTCTGCTCACCGCGACTCCCCTTCCGTCTCGACTCCTGCACCCAGCAACGTCCGCACCGCCAGCTCCAGGGCGCCTCCGGTGGACGGCAGCGACGGTCGAGTCGACGGCGGGGACACGAGTGCCTCCAGGTCGCCGTGCACAGGGTAACCAGCGCGACGCAGCTCGTCGGCCATCGCGGCGGCGCGGACGGCCAGCCATCGCCGGTGCTCCGGGGGTACGTCGACCGGTCGACCAGGGGCGTCGGCGAGCCGCGGCCAGAACGCGCGCATCATCAGCTCGCCGCGCACCGGCGGGGTGACCATCAGCCCGAGCATGGCGGCGACCCTGCGGGCCAGCTCCGCGGCGTCGGCCGAGCGCCGCTCGGGCGCCGCGAGGCGGCGTACCCCCACCCGGGCGGGCAGGGCGGCCGGGTCGAGCACCACGTGCACGCGCTCGGCGCCGGTGCGCTCCGCCCAGGCGGCGGCGATGCGGGGCAAGTCGATGCGCGGCGGGAGCCGGCGCCGCTGGCGCCACGTCTCGAGCCAGTCGGGCCACGGCACGGCGCCCTGGCCGAAGCAGCGAGCGGTCCACGCGTCGGAGAGCATCTGGCCGAGGTCGGCGCCGACCACGACGACGTCGCCGCGGGGACGGGGCCCCCGGCCGCGCGCGACCAGGTCGCGGCGTACGGGATCGCTCAGCAGCGGGTCGCCGACGAGGCGGTAGCGGCGACGCCACGGTCGCGGCAGCGACGGCTCGCGATCCGGGGGTACGCCCGCGGCCGCGACGTCCTCGGCGATCAGGTGGGCGGCGACCCGGAGCAGCTCGTGGTCCCCCAGCTCACCGGGGTCGACCGGTCGCGCCCCGAACGGCGACTCCTCGGCGGCCCCGACGAGCTCGAGGTCGGGGCGTCCTCGTCCGGGGGCGCTCGCGGCGAGGATGCGGCCGGCCAGTGCGGGGGTCGGGCGCGCCACCTCGTTGACCCGGCGGAGCAGCTCGAGCTGCTGGGCGCCGGGCACGGCGCGGCCGGGGCCAGGACTCGGCGTCGTCGTCGTACCGGTCCAGTCACGCCAGCCGGTGGTGCCGCCGGCGCGCAGGTGCTCGACCCACCCCCAGGCCCGGTCGAGTCCGGGGGTGGGGACCCCCGGGACGTGTCCGGGGCTCATCGGCGGCGCAGGCGCTTGGCGTTCGTGCGGACCCGCTGGCCCAGGGCCCGCTCGGGATCGGGCCGCGCCGCGGCCTCGCGGGTCATCACGCTGAGCGCGTCGAGCGCGGCGTCCAGCTGCAGCTTGGCGCCCACCCGGTCGGGGTCCCGCCACTCGACGCCCTCGGCCGGGCGACGCGGCCGCAGGTCGTCGACGTCGCCGACGACGTGCACCCCGCTGCCCTTCACCCAGTCGATCCACAGGTCGGCCTGCTGCTCGGCCCACTCGAAGCGGGCCGGTGGCAGCCGCACCGGGATCGACTCGCGGCTCACCAGCTCGCGCTGGGCGAGCAGCTCGCGGATCAGGGCGTCGTAGGTCTGCTCGCGCCGCACCGTCAGCTCCAGCCGGCGGTTGAGGCGCCGGATCAGCTGGGTCTCCGCGATGCCGAGCGAGCGGTTGGCGCGCTCGCTGTCCTTGGGCGCCCAGGCGGGGTCGATCGAGAACGCCTCCGCGAACCGGTGCCACAGCTCGTCCTGGCCTCGGTCGTGCGGCACGGTGACGACGTGCACCCGCTCGGGCGGCAGCTTGGCGCTCCAGTTGTTGAGCACCGTCGGCAGGTCGAGGGCCTTCTGGAACCACGTCTCGCCGCGCTCGACCTTGTTGAGGAAGCGGCGGAAGGTCCACTTGCGGCCCTGCTTGACCGACTCCTGCCACGCGGCCGGCAGCTGCCGGCCGAGGTCGCGCGCGGAGTAGACGACATGGACCTCGCACCCGGCGAGGTCGTTCATCGCCTTGGCGATCTTGTCGGGCTTCGCCGCGGCCAGGATCTCGTGGCTGATGATCGCGGAGCTCGGTGCTCGGCGTACCCGCCGGACCATGGCGTCCCAGTTGCCGTCGGCATGCCCGGGGTCGCCGCCCCAGTCCTGGCCGAGCAGGTCGAGCGCCGCCCGGAAGTGGAAGAGGTCGGCGTCGACGAAGCGGTTGCGCGTCGGGATCGTCACGCCGTGGGAGGCCAGCGATTCGGAGTTCAGCATCAGCCGGTCCTGGAGGTACGTCGTGCCGGTCTTCGGCGCTCCGACGTGCAGGTAGACGACCCGGCTCATGGCCGTGAGTCTAGGGCTGAGGGTGCGCGCGTATGACAGCCGCTGGTTGAGGTGCGAGGAGCCTCAGCGACGACCTCGAAACCAAGGCTCAACCGGCGGGCGGGGTGAGCGCGCGTACGACGGCCGACGGGCTGGGCCGCCCGAGGTGTCCCGCCATCCAGGCACTGGTGGCGACGACGGCGTCGAGGTCGACGCCGTGCTCGATGCCGAGCCCGGTGAGCATCCAGACGAGGTCCTCGGTGGCGAGGTTGCCGGTGGCGCTCTTGGCGTAGGGACAGCCACCGAGCCCGCCGGCGCTGGCGTCGAACGTGGTGATGCCCTCCTGGAGCGCGGAGAACGTGTTGGCGAGCGCCTGCCCGTAGGTGTCGTGGAAGTGCATGGCGAGGTGGTCGGTGACCATGCCGGCGTCGACGAACGCCCCGATGAGCCGCTTGACGTGGCCGGCCGTGCCGACGCCGATGGTGTCGCCCAGGCTGAGCTGGCTGGCGCCGAGGTCGAAGAGCCGCTTGCCGACCGACACGACCTGCTCGACGGGTACGGCGCCCTCCCACGGGTCGCCGAAGCACATCGAGACGTAGGCGCGCACGTCGAGACCGGCCTCCCGCGCGCGTCGTACGGTCGGCTCGAACATGGCGAACTGCTCGTCGAGGCCGCGGTTGAGGTTCTTCCGGGCGAAGGTCTCGGTGGCGGAGCCGAAGATGGCGATGTGCTTGAGGCCGAGCTCGAGGGCCCGGTCGAGGCCGCGCTCGTTGGGCACCAGCACCGGCAGGTCGCGGCCGGCGTCGCCGAGAGCGGTCATCACCTCGGCGGCGTCGGCGAGCTGCGGCACCCACGTGGGGTGCACGAAGCTGGTCGCCTCGACGATCGGCAGGCCGGCGGCGGCGAGCCGGCGGATGAACTCCACCTTCACCTCGGCCGGGACGATCGTCTTCTCGTTCTGCAGCCCGTCACGTGGGCCGACCTCGTAGATCGTGACCTTCTCCGGGAGCTTCACTCGGCCGCCTCCACGACGAACAGCGTCGCACCGATGGCCACCTGCTGGCCCACGGCCGCGTCGACCTCGGTGACGGTGCCGGCGAACGGCGCCTTCAAGGACAGCTCCATCTTCATCGCCTCCATCGCACCGAGCACGTCGCCCTCGGCGACCTCCTGGCCGACCGTCACCCGGACGTCGAGCAGCGTGCCGGGCATCGGGGCGGAGATCGTCCCGTCGCCGACGGCGACCGTGTCGGCGAGGCGGTCGGGCCGGGTGAAGACGTGCCGCTGGCCCTGCCAGGCCACCTCCATCACGTGCGGCTGCACGTTGACGACGGCGCGCACGCGGCGTCCGTCCACCACGGCGTCGAGGACGTGGTCGGCGGCCGAGAGCTGTCGCACGGGCACCCCGTCGACGGTACCCGCGACCCCGTCGGCGGCCCTGGCGACCATCACGGGCCGGTCGAGCTCGACGACCGTCGGCGCAGGCGGGGCACCCAGCCGGAAACCGTCGGCCGCGAAGGCGTGGCCGGTGTCCATCGAGGTGATCATGGCCGAGACCCAGGAGACCAGCAGCCGGGGCAGCTCGTCGTCGGGCGCGGGCACGTCGGTCCCGATCTCGACCCGGTCGAGCCAGGCGGTGTCGATCGTCGCGTCGCGGAACTCGTCGCTCGCGACCAGCGTCCGCAGGAAGCCGGCGTTGGTGGTGAGCCCGAGGATCGAGGTGTCGTCGAGGGCAGCCACCAGCGCCAGCCGGGCGCTCTCGCGGTCGGGGCCGTGGGCGATGACCTTGCCCAGCATCGGGTCGTACGCCGTGCTCACGACCTGGTTGGACTCCAGCGCGTGGTCGACGCGCACTCCCGTGCCCGAAGCCCACCTCACGATGCTGGTGGCGCCGGCCTGCGGCAGGAACCCGCCGAAGGAGTCCTCGGCGTAGACGCGAGCCTCGATGGCGTGCCCCGTCAGCTGCACGTCGTCCTGGCCGATCGGCAGCGGCTCGCCGTCGGCCACCAGCAGCTGCAGCTCGACGAGGTCGAGCCCGGTCACCATCTCGGTGACGGGGTGCTCGACCTGGAGGCGGGTGTTCATCTCCAGGAAGTAGGTCTCGCCCGTGTCGCTGTCGAGGAGGAACTCCACGGTCCCGGCGTTCTCGTAGCCGACCTCGCGGGCCAGCGCGACCGCCGACGCGGTCACCTGCTGGCGCTGGGCGTCGGTGATCGTCGGGGCCGGCGCCTCCTCGAGCACCTTCTGGTGCCGGCGCTGGGTGGAGCAGTCGCGCTCGAAGAGGTGGATGACGTGGCCGTGCGCGTCGGCCATGACCTGCACCTCGATGTGGCGGCCGCTCTCGACGTACTTCTCCACCAGGATCGTGTCGTCGCCGAACGCCGAGCTCGCCTCACGCTTCGCCGAGGCCATCGCCTCGGCGAAGCCGGAGGCGGCGCGCACGATGCGCATGCCCTTGCCACCGCCGCCGGCCGCGGCCTTGACCAGCACCGGGTAGGCGAACGTCGACGGGTCGTCGTCGAGGGAGTACGCCGGCACGACCGGCACGCCGGCGGCCACCGCGATCTCGCGGGCGGCGTCCTTGCGGCCCATCTTGTCCATCACGTCCGACGACGGGCCGACGAGCTTGATGCCGACCCCCTCGAGGGCACGCGCGAAGGCCGCCCGCTCGGAGAGGAACCCGTAGCCCGGGTGCACCGCGTCGGCGCCGGCCGCACGGGCGGCGCCGACCACGGCGTCGATGTCGAGGTAGCTCTCGACCCGGACCGCGTCGTCGGCGGCCCGCACGTGCGGCGCGCCCGCGTCGAGATCGGTGTGGATGGCGATCGTGCGGATGCCCAGGCGGTGGGCGGTGCGGAAGACGCGGAGGGCGATCTCCCCGCGGTTGGCGACGAGCAGTGTCTTCATGAGCTCACATCCGGAAGACGCCGTAGGAGGGCGCCGGGATCGGGGAGTTGGCGGCGACCGCCAGCCCCATGCCGACGACGCGGCGGGTGTCGGCCGGGTCGATGATGCCGTCGTCCCAGAGCCGGGCGGTGGAGTAGTAGGGCGAGCCCTGGTGCTCGTAGGTGTCCCGGATCGGCGTCTTGAAGGCCTCCTCCTCGTCGGCGGACCACTCGCCGCCCTTGGCCTCGATGCCGTCCCGCCGCACCGTGGCCAGCACGGAGGCAGCCTGCTCGCCGCCCATCACCGAGATGCGCGCGTTGGGCCACATCCACAGGAAGCGGGGGTCGTAGGCCCGCCCGCACATGCCGTAGTTGCCGGCGCCGAACGAGCCGCCGATGACGACGGTGAATTTCGGGACCACGCTGCACGCGACGGCCGTGACCAGCTTGGCGCCGTCGCGGGCGATGCCGCGGTTCTCGTATTCGCGGCCGACCATGAAGCCGGTGATGTTCTGCAGGAACAGCAGCGGGATGCCGCGCTGGTTGCAGAGCTCGATGAAGTGCGCGCCCTTGAGCGCCGACTCGCTGAAGAGGATGCCGTTGTTGGCGATGATGCCGACCTGGTGACCCAGGATGCGGGCGAACCCGCACACCAGCGTCTCGCCGTACAGCTTCTTGAACTCGTGCAGCCGGCTGCCGTCGACGATGCGGCGGATCACCTCGCGCACGTCGTACGGCGTGCGGGTGTCGGCGGGCACGACGTCGTAGAGGGTGGCGGGATCCTCGTGCGGCTCCTCGACGTCGGCCAGGTCGGGCGCCGGGTGGGCCTCGTAGCGAGAGCCGTGCCGCGGCAGCGTGTCGACGATGCCCCGCACGATGTCGAGGGCGTGTGCGTCGTCGTCGGCGAGGTGGTCGACGACTCCCGACGTCCGCGCGTGGACGTCGCCGCCGCCGAGCTCCTCCGCGGTGACGACCTCCCCGGTCGCGGCCTTCACCAGCGGCGGGCCGCCGAGGAAGATCGTGCCCTGGTTCCGGACGATGACCGTCTCGTCGGACATCGCCGGCACGTAGGCACCGCCGGCGGTGCACGAGCCCATCACGCTGGCGATCTGCGGGATGCCGCGCGCCGAGAGGTTGGCCTGGTTGTAGAAGATCCGGCCGAAGTGCTCGCGGTCGGGGAAGACCTCGTCCTGCATGGGCAGGAACGCACCGCCGGAGTCGACGAGCGCGATGCAGGGCAGCTGGTTGTCGGCCGCGACGGTCTGCGCGCGCAGGTGCTTCTTGACCGTGATCGGGTAGTAGGTGCCGCCCTTCACAGTCGCGTCGTTGGCGATCACCATGCACTCGCGGCCGCTCACCCGCCCGATGCCGGTGACGATGCTGGCACTGGGCACGGCGTTGACGTCACTCTCGTCGCGGCCGTACATGCCGTACGCCGCGAGCGGGCTCAGCTCGAGGAACGGGCTGCCGGGGTCGAGCAGCCGGTCCACCCGGTCACGCACCAGCAGCTTGCCGCGATCGGTGTGCTTGGTGCGTGCGCTCTCGGAGCCGCCGAGCCGAGCGACCGCCAGCTTCTCGCGCAGCTCGTCGACGAGCTCCTTCAGACCATCCGCCATGCCGGCAAGGTTAGCGTTCGTTAACCTGTCGCGCCATCCACCCGGGTAGTCCGGTGCATTTCGGGGCTCGCGGCGCCTCCAGAGCCCGATTACGCACCGGACTACCACGGCCGCGGCGGTTAGCGACCGCTAACGTGAGCCGGTGAGCACCCGCCGGGACCAGATCCTCGCCACCGCGGCAGAGCTGTTCGCTGCGCGCGGGTTCCACGGCGTCTCCATCGCCGACCTGGGCGCCGCGTGCGGGATCTCGGGGCCGGCGATCTACAAGCACTTCGCCTCCAAGGACGCCGTGCTGGCCGAGATGCTCGTCTCGATCTCGCAGCAGCTGCTGCGGGTGGGCCGCGAACGGGTCGGCGGCCGCGAGCCCGCCGACGCACTCCGCGCGCTGGTCGAGTGGCACACCGACTTCGCGCTGCGGGACAAGCCGCTGATCGTCGTGCAGGACCGGGACTGGGAGTCGCTGCCCGACGACGCCCGCGAGGAGGTGCGGTCCCTCCAGCGTGAGTACGTCGACGTGTGGGCCGCGCAGCTGCGCCGGCTGCATCGGGGCATGCCTCTCGACCAGGCCCGCGCGATGGCGCACGCCGCCTTCGGCCTGCTCAACTCCACCCCGCACAGCGGGCTGCTCCCCGAGGACGCGATGCGCGAGCTGCTGGTGACCATGGCGCTCGCGGCGCTGGACGTGGCGCCTCAGACCAGGTGATCGATGGCCCGGTCGGGGTCGGCGGCGACCTCGAGGATCCGGGCGGCGCGCAGCGCGGCGTCCAGGCCGGTGTCGAGGTCGTCGACGCCCGCACTCGCTGACTGGTCCTCGACGGTCCCCAGCGCCTGCAGCCGGGCCAGCAGCTCGTCGCGGCCCAGCCCGCGCATGAGGATCAGCGCGAACGGATCGGCCGCCACCAGCCAGCCGACCTGGGTGCCGACCGCGAGCGCGTGCCGGCACGGGTCCATCCACGCCGAGCACGAGCATGACCACGACAGCTCGCCCGCGAAGGGCAGCAGCTCGACACCCGACTCCTCGACCGCCTCGACGAACGGGTGCGGCAGGTCGCCCGCGAGCAGGCTGGCGATCCGGCCCGCACCTGCCGCCACCACGTCGACCAACATCGCCATGGCCTCGTCGTCGAGCCGCTCGAGGGCTCCCTCGACCGTGAACGTGTCGTCGCCCTCGTCGACCGGGGCGACGAACCGGCCCTCGGACACCACGATGTGCCCCACCGCCCCGCGTCTCGCGAGTGCCTTGCCGGCACGCAGGTCCTCGCCGGCGTACGCCGCCTCCTCGACGGTGCGCGCCCACGCCTTGCTCCACCAGGTGCTGCCGCGCCCTCCGGACCTCGGGCGGAACCGCGGGTGCGTGACGGCGCTCATGGGTCGACCTGGGGTCGCAGCTCGACCAGGTCGCGCAGCTCGGCGTTGGACAGCTCGGTGAGCCCGGCCTCGCCGCGGGCCAGCACGGAGTCTGCGAGCGCGCGCTTGCGGGTGAGCAGCTCGGCGATCTTCTCCTCGATCGTGCCCTGCATGACGAGCCGGTGGACCTGCACGGGCTTGGTCTGGCCGATCCGGTAGGCGCGGTCGGTGGCCTGGTCCTCGACGGCGGGGTTCCACCACCGGTCGATGTGGACGACGTGGTCGGCCCGGGTGAGGTTCAGGCCGGTGCCGCCGGCCTTGAGGGACAGCAGGAACACCGGCACCTCACCCGCCTGGAACCCGGCGACCATGCGCTCGCGCTCGCGGATGGTGGTGCCGCCGTGCAGGAACTGATGGGGTACGCCGGCCGTGACGAGGTGGCGCTCGAGCAGCCTCGCCATGGCGACGTACTGGGTGAAGACGAGCACCGCGCCGTCCTCGGCGAGGACGGTGCCGAGCACCTCGTCGAGCAGGTCGAGCTTCTCCGACCGGCCGGCCAGCCGGGGGTTGACCTGCTTGAGGAAGTGGGCCGGGTGGTTGCAGATCTGCTTGAGGCCGGTGAGCAGCTTGAGCACCAGGCCCCGGCGGACGTCCTCGTCGGCGCGCTCGATGCGCTCCATGGTGTCGCGGACGAACGACTCGTAGAGCACCACCTGCTCGCGGGTCAGCCCGAGCAGGTGGTCGGTCTCGGTCTTGGCAGGCAGCTCGGGCGCGATGCCGGGGTCGGACTTGCGCCGACGGAGCAGGAACGGGCCGATCAGGTCGGCGAACTGCCGGGCCTTGTCGGGGTCGACGCCGCCCTCGATCGGGGCGGCCCACACCTTGCGGAAGGCGTTGCGGCTGCCGAGCAGGCCGGGCGTCGCCCAGTCGAGGATCGCCCACAGCTCGGTGAGGTTGTTCTCCACCGGGGTGCCGGTCAGCGCAACGCGGGCGCGGCTGCCGATGGTGCGCAGCGCCCGGGCGGTCGACGACTGGGGGTTCTTGACGTGCTGCGCCTCGTCGGCGACGACGAGGTCGAAGCCCGCCCGGTCGAGGGCGACGGCGTCGTTGCGCATGGTGCCGTAGGTGGTGAGCACGAAGCCGTCGGTCAGGTCGTCGAGGTCTCGGCCCGCGCCGTGGTGCCGGCGTACGGCGACTCCGGGGGCGAACCGCCGGATCTCCGCTTCCCAGTTGCCGAGCAGGGAGGCCGGGCAGACGACCAGCGTCGGCCCGGACCCGCGGTGGAGGTGCAGCGCGATCAGCGTGACGGTCTTGCCCAGGCCCATGTCGTCGGCGAGGCACGCACCGAGGCCGAGCGAGGTCAGCTCGGCGAGCCAGGTCAGCCCGTGCTTCTGGTAGTCGCGCAGCTCGGCCCGCAGCGCGGGCGGCACCGGCACGGGCTCGCGGGTAGCCGCGGTGACGAGCCGCTCGCGCACCTTGAGCAGCGAGGCGCCGACGATCACCTGCTCCGGCATGTCCTCGATCTCGGCGACGCCGGTCAGCGCCGCCGCCAGGGCCTGCACCGGCTTGACCGAGCGGACCATCCGCTTCTTGGCCTTGCGCGCGATGCGGGGGTCGACGATCACCCAGTTGTCGCGCAGCTTGAGCATCGGGCCGGCGGCCTGCGCGAGCCGGGCCATCTCGTCCTCGCTGAGCGGCTCACCGTGCAGCGCGACCTGCCAGTCGAAGGAGAAGAGCGCGTCGGCCCCGAACACTCCCGTCTGCAAGGGCTCCTCACGGGTGCCGGGCGCCCGCTTGTGATCGAGTACGGCGGTCGCGGTGAGGTCGCGGCCGAGGCTGCGCGGCCACAGCACGCTCACACCACGCTGCTCGAGCTCCGCGACTCCCTCGTCGAGCAGGCTGACCAGCTCGTCGGTGTCGAGGGTGAGCTGGTCGGGCACGCGCAGCTCCAGGAACCGCTCTAGCACTGGCCAGGCGTCGGCCGCGGCCCGCAGCGCCACGCTCGCGTGGGTGCGGGCGCGGTCGCCGAACCCGTGGCTGGCGTCGGGGCCGGACTCGGTGAAGAGCACGCCCGCGTCGCAGGCGTGGAGCGGGTTGCGCTCGTCGTGCACCTGCAGGACCAGCCGCACCGCGCCGGCCACCAGCTCCTCCTCGTCGGCCTCCACGCGCAACGAGAGGCTGACCAGCTGCGGACGGTTGTCGGGCACCGCCGCCCGGTGCTTGGCGAGCCTGGCCTGCAGGCGGGCGGCGTAGTCGCCGTGGGAGGGTTCCCGCTCGACCGGGCGGAGGGCGTGCGGGGCGCTGCGGGGCATGGCGTCGACCACCGCGTCGATCATCCGGCGCGCGATGCCCTCCGCGCCGGCGGCGTCGAGCTCGCCGTACGCCAGGGAGAGGCCAAGCCGCGAGATGCGCTCCTCGTCGTCGGGGCCGAGTCCCGCCGGCCGCCAGCGGCCAGCGGCCGGATCGGGCTGGAACTTGCCCGCCGCCACGAGCCGCATCGCGAGCAGCGCCGCACCCGCGAGCAGCCGCACACTGGCGTGCGAGTCGCCGTCGGCGTGGGCCCGGGTCAGCACCGGCAGCGCGGCCCGCACCGGGAGGCTGACGGTGCGCCGGTCGTCGCGGAACTCCACCACTCCGTCACGCGGCGGCTCGCCGGACATGAAGGTCGCGGTGCCGGTGACGGGGACGAAGCTCACGCAGCGGGCCTCCAACTCGGTCGTGGGGTCGGTCGTGGGGCGGGTAGGGCAGACCTGACGCTAACGCCCGGCGCCGACACATCGTTCCCGTGGCGGGCGGCGCCAGGCGGTGTCCGGCCGCACCGAATAAGGATTCGCTCGTTGTCGGCGGCGTTCAATACGCTCCGCAGGTGACCATCAAGTCTTCCCACGAGCCGGACGCCACCGCGCCGGCGCAGAACGATCGCCTCGACAAGGGCGTCCTCATGGTGGCTGGCGTCGTCGTCCTCGGCGCCATCATGTCCATTCTCGACATCACCGTCGTCTCCGTCGCCCTCGAGACGTTCCAGCGCGAGTTCGATGCCACAGCGGCCGACGTCGCCTGGACCATGACCGGCTACACGCTGGCGCTGGCCACCGTCATCCCGCTGACCGGCTGGGCCGCCGACCGCTTCGGCACCAAGCGCCTCTACCTGCTCGCCGTACTCCTGTTCACCGCCGGGTCGGTGCTGTGCGCGACGGCCGATGGCCTCGGGCAGCTCGTCGTCTACCGCGTCCTGCAGGGCCTCGGCGGCGGCATGCTGATGCCGCTGGGCATGACGATCCTGACGCGCGCCGCCGGCCCCGAGCGCGTCGGCCGGGTGATGGCCGTGCTCGGCATCCCGATGCTGCTCGGCCCGATCTTCGGCCCGATCATCGGCGGTTGGCTCATCGACGCCGCGTCGTGGCACTGGATCTTCCTCATCAACCTGCCCATCGGCATCGGCGCCATCGTCTACGCCTGGATCGTGCTCCCGTCCGACAGCGTCGAGCCGTCCGAGACCTTCGACTGGCTGGGCATGCTGCTCCTCTCGCCCGGGCTCGCCGCGTTCCTCTACGGCGTCAGCTCGATCCCCGAGCACGGCACCGCCACGGCCCGCGAGGTGTGGATCCCCGCCGTCGTCGGCATCGCGCTGATCGTGGCGTTCGTGCCGTGGGCGCTCAACCGCCGCAACGTCCACCCGCTGATCGAGCTGCGCCTGTTCGCCAACCGCAACATGACGGTCGCAGTCCTCGCGATGATGCTCTTCGCGATCGCGTTCTTCGGCGCCAGCCTGCTCTTCCCGCTCTACTTCATCCAGGTCCGCGGCGAGGACGCCCTGGGCGCGGGCCTGCTGCTCGCCCCGCAGGGCATCGGCGCCATGATCACCATGCCGATCGCCGGCATCCTGGCCGACAAGATCGGCCCCGGGAAGATCGTGCTCGTCGGCATCACGGTGATCACCGTGGGCATGGCGATGTTCACCCAGATCGGGGCCGACACCTCCTATGCCTACATGCTCTCGGCCCTCTTCATCATGGGTCTCGGCATGGGCGGCACGATGATGCCGATCATGACGGCGGCGCTCGCCACGCTCACCGCGCACAACGTCGCTCGCGGCTCCACGCTGCTCAACATCACCCAGCAGGTCGCCGCCTCCATGGGAACGGCCCTCTTCTCGGTGATCCTCACCAACGAGATCAAGGGCAGCGACACGGCGCCGCTGTTCCTGGCGGCCAAGCCGGCCGACGGCGACCCGTCGAAGCTGGCGGCCATCGCCGACCAGCTCGGCCTGCCGGTCGACCAGTTCACCGCGCTGGCTGCACAGGGCCAGCTGCCCCTGGCCGACTCGTTCGCGACCGTCTTCATCGTCGCGACCATCCTGGTGGCGTGCTGCCTGATCCCGGCGGCGTTCCTCCCCCGCAAGAAGGTCGCACCGGTCGACCCGGCCGCGATGATGGGGCACTGACCCGCGCACGGATCCGGGCCTGAGCCGACCTCGGCTCAGGTCTGGCTCCCCAGCGCCAGGGGGAGTACGACGGTCGCCCCGGACGCCCTGAGCGCCCGCGCGGCCAGGGTCATCGTCCAGCCGGTGACCACCAGGTCGTCGACGAGCAGGACCGGCGCGGCGGGGACGTCCGCGTCGAGGTCGAACCGACGGCCGACGGCGGCGACCCGCTGGGCGGAGTTCATCGCACCCTGGCCGGGCTGCACGTCAGGGTCGACGATGGCGTAGCGGCCGACCACCGGGATCTGCATCACCCTGGAGATGCCCTCGGCCAGGTCGCGGGTCAGGGTGGGCCGGGTCGCGGACTCGACGTGGACGACCGCCTCCGGCCGCGCCGCCCACTCGCTCGACCACTCCTTCATCACGTCGAGCAGGGCGCGGGCCAGGCTCGGTGGCACCGGCCCGTCGGTCACGTCACCGGGCCGGAACAGGTCGCGCAGCTGCTGGCCGTAGCCGAGGTCGGTGAGCCGGGCGATCGTGCGACCCTCCTCGGCGCCCGAGGTGATCTTGCCTTTGAGCTCGATGCCGAGAGTGGCGAGCCCGGTCGGCCACATCTTGCGCGGCTCGAGCACCACTCCCGGGCGGCTCAGCCGCTCGTGCGCCTCGGAGACCGCGGCCTCGGAGACGGCGCTCGACAGGGTCATGCCACCACAGTTGTCGCACCGCCCGCACGGCGCCGACTCGGGGTCGTCGAGCTGGTCGCGGAGGAAGTGCATCCGGCACCGGTCGGTGTCGAGGTAGGCCAGCATCGCCTGCTGCTCACGCTCGCGAGCCTCCGCGACCCGGGCGTAGCGGTCGGCGTCGTAGGCCCAGGGTTGGCCGGTGGCGGTCCATCCGCCCTGCACCCGGCGGGCCGCGCCGTCGACGTCGAGCACCTTGAGCATCGTCTCGAGCCGGTTGCGGTTGAGCTCGACGTGGGTCTCCAGCGCCGCCGTGCTCAACGGCTTGTCAGCACCGGCGAGCACCTCCAGGGTCTGCCGCACGAGCTCCTCGCGAGGGAAGGCGAGGGAGCCGAAGTAGGCCCAGATGTCGCGATCCTCGATGGCGGGCAGCAGCACGACCGTCGCGTCATCGGTGCCGCGCCCGGCGCGCCCGACCTGCTGGTAGTAGGCCACCGGGGATGCGGGGGCGCCCAGGTTGACCACGAACCCCAGGCTCGCGTCGAACCCCATGCCCAGGGCGCTCGTCGCGATCAGCGCCTTGACCCGGCCGTCGACCAGCGCCAGCTCGAGCGCCTGTCGCTCGGTCGGCTCGGTCTGCCCGGAGTAGGCCGCGACCTCGTGCCCGCGGGAGCGGAGGTAGTCGGCCACCTCCTGCGTCTGGGCGACGGTGAGGCAGTAGACGATGCCCGAGCCCGGCTGCTCGGCCAGGTGGTCGGCGAGCCACGCGAGCCGCTGCTCGGCCGTCTTGAGGCGGACGACCCCGAGCCGCAGGGACTCCCGGTCGAGGGACCCCCTCAGCACCAGCACCTCCTTGCCGAGCTGCTCCGCCACGTCGTCGGTCACCCGGGCGTTGGCGGTGGCGGTGGTGGCGAGCACCGGGATGCCGTCGGGCAGGTCTGCGAGCAGGGTGCGGATGCGGCGGTAGTCTGGCCGGAAGTCGTGGCCCCAGTCGGAGATGCAGTGCGCCTCGTCGATCACCAGCAGGCCGGCTGTCGCCGCCAGGCGGGGCAGCACCTCGTCGCGGAAGCCCGGGTTGTTGAGCCGCTCCGGGCTGACGAGGAGCACGTCGACCTCCCCGGCCGCGATCGCGTCCTGGATCGGCTGCCACTGCTCGATGTTGGTGGAGTTGATCGTCACCGCCCGGATGCCGGCCCGCTCGGCCGCGGCGATCTGGTTGCGCATCAGCGCCAGCAGCGGCGACACGATGATGGTCGGACCGGCCCCCTGCGCGCGCAGCAGCAGGGTGGCCACGAAGTAGACCGCCGACTTGCCCCAGCCGGTGCGCTGCACGACCAGCGAGCGGCGCCGGTCGACCGCGAGGGCCTCGATGGCCGACCACTGGTCGTCGCGCAGCCGGGCGTCCTCCCGGCCGACGAGCGCACGCAGGTGTGACTCGGCGTCGCGGCGTACGTCGGGGCTCACGGTCGTGTCGGTGTCGGTGTCGGGCATGGCCCCTGTCTACCAAGGCGGGCCGACAGCCGGGGGCGCGCATCCACAGGAGCGGCGCCGGCTGCTAGGACGCGGCGACGAAGGCGTCGCCCTCGAGCACCGGCACGACCGGGCTCACGGCGTACTCCCCCGCGAACCGCACGTCCTCGGCGAAGCCGGCTCCGGCGAGCTCCGCGCCGCTGGCACACCCGGCCAGCTCCGACGAGAGCACCTGCTCGACCGCCCTGAAGGCAGCCGCGGCCACCCGCGCCTCGGGGCTGAGGATGTCGTCCTGGTCGAGGGCGGCGAGCACCGCACCGGCTCCCCACAGGTCCTCGACCGCGGGGCGCAGGGACCCGTCCGGCCACCGCTCACCGGCAGGTACGACGGCCACGCGCGCGCCGTCGTCGACGTACGGCCGCACCCAGGCGGCCACCGCCGGCGCGTTGCGCAGGCAGGCGCCCGCGACCCGGGCGCCGGACTCCGCGAGCAGGAAGGCGATGGTCGACCCGTTCGGCGAGGGCAGCACCAGCCGCTCGACGCCGGTCACCTGCTCCAGGGAGGCGGGTGACAGCGTGATCCGGTCGGCCCGGCCGGCCGCCTCGAAGCGGCCCACGGCGAGGGTGGCCCGGCGCTGTGCGGCGTATGCCTCCGCGCCACCGTCCTGCCACGGGTAGGGATGCACGGCGATGCCCCGCTCGACCGCCACCGTCAGCGTGGTGGTGAACGACAGCACGTCGACGACGACCGCGATGTCGGCGCCACCGGCCACGGCCAGGGCGCCGACGGGGCCCCACTCCAGCCGGACGCGGTGGTCCGACTGGGTGTGGGCCGGGTGGGTCACGAGTCGTCGGAGCCGCCGGCGCCCTTGCCGAGCGCGAGGGCGAAGGAGGTCGGCTGGCTGGCACCGTTGCGGCAGATGGCGGCAAGAGCCTTCGTGGACGTCTCCATGGCCGGGCTGATGTCCTTCAGCAGGCCCGCCATCTTGTCCAGCGAGGTGGCCAGGGCCTCCATGAACTTGCGGCAGCGCTCGACCACCGACTTCGCCTTGGCGATCAGGCCACCGAGCGCGTGCGGGGCGAGCACGCCCGCCGACAGCACGGACTCGGCGATGGCACCGGCCACCTGTCCCACGAGGTCCGAGAAGAGCCCGGTGATGAAGTCGCGGACACCCGCGAGCAGCCCACCGGCCACCGTGATGCCACCCGCCACTCCGCCCGCGACCTTGGACAGCGCGTCGAAGGTCGCTGCCATGCCCTGGGAGGCGCCCCGATAGGCGTCGATGGCCAGTCCCGTGAAGTCGCCGGTGTCCTGGGACACCAGGTCGCGGTACTCGGGCCCGATGCCGGCCATGTGGTGGCCGATGTTGTCCCAGGTCTGCGACGAGGCCTTGATGACGCCCGGGTCGCCCAGGAGCTGGTCGAGCCAGTCCTGGATCGGACCGCAGTGCTCGATCAGCCAGTTGATGGCCATCGAGCAGAGCCCGCCCAGGGGGTTGAGAATCATGCCCACGACGTCGAGCGCCGCGCTCACCCCGTTGATGGAGCCCTCGATCCAGTCGCCGCGGCTGAAGGCCGTGGCCGAGTCGACCGCCCCGTCGATCATCTTCAGCCCGTTGGTGCCGTTGGCGAAGCTGTCGAAGTTGGTGAAGGCGCCGCGGTCGGTGTTGCCGGGTTCGACGAAAAGAGAGCTCATCGGATCCTCTTCCCCACGGAATCGAAGTGGCTGCCGATCTCCTCGTCGACCCACCCGAACGTCTCGGCCAGGCCCTCGACCGCCTCCGCGGTGTCGCCCAGGGCGCCCTCGACCGCTGCGGCCGAGGCCACGCCCGCCCCTTGCAGCGGGAACATGAAGGGGCCGACGAGGATCGAGCCGATGCTGCCGAACATGCCGGAGGTGAAGTTCACCTGGTGGGCGGCAGCCGTGGCCTCACCCGCCTTGCCCGAGAGGCTGAGCACGCGGCTCGCGTGGCTTCGCAGTGCCTCTGTGTCGACGTACCAACCGTCACTCATTGGTCCTCCTCCGGCTCGTAGCCGTATCTGTTGCGGTAGCTGTCGGTGAATCCGCGCACGGTCGGCGAGCCCTCACCGTAGATGTCGTTGCCGAGCTGCTCGATCCGGAAGCTCAGGCGGCGCTGGGCCTGGCGCATCGCCTCCATGACGTCGGCCGCGATGCGGTCGGGCCCCAGCCGCTGGCAGTCGTCGTCGAGGGTGATCGAGGTCACCTGGCCGGTCCCGTCGACGCGCACCTCGGCGATCTCGTCGGCGGACCTGCCCTCCACCTCCAGGTGCTCGCTCCGGGCGGCGAACTCGGCCGCTTGGTCGAGCTTCCCCTGCGCTGCGGCGGCCTGGGTGTCTAGTCCCTTGAGCACCGCCTCGAGGCGTGACATCGTCATGTGCATCCGTTCCTGTGTCCGGTCGTGTGGTTGCCGTGTCGCCCCGCGATCGTGCCCGTGCGTATGCTCCCTAAACATGGAAGCCGGTCTCGGGGTCGAGCTGCCCCAGCGCACTCCGTTCGTCTGGGCCCTGGTGGCCATGGCCGCCCTGTTCGCCGTTCCCTGTGTGCGGATGGTCGCGGCCGCCGCGGGTGAGCACGGGTCCGCGGCGCTGGGTGGGTGGGCGATGGCGGTCGTGATGACGCTGGTCGTCGTGGTGCTCCCGCTCTTCCTCGCCCGCCACATCCAGCAGCGCCACACCTACGTCTCCGAGGAGGCGGTCACCTGGGTGCAGGGCGACGAGGTCCGGCGCCGGATGCGCTTCGCGGACGTCGAGGAGGTCCGGGTCCGGTTCGGCGGCCCCGGCGGCTTCGACTGGCTCAACGAGAAGGTCTACCTGATCGGGACCCTGGGCGACGGATCCCGGGGGCACGTCATCGTGAACCGTGTCTTCAACACCACGATCCAGCCCGTCCTCCAGCGCCTGGCCGTCGAGGTGGAACGACGTCCCGCGCTGCTGGCCGATGACACCGAGCGCGCGTTCTTCGCCGACGCGCTGACCCAGGCCGACTGAGCCTCACCAGATCCGGACCCGCTTGTCCGGGTCGAGCCACAGCCCGTCGCCGGGCTGGGTCTCGAAGACCTCGTGGAACTCGTCGAGGTTGCGCACGATGTTGGCGCGGAACTCCGGCGGTGAGTGCGGGTCGATGGTGAGGTACTGCTGCTCCTGCTCGAGCCGGCGCTTGGTGCGCCAGCAGTAGGCCCAGCTGAGGAACACGGTGCGCCGGTCCTCGACGGATGCCTCGCCGCCGGAGGCGATGAGGTAGGCCTTGTGCCCGATGGTGAGCCCGCCAAGGTCGCCGATGTTCTCCCCGACGGTCAGGGCGCCGTTCACCTTCTCGTGGGGCAGCGAGCGCGGCGAGAACGCGTCGTACTGCTCGATGAGCGCCTTCGACTTCACCTCGAAGGCGGCCTTGTCACGGTGCGTCCACCAGTCGTTGAGGTTGCCCTCGCCGTCGTACTGCGCGCCCTGGTCGTCGAAGCCGTGGCCGATCTCGTGACCGATGACGGCGCCGATGCCGCCGTAGTTCTCAGCCGCGAGGGCGTCGGGGCTGAAGAACGGCCGCTGGAGGATGCCGGCGGGGAAGCAGATCTCGTTGGTGCCCGGGTTGTAGTAGGCGTTGACGGTCTGCGGGAGCATGAACCACTCGTCGCGGTCGACCGGGGAGCCGATCTTGGCGAGCTCGCGGTCGGTCTCGAACGCCGCGGCGGCGGCGACGTTGCCCATCAGGTCGCCGGGGCGGATCTGCAGCCCGGAGTAGTCGCGGAACTTCACCGGGTAGCCGATCTTGGGCCGGAACGTGTCGAGCTTGTCGTAGGCGCGCTGCTTGGTCTCCTCCCCCATCCAGTCGAGCTTGGAGATGGACTGGCGGTAGGCCTCGAGCAGGTTGGCGACCAGCTCGTCCATCAGCGCCTTGGCCCGCGGCGGGAAGTGCCGGGCGACGTACTCCTTGCCGACGGCCTCGCCGAGGGCGCCCTCGACCAGCGCCACCCCACGCTTCCAGCGCTCGCGGAGCTCGGGAGTGCCCGAGAGCGTGCGGCCGTAGAAGTCGAAGTTGGTCTCGACGAAGTCGTCGGTGAGGTACGGCGCCGCCGAGCGCAGCACCCGCACCATCAGCCACGCCTGCAAGTCCTCGATGGGCGCGTCCTGGAGCACGGTCGTCAGGTGCGCGAGGTAGGACGGCTGCCGCACGCACGTCTCGGCGATGGTGGCAGGGGTGCCGCCGAGGTTGGTGATGTAGGCGTCCCAGTCGAAGGCCGGCGCCAGCGCCTTGAGCTCGTCGAGGGTGGTGAGGTTGTAGGTCTTCTGCACGTCGCGGGTCTCGGCCCGCTCCCAGTGGCCCTTGGCGAGCCGGGTCTCGAGATCGAGCACGCGCTGAGCCGTCTGCGCGGCGTCGGGGCGCTCGGCCAGCTCGAGGAGACGGGTGAGGTAGGCGGCGTACTTCTCGCGGATCTCGGCGAACTTGTCGTCGCGGTAGTAGCTCTCATCGGGCAGGCCGAGCCCGCCCTGGGTGATGTTGACGATGTAACGGTCGGACTTCCGGGCGTCGGTGTCGACGTAGGAGCCGAAGAGCCCCGCACCGCCGACGCGTTCGAACTCCCCCAGGAAGGCCGCGAGGTCGCGGATGTCACGCAGCGCGTCGACCGCCTTGATCAGCGGACGGATGGGCCGGATGCCGAGCTTGGCGACCGTGGCGGTGTCCATGAAGGAGGCGTAGATGTCACCGATCTTGCGGTGCTCGTCGGTGGCACCCTCGCCGGCGGCCAGCTCCTCGATGATGAGGCGCACCTGCTCCTCGGCGATGTCGGCCAGCTGGACGAACGGTCCCCAGCTCGAGCGGTCGCTCGGGATCTCGGTGGTCGCCAGCCAGGTGCCGTTCACATGGCCGAAGAGATCGTCCTGCGGCCGGATGCTGTGGTCCATGCCCGGTCGGGCGTCGTCGAGAGTGCTCACGCGGGACACCATAACCAGCGTGCCCAGCCGGCGCAGGCGTGACCGCGTGCGGCAGCTCAGCGCATGCGGACCACGGACTTGCCGAGGGCACGCCTCTCGTCGAGGTCGGTGAGCGCCCGTCCGTAGTCCTCCAGCGGGTACGTCGCGCCGACGAGCGGCCTGATCGTTCCGGCGGCCAGCATCGGCTCGAGGGCGCGCCACTGCTCCTGCATGTAGCCGGGCCGGACCCTGGCGTAGGCGCCCCAGCCGACGCCGCGGACGTCGATGTTGTTGAGCAGCAGCCGGTTGACCCTGACCTCCGGGATGCCCTGGCCGGAGGCGAACCCGACCACCATCACCCGCCCCTGCGGGGCGAGGCTGCGCAGCGCGTCCGTGAACGTGTCACCGCCCACCGGGTCGACCACGACGTCGACGCCCCGATCGCCGGTCAGCTCGCGGGCGGCGTCCTTGAACCCGTCGAGCAGGACCACCTCGTCGGCGCCCGCGGCCCTCGCCACCCTCGCCTTCTCGTCGGTGGACACGACCGCGATGGTGCGGGCGCCGAGCCCCTTCGCGACCTGGAGGGTCGCCGTACCGACACCGCCGGAGGCGCCCAGCACCAGCACCGTCTCGCCCGGCCGCAGCCCGGCGCGCTCGGCGAGGGCGAAGTGGGCGGTGAGGTAGTTCATCGGGAGGGCCGCACCCTCGTCGAAGCCGACGTGGTCGGGCAGGTGGAACGTCGACTCCGCGGGGTTGGCGACCAGCTCCGCCGCGCCGCCGTACGACGCGACGCCGGCCACCCGGTCGCCCGGCTCGAACCCGTCGGGCCCCGACACGACGACGCCCGCGAAGTCGGCGCCCAGCGTGAACGGCGGATCGGGCTTGAGCTGGTACTGGCCGCGGCTGAGCAGCAGGTCCGGGAAGGCGGTGCCGACGGTGTGCACCTCGACGAGCACGTCAGCCGGCCCGGGCGTCGGCTCGGGGACGTCGCGGATCTCGAGGTCGGCCGGGCCGGTGGGCGTGATCACCTGGACTGCGCGCATGGGCGCGAGCCTAGGGCGTGGGCGCGGGCCGTGGTGATCCCCGGATATCCGGGGATCCCCTCGCTTCGACGGCGTTGCAACGCCAGCAAAGCGTGAGGAGCGCCAGCGAAGCCTGCCCCAGACGGACGGGTCAGCGAGCGACGAGCCGTCGCAGGATCAGCAGCACGACCAGGACCACCAGGGCAGGCTTCCAGTAGGCCCTCGCCAGCACCGGGAGCACCGCCGCGCCCAGATCGAGAGCCTCCGGCGCGGCCAGAGTTTCCTTCTCGATCCGCGGGGGAGACGCGACGGTGGGCTCCGCTGCCGGCTGGGTCTGTGGGGTCTGTGCGGTCTGTGCGACCGGGGAGGCGCTGCCACTGGTGAGGCGCTCCTCCAGGCAGGCCACGAACTGCCCGAGGAGCTTGTCCGAGACGTCCTGCATGACGCCCCGGCCGAACTGCGCCGGCTTGCCGGTGATGTTGAGGTCGGTGTCGACGGCCACGTCGGTGGAGCCGTCCCCATCGACGGCGGAGCCGGTCATGCGCACGGTGACGAGGGCGCCCGCCGTACCGTTGCCGCGCTTGTCCTTGCCCTTGGCGTCGACCACGAAGCGATGCGCCGACTCGTCCTTCTCGACGAAGGTGCCCGAGCCGTTGTAGACGAGCGCGATCGGACCGAGCTTGACCTTGACCGACCCGGAGAAGGCCCGCTCGTCCGCCGACGTCACCGCGGCACCGGGGAAGCACTCGGCCACCGACGCGATGTCTTGGAAGTGGCCCCACGTCTCCTCCACGCCGGTGGGGACGGTGAACCGGTGGCTCAGCTCCATCTGCTCACCCGCCAGCAGCGGCGAGCACCGCACGCCGCGTGAGCACGCCGGCCAGGTGGCGCCGGTAGTCGGCCGCGCCGTTGAGGTCGGACGGCGGGTCGGTGCCTTCCGCGGCCCGCGAGGCCGCCTCGCGTACGGCGTCCTCGGTCGCGGGCCGGCCGGCGAGCGCCTGCTCGACGGCCAGGGCGCGCAGCGGCGTCGACCCCATGTTGGTGAGGCCGACGCGCGCCTCGGCGATGGTGCCGCCCTCGGCCCGGACCGCCGCCGCCACGGCGACGATCGGCCACTGGTGGGCGACCCGGACGAACTTCTCGTAGTGAGCGCCCCACCCGGTGTGCTTGGGGATGCGGACCTCGGTCAGCAGCTCCCCCTCGGCGATCGCGGTCTCGAAGAGGCCGACGAAGAAGTCGTCCGCGGCGACGGTGCGCGTCCCGGTCGGCCCGGCGATCACGAACTCGGCGCCGAGCGCCAGCACCGGCGCGCCGAGGTCGCCGGCCGGGTCGGCGTGCGCCAGGGCGCCGCCGAACGTGCCGCGGTGTCGGACCTGGGCGTCGGCGAGGTGCTCCTCAGCCTTGGCGATGGGCGCCGCGTGCTGGGCGACCAGCGGGTCGTGGAGGACGTCGTGGTGGGTGGTCATCGCGCCGATGACCAGGGCGTCGCCGTCGTCGCGGACGCCCCGCAGGGCCGCGATGGCGCCGAGGTCGACCACGACCTCGGGTGCGTTGAGGCGCATCCGCAGCACCGGCAGCAGGCTCTGCCCGCCGGCGATGACCTTGGCCTCGTCCCCGTGCCGGGCCAGCGCGGCGAGTGCCTCGTCGACGCTGGTCGGGGCGACGTACTCGAACTGGGCCGGGATCATCGGTCCGCCCCTTCGTCTGCCCCGTCGGTGCGGTCGACCGTGCCCTGCATGCCCGTGGACTCGTCGAAGTGCGGCGCAGCCGCGCCCTCGGTCTCCTCCTGACCGCCCCCTCCGGCGTCGTGGATGGCCCGCCAGACGCGCTCGGGCGTGCACGGCATCCGGATGTCGTCGATGCCGAGGTGGCGCACCGCGTCGACGACCGCGTTGACGACTGCTGGCGTGGAGGCGATGGTGCCGGCCTCGCCGACGCCCTTGGTGCCGAGCGTGTTGGTGGTCGAGGCGGTGGAGTTGTGCGACACGTCGTAGTTGATCGTGTCGGCCGAGGTGGGCAGCAGGTAGTCGACGAACGAGCCGGACACCAGCGTCCCGGAGTCGTCGTACACCGCCTCCTCCCACAGCGCCTGGGCGATGCCCTGGACGAGCCCGCCGTGCACCTGGCCGTCGACGATCATCGGGTTGATAACGGTGCCGATGTCGTCGACGCAGGTGTACTTGCGCATGAGCACCCCGCCCGTCTCGGTGTCCACCTCCATCGCGCACAGGTGGGTGCCGTGCGGGAAGCTGAAGCTCACCGGGTCGAAGGTGGCGTCGCTGTCGAGGCTCGGCTCGACACCGTCGGGCAGGTTGTGCGCCGCGAAGGCGGCCAGTGCGATGTCGGCCATCGCCAGCCCCTGGTCGGTGCCCCTGACGCCGAACCGCCCGGCGTCGAACTCGATGTCGTCGACCGAGGCCTCGAGCAGGTGCGCGGCGATCGGCTTCGCCTTCTCGATCACCTTGTCGGCGGCCCTCACGATCGCCTCGCCTCCGACGACCAGCGAGCGCGAGCCGTAGGTGTCCAGGCCCTTGTGGGAGATCTGGGTGTCTCCGTGCAGCACCTCGACGTCCTCGAAGGCGACCCCGAGACGGTCGGCGACGATCTGGCTGAACGCCGTCTCGTGACCCTGGCCGTGGGCGCTGGCCCCGGTGAGCACCTGGACCTTGCCGGTGGGCAGCATCCGCACGCTCGCGTGCTCCCAGCCTCCGGCGCCGTAGTCGAGGCTGCCGAGCACCCGGCTGGGGGCGAGACCGCACATCTCGGTGAAGGTCGAGACGCCGATGCCGAGCTGGATGCGGTCGCCCGCGTCGCGGCGGCGCCTCTGCTCGGCCCGCAGCTCGTCGTACCCGAAGCTGGCCTTGGCCTTCGCGGTCGCGGCCTCGTAGTTGCCGGAGTCGTACTCGAGCCCGGAGACCGAGCTGAAGGGGAACTCCTCGTGCCTGATCCAGTTCTTCTC
This sequence comes from Nocardioides sp. LHG3406-4, assembly GCF_049897745.1. Taxonomy (NCBI): domain Bacteria; kingdom Bacillati; phylum Actinomycetota; class Actinomycetes; order Propionibacteriales; family Nocardioidaceae; genus Nocardioides; species Nocardioides sp. LHG3406-4. Next base: position 1,135,704 of record NZ_JAFCWV010000001.1, read on the forward strand.
GCGGATCTCGAGCGGGTCGACCCCGACCTCGACGGCCAGCTCGTCCATCAGCCGCTCGATGGCGTACGTCGCCTCCGGTCGGCCGGCGCCGCGGTAGGCGTCGGTCCACGTCTTGTTGGTGAGCACCGTCTGGCAGTTGAACTGGTAGGCGGGGAACTTGTAGATCCCGTTGAACATGAACGCGCCCAGCACCGGCACCCCGCCACCGAGGAGGGAGACGTAGGAGCCGAGGTCGACCAGCAGCTCGACCTTGAGGCCGGTCACGGTGCCGTCCCTCTCCGCCGCCAGGGTGAGCGTCTGCCACTGGTCCCGGCCGTGGTGGGCGGCCATCAGCGACTCGCTGCGGGTCTCGGTGTACTTCAGCGGCTTGCCCAACCTGTTGGCCAGCGCGAAGGTGATGAACTCCTCCGGCGTGACCTGCAGCTTTCCGCCGAAGCCGCCCCCGACGTCGGGGGCGATGACCCGGATCTTGGCCTCGCTCGTGCCGGTGACCGCCGCGAGCAGGAACTTGAGGATGTGCGGGATCTGCGTCGAGGTCCACATGGTGATCTGCTCGCCGGTGGGGTCGACGACGGTGGAGCGGGGCTCCATGAACGCCGGGATCAGCCGCTGCTGGCGGTACTCCCGCTCGATGACGATGCCGTCACCACGGGCCCTGGAGATGGCCTCGTCGACGTTGCCACCCGTGCCGGCCTCCGCGGAGTCGAACGTCCACAGGCCGCTCTTGTTGGTGCCGAGGTCGGGGTGCGCGAGGACTCCGTGCTCACCGTCCGCTGCGGCGGCCTCCTTGAGGTCGAGTACGGCGGGCAGCTCCTCGTAGTCGACGTCGACCAGCTCGGCGGCGTCGCGCGCCTCGGCCGGGGTGCGGGCCACGACGACGGCGACGATCTCGCCGGCGAAGGTGACCCGGTCGACCGCCACGGGGGGATGCGCCGGAGTGACCTGGTCGGGCGCGATCGGCCAGACGTTGGGCAGCGAGCCCTGCTCGTCTGCGACGTCGCGGCCGGTGACCACGGTGACGACGTTCGGGGCCGCCTTGGCCGCCTCCACGTCGATGGCGGTGATCCTCGCGTGGGCGAACGGACTCCTGACCATCGCCAGGTGCAGCATCCCCGGCAGGGTGATGTTGTCGGTCCAGCGGGTGCGGCCGGTGATCAGCCGCTGGTCCTCCTTGCGGCGCCGGTCGCGACCGACCTCCTTGGCCACCTCGGGAGGGTCCTGGACGGCGGTCACCGCGCTGTTCACCGGGCACCCCCGGCCGCGTGCAGCACGCTCTTCACGATGTTGTGGTAGCCGGTGCAGCGGCAGATGTTGCCCTCCATGCCCAGCCGGACGTCCTCCTCGGTCGGACTCGGGTTCTCGTTGAGGAGGTCGACGGCCTGCATGATCATCCCGGGGGTGCAGAACCCGCACTGGAGGCCGTGGCACTCCCGGAACGCCTCCTGCACCGGATGCAGCTCGCCGTCCGCGCCGCCGGTGTGGGTGGCGGCGAGGCCCTCGATCGTGGTCACCTCGCGCCCGCTGGCCTGTACGGCGAGCACGTTGCACGACTTCACGCTGCGCCCGTCGAGGTGCACCGTGCACGCGCCGCAGTTGCTCGTGTCGCAGCCGATGACGGTGCCGGTCTTGCCGAGCCTCTCGCGCAGGTACTGCACCAGCAGCAGGCGTGGCTCGACCTCGTCAGAGACCGACGAGCCGTCGACGGTGAGCTCGATCCGGGTCATGTACGGCCTCCGGGGCAGCGCTGGGCTGGCGACGTGATGGGCGACGTGTGATGGCCGTCACGCTAGGCCGGGCCGGTTGGTGAATGGTTGGAGTCGGTTCCGCGGCCACGGCTGACTGGGTGAGTCCCCCTTGTCGCGCCCGAACGTCTCCGGCAGGACCCGCCACTGACAGCGGGTGCGGGAGACGTACAGCATTCGCGTCCACCACCCACTGGAGGTCCGGCCCGTCAGGTCGCCCGGTGCAGTGACGAACAGATGGGACATACCCAGCACGTGCATCATGGTGGCCGTGGAAGCGACAGCGGGATCGGCCGGGCCGCGGACGACCCGACTCGTGCTGACCTCCGACACGCACCTGCACAGACGCGCCAAGGCCTTGCCCGAGCGGCTGTGGGACGCGGTCGCCGAGGCCGACGTCGTCGTGCACGCCGGCGACTGGGTGGACGAGGCCGCCCTCGGTGCGTTCGAGGAGCGGTCGGCCAGACTGCTGGCCTGCTGGGGCAACAACGACGGCGCCGGCCTGCGCGCGAGACTCCCGGAGGTCGCCCGCGCCGAGATCGACGGGCTGCGGTTCGGCGTGGTCCACGAGACCGGCGGCAAGGAGGGACGCGAGCGCCGGATGGACCTCGCGTACGCCGACCTGGACGTCCTGGTCTTCGGCCACAGCCACATCCCGTGGGACACCACCACGCCGGGTGGCCTCCGGCTGCTCAACCCGGGCTCGCCCACCGACCGGCGCCGCCAGCCGCACTGCACCTACATGACCGCGACCATCGTCGGTGGGCGCCTCGACGAGGTCGTCGTCCACCGGCTGCCGGAGCGCGGCACCGCCCGCCCAGCGCGACCGACGTGAGCGATCAGGCGTCGACGTAGATCCGCACCGACACGACGTCGTCGAGCTCGATGCCCTCGGCTCGCCGGATCCGGTCCTTCAACGGCACGACGTACCCGCCGTTTTTGGGCCACAGGGAGGTGGTCCACTCCGTCTCCCCGATCGTCACCGTCACCGGGATCATCCCCCAGCCGTAGCTGACGAACGCAGCCGCCTCCTGGAGTTCGACGCAGTCGTCGTCGGGCACGCTGACGAAGTGGTACGGCGCCGGGCCGCGCCACTCCCAGACCACGCCGTCGAAGTCGAGGGTCACGGGTTCCGCCGCTCCGGGTCGAGCTCCACCGGCACCGTGGCGGTCTCGCCGAAGTCGTTGGTCGCGAAGGCGATGACGGACCCCCCGACCCCGGACTGAGGTGGCCTGACCACGGCGTACCAGATCGTCGCGTCCTCGACCTGTCGTCTCGCCTTCGTCACCATCCGCCGCAGCAGGCCTCCGTCGACGTCGTCGAGCGAGAAGCGGGCAGAGGTGCTCGTGCCCTTGCCGCCGAAGTGGCTCCACTTCCCGTCCCAGGAGTAGGTCATCTGGCGGCGGGACCGGCGGTCGACGGGCAGGGCGACGGTGGCCTCCTCCGGATAGACGACCAGCTGGAACGCCTCCCGGCGGCCGGTCTTCTGCTCCACGGCCGCGACCAGGTCGGCGTACCCATGGCGCGACAGCAGGTCGGCGGCCGGGCGCTCCACGGGTCCCTCCATCGACTCCGTCGCCGTCACCGTGTCGGGCGACCGGGCGACCAGCGCGGTCGTGATCGTGGTGACGACGCCGAGCACGAGTGCCGCGCCGACGGCCAAGACCGCGAGCAGCCGGCCCGGGCTGCGCCGGCGGCGTAGGGGCGCGGGCGGCGTGCGCACGGGAGGGCGCTGTGGCGCGTGCGGGAGGGCCGGCAGGTCGCGGACCAGCGCGTGCACCTCTCCGCGACGGCCGGCGGCCCGGATCTGCCCGATGCGTAAGGCGCGGTCGTGGTCGACGATCCGCCCGGCGGCGTGCGCCGCCTCCACGGTCGCGATCGCCTGCTCGCGATCCGCGGGGCGCGCACGCTCGAGGTCATCGGTCACGGATGAACGCTAGCGCCGATCTGCCCCGCTGGTGACCTGGATGGAAGCCTGGTGCGCCCACCACTCCTCAACGGTCGGCGACCGCCAGCCGGCCCTTGAGCAGGGCCCGGGCCGGGTGGTCACGGGTGCCGAGAGCGGCGAGGCAGACCTCGACGACCTGGGTGTCGTACGGCGCCAGCTCGCTGTAGCGCAGCACGGCCTCCGGGTCGGGGTCGGCCAGCAGCGCCTCGCGCATGCTCACAGCGAGGTAGTCGCCCATCTCGACCAGGGCCGGCGCGTTGGTGCCGGGCAGCAGGTCGCCGCCGTACGCCGACACGGCACCGCGCACGTCGCCACGCCGCAGCAGTGCCTGCACCTCGTCGATGTCGGTGGCCACGGGCAGGGTGAGGCGGTAGGGCCGCGAGGAGAGCTGCCCGCCGAGAGCCGCGCGCAGGTGGGAGACCTCGGCCTTGAGCGTCGAGGTGGTCACGGCCGCGTCTCCGTAGACGAGGGCGTGGAGGTGTTCTAGCGAGAGCCCGTGCGGATGCATGGCGAGCAGCGCCAGGATCTCGGTCTGCCGCCGGTTGAGGAGCAGCCGCTGGCCGTCGAGCCAGGCCTCCGCGGTGCCGAGCAGGGAGAGCGTCAGGCCAGGCTCCGACGGTGCGACCGCCATCGTTCCCGGCGCACGCCGCGACGTAGGCATCGCCGTCTCGATGAGGCGGGCCATCACCCGGGCCGTGGCCAGGCCGATGGGGTGGGTGCGGTCCCACGTGGTCGACAGGTCGATCACGCCGAGCTGCTGCCCGGTCGCCGGGTCGAGCACCGGCGCCGCCCAGCAGACCCAGTTGTGCACGATCGAGGCGTAGTGCTCGGCGCTGAACACCATCGACGGGTCGCCGGTGCGGCTCGCGATGGCAAGCGCGTTGGTGCCGACGCTGCCCTCGTCCCATCGCCCGCCCGGCACGAAGTTGACCGTCTCGGCCTTGCGGCGCATCACCCGCCCGCCGTACGTCCAGAGGATCCGGGTCTGCTCGTCGGTGACGGCGATGACCAGGTCGCCGTCCTCGGCCGTACGCCGAAGGTCGGACTCGACCCGCTCCACCGCCGTCTGCAGCGGCGACTGGCGCCAATAGGCGGCGGTGTCGGACTCGTCGGCCAGCGGCGCCGCGGCCAAGTCGGGCGTGACGGTGCCGGTGGAGAGCTGCCAGCTGTCCAGGATCTCGGGCCGCACTCGCTCGGCCACGCCGTCGCCGTGCTCGACGAAGGCCGTCCAGGCCTGGACGGCCTCCAGCCGCCGGTCGCGCAGGTCGCGGTGAGCGGTCATGGTCCCTCGGACGTCGTGGTGTGACTCCCTTCCGTCACCGTAGCGCGAGGTCCCTCGCGCGGCTATCGGACGCGGATCACCTTGCCGTTGGGCTTGCCCTTCTCCGGGGGCAGCGCGTTGATCGTGGCGTAGACGCCGCGGTCGGTCCGCTCGATGTCACCGGGCAGCGGCCTCGAGAGCCACGGCCGGGCCACTCCGGAACCCGCCTTGATGCGCGCGATCTGGCCCGCGAAAAGCTGGGACACGAAGATGTCGCCGTTGCGCGCCACCGCGAGCCCGACCGCGCTGACCAGGCCCTGGGCGACCAGCGTGACCGACCCGGTCCGGCGGTTGACCGCATAGACCTTCGACTGGGCGCCGGTGCTGCCGTCCTCGGGACCGCCGGTGAGGGTGGAGACGTAGAGCCTCCCGCCCGGTCCGCGCTCGACGTCGGTCGGCACGGGCTCGAACAGGTAGGTCAGCCCCACCGTGCACGCTGGGAGCTTGTTGCTCGCCGCGATCTCGGGGGTGACCACCACCGGCACCGGCGGCAGCACGGCCACCGCGCGCACCTTGCCCCGCGGCGAGACCGAGAGGATGTCGTTGCCGGCGGCGTCCGCGACGTACGTCGTGCCCTTCACCATCGTCGTGGCGTAGGGGTGCGACTCGACGATCCCGGTGTAGGCGGCCGGGACCTCCTCGGGGATCTGCGCGGCGCAGGCGGGGGTGAGGCCCTGGAAGCCGTAGCTGACTCCCGCGTCGGGGTTCTGCTGACGCTCGAAGGCGCCCAGGTTCGCCAGCCTGACCGGCGGGCGCCCCCTGCTCATGCCCCACAGGTGCGTCTTCGCCCGATTCGTCGTGGCGAACCGCAGCGTGCCCCGGCGCTCCGAGACGGCCCCGACCTCGGTGCCCTTCCTCGCCGCGTGGATGACGGTGGGCCTGCCGCCGGGCGCGATCCGCGTCAGCAGGCCGGCGAAGTTCTGGGCGACGTAGACGGTGCCGTTGCCGGAGACGGCGAGGCTCAACGGGCTCACCAGGCCCCGGGCCAGGCTCTCGACCTTCTGCTTGGCCTGGACCTGGTCGGCCTTCTGCTCGGCCGAGGCGGGTGCGGCGGCACCGGCTGCGAGCACCACGAGTGCGAACGATGACGCGAGAATTCCGTGACGGGCCACGGGTCCCTCCTCCGGTGGACGGTCTCAGGCCCTCCCAGACCCGACTCTGCCCCAAGACCATTCTCCGGTTGGCAAGGCTGCGCATCACCACAATGAGGGATGCCTGAGCCGCGATGGCTCAGTGGTGGATGCGGCCCTCCCGAGTGGCCAGCCGGTCTCCGGAGCCGCCCCACTGATGGGCCACGATCTCGGCGGCGATGGAGATCGCCGTCTCCTCGGGGGTCCGAGCCCCGAGGTCGAGGCCGATCGGGCTGCTGAGCCGCTCCAGCTCCTTCTCGGTGAGGCCCGCCTCACGGAGCCGGACCAGCCGGTCGTCGTGGGTACGCCGTGAGCCCATCGCGCCGACGTACGCCACGTCGGGCAGCCGCAGCGCGACCTCGAGGAGGGGCACGTCGAACTTGGGGTCGTGGGTCAGCACGCACATCACGGTGCGCTGGTCGACACGGCCGGCCTCGGCCTCCGCCGCGAAGTACCGGTGCGGCCACTGCACGACCACCTCGTCGGCACCGGGGAACCGCGAGTTGGTGGCGAAGACGGGACGGGCGTCGCAGACCGTGACGTGGTAGCCGAGGAAGGCCCCGATCCGCGCGACCGCGGCCGCGAAGTCGATGGCGCCGAAGACCAGCATCCGCGGGGGCGGCGCGAAGGCCCAGACGAAGACCCGCATGCCCTCGCCGCGGCGTTCGCCGTCGGGGCCGTAGCTGAGGGTCCCGTTGTGGCCCGCCGCCAGCAGGCCGAGTGCGTCGTCAGCCACCGCGTCGTCGGCGCGCGGGCTGCCGATCGAGCCCGACCGCGGGACCTCGGCGTCGGGCCGGACGATCATCCGTCGGCCCAGCCACGCCGGGTCGGGGTGCTCGATCACGGTGGCCAGGGCGAGCGGCCGCGACGCCTCGATGTCGGCGGCGATCTCGCCGAGCTCGGGGAACGTCTCGCGGTTCACCTTCTCGACGAAGACGTCCAGGATGCCGCCGCAGGTCAGGCCGACGGCGAAGGCGTCGTCGTCGGAGACGCCGTACCTCTCGAGCACGGGCGCGCCCGTCTCGACCACCGACTGGGCGAGCTCGTAGACCGCACCCTCGACGCAGCCGCCGGAGACCGAGCCGACCGCCTCGCCCCCGGAGCCGACCAGCATCGAGGCGCCGGGCGGGCGCGGTGCGGACTGGAACGTCGCGACGACCGTCCCGACGCCGACCGTCTCACCGGCCTCCCACCAGGCCAGCAGCTCCGACATCACCTCACGCACGAGACACCACGGTACAGAGGTCGGCGAAGGCGGCCAGCGAGTGTCCGGCCACGAAGTCGTCGACGTACGGCAGGGCCGCTGCGATGCCCTGCTGGACGGGCGCGTAGCCGTCCTTGCCCCGGTGTGGGTTGACCCACACGACGTGGTGGGCGATGCGGTGCAGGCGCTGCATCTGCTCGGCGAGCAGGGTGGCGTCGCCCCGCTCCCAGCCGTCGCTGAAGATCACCACCACGGCACCGCGCGCCATCCCGCGCGCGCCCCAGCGGTCGAGGAAGACCTTGACCGTCTCGCCGAGCCGGGTGCCGCCCGACCAGTCCGGCACGGTGTCGCCGGCGGCCACGATCGCGCGCTCGGGGTCGCGGTGGCGCATCGCGCGGGTCAGGTGGGTGAGCCGGGTGCCGACGGTGAAGACCTCCACCCGGTCCCCGGTCACCACGAACCGGTGGGCCAGCCGCAGCAACGCGTCGGCGTACCCGCTCATCGAGCCGGACACGTCGAGGAGGAGTACGACGCGGCGCGGCCGCTCGCGGCGCCTGCGCCAGACGATCTCGGCCGGTTCGCCGAACCGGCGCATGCTCAGCCGCATGGTGCGCGACGCGTCGAGGGTCCCCCGGTGCCACCGCTGGTGCCGCGCCGTTCGACGCGACGGGGCGATCGGCCTCAGCCGCGCGAAGAGGGCGGCCAGCCTGGCCTTCTCGGCCGGGTCGAGCCCGGCCACGTCACGGTGCCGCAGCACCTCGACGGAGGTGGCGGCGGCGCGCAGCACCTCGTCCGTCTCTGCTCCCTCCCCCGCCGACTCGGCCTCGGGGAAGCCGGAGACCGAGACGCTCGGCGTGGTGGCCGGGCGCGGCCGCGGCAGCCCCTCCCGCGCGTCGAACCAGGCGTGGAACACCTGGTCGTAGCGGGCCAGGTCGTCCGGGCCGGCACACAGGGTGGCGCGGCCCGCCCAGTAGGTCGCGCTCTGGTCGTCGAGCCCGAGCAGGGCCGTGGCCTCGAGGAAGCCGTGCGAGCGGTCCGGCGTGACCGGCACTCCCGCGGCCCGCAGCGCGCGGGTGAAGCCGAGCAGGATCTCGTCGGGCTCCCTGACCGCGGCGCCGGTCACGTCGTCAGCATCCGGTCGAGCGCCTGGCGGACCCGGTCGCCGTCCTCGCGGTACTTCACCAGCGCGCCCAGCGAGGCCGCCGCGGAGGCGAGGTCGAGCTCGGTGGTGCCGAGGTGGTGGAGGGCGCGGGCCCAGTCGAGGGTCTCGGCCACGCCGGGGGGCTTGAGCAGGTCGTCTCGGGCGCGCAGCTGCTGCACCACGCCGACCACCTGACGCGCCAGGGCCGCCGACACCTCGGGCGCGCGGGAACGGACGATCTCCACCTCGCGCTCCAGGCCGGGGTGGTCGATCCAGTGGTAGAGGCAGCGTCGCTTGAGGGCGTCGTGCAGCTCGCGGGTGCGGTTGGAGGTGAGGACCACCAGCGGCGGCTCGGCGGCAGCCACGGTGCCGAGCTCGGGCACGGTCACCTGCCAGGTCGACAGCACCTCCAGGAGGAACGCCTCGAACTCGTCGTCGGCCCGGTCGACCTCGTCGACGAGCAGCACGGCCGGGCTCTGCTGGAGCGCCTGCAGCACCGGGCGGGCGAGGAGGAAGCGGGCGTCGTACAGGCTCTTCTCGGCCTCCTCGACCGAGCTCTGCGCCTCTCCTCCGGCCACCGCCTCGAGGGCGCGGAGGTGGAGGATCTGGCGGGGGAAGTCCCAGTCGTAGAGCGCCTGGGTGGCGTCGATGCCCTCGTAGCACTGGAGCCGGATGAGGGGCAGGTCGAGCGACTCCGCGAGGGCCTCGGCGAGCGCGGTCTTGCCGGTGCCCGGCTCGCCCTCCAGGAGCAGCGGCCGCTGCATGCGGGCGGCGAGGAAGACGACGGTGGCCAGCTCCGGGTCGGCGAGGTAGCCGGCCGTGCCCAACCGGGCGGCGACGTCGGACGCGGACTCCATGCACTCAGGCTACGTGCGGCGACGTTGGCCGGGCGTTGGAGCGTCCACGTCTCGACCGGTGGCGAGGTCGCCGCACTCGACCAGGGTCACCTCGCGGGCGGCCAGGTAGGCACGGGCGCCGACGTCGCCGGTCACCGTGCTCGCCACCCGCTCCCAGTGGTCACGGCCGATCAGGACCGGGTGTCCGGGCCTGCCGTCGTACGACGCGCGCGCGAGCACCGCCGCACCGGACCCGGACGCCAGCACCCGGGCGACGACGCCGGCCCCGACGTCCGGCAGGTCGACGAGGCTCACCAGGGCCGCGTCCTCGCCCGTGACCGCACCCAGGCCCGCGCGCAGCGACGCGCTCATGCCGTCGGCCCAGTCGTCCGCCACGACCACCTCGACGTCGAGGCCGTCGAGGAGCGCCCGGGCGTCGCCGGCCGCGGCACCGAGGACGACGTACACCCGGCTGCAGCCTCCGTCGGTCAGCGCGCGCACCGCGCGTTTCAGCCACGACGTGCCGTCGGTGTCGTGGACGAGTGCCTTCGGGGTGCCCATCCGGCGCCCGGCGCCCGCGGCGAGGAGCAGGCCGGCGGTCATGGGCGCCATCTTGCCCGAATCCCTGGGCGGGCGTCGGTGGTCGCGGGCACACTGTGCTGGTCCGCACGTGCTCTTGACGTCAAGGGCGCTTGAACCGTGACCCTGTCACGATGACCACGGAGACCCCCATGCCCGACCCGATCGTCGAAGGCGTGGCGGACCCCGTCGACGACCAGCAGACCGGCCGGCGGGTCCCGCGGGCGTTGACGCCGTTCCGCACACCGGCCTACCGCAGGCTCGCCGTGGCGCTCGTGCTCTCCACGTTCGCCGGCGGCGTCTGGGTGGTCGCGCTCGTGTGGGAGGTCATCCGGATGGGTGGGGGCCCGGCGGAGCTGTCGGTGGTCTCGACGTCGGGGGCGGTCGGAGTGCTCCTCCCGGCCCTGCTCGCCGGTGTGGTCGCCGACCGGGTGCCGCAGAAGCTGATCCTGCTCGCCGTGGCGGCCGTCGAGCTGGTCGGCATGACGGTCGTGTGGCTGCTGTCGGCGAACGACCTCACCCAGGTGTGGCACCTGGCCGCGGTCTCGCTGGTCACCGGCATGGGCATGGCCTTCTACTACCCCGCCTACTCCGCGATGCTGCCGGCGCTGGTGCCGGAGTCCGACCTGATGGCCGTCAACGGCTTCGAGGGCATGGTCCGCCCGACGATCGGCCAGGCCATCGGGCCGGGTGTCGCCGGCGCCGTGGTCGGCATCGCCTCGCCCGCGGCGGCGTTCTCGATCGCCTCCGCCGCCTGCCTGCTCGGCCTGATCGCCCTCACCTTCGTGCCCCTCACCGCGGTGCGCCGCGAGCCCGGAGAGGTGCGCGTCGGCCACCCCGTGCGCACGGCGGTGGCCGACATGAAGGAGGGCTTCGTCTACATGGTCCGCACGCCCTGGCTGCTGGCGTCGCTGATCTTCGCGTCCATCATGATCCTGGCCATGATGGGGCCGCTCGAGGTGCTCATCCCGTTCCTGATCAAGGACTCCCTCGGCGGCGGTCCGGGCGACCACGCGCTGGTGCTGGCCGCCTTCGGCATCGGCGGTGCCGTCGGCTCGCTGGGCATGGCCTCGGTGCGGATGCCGCGGCGCTACCTCACCCTGATGGTCCTCGGCTGGGGCCTGGGAGCGCTGCCGTTCCTGGTGATCGCGTGGGCCGACGCCGTGTGGCAGGTCGTCGCGGCAGGATTCGTGATGGGAGCCCTGTTCTCGGCCCCGATGGTCATCTGGGGCACCCTGCTCCAGCGCCGGGTGCCGCCGGCGCTACTCGGCCGGGTGGCGTCGCTCGACTTCTTCGTCTCGGTGTCGCTGATGCCGGTTTCGATGGCGCTGGCCGGTCCGGTCTCGGAGGCCATCGGCCTGCGCAGCACGTTCTACATCGCCGCGCTGACGCCGGTCGTCACCGCTGTCGTGGCGATCCTGTGGGCGAGGCTGCCGGCCGACGAGATCGCGCACCCGCTCGCCTGAGTCGTGGCCGCGTCGCGGCCCCGCGGGACCGGCCTGTGCGTTTGTTGGAACGTTCGCGCAACGCGCTTTGCTGGAACGTTCGCACCAGAGAAACGGCCGTTGTTTGGACGGTGGCGCCACACCCCGGGGTGGGACGATGCCACAACCCCCCCGGC